>NZ_MSXV01000048.1 GCF_001945395.1 Pseudomonas sp. PA15(2017) | reverse complement strand
TGCTCACTTGAAAGGTTGGTCGCGACCTTTCGAATCGTACAAAAGCAAACGCCCCGAACAATGTCGGGGCGTCTGATGGGATCACTACCTGCATCAGCGACTTTTCACACGCTCTGCTTGGGCCGGTTTTTCAAGTGCTATCGATCAGTTGTCCAGTTGCTCACGGATCACCTTGCCGCTCTTGCCGTCCACGCGGAACTCATAGAGACGGTTGTCCTGTTTGGTGCCTTCGCCTTCCCAGTAGCCAGCGTCGTCGGCTTCGATCTTGTGGATCTGGGTGAAACCAGCCTGCTTGGCGCTGCTCAGCGCCTGCTCGATGCTGATCCAGTCGGCGCCCGGGCGATCGGCCATGGCGAGACCGGCGCTCATGGCGGCAGCGGCAGTAAGGGCAGTCAGGGTCTTCTTGAGCATCGTGGAACTCCTTCACTGTTTAGGATGATCGCGCCTGCATTCAGGCACTGCAGATTTGGAGTCCGGCGTTTCGCTTGGGGTTCAGGTAAAACTGCCCTGGTTCGCTGCGGGCACCATCGTCTGGCTTGCCGTCTGCACGGGCTGAGCCGGGCGCTGCATGCTGGCCGCCAGCAGGGGCAGGGCAATGATCAGATAAAGGCCGATGGCGCCCAGGGCGCCGTTGCGGGCGTAGCGGATGGTCTGGCTGTGCATGGTGGTTACGCTCGTCAGTGGCGTTGTGGGCCGATGACGCGATCATCAGGTCCTTTACCCAGGCGCAGAAGTAAAGACTGATCATGGAGTCTATTGAAAAGACTGATGACGCGGATAACGGTATGCCTCTTGCCTTGATGCATCTGCACAGGCAGGCTTTGACTGCTCTGTTATTTTTCAGGTATCGCCATGTCGCTGCAGATCTGCATTCTGGAAACCGACATCCTGCGCCCCGAGCTGGTCGACCAGTATCAGGGCTACGGCAAGATGTTCGAACGTCTTTTCGCTGGTCAGGCCATCGAGGCCAGCTTCCACGTATTCAACGTCATGCAGGGCGATTATCCGCCCGCCGATGTACGTTTCGATGCGTACCTGGTCACCGGCAGCAAGGCCGATTCGTTCGCCACGGATCCGTGGATCGAAACACTCAAGGCCTATTTGCTCGAACGCTATCAGGCAGGCGACAAGTTGCTGGGTGTCTGCTTCGGGCACCAGTTGCTGGCGCTGCTGCTCGGCGGCAGGGCCGAACGCGCCAGTGGCGGGTGGGGTGTAGGCATTCATCGTTATCAGCTGACCGAACAGCTGGACTGGATGACGCCAGCCCTGGATGAGCTGACGTTGCTGATCAGCCATCAGGATCAGGTCACCCGGCTGCCGGAAAACGCCACGTTGCTGGCCACCAGCCCGTTCTGCGCCCATGCGGCCTATCGTATCGGTGATCAGGTGCTGTGCTTCCAGGGGCATCCGGAGTTCGTGCCCGAGTATTCCCGCGCGCTGCTGGACATTCGCCAGCAGCACATTGGCGAAACCACCTACCGTGCGGCGGTGGATAACCTGCACCTGGATCACCATGGGCGCACCGTTGGCGAGTGGATGCTGCGTTTCGTGGCCAATGGCAGAGCGGCCCAGCCGGCCTGACCCCTCAGAACCTGTTCAAAGTCTTCGAACCGAGGTTCGGCGATTTGGCAGCTAAGGGGAGCGCGGAACCTGTGTGAGCGGGCCATGCCTGCGAAATTGCGGGCATGGACTGGGCGCCCCCGCCCATTCCCACAGGTAAAGCAACGATGCCCGCTCCTGCCTTGCGGCAGCCTCTTTCATGTCGCCTGAATGACCCTGAACAGGTTCCCATGAAAGCTGCCCACAAAAAAACGGCCCTTGCCAGAGCGTGTGAAAACTCGCTGATGCAGGTAGTGATCCCATCAGACGCCCCGACATTGTTCGGGGCGTTTGCTTTTGTACGATTCGAAAGGTCGCGACCAACCTTTCAAGTGAGCAGC
>NZ_MSXV01000008.1 GCF_001945395.1 Pseudomonas sp. PA15(2017) | reverse complement strand
TTTGCCAGCCTGGCTGCACCACTACAACTGGCACAGGCCGCACAGCAGTCTCAACTACAAACCACCAATCAGTCGGGCTCCATTGCCACTGAACAACGTACTGGGTTTACACAGCTAGCGCCCACAAAGCGCAGCCGCCCATCACTCATGCTCAGCGCAGTAGCCCGGGTCGAGCGCAGCGACACCCGGGGCTTCCCACAGACAAATGTGGGAGCGCGCCATGCGCGCGAAAGCGATGGCATGGGCGGCACAGGTCTTGATGGACCAACACGGTGGCTGGTTCCTGCTGGTATCGGTGGCGACCGTATCGCGGGCACGGCCCGCTCCCACAAAGCCCAGCCGCCCATCACTCATGCTCAGCGCAGTAGCCCGGGTCGAGCGCAGCGACACCCGGGGCTGTCCACAGACAAATGTGGGAGCGCGCCATGCGCGCGAAAGCGATGGCATGGACGCCACAGGTCTCGATAGACCAGCACGGTAGCTGGTTACTGCTGTTGTCGGTGGCGACCGTATCGCGGGCACGGCCCGCTGCCACAACACTCTTTCAGGAAATGATTAAGCGACGCCAAAAAAAACGCCGCGCCCTGGTCGGAGCGCGGCGTTCTTGTCTTTGCAGGTACGGCTTAGTTGCCGTCGCTGTCGTCGTCTTCGGAGCCGTCGACGTTCATGCCCAGTTCCTTGATCTTGCGGGTCAGGGTGTTACGACCCCAACCAAGCAGCAGGGCGGCGTCGCGGCGGCGGCCGGCGGTGTGCTTGAGGGCGGTCTCGATCATGATCCGCTCGAAGGCCGGCACCGCGCTGTCGAGCAGGCTCGACTGGCCGCGGCCCAGCGCCTGGTCGGCCCACTGGCGCAGCGCCTGCTCCCAGTTGCTGACCGGTGCGTTGTCCTGGGGCTGCACCAGCAGTTCCGGCGGCAGATCATCGACATGCACTTCGCGGCCCGAGGCCATCACGGTGATCCACCGGCAGGTGTTCTCCAACTGACGCACGTTGCCGGGCCACTGCAGTTGCTGCAGGTAATCCTCGGTTTCGCTTTTCAGCAATTTTGGCTCGACCGCCAGCTCAGTGGCCGCGCGGCTGAGGAAATGGCGGGCCAGCGTCGGGATGTCTTCGCGGCGATCCGACAGGCGCGGAATATGGATGCGAATCACGTTGAGACGGTGGAACAGGTCTTCGCGGAACTTGCCGGCACTCACCAGACTTTCCAGGTTCTGGTGAGTGGCGGCGATGATGCGCACGTCGACCTTGACCGGCGTATGACCGCCGACCCGGTAGAACTCGCCGTCAGCCAGCACGCGCAGCAGGCGGGTCTGGGTGTCGGCCGGCATGTCGCCGATTTCGTCGAGAAACAGGGTGCCACCGTCGGCTTGCTCGAAGCGCCCGCGACGCTGGTTGGCCGCGCCGGTGAAGGCACCTTTCTCGTGGCCGAACAGCTCGGACTCCATCAGGTCCTTGGGAATCGCTGCCATGTTCAGCGCGATGAACGGCGAAGCGGCGCGGGGGCTGTGGCGGTGCAGGGCGTGGGCGACCAGCTCCTTACCGGTGCCCGACTCACCATTGATCAGCACGGTGATGTTGGAGTGGCTCAGGCGCCCGATAGCGCGGAACACCTCCTGCATCGCCGGTGCTTCACCGATGATTTCCGGGGTACGCGCCTGGGCGGCCGGCACATGGAGGCCCTGCTGCTCCTTGGCGTGCTGGTTGGCACGCTTGACCAGCGACACCGCTTCGTCGACGTCGAAGGGCTTGGGCAGGTATTCGAACGCACCGCCCTGGTAGGACGCCACGGCGCTGTCCAGATCGGAATGGGCGGTCATGATGATCACCGGCAGACGCGGGTGCATTTCGCGGATGCTCGACAGCAGCTCCAGGCCGCTGGAGCCGGGCATGCGGATGTCGGAAATGATCACGTCCGGTTGCTGACGCGAGAGTCGGCCCAGCACGCCATCGGCGCTGTCGAAACTCTGCGTGCTCATGCCTTCCTGTTGCAGGGCCTTTTCCAGCACCCAGCGGATGGAGCGGTCGTCGTCAACGATCCATACGGTTTCACTGCGGCTCATGTCGGAGTTGCTCCTTGTTCCAGCGGCAGAAAGATCGAGAACACGGTTTGCCCGGGATGGCTCTCGCACTCGATCAGGCCTTGATGCTGACTGATGATGTTCTGGGTAATCGCCAGGCCCAGGCCGGTGCCGTCGGCACGCCCGCTGACCATGGGATAGAAGATGGTTTCCTGCAGCTCCGGCGGGATCCCCGGGCCGTTGTCGATGATCTCGATCTTGGTCACCAGGCGATGGCGGATGTAGCCGATGGTGAACTGGCGCAGCGTGCGCGTGCGCAGGGTGATGCGCCCTGGGCGCAGCTCGGGCTTGGCGGCCAGCGCCTGCATGGCGTTGCGCACGATGTTGAGCACCGCCTGGATCATCTGTTCACGGTCGACGATCAGGTCGGGAATGCTCGGGTCGTAGTCGCGCACCAAGACCACGCTGCCCTGGCTTTCCGCTTCCACCAGGCTGGCGACGCGCTCGAGCACTTCGTGGACGTTGGTGATCGCCAGGGACGGCAGCTTGTTGGAACCGAGCATACGGTCGACCAGGTTACGCAGGCGGTCGGCTTCCTCGATGATCACGTTGGTGTAATCCTTGAGGCTTTCTTCCGGCAGCTCGCGAGCCAGCAGCTGGGCCGCGCCACGAATGCCACCCAGTGGATTCTTGATCTCGTGGGCAAGGCCGCGTACCAGCAGCTTGGTGGTTTCCTGCTTGGACAGCTGGGCCTCTTCCTTGGTGATGCGCAGCAGCCGGTCCCGCGGGTGTACCTCGAGCAGCAGCATGGTTTCGCCACGGCTGAGTATCGGCGTCACCGCGTAGTCGACGGTCAGGCTCTGGCCGGTCTGCGTGGTCAGCACCGCTTCGCGCTTGTTGAACGGATGGGCCTCGGCCACCGCCTGGCGCAGCGCGCCGAGTGCCTCGCGGGTTTCGGTGAACAGGTCGCTGATGAACTGGCCGTGGCTACGCTGGCCGCTGACCGCCAGGAGCATTTCCGCGGCCGGGTTCATGTATTCCAGGCGCAGGTCGGCGTTGAGCAGCAGGGTCGCCGTGGTCAGGTTGTCGAGCAGCAGGCGGTGCAGGGCGTCGTTGATGATCATCGCTCTGCGCCCACCAGCTGGTAGCTTGTCTGCGGCGCGGCAGGGGCGTTGTCTGGCAACGTGGCGCAGCGTGGCAAGTCTCGTTGCGGGTGTGGGCCAGCCAAAAGTCGTTCCTCGTGCGGTAGGGGCAGAAGGGCCGGCGAGGGGAACGGCGGTTCCGGATCGCGGCGATACTGGAGAAAATGCAAGAAGCAAACCAAAGCCCCGCAAAGAAGCGCAGGCGGCGATGAAACCCCGCAATTGGCTTCTTCTCGGCGCAGTGGCCATGGTTGGCGTGTGCCAATTTGGGACGAGTATAGAAATCGGTGCGTCTTGGTGCACCTTAATGGTGCGCATGAGTGGACTGGTAAATCCAGAGCGGGCGCGTCTGGGCGCTGCTCGCATCTTTTGGGCGCCATCAAAGAGGCAGCTACAAGGTAGAAGCGGCCATCGATGCAGTACCTGTGGGAGCGCGCCATGCCCGCGATTTTTCGCGCGCATGGCGCGCTCCCACAGTGGATCGGGGAACGTCCGCTCTCGCTACTTTGCAGGCGCTTAAGCCGAGCCTATGGTCGTGAACAGGCTTTTAAAGGAAAGGCAGGATGCCGATGATGCCCTTGTCTTCTTCCTTGGGTTTGTCTTCGATCGGGCACTCGGGGCGTACGCCGTATTCGTCCTTCTGGCAGGGGCGTACCTTGCGCTTCTGCGCCAGCGACACGCGCTTCATGTGAAAGGGTTGGCTGGGCGTGCGTTCGACGATGATGCCGCCTTCGGTGATGATCTCCACGGCGATCTGATGGGTGCCGCGGTCGATATTCTCCAGGGGAAACACCGGGCTACGGCCCGTGTTGCCGTAAGGCTCGCCATCGAGCAGCAGGCGATAGCTGTGGCCCGGGTGCAGGGCCGGTTCGGCGTTCACGGTGACGATCAGGTTGCCGGCATTGTCGTTGATGGTCGCGTCAGGCTGCGGGATGGTGATGCGCAGCAGCTCATAGCTGAGGATCGGCCCGCTGGGCGCGGCGGGTGCCGGTGGGGAGAGGCGGCGGGTGGGCGGCTCGATACGGTTCGAGGGTGCCATCTGCACCTGCGTGGCATTGCCGTTACGCGGGCTGTCGGTGAACACCCGGTTACCCTCGGCATCCACGTAGGTGTAGACCTGAGCAACGCTTGGAAGGGTGATCAGCAGCAGGGCGAAGAGCAGTGTACGCATGGCGCTCAGTTACCCCGGGCCGGGCTGTTGGTGCTGACTCGTTGCACCGTGAAGGTGCGCGTCTCGCTCTGTTGGATGATGCGCTCGCCCTGCATTACCGCCACGGCAATGCTGTGCTCGCCGCGGTCCAGTTCGGTCAGCTGCAGGCGCGGCAGGTTGCTCGGCTGCCCGTAGGGCTTGCCGTCGACCACCAGGCGCAGGCTATGACCAGGGCCCAGGCGCGGTTCGATAGTCACGCCCACGGAAAAAGTGCCGTTGTTGGCGCGCAGTGCTTCCTCGCTGGGCAGGTCGCGCAGTTCGAGAATCTGATAGGGGTTCTGTGGCAATTCGCTCATGCGCGGTTCATTCGCGCCAGTGCTGGGCGGCGTCGGCTGGCTGCTGGTGTTGATCGGCTTGAGCTCGACGCTTTCGGCCTTGGTACCTTCCGGCGGCTGATTGGTGAACACCGTATTGCCGTTGGCGTCGGTGTACTTGTAGATCTGCGCGCTGACCGGCAGGGCCAGGATCAGCAGCAGGCAAGCGAGCATGCGGCGCATTGGGCCGGTCTCCTGTCAGGTGATGTCGATAGCCTTGCACCGCCATGGCGTGCTGGCAAGCGCGCGGCGCCAAGGATTTGCACTGGCGCCGAAAAATAATCGGGCATGAAAATGGCGGGAGCCTCTTTCAACCCCCTTGCGACGACGCGCAGGATGGCCACCAGAAATGGCAGGTCATAAAAAACCTCCCCGGCATAACTGGGGAGGTTTTTGGTCACGCTGCCAGGCAGCGCGGCTGACTTAGACGCTGTAGTACAGGTCGTATTCCAGCGGGTGTACGAAGGTACGTACCTTGATTTCTTCTTCCGATTTCAGCTCGATGTAGGCATCGATGAAATCGTCGGAGAATACGCCGCCCTTGGTCAGGAACGCTCGGCCCTTGTCCAGCTCTTCCAGGGCTTCTTTCAGGCTGCCGCAAACCTGCGGGATCAGCTTGCCTTCTTCCGGCGGCAGGTCGTACAGGTTCTTGTCCGCTGCGTCGCCAGGGTGGATCTTGTTCTGGATACCGTCCAGGCCGGCCATCAGCAGTGCGGCGAAGGCCAGGTACGGGTTGGCAGCCGGGTCCGGGAAGCGAGCTTCGATGCGGCGCGCTTTCGGGCTGGACACGTACGGGATACGGATCGAGGCGGAACGGTTACGAGCCGAGTAGGCCAGCATGACCGGTGCTTCGAAGCCAGGAACCAGACGCTTGTAGGAGTTGGTCGACGGGTTGGTGAAGCCGTTCAGGGCCTTACCGTGCTTGATGATGCCGCCGATGAAGTACAGAGCGGTTTCCGACAGGCCGGCATAGCCTTCACCTGCGAAGGTGTTCTTGCCGTCCTTGGAGACCGAGATGTGTACGTGCATGCCCGAACCGTTGTCGCCGTACAGCGGCTTCGGCATGAAGGTAGCGGTTTTGCCATAGGCATCGGCCACGTTGTGTACGCAGTACTTCAGGGTCTGGGTTTCGTCAGCCTTGGCAACCAGGGTGTTGAATTTCACACCGATTTCGTTCTGGCCGGCAGTTGCCACTTCGTGGTGGTGAACTTCGATGACCAGGCCCATCTCTTCCATGGCATTACACATGGCAGTACGGATTTCGTGGTCGTGGTCACACGGCGGAACCGGGAAGTAACCGCCTTTGACGGCCGGGCGGTGGCCCTTGTTGCCACCTTCGACGTCCTGATCGGTCATCCAGGAGCCTTGTTCGGAGTAGATCTTGAACATCGAGCCGGAGATGTCGGACTTGAACTTCACTTCGTCGAAGATGAAGAACTCGGGCTCGGGGCCCACGAAGACGGTGTCACCGATACCGGTGGTCTTCAGGTATTCCTCGGCGCGACGGGCGATGGAGCGCGGGTCACGGTCGTAGCCCTGCATGGTGCTCGGCTCGATGATGTCGCAGACCAGGATCAGGGTCGGCTCTTCGGTGAACGGGTCGAGCACGGCGGTGCTGTCGTCCGGCAGCAGGATCATGTCGGAGGCTTCGATGCCTTTCCAGCCGTGGATGGAGGAGCCGTCGAACATCTTGCCGACTTCGAAGAATTCGTCGTCCAGGGCATCACGGGCCGGCATGGTCACGTGGTGCTGCTTACCCTTGGTGTCGGTGAAGCGCAGGTCTACCCACTTCACGTCGTGTTCTTTGATCAGTTGAACAGCCTTAGACATGTTGTCCTCCAGGTGGATAGGGTCGTTCGTTGACCCTTCTTTGAGTTCGTGACGCCGGGCCAGATAGTCTGCCAGGACACCCTGCCTCACAAGGGAGCAATATGCATGCCAGTGCCCCGTGATGGACGTGTGCCGCGGAAAACGATGCTTTGGCGGGCATGGCGGTCACAAAAAGAGCTACTTGAGCACCTCTATGGTGCGATTTATATGCATCGAGTTCTATTTTGGTGCGCGTGCAGATTGTTTGCGGATTTTTGATCAAAGGTTGAGCAATTTCCTTTATAATCCGCGCCCCTGTTTTTCAGGCCCTGGCCCCGACATTTGCTCCCATGAAACTGATCGTCAAAGTCTTTCCGGAAATCACCATCAAGAGCCCGCCGGTTCGCAAGAACTTCATCCGGCAGTTGGCCAAGAACATCCGCGTGGTGTTGCGTGATCTCGACCCGCAACTGCAGGTGACCGGTGTCTGGGACAATCTGGAAGTGAAAACCGAGGTGGCCGAGCCCAAGGTCCAGCGGGAAATCATCGAGCGCCTGAGCTGCGTGCCAGGCATCGTGCATTTCCTGCAGATCGACGAATACCCGCTTGGTGACTTCGACGACATCGTCGCCAAGTGCAAACTGCATTATGGCGAGCTGCTGGCCGGCAAGATCTTTTCGGTACGCTGCAAGCGCGGTGGCCGTCACGCCTTTTCCTCCATCGACGTGGAGCGCTACGTCGGCAGCCAGCTGCGCCAGCAGTGCGGCGCCGCCGGCATCGACCTGAAGAAACCCGAGGTCGAGGTGCGCATCGAGATCCGCGATCAGCGCCTGTACGTCATTCATCACCAGCATCCTGGCCTGGGTGGCTACCCCCTGGGTTCGCTGGAGCAGACCCTGGTACTGATGAGCGGTGGTTTCGACTCCACCGTGGCGGCCTACCAGATCATGCGCCGTGGCCTGATGAGCCACTTCTGCTTCTTCAACCTTGGCGGTCGTGCCCACGAGCTGGGCGTGATGGAAGTCGCCCACTACCTCTGGAAGAAGTACGGCAGCAGCCAGCGCGTGCTGTTCATCAGCGTGCCGTTCGAGGAAGTGCTCGGCGAGATTCTCGGCAAGGTCGACAACAGTTACATGGGCGTCACCCTCAAGCGCATGATGCTGCGCGTCGCCAGCCGCCTGGCCGAGCGTCTGCAGATCGACGCACTGGTGACCGGCGAGGCGATCAGCCAGGTATCCAGCCAGACCCTGCCAAACCTCTCGGTGATCGACTCGGTCACCGACAAGCTGGTGCTGCGTCCGCTGATCGCCAGCCACAAACAGGACATCATCGACACCGCCGAAGCCATCGGCACGGCCGAGTTCGCCCGCCACATGCCCGAATACTGCGGCGTGATTTCGGTGAACCCGACCACCAAGGCCAAGCCCAATCGCGTCGTTTACGAAGAAGAGCAGTTCGACATGGCGGTGCTCGAGCGCGCCCTCGAACGGGCCCGGCTGATCGCCATCGATCGGGTGATCGAAGAGCTGGGCCAGGACGTGCAGGTCGAGGAAGTCACTGATGCGCTGTCCGGCCATGTGGTGATCGACATTCGACACCCCGACCAGGCCGAAGACGAGCCGCTGAAAATCGAGGGTGTGGAAGTCCAGGCGTTGCCGTTCTACGCCATCAACAATCGTTTCAAGGAGCTGGACGAGAACCGCCAGTACCTCCTCTATTGCGACAGGGGCGTCATGAGCCGCCTGCATGCCCATCACCTGCTGAGCGAGGGGCATGCCAATGTGCGCGTTTATCGTCCGGCATAAGACGCCCGGGCTCAATGGCGGCAGCATCCGCCATCGCCCTCCCGACCCGATTGGCGGCGAGTTTGCCGCCACACAGCCTTAACAGACTGCCTTTACCCTTAAACCCGATTTTTCGCGTTGGGCTCTTGAAGCAACTGCCGGGTAGCCCGACCCAACCTACGAGACCACTACTGTGATCGAGAATCTACGCAACATCGCCATCATCGCCCACGTTGACCATGGCAAGACCACCCTGGTCGACGCCCTGCTGCGTCAGTCCGGCACCCTGGAGCGCAGCGAGCTCAACGACGAGCGCGTGATGGACAGCAACGACCAGGAAAAAGAGCGCGGCATCACCATTCTGGCCAAGAACACCGCCATCAAGTGGAACGACTACCGCATCAACATCGTCGACACCCCCGGCCACGCCGACTTCGGCGGTGAAGTAGAGCGCGTGATGTCGATGGTCGACTCCGTACTGCTGGTCGTCGACGCCCAGGACGGCCCGATGCCGCAAACCCGCTTCGTGACCAAGAAGGCTTTCGAAGCCGGCCTGCGTCCGATCGTGGTAATCAACAAGATCGACCGTCCGGGCGCGCGTCCGGATTGGGTCATGGACCAGATCTTCGACCTGTTCGACAACCTCGGTGCCACCGAAGAACAATTGGACTTCCAGGTCGTCTACGCCTCGGCCCTGAACGGCATCGCCGGTCTCGACCACACCGACATGGCCGAAGACCTGACTCCGCTGTATCAGGCCATCGTCGACCACGTGCCTGCGCCGAACGTCGACATCGACGGCCCGTTCCAGATGCAGATCTCGGCACTGGACTACAACAGCTTCCTGGGCATCATCGGTGTTGGCCGTATCGCCCGTGGTCGCGTCAAGCCGAACACCCCGGTCACTGCCATCGATACCGAAGGCAAGAAGCGTAACGGCCGTATCCTCAAGCTGATGGGCCACCACGGCCTGCACCGTGTGGACGTCGAAGAGGCCACCGCCGGCGACATCGTCTGCGTCAGCGGCATGGACGAGTTGTTCATCTCCGACACCCTGTGCGACCAGAACAACGTTGAAGCGATGACCCCGCTGACCGTTGACGAGCCGACCGTATCCATGACCTTCCAGGTCAACGATTCGCCGTTCTGCGGTAAGGAAGGCAAGTTCGTCACCAGCCGTAACATCAAGGAGCGTCTGGACAAGGAGCTGCTGTACAACGTTGCCCTGCGCGTCGAAGAAGGCGACTCGGCTGACAAATTCAAGGTCTCCGGCCGTGGTGAGCTGCACCTGTCGGTTCTGATCGAGAACATGCGCCGCGAAGGCTTCGAAATGGGCGTTGGTCGTCCGGAAGTGATCATCCGTGAAGTCGACGGTGCCAAGCACGAGCCGTACGAAAACGTCACCATCGACATCCCGGAAGAATCCCAGGGCAAGGTCATGGAAGAAATGGGTCTGCGTAAAGGCGACCTGAGCAACATGGTGCCGGACGGCAAAGGTCGCGTACGCCTGGAATACAACATCCCGGCGCGTGGTCTGATCGGCTTCCGTAACGCCTTCCTGACCCTGACCAACGGTGCAGGCATCCTGACCTCGATCTTCGACCGTTACGACGTGATGAAGTCGGGCCACATGTCCGGTCGCCAGAACGGCGTACTGGTATCGATCGATACCGGCAAGGCACTGACCTACTCCCTGGAAACCCTGCAGGCGCGCGGCAAGCTGTTCGTCGAGCACGGCCAGGAAATCTACAACGGTCAGATCATCGGCCTGAACAGCCGCGACAACGACCTGGGCGTCAACCCAACCAAGGGCAAGAAGCTCGATAACATGCGCGCCTCGGGTAAGGACGAAACCATCGCCCTGGTTCCGCCAGTTCGCTTCACCCTGGAACAGGCTCTGGAATTCATCCAGGACGACGAGCTGTGTGAAGTCACGCCGAAGTCGATTCGTCTGCGCAAGAAGATCCTCGACGAAGGCGAGCGTACCCGCGCTGCCAAGAAAGCCAAGAACTGATCCGGTTCTAGCTGACTAGAAAGCCCCCGCCGGCGCGAGCCGGCGGGGGCTTTTTCATGGGCGCGAATTGATCGGGCGATCAGGCCGCTTCGGCTTTGTCGCTATCGAGCACCAGGTCCTGAATCGCTTCGCCAACCTCCTCGAACAGCTTGCCGGCCTCGGCATCCTCATCGAGTGCCTCGGCACAGGCGAGGATCACCAGGGCGTCCTCACCTTGCGGGTTGGCGATGCCCATGTGACAGGCGCGGTGCTGCTGGGTGCCGGTCTTCTGCACGAAGGGCACTTGCTCACTCAGGCCGGCTTCCAGCCGATAGGCCTCGTAGCTGTCCAGGCCCATGATGTCGTAAAGCAGCCTGGTACTCGCTTCGGACAGCAGCTCGCCGTTGGCCAGTTTGCCGAATAGCTGGCCGTAGGCGACCAGGGTCGCGCTGTTCAGGCCGGTTTCGTAGTAGCGCTGGTAGGCTTCGTCGAGGTCGCGGGTCTCGAGCTGATCGGGTTTCATCTTCAGCGCATTGGCCACTGCTTCGACGCGCTGCGGGCCGAGCGGCGCGGCGGCGATCTCGACGATTCGGCGGTTCTCCAGCGAGCGGGCGTCGGGGTGCAGCTGTCCGTACAGCTCACGGCGTACCTCGAGCAGGCGCGTCACCTTGCCGAAGTCGCGGCCGGCGGCTGCCGCGATGCGCTCGTTGATGCGCTGCATCCCGGCTGCGCGAATCAGCATGTCGGCGGCGGTATTGTCGCTTTCCTGCAGCATCTCGCGCAGCAATTCGCTGACGCTATAACGAGCACCGGCGTCTTCCCACACCAGGCCGCCGGAGCCGTCGACCCGGTCGCCCTCTTCCAGGGTGATCGGCTGGTCGAGCTGCAGCGTGCCGTCGTCGACTTCCTGCAGCACGGCGATGGCGATCGCTGCCTTGGTGGCCGAGGCCAGGTACCAGGTGCGATCGGCCTGATGGTTCAGCTCGCTGCCGTCGGCAGGGCGTAGCAGGTAGACGCCCAGTTGGCCGGGGGAGGCCTCGTCGAGTTCGCGCAACCGCTCGGCCAGCGCCTCGAAGCGCTCGTCGCGCTGCGGCGTTGCCCATAGCCAGAGCGACAGCGCCGCGCAGCCGAGCAGGGCGATGCCTGCGAACAGGGTTTTCATGGCCAATCCCTCAGTTGAGTGCGTCACGGGTCAGTACGCCCGATGCGCTCAGCGCTTCGCCAACCTGGCGCAGGGTGCGCTCGGCCTTGGCCAGCGACAGTTCACCTTCCACGCAGGCGACGACCAGCACTGCCTCGGCAGCGCCGCGTTCGGGTGTGCGGATCAGCCCCGAGTCGCAGATGCGTGCGCGCTGGGTGCCGGTCTTGTGAGCGAAGTGGGTGTTTTTCGGCAGTCCGGCAATGATGCGTTTGCTGCCGGTCTTGACTCGGCCCATCACCTCCAGCAGGTAGGCCGTCTGCGCCTGGCCCAGCGCCTGGCCCTCGGCCAGGCGCTCGAGCAGCTCGCCATAGGCCGAGAGCGTGGCAGCGTTGAGGTTGCTGCTGTAGTAGGCGGCGTAGGCATTGCCCAGGCTGATCGGTGCCAGAGCCGAGCGCGGTACGCCGAGCAGCTCGGCCAGGCGGTTCAGGCGCTCGCCGTCCTGACGTGCCTGGCGCAGGCGCAGCAGATCGCGACCCCCCAGTTTTGCAGCGCCTGGGTGGAATTCGCCATAAATATGCCGGCGCACGTCGCCCAGCGTGGTGATCGGCTCGAAGCCCTCGGGCACCAGTTCGCGTACCAGGCCATTCACGGCATCCAGGCCGACCAGGCGAATCAGCCGGTCGGTGGCGGTGTTGTCACTGTAGATGATCATCTGCTCGAGCAAAAAGCGCACGCTCAGGCGCTCGCCGGGGCCATACTGGTTGGTGCTGCCGGCGCCATCGACGAAATCGTTGGCGGCGAGCGGCAGGCGCGTATCCAGTTGCCAGTCGCCGCGTTCGACGCCACGCAATACGGCGATGGCCACGGGCACCTTGATGCCGGACGCCATGTACCACAGCCGCTCGGCCTGCAGGGTCACCGCCAGATTGCTGTGCAGGTCCTTGACGTACACGCCGAGCTCGCCGTCCTGCCTGGCCGCTGTCGCCTGCAGGCGCTCGAGCAGCGGCTCCTGCCAGTCAGGTCGCGCGGTTTCGGCCGTGGCGGGGCCTGCCGGTGCCGCGGCGAGGGCGACGAACAGGGTGCTGGCGAACAGTCGGGAGCGCATGCGAATCCTCCGGGTGGCGGTGCGGGCCGGTGTGGAGGATTCGAGGGATCAGCGAAGCGAGGTGTTCAGGCCCGCGGGTAACCAGACGTTGCAGACTATTTCGGCCGCCAGGCGCAATAGCCGGGGCGCGGGCCAATCCTGGGGTGATTGCGGCAGGTGTCCGGGCGCCGGTCGTAGATGGTGCACAGCCGGGTCTTGCGGTCCAGGTAGTAGCAATCGTTGTTGCTCATGCGCGTCAGGGTGAAGATCCCGGACTTCTGGTTGAAGCGCTCGACCAACCCGTCCTTCTGCAGGCGTTTGGCGATGTTGCGCGGCGGTTCGCCGCGCTCGAACTCATCGACCACGCCGATGCGGATCAGGTCATTGAGGCGCACCTCGACCGGCAACTGACAGCAGCTGGAAATGCAGCTATGGCACATGTCGGCGTTATAGCGCGCCCAGGTATCGAGGCGGTCTATTTCCGCGGCGGCGATCAGGTTGCTTTTCATCTCGGAGGGTTTCGCGTGGTTGGCGGCGCGCGATCATAGCGATGTTGCGGAAATTGTGAACAGCTATCCGCCGGCTGGCGTTCACCTGCACCTGCCGCAGTAATGAACGAGCAATAAAAACCTGCTGAAAATGTGATGAATTGCAGTATCGTAGCGGCGAAAATTCTTGCCCTACCTGTGCGCGTCCTTCTTGGACTCGCGGCGCGGGTCGACTCTAGGCTGCCAGGTGACCGCTCCTGGCCTATTTCCTGAGCCTGTTGCAATGGACGCGTCCGCCTTGCTTGCCTCCCTCTCGCGTTGCGCTGCGCCGCGTCTGGTCCTTTCTCGCTTCCAGGCGGGCAGGGTGGCGGCATGAATTCGTGCCTGGTCAACGCCTGGCGCCTGGACTTCGCGGTACTGCTTACCGTGGTGGTCTGCGTGGGCGGCGTGCTGCTGGCCCGCTGGGTGATCAACCAGCGCGATTTCCCAGGGCGCGACACCTTTATTCTGATGCACCTGGCGAGCATGTGGTGGATGGCCATGGCCGGCCTGGAAGTCGCCTCCGTGGCGCCCGAGTGCAAGTTGCTCTGGGCCACCATGTCGTGGCCGGGCATCATCAGCGTGCCGACGTTCTGGGCGGTGTTTCTCTGGCAATACGTGAGCAGCGTACGCAAGCCGCTGAGCGGTCGTTCGATGCTGGGCATGATCCTCATGCCGCTGCTGATCTGGCTGATGGTGCTGAGCAACCCCTGGCACGGCCTGTTCTATGGCGCCGCCACGGGGCCGGTGTCGGACGAGCCAGGGGCGCCGATTCGTTACGACCATGGCCCGCTGTTCTACGCCACGGCGGTGTACGTCTACCTGTTCATGAGCTTCAGCCTGGGCGTGGTGCTGCGCGCAGCCTTGATCAGCCATGGCGTGCACCGGCGTCATTACCTGGCGTTCGTGCTGGTCACGGCAGTGCCCTGGTCGGCCAACATCGCCTATGTCGGTTTCGGCTTCGTGGTATTTGGCGTCGATCCGACGCCGTTCAGTTTCGTCTTCACCCTGGCGGCCTTTTCCTGGCTGATCCTCGGCGTGCGGCTTTTCGACATGGTGCCGGTCGCCCGCCACCTGTTGCTCGAAGCACTGCCCGATCCAGTAATGATGGTCGATACTCAGTGGCGGGTGATCGAGGCCAACCAGGCGGCCCTCAAGCTCGGCGGGCTCGACCCCGATTGGCAGGGGCGCAGGCTGCAGGAGTGGCCGGGCTTCGGCAGCGACCTGCAGGTGCAACTGGTCGAGCGGGGCGAGCTGCATGAGCCGCTGTTGATCCAGAGCGACGCCGACCATTATTTCGAAGTGCGCATGCGCCCCATCGAGCGGCTGACTCGCCACGGCATCTTGGTGCTGGGCCAATTGCTCTACCTGCGCGACGTCACCCAGCGGCAGATCGCCAAGCTCAAGCTCGCCGAAGCGCTGGCGCTGAGCGAGGAGCGCCTGCGTACCATCACCAGCCTGCACGAGCAGCTGCGCGAACAGGCACTCTGCGACCCGCTGACCGGGCTGTACAACCGCCGCTACCTGAACGAACTGTTCGGTCGCGAACTGGCACGTTCGCGGCGCGAGAAGTCGCCGCTGGCGCTGGCGCTGATCGACCTCGATCACTTCAAACGGCTCAACGACGAGTACGGGCACCTGGATGGCGACGACGTACTCAAGAGCGTGGCCCAGTATCTGCTGGTGAACTTGCGCAGTTCCGATACGGTCTTTCGTATCGGCGGCGAAGAGTTCCTGCTCATCCTCCCCGGTGCCGATGCCCGCGAAGCGACCAAACGCCTCGAGGCCATCTGCCAGGGGCTGGCGCAAAAACCGATCGAAACCCGCAGTGGCGTGCGCCACGTGACCCTCTCGGCTGGCCTTTCGCTCTGGCCCGAGCAGGGCAAGGCGCTCGACGAGTTGCTGCAGGCTGCCGATGCCGCCTTGTACGAAGCCAAACGTCGCGGACGTAACCGTGTGTGCAGCCTGCTGCCGCGCGTTAACGGCGCTGCGGCTGAGGCACCCGTTCCTGGAAAGGGTTAAACTCCTTTCGATTACCTTCCTTCCCGGAGTCCTTCATGTCCCGCGTTACCCTGAGTCGTTACCTCATCGAGCAGACCCGTAGTCAAAACACCCCGGCCGATCTGCGCTTCCTGATCGAAGTGGTGGCGCGTGCATGCAAGGAGATCAGCCATGCCGTTTCCAAGGGCGCCCTGGGCGGCGTGCTCGGCAGCATGGGCACCGAGAACGTGCAGGGTGAAGTGCAGAAGAAGCTCGACGTGATCTCCAACGACATCCTGCTCGAAGCCAACGAGTGGGGCGGTCACCTGGCCGGCATGGCCTCCGAGGAAATGGACAACGCCTACCAGATCCCCGGCAAGTACCCCAAGGGTGCCTACCTGCTGGTATTCGACCCGCTGGACGGCTCCTCGAACATCGACGTCAACGTCTCGGTCGGTACCATCTTCTCGGTGTTGCGCTGCCCCAGCGAATACCTGAGCCAGAACGAAAGCCTCAACGAAAAGGCCTTCCAGCAGCCGGGCACCCAGCAGGTCGCCGCCGGTTACGCCATCTACGGCCCGCAGACCATGCTGATCCTGACCCTGGGCAACGGCGTCAAGGGCTTCACCCTGGACCGCGAGCTGGGCAGCTTCGTGCTCACCCACGACAACATCAGCGTGCCGGAAAGCACCGCCGAGTTCGCCATCAACATGTCCAACCAGCGCCACTGGGAAGCCCCGGTCAAACGCTACGTGGACGAGCTGCTGGCCGGCAAGGAAGGCCCGCTGGGCAAGAACTACAACATGCGCTGGATCGCCTCGATGGTTGCCGACGTGCACCGCATCCTGACCCGCGGCGGCCTGTTCATGTACCCGCGTGACAGCCGTGAGCCGGACAAGGCCGGCAAGCTGCGCCTGATGTACGAAGCCAATCCGATGTCGTTCATCATCGAGCAGGCCGGTGGTGCCGCCACCGACGGCGTGCAGCGCATCCTCGACATCCAGCCCGACTCTCTGCACCAGCGTGTGCCGGTCTTCCTCGGTTCCAAGGAAGAGGTCGAGCGCGTCACCGGCTACCACAAGGCCTGACCCATGGCGCCCTGGCAGCCGTTGCTCGATTGGTGGTTCGGCCTCGCGGGCGCAGCTGCGCAGAGCGCGGCCGAGAAGCACAAACTGTGGTTCGGCAAGCGCGACGAGCAGGATGCCGAAGCCGGCAAGCGCTTTGGCGTGCTGGTCGAGCAGGCGCTGGCTGGCGAGCTGCAGGGCTGGTCGGCGGACCCGCGTGGTTGGCTGGCCCATGTGCTGCTGCTCGACCAACTGCCGCGCATGATCCACCGCGACACGCCGCTGGCCTTTGCCGGCGATGCAAGCGCGCGCGAACTGGTCGAAGAAGGCATCACCCTGGGTTGGGATCGGGCGCTGTCGCCCCTGCATCGGGTATTCATCTACTTGGTGCTGGAGCACGCCGAGAATCCGCTTCAGCAAGCCCGTGCCGTGCAGCTGTTCGGCGAGCTGGCCGAAGGCGCTGGCGATGTCGAGCGTGAGCTGTTCGCCGGCTTTCTCGATTACGCCGTGCGACACCAGCAGGTCATCCAGCGCTTCGGGCGTTTCCCCCATCGCAACGAAATTCTCGGGCGCGTCAGCACCGCGGACGAGTTGCGCTTTCTCGCGGAACCGGGCTCGCGCTTCTGACGTCGAACCGGCATCCGCCACTCATCGACCACGGAGATATCCCATGCGCCTGCGCTTTCTCGCATTGCTGGCGGGCTGCGTCATGCTGGCCGCCTGCGGCAAGGTCAACCAGGAAACCTATGCCAAGCTCTATTCCGGCATGAACAAGGCCGAGGTGGAGGATCTGCTGGGTAAGCCGAGCGAATGCTCCGGCGCACTGGGCATGTCCAGTTGCACCTGGGGCGATCAGGTGAGTTTCATCAGCGTCCAGTACGCCGGTGACAAGGTGATGATGTTTTCTGCAAAAGGATTGAAGTGATGAACAAACTTACCCTGGGTGTGATGGCGCTGGGCGCCCTGTTGCTGGTCGGCTGTGCCAACTCCGGTACTGGCGAGGCGCCGCCCAAGACGGTCGATTCCGTCGACTTCGAGCGTTACCAGGGCACCTGGTACGAGGTGGCGCGCCTGCCGATGTTCTTCCAGCGCAATTGCGTGGAGTCCGAGGCCCATTACGGCCTGCTGGATGACGGCAGCGTGTCGGTGACCAACCGTTGCCGTGAGGCCGATGGGCAGTGGACCCAGGTCGAGGGTCGCGCCGTGCCGCAGGTGGAGGGCAAGACCGACAAGCTGTGGGTAACCTTCGACAACTGGTTCAGCCGCCTGCTGCCCGGCGTGGGCAAGGGCGAGTACTGGGTGCTGGATCTGGATGACGACTACCAGACCGCCCTGGTCGGCCACCCGAACCGCAAATACCTGTGGCTGCTGTCGCGCACGCCGACCATTTCCAACGAAGTGCGTGACGAGCTGCTGTCCGTGGCACGCGCCCAAGGCTACGACACCCGCGAATTGATCTGGCGCGACGGCGTCAAGCCCGCCAGGTAAGGCAGCCCTCGAGGGCGGATTCAGCCTGGCTCGATCCGCCCTCCGCCGTCGCTCGCACTTACTGCCATTGCAGCCGCGCGAGTTTCCACTCGTCGTCGTCCTGCCACCACTCCAGTTTTACCGCGTAGTGCCGGGCGCTATCGGGAATCAGCCCTTCTGCACCGGTCAGGGCCACCTGCGCATCCGTGTAACCCTTGTCGCGATAGGTCGGGTCCACGCGGCTGTTGTTGTTCAGGGCCAGCACCTTGACGGTGTTGTGGCGCAGAAACAGCAGGGTCATGGTGCGCCTGGCCCAGTCCCGGTCATTGGTCTGCTGGGCGCGGAATTCACCGTGCAGCTGGTCGAGCACCGCCGCTGTCTTCTTCCCTTCGATGTTGTCCTGCAATTGCTGCACAGCGGCTTCCAGCCTGGCCTGCGGGTCGTCCTTGGCGCCGCAGCCGCTTAGCAGCCCGGCGAGCAGCAGCAGGGGCGTGGCAAATTTCCGTATCGACATGCCGAATTTCCTTTTCATGGTTATGATGCCCAAACGAGCGCAGTAGCCCGCGACGCGCGAGCGGCCCGAGCCTATCTCAATTCTTCCGCAGGAGGGCACTATGCAGACGCTGTATCCGGAGATCAAACCGTACGCCCGTCACGAGCTGGCGGTAGACGCCCCGCACGTTCTCTATGTGGACGAGAGCGGCTCGGCGGATGGTCTGCCGGTGCTGTTCGTGCACGGCGGCCCCGGCGCCGGTTGCGATGCGGCGAGCCGCCGCTATTTCGACCCGAACCTGTACCGCATCGTCACCTTCGACCAGCGCGGCTGCGGCCGCTCCACGCCCCATGCCAGCCTGGAAAACAACACCACCTGGGACCTGGTCGCCGACATGGAGCGCATCCGCGAGCACCTGGGCATCGACAAGTGGGTGCTGTTCGGCGGCTCCTGGGGCTCGACCCTGTCGCTGGCCTATGCCCAGAAGCATCCGGACCGCGTGCAGGCGCTGATCCTGCGCGGCATCTTTCTGTGCCGCCCCCAGGAGTTCAAATGGTTCTACCAGGAGGGGGCCAGCCGGCTGTTCCCCGATTACTGGCAGGATTACCTGGCGCCGATCCCGGCCGAGGAGCAGGGCGACCTCATGCAGGCGTTCCACAAGCGCCTGACCGGCCCCGACCAGATCGCCCAGATGCATGCCGCCAAGGCGTGGTCGTGCTGGGAAGGACGCACCGCCACCCTGCGCCCCAACCCGCAGGTGGTCGAGCGGTTCGCCGAGAGCCTGCGCGCGCTGTCGATCGCCCGTATCGAGTGCCACTACTTCGTCAACGACGCGTTCCTGGAGCCTAACCAACTGCTGCGTGACATGCCGAAGATCGCTCACCTGCCGGGCATCATCGTGCACGGCCGTTATGACGCCATCTGCCCGTTGGACAACGCCTGGGCACTGCATCAGGCCTGGCCCAACAGTGAGCTGCAGATCATTCGCGAGGCGGGCCATTCCGCCGCCGAGCCGGGTATCGCCGATGCCTTGGTGCGCGCCGCCGACGAGATCGCCCACCGCCTGCTCGACCTGGCGCCGGACGAAGCGTGAAGGCACTGCTGCAGCGCGTTTCCAGCGCCCGTGTGGATATCGCCGGCGAGACCGTGGGCGCCATCGATCAGGGCCTGCTGGTCTTGGTTGGCGTCGAGCCGCAGGACAACCAGGCCAGCTGCGCCAAGCTGCTGCACAAGCTGCTCAATTACCGGGTGTTCAGCGACGCGGCCGGCAAGATGAACCTGTCACTCAAGGACATTGGCGGCGGGCTGTTGCTGGTTTCCCAGTTCACCCTGGCCGCCGATACCCGCAGCGGCCTGCGCCCCGGCTTCTCCACTGCCGCGCCGCCCGCCCTGGGCGAAGCGCTGTTCGACCACCTGCTCGAACAGGCACGTGCGCAACACCCGCAGGTCGCCAGCGGGCGCTTCGGCGCCGACATGCAGGTACACCTGGTCAATGACGGGCCGGTGACCTTTTTGCTGGAAACCTGATCGAGGCCGCTCACTGGCCTGCTTCTTGCCTTCCCGCAGGTGGCTCTACGCTGCTGTTTGTCGCTGATCCGGCGCGTATCTCTCGCCATCGGCGGCGATCACGGTTAGCATGCCGCGCCGCCTTATCGAAGGGCCAGCCGCTCGCACCGTGCCGGTGCACGAGCCTGAGCCGGCCCCATAATCGTTTGCCTTTCAGGAGCAAGAATGAAAAAGCTTGTCGCCTCACTGCTGTTATCCGTCTGCGCCTTCACCGGCTTCGCCCAGGCTGGCGTCATCGACGACGCGGTCAAGCGCGGGACCCTGCGCGTGGGCATGGACCCGACCTACATGCCCTTCGAGATGACCAACAAGCGTGGTGAGATCATCGGCTTCGAAGTCGACCTGCTCAAGGCGATGACCAAGGCCATGGGCGTCAAGCTGGAGCTGGTCTCCACATCCTATGACGGCATCATCCCGGCCCTGCTGACCGACAAGTTCGACATGATCGGCTCGGGCATGACCCTGACCCAGGAGCGCAACCTGCGCATCAATTTCTCCGAGCCCTTCATCGTGGTCGGCCAGACCCTGCTGATCCGCAAGGAGCTGGCTGACAAGGTCAAGAGCTACAAGGATCTGAACAGCGGCGACTACCGCATCACCTCGAAAATCGGCACCACTGGCGAGATGGTCGCCAAGAAGCTGATCGCCCAGGCCAAGTACAGCGGTTTCGACAACGAGCAGGAAGCGGTCATGGACGTGGTCAACGGCAAGGCCGACGCCTTCATCTACGACGCGCCGTACAACGTCGTGGCGGTGAACAAGGCCGGCGCCGGCAAGCTGGTGTTCCTCGACGAGCCGTTCACCTTCGAGCCCCTGGCCTTCGGCCTGAAGAAGGGTGACTACGACAGCATCAACTGGATCAACAACTGGCTGCACCAGATCCGCGAAGACGGCACCTACGATCGGATCCATGCCAAGTGGTTCAAGAGCACTAACTGGCTGAAAGACATGGAATAAGCGCGCCAGCGCTGTATTTCGCTACACCCGGCGCGCGGCTAGTCCGCGCGCTGTCATGTTGGCAACTCAACGGGTAGACACTCACCGTGGCTAAACAGAAGAAAGCCCAGTGGCCCTGGCACCTGCTGACCGGGCTGATCCTGGTCCTGGGTATCCTGGCAATCTGGTATTCCACCTCGCTGATCTCTTACGAATGGCGCTGGAACCGCGTTCCCCAGTACTTCGCCTACCATGCCGAAGAAGCGCAACGGGCGGCCGACTATGGCCGTGTCGAGAGCATCAGCCGTGAGGGCAGCGACGCCCTGGTCACCCTGCTCGGTGAAAGCGGCGAACAGCAGCAGCTCAGCGTGGCCGGCGACAGTCTGCAACTGAGCGAAGGCGACGATGTTGCCGAGGGCGATATCATTGGCGTCAACCGGCATTGGGCCGCCGGGCCGCTGCTCTGGGGGCTCTGGACCACGCTGTGGATTTCCGTGGCGGCGGGGGTGTTCGGCTTGCTGATCGGTCTGGTCACCGGTCTGTGCCGGCTCTCGGCCAACCCGACGCTGCGTCATCTGTCGACCGTCTACGTCGAGCTGGTGCGCGGCACGCCGCTGCTGGTGCAGATCTTCATCTTTTACTTCTTCATCGGCACGGTGCTTAACCTGTCCCGCGAGTTCGCCGGCGTGGCAGCGCTGGCGTTGTTCACCGGCGCCTATGTCGGCGAGATCGTCCGTGCCGGTGTGCAGTCCATCGTTCGCGGCCAGGATGAAGCGGCCCGATCACTTGGCCTGAGCGCCGCGCAGTCGATGCGCCACGTGATCCTGCCGCAAGCGTTCAAGCGCGTGCTGCCGCCGCTGGCCGGGCAGTTCATCAGCCTGGTCAAGGACACCTCGCTGGTCTCGGTGATCGCCATCACCGAGCTGACCAAGAGCGGCCGCGAAGCCATCACCACCTCGTTCTCCACGTTCGAGATCTGGTTCTGTGTCGCGGCCCTTTACCTGGTGATCAACCTGCCGCTGTCGCAGATCGCCAACCGCCTGGAACGGAGGCTCGCGCAAAGTGATTGAAGTCCGTGATCTGATCAAGGTGTTCGACGCCCGCGGCCAGCAGGTGCGCGCCGTCGACGGCGTGACCACCCAGGTGGCACGCGGCGAGGTACTGGTGGTGATCGGCCCGTCCGGCTCCGGTAAGTCGACCTTCCTGCGCTGCCTCAACGGCCTGGAAGAGCTGGACGAAGGTTCGGTCAGCATCGATGGCCTCGATCTCGCCAACCCGAAGACCGACATCAATGCCTACCGTCGTGAAGTCGGCATGGTGTTTCAGCATTTCAACCTGTTCCCGCACATGACCGTGCTGGAGAATCTGTGCCTGGCGCAGAAGGTCGTGCGCAAGCGCGGCAAGGCCGAGCGTGAAGCCAAGGCCCGGGCGCTCCTCGACAAGGTGGGCATCGGCCAGAAGGCCGGTGAGTTTCCGTCGCGCCTCTCCGGCGGCCAGCAGCAGCGCGTGGCCATCGCCCGCGCCCTGTGCATGGACCCCAAGGTGATGCTGTTCGACGAGCCTACCTCGGCCCTCGACCCGGAAATGGTCGGCGAAGTGCTCGACGTGATGAAGCAATTGGCGCTCGAAGGCATGACCATGGTCTGCGTTACCCACGAGATGGGCTTCGCTCGCGAAGTGGCCGATCGCGTATTGTTCTTCGATCACGGCAAGCTGCTGGAAGACGCGCCGCCTGCCGAGTTCTTCGCCCAACCGAAGGATGCCCGGGCCCAGGCGTTCTTGCGGCAGGTGTTGTAGCGAGAAGGCCGGGGTTGCTTCAAGGCAGAAGCTGCCGTTCGCCGCTCCCACAAATACCCCGCCGATGTCCGCTCCCGCCACAACGCGGCCGCCCAGGCGCCGCTTCGAGCACGCATCGCTCCGGCAGTTTTCCAGAACCATTCACGCCTGCCCCAGTCCCAATGTTCTCCATTTCACACGAGGACTTTCAGGCGTGAAAACCGTTCTAGCCTTGCTGGCCGCTGCCATTACCCTGCCGGCGATGGCCAATCAGCCGACTCTCTACGGTCGCTACGAATACATTCAATTGCCCCAGCTCGGCCAGACCCTCAAGGCCAAGATGGACACCGGCGCCATGACCGCTTCGCTGTCGGCCCGTGACATCGAGCAGTTCGAGCGTGATGGCGAGGACTGGGTGCGTTTCCGCCTGGCCGTCGACGATGCCGACGATCAGGTTTTCGAGAAACC
Organism: Pseudomonas sp. PA15(2017); assembly: GCF_001945395.1. Classification (GTDB taxonomy): domain Bacteria; phylum Pseudomonadota; class Gammaproteobacteria; order Pseudomonadales; family Pseudomonadaceae; genus Aquipseudomonas. The sequence continues at coordinate 34,037 of NZ_MSXV01000008.1, read as the reverse complement.
CCTGGCGCGGGTCACCGAGATCAAGAATCGCGCCGAGGAGGGCAGCTCCGCCAAACCGTCCTATTCCGCGCGCCCGGTGGTCAACATGGACATCTGCCTGGGTGAGGAGCTGCGTAACATCGAGGTCAACCTCACCGACCGCAGTCACTTCGACTACCCATTGCTGATCGGCGCCAGCGCTATCCGCAAGTTGGATGCGGCCATCGATCCCTCTAATCGCTATACCGCCGAGCGGCCCAACTGCTGATTTGCCGAGACTGCGCTGCCGTTTCACGCAGTCCGGTGTGATTCTTGCCTCGAAATGGCACATTGCCACGGCGTTTTGGGACCGTGGCGCGTTCCGAGGTGATGTATGTGGGGATTGCTCAAACCGGGTATACGGGTGCTGGAGCGCGTCAGCTTCGCCCGCAAGTTCCAGCTGCTGTTCGTGCTGTTCGTCGTTCCCCTGGGCTATGCGCTCTGGGTGATGATGAGCGGCAACCTCGAGCGCATCGAGTTGCTACGCAGCAAGGTAGACGGCATGCAGGGCGTGCAGGAGCTGGGCGCGGTCGAGCAGGAACTGCACGAGCAACGCCTGTTGCTGGCGCGCTGGAAGGGTAACGACAAGGCGGCCGAGGCGCTCCTGCGCGAGCGGAGCAGCAAGCTCGGCGAAGCCCTGGCGGCCGCGACCGAGCAGGTGAAACTCATCCCCAGCGAGGAAACCGGCCGGCAACTCGAGGCCTTGCAGGCTTCGGTGGCGGAGCTGGACCTGGCGGTGTTGGGTAAAATGGCACTGCTCGACGCACTCGAGCGTTACCAGAGCACACTCTCGCAGCTCGGCGTGCTGCGTGAGCAGGTCGCGAGCGACAGCGGTCTGATTCTCGATCCCTTCCTCGACACTTACCTGATGATGGAGCAACTGACCCTGACTCTGCCACGCCTGTCCGAGAACCTGGGCAGCTTCGCCAGCCAGGGATATGGTTCGCTGGTGGCGCAGCATTTCACCCTGCAGAACCGGGTGGCGGTGCGTGACCTGCGCCGTTCGCTGGAACAGGCTGGTGCACAGATAGCCAAGTCGCGCACCGCTTTGCAGCAGGCTTCGCCGCGCGCTCTGCAAAGCCTGCAGCAGCCATACGCTCAGGTCGAAGAGGGTCTGCAGAAGTTTCTCGCCGAGGTCGACCGCGATATGTTCGAGGCCAGCCCCATGGTGCTGCAGCCCGCGCAGTTCGTGCAGCAGATCCAGGCGTTGCAAGAGAACCTCACAGGCTTGCGCCAGGCGGTGTACGAGCAGTTCAATTCCAACATCGGCGACTATCAGGGCAATGCCCGCCAGGACATGCTGCACACCACGTTGATTTTCGCCGTACTGACCCTGCTGGCGCTGTACCTGCTGCTATGCCTCAACGCCTCCATCCGTCGCAGCACCGCTGGCATCATCCAGGCCGCCGAGGGCCTGCGTGACGGCGATTTGCGGGTGTGCATGCAGGTGCATGGCGCCGACGACCTGGCGGCGATCTCCACCGCACTGAACACCGCCGTCGCCCAGTTGCGTGATTCCATGCAGGGTGTTGGCCGCGAAGGGCGGAGCCTCGATGAGACCGTGCGTAGTCTGGGAAGCCAGGCCGCGGGCTCGCTGAGCGCGGTCGAACAGCAGCAGGCGCAGATGAGCCAGATCGCCACCGCTGCCACGCAGATGGCCGCCACCGCCCAGAGCGTGGCGCAGAGCTGCGAGCAGGCCGCCCAGGAGGCCGGGCAGACCCGCGAGATCGCCAACCAGAGCAACCAGCGCAGTGCCCGCACCAGCGCCAGCATGCGTGAGCTCAGCGGGCGCCTGGCCGGCAGCGCACAGACCCTGCAGAAGCTGCGCCAGCAGACCGAGCAGATCACCCGGGTGGTCGACGTGATCAAGGGCATCGCCGAGCAGACCAACCTCCTGGCACTCAATGCGGCCATCGAAGCGGCGCGTGCCGGCGAGCAGGGCCGTGGCTTCGCGGTGGTCGCCGATGAAGTGCGCTCGTTGTCGCAACGCACCCAGAATTCCACGGCGGAGATCGCCCAGACCGTTGGCGATCTGCACAAGGTGGTGGGCCAGTCCGTGGCCGAGATGGAGCAGGCCATGCAGCAGGCCGAGGGCGATGTGGGTAACGTGCTGGCGATGAGTGCGGATCTCGACGGCATCGTCGAGTCGGTGCAACGCGTCAGTGACCGCTTGGCGCAGATCGCCACCGCTGCCGAGCAGCAGGCCGCTACCGCCGACGAGGTGAGCGGCAATATTCAGCAGGTCGATCAGGCGGCCAGCGAGTTGCTGGACGGCGCGCGCATGGTCAGCGACGCCAGTGAGCAACTGCGTCGCGGCAGCGAAACCCTGTCGCGTAACACCGGCCGTTTTCGCGTGGAATAAGCGCTGCAGAGTAGCTGGTCAATAAATGAACGATCCCTTGCAGTCCTTGAATCCATTGGCCTGCAAGGGATGATCTTCAGGTTGTCCACAGGCTCATGCACGGGCATTGTGTATGAATGCTGGTCTGCTGCCGCAGCCGGATTACAGGCCCGCACAAGTCGGTAAAGTCAAGCGATACAGTAGGTTGGAGCATCTCTGAATGGGGCTGGTCAATAACTGATCAGGCGCCCAGATGCCACGCATGACGTGGCCTCCACGGTTCGATACCAGGCTTATCCACAGAATCTTCCACGGCTATTGTGTATAGCGATCTGCCTTGACGGAGATTTTTGTAGATGACATCGCTCCTTCGTTCAACGCGCAAATATTTTCATCACTTTTGATCATTGCTCAGTAAATGATCAGTGCGCTGGAGCGCCCGGTTGTCATGACCTGCAGCCGACCATGCAAAGGTTATCCACAAAGTATTCCACGCAAGTTGTGTATTGTCCCCAGTGTGCTGATATATCCACGGGTCTTGACAGAATTCCTTTAATAACAGCGGGTTGTCACGTTTTCAGCTGTGAATAAAGCGCTGGTCAAATAATGATCGGTTGACCGAAAGGCGCGTCTTCAGTGGCCTTCAGCACTTCGCTCCAAGCTTATCCACAGAATGATCCACCTGATTTGGGCATGAGTGGTGAGGCCTCGTGCTATTGACGCTCGCCACGGCCTCGCGCAGGCTCCGCACCCCACGTGCCGCAAGGATTGCCAACCATGGCGACCATCCTGATCGTCGAAGATGAAGCCGCAATCGCCGATACCCTGGTTTACGCCTTGCAGGCCGAGGGCTTCGTCACCCGCTGGTCGACCCTCGGCGGCGAGGCGCTGGCACTGCTGGAGCGCGAGGTTTGCGACCTGGTGATTCTCGATGTCGGCTTGCCCGACATCAGTGGCTTCGAGGCCTGCAAGCGGCTGCGACGGTTTTCCGAAGTGCCGGTGATGTTCCTGACCGCGCGCAACGACGAGATCGACCGCGTGGTGGGGCTGGAGATCGGCGCCGATGATTACGTGGTCAAACCCTTCAGCCCGCGGGAAGTGGCAGCGCGGGTCAAGGCCATTCTCAAGCGCGTGACGCCCCGCGAGCCTGTCGCCAGGCCCGGCGAAGGCCCGTTTCATCTCGACAGCGAGCGGGTACGCATCGCCTACCACGGCCAGCCCCTGAGCCTGACCCGCCTCGAATTCCAGTTGCTGCAATGCCTGCTCGGCCAGCCCGAGCGGGTGTTCAGCCGCGAGCAGTTGCTCGACGCCATAGGCGTGCCGGTCGATGCCGGCTACGAGCGCAATATCGACAGCCACATCAAGAGCCTGCGCGCCAAGCTGCGCCAGGTCGCGGCCCACGCCGAGCCGATCCAGACCCATCGCGGGCTGGGCTACAGCCTGCGCCTCGAATAGCGATGCGCACCGCTCAGGAGGCCTGCTGATGCCGCTCGGCGTTCGTATCTTTCTGGCCTACTTCCTGTTCGTCGGGCTGTCCGGCTGGTTCGTGCTGAGCACGGTGATGGACGAGATTCGCCCCGGCGTGCGCCAGTCCACCGAGGAGACCCTGGTCGATACCGCGCACCTGTTGGCGGTGCTGCTGCGCGAGGACGTGCGCGATGGCCGCCTCGCCCAGGGCCAGTTGCCCGAGTTGCTCAAGGCCTACGGGCAGCGCCAGCCCGGTGCGCAGATCTGGGGCGTGGCGAAGAACCAGGTCAACCACCGCATCTACGTCACCGACGCCAATGGCATCGTGTTGCTCGACTCCAGCGGCCTGGCGGTGGGGCAGGACTATTCGCGCTGGAACGACGTCTACCTGACCCTGCAGGGCCGTTATGGCGTGCGCTCGACCCGTGAAGACTCCAATGACCCGGACTCCTCCGTGATGTACGTGGCCGCGCCCATCGTCGATGGCGAGCGGATTCTCGGCGTGGTGTCGGTGGCCAAGCCCAACCGCACGTTGCAGCCTTACATCGAGCGCTCGCAGCGGCGCCTGGGCTGGCTCGGTGCCGGGCTGATCGGCCTGGGCCTGCTGGTTGGCGGGCTGCTCAGCTGGTGGCTGAGCGGCTCGCTGCGCCGTTTGACCCGTTATGCACAGGCGGTCAGCGAGGGCCAGCGCGCCGAGTTGCCCCAGGTGCGCGGCGGCGAACTCGGCCAACTGGCTCAGGCGGTGGAGCACATGCGCACCGAGCTGGAGGGCAAGGCCTACGTCGAGCGCTACGTGCACACCCTGACCCATGAGCTGAAGAGCCCACTGGCGGCAATCCGCGGCGCCGCCGAGCTTTTGGAAGGCGAGATGCCCGAAGCCCAGCGCCAGCGCTTCGTGGCCAATATCGGCGAAGAAGGCGAGCGCGTGCAGAATCTGATCGAGCGTTTGCTGCACCTGGCCCAGGTCGAGCAGCGCCAGGGTCTCGAAGAGCGTGTCGCCGTGCCGTTGCAGCCGATGATCGACGAGCTGCTGCACGCCCAGATGGCGCGCATCGAACAGCGCCAGGTGCAGGTGGATAACTGCGTCGATGCCTCGCAGACCCTGCTCGGCGAGCGTTTCCTGCTGCGCCAGGCGCTGAGCAACCTGCTCGACAACGCGCTGGATTTCACACCGCCCGGCGGGAAGATCCGCTTCGATTGCACAACCGATGACGGGGCCGTGCAGCTACTGCTGTTCAATCAGGGGCCGACGATTCCCGATTACGCCCTGGCGCGTCTGACCGAGCGCTTCTACTCCCTCGCGCGGCCGGCCACCGGGCGCAAGAGCACCGGCCTGGGGCTGAATTTCGTGCAGGAGGTGGCGCAACTGCACGGTGCAACGCTAAGCATCGCCAACGTCGAGGGTGGCGTGGAGGTATGCTTGCGCTTCCCGCGCTAAGAACCTGATCATGATCTTTGAGCTCAGGCTCATCGATTTTGGCAGTTAAGTGGCGGGAGCGGCCGTTCGTTCCCGAAGGATGGACTGGAGATTATCTGTGGGAGCGGGCCATGCCCGCGATTTTTCGCGCGCATGGCGCGCTCCCACAGTGGATCGGCGAACGGCCGCTTCTGCCTTGAAGCTGCCCCATGCGCATCCTCAGAAAGATCGTGAACAGGTTTTAGGCGCCGTAGCTGCGACCTCGGTCATGCTGGCGGCGACTTGTGGCGAGCCCGGTGCGTACAGATGCCCGCACTTTGGCTATTCTGAAGCCGTTCGCCAATCTACCGGAACAGGAAGAACGCGCATGAAAAAGACCGTGGCTGACGTGCTCAAGAGCAAGCCCATATCCAACGTATACAGCGTCACCCCAGACAGCAGCGTGTTCGCGGCGGTGAAACTGATGGCCGAGAAGGGCATTGGCGCCCTGGTGGTGCTCGAAGGCGAGCGCCTGGCGGGCATCGTCAGCGAGCGCGACTACGTGCGCAAGGTGGCGGTGCAGGAGCGCTCGCCGGCCAACCTCAAGGTCAGCGAGATCATGACCAGCAAGGTCATCACCGTGACGCCCGAGGAAGACAGCCGCCACTGCATGGAGCTGATGACCACCGGGCGCCTGCGCCACCTGCCGGTGATCAGTGAGGGGCGGCTGGTTGGCCTGCTGTCCATCGGCGACCTGGTCAAGGACATCATCAGCCAGCAGGAAAACCTGATCCAGCACCTGGAACAGTACATCCGCGGCGAATGAACGACGCATCAGGCGCGGCGAGTAGCGTATTGGTCCGCCCGCCGCGCTGACCTCCCGCAACTCCCACATAATTTCCATCCGCGCTCCACGCTGCCTCCACCGGGCGTGGCCAGACTGCGTGCATCCCCACTGCACGGAGCGCTGTGCCATGAACCGAAGCCTGCTGTTCAAACTGGGCATCATCGCCCTGCTGATACTGTTGATGATTCCCCTCTTGTTGATCGATGGCCTGGTGGGCGAGCGCCAGGGCGCACGAGACGGGGTGCTGCGCGACATCGCCCGCAGCTCGAGCTACGCCCAGCAGATCACCGGGCCGATCATGGTGGTGCCGTACCGCAAGAAGGTGCTGACCTGGAAAACCCGCAAGGACAGTGACGAGCGTTATCAGGAAGAGTCCATCGAGCAGGGTCGCCTGTACTTTCTTCCGGAGCGCTTCAGCCTCGATGGCGACGTGCGTACCGAGTTGCGTTATCGCGGTATCTATCAGGCGCGCCTGTACCACAGCGATAGCCAGGTCAGCGGCGAGTTCATGGTGCCCGCCAACTATGGCATCAGCGACGTCGACGCCTACTGGTTCGGCGAGCCCTCTATCGCCGTGGGCATCAGTGATGTGCGCGGCATCGGCAACGACCTCAAGCTGCAGCTCAATGGCGCCAGCCTGAGCTTCGAGCCGGGCAGCGGCGACGACAACTTCGGCAGCGGCGTACACGTGGCGCTGCCGCCTCGCGATACCCGCAATGAGCAGGTCTACCGCTTCGCCTTCGACCTCAAGCTGCAGGGCACCGAGCAACTGAGCATCACCCCGGTTGGCCGCGAGAGCCAGGTCAGCCTGCGTTCGGACTGGCCACACCCGAGCTTCATCGGCGAGTTCCTGCCCAGCCAACGGGAGGTGAGTGAAAAAGGTTTCACCGCCAAATGGCAGACCAGCTTTTCCGCCACCGATATGCAGGATGCCCTGAGCAGCTGCGTCAGCGGCTCCTGCGCCGCCATGCAGAGCCGGGCGCTCGGGGTCAGCTTCATCGACCCGGTGGACCAGTACCTCAAGGCCGATCGGGCGATCAAGTACGCGCTGCTGTTCATCAGCCTGACCTTCGCCGTGTTCTTCCTGTTCGAAGTGCTCAAACGCATGGCCGTGCACCCGGTGCAGTACGCCCTGGTGGGCCTGTCCATGGCGCTGTTCTACCTGCTGTTGCTGTCGCTCTCCGAGCACCTGGGTTTCGCCGTCGCCTACGGCCTGTCCGCCCTGGGCTGCGTGGCGCTGAACACCTTCTACGTCAGCAGCGTGCTGCGCAGCTGGTTGCGCGGGGCGGCCTTCGGCGGTCTGCTGGCTGCCCTGTACGGGCTGCTCTACGGCCTGCTCAGCGCCGAGGACTACGCACTGCTGATGGGCTCGCTGCTGGTATTCGGCGTGCTGGGCTGCGTGATGGTGCTGACCCGCAAGCTCGACTGGTACGGCGTCGGCCGCCCGGCCACCAGCGACACCTTCACGTCCTGACCCTTTGCCGGGGCGTGCCGAGGCGCGCCCCATGGAGATCGCCATGCGAGTCCTGATGCAATTTTCCGCCTGCTTCGCCCTTGGCCTGTGCATCGCCGGTGTACTGCTGATCGGCATGATGTTCGTCGGCCGCTTCGACTGGATCGAGGCGCTCATGCTCAGCGGCTGGCCGGTCGCAACCCTGGGCCTGCAACTGTTGCCAGCGGCGTTCTGGAACGGCCTGACGGGCGTTACCGATGCGGCGGCCAACAGCACCGTGCAGTCGTTCCTGCAACTGTGCGTGGCCATGGCGCAGATCGCCCTGTTGTTCGCGATGGGGCTCTTTCGCCTGTGGTACCGGCGATGAGCGGGCGTGTCGGGCTACGTGAGGAGCGCAGGGCAGGGAGGCAACTGGCACGTTGCATCGCCCGGTTGTTCCCTGCGCCGTGTCCGGTTCGCTGCGATGGCCGCCGGTCGCTGGAACAGGTCGGGCGCGCATCGTCATAGACCTGGATCAAGGGATGGGCAAGTCGGTGTCTCTAGAATCGCCGGCCCCGTTTTTCGCGAGTGCGTTGCTCCATGTCCAGCCAACCGTTTCGCCCCGAACTGCCGTCACCGGCCGGCAGCCTGAAGAACATGCGCTACGCGTTCGCCTACGGCGCCGATGCAGTGTACGCCGGGCAGCCCCGCTACAGCCTGCGGGTGCGCAACAACGAGTTCGATCACGGCAACCTGGCCCAGGGCATTCGTGAGGCGCACGTGCTGGGCAAGCGCTTTTACGTGGTGGTCAACATCGCCCCGCACAACGCCAAGCTGAAGACCTTTCTCGACGACCTGCAACCGGTCATCGACATGGCGCCGGACGCGCTGATCATGTCCGACCCGGGGTTGATCATGCTGGTGCGCGGCCGTTATCCACAGATGCCCATCCACCTCTCGGTGCAGGCCAATGCGGTGAACTGGGCCAGCGTGGCGTTCTGGCAGGGGCAGGGCCTGGAGCGGGTGATCCTGTCGCGGGAGCTGTCGCTCGGCGAGATCGAGGAAATCCGCACCCAGGTGCCGGAGATCGAGCTGGAAGTATTCGTCCACGGCGCCCTGTGCATGGCCTATTCGGGACGCTGCCTGTTGTCCGGCTACCTCAAGCGCCGCGATCCCAACCAGGGCGCCTGCACCAACGCCTGCCGCTGGCAGTACGACCTCAAGGCGGCTGGCGAGAACGAACTCGGCGAGGTCGTCCGGGTGGTCGAGCCGACGCTGGGTATCGGCGCGCCGAGCGAGCAGGTATTCGTGCTCAAGGATGGCGAACAACAGATGCCGGTGTTCGAGGACGAGCACGGCACCTACATCATGAACTCCCGGGACCTGCGCGCCGTGCAGCACGTCGAGCGGCTGGTGAAGATGGGCGTGCATTCGCTGAAGATCGAAGGGCGCACCAAGAGTCATTACTACTGCGCGCGCACCGCCCAGGTGTATCGCCAGGCCATCGACGATGCGGTGGCGGGTCGGCCGTTCGACCGCGGCCTCATGGTCAACCTGGAGTCGCTCGCCAATCGCGGCTACACCGAAGGCTTCCTGCGCCGCCACGTGCATGACGAGTATCAGAATTACGGGCACGGCAGCTCGCTCTCCGATCGCCAGCAGTTCGTCGGCGAACTGAGCGGCGATCGCCGTGGCGAGTTGGCCGAAGTGCGGGTGAAGAATCGCTTCACGGTGGGCGACGGCATGGAGCTGATGACGCCCAAGGGCAACCAGCGCTTCACCCTGGCGCATCTGCAGAATCGCGCGGGCGAGCCGATCAGCGTGGCCCCCGGCGATGGCCATGTGGTGTACCTGCCGGTGCCGCCCGAGGTGGATCTGCGCTTCGGGCTGCTGATGCGTGACGTGTAGTGCGGTGTCGCCCTTCCTGGGTATCGCTGCGCTCAACCGCAGGCTACGAATCTGCAGCTAACCGCAGTTTTGTAGCCTGGGTTAGCCGACCGAGAAATTCTCGGATCAAACCGAGCACTGGAGCGATTACAACGACGGTGCTTGCTGCCGTCTGCGCCAACCCGCGAGCCGTTGCTCCAGTGCCTTGAGGCTGTCGACCTGTTGCTTGCGCGCGCGGCTGAACAGGATCAGCGCCAGTTCGGCGGTCACCAGGGCGTCGGCGCTGGCGTGGTGGCGTTGGCCGACCTGCAGGCCGAAGTGCGCGGTCCAGTCGTCCAGGCCGCCGTTGCGGATCTCCGCCTGGGGACAGAGCATGGGGGCCAGTTCGGCAACGTCGTAGAACGGGTGGCGCAGGCGCAGGTTGAGGGTGTCCTTGAGGGCGCGGGCCAGCATGCGCTGGTCGAAGCCGGCGTGAAAGGCCAGCAGCGGGCTGTCGCCGAGAAACTCCATGAACGCCAGCAGCGCTTCGGCCGGCTCGATGCCGGCGGCGATGTCGCTGGGCGCCAGGCCATGGATCAGCACGCTGGCGCTGACGGTGTGGCCGTCGCGGTGCAGGGTGCACTCGAACTGTTCACCCAACTGGATGGCGCCGTTGTCGATGACCACGGCGCCAATCGACAGCACTTCGTCACGTTTGAGGTTCAGGCCACTGGTTTCCAGGTCGAGCACCACCAGGCGTTGCCGCGCCAGGGGCGTGTCGTCAGCTGGCCGTGGTGCCGGCAGGAGGGTGCAGCGTTGCTGTTGGGCGGCGGGCAGGGCGGTGCGGCGGCGGGTCAGCCAAGCGAGTGCGTTCATAGTTGGTAGCGTAGCCCCAGGCTGGTTTGCAGACGCTGGGCCTGACGGAAGGATTCGCGCAGGATGCGTCGGTCCAGGTGATTGAGGCTGTCCGGGTCGAGGCGGTTGGAATAGGGCTGGGCCTGGCGGGCCTGTAACTGATGCTGCTGCAGGCGCGTCTGCTGGATGAAGTGGTAGGCCTCCTCATAGGCGGCGCCATCCAGCTTGTCGATGATCCCGCGCTCGCTCAGCTCGCGCAGGCGCTGCTGGGTGTTGCAGGCCTTGATGCCGTTGGCCAGTGCCAGCAGGCGAGCGCCATCGACGAAGGGCGTGAGGCCCTGGGACTTGAGGTCCAAGGTGTCCTTCTCGGCGCCGCGCCTGGCCACCACGAAGTCGCGAAAACGCCCTACCGGCGGGCGCTGGCGCAAGGCGCTGTCGGCCATCATGCGCTGGAACAGACGGTTGTCGGCGATTTGCCCGAGCAGCTCGTCACGCAGGGTTTCGCAGCCGCTGGCATCGCCCCACACGGTGCGCAGGTCGAAGTAGATGGTCGAGGCCAGCAGGTTTTCCGGCGACGCCTCGCGGATGAAGCCGGCGAAGCGCCGCGACCATTCCTGACGCGACAGGCACAGCTGTGGGTTGCAGGCCATGATGTCGCCCTTGCACAGGGTGAAGCCGCAGCGCGCCAGGCGTTGGTTTATCTCCATGGCCAGCGGCAGCAGGCGGCCACGAATTTCTGCCGCCTGCACGTTGTCGCGGGCTTCGAAGAGGATGCCGTTGTCCTGGTCGGTGTGCAGGGTCTGCTCGCGCCGGCCCTCGCTGCCGAAACACAGCCAGGCGAAGGGCACGCCGGGATCGCCCAGGTCCTCGAGGGTCAGCTCGATCACCCGGCACACGGTGTGGTCGTTGAGCAGGGTGACGATATGGGTGATCTGGCTGGCGCTGGCGCCGTGGGCGAGCATGCGGTCGACCAGCTGGCGGATGTCCTCGCGCAGCGCGGCCAGGGTTTCCACCCGGCCGGCATGTCGAATGGTGCGCGCCAGGTGCACCAGGTCGACGCGCTGCAGGGAGAACAGGTCGCGTTCGGAGACCACGCCGCACAGCTTGCCCTGTTCCACCAGGCAGACGTGGGCGATATGCCGCTCGGTCATGGCGATGGCGGCGTCGAAGGCACTGGCGCCCGGTGGCAGATGGAACGGCGCCTGGGTCATCAGGCTGCTGATCGGCTGTTCCAGTGAGCTGCCGTCGGCCACTGCGCGGCGCAGGTCGCGCAGGGTGAAGATGCCCTGGGGACGCAAGTCCGGGTCGACGATGACGATGCTGCCGACCTGCTGCTCGTGCATCTGCCGCACCGCGTCGCGCAGCGGCAGGTCGGGCGCACAGGAAATCGGTTGGCGCATGGCCAGCTCGCCCAGGCGAGTATCGAGCGAGTACTGCGAACCGAGGGTTTCCACGGCGCGCATCTGCACCTGCTGGTTGACCTGGTCGAGCAGGCTGCTGACGCCGCGCAGGGCGAAGTCGCGCAGCGGTGTGGACTGGCCGAACAACCGGGCGAAGGCGGCCTTGTCGAGCAGCAGGCAGAAGGTATCTTCAGCGGCCAGGTGGGCGGTGCGGGTAGCGCGCTCACCGATCAGTGCGGCCATGGGAAAGCATTCGCCGCTGGTGATCTCGAAGGTGGTTTCCGTGCCGCGCCGTGCCGAGTGCGGGCGCTGACCGTGCACGCGGCCCTGTTTGACGATGTACAGGTGCTGCACCGGGCCATCGTCCGGGTGGATGATCACCTCGTCTTCGCCATAGAAGCGCAGCTGGCAGTGCTCGACCAGGTAGGCGAGATGGGCAGCATCCATCTGGTTGAAGGGCGGGAACTTGTGCAGAAATTCCATGGTGCCGTGGACGTTCTGGCGTACCGCTGTCTTGCCGGCCTGGACGAAATCGTTGGCTGGTTTCATTGCGCGCGTTCCTTTTGTTCTTGTAGCGGCATGGTGGCGAGCCGTGCCGTGAATCGACATAGGACGTAAGTCTAGGCAACAGATCGCCGGGCCGATTATGCCGGCCTGCGGTGAACCTCTCACCTCTATTGGCGTCCTGATGTGTCTGAGACGCGTTTTTCAGGCCGTCATCCCTTCCAGGCACAGAGGAGACATCATCCATGAATGGCAGCATTCTGCGTCACGCCGTGGCGCTCGGCACCAGCATCCTGTTGAGTTGCGGCGTCGCCAGCGCACAACAGAAGCCCGTCGAACTGATCGGCATCAACGTCGCGGGCGCGGGATTCGCCAGCTCGGTGCTTCCCGGCAAGCACGGCACCAACTTCTTCTTCCCGCCCAAGGGGTATTACGAGAAGTGGCAGCAGAAAGGCATCAGTTGGGTGCGCTTCTCCTTCATCTGGGAGCGGCTGCAGCCAGAGGCCAATGGGGAGTTGGACGAGACCTATGCCAAGCTGATCGACAAGACCCTCGACGAAGCACAGCAGGCCGGTATCGAGGTGATGCTCGACGTGCACAACTACGGCCGCTATTACGGCAAGGTGATTGGCACCGACGACGTACCAATTTCCGCCTATCAGAACCTGATGGAGCGCATCGCCAAGCGCTGGGGTAGCCACCCGGCCGTGTATTCCTACGACCTGATGAACGAGCCCTATGGCGCGGCCAACAAGTTCTGGCCGCAGGTGGCCCAGGCCGGTATCGACGGTGTGCGCAAGCATGACGCGAAGAACGATATCTACGTCGAGGGTGCCGAGTATTCATCGTCGCTGCGCTGGCCCAAGCTCAACGACAACCTGCTCGACCTGAAGGACCCGGCCAACAAGCTGATCTATTCGGCGCACATGTACATCGACCCGGATGCCAGCGGCACCTACAAGACCGCACTGGCCGCCGACCTCGATCCGCAGATCGGTATCAAACGTATCGAGCCTTTCGTCAATTGGCTGATCGAGCACAACAAAAAGGGCCATATCGGTGAATTCGGCGTGCCGGCCGAAGACGCGAGCGGCCTCAAGGCGCTGGATCAGACGCTCGCCTACCTGCAGAAACACTGCATTCCGTTCACCTACTGGGCAGCCGGGCCATCGTGGGGCAACAACAAGCTGTCCGTCGAGCCGGTCAAGGGTGTGGATCGTCCGCAATGGGCGGTGCTGCAGAAGTACCTGGGGGGCGGCAACTGCACCAGTATCGGGCCGGGAACCTGAGGCGCGGGTTGACGCTCTGATCAGCGTGGTGGCGCTCGAGTCGCCGCCATCGCCCCTCCGCCGTACCCGATCTCAAGGATGCTCGCATGACAAACCGCAATCTATGGGTGGATTACGCCAAGGCCATCGGCATCCTCCTGGTGGTCTATGGCCATGTGGTGCGTGGCTTGCTCAACGGCGGCATCATCACCGAGAACGTGGACTTTCACTGGCTGGTGGACAGCATCATCTACACCTTCCACATGCCACTGTTCTTCTTCCTGTCCGGGCTGTTCTTCTGGCACTCGTTGAACAATCGCGGCAGTGCCGGGCTGTTCTGCAACAAGATCGACACCATCTTCTATCCCTTCGTGCTCTGGTCGCTGCTGCAAGGCACCATCGAAGTGGTGCTGGCGCGTTACACCAATGGTGGCGTTGGCATGGGCGAGGTGCTGGCGCTACTGTGGTCGCCAAGGGCGCAGTTCTGGTTCCTGTATGCGCTGTTCGCCGCCTTCTGCCTGGCGATCCTGCTGTACCGCCGCTTTTCTACACGGGCCTTCCTGCCCTTGCTGGTGCTCAGCGCGCTGTTCTATCTGCTGCAGCAATGGACCCCGCGCGTGGCCGCATTGGTGTTTCTGGCCCAGAACTTCGTGTTCTTCGCACTGGGCGTGTGGTTCAACCAAGTCCGCGGCAGCATCGAGCCGCGTGCGTCGGCCGTGGCGCTCGGCAGTGGTCTGGCCTTCGTGGTGGCGCAATACGTGTTCCATGGCGTGCTCGGGCTGACCTATGCCGACCGCGGCGCGGCGTCGCTGGTGGTGGCCTTCATCGGCATCCTGTTCACCGTCAGCCTGTGCATGGTGCTGGCGCGCCGGCCGATGGGCTGGATGCTGACCCTGGGCGCGCTGTCGATGCCGATCTTCCTGATGCACATCCTGGCTGGCAGCGGTGCACGGGTAATCCTCAGCAAGTTCCTGGGCATCAACGACGACACCTTGCATATCGTCGTGGGTTGCCTGGCCGGCGTGCTGCTGCCGATCATCGCCGCGAAGATTCTCCAGGCGCTGGGCATCAACTGGCTGTACGAGATGCCGGAGCGCTTTTCGGTCTATCGCTGGCAGCAACGCCGCGTGGCGCCACAGCCGGCAGGATAAGAATCTGGGTGTCGCTGCGCTCGACCACAGGCTACGAAGCGATTTTGTAGCCCGGCGTCGAGCGAAGCGACACCCGGGATGGCGCCGGACTAATTGGCCGCAAAAAAGAAAACCGCCTCTCGGCGGTTTTCTTTTTTTTCGTTGACGCTTAGCGCGCCAGGCTGGCCTTCAGTTCCCGACGACGGCGGTGCAGCACCGGCTCGGTGTAGCCGTTGGGTTGCTTGGCGCCTTCGAGTACCAGCTCCACGGCTGCCTGGAAGGCGATGTTGCCGTCGAACCCAGGCGCCATCGGGCGATACAGCGGGTCAGCGGCGTTTTGCCGATCCACCACTGGCGCCATGCGCTTGAGGCTTTCCAGCACCTGCGCCTCGCTGACCACATCGTGGCGCAGCCAGTTGGCCAGCAGCTGGCTGGAGATGCGCAGGGTGGCGCGGTCTTCCATCAGGCCGATGTCGTTGATGTCCGGCACCTTGGAGCAGCCGACGCCCTGGTCGATCCAGCGCACCACGTAGCCGAGGATGCCCTGGGCGTTGTTGTCCAGCTCGTTGCGGATTTCCTCGTCGCTCCAGTTGGTGTCTGGCGCCAGCGGAATACTGAGGATCTCATCCAGCGAGGCCGGGGTGCGCTTTGCCAGCTCGGCCTGGCGGGCGAACACGTCGACCTTGTGATAGTGCAGCGCGTGCAGGGTGGCGGCGGTCGGCGAGGGCACCCAGGCGGTGTTGGCGCCGGCCAGTGGGTGGCCGATCTTCTGTTCGAGCATGGCGGCCATCAGGTCGGGCATCGCCCACATGCCCTTGCCGATCTGCGCACGGCCCTGCAGGCCACTGGCCAAGCCGACGTCGACGTTGTTGTTCTCGTAGGCGCTGATCCACTTCTCGCTCTTCATGGCGGCCTTGCGCACCATGGCGCCGGCTGCCATGGAGGTATGGATTTCGTCGCCGGTGCGGTCGAGGAAGCCGGTGTTGATGAACACCACGCGCTCGCTGGCCGCGTCGATGCAGGCCTTGAGGTTGACGGTGGTGCGCCGTTCCTCGTCCATGATGCCGACCTTCAGGGTGTTGCGCGCCAGACCCAGTACCTGCTCGACGCGGCCGAACAGGTCGCTGGTGAACGCCACTTCTTCGGGGCCGTGCATCTTCGGTTTGACGATGTACACCGAGCCGGTGCGGCTGTTGGCGCGGCTGTTGTTGCCGTTGAGGTTGTGCAGCGCCGCGAGGCTGGTGCACAGCGCATCGAGGATGCCTTCGGGCAGCTCGTTGCCGCTGGCGTCGAGCACCGCCGGGTTGGTCATCAGGTGGCCGACGTTGCGTACGAACAGCAGGCTGCGCCCGTGCAGGGTCAGCTCGCCGCCGTTCGGCCGGGCGTAGACGCGATCCGGATTCATGGTGCGGGTGAAGGTGCTGCCGCCCTTGCTCACCTCTTCGCTGAGGTCACCCTTCATCAGGCCCAACCAATTACGGTAGACCAGGGTCTTGTCGTCGGCATCCACCGCGGCCACCGAGTCTTCGCAGTCCATGATGGTGGTCAGCGCCGACTCCATCAGCACGTCCTTCACGCCGGCGGCGTCGGTGCTGCCGATCGGGCTGGCAGCGTCGATCTGGATCTCGAAATGCAGGCCGTTGTGCTTGAGCAGGATGGCGATGGGCGCGGCGGCCTCGCCCTGGAAACCAACCAGCTGGTCGGCATCGCGCAGGCCGCTGATGTCGCCGTTGGCCAGGGTTACCAGCAGTTTGCTGCCTTCGATGCGGTAGCCGGTGACCTCGGCGTGGGAGCCGGTGGCCAGCGGCGCGCCTTCGTCGAGGAAGGCGCGCGCGGTGGCGATCACCCTGTCGCCGCGTACGCGGTTGTAGCCCTTGCCCCTTTCGGCGCCGCCTCTCTCGCTGATCGCATCGGTGCCGTACAGCGCGTCGTACAGCGAGCCCCAGCGGGCGTTGCTGGCGTTGAGCGCGAAACGAGCGTTCATTACCGGTACCACCAGCTGCGGGCCGGCCATGCGGGCGATCTCGTCGTCGACGTTTTCGGTGCTGGCCTGCACGTTTTCAGGCTGTGGTTGCAGATAGCCGATCTGCTCCAGGAAGGTTTTGTAGGCCGCTGCATCGTGGGGTGTTCCGGCCCGCTCGCGGTGCCAGCCGTCGATCTGCGCCTGCAACTGATCGCGCTTGTCGAGCAGTGCCCGGTTCTTTGGCGCCAGGTCACCGAATACGGCATCGGCGCCGGCCCAGAACGCATCGGCCGTCACGCCGCTACCGGGGATGGCTTCGTTGTTGATGAAATCGAACAGCACCTTGGCGACCTGCAGGCCACCGACTCGAACACGCTCAGTCATCTCTCGCCTCTCTGCTTCGCTTAGCCTCTGTAACGGCGGGAACCCTCGGTGCTGCGCAGGCACACCGCCTCGGGGCCGTGGTCGACGGCTGCCCGCGTTGCGGCGGTGTGTCTGGAGGTGCTTCGTGAGCGGGGTTTTCCACAACCAGCAGGACTGGGTTTGGGTTCATGTAGTGGGTTTTGTTCGATACTACATGAACAAATCGGGAAAAACAGTCCAGAAATGAGCGACGCGACCTTGGTCGTACTCCTCGCCGCCACCTGCCGTCGAGAGCTGCCTATACTCCAGGCACCTACGAGGATCACCACCATGCCCACACGCATCGCCACCGCCGCGGATCTGGATGACCTGGTACCGCTGTTCGCTGCCTATCTGGATTTCTATGGCGTCGGCAAGCCCGAGCGCCAGGTCCGTACCTTCCTGGCCGAGCGCCTGGAACGCGACGATTCGACCCTGCTGATCGCCCGGGACGATGGGGCGAACGCCCAAGGCTTCGTGCAACTCTATCCCTTGTATGACTCGCTGGCGCTGCGCCCCAGCTTTCTGCTCAGCGATCTGTACGTGGCTGAGCGCGCACGCCGCCAGGGCGTCGGCGAGCGGTTGCTGGAAGCGGCCCGCGAGCACGGGCTACGCAACGGCGCCTGCGGGCTGCAGCTGGAAACTGCGCGAACCAACGAGGTGGCGCAATCGCTCTACGAGCGCCTGGGCTACGTGCGTGATGCGATCTACCTGACCTACCGGCTCGACCTGAGTTGAGCGCCATCGAGGAGAAAGGCACATGGATCACCTGATACTCACCGTCATCGCCCAGGACCAGCCCGGCCTGGTCGAGCGCGTCGCTCAATGCGTGGCCAGGCACGGTGGCAACTGGCTGGAGAGCCGCATGTCGCGGATGGCCGGGCAGTTCGCCGGCATTCTGCGCGTGGACGTGCCAGCGGCCTCCCATGGTGCGCTGATGGAGGCCCTGAACGAACTCGGTGCCCAGGGCATCCGCGTGCAACTCGCCTCCGCCGGGGCCGAGCCGGACTGCACCTGGAAATCGATTCACCTCGACCTGCTGGGCAACGACCGCGCCGGTATCGTGCGCGACATCACCCGCTTGCTGGCCGCCAATGGCGTCAACCTGGAGAACCTGGTCACCGAGGTGACGCCCGCGCCCATGAGCGGCGAGCCGCTGTTTCACGCCCAGGCCACACTGGCCGTGCCCGAGGGCCTGCCGCTGAGCACCCTGCAGACTTCCCTGGAGGGCCTGGCGGACGATCTGATGGTGGAGCTGAAATTGCGGATGGAAGAGTAGGGTTAGAACCTGCTCAGAGTCGTCAAGCCGAGGTTCGGCGATTTGGCCGCTAAGTGGGGCGCAGTACCTGTGGGAGCGGGCCATGCCCGCGAGAAATCACGGCCATGGCTGGGCGCCCCCGCCCGTTCCCACAGGTAAGGCAACGATGTCCGCTCCCGCCTTGCAGCAGCCTCTTTCATGTCGCCTGAAAAGATCCTGAACAGTTTCTTGGGCCCAATTTGTCTGAAATACGAGAACGGCCACCATGGCCGCGACAAGGCCGCCCATTTGGGCGGCCTTGTCCATTGCGTGGCTAACGGCTTACCACTTGTAGTCGACGCTGGCGGTAACTCGACGCGGATCGCCGGCGTAGCAGTAGGAACCATCGCAGGTCGATAGGTATTCCTTGTCGAACAGGTTGGTGAAGTTCAGTGCCACACTGGCGCCGCGCAGGCTGCCGTCGAGCTGACCGAGGTCGTAGCGTACGGCGGCGTCATACACGGTATAGGCGCTGGCGTGGGCGTTTTCCTTGGTGGCATAGGCAAGGCCACCGACAGCAAGGTTGTCGGTGGAACCGACGAAGCGCGCGCCGAAGCCGACACCGAAGCCAGCCAATGGGCCAACGCTCCAGTCATAGTCGGCCCACAGCGAGGCCTGATGCTCGGGGGTAAGCGGTAGCGCACGGTTCTTGTCGCGCGGGTCGCCGACCTTGGTCATCTTGCTGTTGGCGTAAGTGTAGGACGCCGTCAGCTTGAGGTTCTCGTTCACATTGCCAATCGCTTCAAGCTCGAGACCACGTACCTGTACTTCGCGTACTGGCTCGGTGGCCCCTGCGGTATTGGTGGTGACGATGTTCTGCCGCTTCAGGTCATAGGCCGCGGCGGTGAACAGCATGTCGCTGCCAGGCGGTTGGTATTTGATACCCAGCTCGTACTGTTTGCCTGTGCTAGGTTTGAAGGCTTCGCCCCCACTACCACCAGCCTCAGCCTGGAAGGACTCGGCATAGGACACGTAAGGTGTGAAGCCAGAGTCGAAAACATAGCTGAGCGCCGCGTTACCACTGAACTGGCTGTCGCGACGGTCGTCACGGGCGTCGTTAGCGTTGTAGAACACCGAGTCGGTGTCCAGGCGATCCCAGCGACCACCCAGGGTCAGGCGCCAGGCATCCAAGGCGATCTGATCCTGCAGATAGACTCCGGTATTACGGCGTTTCTGGTTGTAGTCCTGATAGGCGGTATAGCCGACGCCGCTGAAGTCCTGACCGTAGACCGGACGAATGATGTTGCTGGCCGGCGCGCTGCCGTACAGCCAGCGGTAGTCGGTATTGACCCGCTGATAGTCCAGGCCGAGCAGTAGCGTATGGCTCAGCGCACCCGTGCTGAAGTCAGCCTGGAGGTTGTTGTCCACGGCGAAGTGGCTGATGTTCTCGTCATAGACGTTGGCGCCACGTTGCATCGTACCGTCATCGGCGACAGCGCCAACCCAGTTACCAGCGGTAATGATCTGGTTGTCCAGCTCGAGTTTGCTGTAGCGCAGGTTCTGATGGAACTGCCAGATGTCGTTGAGACGGTGCTCGAAGGCGTAACCCAGGGCGTAGAAGGTCTTGTCGTAGAACTCCCAGTCCGGGTCGCCAAGGTTCTTGTGGTAGTCGATCTTGCCGGCCGGCGTGCTCAGTTTGGTGCCCTGTAGCGGCAGGAACTGGCTAGTGCCGCCGGTATCGTCGCGGTTGAACTGGCCGAGCAGGGTCAGTCTGGTCTCGTCAGCGATATTCCAGGTCAGGCTCGGCGCGAGGTTGAAGCGCTGGTCGTCGATATGCTCGATCGCCGTGCCGCTGTCGCGGCCCACGCCGCTGAAACGGTAGAGGACGCGGCCCTCATCGTCGATTTTGCCGGTGCTGTCGAAGCTGATTTGCTTGTGGTTGTAGTTGCCGACCTGTACCTGCACCTGATGACTGCTTTCTGCCTGTGGGCGCAGGCTGACGGCATCCACCAGGCCGCCGGGCGGGGTCTGGCCGTAGACCGAGGAGGCCGGGCCACGGAGAATGGCAACGCGCTCCAGATTCCAGGTTTCCAACTTGGCCATGGTGTAGCTGCCCTTGGGCAGAGGCAGGCCGTCGAGCATCTGGATCGGTTCGAAGCCACGGATCTTCATCCAGTCGGCGCGGCTGTCGCTGCCGTAGCTGCTGGCGATCACACCAGGCATGTAGCGCACGGCATCATCCAGATTCTGCACCTTGCGATCCTGCATCTGCTCGCGTGTCGCCACGGAGATGGAGCGTGGTGCTTCCAGGATGGACGTGTCGGTCTTGCTGCCGGCCGCGGTGCGTGTCGCCAGGTAACCCGTGGTCGGGCCCCAGGCGCCTTCGGCGTTGCTGCTGGCGCTGATATTGGTCTCGGGCAAAGCCAGTGCGGCGTTGTCCGCTACCGGCTGCACGCTGTAGGTTCCGGCAGCGCCGGGTACCAGCATCAGGCCGGTACCGGAAAGCGCCTGGCGCAGGGCGCTGGCGGTGTCGAATTGGCCCTGCACCGGCTGTGCGCTCTTGCCGGCGGTCAGGCTTGGGTCGATGCTCAGCACCACGCCGGCCTGGCTGGCAATCTGGTTCAGGGAGCTGGCCAGCGGCGCGGCGGGCAACTGGTAGGTGCGCACGGCGGATTCAGCCGATTGTGCATGGCTGAGTGCTGGCAGGCTGGCCAGCGCCAGGGCGGCGACCAGTATGCGCGGGCGGAACGGGGTACGGCTGAACATCGGCATCGCAAGCTGCTCCTGCAGGGAAATGAGTCTCGATCTCCTATTGCCGAAGCAGATGCAGAAAGTGATAGGGCAGCCGCGAAAATATTTTTACTACGGCTTTTCCACCTGGGGGACGATCCGGATCCACCAATCGGTGTAGCGCTCTACCCGTACCGGCAAGCTGGCCAGTAGAGCGGTCAAGGCCTGATCGCGATTGCGCAGCGGGAAGCTGCCGCTGATGCGCAGGTCGGCAATGCTGTCGTCGACACCCAGGTGGCCGTTCTGATACTCGCCGAGGCGCTCCAGCAGGTCGGCCAGACGCACGTTCTCGACCACCAGCATGCCGTGCATCCAGGCGTCGGCCGCAGGTGGTGCGGCTTGGCTGGCACCCAGGCCGTGGCTGTTCATCAGTACCTGTTGGCGCTGCTCGATCACCCGCTCGTCCGGGGACTGCAGTGGGTGCGCGGTTACAGCCGATTGCAGCACGATAAGACGCGTGCCCTGATCTTCCTCGCGCACCAGAAAGCGGGTGCCCAGGGGGCGCAAGGTACCGTGTCTGGTTTCGACCAGAAACGGACGCGGGTCGCCGTGGGCGGTTTCAACGAGGATTTCGCCACTGCGCAGGAAGAGTCGACGCTCTTTGGGATTGAAATCGATATCCAGTGCGCTGCGACTGTTCAGGCGTACCCGGCTACGATCCACCAGTTGCAGTTCGCGTTGTTCGCCACTGGCGGTTCTTTCATCGGCCAACCAGTCACTGAGCGGGCGCTGATGATTGAGCAGGCCGAGACCCAGGGCCCCGACCAGCAGCATACCAAGCAGACCGCCGACATTACGCCGTTGGCTGGCGCGCTCCGGGCGTCGTAACAGGGCCTTGCGCGCAGCAGGGACAGCTGCGGCACCGAGTTGTTGATCCAGCCCGGTCAGTTGTTTCCAGGCGCGTGCGTGCTCGGGGTCGGTGGCCAACCAGCGTTGGAATTCCACTTTCTCCCGTTCGCTGGTCATGCCTGAGTCAAGACAGAGCTGCCAGTGGATGGCGGCTTCCAGCACACGATTGCTGACCGGCGCAGATGCGGCAATCATGCAGTCGGCTTTCCATACCGCGCGATGTAACACTGCCGCGCCGCCTGGGCGAGATATTGGCGCACGCGCGGGACGGATACCTCGAGGCGCTCGGCGATCTCGGCGTGGCCGAGGCCGTCCAGACGGTTGTAGAGGAAGGCGCTGCGCGCTTTGGGTGACAGCGTGCCGAGCAGGCGATCGATCTCGCGCAGGGCTTCTAGCACCAGCGCCTGTTCTTCGGGGCTGGCGTGTACGGCTTCGGGGCTATGAGTCAGCTCTTCCAGATAGGCGCGTTCGACGGCGTTACGGCGAAAGTGGTCGATCAGCAGACCGCGGGCGATGGTGCCGAGCAGGGCGCGAGGTTCACGCAACTGCTGCAGGTCGGGTTTGCCGAGTACGCGTACGAACGTGTCCTGGCTCAGGTCTTCGGCCCGTTGCGGGCAGCTCAGGCTTTTACGCAGCCAGCCGAGCAGCCAGTCGCGGTGATCGCGATAGAGCTGACCAGTCAGTTGCTGATGCGTGGATTCCCCGACCGACACAGGCGGCTCCGCGAAAATAAAGCAATAATTATTCGCATATGATTGCAGGATGCAACTACGCCCTGCAATCGCTTGTGGTCGGTTTTGTATGGAAGGTCGTTATCGGCAAGTCTGCCCAAGCAGATTCTTGCCGACGACGCGATGCGTCATTTCTTGCGCAGGGTCAGCCAGGCATCGACGCTGTATACCGCAAGCCCCGCCCAGATGAACAGGAAGGCGACCAGCTTGGCTGGGTCCAGGTGCTCGTCGAACATGAACACCGCCAGCAGCAGCACCAGGGTCGGCGCTACGTACTGCAGGAAGCCCAGGGTGGTATAGGGCAGGTGGCGCGCGGCGGCGTTGAAGCACACCAGCGGGATCAGCGTGACCGGGCCGGCTGCCATCAGCCACAGCGCTTCACTGGTGGTCCAGAACGCCGGCTGGCTGCTCATGGCGTCAGGGTGCAGTACGATCCAGCCGATGGCCAGGGGCAGCAGAATCCAGGTCTCCACCACCAGGCCCGGCAGTGCGGCGACCGGCGCTTTCTTGCGAATCAGCCCATAGGTCGCGAAGCTCAACGCCAGCGCCAGCGACACCCAGGGCAGGCTGCCCACCTGCCACAGCTGCTGGGCCACTCCCGCGGCCGCCAGTGCCACCGCCACCCACTGCAGGCGGCGCAGCCGCTCACCGAGAATCAGCAGGCCGAGCAGCACGTTGACTAACGGGTTGATGTAGTAACCCAGGCTCGCCTCGAGCATGCGCCCGTTGTTCACCGCCCAGACGTAGATCAGCCAGTTGCCGGCGATCAGCGAGCCGCTCAGGGCCAGTACCGCGAAGCGCTTGGGGTGGTCGATCAGTTCGCGCAACCAGCCTGGGTGCTTCCAGACGAGCAGCAGCAGGGCGCCGAACAGCGCCGACCAGATGGCGCGATGAACGATGATTTCCAGCGAGGGAACGGCCTGGATCGCCTTGAAGTACAGCGGAAACAGGCCCCAGATGACGTAGGCGCAGAGGCCCAGGATGTAGCCGCGGCGCAAATCTGCGGTGGCCATGTAAGTCCTTATCGAGGCAGTGGGAGAGCGCATCATTCTAGTGCGCAGTTGTCTGCGCGTTCAGCTTTTTCTTGCCGAATCCGTGGGTTTCAGAACAGCTTCAGCGGTTCTTCATCCAGCGCCGCGATCTGTTCGCGCAGCATGAGGATCTGTTCGCCCCAGTAGCGCTCGCTGCCGAACCAGGGAAAGCTCTGCGGAAAGGCCGGGTCGTCCCAGCGGCGCGCCAGCCAGGCGCTGTAATGCATCAGGCGCAGGGAACGAAAGCCTTCGATGAGCGGCAGTTCACGTGGATTGAAATCGTGGAATTCGCCGTAACCATCGATCAGTTCGGCGATCTGCCCGAGGCGCTCGTGGCGCTCGCCCGCCAACATCATCCACAGATCCTGAATGGCCGGGCCCATGCGGCAGTCGTCCAGGTCGACCATGTGATAGGTCTCGTCGCGGCACAGCAGGTTGCCGGGGTGGCAGTCGCCGTGCAGGCGGATCGTCTTGGCCGGGTTGGCCGCGAACAGTTGATCCAGGCGCGCGAGCAGGTCGCGCGCCACTGATTCGTAAGCGGGCAGCAGGCTTTTGGGGACGAAGTTGCCTTCCAGCAGGGTCGCCAACGAGGCATGGCCGAAGTTGGCGACCCGCAGGGCTTCACGGTGTTCGAACGGGCGCAGCGAACCGACCGCGTGCAGCCGGCCGAGCAGCTGCCCGAGGCGATAGAGCTGCTCCAGGTTGCCTGGCTCGGGTGCTCGTCCGCCGCGGCGTGGAAACAGTGAAAAACGAAAACCGGCGTGCTCGAACAGGGTTTCGCCGTCACGCTGCAGTGGCGCGACCACGGGCACTTCGTGATCGGCCAGCTCGGCGGTGAAACTGTGTTCTTCGCGTATGGCTGCATCGGTCCAGCGATCCGGTCGGTAGAACTTGGCGATCAGCGGCGTTTCGGCCTCGATGCCCACTTGATAGACGCGGTTTTCGTAGCTGTTCAGGGCCAACACACGGGCATCGCTGAGGTAACCCAGGCTCTCGACGGCATCCAGAACCAGATCGGGGGTGAGGGCGGCGAAAGGATGGGTCATGGGCAGCTCCTGCGGTTGGCCGCCGAGTGTAACGTCTTGGCGGGGCCTGCACGGGCACTATTCGCCTGGTTGGCTAGACCTGAGTGCCCAGTAATACCTGAGAAGCGGCGAACTGCGCGCGTACCGGGCTGCCAACCACCAGGCCCAGGCCACCGAGTTGCTCGGCAGGCGCCTGAGCGCACAGCGTCTGCCCGTTGGGCAGACCGATGCGCACTTCGCTGGGGCCGTCGGCCTCGGTCTGGATATATTCGATATGCCCGTGCAGTGCGTTGAGCGCGGGGTTGGCGGCTGCGTCAACGGCGCTGAGCTGCAGCCAGCCGGCCTTGATCAGCACCAGCAGCGGCGCGCCCGGCTGCAACTGCAGGTGCGCGGTGCTGCTGCGGGTGATCTGCGCCTGGATCGGCACTTCGCCGGGCAGCTCGATGTCGATCAGGTCGTTGCCGCCGCGTGGGTGAATCGCCAGTACCCGGCCGCTGAGCTGGTTGCGCGCGCTGGTGCGCAGCATCAGGCGGCCCAGCATCTGCAGATCGGCGTCATCGTCGGCGGCCTGCAGCACCTCGGCCTGCATCGCCAGCAGACGCTGGTGCAGGTGCAGCAGACGTTCTCCGCTCGGTGTCAGGCGCGCGCCGCCGCCGCCCTTGCCGCCCACGCTGCGAGTCACCAGGGGTTGGTCGGCCAGGTTGTTCAGCTCATCGATGGCATCCCAGGCAGCCTTGTAGCTCATGCCGGCGGCTTTGGCGGCGCGGGTGATCGAGCCCTGTTCGGCGATCTGCTCGAGCAGGGCGATGCGCTGCGGACGGCGGGTGACGTGCTGGGCAAGCAGGGACAGACTGGACATGGGCTGGGCAGCGGTTGGGGAGACGGCCGGCCACTGTGCGCGACGCGTTCGGGGGCGTCAATGATCACCGGGTGCCGGTGTACGCGCCAGGCAATAGACGTCCACCCGCGACGCCCCCGCGCGCATCAGCAGGCGTGCCAACTGCTGGGCCGTGGCGCCGGTGGTCAGCACGTCGTCGATCAGGCCCAGGTGCAGGCCGCGTGGCTGCGCGGCGGAGCTCAGCGAGAAGGCGCCGCGCAGGTTGCGGCGGCGGGCGGCGGCGTCGAGCTGCTGTTGGGCAGGCGCATCAGCGGTGCGTTGCAACCAGTCGCTGCGCTGGGCGATTTGCAGCGCGCCGCCCACTACCTCGGCGAGCATCTGCGCTTGGTTGAAGCCGCGTTGCCGCTGGCGTTTCGGCGACAGTGGAACGGCGAGCAGCAGCTCGGGCCGCGGCAGCCCTTCATTGAAGGCGTGGCTCAGGTGGCGCGCGAGCAGGTCGCCGAGCAGGCGCCCCATGGGCCAGTGGGCCTGGTGCTTGAAGCGATTGATCAGCGCGTCAACCGGGAAACCATAGCGCCAGGGCGCCTCGACGCGGCTGAAGGCGGGCGGCCGTTTCAGGCAGCTGCCGCATGCCTGGCCGTCCACTGCCAGCGGCAGGGCGCAAACCTGGCAATGCGGGCCAAGCCAGGGTAGCTCGGCATCGCACTCGGCGCAGAGTGGCAGGCGCGTATCGACCCGTTCATCACAAAGCAAGCAGGCTTGTTTGATTTTTAACCAGCTGTAAACCTGTGTGATTAGCGAATGTTGACAGTGCATGAGGCTTCCTTAACTATTTCGCACATCCGTGAAAGGGCCCGCCTTCGATTGAAGCAGGCCGTCTGTTGATTAAGGACTTGCCCCCATGAGCGCCAGTACCGCCTCCCCCACGCGTCACGATTGGAGTCTGAACGAAGTTCGGGCACTGTTCGAACAACCTTTCAATGACTTGCTGTTTCAGGCCCAGACCGTGCATCGCGCGCACTTCGACGCCAACCGCGTGCAGGTCTCGACGCTGCTTTCGATCAAGACCGGCGCCTGCCCGGAAGACTGCAAGTACTGCCCGCAGTCCGGCCACTACAACACTGGGCTGGACAAGCAGAAGCTGATGGAAGTGCAGAAAGTGCTGGAAGCGGCGGCCGAGGCCAAAGCCATCGGCTCGACCCGCTTCTGCATGGGCGCGGCCTGGAAGCACCCGTCTGCCAAGGACATGCCTTACGTGCTGAAGATGGTCGAAGGCGTCAAGGCCCTGGGCCTGGAAACCTGCATGACCCTGGGCAAGCTCGACAGGGAGCAGACCGCCGCCCTGGCTGAGGCCGGCCTGGATTACTACAACCACAACCTCGACACTTCGCCGGAGTTCTACGGCAGCATCATCACCACCCGCACCTACAGCGAGCGCCTGCAGACCCTGGCCTACGTGCGCGACGCGGGCATGAAGATCTGCTCGGGCGGCATCCTCGGCATGGGCGAGTCGCTGGACGACCGCGCCGGCCTGCTGATTCAGCTCGCCAACCTGCCCGAGCACCCGGAGTCGGTACCGATCAACATGCTGGTCAAGGTCGAAGGCACACCGTTGGCCAATGAGGAAGACGTCGATCCCTTCGACTTCATCCGCATGCTGGCCGTGGCGCGCATCATGATGCCCCAGTCCCACGTGCGCCTGTCCGCCGGCCGCGAGGCGATGAACGAGCAGATGCAGGCCCTGGCCTTCTTTGCCGGCGCCAACTCGATCTTCTACGGCGAAAAACTGCTGACCACCGCCAACCCCCAGGCCGACAAGGACATGCAGCTGTTCGCCCGGCTTGGCATCCAGCCCGAGGCACGCGAGGAACACGCCGACGAAGTGCACCAGGCCGCCATCGAGCAGGCGCTGGTCGAGCAGCGTGACTCGCGGCTGTTCTACGACGCCGCCGTTTAAACAGGGTTTCAGTCTACAAGCGGCAGGCTGCAGGGCGGTTCTGCTGCGCGCCTGAAGCCTGGAGCCGCTTTAATGTCTTTCGATCTTGCCGTTCGCCTGGCCGAGCGTCGTGCTGCCGATCTGTATCGCCAGCGCCCTCTGCTGGGCAGCCCCCAGGGGCCTGTGGTGGAGGTGGATGGCCGCCGGTTGCTGGCCTTCTGTTCCAACGATTACCTGGGCCTGGCCAATCACCCTCAGGTGATCGAAGCCTGGCGTGCGGGCGCGCAGCGCTGGGGCGTCGGCGGCGGTGCCTCGCACCTGGTGATCGGCCACAGCACGCCGCACCATGAACTGGAAGAGGCCCTGGCCGATTTCACCGGCAGACCGCGCGCACTGCTGTTCTCGACGGGCTATATGGCCAACCTGGGCGCGGTCACGGCGCTGGTGGGCAAGGGCGACACGGTGCTCGAGGATCGCCTCAATCATGCCTCGCTGCTGGACGCCGGCCTGCTCAGCGGCGCGCGCTTCTCGCGCTATCTGCACAACGATGCGCAAAGCCTCGCCAGCCGCCTGGCCAAGGCCGAGGGCAATACCCTGGTGGTGTGCGACGGTGTATTCAGCATGGATGGCGACGTGGCCGACCTGCCGGTGCTGTGCGCCGAGGCGCGGCGCCACGCTGCCTGGCTGATGGTCGACGATGCCCACGGCTTCGGCACCCTGGGCGCCACCGGCGGCGGCGTGGTCGAGCAATTCGGATTGGGCATCGATGAGGTGCCGGTGCTGGTCGGCACCCTTGGCAAGGCATTCGGCACCGCTGGCGCCTTCGTGGCGGGCAGCGACGAACTGATCGACACCCTGGTGCAGTTCGCCCGGCCATATATCTACACCACCAGCCAGCCGCCGGCGCTGGCTTGCGCCACTCT
This sequence comes from Pseudomonas sp. PA15(2017), assembly GCF_001945395.1. Classification (GTDB taxonomy): domain Bacteria; phylum Pseudomonadota; class Gammaproteobacteria; order Pseudomonadales; family Pseudomonadaceae; genus Aquipseudomonas. The sequence goes on along the minus strand of NZ_MSXV01000008.1, from coordinate 5,788 downwards.
CAAGAGCCTTGAGCTTTTGCGCAGCGAACACTGGCGGCGTGAGCATCTGGCCGCGCTGATCGCACGCTTTCGCCAAGGCGCCGCCACCCTCGGGCTTACGCTGATGGAGAGCGATACTGCCATCCAGCCGATCCTGATCGGTGACAGCGGACGTGCCATGGCCTTGTCCCAGGCCTTGCGCGAGTGCGGCATTCTGGTCACTGCGATTCGTCCACCGACCGTCCCGGCGGGCAGCGCACGCCTGCGCGTGACCCTGTCCGCGGCCCATGAGCTGGATCAGGTGGATCGACTGCTCGATGCTCTGGCCCAGTGCGCGGCGCAACTGCCAGGGGAATTCGCGTGATGACGGCGTCGATGATTCTATTGCCCGGCTGGGGCCTGGGCAGCGCGCCGCTCGTGCCGCTGGCCAGGGCGCTGGCCGAGCATTTTCAGGTGCACATCGAGGCCCTGCCGACGTTCGAGCATGCCGATATCGAACGTTGCCTGGGCGCGCTGGACGAGTGCATTCCCCGCGGCGTCTGGCTGGGGGGCTGGTCCCTGGGTGGCATGCTCGCCACCCTGCTAGCGGCACGCCGCGGCGCGGATTGCGCAGGCCTGCTGACGCTGGCCAGCAACGCACGGTTCGTCGCGTGCGAAACCTGGCCTGTGGCGATGCCGGCCGCGACCTTCACGGCATTCCATGCGGCATACGGGGAAAACCCGGCGGCGACGCTCAAGCGTTTCGCCATGCTTTGCAGTCAGGGCGCCGTCGATGCCCGCGGGCTGTCTCGGCAGTTGCTGGCCCAGGCGGGCGGCACCGATTCGCTCGCCGGGTTGGATCTGCTCGCCACGCTCGACACCCGGGCTGCGTTGCAGCAGTTCGCCGGGCCGCAGTTGCATCTGCTGGCAGACGCCGATGCATTGCTGCCGCAGGCCGCTGCGGCTGCCATCCAGGCGTTGCAGCCGGCTGCCGAGGTGCAGGTCTTGACGGGGGCCAGCCACGCCTTCGTGCTGGAGCAGGCCCATGAAGTGGCCGCCAGGGTTGGGCGCTTCATGGCGACGCGAACGTGAGCGCGCGGCCGGACAAGCGCCGGGTTGCGGCGTCCTTTTCCCGGGCCGCCGGCAGTTACGACAGCGTGGCGCAACTGCAGCGTGATGTTGGGCGGCAACTGCTGTGGTATCTGCCGCTGTCCGTGCAGCCAGAACGCTGGCTGGACGTGGGCTGCGGCACCGGTTTTTTCAGCCGTGCGCTGACGGACTGGTATCCGCACAGCGAAGGCCTCGCCGTGGATATCGCCGAGGGCATGCTGCAGCACGCCCGACAGGCGGGCAGCGCCCAGGCTTTCGTGGCCGGTGACGCCGAGCAGCTGCCGCTGCGCGACGGCTGTTGCGACCTGATCTTCTCCAGCCTGGCGCTGCAGTGGTGCGCGGACTTCGCCGCCGTGCTCGGCGAGGCCCATCGCGTGTTGCGGCCGGGCGGTGTGCTGGCGTTCAGCAGCCTGTGCGTGGGCACCTTGCAGGAGCTGCGCGACAGCTGGCAGGCGGTGGACGGCTTCGTGCACGTCAATCGCTTTCGTACTGCCGAGGATTACCAGGCGCTGTGTGCGGCCAGCGGCTTTCGGGTGGATCGCCTGCAGGTGCGTGCCCATCGTTTGCACTACCCCGATCTGCGCAGCCTGACCCACGGCCTCAAGGCGCTCGGTGCCCACAATCTCAACGATGGTCGACCAGCTGGGCTGACCGGTCGCGCACGGCTGCGTGCGCTGGCCGAGGCCTACGAACGGCGGCGCCAGCCCGAGGGCCTGCCGTGCACCTACCAGGTCATCTACGGCGTATTGCAGAAGGAGCCCCAGCCATGAGCGCCGCCTATTTCGTCACCGGTACCGATACCGAAATCGGCAAGACCACCATCGCTGCCGGGCTGCTGCACGCCGCTCGGCACGCGGGGCGGACCACCGCGGCGGCCAAGCCGGTCGCCTCCGGCTGTCAGCTCACTGCCGAGGGGCTGCGCAACGACGACGCATTGGCACTGCTCGCGCAATGCACGCTGCCGCTGCGCTATGACGAGGTGAATCCGCTGGCGTTCGCGCCGGCCATCGCGCCACACCTGGCTGCCCGTGACGAGGGCGTGGCGCTCGAAGTGCCGGCATTGCACCGCGCGGTGCGGACGATCCTGGACAAGGGCGCGGACTTCACCCTGATCGAGGGTGCCGGTGGCTGGCGGGTGCCACTGGGCGGCATGGCCACACTGGCCGACCTGGCGCTGGCGTTGAATGTCCCGGTGATTCTGGTGGTCGGCGTGCGGCTGGGTTGCATCAACCACGCGGTGCTGAGTGCCGAGGCGATCATCGCCGATGGCCTGCCACTGGCCGGCTGGGTGGCCAATGTGGTGGACCCGCAGGTCTCACGCTTGCAAGACAACCTCGATACGCTCGCCGAACGGCTGCCGGCACCTTGCATCGGTCAGGTACCGTACCTGTCTTCGGCGTCAGCGGAGCAGGTGGCGCAGCATCTCGATTTATCGCGTTTGATGCTATGACCTCCAGCTTTTGCAGCATTTTTGGTTGTACAGCTTTTCAGCGGCTTCTGCTTAAATGCACGCTATAAAGTTCCTGCAGCAGGAGACGTCCCATGCAGATCTCGGCTACCAGCGCATTCAATGCTGGCATCAACACCGTCCAGTCCGGCCAGCGTCGGGTCGACCAGGCCGCCGGTGAAATCGCCAGCGCCCCGGTCGCTGCCGAGCGCGCCCAGGCCAACGAGCCATCTGCGGCCCGTGCCGACATCGCCGAGAACATGGTCGAGATGCGCGTTGGTCAATATGAGGCTCAGGCTGGCGCTCGCGTCGTGCAGACAGCGGACAAGGTGCTGGGCACCTTGATCGACGTCACCGCCTAAATCGCGGCGTCCGTCTGGGCGCTCGACTCCAGGAGGAACCACGACATGCAAGTTGCCGGTTTTTCCTCCGCCTATTCATTTACCTCGCCGGTTTCGGCGGCTGTTCCCCGTCCCATCGAGTCCGCCAGTTCGCCCGATCTGGCCCGTGCCTCGTTCGCACCCGTAGCCGCCGGTGCTGAAACCGATTCCTCCAAAGCGCCGACCTCGCAAGAAGAGCAGGACAAGCCGCAGGATTCTTCGGCCGATGGCGCCGCCAGCGGTCAACCAGGCGAGCCACGCACTGCCCAGGAAGAGCAGAAGCTGCAATTGGTGATCAGCGAGCTGGCCAATCGTGACCGAGAAGTGCGCGCCCACGAACAGGCCCATGCCGCCGTTGGTGGCGTGCATGCCGGTGCGCCCACCTACACCTATACCCAGGGGCCGGACGGCAAGCGCTATGCCGCAGGCGGCGAGGTGAGCCTCGATGTCGGCGCGGTCGCCAACGACCCGCAGGCCACCCTGACCAAGATGGAAATCGTCATTCGCGCGGCGCTGGCGCCTGCCGAGCCGTCCGCGCAGGATCGTAGTGTCGCCAGCCAGGCCCAGGCGCAAATGGCGGTGGCGCGCGCCGAGTTGGCGGCCATGCAGCGTGGTGAGGGGGAGGCCGGCAAAGCCTCTGCCGATGAAGATGCCGAAAAAAGCGACGACCCGTCAGTCACGTCCGATGACGCCACCCCCTGGCCGGTGCCGGCCAGCATCAGTCTGTATGCCGCGTTCGCGGATGAGCAAAGGCCTTCCGGGTTACTCGATCTTCGCGTCTGAGCGCGTGGGGGTGGCCTTGACAGTGATAGGGCGTAAACGTATGTTTCAAACATGCGTTTGAGAGAGGTTGCCAGGCAATCTTTCCCACGGCCATCCTGCACATGACCGCCACCGGTCATCCCAAACAAAAGAGACCACCCGCAGAGGTACCCGCTATGCCTGAATACAAGGCCCCCTTGCGCGATATCCGTTTCGTACGTGACGAGCTGCTCGGTTACGACGCGCATTACCAAAGCCTGCCCGGCTGCCAGGACGCCACGCCGGACATGGTCGATGCGATCCTCGAAGAAGGCGCCAAGTTCTGCGAGCAGGTGCTCTCTCCCCTGAACCGCGTGGGCGACACCGAGGGCTGCACCTGGAGCGAATTCGGCGTGAAGACGCCGACCGGCTTCAAGGAAGCCTACAAGCAGTTCGTCGAAGGCGGCTGGCCGAGCCTCGCCCATGACGTCGAACACGGTGGTCAGGGCCTGCCGGAATCCCTTGGCCTTGCGGTCAGCGAGATGGTCGGCACTGCCAACTGGTCTTGGGGCATGTACCCGGGCCTGTCCCACGGTGCGATGAACACCATTTCCGCCCACGGCACCGAAGAGCAGCAGCACACCTACCTGACCAAGCTGGTGTCCGGCGAGTGGACCGGCACCATGTGCCTGACCGAGCCGCACTGCGGCACCGACCTGGGCATGCTGCGTACCAAGGCCGAGCCGAAGGCCGATGGCTCCTACAGCATTTCCGGCACCAAGATCTTCATCTCCGCTGGTGAACACGACATGGCCGACAACATCGTCCATATCGTCCTGGCTCGCCTGCCCGATGCGCCGGCCGGCACCAAGGGGATTTCCCTGTTCATCGTGCCCAAGTTCCTGCCCAACGCTGAAGGCGGTGTGGGTGAGCGCAATGGCGTGACCTGTGGCTCCATCGAACACAAGATGGGCATCCACGGCAACGCCACCTGCGTGATGAACTTCGATTCGGCCACGGGCTTTCTGATCGGCCCGCCGAACAAGGGCCTGAACTGCATGTTCACCTTCATGAACACCGCACGCCTGGGTACCGCCCTGCAGGGGCTGGCCCATGCCGAGCTGGGTTTCCAGGGTGCCATCAAATACGCCCGTGAGCGCCTGCAGATGCGTTCGCTGACCGGCCCGAAAGCGCCGGAGAAGGCCGCCGACCCGATCATCGTGCACCCGGACGTGCGCCGCATGCTGCTGACCATGAAGGCGTTCGCCGAGGGCAACCGGGCGATGGTTTACTTCACTGCCAAGCAGGTGGACATCCTCAAACACAGCCAGGATGAAGAGCAGAAGAAAACCGCCGATGGCCTGATGGCTTTCCTGACGCCGATCGCCAAGGCATTCATGACCGAAGTGGGCTTCGAGTCCGCGTCCCATGGTATGCAGGTCTATGGCGGCCACGGTTTCATCAGCGAGTGGGGCATGGAGCAGAACCTGCGCGATTGCCGTATCTCGATGATGTACGAAGGCACCACCGGCGTTCAGGCTCTCGACCTGCTGGGCCGCAAGGTGCTGATGACCCAGGGCGAAGCGCTCAAGGGCTTCACCAAGATCGTCCACAAGTTCTGTCAGGCCAACGAGGGCGTTGAGGCGCTCAAGGCGTTCGTAGAGCCGCTGGCCAAGCTCAACAAGGAGTGGGGCGAGGTCACCATGAAGATCGGTATGGCCGCCATGAAGGATCGTGAGGAAGTCGGTGCCGCTTCGGTCGACTACCTGATGTATTCCGGCTACGCCTGCCTGGCCTACTTCTGGGCCGACATGGCGCGCGTGGCGGCCGAGAAGATCGCCTCCGGCGAAGGTGACCAGGCGTTCTACAAGGCCAAGCTGCAGACTGCGCAGTTCTACTACGCACGTATCCTGCCGCGTACCCGCACTCACGTGGCGGCCATGCTGGCCGGCGCCAGCAGCCTGATGGACATGAGCGAAGAGGATTTCGCCCTCAGCTACTGATTGCGCGAGTGTCAAAGCGAACCGCGGCCCAGTCAGACTGTGTGAAAACCTAGCAGTCCGAGGGTGAGTTGAAGACAATGCCTCTATCGGTTGATAGGGGCATTGTCGTTTATGGGTTATATCCAGGGCGAAGGTCGCGGGCAAAGCAG
>NZ_MSXV01000047.1:15146-56948 GCF_001945395.1 Pseudomonas sp. PA15(2017) | reverse complement strand
CTGCACCACTACAACTGGCACAGGCCGCACAGCAGTCTCAACTACAAACCACCAATCAGTCGGGCTCCATTGCCACTGAACAACGTACTGGGTTTACACAACTAGGCGTCCCCGCCCGCTCCCACAAGTAGCACGCGACTCGTCTCAACCCGCGACCAGTACCCGAATGGCTTCCAGGCGCAGAGCGGCCTTGTCGAGCATGGCCAGGCCCTGTTCGCGCTGCTCGCGCAAGGCATCCAATTCGCTGTCACGTACGCTCGGGTTGACCGCTTGCAGGGCAGTCAGGCGGGCCAATTCTTCGTCCAGCTCGGCAGCCAGGCGGCGCTTGGCTTCGGTGACGCGCTCGACATGGCGCGGCGAGATCTTGGCTTCGCCTGCGGCGATCTTCGGTGTCAGCGCATCACGCTGGGCCTGCACGAACTTGTTGGCGCTGGCGCGCGGCACGGCTTCGAGCTGGTCGTTGAGGGTATCGAAGGAGACCTTCGACGCCAGGTCGTTGCAATTGCCGTCGAGCAAGCAGCGCAATGCGGCAGGCGGCAGGTAGCGGCCTAGCTGCAACTTGCGTGGCGCCACCACTTCGCTGACGTACAGCAGCTCCAGCAGCACGGTACCGGGCTTGAGCGCCTTGTTCTTGATCAGCGCCACCGAGGTGTTGCCCATCGAGCCGGAGCGCACCAGGTCCATGCCGCCCTGCACCATGGGGTGTTCCCAGGTGAGGAACTGCATGTCTTCGCGGGACAGGGCCAGGTCGCGGTCGTAGGTGACGGTCACGCCTTCGTCGTTGCCGAGCGGGAAGCTGGCATCGAGCATCTTCTCGCTGGGGCGCAGGATCAGGGCATTGTCGGAATGGTCTTCACTGTCGATGCCGAAGGCGTCGAACAGTTGCTCCATGTACATCGGCAGGGCGAACTGGTCGTCTTGCTCGAGGATCGCCTCGACCAGCGCCTCGCCTTCACCGGCACCGCCCGAGTTGAGTTCCAGCAGGCGGTCGCGACCGGCGTGCAAATCGCCTTCCAGGCGCTTGCGCTCGGCGCTGGCTTCGTCGATCAGCGTCTGCCACTGGCCGTCGTCGGCGTTTTCCAGCATCGGCAGCAGGCGGCTGCCGAACTGGTGCTGCAGGGCATTGCCGGTCGGGCAAGTGGCCAGGAAGGCGTTCAGCGCCTGGTGGTACCACTGGAACAGACGCTCCTGGGGGCTGTTTTCCATGTACGGCACGTGCAGCTGGATCTTGTGCTTCTGGCCGATGCGGTCGAGACGGCCGATGCGCTGCTCGAGCAGGTCCGGGTGGGCCGGCAGGTCGAACAGCACCAGGTGATGGGCGAACTGGAAGTTGCGGCCTTCGGAGCCGATTTCCGAACAGATCAGCACCTGGGCGCCGAACTCTTCATCGGCAAAGTAGGCAGCGGCGCGGTCACGCTCGAGGATGCTCATGCCCTCGTGGAACACCGTGGCCGGGATACCGGAGCGCACGCGCAGGGCGTCTTCCAGGTCCATGGCGGTCTCGGCGTGGGCGCAGATCACCAGCACCTTGAATTTCTTGAGCATCTTCAGGGTGTCGATCAGCCACTCGACACGCGGGTCGAAGCGCCACCAGCGCTGGTCTTCCTCGATGTCGGCCTGGCCCTGATAGCTGACCTCCGGGTACAGCTCGGCGTGCTCGCCCAGCGGCAGCTCCATGTACTCGTCCGGGCTCGGCAGCGGGTAGGCGTGCAGCTCGCGCTCCGGGAAGCCTTGTACGGCGGCGCGGGTGTTGCGGAACAGCAGGCGACCGGTGCCGTGGCGGTCGAGCAGTTCGCGTACCAGGCGGGCGCGGGCGTCGGTGTCGCCACCGTCGGCGGCATCCAGCAAGGCGCGGCTGCCATCGCCGAGGAAGCTGCCGATGGCATCACGAGCCTGGGCGCTGAGCTGGCCCTGGTCGAGCAGTTCCTGCACCGCCTCGGCCACCGGTTTGTAGCTGGCGCTTTCGGCGCGGAAGGCTTGCAGGTCATGGAAGCGGTTCGGATCGAGCAGGCGCAGGCGCGCGAAGTGGCTGTCCTGGCCGAGCTGTTCGGGGGTGGCGGTAAGCAGCAGCACGCCGGGAATCACTTCGGCCAGTTGCTCGACCAGGCTGTACTCGCGGCTGGCCTTTTCCGGGTGCCAGACCAGGTGGTGGGCTTCGTCGACCACCATCAGGTCCCAGCCGGCGGCGAACAGTGCGTCCTGAGCCTTTTCGTCCTCGCACAGCCACTCCAGCGCGACCAGCGCCAGTTGCGCGTCTTCGAACGGGTTGCTGGCGTCGCTTTCGATGAAGCGCTCGGCGTCGAACAACGCCACTTCCAGGTTGAAGCGCCGGCGCATTTCCACCAGCCACTGGTGCTGCAGGTTTTCCGGCACTAGGATCAGCACGCGATTGGCGCGCCCCGAAAGCAGCTGGCGGTGGATCACCAGGCCGGCTTCGATGGTCTTGCCCAGGCCCACTTCGTCGGCCAGCAATACCCGAGGGGCGATACGGTCGGCCACTTCACGGGCGATGTGCAACTGGTGGGCGATGGGTTGGGCGCGTACACCGCCCAGGCCCCACAGCGAGGACTGCACCTGCTTGCTGGTGAACTCCAGAGTGCGGTAGCGCAGCGAGAACCACGGCAGCGGGTCGATCTGCCCGGCGAACAGGCGGTCGCTGGCGAGGCGGAACTGGATGAAGTTGGACAGCTGGGTTTCCGGCAGGGTGACGGCCTGGTTCTTGCCGTCGAGGCCGTGATAGACCAGCAGACCATCGACGTCGTCGACTTCGCGCACGGTCAGCTTCCAGCCTTCGAAGTGGGTAATCTCGTCGCCCGGCGAGAAGCGCACGCGCGTCAACGGCGCATTGCGGGCCGCATATTGGCGGGTTTCGCCGGTGGCAGGGTAGAGCACGGTGAGCATGCGGCCGTCCTGCATCAGGATGGTGCCCAAGCCCAGTTCCGCTTCGCTGTCGCTGATCCAGCGTTGCCCCGGTTGATACTCCGCCATGCTGCCTGTCTCCACCTGTGAAAAAGCCGGCTATGTTACCGCAGTGCCAGGCTTGACCAAAGGCGCATCACGCCTGTTTTGGCACTTACCGACACGCGTCCGGTCAGACAGTGTAGTAATGCAGCCATAAAGTCGCCCTCCGTATGGCCGATAAAGCTGCAAAGAGAGGTCATCCATGCTGCCGCCGATTCCTCACAGCCTGATTCCCGTTACCGCCCAGCAGGACGTGGTCAAGCCGCGCCCGGACATCGCGCCGGTGACGCCGACCGCCGAGGCGGCTCAGGAGGACGCGGTCGGGCTCGACAAGCGTCACCCCCAGGAAGTGGAAGAGCGCTTGCGCGAAGAGCAGCGCCGTCGGCAGCGACGTGGCTACTCGGCGGCCGAGCTGGCCGAGGGGGAGGTCGACGAGGCGGACGAACCGGCCATCGACCAGCTACCGCGCCAGGGCCTCTGGGTGGACGTGGAAGTTTGATGGACGGCGCTCAGGGTGGCTTGTTCGACGGTGGCGCGCTGCAACTTGCCGATGCCGAGCTTACCTATCAGCCCGACTGGCTCGCCGCCGCGACGGCCGATGACTGGCTGCGGCGGCTGGTCGAGGAGACGCCCTGGCAGCAACCTGAGGTGCTGCTGTTCGGCCGTCATCATCCGGTGCCGCGTCTGCTGGCCTGGTATGGCGACCGCGAAGCCAGGTACCGCTATTCCGGCATGACCCACCAGCCGCTGCCCTGGACGCCGCTGCTGACCGAGATCCGCCAGCGCCTGGTCGACAGCCTTGGCCAGCCGCTCAATGGTGTGCTGCTCAACTACTACCGTGATGGTCAGGACTCCATGGGCTGGCACAGCGACGACGAGCGCGAGCTGGGCGCCGAGCCGCTGGTGGCGTCACTGAGCCTGGGCGGCGAGCGGCGCTTCGACCTGCGCCGCAAGGGTGGCACGCGCATCGAGCATTCGCTGCAACTGGCCCATGGCTCGCTACTGGTCATGAGCGGCCAGACGCAGCATCATTGGCAGCATCAGGTGGCCAAGACGCGCAAGCCTTGTGCCCCCCGACTGAACCTGACGTTTCGTCTGATCCGGACGCCGCTATGAGCAATGATGTGAAACTGATCGACTTCGCCGCCGAGCGCGACAAGCGCATTCACGACCTGCGCGACAAGAAGCTCGAAGAGATGCGCAACGCCTTCGAGCAGGCCCTGCCGCTGCCCAAGGGCAAGAAAAAGTCCAAGAACAAGCCGAAGAAACGCTAAGAGCCTGTTCATAATCTTTAAGCCCAGGTTCGGCGATTTTGGCGGCTTAGTGGCGGTAGCGGTCATCGGCGCAGTACCTGTGGGAGCGGGCCATGCCCGCGATTTTTCGCGCGCATGGCGCGCTCCCACAGTGGATCGGCGAACGGCCGCTTCTGCCTTGTAGTTGCCTCTTCATGCTCGTGGCTAAAGCCTCTCCTACCCATGACGCGCTCTGCCCACCTGCCATTTCTGCTGTTTGCGCACTCATGAAAGATCGCGAACAGACGCCAACGCGGCTTCGCTGCGTATCCGTTTGCGCTGCCCCAGACCTGTCTGGTCGATGCAGGTCAGTCGCTGCCTTCGCCGTGCCTTGCCGTTGACCTGGGTCAATGGCGGGCGGCGTGTGGCTGTTAACGTAGCGCCATACCCGAGCAGCAGGTGCAAGGAGGCAGCATGTTCTTAGATGTGGTGGTTCTCGCCGGTATCGGCACCGTTGGACTGATGATTCTGTTTGGCGCCGGGTTCACCTATTTCATCTGGAAGGATGCGAACAAGAAAAGACCGCACTGAAATCCGGATTCACGAGCACGCAAGGCATTGGGGCGACTTCGGTCGCCCTTTTTTTCGTCGCGTAATCGAACCACGGAAATACGCTAGGGCCGCGACCCTCTGGACAGCATATACTTAGCTAGCTAATAATTTGACTTCTGCACGGAGGCGGAACCCTTTGGCTACGGCTATGTTCAGAGCTGAGACCCTTTTAGGTAACCACCGTGCGTGATTCCCTGCTGGCGTTCGTCGCGCCAAGCACCCAAGCCCTCCAGTTTGCGATCAAGACCCTGCTCGGCGGCGGTCTGGCGCTGTGGCTCGCCCTGCGTCTGGGCCTGGAGCAGCCGCAGTGGGCGCTGATGACCGCCTTTATCGTCGCCCAGCCGCTATCTGGCATGGTGGTGCAGAAGGGACTGGCGCGCTCGCTGGGCACCCTGGTCGGCACCTTCATGGCGGTGGTGATGATGGCGCTGTTCGCGCAGATGCCGCTGCTGTTCGTCCTGGCCTTCGCCCTGTGGCTGGGCCTGTGCACGGCTGCATCGACCATGTTGCGCAGCGCCTGGTCCTACGCCTTCGTGCTGGCCGGCTACACGGTGGCGATCATCGGCCTGCCGGCCATTGGCAAGCCTCAGGTGATCTTCGACGAAGCCATCGCCCGTTCCACGGAAATCTGCCTGGGAATCGTCTGCGCCACTTTGAGCAGCGCGCTGCTGTGGCCGCAGCGGGTCGAGCGCCAGTTGGCGCAGCAGGCCCGCGATGCCTGGCAGACCGGCCTCAAGGCCGCACGCCAGGCGTTGACCGGCGAGGAGGAGGCGCGCAAGGGCCTGCTCGAGGCGCTGTCGCGGATCGTCGCCGTGGACGCCCAGCGCGAGCATGCCTGGTTCGAGGGCGAGCGCGGTCGCCAGCGGGCCATCGCACTGCGCGTGCTCAGCCGCGACCTGCTGGGTGTGCTACGTCTGGCGCGTGGTGTGGCCCGCCAGTGGCGGCAATTGAGCAGCCTCGAGGCCGAGGCCGTGGCGCCCTGGCTGCAGGAGGTGGACGAGCGCCTGCAGGACGATGCCGAGGACAGACCCCAATTGATCGAGCGCCTGCGCCAGGCCGCCGCGGACGATGAACTCAATGCCGGTCAGCAGCTATGCCTGGAGCGCATGGCCGTGCTGCTGATGCGTATCGAGGACGCCAGCCGCGCACTGCAGGCGGTCGAACAGGGCAGGGCGCCGGCCGATGCGCCACGGGCGTTGTCCTGGCACTATGACTGGCAGAGCGCGCTGGTGTTCGGTTCACGCAGCGCCCTGGCGTTCCTGACCCTGGCGAGCTTCTGGCTGGCCACCGGCTGGACCCACGCCACCGGCGCCATGCTGCTGGCCTGCGTGGTGTGCAGCCTGTTCGCGCGACTGGAGGCGGCGCCGCAGATCGGCATGATGTTTTTACGCGGCATTCTCTACGCGCTGCCGGTGGCGTTCTTCGTCGGGCAAATCCTGATGCCGCAGATCGACGGTTTCGTGATGCTCTGCATGGTGCTCGGCGTGCCATTGTTCTTTGGCGTGCTGGGCATGGCCAAACCGGCGGTGGCCGCCACCTCGACGGCCTTCTGCCTGCACTTCATCGTGCTTTGCCTGCCCGCGCCGGGGGTTGGCTACAACGTCGAATTCTTCCTCAACGAGGCGCCGGGCATGCTTATGGGCGTGGCCGTGGCAGTCATGGCGTTTCGCGTGATCGTGCTGCGCAACCCGGTTTGGCATGGCCGGCGCCTGGTGCATGCCATGCTGGTCGACCTCGGCCGGCTGACGCGCCGCGACCTGGGCCGTGCGGAAAACTGGTTCGGCGGACGCATGGCCGACCGCCTGCTGCAGTTGGCGCGGCACTACCCGGCGCGCCCGGATCAGGCGCGCAGCCGTTGGGACGAAGGTGTCGCCGGGCTGGATCTGGGTGACGAGCTGCTGCACCTGCGCGCCTGCCTGGCCAAGGCCGACACCGGCCTGGCGCGTTCGCAGCGACATTTTCTGGAGCGCCTCGACGAGGCGCTGGAGCGCGGCCCGGCGCCGGGCCGCGAGGATGACCTGAACGCGCCGGTGGCCGAGTTGCAGCAAGCCCTACGCGCCTGTACGCCGAGCATCGACAAGCGCCTGGCCGAAGCGGCGCTGTTGCAGTTGCAGAACGGCTGGCGCCATTGGTGCCAGCTCAGAGGAGAGGCTAATGGGGTTACATGAGTGGTCGTTGGGCGGCGTGCTGCTGAGCCCCATGGCGGCCTACGCGGTATTGGCGTTGCTGCTTACTGGCCTAGTGCGCCTGGGGCTGCAGCGCGTTGGATTGGCACAGTGGATCTGGCATGAAGCGCTGTTCGACTGTGCCCTGTTCGTTTGCGTCCTGGCGGCGGTGATTGCCGTCCTGGCGACTTGAAAGCTTGCCAGCACCTGCTGCGCGTCGGCCCTGCTGCGTTAAAAACAGGGTCGGCAAGTCGCTTGCGGCTAACGCACTTCAGTGCGGCCCCGAAGGGGCGAGCGCAGCGAGTAATGCTCATTTACAAACTCGTAAACCCGCTTTCTCGCCTGCTTTGACCAGCCGGAGGCTGTTGCTGACCTAGCGCCTTGCATGGCTCTAGCTCGCGAGATGTTGAACAAGCTTTGCGGAGCTATTAAGGAGAGCGACATGCGTTCGACCATTCGTGTCGGCATCACCCTGGCCATGGTGGCGGTGGCGGTTCTCGCCGGCTCGTGGATCTGGCAGTACTACATGTATTCGCCCTGGACACGGGATGCCCGGGTGCGCGCCGACGTGGTGACCATCGCACCGGACGTGTCCGGCTGGGTGCTCGACCTCAAGGTGCGCGACAATCAGCAGGTCAAGGCTGGCGACCTGTTGATGACCATCGACCGTGACCGCTACCAGGCCGCAGTGGAAAAGGCCCAGGCCGTGGTCGACATCCGCAAGCAGCAACTCAGCCTGCGCGAGCACGAGGCGTCCCGCCGTGCGCGCCTGGGTAGCCAGGCGATCAGCGCCGAGCTGCGCGAGAACGCACAGATCAACGCCGAGATGGCCCGCAGCGAGTTCCGTGAGGCCCAGGCCGATCTGCGTATCGCCCAGCTCAATCTGGAGCGCAGTGAAGTGCGCGCGCCGCGTGACGGCCAGATCACCAACCTGAGGCTGGCTCAGGGCAACTACGTGACGGCCGGGCAGGCGGTGATGGCTTTGGTGGATACCGGCTCGTTCTACGTGCAGGCGTACTTCGAGGAAACCAAACTGCCACGCATTCAGGTCGGTGCGCCGGTGGACATCTGGTTGATGGGCGGCGAACAGGAAATCCGTGGCGAAGTGGAAGGCATCAGCCGCGGTATCACCGACCGCAACGCCAGCCCGGACGGCCAGTTGCTGGCCAACGTCGAACCGACCTTCAACTGGGTGCGCCTGGCTCAGCGTATCCCGGTACGCATCAAGCTCGATGGCATGCCGGAGAACGTGCAATTGAGCGCCGGCATGACCGCCAGCGTGCGGGTGGAGTAAGGCGCTTTGCTAGTTTGTGGGAGGGGCCTTGGCCCCGACACATTCATGACGTATCGGGGCTAAAGCCCCTCCCACGGCTCCGTAGCCCGGGTCGAGCGTAGCGACCCCCGGGACATTCCCGGGAATCGCTACGCTCAACGCCATGTACGGGCGGTAGTTGATCAACCGCGCTGCACGCTCGCCGGGGTGCGGCGCATCAGTATTTCCCCATGACGTACCGAGACCAGGGCATGGCCCTGGGTGCGGATCATCTCGTAATCGTCGGGCGCCGAGAGAATCAGCAGGTTGGCCGGGCGGCCGACTTCCAGACCATAGCGCTCACCCAGGTGCAGGGTGCGGGCGCTGTTGTCGGTGATCAGGTCAAGGCTGCGCTTGAGGTCTTCGTAGCCGAGCATGTGGCAGATATGCAGGCCGGCTTCGAGGATGCGCAGGATGTTGCCATTGCCCAGCGGGTACCAGGGGTCGACGATGGAGTCCTGGCCGAAGCAGACGTTCATGCCGGCGCGGTCGATCTCGGCTACGCGGGTCAGGCCGCGACGTTTCGGGTAGCTGTCGAAGCGCCCCTGCAGGTGGATGCTTTCCGTCGGGCACGAGACGAAGTTGATCCCTGACATCTTCAGCAGGCGAAACAGCTTCGAACAGTAGGCGTTGTCGTAGGAGCCCATGGCCACCGTATGGCTGGCGGTGACCCGCGCGCCCATGCCGCGTATCCGGGCTTCTTCGGCCAGCACTTCGAGAAAGCGCGACTGCGGGTCGTCGGTCTCGTCGCAGTGCACGTCAACCAAACAGCCGGTGCGCTCGGCCAGATCCATCAGAAACTTGATCGAGCTGACACCCTGGTCGCGGGTGTTCTCGAAATGCGGGATGCCGCCCACCACGTCGGCGCCCAGTGCCACTGCCTGCTCCATCAGCGCGCGGCCCCCCGCGTAGGACTCGATACCCTCCTGGGGGAAGGCGACGATCTGCAGGTCGATCAGGTGGCGGGTTTCCTCGCGTACCTCGATCATCGCCTTGAGGGCGGCCAGGGTCGGGTCGGTGACGTCGACGTGGGTGCGCACGTGCTGGATACCATGGTCGACCAGCATGTCGATGGTCTTCTTGGCGCGGGTCTTGGTGTCTTCATGGGTGACCAGCGCCTTGCGCTCGGCCCAGCGCTCGATGCCCTCGAACAGCGTGCCGCTCATGTTCCAGGCCGGCTCGCCGGCAGTCAGCGTGGCGTCGAGGTGAATGTGCGGCTCGATGAAAGGCGCGACCACCAGATTACTGGCAGCGTCGAGATCGCCCGCGGCGGCGCTGACCACCACCGGCTGCTCGCTGATGGCGGCAATCTGCGAGCCGTCCAATGCGATGTGGAAAAGACCTTCGCGGCCACGCAGGCGGGCGTTGACGATGTTCATGGGGTACTCCTTGGCAGGCTATGAGACGACAGGCGACGGATCAGCAGGGCGATGCTGATGTTCAGCCGGTCGTGAGGGTCATCGAACGAGCAGCCGGTCAGCGCCTCGATACGTTGTACACGGTAGCTCAGGGTATTGCGGTGTACGCCCAGGCGTTGCGCAGCCAGGGCCAGGTTGGCGTTCTCGAAGAACCAGGCCTCGAGGGTCGGCATCAGCACCGGCTCGTGACGTGAATCATCACCGATCAGCGGGCCCAGGGTGCGCTCGACGAAGCGCTCGAGCAGGCTGCGGTCGCGGATCGCGGCGAGCAGTTCGATCACCCCCAGCTCGTTGAAGCTGCACAGCCCCAGGCGTTCTGGAAAGGCCTGGGCGGCGACCAGCGCCTGGCGGGCCTGGCCGAGCGCCCGGGCGAACTGTTCGGGATGGTGATTGCCGCTGCTCAGGCCGAGAAACAGGCGCTGCGGTTGCAGGCGCTCGTCAAGCTCGCCGAGCAGGTCCATCAATGCCCGGCGGTTGCGTTGCTCGTCCTGGCTGCCGGTGCAGGGCAGCAGGGCGATCCAGTGTTCGCCCTGGCTGATCAAAGGCAGCGCTGCGCCCAACTGCTGCAGGGCTTGTTCGAGGCGCTGCTGCAGGCACTGGCGGTTGTCGCGTAGCAGGCGTTCGCCACTGGCCGCTGCCTCGCCGTCGAACAGCTGCTCGCTGTTCTGCAGGCGCAGCAGGGCGACCTGGCGCGGCACGTTCAGCGGCAGGTCGAGGCCGGCAGCACGTTGCAGCAGCACGTCGAGAGACTGGTAATCGCCTTCCAGCAGTTGCTCCAACACGTGCTGGCGCGAGCTGCCGAGCATCTGCTGCTGCACCAGCGCGGTGCCGATGGCCTGGGTGACGACCACCATCTTCAGCCCGTAGGGTTGCTCCAGCAGCGGCAGGCCCAGGCGCTCGGCCTCGGCGATCACCGTCGGTGGAATCGTCTGGATGTATTCGGCGCCGGTAAGAATCACCAGCCCGGCGGTGGCCCGTTCGACCGCCTGGCGTACCAGGAGCAGCAGGTTGGCTTCGTCGCGCGGGTGGTTGATGCCGGTGACGAACACCAGCTCGCCGCCCATCACCCAGGCGGCGATGTCCTCGTTCTCGGCCACGTAGGGCCAGCGCACCGGGTTACCCAGCGCTGCCTGGCCAGCGCGCAGGCGCAGCTCATGCAGGCCGGGCAGGGCCAGCACATCGGCGACGCTCAGGCTCATGCGCGGGCGACCTGGCCACGGGCGGCGAAGACTTTCTTCATTTCAAACAGGGCGATGTAGGCGGCAGCGGCGACGGCGATGCCTACCAGCGGCGCGATCCAGGGCGAGAAGTAGGCGCACAGCGAGCCTACGCCGTAAGCGCCGAGGCCGACCCAGTTGAAGGCAGGGATGCGCGCCTCGGCGAGCAGCGGGTAGCGGCTCTTATGAGCGTAGAAATAGTCGGCCATGATCACCCCACCAATCGGCGGAATGACCGAGCCGAGCAGGATCAGGAACGGAATCAGCAGCTCGTACATACCGCCGATGGCCAGCAGTGTGCCGATGCCGGCGCCGACCACGGTCACCGTCTTGCGCCGGCCGGTGCGCAGCAGGTTGCAGCCGGCGGCGGCGAAGTTGTAGATGGTGTTGTCCTGGGTCGTCCACAGGTTGAGGAACAGCATCACCACCGCGGCCATGGACAGGCCCTGCAGCACCAGTACTTCGACGATGTCCGGCTGCTGGTAGACGATGGCGCCGTATGCCCCGGCGACGATCATCAGGCCGTTGCCGAGAAAGAAACCGACCATGCTGGCGATCACCGCGATACGCCCGGTGCGGGCGAAGCGCGTCCAGTTGGTGGCTTGGGTGGCGCCGCTGACGAAGGTGCCGAAGACCATGGTGATGGCCACGCTCAGGGTCATGCTCTGGGTCGGCTCGATGGCCATCAGCGTGCTCAGGCCGCCGATGTCGTCGGTGGCGATCCACAGCGAGCAGACCAGCAGGGCGAGCATGGCCGGCACGGAAATTCGCGACAGGATGTCCAGGCCCTTGTAGCCGATGAACGCGGTGATGCAGAAGGCGAAGCCGAACAGCACCATCAGGGGGGTGGTCAGGCCTTGCGGCAGGCCGAGGATCTTCACCAGCACGATGGCCACTGTGGCGGTGCCCCAGGCGTACCAGCCGATCTGGGTGAAACCGAGCAGCACGTCGGAGAGTTTGCTGCCGGCTTCGCCAAAGCAGAAGCGGCCCATCAACACCGAATTGAGGCCGCTGCGACAGGCGATCAGGCCGAGGATCGCGGCATAGGCACCGAGCAGCAGGTTGCCGATCACCGCGGCCCAGATCAGCGTGCTGAAGTCGAAGGCCATGCCGATCTTGCCGCCGGCGAACATGGTGGCGGTGAAGAAGGTGAAGGAGAACAGCATGATCGACGTGGAGAACAATCCCTTGCGGGCGCCGGCCGGCACTTCGCTCAAAGGGTAATCGCTGTCACTGGTGGGATGGGTCATGGCCTGGCTCCACAGGGTGGGGGAAGCCATGGCTATAGCAGGCGACGTGCCAACCGATGGTTTGGGTGACGCGTACAGTGTCGATTGTGCGAAGTGCACAATCAGGCGCGGATTTTAAGCGAATAGATGCGATTTTTTGTGAGTTGTCACCATGGATGACCTGTCTTGGTGCGCTGCCGGGCGGGCACGCACCAAGAGGTCACGAACGTTCTCAGCGGGTGCCGAGAAAGTCGCGCTTACCCAGCTCTACACCGTTGTGGCGCAGGATGGCGTAGGTGGTGGTGATGTGGAAGTACAGGTTGGGCAGCACGTGATCGAGCAGGAACGCCTGGCCCTGGAAGTGGGTTTCCTTGTCACGGCGCTTGAGCGTCACGGTGCGGTCTTCGCTGCCGTCGAGCTGGTTGGCACTGATGCCCTGAACGAATTCCAGGGTCTTGGCGATACGTGCCTGCAGCTCGGCGAAGCTGGTTTCGTCATCGGCATGGCTCGGCGCCTCGAGCCCAGCCAGCAGGGCTGCACCGGCCTTGACGGTGTCACAGGCGATCTGCACCTGACGGCTGAGCGGGAACATATCCGGCGCCAGACGCGAGGCGAGCAGCACGCTCTGCTCGATCTTGCGGGCCTCGGCGTTGGCGGCTGCGATGCCGAGGATGGTCGACAGGTTGGTCAGCTGGCGAGTGAACACCGGGATGGAAATGGAATGCATGGACAGAGGCATGGAGGCTCCAGAAAGCAGTAAACCTTAGGGTATGAAACGAACAGGCGATTGAAAAACGTAGGCGAGGCCGCCAGCGCAACACCGATGGCGGCCCCGCAAAAACAGGCGAGAAAGCGACCGGGGTCGCGATCGACTGTACGAGTAGTACATGAGCATTTTGAGCCTGTTTTTAACCCAGTGATGGCAACGCAGGTAGTTTTTCATCAGCCTGTCAGCCGATGCTGATCGGCGGCAGGGTTGCCAGCTCGACGGTAACGGCTTTGCGTGGCGCGATGATTTCAGCTTCGCCGTCGACCACCAGTTCGTCGTGCTGGTTGAACACGCGAGTGGCGATGCGCACACGAAATTTCGGCAGTTTCTCGAGGATTTCCAGGCGTACGGTCAGGGTGTCGCCCAGCTTCACGGGTTTCTGGAAGCTCATCTGCTGGCCCACGTAGATGGTGCCGGGGCCGGGCAGGGTGCAGGCCACGGCCGCACTGATCAGCGCGCCGCTGAACATGCCATGGGCGATGCGCTCCTTGAACATGGTGGCGGCGGCGTATTCGGCATCCAGATGCACCGGGTTGTGGTCACCGGAAACCGCGGCGAACAACAGGATGTCGCGTTCTTCCACGGTTTTGCTGTAGTTGGCTGTCTGGCCGACTTCGAGGGCTTCGTAAGGCGTGTTGCTGCTTTGCGTCATAGGTCAGGTTCCTGAGGGTTTGATGGTCGCTGCCGGGGCTCTGCGAGCGTCTGTTCCAGCCAGTCGATCAGGTCGCGGGTGACCTCGTCACGGTTGGTTTCGTTGAGCAGTTCGTGGCGGGCCTGTGAATAGCGTTTCAATAGGGTGCGGCTGTGTCCTGCCTGCTTCAAGGCATCGGCCAGGCGTTGCAGACCGCCGCCTCGGCTGACCGGATCCTGGTCGCCACCGACGATCAGGATCGGCAACTGCGGGGCGATCTGTTTCAACGAAGCGAGCGGCGTGGTGTGCTGCAAGCCTTCCAGCAGGTCGAGCCATAGCCCGTTGGTGCAGCGAAAACCGCACAGAGGGTCGGCAATGTAGCGGTCGACCTCCGCCTTGTCACGGCTGAGCCAGTCGAACGGTGTGCGCGCCGGCGCGAAGGTCTTGTTGAACGCACCGAACGACAGCCAGTCGATCAGCGCGCTGCGCCCGCTCGCGCCCTGGCGCCAACGCTCGAAGCGGGCGACCAGCGCGGCGGCGCGGTAGGTGCCCAACGTGCCGTAATTGGAACCACTGAGAATGGCACCTTGCACGCTGCTGCTGTGGTGCATCAGGTAGGCGGTAGCGATGAAGCTGCCCATGCTGTGGCCGAGCAGGACGATTGGCGTCTGCGGCCGCTGGTGGCGGATGTGATGGTTGAGCGTGGAGAGGTCGCCGACCACATGGTTCCAGCCGTTCTCGTCGGCGAAGTGGCCAAGCTGGCCGTGCTGAGTGGTCTGCCCGTGACCGCGCAGGTCAAGGGCGTAGAGTTCGAAGCCGGCGGCAGCCAGCGCCTTGCCAAAACGTGCATAGCGGCCGCTGTGTTCGGCCATGCCGTGGGCGAGCATGACGACCGCTTTGGGTTCCTTGTCGGGTGACCAGCAATTGACGAAAAACGGTGAGGCGTCATTGCCATTGAGCCACAGACTGTCGTGCTGCATGGCGAGATCCTTGGGCTGAGCCAATGCACCATTGTAGAAGCAGGTCCAGGGCTTTTGCAGCCTGCCATCAGTGCCGCCGCGCAGGGTCGGCCCTGATGGGCGTAACTCTCTGTTCGTTCTCGCCTGGTCACATTGATCGTCCGGCGGTGCTTTCTGCTCGCCAGTCAGCCCAGGCCCGGCTGGCGCATGAAGACCTGAGGCCGGAATCAAGGTCCGCCGCCTAGGTTCCGAGTCGATGAGGCGCATCAGGACGACGCTTGCGGTTTGGTCGCGACGATCCAGATTTCCTTCCAGTTCTCCACGATCTCCCCGTTGGCAGCCTTGTGGTTTCTGTCATTGTCGACATGGCAATCATCAGGCCCCATCTCGAAGCCTGCATCGTGCAAAAGCGAGCGAACGGTGGCCTCCGAGTCGAAGTGGAGCTTGGGCTTGTTCTGCTTGTTCCAGGAGTGGCCGGTCTCGAAAAACGAGGCGCTCAAATGGCCGCCCGGTTTGAGAATCCGGAAGCTTTCGCGCAGGTCGGCCTTCAGGTCCTCCCCGTGAATGAAAGGCAGCACGCGTTGCGCATTGATCAGATCAATCGAGTCGTTCTCGAAGGCCGCTCCTCGCAGCGTGTCGGTGATGGTTCGTAACCGAGGCCCTGCCTCGGCAGCTAGCGCGCCTTTCATCACGGGATCGGGATCGACCGCGTCTACGCGACAGTTTTTCCCGGCAAGATAACGGGTGTCGCGGCCGCCGCCCGCCCCCAAATCCACAGCCACCCTGGGCTGTGATTGAGCGAAATACTGTTCCCCGACACGGTTGGTGAAGAAGTTCATGCCAGGGCTGGGTGTTGTGACGTGCCGCGTCGCTTGAGCAACGCTTGCAGGCGGGCGGCTGGTGGCCGTGGGCGAATTGGTCGAGGTCGGCATGGAGCGCATTGGCTGATCGTTCGATAGTTCGACCTTGCCCGCGAAGCAGCATAGAAGTGAACTGATCAGGTGCGTGCGCTTGCTCGTATCATCGCTGTTCTGCCGTGCCGAGGTCGTCGCCGGTAGGGCATTCGCCAATGGGGAAGATGCCCTTTGCCTGGCTGCCGCCACCGGCTCGAAGCCCGCATTGCAATAAAGGTTCTTACTTTCCAGGTCGGTGATCTGCAGCCGTGCCAGCGAGGGGGATGACGTGCCTTGGGAGGTATATAGCTCACAGGACACGCGAAGTTTCGGCGGTAGATCCCGGGCCGGAGCGTCAGTGGGAAACAGATCCTTCATCGCTACGGTGCGAGCGTGTGAGCCTGGAGGCGAGTCGCCTTGAGTCTCTCGACGAAAGGTCTCGGGGCTGGCTCGTAGTACCGCATCAAGCAGCTCCTTTTGTGCGCCGGACAGACTGGTATTGAGTTGGCCAAGGCCGACGATCATGTCACCGATACGGATGAGTTCCGGCAGCGAGGCGGCCCTGCCTTGAACGGCACTACTCGGGGCGGCGGATGCGGTATTGGAGTCGGCTTGAAGCTGTGAAAACTGTGCGGGTCTTGAGGTCGGCGCAACAGGTTGCATGGGGCTGTCCTCGCGGGGTGGCCGGGGCGGCTGGCGACTGGAGCGATGAGACGCAGGGGCGGCGCGCTCTGCTGACGGCAGGCGTTCAAAGAGTCGGACGCCTGCAAGCGGGTTGAGTGGCGTGCATTGGCCAGTCGGTTCCCGTGCGCCCGGCGTCGAGCCTCAGCTATCCGGTCTGTCATGGGCGTTGCCACGTCATACGCACGTGCTGAAATTCACGGTATTGATTGTGGCTTTGCCAGGCCGTGGCCGGCTGTTAAGTTCGTCTGGTGGTATCACGCATCTTCGGAAAACAAGGGATTACAACAATGCAGCCCGATTTCTGGAACGATAAACGCGCCCCCGGCGTGGTCAACGACATCGACATGGACGCCTATCAGTCGGTGGTCGAGGTGTTCGAACACTCCTGCAAGACCTTCGCCGACCGCCCCGCGTTCAGCAATCTGGGCAAGACGCTCACCTATGGCGAGCTGGACAGCTTGTCCGCGGCCTTCGCCGCCTACCTGCAGCAGCGTACCGACCTCAAGCCCGGCGACCGCATCGCCGTGCAGATGCCCAACGTGCTGCAGTATCCGGTCGCCGTGTTCGGCGCACTGCGCGCCGGGCTGATCGTGGTCAACACCAACCCGCTGTACACCGCCCGCGAGATGCGCCATCAGTTCAAGGATGCCGGCGTGCGTGCCCTGGTGTACCTGAACATGTTCGGCAAGCTGGTGCAGGAGGTGCTGCCCGACAGCGAGATCGAGTACCTGATCGAGGCGCGTATGGGTGACCTGCTGCCCACCTTCAAGGGCTGGCTGGTCAACACCGTGGTCGACAAGGTCAAGAAGATGGTGCCCACCTACCATCTGCCCCAGGCGCTGTCGTTCAAGCAGGTACTGGCCGACGGTGCGCGGCTCGACGTGCGGCCGGTCAACGCATCGCAAGGCGACATCGCCGTGCTGCAGTACACCGGCGGCACTACCGGCGTGGCCAAGGGCACCATGCTCACCCACGCCAATCTGA
Source organism: Pseudomonas sp. PA15(2017) (assembly GCF_001945395.1). Lineage (GTDB taxonomy): Bacteria > Pseudomonadota > Gammaproteobacteria > Pseudomonadales > Pseudomonadaceae > Aquipseudomonas. Next base: position 39,882 of record NZ_MSXV01000047.1, on the reverse strand, counting down.
TCGCCAACATGTTGCAGGCCAATGCCTGCATGCTGCAGCACGGCCCCGATGGCACGCCGCTGATGAAGCGCGGCCACGAGGTGATGATCGCGCCGCTGCCGCTGTACCACATCTACGCCTTCACCATGAATTGCATGTGCATGATGGTCTACGGCAACCATAACGTGCTGATCACCAACCCGCGGGACATTCCCGGTTTCGTCAAGGAGCTGGGCAAGTGGGAGTTTTCCGCACTGCTGGGCCTCAACACGCTGTTCGTGGCGCTGATGGATCACTCGGATTTCGCCAAGCTCGACTTCAGCCACCTCAAGGTCACCAACTCGGGTGGCACGGCGCTGGTCAAGGCCACCGCCGAGCGCTGGAAGCAACTGACCGGCTGTACCGTGGTGGAGGGCTACGGCCTGACCGAAACCTCGCCGATCGCCAGTGCCAACCCCAGTGGCGACCTGGCGCGCCTGGGCACCGTCGGCATTCCGGTGCCGAGCACGGCATTCAAGGTCATCGATGATGACGGCAATGAACTGCCGCTGGGTGAGCGGGGCGAGCTGTGCATCAAGGGCCCGCAGGTGATGAAGGGCTACTGGAATCGCCCGGAAGCCACCGCCGAGGTGTTGGATGCCGAGGGCTGGTTCAAATCCGGCGATATCGCGGTGATCGATGAGGAGGGCTTCGTGCGCATCGTCGACCGCAAGAAGGACATGATCATCGTCTCCGGCTTCAACGTGTACCCCAACGAGATCGAGGACGTGGTGATGGCCCACAGCAAGGTGGCCAGTTGCGCCGCCATTGGCGTGCCGGACGAGAAATCCGGGGAGGCGGTCAAGCTGTTCGTGGTCAAGCGCGACGACAGCCTCACCGCCGAGGAGCTCAAGGCCTACTGCAAGGAAAACTTCACCGCCTACAAGGTGCCCCGGCAGATCGTGTTCAGGGCGTCGCTGCCCATGACCAACGTCGGCAAGATCCTGCGCCGCGAGCTGCGCGACGAAGCGTTGAAGGCGACTGAGACCCAGCCCGTGACGTGAATCGGCGACAAGGGCGCTGCATCACGCCTTTGGACGTGCGGGTATTTGCAATTACCGTCTGACGTACTGCTCTCATGCAGTACGTCATGACGGGTATGGCAGCATGCTCTTGCCGAGCGCAGTTCCCGTGTCGCTTCGCTCGATCGCTTATCGGCGTCGCCAGGCGCCGGCCCCTATCACCTTCTCCAATTGCCAATCCGGCCCGGCAAAAAAGACCGCAGGCGTCTATCATGGGCATTGCCTGCCGATTGGCAAATCGATGTCAGCCGGTTTAACACGCAAACTGTCTTGTGACTAATTGTGTAAATATGGTCACTTTCAATACCGGCGGGCCTTTTATGGCTCTGGTCGGTATCCGGCAACTCTGCTAATCTCGGCCCGCTTTGCGCTCCACAGGGGCGAACAGCCAGGCATACATACAACAAACAACCGCCTCGGCGGTGACGACAAGCTGTTGCTTAGGAGTGGGTGTCCATGACCGAAAACTTCTGGACGGACAAATATCCCGAGGGGGTCGCGGCCGAGATCGATCCCGACCAGTACCCCAACGTTCAGGCGGTGCTGAAGCAGTCCTGCCAGCGTTATGCCGACAAGCCCGCTTTCACCAATCTGGGCAAGACGATTACCTACGGCCAGCTGTACGAGCTGTCCGGTCACTTCGCTGCTTACCTGCAGCAGCACACCGATCTCAAGCCCGGCGACCGCATCGCCGTGCAACTGCCCAACGTTCTGCAATACCCGGTGGCAGTGTTCGGCGCCATGCGCGCCGGCCTGGTGGTTGTCAACACCAACCCGCTGTACACCGCACGGGAAATGGAACACCAGTTCAACGACTCCGGCGCCAAGGCGCTGGTGTGCCTGGCCAACATGGCGCACCTGGCCGAGCAGGTGGTGCCCAAGACCGGCGTGAAAACGGTGATCGTCACCAAAGTCGGCGACATGCTGCCGCCGCTCAAGCGCCTGCTGGTCAACGCCGTGGTCAAGTACGTGAAGAAGATGGTGCCGGCCTACAACCTGCCGGGCTCCGTCAAGTTCACCGATGCCCTGAGCCAGGGCCGTGGCAAGGCGGTCAGCGAGGCCAGCCCCACATCCCAGGACGTGGCTGTGCTGCAATACACCGGTGGCACCACGGGCGTGGCCAAGGGCGCCATGCTCACGCACCGCAACCTGATCGCCAACATGCTGCAGTGCCGCGAGCTGATGGGCTCGAACCTGGGTGAGGGCTGCGAGATCATCGTCGCGCCGCTGCCGCTGTACCACATCTACGCTTTCACCTTTCACTGCATGGCGATGATGCACTGCGGCAACCACAACATCCTGATCACCAACCCGCGCGACCTGCCGACCATGGTCAAGGACCTGGCCAAATTCCAGTTCAGCGGTTTCGTTGGTCTCAACACGCTGTTCGTGGCGCTGAGCAACAACGAAGGGTTCCAGAAGCTCGACTTCTCCAAGCTCAAGGTCACCCTGTCCGGCGGCATGGCGCTGCAGCAGGCGGCCGCCGAGCGCTGGAAGCAGGTCACCGGCTGCGCTATCTGCGAAGGTTACGGCTTGACCGAAACCAGCCCGGTAGCGTCGGTCAACCCGGTCACCTGCAACCAGATGGGCACCATCGGCATTCCCGCACCGTCGACCCAGTTCAAGGTCATCGACGATCAGGGCAACGACCTGGCCATGGGCGAAACCGGCGAGCTGTGTATCAAGGGCCCGCAAGTGATGAAGGGTTACTGGCAGCGCCAGGAGGCCACCGACGAAGTGATCGATGCCAGCGGCTGGTTCAAGACCGGCGATATCGGCATCATCCAGCCCGACGGCTACATCCGCATCGTCGACCGCAAGAAGGACATGATTCTGGTGTCCGGCTTCAACGTCTACCCGAACGAGCTGGAAGAAGTGCTGGTGACCCTGCCGGGCGTGCTGCAGTGCGCGGCCATCGGCGTGCCGGACGAGCGCTCGGGCGAGTCGATCAAGGTGTTCGTGGTGGTCAAGCCAGGCATGACCCTGACCAAGGAACAGGTCATGCAGCACATGCACGACAACCTCACCGGCTATAAACGACCCAAGCAGGTCGAGTTCCGCGAGAGCCTGCCGACCACCAACGTTGGCAAGATCCTGCGCCGCGAGCTGCGCGACGAAGAGCTCAAGAAGCTCGGCAAGAAGTAATCGCCGTCACGTTGCATAAGAAGGCCCTGCATTGCAGGGCCTTTTGCATTGTGCACCTTCCAAGCCAAGCGGCGAGCGCAGCGATACCCAGGGCTTTTTACTCCCGAGCGATATGCCTAGAATTGCACGTCCTGCACTGATCAGCTCCGAAGGCGTGCCTGCAATGCAATTACCCGATCTCAATCTGCTGGTCGCCCTCGATGTGTTGCTGGAGGAGGGCAGTGTGGTCGGCGCCGCGCGGCGCATGCACCTTAGCCCGCCAGCCATGAGCCGCACCCTGACGCGCATCCGCGAAGCGGTGGGCGATCCGATTCTGGTGCGTGCCGGCCGTGGCCTGGTGCCGACGCCACGGGCCCTGGAGCTACGTGAGCAGGTGCGCGACCTGGTCGAGCAGGCCAGCGGTGTGTTCCGTTCTCAGGACGTGGAGCTGACCAGCCTCGATCGGGCGTTCAATATCCGCACCAACGATATCTTCATGGTCTGTTATGGCGGCCGGCTGGTCGAACTGGTCCGCGAGCAGGCGCCCAACGTGATGCTGCGCTTCGTGCCGGAAATCGACGGCGACGACGACGCCATGCGCGCCGGGCGCATCGACCTGGCCATCGGCGCGTCGCTGCAACTGCCGCCGGAAATCAAGCATCAGGGCCTGTTCATGAGCCGCTTCGTGGGCCTGGCGCGGGCCGATCATCCGATCTTCGACGAGATGATCAACGCCGAGCGCTTCGCCGCCTTCGACCAGATCAGCGTGTCGCGCCGTGGTCTGGCTCGCGGGCCTATCGACAAGGTGCTCGAGCAGCAGGGCCTGGCGCGCCGCGTGGTTACCGTGTCGCCAAGCTTCTTCTCCGCCGTGCTGGCGCTGCGCGATTCGGACCTGATCCTGCCGATGCCCAATCCGGTGGTCGCCGTGTGCAACCAGCTTGGCCTGGCCTTGCGCAGCTTCGAGATCCCCTTGCCGCTGTCGCCGGTGCGCGTCCATCAGTCCTGGCACCCACGTTTCGACAACGACTCGGCCCATCGCTGGCTGAGGGGGTTGATCAAGCGCTGCTGCGAGGAGAATGCGCTGGGCGTTTGATAGCTGCGTTACACGCAATCATTGATTAGAAACATTGCAATTTTAGGTAATGGTCGTTTTGCCTAGACTGCTGGGCCAAACACGTTACTGGATATTTCTGCATGCCTGGCTCTCTCCATGCGGGCGGGTGCGCATCGTCATGAACGCACCTGCGCTCGCTTCCGCGCCCCTTGCCGTGCCTCCCAGCCCTCAAGCCGCGCCAATGCAGGTTGCGCCGCTCGGGTTGCGCATCGTCGTCGGCCTGCTCGGTGTGCTGCTGGCCGTGCTGGTTTCGGGCTTCAACGAGAACGTCACCAAGATCGCTCTGGTCGATATCCGCGGCGCCATGGGCATTGGCCATGACGAGGGCAGCTGGCTGCTGGCGCTGTACATGGCTGCCTCGGTCAGCGCCATGGCGTTCGCACCGTGGTTCGCGGTAACCCTGTCGATCCGCCGTTTCACCCTGTGCGCGATCGGCGCCTTCATGGTGCTCGGCCTGCTGTCGCCGCTGGCGCCCAATGAGCGTGTGCTGATGCTGTTGCGCGCGCTGCAGGGGCTGGCCGGCGGGGCGCTGCCGCCGATGCTGATGAGCGTGGCGCTGCGTTTTCTGCCGGCCAACATCAAGCTCTATGGCCTTGCGGCCTATGCGCTGACGGCGACCTTCGGTCCCAGCATGGGCACCCCGCTGGCTGCTTTCTGGGTGGAATACGCTGGCTGGCAGTGGGCGTTCTGGCAGATCATCCCCGGCAGCCTGCTGGCCATGGCCGCTGTGGCCTGGGGCCTGCCACAGGACCCGCTGCGCCTGGAGCGCTTCGCCCAGTTCGACTGGCGCGGTCTGCTGCTTGGCCTGCCGGCGATCAACCTGCTGGTCATCGGCCTGCTGCAGGGCGAGCGCCTGAACTGGCTGCACTCACCATTGATCGTCAGCCTGCTCGGCGGCGGCTGCCTGTTGCTGGTGCTGTTTCTGCTCAACGAATGGCGCCACCCGCTGCCGTTCTTCAAGCTGCAACTGCTCAAGTCGCGCAACCTCGCCTTCGCCCTGTTCACCCTGGCCGGGGTGTTGCTGGTGCTGTTGGCTGCGGGCCTGATTCCATCGTCCTACCTGGCCCAGGTGCAGGGCTATCGACCACTGCAAAGCGCACCGATGCTGCTTTGGGTGGCCGTGCCGCAACTGCTCGCACTGCCCTGGGTGGCGGCGCTGTGCAACCTGCGCCAGGTCGATTGCCGCTACGTGCTGGCCGCCGGGCTGGCAATGATGGGGCTGGCCTGCGTGCTCGGCTCGCAGCTGACCTCGGCGTGGATTCGTGACGACTTCCTGTTGATCCAGCTGCTGCAGATCTTTGGCCAACCGATGTCGGTGCTGCCGTTGCTGATGCTCTCCACCGGCAGTATCCAACCGATCCAGGGGCCGTTCGCCTCGGCCTGGTTCAATACCGTCAAGGGTCTGGCCGCCGTGGTGGCAACCGCGGTTCTGGATCTGCTGACCACCGCGCGGCTGCACCTGCACTCCAACAACCTGGTCGACCGCCTCGGCAACCAGCCGCTGTTGCCTGACGGCGCCGCGAGTCACCTGGCCAGCCGCCTGCATCAGCAGGCCCTGGTGCTGACCTACGCCGACCTCTACCTGTGCGTGGCGCTGGTCGCCTTCGCGCTGATCCTGATCATTCCTTTCGTGCCCACGCGCATCTATCCGCCGCGTGCCGCCCACTGAACCGATGGACACCACCATGAATACCCTGCGCAAACCCGCTCTGCTGATCGGCCTGGCCGTCGCCGGCCTGCTGGCCTGGGGCGCCTGGCAACTGCTGTTCGCCGAGCACTACCAGCAAAGCACCAACGACGCCTTCATCAGTGCTGATTTCACTCTGGTGGCGCCGAAGATCGCCGGCTTCGTCAGCGAGGTGCTGGTCGAGGACAACCAGCGCGTCAAGACCGGGCAACTGCTGGCGCGCATCGACGACCGCGATTACCGTGCCGCGCTGGATGTGGCCAAGGCCGGCGTGGCCAGCGCCGAGGCGCAGCGCGTGAATGCCGAGGCCAGCGTGCAGCGCCAGCAGTCGGTGATCGACCAGGCAGCCGCCACGGTCAAGGCCGATCAGGCCGAAGTGCGTTTCGCCGAGCACGAACTGCAGCGCTACAAACACCTGGCCGGGCAGGGCGCCGGTACCCTGCAGAATGCCCAGCAGGCGCAGAGCCGTTTCGCTACCGCCCTGGCGCGCCAGCAGCAGAACCAGGCAGCACTGGCCGCTACTCGGCAGCAGACGGCGATCCTCATCGCCCAGCGCGATGCGGCCGCCGCGACGGTCGAGCGGGCCGCCGCCGAGTTGCAGCGCGCCGAGCTGGATCTGTCGTACACCGAACTGCGTGCGCCCATGGACGGCATGGTCGGTCGCCGCGCCCTGCGCGTCGGTGCCTACGTCAGCCCCGGCAACGAGCTACTGGCGGTGGTGCCGCTGGAGCAGGCCTTCGTGGTCGCCAACTTCCAGGAAACCCAGCTCAACCGCGTGCGCCCGGGCCAGCCGGTAAGCATCAGCGTCGACAGCTACCCTGACCTGCAACTGCGTGGCCACGTCGAGAGCCTGGCGCCGGCCACTGGGGTTACCTTCGCCGCCGTGGCACCAGACAACGCCACCGGCAACTTCACCAAGGTGGTACAGCGCATCCCGGTGAAGATCGTGCTCGATGCCGACCAGCCGGTGGTGGGTTATCTGCGCGTCGGCATGTCGGTGGAGGCGAGCATCGACACCCACCAACTCGACGATCGGCAGCTGGCGCAGGCGCACTGACATGAAGCGATTTCATCGACTGACGCTGCTCGGCCTGAGCGTGGCCCTGAGCGCCTGCACCCTGGGCCCGGATTTTCGCAGCCCCGATGCCCACCTGCCCGATACCTGGGCCCTGCAGCAAGGCCCGGTACGCAGCCAGCCCGAGGCGGCCAGCGTGCCGGCGCGCTGGTGGGAAAGCTTCGCCGATGGGCAACTCTCGGCTTTGCTGCAGCGCGCCGTGGCCGGCAACTTCGACCTGCAACTGGCCGCCAGCCGCGTGCAGCAAAGCCGCGCCGTGCGCCTGAGCAGCGGCGCCGCCCAGGTGCCGAGCCTGAATGGCGGGGCCGGTTACAGCCGTGCGCGTAACAGCGAGGTAGGTCTCAACGACCCGTCCGGCAACGCCGGCAAGGACGATTACGACCTCTGGCAGGCCGGCCTGGGCGCCAGTTGGGAGTTGGACCTGTGGGGCCGCGTGCGCCGGGAAGTGGAGGCTGCCGATGCGCAGCTGGGCGGCAGCCAGGCCCTGCGCGATGGTGTGGCGTTGTCGGTGCTGGCAGAAACCGCCAGCGACTACATCCAGCTGCGCGGCGCCCAGCAGCTGCGGCTGATCACCGAGCAGAACCTGCAGATCGCCCAGCGCAGCCTGGCCCTCAACCAGACCCGCCTGGACGATGGCGTGGTCACCCACCTGGAGGTCGCCGAGGCAGCCTCCCGCGTGGCGTCACTGGAAGCCCGTCTGGAGCCGCTGCGCCTGCGCGAACGGCGGCTGGGCAACGCCCTGGCACTGCTGCTCGGCCAGGCGCCCGGCAGCCTGCAGGCGGAACTGCGCGAGCCGGCCGACATCCCCCAGGGGCCGCCTCGTGTGCCGGTCGGCCTGCCCAGCGAACTGGCCAGTCGCCGCCCGGACATCCGCCAGGCCGAAGCCCAGCTGCACGCGGCCACCGCCAGCATCGGCGTGGCCCAGGCGGACTTCTACCCGCGCATCACCCTGTCCGGCGATCTCGGTTTGCAAGCGTTGCAGCTCAGCGAGCTGGACGGCTGGTCCGCCCACCGCTTCGCCATCGGCCCGGCGATCAGCGTGCCGCTGTTCGATGGCGGGCGCCGGCGCGGCACCCTGCAATTGCGTGAGGCGCAGCAGCAGGAGGCGGCCATCGCCTACCAACGCACCGTGCTCGGCGCCTGGCACGAAGTGGACGACGCCATGGCCGCCTATCAAGCCCAGCAGCGCCGTCATGATCGCCTGGGCGAGGCGGTCGAGCAGAGCCGCGTGGCGCTCGACAACGCCGAGCTGCAATACCAGCAAGGCACGGTGGATTACCTCAACGTGCTGAGCGTGCAGCAGGCTCTGCTGAGCAACGAGGAAGCGTTACTGGATAGCCGCCAGGCGACCGCGCTGGCGCTGGTCGGCCTGTACCGTGCGCTGGGCGGCGGCTGGGAACAACAAGGCAACGGTGCATGAGCGGCCGTAGGCCGGCTCGAGCGAGGCGATACTCAGGGCGATCGTCTTGGCAACTGAATCGATCCGACCGCACCGGATAAGCCGCTGCCTACCAGTGGGAGCCCCGACCCGGGGCGAATGGCCGGCGCACCTCGCTGTCGAGGTTGCCCGGCCATGCGTTGCTGCTCCCATGGGTCGTAAGCAATGCGACGCCGATCGACGCCTCAGGCATTTTTCAGATAACGCTCGTAGAACTCCACGGTCGCCACGTTCTTGTCCTTGGACTCGAACATGATGTCGAAGCGGTCCTGGAACTGCAGCACGTAGCGGTTCGTCCACTCGTTCCACATGCGTGCGCTGTGGCCATACAGCTCACGTTTGGGTACGACCTTCAGCACCTCGGGCATTTCCAGCTTCTGCTCGGCACTCAGCCCCAGCTCCTGCAAACGCTCCTGGGGTTGCGAGAGGTGCATGGTCGGGCGTACGCCGCGCCAACTGTCGATGATCCGCGTCACGCGTTCGCTGTGCGGGTCGATGTAGTCGTCCTCGTGGATCCAGCAGTGGTGCACGTCGAGCACCACGGGAGCGAGGTCGGCCAGTGCCAGGCAGGCATCGACGCCGTAGGTCTTCTCGTCGTTTTCGAAGGTAATGCACTGCCGTGCTTCATGGGATAGCCGCGGCCACACCGCGCGGACGCCATCACCGCCCAGCTTGCCGGCGATATGCAGGTTGCACTTGAAGTCCTGGAAGGTGCGGCCGTAGCCCATCATACGGATCATGTCGGCGTGGTATTCGAACTCGGCGAGGCTGTTCTCCACCACGTCGGGGCGGTCCGAGCCCAGCACGCAGTACTGGCCCGGGTGCATGGACAGGCGAATGTCGGCCGCGCGGGCCATTTCGCCAATCGCCGCGAAGCCCTCGAGCAGACGCTGCTGCATCTCGGGGCGCTGGTAGAACGCGGCGACTTTCGGGTGGCTGTAGAACGGCAGCAAATCGCTGCTCAGGCGCAGCATTTGCAGCGGCTCGGGCAGGGTGACCACATAGGCGAGCAACCGTAACTGGGCCAGCAGGTTGTGCTCGACGATCTCCGTGAGCCTCTCATGGGCCACGCCCGGCGCAACGCTGTCCATCCAGCGCAGGGTAGTGGTGCGCGGGTTGAAGGCCGCCTCGATGGTTTTCAGCTCGCCGGCCGAAAGGTTGCGGTCGGGGTGGCGGTACTGGCAGGCGAAGCCAATGCGGGGTGTGGACATGGGCAAGTCTCGGAATCAATGGTGCAGGGAATTTCAGACCGTGGTCAGTGCCCCGGCGCTCCCGGATTAATTACGCACCCAGCGTTGGCGTGCCCAGCCGCTGAGGGCATCCACTGCCAACACCAGCAGCAACATGGCGAGGATCACCGTGGCGGCCTGGGCTTCCTGGAACAGGCTCAGGCTCACGTAAAGCATCTGCCCCAGGCCGCCGGCGCCGACGAAGCCCATGATCGCCGCCATGCGGATGTTGTTCTCCCAGCGGTACAGGCTGTAGGCCAGTAACTGCGGCCACAGCGCCGGCAGGGTGCCGTAGCAGAACGCGGCCCAGGCGCCGCCGCCTTGCAGACGAATGGCGTCTGCCGGCTGCGGCGGGGTGTTCTCCAGGGCCTCGGCGAACAGCCGGCCCAGCACCCCAGCGGTGTGCAGTGCCAACGCCAGGGTGCCCGCATTGGGTCCCAACCCGGCAGCCAGCACCATGAGCACCGCCCACACCAGTTCGGGAATGGCGCGCAGGGCATTGAGCAGCAGCGGCGTGGCAGCCTGGGCGAGGGCACCCGGGCGACCGGCCGCAGGCAGCGCCAGCAGCAGGCCGAGCAGGGCAGCGAGCAGCGTGCCCACGGCCGACATGGCCAGGGTTTCCAGAGCGCCATGGGCGGTGGCCTGCAGGTGGCCGGCGCTGAAGTCCGGGTTGAGAAAGCGCGCGGCATAACTGCCCATCTGCCCCAGGCTGTCGGCGCCGAACAGGCCGGCCAGATCCAGGCCCAGGTAGGCGAAGGAGCCGATCACCGCCGCGGCGATGCCCAGCACCAGTAGCAGATTGCCAATGCGCCTCATGTGAACCTCGCACGCAGCAGCCGGCTCAACTGATCGGCCAGCAGCACCAGCACCAGAAAGGTCAGCAGCATGCTGGCCACTTCGGCGCCAGCGAACATGCGCATCGACAGGTCGATCTGCTGGCCCAGGCCGCCGGCGCCGACGAAGCCCATCACTACCGAGGCGCGCACCGCGCATTCCCAGCGGTACACCGTGTAGGAAGTCAGCTCCGCCGCGGCGGCCGGCAGCACGCCGTAGGCGAAGGCGGCCAGGCGACCGCTGCCGCTCTGCAGCAGGGCGTGTACCGGGCGTTGGTCCACCGACTCGAAGATTTCCGCGTAGACCTTGCCGAGCATGCCCGCGTACGTGATGGCGATGGCCAGCACCCCGGCGGTCGGACCCAGGCCCACGGCGCGCACGAACAGCAGGGCCCAGACGATTTCCGGCACGCTGCGCAACACGATCAGCGCGCCGCGCACCGGCCAGCGCAGCCACCGGCCCAGCACACTCGGCTGGCCGCCACGCGAGGCTGCCGAGAGCGACAGCGCGCGGCTGGCCAGCAGGCTTGCCGGCACCGCCAGCAGCAGCGCCAGGGCCATGCCAGCGGTGGCGATGGCCAGGGTCTGCAGGGTGGCATCGACAAGCAGGGCGAGGAATTCGCCGCTGTGGGCCGGTGGCCAGAAATCCTTGAGGAAACTGCCCATGGATTGCGCGCTGTCCGGGTGCAGCAACACGCCCAGATCCAGCTCGGCCAGGCGCATGCCCGGCCACAGCAGGGCGATGGCCAGCAGCGCGAGGACCAGACGCGGCAGGGCTGCTGGGTCGCGGTAATCGCGTTTCAGCATCGCGCCGCCCAGGCCCCCGGCGCAGGCCCGTCAACGCAGGCGGGGCTCAGCTGTTCGTTGGCATACAGCGCCTGCAGGCGCTCGGCGTCGACTTCGCTGGCCGGCAGGTCGAAGGCGATGCGCCCGTCACGCACGCCGACGATGCGTGGAAAATGCGCCAGGGCCAGCTCCACGGTGTGCAGGCTGGCGACCAGGGTCACGCCGCCGGCTTCGGCATGACCGACCAGCAGCGACAGGGTGTGATCGGCCAGGCGCGGGTCCATGGCCGAGACCGGCTCATCGGCGAGCAGCAATCGTGGGCCCTGATACAGGGCCCGGGCGATGCCGACACGCTGCAGCTGGCCACCGGAGAGCTGGCCGCAGCGGGCGAACAGCTTGTCGCCGAGGTCGAGCTTGTGCAACTGCGCTCGCGCACCGGGGATGTCCAGCGGATACAGCAGGTTGACCAGGCTCCTGGCCAGGCTCCACTGGCCCAGGCGCCCGGCCAGCACGGCGGTGACCACCCGCTGGCGCAGGGGCAGAGGCGGCGCCTGATGGATCAGACCGATGTGCGTGCGCAGGCGTTGGCGCTGGCGGCTGGAAAGCTGCCACGGGCGTTCGCCCAACACCTGCAGCTCACCCGCGCTGGGCGCCAGGGCGGTGGCCAGCAGGTTGAGCAGGCTGGACTTGCCGGCCCCGGACGGGCCGATGATCGCCACCCGCTCACCCTGTTCGATCTGCAGGTCGATGCCCTGCAGCGCCTGCACGCCATTGCCGTGCCTGAGCCCGACGGCGGTCAGGCGCAGGCTCATTTGAGCAGATCGGCAGCGCGGGCAGCCTCTTCGATGCCCTTGTAGTTCTCAGGCTTGGTCTCGATGAAGCGGCTGGCCGCCTGCAGGTCGAGAATCGCCTTGTGCTCCGGGTTGGCCGGGTCGAGGGCCAGGAAGGCCTGCTTGATCTTCTCGGCCAGCGCCGGGTCGAGGGTGCCGCGCACGGTCCAGTTGTAATCGAAGTAGGTCGGCGTGGTGGCGAAGACCTTGACCTTGGCGGTATCGACCTTGCCGCTCTTGACCAGTTTGTCCCACACGCTGGAGTTCAGTACCCCGGCATCGACCTTGCCGGCCTGCACCCAGGCGGCGGTGGCGTCGTGGGCGCCGGAGTAGGCGACGCGGCTGAAGTAGCTTTCCGGCTTGATGCCGTCCTGCAGCATGAAGTAGCGCGGCATCAGGCTGCCGGAGGTGGAGGAAATCGAGCCGAAGGCGAAGGTCTTGCCTTTCAGGTCCTTGAGCGATTTGACCTGCGGGTCGGCGCTGATGAACGTGCTGGTGAAGGCCGCGTCCTGCTCACGCTGTACCAGGGGCACCGCGTTGCCGGTCTTCAGGTTTACCTGCACGAAGGTGAAGCCACCCAGCCAGGCCATGTCCAGGCGATCGGTGGCCAGCGCCTCGACCACTGCCGGGTAGTCGGCGACCGGTACGAACTCGACCTTCATGCCCAGTTGCTGCTCCAGGTAGGCGCCCAGAGGCTTGAACTTGCGCAGAAGCTCAGTGGGCGCTTCATCCGGGATGGCCGAGACGCGCAGGGTTTCGGCGGCATGGGCGGTGAGGGCAGCGGCGGACAGGGCAAGGCCGGCGACCAGCGACAGGGTGCGCTTGAGCATGGAGTTCTCCGGTTCAATAGCGGAAAAAACGAGAGGATGTGTGCGGCGTACGGGCGGATGCAGTGCTGCTCAGGCGTGGCTGGGCGGCTGGTGCGCGGCACGGGCGGCGCAAGTATAGGGGCAGTCGCCGCCCGCGGCGAGCGCCGCGGGGGTTGGTGTGGGCCTAGCCGATCAGGCGGGCCAACTCGTTCAGGCAGAGCACCACGAAAAGCGCCGCGGCAATTCCCAGCAGGCCGTTGGACAGCCAACCCGAGCGCCACTCTGCCGGCACCCGTTGCGAATTGAGCAGCCAGATCAGCGTGAGCGCCAGGAACGGCATGAAGAACGCACCGAAGGCGCCGTAAGCGATCACCAGGCCGAAGGGCCGACCCAGGGTGAGCAGCAACATCGGCGGGAAGGTCAGCCAGAGCACGTAGAAGCGGAAGGCCGGGGTTTTTTCCAGGTCCTGCCGCGCGCCCTTGGCCTGCTCGCCGCCCTGCACCTGGCGCACGAAGTCGGCGAACAACAGCGACACGCCGTGCCAGACACCGAGGATCGACGAGAAAGTGGTCGCCGCGAAGCCGATCAGGAACAGGGTGGACACCACGCTGCCGAAGCGCTCGCGCAGGATTTCATCGAGGTCGAGCAGGCCGCGGTCACCACCTGCCAGGGTGACTTGAGCTGTATAGAGCAGTTCGGCGCCGACGATCAGCATCGAAATCACGAAGATGCCGGTGGCGATGTAGGCCACCCGGTTGTCCAGGCGCATCATGCCCATCCAAGCCGGGGTGCGCCAACCCTTGGCCTGCACCCAGTAGCCGTAGGAGGCCATGGTGATGGTGCCGCCAACGCCGCCGATAAGGCCCAGCGTGTAGATCGCCGAGCCTTCGGGAATAGTCGGTACCAGGCCGGTCACTGCCTGGCCGAGGTTGGGCATGACCAGAATGGCGAGGCCGACGACCACCACGAACATGATGCCGATGAACAGCTTCATGACCGTCTCGAAGGCGCTGTAGCGGTTGAACAGCACGAACACCGCGCCGGCGATCCCCGACAGGGCGCCCCACATCCAGAACGGCATCACGTCCGGGAACAGCGCAGCCAGCGGCAATGCCGTGGCGCTCATCGCCGTGCCGCCATAAACGAAGCCCCAGACCACGATGTAGATACCGAAATACCAGTACGTCCATTTGCCCAGCGAGCGCCAGCCTTCGAGAATCGTCGAGCCGGTCGCCAGGTGATAGCGCGCCGAGCCCTCGGCCAGGGCGATCTTGACGATGCAGCCCACCACCGCGGCCCAGAGCAGGGCATAACCGAAGCGCGAGCCGGCGATCAGGGTCGCCACCAGATCGCCAGCGCCGACCCCGGTGACCGCGACCACGATGCCCGGGCCGATGAGCTTCCAGCGCGCCGCCGTGCTGCTCGGTGGGGCGGACTGGGTGGGTTCTTCCATCGAAGGTGAGCGCGTCTCGTTATTGTCGTTCATGGCATCATCCTGTGGGCGCCGCTAGGGCATTTGCATGGAGCTTAGATAGGCCCTGAAACGTTTTGCACAGCAGTGGGGAGGGAAAAGTGTTGCAGGTCATGCGCGCGAGCGCGCCAGGGCTGCTCGCTTCTGCGAGGGCGCGCGGGGGCTGGTAGAATCCGCCGCCTGTTTCCCCGTTGACGAGAGCGTTGCCATGAGTGAGCCGATCCGCCTGACCCAGTACAGCCACGGAGCCGGCTGCGGCTGCAAGATTTCCCCCAAGGTGCTGGAGGTGATCCTCGCGGGCAGTGGTGCTCAGAATCTGGACCCCAAGCTGTGGGTCGGCAATGCCTCGCGCGACGACGCCGCGGTCTACGCCCTCGATGAAGAACGCGGCGTGGTGTCGACCACCGACTTCTTCATGCCCATCGTCGACGACCCGTTCGATTTCGGCCGCATCGCCGCCACCAATGCGATCAGCGACATCTACGCCATGGGTGGCGACCCGCTGATGGCTATCGCCATTCTCGGCTGGCCGGTCAACCTGCTGCCGCCAGAGGTCGCCCGCGAGGTGATCCGTGGCGGCCGCGCGGTGTGCGATGCCGCCGGCATTCCGCTGGCCGGCGGGCATTCCATCGACGCCCCCGAGCCGATCTTTGGTCTGGCGGTGACCGGCGTGGTGAGCAAGCAGCACATGAAGCGCAACGACACCGCCCAGGCCGGCGACACGCTGTACCTGACCAAACCCCTGGGCATCGGCATCCTCACCACGGCCGAGAAGAAGGCCAAGCTGCGCGCCGAGGACGTAGGCCTGGCCCGCGACTGGATGTGCACCCTGAACAAGCCCGGCAGCCGCTTCGGCAAGCTAGCCGGCGTCAACGCCATGACCGACGTCACCGGTTTCGGCCTGCTCGGCCACCTGGTGGAAATGGCCGACGGCGCCAGCCTCACCGCACGCCTGGACTACGCCGCGGTGCCGCGCCTGCCAGGCGTCGATCATTACCTGGCCGAAGGCTGCGTGCCCGGCGGCACGCTGCGCAACTTCGACAGCTACGGCGAGCGCATCGCCGCCCTGAGCGACAGCCAGCGTGACCTGCTCTGCGACCCACAGACCAGCGGCGGCTTGCTGATCGCCGTCAGCGAAGCGGGTGAGGCCGAATTCCTTGCCGTGGCGGCCGAGCTGGGCCTGCACCTGGCGCCGATTGGCGTGTTGGTGGAGCGACAGCGTCACGCCGTCGAGGTGTTCTGATGCGCGACGATGCCCGCGATTTTCGAACGATTTTCCTCGATGGCGTCCCGATGATGGATACCCGCGCACCGGTGGAGTTCGCCAAGGGCGCGTTTCCTGGCGTGGCCAACTTGCCGCTGATGACCGACCTGGAGCGCCAGAAGGTCGGCACCTGCTATAAGCAGCACGGCCAGGATGCTGCCATCAAACTCGGCCACCAACTGGTCGGCGGCGACATCAAGGCCGAACGCGTCGCGGCCTGGGCGGCGTTCGCCCGCGCCAACCCGAATGGCTACCTGTACTGCTTTCGCGGCGGCCTGCGCTCGCAGATCGTTCAGCAGTGGCTGCGCGAGGCGGGCATCGACTACCCGCGTATCACCGGCGGCTACAAGGCGATGCGCACCTTCCTGCTCGACACCCTCGAAGAAGCCGTGGCGCAGTGCCGCTTCGCGGTAGTCGGTGGCATGACCGGCACCGGCAAGACCGACGTGCTGGCACAGTTGCCCGATGGCCTGGACCTGGAAGGCCACGCCAACCACCGTGGTTCCAGCTTCGGCAAACGCGCCACCGGGCAGCCGGCACAGATCGATTTCGAAAACGCCCTGGCCGTGGACATCCTGCGCAAGCGGGCGGCGGGTATCGAGCGCTTCGTGATCGAAGACGAAGGGCGCATCGTCGGCAGTTGCAACGTGCCGCTGTCGTTGCACCTGGGCATGCAGGGTTACCCGCTGGTGTGGCTGGAAGACAGCTTCGACGGGCGGGTGGAGCGCATCCTGCGTGACTACGTGATTGACCTCTGTGCCGAGTTCATCACCGTAAACGGTGAGGCGCGCGGCTTCGACCTGTTCGCCGCACGGCTGCTGCAGAGCCTGGACAACATCCACAAGCGCCTGGGCGGCGAACGCCACCAGCGCCTGCGGGCGATCATGGTCGATGCCCTCGGCGCCCAGCAGCGTAGCGGTGCCGTGGACTTCCACCGCGACTGGATCGTTGGGCTGCTGCGCGAATACTACGACCCCATGTACGCCTACCAGCGCGACAGCAAGGCCGAACGCATCGTCTTCGCCGGCGACGAGGCTGCTGTGGTCGCCTACCTGCGCGAAGCGCATTAACCCCGCCGCCACGTAGGGCGCACTGGGCGGCATTCCGTTCGCGGAGCAATACGCCTTGCGCCGTAACGGCGGACTGTTCGCTGGCGCTCCTGAGTCCGCCCTATGCCCCGTTCGTGCTGAGGCGGGTGCGAAAATGCCCGCTACCCGGTTTGAAGCGCGCGGCCATGAGCATCAGCCCCAGGCTGGCGGCGGCCATCATCAGCCAGCTCAGGCGCAGGTCGTGGGTGTACTGGCGCAGCAGGCCGGCGAGCAGCGGTGAGGTGGCGGCGATCAGGTAACCGCCACCCTGTACGAAGGCCAGCAGGTCACCGGTCTGGCGTGGGTCGTCGAGATGGTCCTGGGCGACCACCAGCGACAGCGGAAATAGCGCGCCGATTCCGATGCCGATCAGCACGCAGATCGGTACCACCAGCGCCAAGGGTGCGACCACCAGGGCGATCAGCCCGAGCAGCAGGCACACCAGCACGAAACCCAGCAGCACCCGGCGATCCGGGCAGCGCGCCAGCAGGCTCGACGCCAGCAGGCCAGCTGCCACTTCGCAGAGCGTCAGGGCGGCCAGCAGCAGGCCACTGGACTCGGCGCTCCAGCCCAGCGATGTGTAGTAGGGCGGCAGCCACGCCAGCACCAGCGTATAACCCGCGGTACCAACCCCGAAGAACGCCATCAGCAACCAGGCACGTGGCGAGCGCCAGGGGTTGAGCGATGCCGCCGAGCTGGTCGCGGTTGGCTCATCCGCCGGGGCCGCATGCTTCCACACCAGGCAGGCGACGATGGCCGGTACTGCCCAGGCCGCCAGTGCCCAGGCCCAGCCCAGCCACTGCGCCAGCCAGGGCGTCAGCGCGGCACCAAAAGCCGCGCCGCCCATGATCGCGCAGCTGTAGAAACCGATCAGCCGGCCAGCGTCCTGACTGAAACGCGCCTTGATCAAGCCTGGCAGCAACGCCTGTACGAAGGCGATGCCGGCGCCGGCCAGCAAGGCACTGACCAGCAATGGCGTGGCGCTCGGCAGCAGGCCGCGGGCCAGGCAGGCGAGTGCGATCAGCAGGGTGCCGAGCAGGATGCCGCGTCGCTCGCCGAACCGTCCGCGCAGAAATGTCGCAGCCAGGGCGCCGAGGCCCATGATCACGATCGGCAGGCTGGTCAGCAGGCTGGCGCCCACATGCCCCAGGTGCGTGTCCAGCTGAATGCGGTCGAGCAGCGGCCCCACTGCTGCCAGCACCGGGCGCAGGTTCAGGCCGAGCAGGATGATCGCCAGCAGCAACAGGGTCTGGCGTTTCATCGCGCTTTCTCCTGGGCGCCACGCCAGGCCACCAGCAATACGCCGACGACGATGCACAGCGCCGCCAGCGCCAGGCTCAGGCTGCCCTGTTCGCCGAGCAGACCAATGGCCATGGCCGCGCCAGTGATTGCCGCCACCGAGCCGATCTGGCTGAGGAATACCGTGCCTGCCAGCTTCTGCAGGATGAAGAACAGCGCATAGACCGTTGCGAACAAGAGCATCTGCACCAGCATCAGGCCGACGGCCAGGGGAGTGCTCAGGTTGGGCGAGAAGTCCACGCCAAGCAGCGCCGTAAATCCCAGCAGCACCGCGCCGCCCAGCAGCATGCCGGGCGCCAGCGACAGCGGCGTGGCGCCGCTGGGCCAGTATCGGGCGCGATAGATATTGCCCAGCGCCAGGAATATCGGCACGCACAGCGCAGCCATTACCCATAGAGCCGGGCTGTCGCCGCCGTGCAGTTTGCCCAGTGCCAGCAGCAGGCTGCCGGACAGACCGATGCAGATGCCCAGCAAGCGGACGCGGCTGAGCGCCTCCATGCGCAGCGCCAGGGCCAACAGGTAGGTGAACAGGGGTGGGAAGGCCAGGCACATCGAGGCGAACCCCGCGCCTACATGGCCGATGGAGCTGAACAGCAGGCCATTCGGTACAGCGATGCTGAGCAGGCCCGAGGCCAGGTAGTAGCGTTGTTGCGACAGGCTCATGCCAGGTCGCTCGCCCCGCCACCAGGCGAACAGCAACAGCAGCAGGCCACCACCCAGCAGGCCCCACAGCAGATAGGCTATCGGCTGCCAGCCGGCGCTGCCGGCCAGTTTGACCAGAATGCTGGTGAGCCCCATCAGCGCGCCAACGGTGAACAGCAGGGCCAGAGCCACGACGGGTCGATGCTGCGTGCCTGTCATGCAGGTGCCTCCTTGAACTGGATAAGCTACGATGCAAACATTCTTTTTGAAAAGTATCTTGATAGCAAGATAAATTGAGGGCGATATGCAGGATCGAGCACAACTGGCCGCCGAGCAGTGGCGAGAACAACGCCCGGATCTGGACGGCTTCGCCATGGCGGTGATGGGCAGGTTGGGCGAGCTGGCCCAGGTGTTCAGCCGCGACCACCTGGCGCCGTTCTTCGCCAAGCACGGCCTGCAGGCCGGCGAGTTCGACGTGCTGGCCACCCTGCGCCGCTCCGGTGAGCCCTATGCGCTGATGCCCACCGCGTTGTACGAAAGTGCGATGATTTCCTCGGGCGGCATGACCAGCCGCATCGACCGCCTGGAGAAAGCCGGGCTGATCGAGCGGCGCAAGCACCCGACCGATCGCCGCGGCATACTGGTAGCGCTGACGCCCGCTGGCTTTGAACTGATCGACAACATGCTCACCGCTCATGTTGCTAACCTGCAGCACGTACTCGCAGTCCTCAGTGACGAGGAAAAACAGCAGTTGCATGCGCTCACCGGCAAGCTGCTGGCCAACCTGCAACCGGGTGAATGAAAGGAATCGAACCCATGTCCCTCACGACATTGATCATCGGCGTATTCGCCCAACTGTTCTTCGCCGGCCTGCAAGGCCTGATCGTGGTCTTCTCGGGCGCTGCCCTTGCCAACAACAGCGAACTGACACCCTTCCAGGATCGCCTGCTGGCCACCCTGATGCTGCTGCTCCCCGGCATCTCGCTGGCCACCGCCGGCCTGCTGGTGGTCGGCTACCTGAGCTCGGCGCCCTGGCTCTCCAATCTCTGGCACCTGCTGCCTATCGTAGGCTTCGGCTTTTATCTGCTGTTCGTGCTGTGCTTGAATCGGTGAGCGGGCAGGGCACTGGGAACCTGCCCAGCTGGGGCTTGCAGGTGAACCGCCGTCTTGTGGGAGCGCGCCATGCGCGCGAAGTCGCAAGCCCGGTCGCCACCGCCCTTTCAAAAGCCAGCTAATGCGTAGAGAGGGCGAGGTTTGATCCGTCCACCGGTGAGGATCGCTGATGGGGTCAGCCCGGAATTACGCAGCAAAACGCTCACACGGAAACGATTGAGTAAATCATGGAAGCTATTTTTCAAATCATCAGAAGCCCTGATTGAGTATTTTCTCAAGGGCGTGGGGCTTTGGGTGTTGAAGATGATGGCATTCGGACGGTACCGCGATACCTACAGCTACCTGCACTTCCTGCCTGGCTTTGTTGGATTCGTATCGTTGCTCGGCCTGCTGTTTCTCGTCGTGTTGATGGTTGGTGCTATACGCAGCGTTTAGGCTTTGCGGCGTTTATTCGTCCACTAACGAATGCATATGTAGATTGCAGAGCGTGATCCACCCCAAGACCAAGCCCGCCTCTCAACTAGGCACTGAACACCATGATTTCGTCTCAATACCTCAGCCGAATCACCTTGCGCCGCGATAAAGTCGAGTCGTTCGAGCGCTATCCCTTCAGCCTTCCGGCGGTGCACGCGCTGGAGAGCATCGATCTGCACCCGAAAGTCACTTACTTCGTGGGTGAGAACGGTTCGGGCAAGTCCACACTGCTCGAGGCAATCGCTGTTTCGCTCGGGTTCAATGCGGAGGGCGGCACCAAGAACTTTCGCTTTGGTACGCGGCGATCGCATTCCGAACTTCATGAGTTCCTGCGTATCGCCAAGGGTTTTCGCAGGCCGCGAGACGGTTTTTTCTTGCGCGCCGAAAGCTTCTTCAACGTCGCCACGGAAATCGAAAACCTCGATGCAGAACCCTTCGGCGGGCCGCCCGTGATCAATTCGTACGGCGGCAGATCCTTGCACGAGCAGTCACATGGTGAATCGTTCCTGGCGCTGATGACAGAACGCTTTGGCGGTCAGGGCGTTTACATCCTCGACGAACCGGAGGCGGCTCTATCGCCACAGCGGCAACTCGCCGTCCTGGCTCGCATACACGACCTGGTTCTAGATGACTCCCAATTCATCATCGCCACCCACTCGCCCATCCTGATGGCTTACCCCGAGGCGGACATCTACCTGTGTAACGAAAACGGTGTTTCAAAGGTGGCTTACGAAGATACCGAGCATTACCAAGTGACCAAGGATTTTCTAGCCAATCCCGAGCGCATGCTGCGCATGTTGATGGAGCGCTGAGCGGAGCTAATAGGGCGCTGGGCATAGCTGCTGTTCGAAGCCGCAACGGTGAACAAGAAACGTGTTGTTCGCCCTACGCCAATCACCTACAGCCGGTGATGCTCGAGCAGAAAATCCACGAACAGCCGCACCCGCGCCGGCATGGTCGGGCCGCCGACGAACACGGCGTGGATCGGTTCCCGTTCGCCTGGGTTGTAGGTTTCGAGCAGCGGTGTCAGGTCGCCGCGGCCGATGTCCTCGTTGACCGTGAAGGCGCCGATGCGGGCGATGCCGGCGCCGACCCGGGCCAGTTGCGCCAGGGCTTCGCCACTGCTGCATTCGATGTTGCCGCACACCTTCAGGGAAAATGTCTCGCCGTCACGCAGGAAGGGCCAGTTGGGCTCGGCGCGGCGGAAGTTGAAGCGCAGACAGTTGTGCTGCAGCAAATCTTCCGGCACCTGGGGCGTGCCATGGCGCGTCAGGTAATCGGGCGAGGCTACCACCACCTGGCCGGTGTCGCCGATCTTGCGAGCGGTCAGCGGGCTGTCCGGCAGCGGGCCGAAGCGCACCGCCACATCGGCCACGCCGCCGAGAATATCCACCACCTCGTCACCCAGGGTCAGGTCGACGACGATATTCGGGTAGCGCGCACTGAACGCCGCCACCAGCGGCACGATGGCCAACCGGCCATGGCCGAGCGCGGCGCTGACGCGGATGCGCCCCTTGGGCACGCTTTGGTCGGCGATGGCGTCCTCGACCTCCGTCAGATCGGCGAGGATGCGCCGGGCGCCACGTAGGTAAGCCTCGCCCTCGGCCGTGAAGGTGATCGCCCGGGTGGTGCGCAGCAGCAAGCGGGTGCCCAGGCGTTGTTCGGTGCGGGCGATGATGCGGCTGACCGCCGAGGGCGTCAGGCCCAGCGTGCGCGCTGCCGCCGACAGGCTACCTTCCTGCGCGACACGCACCAGCACCTCCATTTCGCCTGATCGGCCGCCTAGGTCCACTTGTGCCTCCACGGCAAAGGTGTTTGCCAGAAAAGCGGTCTACCGCCCGTGAGAGCGGAATCGTAGCATTTGCGGCATAGATAAGGAGCCTCTCATGCGTATCAATCCACCGCTCGTCGCGCTCGCCATCGGTGCTTTCGGCATCGGCGTCACCGAGTTCGCCCCCATGGGCATGTTGCCCGGCATCGCCAGCGATCTCGGCGTGTCGATTCCCGCCGCCGGCCTGCTGGTCAGCGCCTATGCCATCGGCGTACTGATCGGCGCGCCCCTGATGACCCTCACCACTGGCAAGATTCCCCGACGCTACCTGCTGATCGGGCTGATGGCCATCTTCACCCTCGGCAACCTGATGTCCGCCCTGGCTACCGACTACACCAGCCTGCTGATCGCCCGGGTGGTCACCTCGCTCAATCATGGCGCCTTCTTCGGCGTCGGCTCCGTCGTCGCCGCCAGCCTGGTCGCGCCGGATAAACGGGCTGGCGCAGTCGCCGCGATGTTCATGGGCCTGACCCTGGCCACCATCGGCGGCGTGCCGCTGGCTGCCTGGTTCGGCGAGCTGCTCGGCTGGCGCACGGCGTTCTGGGGCATTGCCGGCCTGGGCGTGATCACCATGCTCGCGCTGTGGTTCGCCTTGCCCAACGTCGAGCTGCCGAAGAGCGATGGCGTGCTCGCCGAGATCCGTGTGCTGGGCCGTGGCCCGGTACTCGCCGCGCTGGCCCTGACGGTGGTCGGCTCCAGTGCAATGTTCACGGTATTCACTTACATCGCGCCGATCCTCAGCACCCAGACCCATGCCTCTACAGGCTTCATCACCGCCATGCTGGTGCTCTACGGCGTCGGCCTGACCCTGGGCAACATATGGGGTGGCAAGGCGGCGGACCGCTCCATCGACCGCACCCTGATCGCTTCGCTGGGCGCGCTGATCCTGGTGCTGCTGGCCTTCACGGTGCTGATGCGCTGGCCGCTACCGGCCGCCGTGGCCATCCTCATCTGGGGTATCGCCAGTTTCGCCATCGTGCCACCGCTGCAGATGCGCGTGATGGAAGCCGCCAAGGACGCCCCCAACCTGGCCTCGGCCGTGAACATCGGCGCCTTCAACCTTGGCAACGCCGTCGGTGCGGCCCTGGGTGGCGCGGTGATCAGCGCGGGCCTTGGTTACCCGGCAATCTCCCTGGCCGGTGCGGCGATGGCGGCGCTCGGGCTGCTGATGGTGTTGGGGTTTGCCTGGCGATCCAGGGCGGTGGCTGCGGCGGTATGCCCATGATTTGAGGACATGCCAGGGCGTACTGTGCGGCGTTCCGTTCGCCGAGCAGTACGCCTCTGTCTTGGCAGGCGAACTGTTCGCTGGCGCTACGAGCGGCCGGCGTTCCGGTCAGCCCTAGGCGCTGCGGTAAATGGGGCAGGGCCACGGTTCTAGATGAACCGTGGCCCTTTGCGTTTGTGGCAAGGCGTGTACCGCATCGGACCGACGGTAGTCGCCAGAACAACGCCTGAATTGATATATCGGTAAATCTCGATATTATCGCGCCATGGACCTGATCGACGTATTCAAAGCACTCTCCAACCGCACGCGCCTTGAGATTCTCAAGGGCCTGAAGGACCCCGCGAAGAACTTCCCGCCGCAGGATGAAGGCGACGTTCACACGGTGGGAGTATGCGTGAGCAGCATTCAGGAAGGAGTAAGGCTGTCGCAGTCGACGGTGTCCGACTACCTGGCGACGCTGCAGCGAGCGGGCCTGGTGGAAGTCAGGCGCATCGGGCAGTGGACCTATTACAAGCGCAACGAGAAAGCCATCAGCGCGCTGGCGGAGCTGATAGGCAAAGAACTGTAGTTTTTATTCGTTCTTTTATATCGGAAAATCCCGATATTCCTGTATATCGAAGCGAGGGCTTGCCATGGGCTGAGCGTGTAGTGAAAGCGTCGTAAATTTTTTGTCCTTATATATCGAAAAATCCCGATATTCCTTTTTATAGAAACCAGGAATCAACAATGAAAGCGCAGATACTCAACGCCTTTGGCAGCCCTCAAGCATTCCAGTTGGTCGATGTACCAAAGCCTGTGCCACAAGCGGGCCAGGTGCTGGTGCGGGTGCACGCCACCTCCATCAACCCGCTGGATTACCAGGTACGCTGCGGCGACTACGCCGATCTGGTGCCACTACCGGCGATTACCGGGCATGACGTGTCCGGTGTCGTCGAAGCGGTCGGGCCGGGCGTGACGGGCTTCGTGCCAGGCGACGAAGTCTGGTACACGCCACAGATCTTCGAGGGCGCCGGCAGCTATGCCGAGTACCACGTGGCTGACGAACGCATCGTCGGCAGAAAGCCGTCCACGTTGAGCCATCTCGAGGCGGCCAGCCTGACCCTGGTTGGCGGTACTGCATGGGAAGCCTTGGTGGTACGCGCAGCGCTCAGAGTGGGCGAGCGCATCCTGATTCACGGTGGCGCCGGCGGCGTCGGCCATGTGGCTATCCAGCTAGGTGTGATCTCTCAGGGGTTCTACCCCGTTAGCACGGACACTTTCAAGTAAGCTCACACCGAGCTGAAGGAGTGTTCATGAAGCGCAAGAAATACAGTCCTGAATTCAAGCGGGAAGCCATCGAGTTGGTTCGTCGTTCAGGGGCGAGT
>NZ_MSXV01000047.1:0-15136 GCF_001945395.1 Pseudomonas sp. PA15(2017) | reverse complement strand
CTTTGCCCGCGACCTTCGCCCTGGATATAACCCATAAACGACAATGCCCCTATCAACCGATAGAGGCATTGTCTTCAACTCACCCTCGGACTGCTAGGTTTTCACACAGTCTGTTGCGGGCCGTTTTTCGTTACAACGTGGCGCCTTGCGTGGGATAAGCCTTACAGCGCTTCGGCTGGGGCCTCGGCCTGGGCTGCTTCTTCGGCTTGCGGCTGCTCGGGCTTGATCTCCACGAAGTTCAGCTGCAGACGTTCGCTGGTCCAGGCGCGGGTCTTGTTGGTCAGATCCAGATCGTTGTTCAGGGTCTGGCCGTAGGAGGGAATGATCTCCTTCAGCTTGGCCTGCCACTCAGGAGTCTTGATCTTGTCCTTGAAGGTACGCTCCATCAGGTGAAGCATGATCGGCGCGGCGGTGGATGCGCCAGGCGAGGCGCCCAGCAGGGCGGCGATGGAGCCGTCTTCGGAGCTGACCACTTCGGTGCCGAACTGCAGGATGCCGCCTTTCTCCGGGTCTTTCTTGATGATCTGCACGCGCTGGCCGGCCTGGATCAGTTCCCAATCCTTGTCCTGCGCTTGCGGGAAATAATCGCGCAGCGAGTGCATGCGGTCTTCCTGGCTGAGCATCAGCTGACCGATCAGGTAGGTGCTGAGGGAGAAGTTGTCGACGCCCGCATTGAACATCGGCGAAATGTTGTGGGTGGTGATGGTGCCGAACATGTCCAGCAGCGAACCGTTTTTCAGGAACTTGGTGGAGAAGGTGGCGAACGGCCCGAACAGGATAACTTTCTCGCCATCGATAACGCGGGTGTCCAGGTGTGGAACCGACATGGGCGGCGAACCTACCGATGCCAGACCGTAGACCTTGGCCTGATGCCTGGCGGCGATTTCCGGGTTACGGGTGACCAGGAACGAGCCACCAACCGGGAAACCTGCGTAACCTTCCGCTTCCGGAATGCCGGATTTCTGCAGCAACTTCAGCGCGCCACCACCGGCGCCGATGAACACGAACTTGGCATTGACGGTGCTCAGCTTGTCACCATTGGCCAGGTCGGCCATGGTCACGTTCCAGGTGCCGTCGTCGGCGCGCGTGATGTCGCGCACTTCCTGCTGCACGTGAACATTGAACACGTCTTTCTTCTGCGACAGGTTGTTCAGCAACTGGTTGGTGATTTCACCAAAGTTGACGTCGGTGCCTGTCTGTACGCGGGTTGCGGCGATCTTCTGGCCCGGCTCGCGGCCTTCCATGACCAGGGGAATCCACTCTTCGATCTGCGCAGGGTCGTCGGAGAACTCCATGTTGCGGAACAGCGAGCTGTGCTGCAGCGCGTCATAGCGCTTCTTCAGGAACTCGGTGTTCTTGTCGCCCCATACGAAACTCATGTGCGAAACGTCGTTGATGAAGGACTTCGGGTTCTTCAGAACGCCTTGCTCGACCTGATAGGCCCAGAACTGCTTGGAGATTTCGAACGACTCGTTGATCGCCACGGCCTTGCTGATATCGATGGTGCCGTCGGCCTTTTCCGGGGTGTAGTTCAGCTCAGCGAGCGCCGAGTGACCGGTGCCGGCATTGTTCCAGGCGTTGGAGCTCTCGTTGGCGACTTGCGGCAGACGCTCGTACAGGTCGATTTTCCAGGTCGGCTCCAGTTCGTTGAGGTAGGTGCCGAGGCTCGCACTCATGATGCCCCCGCCGATCAGCAGGACGTCCACGGATTTTTCCGGTTCGGGTTGCTTGGCGCAGCCGAGCGCGCTCAAGCACAGTAGGGACAGCAGGAGTTTCTTCATTAGACAGACCATTCCAGTGATGTGATTGCATGACCGCAAGACCGACGTTCATGCCGCTCCGGGTGGTGGAGCGGCAGCGCCTGTTGCATGCGATCAGGTTTCGTTCTGCGAAACCGGCCAGTCCCGGTGATTTTTTGAAACGCCGGGCATTTACCTTCAAGTGCGCGCTTTCGCCGCAGGCTGCCCGAAAGGCAATATCCATGCCGGGAGTGTCGCCCATCACTGAATCAGACTGAACGAGTGATCTGTATCAATTCTACCATTACGTTTTTGTGACGCAGGTGGCGGAATTTCGCCGCCCACTCGCCGCGAAACGCCTCATGGGTGGCGGATTCTCGCCTTAGTTGCTTATCGCAGCGCCGCCACTGCCAGGTGTAGCCGGTGCAGAGGAATTGCCGGACGAGCCTGTCGCTGGGTTGGCGCCGCCCTGAGCGCCGGCACCCGGCGTGGTGGTGGAGGGTTGACGTTGCATATTCTGGCCCGCTGGCTGCTGGCCGGTCTGATCCCTGGCAGGGGAGTTGAGCGTGCTGCGGGGTGACTGCTGCTCAGGCTGCTGCTGCTGAGAATCCGTTGCCTGGCCCGTGTCGCTCTCGCTGGCCGGCGGCGCGCCGGTACGATCGCGAACCATCTCGTCGCCGATCCTGTCGCGTTGCTGTTGCAAGGTTAGCCCGTCGTCATCGGCTTGTACCCCAGCGCTGAACAAGGCGGCGAGCAGCAGCGCCGGTCCGGTGATTTTGTTCATGTCCGTCTCCTGATGATTGCCTGTGATCAGGTGACTCTCCGCACGCCGCCAATGTTCAGGGAATCAGGTGGGTGGTGAGCGCCCCCAGCGCGTCAAGTGGACAGGGGCGAAAGTCCGGGAAGGCGGCTACCCTGATAGCAGCTCGGCGCCCCCAGGCTCTGCCACGCCGGTTTACGGCGATTCGGTGGCAGGCGGCAGGTTGCTGGCAGTCGGAATCGAACCCCGGCCTGTCTCTGGCCTCAGAAGTCAGGCCCCCACAATTAAAGAGGTCGCTCACATGATCTATGCCAAACCTGGTACCGCAGGCGCCGTCGTCACCCTCAAACCGCGCTACGGCAACTACATCGGCGGCGAGTTCGTCGCGCCGGTGGGCGGTCAGTACTTCACCAATACCAGCCCGGTGGATGCCTCGGCCATTGGCGAATTCCCGCGCTCGGACGCCAAGGACATCGACAAGGCCCTGGACGCCGCCCACGCTGCCGCCGATGCCTGGGGCAAGACCTCCGTGCAGGACCGCGCGCTGGTGCTGCTGAAGATCGCCGACCGCATCGAAGCCAACCTCGAGCTGCTGGCCGTGGCCGAAACCTGGGACAACGGCAAGGCCGTGCGCGAAACCCTGAACGCCGACGTGCCCTTGGCCGCCGATCACTTCCGCTACTTCGCCGGCTGCATCCGTGCCCAGGAAGGCACCTCGGCGGAGATCAACGAGCACACCGCTTCCTACCACTTCCATGAGCCGCTGGGCGTGGTCGGGCAGATCATCCCCTGGAACTTCCCGCTGCTGATGGCCGCCTGGAAGCTGGCGCCGGCCCTGGCGGCGGGTAACTGCGTGGTATTGAAACCCGCCGAGCAGACGCCGCTGTCGATCACCCTGCTCGCCGAGATCATCGGTGACCTGCTGCCGGCGGGCGTGCTCAATATCGTCCAGGGCTTTGGCCGTGAAGCCGGCGAAGCCCTGGCCACCAGTACGCGCATCGCCAAGATCGCCTTTACCGGCTCCACCCCGGTGGGCTCGCACATCATGAAATGCGCCGCCGCCAACATCATTCCCAGCACCGTGGAGCTGGGCGGCAAGAGCCCGAACGTATTCTT
Source organism: Pseudomonas sp. PA15(2017) (assembly GCF_001945395.1). Lineage (GTDB taxonomy): Bacteria > Pseudomonadota > Gammaproteobacteria > Pseudomonadales > Pseudomonadaceae > Aquipseudomonas. Next base: position 11,521 of record NZ_MSXV01000047.1, on the reverse strand, counting down.
CGAGGACATCATGCAGGCCGAGCCGGCGTTCATCGAGAAGGCGGCCGAGGGCCTGGTGCTGGCATTCTTCAACCAGGGCGAAGTGTGCACCTGCCCGTCGCGGGCGCTGGTGCAGGAGTCGATCTTCGAGCCGTTCATGAACGAGGTGATGAAGAAGATCAAGTCGATCAAGCGCGGCAACCCGCTGGACACCGACACCATGGTCGGCGCCCAGGCCTCGCAGCAGCAGTACGACAAGATCCTCTCCTACCTGGAAATCGCCCAGCAGGAAGGCGCCGAGCTGCTCACCGGCGGCGCGACCGAGCAGTTGGAGGGTGACCTGGCGGGCGGTTATTACATCCAGCCGACGCTGCTCAAGGGCACCAACAAGATGCGCGTGTTCCAGGAAGAAATCTTCGGCCCGGTGGTGGGCGTGACCACCTTCAAGGACGAAGCCGAAGCCCTGGCCATCGCCAATGACACCGAGTTCGGCCTGGGCGCCGGCGTGTGGACGCGCGACATCAACCGCGCCTACCGCATGGGCCGCGGCATCAAGGCCGGCCGCGTGTGGACCAACTGCTACCACCTGTACCCGGCGCACGCGGCCTTTGGCGGCTACAAAAAGTCCGGGGTCGGGCGCGAAACCCACAGGATGATGCTCGACCACTATCAGCAGACCAAGAACCTGCTGATCAGCTACGACATCAATCCGCTGGGCTTTTTCTAAAGCGTTCAGGCGTTACGAAAAACGCGGCCTCGGCCGCGTTTCTTTTAGTTACCGGCGCCGCGTTGCAAGGCGCTTTGCAGCGGCAGGTCCCAGGGCGGGGTCGGGCCAAAGCGGTTTTTCAGGAACTCCAGCAGCAGCCGGCTGCGTGAGTCGGTATCGCGCTGCAAGCGCAACGCATAAATGCCACTGGGCTCAGGCGCCGGTAGGCCGTTGTCGCAGAACAGTGCCACCAGCTCGCCGCGCACCAGGTACTCGCTGACCAGCCAGGTCGGCAGATGCGCCACGCCCAGGCCAGCGAGCACGCTGAAGACCAGTGTCTCGGCATTGTTGGCCGTCATGCGCAGGCGGCGAGGGCGGTACATGGCCAATTTGCCGCCGTTCTCGAAACGCCAGGCATAAGCAGGTGCCAGGCCATCCCAGTCCAAGCCATCGTGATCCAGCAGCTCTGCGGGCGTGCGTGGCACACCCCGGCGCTCCAGGTACGCCGGGCTGGCGCATACCACGCGCACCATCGACGAGAGTGGCGTTGCCACCAGACGGGTATCGGCCAGGGGGCCGATGCGCAGCACCAGATCCACCTCTCCCAGGTGCGCGCCATGCAGGTCGATGAAGCTGTCGATCAGCCGCAGTTGCACGTCCAGACCAGGGTAGGCGGTGAGAAAGTCGGCAATTGCCGGCGCCAGGTGTCGACGGCCAAACGGCGCTGGGGAGTCGATGCGAATCAGCCCCTCCGGCGCGCTGCTCAGCGATACGGCCTCGGCACGCGCCAGGTGCAGTTCGGCGAGAATCCGCCGGGCGCGTTCGGCGAATGCCAAGCCGGCTGGCGTTGCCCGCACCGCATGGGTGCTACGGCTGAACAGGCTGCAATCGAGGGAGCGTTCCAGCGCGTCGATGCGTCTTGACACTGCCGACGGCGTCAGCGGATGCAGGCGGGCCGCAGCGGAAAAGCTGCCGCTTTCGAGGACATCGAGAAACAGGCTGAGCTGGTCAGTCAAGACATCAGGATTCACGCGGGTCTCCTTGTGCGTATTTCGCACAGCCATTATGCCGGGCTATGCGTTACCCATCCAGCCGCCGATGGGTAGCATGCGCTTACCTGTTTGAACGAGATGAATCATGGATCTGCTCGCATTCGCCCTGAATATCCTGCTCGGCTTGGCTCTCGGTACCCTTGGCGGGCTGTTCGGGATTGGCGGCGGCCTGATCGCGATTCCGGCACTGGGCGTGTTGTTCGGTTTGGATCAGCAGCTTGCCCAGGGCACCGCGCTGGTCATGGTGGTGCCCAACGTGCTGCTGGCGCTATGGCGCTATCACCAGCGTAATCGCATCGACCTGCGCCATGCTCTGGCCCTGGCATTGAGCAGTTTCGGGTTTGCGCTGTTCGGGGCGAGTTGGGCGGTCAATCTCGATCCCGAGTCGATGCGCCTGGCGTTCGTCGGTTTTCTTGTCGCACTGGCGTTCTACAACCTGCTACGCATGTTCATGCGCCCGCCTGCGGCGTCGGGCCAGTTGCGCCGCCCATGGCCCTGGTTGACCGTACTGGGAAGCGGATCAGGCCTGCTGGGCGGGCTTTTCGGTGTCGGTGGCGCGGTGATCGCCACGCCGATTCTGACCAGCGTGTTCGGTACTTCTCAGGTAGTGGCCCAAGGCCTGTCGCTGGCGCTGGCGGCGCCCAGCACCGGGGTAACGCTGGCTACCTATGCCCTGCATGACCATGTGCAATGGGCCCTGGCCATTCCGCTGGCGCTCGGCGGGCTGCTCAGCATCAGCTGGGGTGTGCGCTTGGCTCACGCCTTGCCCGAGCGCATCCTGCGCGTGCTGTTCACGGCCTTCCTGCTGATCTGCGCGCTGATGCTAGGGCTGAAGGTCTGAGAGCTGTTCATAATCTCTAGGCCCAGGCTCGCCGATTTTGGCCGATAAGTGGCAAGAGCGCGAATTGGTGCAATGCCTGTGGGAGCGGGCGAGGAGCCCAGTCCATGCCCGCGATTTTTCGCGCGCATGGCGCGCTCCCACGGTAGATCGGTGAACGGCCTTGTAGTTGCCGTTTCAAGCAGATAAAGATCGCGAACAGGTTCTGATGCGTCGCGCGCATTCCGACGGGCCTGCACGCCACGCTGGCTTGCCTACCGCCAATCGCCGTGGCATTGCGCTACAATGCGCGCCGAATTTGGCCCGCTCGAGAGTTGTCCCCCATGTCCGTTTGTCAGACACCCATCATCGTCGCCCTGGATTTCCCGACCCGTGAGGCGGCACTTGCTCTGGCCGATCAGCTCGATCCGAAATTGTGCCGGGTGAAGGTGGGCAAGGAGCTGTTCACCAGCTGTGCGTCGGATATCGTCGCCACCTTGCGCGAGCGCGGCTTCGAGGTGTTTCTCGACCTCAAATTCCACGACATCCCCAATACCACCGCCATGGCCGTCAAGGCCGCTGCGGAAATGGGCGTGTGGATGGTCAACGTGCATTGCTCCGGTGGCTTGCGCATGATGAGCGCCTGTCGCGAGGTGCTGGACGCCTTCAACGGCCCGGTGCCGCTGTTGATCGGCGTGACTGTGCTGACCAGCATGGAGCGCGAGGACCTGGCCGGCATCGGCCTGGACATCGAGCCCCAGGAGCAGGTGCTGCGCCTCGCGGCGCTGGCTCAGAAAGCCGGCATGGACGGTCTGGTCTGCTCGGCGCTCGAAGCGCCTGCGCTCAAGGCGGCGCAGCCCGCGTTGCAACTGGTGACGCCAGGCATTCGCCCAGCCGGCAGTGCCCAGGACGATCAGCGCCGTATTCTCACCCCGCGCCAGGCCCTGGACGCCGGCTCCGACTACCTGGTGATCGGCCGTCCGATCAGCCAGGCCACGGATCCGGCCGCCGCCCTGGCCAAGCTGGTCGCCGAGCTGGGTTGATCAGCCCTTCATTTTCGTGCGGCGCTCGCTGCCGCACCCGTTGCATTGCAGGTAACGTCTCATGAACTCCGTGGAACATTCGCCGCTGGGCAAGAGCAGCGAGTACATCGCCACTTACTCGCCCGAATTGCTGTTTCCTATTCCCCGCGCCACCAAGTGGGCCGAGCTAGGCTTGAGCGCCGATACGCTGCCATATCGCGGCGTGGACTACTGGAACTGCTTCGAGCTGTCCTGGTTGCTGCCTTCCGGCAAGCCGGTGGTGGCCATCGGTGAATTCTCGATTCCTGCCGATTCGCCGAATATCATCGAATCGAAGTCCTTCAAGCTGTACCTCAATTCGCTCAACCAGTCGGTGTTCGCCAACTCGGCAGAATTGGCCCGCGTATTGGAGAAGGATTTGTCTGCCACGGCCGGCAAGCCGGTGGCCGTGCAGATCCGCAGCCTCGACGAAGCCGCCCGAGAAGGCCTGATCGCGTTGCCGGGCACCTGCATCGATGACCTGGACGTCAGCATCAGTAATTACGCCGCCCCCCAACCGGAGCTGCTCGCGTGCGACCCGGCCCGTATCGTTGAACAGAGCCTGCATAGCCATCTGCTCAAATCCAACTGCCCGGTTACCGGCCAGCCGGACTGGGGCAGCGTGGTGGTCGAGTACCGCGGGGCGGCCCTGGAGCCGGCAAGTCTGCTGGCCTATCTGGTGAGCTTCCGCCAGCACGCGGACTTCCACGAGCAATGCGTGGAGCGCATCTTTCTGGATCTGCAAAAGCGCCTGCAGCCGGAGTACCTGACGGTCTACGCGCGCTATGTGCGCCGCGGCGGCCTGGATATCAACCCATACCGCACCACGCTCGATGAGGTACCGGCGAACCGGCGCCTGGTCCGTCAGTAAGCGTCCATCCGCCTCGCGCGCGCCTGCCCAGTCAAACGGGCGGGCATAAAAAAACCAGCCTCATGGCTGGTTCTTGATTTGCCGCGCCTGGGGTCAGATCCCCATGTTGGCCAAGGTCTGCATGATGTTGCGCAGGCTGCCGGCAAGCGTCGGATGGCTCACCTCGAAGCGCTCGACCGCCAGGTTGACGCCGTCGACCAGCGAAGCATCGGGCGTGGTCACCGGCTGCGCCGCCAGCTGCAGCTCGATGTCGCGGGCGATCAGCTCGAGCGATTCACGATCTTCTTCGTTTTCCGGCGGATGTTCGACCAGTTGCTTGCGCAGCTCTTCCAGTTGCTGCTGCAGATGGTTCGCAGGCATGGGGCTCTCCCTTTCTTGATAGGCAAGACAATTGACCGTACGACGCGACGAAAGGTCAGTACTTCTCGTTCAGCCCAGGGTCTGTTCCCGTTTCACGCACGGCCCACAGGGTTGCGCGGGAAATGACCTCCGCTGTCGTTGCAGGACTTGGCAAGGGAAGACGCGGACGGCTAGTCCATTCCCTGCGTCCTGCGCCTAACCGGAGGCCATTTCACGCGGCAACACGGCTCGCGTTGAAACGGGAACAGACCCTAGACCAGGCTTGCCCGGTCGGGACGGGCTGGCTTCAGGGTTTCTCGCCCTTGCCACGCCGAATCTGCAGGTGGTCGAGGCAGGCGGGCAGGTCGGTAAGCTGGTCGATAACCGAGTGAGCGCCGAGCCGATAGAGTGAAAGCGTCGCTTCGGCGCGCAGGCGTTCACGTTGCGGGCCGTCGAGTAGCTGCCAATCGGCCAGCGCGTGGCCTGCTAGTGAGCCGCAGGCGGCCAGGCCCACCGTCCACAATCCGGCATTCAAGCCAGCTTGCAAGAGGCGCGGCTCACCGCTGACCAATACGCAGCCTTCCAGGCGCTCGATCTGCAAGGCCGCCAGGGCTTGCCAGCAAGCATCCGGTGCGGGCCAGGTGCGCTGGGTGCAGGCCGGGGAGGCCGCCAGCCAGTCGGGCAGGCGACTGGCCAATTTTTCGGTCAGCGCCTCCGGTAGTTCGTCCAGCCAGGCACAGGGCACGTTCTGCTCATGCAGGCTGCGCAGGGTGCTCAGTGCTCCGGGAGTCGGTTCGGCGCAACCGTCCAGTTCCAGGTTGCTTGCAGGCTGGCGGGCCAGGCCACCGCCCTCGCGCACCAGCGCCAGGTGCCGCTGGCCGCTCAGGGATGCACTTCGTGCGCCATAATCCACCAAGCAGCCGGATAGGCCGAAGAGGATAGCCGTGAAGGAGGAGGCGGCGCAAAACGCTGGCTGGGACATGGGATGTCGTTCCCTGGCAATTATCGCGTCGACCTTGCCAAGCCAATGTGACGATGGTGTGACATCGTAGGATTTTTAAAAATGCGGCCATGAGATCCTGCAACCGGATGTCACGGTGCGCTGCCTATTGGCGGCAGACGGCTTTATACTACGTCGCCGCTGCCGGAGAAGCCGCGCTCATTAGTCTAGGAGAACAGCAATGCGCTTGATTGGACCCGATTGGATCGCGAGCCTCGGCCGGATGCTGGCCTGTGCCGGCCTGATAGGACTGCCACTGGCAAGCCAGGCGGCAACGGAAGACCCTTGGGAATCGTTCAACCGTCCCATCTTTCGCTTCAACGATACCGTCGACACCTATGCCCTCAAACCACTGGCCCAGGGCTACCGGGCCGTGACACCGCAGTTTTTAGAAACCGGCGTGCACAACGTGTTTCGCAACCTGTGGGAGGTCGGCAACCTGACCAACAACCTGTTGCAGGGCAAGGCCCATGACGCTGGCGTGGATACCAGCCGCCTGTTGCTCAACAGCACCATCGGTGTATTGGGTTTCTTCGACGTGGCCACCCGCATGGGGCTGCAGCGCAGTGACGAAGACTTTGGCCAGACCCTCGGCGTCTGGGGCGTGGGGAGCGGCCCGTACCTGGTGCTGCCGCTGCTGGGCCCCAGCTCGCTGCGCGATGCGCCGGCCAGGATTCCTGATCGCTTCCTGACCCCATATCCGCATATCGATCATGTGCCGACGCGCAACGTGCTGCGTGGCGTCAATGTAGTCGACACCCGCGCCAGCCTGCTGGACGCCGAGCGTATGATCAGTGGCGACAAGTACATCTTCATCCGCAATGCCTATCTGCAGAGCCGCGAGTTCCGCGTGCGCGATGGTGATGTGGAAGACGATTTCTAGAAATCGGCAGGAGCGGCTGCCTTAAGGCAGCTGGCCTGAAGGCCGGAGGCAGGCGTGATGGAGGCCGGCTCCATCACGTTACAGCGTATTTCAGTTCATCGACGTCACGGCAACGCCGAGAATTTGCCGGCCATCGCCGATGTCCGTCACGCGTACCACTTCAGCGTCGGTTTCCAGCCCCTTGAGCGAATCATGGGTGGACGGGATCAGCACGCTCACCTTGTCGCCCACCTTCGCCTGGCACTGCGCTTCGAGCTGCATGCCGGTGCTCGAAAGATCCCGGCACAGCGCAGGAACCGTCTGGCCTTCATGAGTCAGCGTTACCTGGGTCTCCAGGCGCATGCGAATGTAATCGCGCTTTTCCGAGTAATCACGATCATTCTGGCTCATCGGGCTATCCTCATTGAAGGTCGGGGCTGTGCTGCGATTCTTATAACCCTGGCCCATTTGAGGTGTAAAGCCGCTCAGCGGCCAACGGCGCCTGTTGAATCGCGCTGAGGATGGGAGTACCGTCTGCGCCTTGACGCGAACCGTGTACCCGCGCAGGTCGTTGGCTGCGTTTTACGCTAACCATCCCCGGCGCAGTTTGCCTGGACACCCCATGCACAAAACCAGTGCCACGTTGCTGCTGATCGATGACGACGAAGTCGTCCGCGCCAGCATTGCAGCCTACTTGGAAGACAGCGGCTTCAACATCCTGCTGGCCAGCAACGGCCTGCAAGGACTCGAAGTGTTCGAGCGCGAACGGCCTGACCTGGTCATTTGCGACCTGCGCATGCCACAGGTCGATGGTCTCGAACTGATCCGTCGTATCAATGCGCTGGAAGTCTCCGCGCCGATCATCGTGGTTTCCGGCGCCGGCGTGATGACCGATGTGGTCGAGGCGCTGCGCCTCGGCGCTGCCGATTACCTGATCAAACCCTTGGAAGACCTCGCCGTGCTCGAGCACTCGGTGCGTCGCGCGCTGGATCGCGTGCACCTGCGCCAGGAGAACGAGCGCTACCGCGAAAAGCTGGAAACCGCCAACCGCGAGCTGCAGGCCAGCCTGCATCTGCTGCAGGAGGACCAGAACGCCGGCCGCCAGGTGCAGATGAATATGCTGCCGGTCACGCCGTGGGAAGACGAAGGGCTGTCGTTCGCTCACCAGATCATCCCGTCGTTGTACCTGTCCGGTGACTTCGTCGATTACTTCCGGGTCGACGAGCGCCGTGTGGCGTTCTATCTGGCGGACGTTTCCGGCCATGGCGCCTCGTCGGCCTTCGTCACCGTGCTGCTCAAGTTCATGACCACGCGCCTGCTCTACGAGTCGCGGCGCAACGGCATGCTGCCCGAATTCAAACCGTCGGATGTGCTCAGCCACATCAACCGCGGCCTGATCAACTGCAAGCTGGGCAAACACGTGACCATGCTCGGTGGAGTGATCGATGAAGAATCCAATCGGCTGACTTACAGCATCGGCGGCCACTTGCCTCTGCCAGTGATGTACGCCGCTGGCCAAGCGTATTATCTGCAAGGCCGAGGCCTGCCGGTCGGCCTGTTCAAGGAGGCCGATTACCACAACCTGGAAATCGACCTTCCCGAATCATTCAGCCTGACGCTGTTGTCCGACGGCATCCTCGACTTGCTCGACGGCGACAGCCTGCAGGAAAAAGAAGCCTTGCTGCCCAAACTGGTCAGCGAGGCAGGTGGAACCCTGGACGGGTTGCGTAGCGTGTTTGGACTGGCCAATCTGGCGGAGATGCCGGATGATATCGCCTTGCTGGTGTTAAGCAGGAACCTTGCATGAATCCTGGGATAAGCCCCGGTAGAATCCAGTTTGCCGAGCAGGATGGCACCTTCGTCCTGAAGTTCATCGGCGAAGTGCGCCTGACCCTTTGTTCGGCGTTGGACTCCACGATCGAAAAGATTTTCACGGCGCTGAATTTTTCCGCCATCGTCATCGACCTGACGGAGACGCGCAGCATCGACAGCACCACGCTCGGGCTGCTGGCCAAGCTGTCGATTCTGTCGCGGCAGAAGGTCGGCCTGCTACCAACCGTGGTGACCACCCATGCCGACATCACCCGGCTGTTGCAATCGATGGGCTTCGATCAGGTGTTCAACATCATCGACCAGCCCTACGAGTGCCCAAACTGCCTGGCCGACCTGCCGTCGCAGGATCAGTCCGAAGACGTTGTGCGCGCCCATGTGCTTGAGGCGCACCGTATCCTGATGGGCCTGAACGAGTCTAACCGCGCGGCCTTCCATGATCTGGTGAGTGCGCTCGAACAGCATCCCTGAATCCCGGCCATGAAAAACGGGGCGCCGACACAGTCGACGCCCCGTTTTCGTTTTCAGGATTAGCGGTTGGCAGCGAGCAGCTTTTCCAGTTTTTCCTGGTCGCGAGCGAACCCGCGGATGCCTTCGGCGAGCTTTTCGGTGGCCATGGCGTCTTCGTTCATGTCCCAGCGGAACTGGCTCTCGCTGATCCGTGCTTCGCTCTGTCCCGATACTTCGGTATCGAGCTTGCGCTGCAGCGGGCCATTGTCGTCGGACAGCTGCTGCAGCAGCTCGGGGCTGATGGTCAGGCGATCGCAGCCAGCCAGTTGCTCGATCTGCCCGACATTGCGGAAGCTCGCGCCCATCACCACGGTCTTGTGGCCGCGGGCCTTGAAGTAGTCGTAAATGCGCGTCACGGACTGCACGCCAGGGTCTTCGCTGCCTACGTAGTCACGGCCTTCGGCCTTCTTGTACCAGTCGTAGATGCGGCCCACGAATGGCGAGATCAGGAACGCGCCGGCGTCGGCGCAGGCGCGCGCTTGGGCGAAGGAGAAGAGCAGGGTGAGGTTGGTCTGCACGCCGGACTTCTCCAGCTGCTCGGCGGCGCGAATGCCTTCCCAGGTCGAGGCGATCTTGATCAGGATACGCTCGCGGCTGACGCCAGCCTCTTCATACAGTTCGACCAGACGCTTGGCACGGCTCAGGGTCGTCTGGGTGTCGAAGGACAGTCGCGCATCCACTTCGGTGGAGATGCGCCCGGGGATCACCTGCAGGATCTCCCGTCCCACGGTCACGCCGAAACGGTCACTGGCCAGGTCGATATCGCCCTTGCTGGCAGCGACTGCCTGCTTGAACAGCTCGGCATAGCGGGGCAGCGCAGCGGCCTTGAGCAGCAGCGATGGGTTGGTGGTGGCATCCACCGGCTTGAGTCGGGCAATGGCGTCGATGTCACCGGTGTCGGCAACCACGGTGGTGAACTGCTTGAGTTGATCCAGCTTGGAGGTCATGGCACGGCCTTGTCGATTCGGGTGCCACGACCTTACCTGAGCCTCAGTTGGCGCTCAACTGGTGGCACGGCTGCTGATCTGCCGTGCTCGCTCAGCGGCCCTGCAGGATCTGCGCTGCCTGGTCAAAAATGGCCAGCGGCTGATCGCTCTTGTGGATGTCCGCCGAAAGCAACTGGCGGAAGCGACGCGCCCCTGCAAAGCCCTGGGCCAGGCCGAGCATGTGCCGCGTAACGTGGTGCATCAGGCCGCCACTTGCCATGTGCCGTTCGATGTAAGGGCGCATGGCGAGCATCGCGTCATGACGGGTGACCGGGGGACGCTCGCTGCCGAACAGTTGGCTGTCCACTTCCGCCAGCAGATACGGGTTGTGGTAGGCCTCGCGGCCCAGCATCACGCCGTCGAAGGTCTGCAGGTGTTGTTGGCAGGCTTCCAGGGTCTTGATGCCGCCGTTGAGCACCAGCTCAAGGTCCGGAAAGTCCTCCTTGAGCTTGGCGGCGATGTCGTAGCGCAGCGGTGGAATCTCGCGGTTCTCCTTGGGCGACAGGCCCGAGAGGATAGCGATGCGCGCATGCACGGTGAAGCTGCGACAGCCGGCATCGCGAACCTGGCTGACGAAGTCGCAGAGCTGCTCGTAGCTGTCGCGCCCATCGATGCCGATGCGGTGCTTGACGGTCACGGGAATGCTCACCGCATCACGCATGGCCTTCACGCAATCGGCCACCAGCGATGGATGACCCATCAGGCAGGCACCGATCATGTTGTTCTGCACCCGATCGCTGGGGCAGCCGACATTGAGGTTCACCTCGTCGTAACCCGCCTGCTCGGCAAGGCGTGCGCAGGCTGCCAGATCGGCCGGGTTGCTGCCGCCCAGCTGCAGCGCCACGGGGTGCTCGCTCTGGTCGTAGTGCAGAAAGCGCGTGGTATCGCCATGCAGCAGCGCCCCGGTAGTGACCATCTCCGTATACAGCAGCGCGTGCTGCGACAGCTGGCGCAGAAAGTAGCGGCAATGGTGATCGGTCCAATCCATCATCGGCGCTACCGAGAAGCGTCGAGAGGGCTCAGGCCGCGTGGTTGTTGGCTTGGATGGCTCTATCATGCGGTCTCCGGAGGTGCATTTTGCCAACGTATTTCTGCGGGTTTACGGGTATTTCCAAGCTGTGGCGGTACGGCGTACCACTTGAGAGCCTGTTTGTACCACCGCTGAAAGGATGTACCACCTTGGCAACGATCAGAGGGCGCAGGCACGCTGAGTTACACCGCTCAGATACGAATCAAAAAAGAATGGGGCGCAAGTCTACACGGAGAGCCAGACCTTCGCCTGCAAGATGGCCGCGCTGGCTTGAACCAGACGGCTGGAGACCGAGCCTGGTGCGTACCGCGGATTTGTGCCGTGGCGAGGTGGCACCGCTGAGTTGGGTTCTACCCCGTTAGCACGGACACTTTCAAGTAAGCTCACACCGAGCTGAAGGAGTGTTCATGAAGCGCAAGAAATACAGTCCTGAATTCAAGCGGGAAGCCATCGAGTTGGTTCGTCGTTCAGGGGCGAG
>NZ_MSXV01000046.1:24421-36377 GCF_001945395.1 Pseudomonas sp. PA15(2017) | reverse complement strand
TTTGCCAGCCTGGCTGCACCACTACAACTGGCACAGGCCGCACAGCAGTCTCAACTACAAACCACCAATCAGTCGGGCTCCATTGCCACTGAACAACGTACTGGGTTTACACAGCTAGTCCATTCCCTGCGTCCTGCGCCTAACCGGAGGCCATTTCTCGCGGCAACGCGGTTCGCGCTGAAACGGGAACAGACCCTAATGACCCTGTGTACGGGATTACTGAAGTCCCTGCCCTATTCCTCGCCACTACGATCGTCGAGTTTCGAATGCGCAACGAGGCGACCGTTGCCACCAAATCCCAAGTAGTACAATGGTTGCGGGATGGGTTGGTACCCAGTGATTTAGATGACTTCATCGAGAGCCTGGCGGGGCGTGCGATAGGCAGTCTCTGTGGGCAGAAGCTCATGGTAAAGACTGAGGCCAGAAAGTACCGTCTTACCGATTCTCAATAGCCTTGTAAAGGTGGAGCATCCTTTTCAAACCTTCCAAAGCATGCCCCCAGATGTGCCCCCAATGTAGTAATCCAGTGGAAGTGAATGGAACTCCATGGTTTAAGCCAGAAATGATCAGCAGAACAGCCTGCCAGACGACGCCTAAAGACTCTCAGGATCACCGAAAAACATCTGGATGCGCGAGCGCAGCCAGCGCTCGGCGGGGTCGTTGTCCTGGGCACCGCGCCAGGCCATGGACATCTCGAAGCTGTCGCTCGCGAAAGGCAGGTCTTCGGCGCGCAGGCCGCCGGCGGCGGTGAGCGTGGCAGCGGTGTAGTCGGGCACCACGGCGATCAGGTCGGTGCCGGCCAGCAAGGTACCCAGGCCATTGAACTGCGGCACGGCGAGCACCACCTTGCGGGTGCGATCGAAACGCGCCAACTGGTCATCGATGAAGCCATTGAGGTCGCCAGCGAACGACACCATGGCGTGGGGGCGGGCGCAATATTCGTCGAGGCTGAGCTTGCCGGGGATCGCATCGGCGCGCAGCAGCTTCGGCTTGCTGCGCCGCAGGGTCTTGCGTTTGGCGTTGGCCGGCAGTTCCTCGGTGTAACTGACGCCCACCGAGATTTCCCCGGAAGCGAGCAGGTTGGGCATCAGCAGGTAGTTGGCGCGGCGTACCACCAGCACCACATTGGGCGCCTCGGAACGCAGGCGCCGCAGCAGCGCCGGAAGCAGGGCGAACTCGACATCGTCCGACAGGCCGACCCGGAACACCGCGGTGCTGGTAGCCGGGTCGAACTCGGAAGCGCGGCTGACAGCAGTGGAGATCGAGTCCAGCGCCGGCGAGAGCAGGGCGAAGATTTCCTGGGCTCTGGCGGTGGGCTCCATGCTGCGCCCGGTACGCACGAACAACGGGTCATCGAACAGGTTGCGCAGGCGCGACAACGCCGCGCTGATTGCCGGCTGGCCAAGAAACAGTTTCTCTGCCGCACGGGTCACGCTGCGCTCGTGCATCAGCGTTTCGAACACGATCAGCAGGTTGAGATCGAGACGTCGCAGGTCGTTGCGGTTCATCCGGGTTCCAAATGTGCGGGCTTGCCAGAGCGGGACGCTAGTGAGAGCCTTGTGCGCCAATAGTACGAGCACTTGAGCGCATTGGGAAAGACACCGGTAAGATTGGCATATCCACACGTTCCGCCGGCCTATATCACTGTCAGGCATGACGACTATTACTCGTGTCGGGTGGTGTGTACCCAGGTGTGCAGATAAAGTCGAGTCCAGTGAATGAACCAATCCGCGATCAGTTGAGGTTGACGATGTCCCGCATGATCCGTTTCCACAAGTTCGGCGACGCCAGCGTATTGCAGTGCGAAGAAGTGCCGACACCCACTCCGAACGCCGGAGAGGTGCTGGTACGTGTCCAGGCGCTTGGTGTCAGCTGGGGCGATGTGCTGTGGCGCCAGAACCTGGCCTCCGAAGAAGCCAAGTTACCCTCCGGTGTCGGCTCCGAGCTGGCCGGTATCGTGGAAGCCGTGGGCGAGGGCGTCGACGACCTGCCGGTCGGCACGCCGGTCGCCGCGTTCCCGGCCAACACGCCCAATCGTTACCCGACCTGGGGCGACGTGGTGGTGGTACCGCGCTATGCGCTGACCCGCTACCCGGACGTGCTCAGCCCGACCGAAGCCAGCATCCATTACACCGGCCTGCTGTTCGCCTACTTCGCGATGGTCGACCTGGCCAAACTCAAGGCCGGCCAGCACGTGCTGATCACCGAGGCCTGTCATTGCCTGGCGCCGCAGTCGGTACAACTGGCCAAGGCGCTGGGTGCCAACGTCATCGTCTCGACCAGCGTGCCGGGCAGCCGTGAGTTCCTGCGCGAGCTGGGCGCCGACAAGATCATCTTCACCGAAGAGCAGGATCTAGTGCTCGAGGTCGAACGCTACACCGAAGGCAAGGGTGCTGAGGTGATTCTCGACCATTGCGCCGGCCAGCAGCTCAAGTTGCTCGGTGACGTTGCCGCAACCCGCGGCAAGCTGATTCTCTACGGCCTCAACGGTGGCAACGACACCGCATTCCCGGCCTGCGCTGCGTTCAAGAAGCACCTGCAGTTCTTCCGCCACTGCGTGCTGGACTTTACCGGGCACTCGGAACTGGGCATCGAGCAGGATCACGCCGCCGTACAACGCGCGCTGGATCACATCAACATGCTCACCGCCGATGGCCTGCTCAAGCCGCGTATCGACAAGACGTTCCCGTTCGGGGAGTTCGCCGAGTCACATCGCTACATGGAAGCCTGCCCCGATCGTGGGCGCGTCGCCCTGACGCTGGAGTGATCCACCCCAGAACGAAAGAAGCCCGGCATTGACCGGGCTTTTTTCTGGGGCAACACATCCTTGTGTCGGGTTCCGATCATGGCGGTCATCCGTTGCGATTTGATGACCGCACGCGCCTAGCTGCTCTCACGCACACGCAATTCGAAACCCAGGTCGACGTTGGGCGTGGCGGGGCGGCCATCGAGCATTTTCAGCAGCAGGTTGGCGGCTTCGCGGCCGACTTCGGTGCGCGGCGTATGGATCGACGACAGCCGCGGCACGGTATGCGCCGAAGCTGGCAGGTCATTGAAGCCAACCATCGCCACACGCCCCGGCACGGCTATCTCGCTGCGTTGTGCTTCGAATAGCGCACCCTGGGCCAGGTCATCGTTACAGAAGAAGATGCCGTCGACATCCGGATGGCGCTGCATCAAATCGCGAAACAGTTGGCAGCCCAGGCCGATGGACGAGGGCAGGGGATGCAGCAGCTCCAGGGCCGGGTCGTAGACGCCCGCGACCTGCAAGGCGCGGCGAAAGCCTTCGCCGCGTTGCATCACCCGTGGGTCCAGCTGGGCCGCCACGTAGGCAAGCCGCTTGCGACCTTGCTGCAACAGATGCCTGGCCGCGGCTTCACCGGCCGCCTGCTGGGAAAAGCCGACGCTGGCGATACCCGGCGCATCGCTCAGTTCCATCATGTGTACGCAGGGAATGCGGCTGGCGCTGAGCAGGTGTCGGGTACCTTCGGTGCGGTCGAAACCGGTCAGTAGCATGCCCATTGGCCGGTATGGCAGATAGTTACGCACCAGCCGTTCTTCCTCGTCCCGGCAGTAGTGGTAATCACCGATCAGCACCTCGATACCGCGTGGCCGCATCACTTCGTGAATGGCGTCCAGTGGCTCAATGAACAGCTGGTTGGAGAGCGAGGGAATCAGTACCACCACCGAACTGCTGCGCGCCGATGCCAGGGTTCGCGCCGCCGGGTTGGCCACGTAGCCCAACTCATCGGCGGCCTTGCGCACGCGATCGGCGAGATCGACGCCCACCGTGGCCACGCCGCGCAGCGCGCGCGAAGCCGTGATGGTCGATACGCCGGCGCGTTTAGCGACCTGTGCCAGGGTCGGCATGCCAAGGGTGCGGGAGGAGTTGCTGTGGGTCGGAGATTTCATCGGCAGGGG
Source organism: Pseudomonas sp. PA15(2017) (assembly GCF_001945395.1). Lineage (GTDB taxonomy): Bacteria > Pseudomonadota > Gammaproteobacteria > Pseudomonadales > Pseudomonadaceae > Aquipseudomonas. The sequence goes on along the minus strand of NZ_MSXV01000046.1, from coordinate 32,456 downwards.
TTGTCATCATTCATAATTGCTGGTTAAGGTAGCGCTGTCTCAAGAGCTTGGCAATCGAGCACAATGCGCTTGCCACACCTGAGCAGCAGGAACCGGCGAATAACAGTTACAACATTTGAAGCCGCTGTCTCGCGTGTCGTTTCACTCGCCAAAGATAGCGCTGTCTTCTGCTGGAGTTGCACGATGAGTAAACCGATAACCGCAGTAGTCGTCATGGGCGTATCCGGATGTGGCAAGAGCTGCGTCGGCGAATCGATAGCCAAGCATGTCGGCGGTTACCTGATCGAAGGTGACCAATTTCACCCGCCCGCCAACATCGAAAAGATGAGCGCCGGCATTCCCCTCGACGATGATGACCGTGCCGACTGGCTGAGCCGCTTGGGCCAGGAACTGGTCAGCGCACTCGCGACCCATCGTCATCCCGTACTGACCTGCTCGTCGCTCAAGCGCAAATATCGCGACCGGCTGCGCGAGGCCGTGCCCGGCCTGGGCTTCGTGTTTCTCGAACTGGCCCGTGAGGAAGCTGCGCAGCGCGTCGGCAATCGCCCGGGCCATTTCATGCCGGCCAGTCTTATCGACAGCCAGTTCGCCACTCTGGAGCCGCCCCACGGCGAGCGTCATACGCTGGTGCTGGATGCCACACAAACCATCGAGACCCTTGGTCGCGAGGCTGCTGGCTGGTGGCGGGCTTCGAACGACGACCGCTGACCGCGCACCCCATGCATCTCCCATAACAAAGACAAGTGGAGCCGACATGAACACCGAACATCAAGCTGAGCTGTACCGCACATCTTTTGATCACCGGGCTGCAGATGCAGAGGAGGGGGCTCACCATGAATGAGGTGACCACTACCCTAGGCGCCGGGCCACTACTGTCCATCGCTGCCGGCGCCGTTCTGCTGCTTTTGCTGATGATCATCCGCTTCCGCCTGCACGCCTTTCTGGCGCTGGTGCTGGTGAGCATCTTCACGGCGCTGGCCACGCAAATCCCCTTCGACAAGATTGTCCCGACGCTACTCGGCGGCTTCGGCACCACGCTCGCAGCGGTTGCCTTGCTGGTCGGCCTTGGCGCAATGATTGGCCGGCTGCTGGAAATTACCGGCGGTGCCCAGGTGCTGGCCGATACGCTGATCAACAAGTTCGGTGCGCACCGTGCGCCTTTCGCATTGGGCATGGCCTCATTGCTGTTCGGCTTTCCCATCTTCTTCGACGCCGGCCTGATCGTGATGCTGCCGATCATCTTCAGCGTGGCCAAGCGCTTCGGTGGCTCGACCCTCAAGTACGCCTTGCCAGCCGCCGGCGCCTTTGCCGCCATGCACGCCCTGGTGCCGCCACATCCCGGCCCGGTCGCAGCGGCCGAGCTGCTGGGGGCCAACATCGGCCTGTTGGTCATCGTCGGCCTACTGATCGCGTTGCCGACCTGGTACTTCGGCGGTTATCTGTTCGGCCTGTGGGCCGGCAAGCGCTATGACCTGAAACTGCCGGCCAGCTTTCTGACCGATGTGCCGCGGGACAACAGCGTGACGCCGCCACCGTTCTCGCTGGTGCTGACCATCCTGCTGATGCCACTGGTGCTGATCTTCCTGGATACCGGCCTCAACACCCTGACCGTCATAGGTGCGGTGGATGGCGGCAGTAGCTGGGTGCAATTCCTGCGCATGCTCGGCAAAACCCCGGTAGCACTGCTGATCACCGTGCTCTTCGCGCTGATCGCCTTCAGCGGCCGACACAGCCGCAAGCACCTGGAAAAAGTCTGCGAAGGGGCGCTCGGCCCGATTTGCTCGATCATCCTGGTGACGGGGGCAGGGGGCATGTTCGGCGGTGTGCTGCGCACCAGCGGTATCGGTGACGCGCTGGCCAATACCTTGTCGGATACCGGCATGCCGGTGATCCTCGCCGCGTTCGTGATCTCCGCGGCGCTGCGTGTGGCCCAGGGCTCGGCCACCGTCGCACTGACAACCACCGCCGCACTGGTGGCGCCGATGGTTGCCGCTACACCCGGGCTGAGCGAGTTCGACCTGTGCTTCATCGTGGTCGCCATCGCTGGTGGCGCGACCGTGCTGTCCCACGTCAACGACTCGGGGTTCTGGCTGGTCAGCCGTTTTCTGGAAATGGACGAGAAGACCACGCTCAAGACCTGGACGGTGATGGAAACCCTGCTCGGTAGCATCGCCTTCATCCTGGCGGTCATTGGCAGCCTGATCCTGTAGCGTGAAAGGCCGATGCCGTCATGGCGATGACGGCATCGGAGCGGCGCTACATACCGTGACGGCTTCCCGTCGGCAACTTCGTACACCGCCTCCAGAATCAACGTTGGTCACCTTGGCCAGCCTTGATCACGTCTTGCATCGCAAACGGCATTGCCGCGCTTTGGGGTTTGCGCTGGTGAATGCCGCGCAGCCTTCAGGTTGTATCCGTCAGCTGTCGTCTTCACTGTTGCTTTGGGCGGTCTCCGCGTGCCTAGCGAGATGCAAGGCACTGCCGTCCATGGCGACGAGCAGTGCTCTTACCTTTTGGGTGAATACAGGCATTTCTGCTTTCGCGATTCGCGTTGCCGTCGGAATCTCAGCTTTAATCGGGTCTACTGGGCGATTGCCGACATGAAGCTCAAAATGTAGATGGGGCCCAGTACTACGTCCTGTATTACCTGATAGGGCAATGCGTTCGCCTCGTTTAACCTGCTGGCCGTTATTGACCAGTACACGGCTCAAGTGCAGGTAGCGAGTTTTGAATTGGCCGTTATGTTCGATCTCGATGTAGCGACCTGCAAAGGGATGATTGCCAACTCGCCGTATGACGCCATCGCCCGTTGAAAGAATAGGGGTGCCGATCGGCATCGCAAAGTCGACACCATGGTGCGGAGCGATGCGGCCCGTAACCGGGTGTAAGCGACGTAAATTGAAGGCCGAGCTGATCCGATAGCGTGCTTCAGTCGGGTAACGCAGGAATGCACGACTGAGGCTTTCACCATTGGCATCGTAATAGTTGCTGTCCGTGTGCAAAAAAGCACTTTCGACTTTATTGCCACGTAACAGACGAATGCCTTCCAGACGGGTCTGTCCGGTTGGCCCTTCTTCGGAGATTTGATGGCCTACAACAATGTCGAAATGGTCGCCAGGACGGATATCTCGGTTGAAATTCAGCCGCTCGCCGAGAATCTGCTGAGCCTTGAGAATATCAGCATCGCTTAATCCGGCTTGCTGTGCCGATACGTAAAAGCTGCCCTGTATGTTTCCAGTGATGACCTGCCGCTGCCAGGTGCTTGGACTGACGAATTCTTCGAACTCGAAGGAAGTATGGTTCACACGGCGGTACTCGATCCGGTACCCCGGATGCAGCTGAAGCTCCATGGCTTTCAATGTCTGATCGCTCTCGTCGACATGGAAAACCAAGGAGTTACCTGGCCGTAAGACATCGAGCGCGAGTAGCTCTTCATCCGCCGCCAAAATTTGCTGAAGGATATGTTGTGAAAACCCCTGTGCGCTGAAGATGGCACTTAACGTATCGCCGGATCTTAGCGAATAGCGCGTGGGCCTGTTCAGTGGGGTAGCGCCTGGGTCAGCCTGCTCGCGGTTTATGTCGCTGTCACCGACGGGAGCAGGGGTTGGAGTCGAGGCTCGCGGGGCATCTGGCGTGTGCGGGGCCAATAGCAAAGCAGCACCAATAGCGCATACGGCCAGCAGTAACATAACGTGATGACCGACAGGCATGTACTTCAGGAATGCAATGATACGCATCCGGCACTTTTCCTTATAAGGTAAATGTCTGGCTGGCCCAGGGCCGCGTCAAAGTTTTCGGCTCGGGGACTGCTCTTGCTCCGCGCGCTCAAACCAGCCGATTACCCGTTGTAAATGATGGATGCCGTATAACTCGGTGAATCGCTCGGTCTGGTATTCCTTGGGGTTCCTGAGAATTGCCAAACGCTCTTGCACGTAAGCCGAGGTCATTTGTATTTCGCACTCGACAGTGATGCAGTGGTACCAGCTGGCATAGGAGTCGGGAATCATCGGCGTATTCTTCACTTGGTTCTCCAGTTCATATTGCGAGTGCTAGCAGTGCTGTGCCAGCCATGGCGAAAGTGCCTGGCAGCTAGCCAGAAACAGGTTGCGAGCGATGGGCTAGCAGTCGCATTCATCACTGCAGCACCCCTCTGCAGGCGGATCGAAAAGCGCCCAGGTTTTATCTAGATTGTCTGGCACCGGCAGGCCTAGCCGATTCAATACCTTCAACGCAACTACAGGGAACCGTTGACGAAACTTGTAAATGAAGCAGTAGATTCGTTGCTCGTGCTGAACCTGCGGGCCGAGCATGAAGAGTCCCGGGGTTTTACTTGATTCGTCGTGCTCGGTCAGGATCGGCTTACCGTTTTCAGCCCAGTCGAAGCACTCTTCAATTTGCCTCGCGCCGCCGCCACTTAGAAAACCTGTCCCTAGAATAGGGGCGTTTTCACTGAGCCAGACGCGTCCATCAGAAGACCGAACCCGGTGCCATTCCATCATCTTCGAAACGTCGGTCACGTCGGCGCCGAAATGCAGCTCCAGCCGCCCCGAACGCATCGCTTTATCCATGCGCTCTCGGCTGAATGGTGAGAGCGAGAGGCTGGGGTCTTCGGGCGTAGGCTGATCCCAGTTGGGTTTGCGCACCAACAGTTTCACTCGGCAGCCCATGCGTATCAGATTGATGGCCGCATCAATGCCACTCTCGTAGCCACCAATGACGATTTGGTCGCTGCATGCCGATTCCTTCCAAGACCGGACCTGAGCGTAGTGGCGGCAAAGTTGAGCGCCTGGAAATGGGAGCAAGTCAGGAAACTGGAACTCACCCGTGGCCCAGATCAATAGCTTCGTGGTGCCGCTTCCCTGCGAAGTCGTCAGCTCGAACCCATCACCCGGCAGCCTTTGCACGCCCTCGACAGAGCACTGCGTAATCACCGGTAACTCGTGCTTGCTGGCGAGCAGAGCCAGGTAGTCCGCGTAGGCCTGGCCATTTAAATGCTCCGTTCGTGACGTGATGGCTGGCGAGCTGCTTGGCGACACTGCATTCAGATCGGGCAGACCGAATGGGTTGCTATAGAACGACGGCGTTATAAAGCTGGTCTCCGCTGGCCAGCGCCGGAACGATTCCCCAATGTCACCTCTATCGAGGATGACGAAACGGTCCACCCCGAGAGCCTGGAGCATCAGCCCCATACCGATTCCGGCGGCGCCTGCACCAACGATTACCAAGTCTGCGGAAGATTCCATAAAGCGGCCTGAAAGAAGGAATAGATACGCATGAATGAGAACCAATATGTTATACCATAGCATTTGATTTTTACTCCATGCATCTACCTGGAGCAGCTACGAAGCAGCTTGTGTCGATCGGTGGCTTCACCACGCACGTGCATCCGCGCGTCCATTCGAGATCGGCTCAAGTGGGCGAGGGGACCTGATCAGCGGCCAGGGTGCTCCATGAGTACGCATGCCGTGATTGGTAGCGCGGCGCTCGTCGGAGCGCTCGACAGCCGAGGCACTTGCCTCAGCATCAGCCCTCCACCTAGCTTCGCCAACGCAGCATTTATCCGTTCATTTGCCGCCACCTTGCCTCGCATTGCTTTGAGAGGCGAATGTCCAGGCATTCTGTGGCGCAGTGACTGCCACCTGGACGCTTGCAGATTGGCCGAGATCACTCGTCGTAGCGAAGATGCCGGCTTCTACTAAGGGCCGAGGGTGTTTAGCGTTCACCGCGAAACCGGTTACGTGATCACTTATCGGTCGCCGCCCGTTATCACCGTGACCTTGATGGTGCTCAAGTAACACGTCTTGGGCTGGACGATACCGTGACGCTCGGCGGCCATGGCTTGTTGATCACCAAGGGCGATCTCGTTAGTTGCCAACGCTTGGCCAATCGCCGTCATTGGCCGCGCATCTCGCCGTGATTCCGCCGGCGTTTTAGGTGGTGGCCAAACCGGCTATCTGTAGTGAGAGCTGGCCATGATCAACGTTTAAAATCGTGAGCAGATCGGCTCGCGAATTCCAATCCAAGACTTCGCATAATGTGGCCCCAGGTTATGTTTGGCCGGTGCCGTGGGACTATCCGAAGGCCACGGCAAGCGCAGCTAGGTTTAACATCAACCTGGGATTATGCGATGCCGATTGGTACCAATATGCTGCTCCAGGATCTGTTCCTGCAGGAAATTATGGTACCAAAACGATTGAGTGCGTCGGCGTGATTTGGTACCATTTCCCTGCTCGAGGAACGAACCAGGTTAAACGGAAAGGTACCAAAATGACCCTAGTGAAATTCGATGCTGACCCGGCCGAAGCCGACCTGATGCGCATGCACTACGGCGAGAAAACCGCCTCGAAGGCCTACGCCAAGGCTGCTACTGACGCGCTCCAGCTCTACCGCGAAACCCAGCACCTGCAAGAAACCATCGAGATGCAGCGGATCGAAATCCTTCGGTACCAGCGCATTCTTGAGCAGGCTAGGGCGTCTGCCATGCACCTTGTCGAGGCTTGCGGCCAGGGAGACTTACTCAATGGCTGATCGCACCGTGAAACGCTTCCTTGATGCCCCCGGCACGCCTTCCCCTGTTGCCATCGCCCTGCACGTCACCACCGGCCTGATCGTCGCCGCTCTCATTGCCTACGCCGTCCTCTGACGGCGCCCGGCCCTCAAGCTGACCACTCCACACTGATCACTCGCTTCTGCTTGTGTTGGCACGCTGTGTCATCCCGCGAGGCGATCCACTCGCACATTTGCGATGGGCCGGAACGGGCCAGGGGCGAAGCCCTGCTTTTTTGAGCGCTCGACGGCGCCCGGAGGGGTGGGGGTGCTGTAACACCCCCACTTTGGTATGAAACCTCAGACTTTTTTGCCTTTCCGCAATGAATTTCTTGACCTGCATTCATTGCGCTGCAAGTATGGCATTCCATCCTTTTCTAAGCATCGATGAGCGCATGCCGATATCACTACTTGAAATCCATCAGCGGCTTATTTCTGACGGTATTGTTTCGAGCGAGGCATCTGCTAATGCCACGCTGGTTTATGCCGTCAAGTGGATGGAAGGCTTCCCCTTAGACTTCGCAAAAAGCGCCGTCAAGGTAAATAGAGCTCGCTTGCGAAAGCTGGGTATTGATATTGCCAAGCCTTATGGCGGGCAAATCTCGCCATCTTCACAGCGGTGCTAAATCGCAGGGGCAGGGGAGCTGCAACTCCCCTATCCCTGCTTACCACTCTCGGTCGTAGGAGGATCGAAAATGGCTGCATTCAATTCTACTGAAACCCTTGTTACTGCTGGCCTCCCCAAAATCCCTTGTGCACTGTCCGCCTTGCCTGAACTTGAAAAAATATCATGTTTAACCCTTGACGGAACTCCCATTCACCCGCTTCAGCTTGTCGGCAGGCGCGTACGCCTCTCTGAGGCCTGTGCTGTTACCTATGGCCACCTTCAGGTATTTGAGTCCTTGAATTACCTTTGCACTGTTATGGCAGTTCAGCTTGGAAGCGTTTCACTTGGCGTTCCCACCAGCCTTATTATTCTCGAGGATGGCTGCTCTTACTCTGACCCTAGGGATATCTCGAATCTGACCATCCTAGAGGTGCTCCAGTGACTGGCGTCCGCCGTCGGTTAGACCGAGGGCCGAGGTCAACAGTCGTCGGTCGCCAGGAACGTTTCTGCGGCGTTCTGATGGCTACCTAGCGATATGCATTATGCGAGGCCTTCGCAGGGACAGGGACTGGCGAGCGTAGCGAGCAGGCACGGGCACAGCGATGGCCCGAGCAGTAACCTGACCACTCAGCCGGCACCAGAAATACCGGCTGCTGCGAGAGACCGAGGGCGCGCAGCGTCCTCGCAGCAGCCGGTAGTATCATCGTCGCAAGAAATCGTCCGCGTTGGCGGCGGCAAACCTGGGCATTTGTGGTGAGCACTGACCATGGCTCAACTGTTCGAAACCGGCTCCGGCGTGCTTTTTTGGCTCTTTGTGCTTGCCTGTGTGGTCTGGTCGCCGTGGGCTATCGGCGAAATCTACCGCCTGATGGTGCCCAGGGA
>NZ_MSXV01000046.1:0-24411 GCF_001945395.1 Pseudomonas sp. PA15(2017) | reverse complement strand
ACTACAAACCACCAATCAGTCGGGCTCCATTGCCACTGAACAACGTACTGGGTTTACACAGCTAGTCCATTCCCTGCGTCCTGCGCCTAACCGGAGGCCATTTCTCGCGGCAACGCGGCTCGCGCTGAAACGGGAACAGACCCTAAGCCGCTACGCTTTCGCCATGTACTTGCCCAGCTCGTACTTGCCAATGGCGGCGCGATGCACTTCGTCCGGGCCATCGGCCAGGCGCAAGGTGCGCTGCATGGCGTACCAGTAAGCCAGCGGGAAATCGCCGCTCACCCCTGCTCCACCATGCACCTGGATGGCGCGGTCGATTACCTTCAACGCCACGTTGGGCGCCACCACCTTGATCTGGGCGATCTCGCTGGCGGCTACCTTGTTGCCTACCGTATCCATCATGTATGCGGCATTGAGGGTCAACAGGCGCGCCATGTTGATCTCCATGCGCGACTCGGCGATCAGGTCGATATTGCCACCCAGGCGTGCCAGCGGCTTGCCGAATGCGGTGCGCTGCAGCGCGCGCTCGCACATCAGTTTTAGCGCCCGCTCCGCCATGCCGATGGAGCGCATGCAATGGTGGATACGTCCCGGGCCGAGGCGCCCCTGGGCGATCTCGAAGCCCCGGCCTTCGCCGAGCAGTACATTGCCATACGGCACGCGGACATCGTCGAACAGCACCTCGGCATGGCCGTGGGGTGCATCGTCATAGCCGAACACCGGCAACGGGCGCAGCACCTTCACACCAGGCGTGTCCATGGGCACCAGAATCATCGAGTGCTGCTGGTGCCGCGGGCCGTCCGGATTGCTCAAGCCCATGAAGATCATGATCCTGCAGCGCGGGTCGCAGGCGCCCGACGTCCACCACTTGCGACCATTGATCACCCAGTGCTCGCCATCACGCACGGCCGTGGCCTGCATATTGGTGGCATCCGACGAGGCGACGCCCGGCTCGGTCATGGCGAAGGCCGAACGAATATCGCCGTTAAGCAGCGGCTCGAGCCACTGGCGTTTCTGCTCTTCGCTGCCATAACGCACCAGCACTTCCATGTTGCCCGTATCAGGAGCCGCGCAGTTGAACGGCTCGGGGCCGATCAGCGAACTGCCCATGATTTCCGCCAGCGGCGCGTACTCGGTATTGGTAAGCCCAGCGCCCAGCTCGGAATTCGGCAGGAACAGGTTCCACAACCCTTCCCCCCTGGCGCGATCCTTGAGCTGCTCGATGATCGCCGTCGGCTGCCAGCGATCACCCTCGGCGACCTGGCGCTCGAACTCGGCCTCGGCCGGATAGACATGGGCCTGCATGAACGCGGTGACGCGCTCGCGCAGTTGCTGAACCTTGGGGGAATAGGCGAAATCCACGGCGCACCTCGGTTGCATTTCTGTGTGCGAAGGATGCTAGTGGACGGCGGGTCATTTATCGACGCTATTTTCAGCGTGTATAAACATTCATCACCGATATAAGATCGCCGTAAAAGAACAATGTACGGAGTCGCTCAGGCATGAACCTGAACAAGGTGGATCTCAATCTCTTCGTGGTCTTCGACGCCATCTACACCGAAGCCAATCTCACCCGCGCCGGGCAGATCGTCGGCATTACCCAGCCCGCGGTATCCAACGCCCTGGCCCGCTTGCGCGAGACCTTCAACGATCCGTTGTTCGTACGCACCGCCCAGGGCATGGTGCCCACACCCATGGCGCAGAACATCATCACGCCGGTGCGCAACGCCTTGCAGCAACTGCGCATCTCGGTGCAGGAAAGTCGCACCTTCAATCCGGCGCAGGCGACCAAGAGCTTTCGCATCAGCATGACCGACCTGACCGAGGCAGTGGTGCTGCCGCCCTTGTTCCAGCGCCTGCGTCGCCAGGCGCCGAGCGTCACCATCGAGAGCATGCTGGTGCGCCGCCGCGAAACCACAAAGGAATTGGCCGCCGGGCGACTGGATTTCGCCGTGGATGCGCCGCTGAACATCGACCCGCAGGTGCGGCACGTCAAATTGATGGAAGACCGCTATGTCTGTGCCATGCGCCACGGGCATCCGCTGGCCAAGGGAACGCTCAGCCTGGAAGCCTACCTGTCACTGACCCATATCCAGATATCCAGCCGCCGCAGCGGCCTGGGCTATGTCGATCTGGCCTTGGGGAAAATGGGTATTCAAAGGCGCATCGCCTTGCGTTCGCAGCATTACCTGATGGCCTGCCGAGTGATGCGCGATACCGACATGGCGATTACCGTACCGGAGCGCTTCGCCCGTGATAACGACCTGCATTTCAGCGAACTGCCGGTGGCTGGCATCCCCTCGCTGGAAACCCATCTGTATTGGCACGAAAGTACCGATCAGGACCCCGCCAATCGCTGGATGCGGGAACAGATCATCGAGATCTGCCAGCGAATCACCGCCGAAGAGCGAAAAGCCATCTCCAGCGCCGGAGCCTGATCAGCTGGAATAGTCCAGTACTGTCCAGATTCGCGTCAGGCCCTCGCCGATCACGCAATTCGATGCGCCCAGCTGTTTGCTGTCGTGCAAGGTCATGCGGGTGGTAACGCCATCAGCAGCGTCCTGCCGTTCGACCAGCCACTGCAGTTTGCCGCAGTTGGGCGTGTCGATCACGTAACTGGCAGCCACAGGGGCATCGTTGCTGGCCAGCTTGATGGCGTCGACCACCACGCCATGCTCCTCGACGCGCTTGCCATCGGAAACCAGCACCGCCCAGGCCTGGCTGTCTTCGATGACCAGGTAATTGGCATTGACCTTGGGTTGCTCGACCTGCGGTTGCACGCAACCGGTCAGTGTTACCAACAGCACAATTGTCATGAGTATCTGGTGCATTACGGGGAGTCCTCGGCATTGATCGGCAGCGCTGTGCAGCGCCGCCAGACATGGGAGTCAGCAAGCGTCGAGGCTCACTATTACCGAATGCTGTTTATTTGTACAGTACTTTTGAATTATCCTAACCGCCGTCACCACACGATCACAGGCCCGGAACATTCCAGGTGAGATCAGGCCATAGCGGGAGCCTAACGATGCTGGACGTATTGCAACTCAAACACACGATCAACCGGATGCCACTGGACAAGGTGCGCTTCATCGTCGAGGAGCTGCACTTGGAAGGGATCGTTACCGAAGGTAAAACGCCGTTCAATCGCTTGCACTTCAATACCTGCTTCGCCGAGATCGAAGCGCTGCTGCAACGGGCGGGCTATCACCGCCAGCTGGATGTGGTGGGTTACCAGGGACTGGCCTACGCGATGTTCGATCCCAATCGCTGGGAAGCCGTGGAAGTACTGCGCTGGCTCAGGGATTATGTAGAAGAAGCGCGGGCCTGCCCTGCCTCATGAGCCATGCATCGGGCCCGCTGCTTGTTTATGACAACAGAAGGCCGATGGCGCTACCAGATAGCTCCCTGGATATGTGGCGCGATGCTTGCTTGAATGACATGGAAAACACCTCGCAACTCTCCTGTGGGAAGCCAGGTAACGGACACGGCATCTGCCAGATCACCTTCCCCCATCGGGTGTTCTGGTAGATGCCGTTTTTATTGACCGACGCTTTTCTGCAGGCAAAGAAAAACCCGGCCTAAGCCGGGTTTTTCATAACGCCTGAGCCTATTACTGGGCTTGGGCTTCTACTTCAGCTTCAACGCGACGGTTGATAGCGCGACCTTCTTCGGTGGCGTTGTCAGCAACCGGACGGGACTCGCCGTAACCTACGGAGTTGACGCGATCAGCGCCTACGCCGTACTGGTTGACCAGCACGTCACGAACAGCGTTTGCACGACGCTCGGACAGCTTCTGGTTGTAAGCGTCAGTACCGACGGAGTCAGTGTGACCTTCAACGGTGGTGCTGGTTTGCGGGTACTGGTTCATGAAGTCAGCCAGGTTCTTGATGTCACCGTAGCTTTCTTGCTTGACAGCAGCTTTGTCGAAGTCGAATTTCACGTCCAGTTCGACGCGAACGACTTGCGGAGCTTCTTCAACGACCGGAGCCGGTGCTGGAACTGGCTCTGGAGCCGGCTCGGTTACCTGAGCAACCTGACGAGTGCTGCCGCCGAAGTTCAGACCGACACCCACGCCGGCTTGCCATTCGGTGTCACCCTTGTCGATGTTGTACAGCGCTTCAACGCCGGCACGAGCGTACAGCATCTCGGTGAAGTAGTACTTCGCGCCGCCGCCAACGATGGCCAGAGTGGAAGTGTCACGGCCGCCTTTGTTGGCGTCGCCGATGCTCTGGTGGCCAACGCCGCCGGAAACGTAAGGACGCAGACCGACACCCGGCTGGCCGAAGTGGTAGAGGGCTTTCAGATCAGTCAGGTTGCCCTTGATGTTCTTGCTGCCAGCAGCGCCTTCGCCACGCAGGTCGTGGTATTCGCCGTAGGACAGTGCCAGTTCCACGTCGTCGGTCAGGTAGTAACCAACGCTTGCGCCGAACAGGTTGCCTTCGTCGTTAGCGAAGTCGCGCTGCGTGTCGGTGAAGTAGCGGTTGGCAAAGCCTTCCACCTCGACAGCGCCTTGGCCTTGAGCCAGCACGCCCATGGAGGTAGCGGCTACCAAGGAGCCAATGACTACGCCTAAGGTGTTTTTCAGTTTCATCCGTTAAATCCCCATCTATGAGTGATTGATCCGCATGCAGGTAGACATGCGAGTCGGCGGTAAGTTTAACAAAACTCACCTTTGCCAGTTAAGCTTGCCCCGAACTAACTTTCGGTAATACCTGCAAACTTTTCCCGCAATCGGTCCAACGCGCGCTTGTAGCGCATTTTGGTAGCACTGAGTCCCATGTGCATGATGTCGGCGATCTCCTGAAACTCAAGCTCTGCGACAAAGCGTAGCACCAGAATTTCCCGATCGATCGGGTTCACATGCACAAGCCAACGATCCAATCCGCCTCGGTCCTCTATCTTTGGCGTCTTCTCTTCCGACGCCTCCTCCAGAGGATCCAAACTCAGAGCATCCATCAAACGACGTTTGCGACGCTCCTTGCGGTACTGAGTGATGCATTCATTGTAAGTAATGCTATAGAGCCAGGTCTTGAACTTCGATTTACCCTCGAAGTTTTTCAGCCCATAAAGAACCTTGAGCATCACTTCCTGACAGACATCGTCGGCGTCGCGATCGTTCCCTAAATATCGCGCGCACACATTAAACAATGTGCGCTGGTAACGCCGCATCAATTCTTCGTAAGCACGCGTGACATGGAACAGCTCGTCATGGGCACGCGCCACCAGCTCCTCATCGGAGAGTTCGCGTGGGTCATAGCGCAGTGACGGTGATTGGGGTGCGTTCAAAGCAGATCGGGCCAACGGTCAGGACGAAAACAGCCAGCGCCTGCTCGAACAGGCCGCTGGCTGGGCGCATAGGGTAGCAGAAATGCCCCTTAGCGGCTGCTCACCCGCTGCTCGAGCAGCACGCGATTGGAGAGCGAGACCAGCTCGCCGGAGTCCGTCAGCACGGTGGTCTTGACCGTGCCGATCTCCTCGATCTGGCCCTCGACGCCACCCACTTCGATTTCCTGACCGACCTGGTACAACTCGCGCACGTAGATGCCGGCAAGAATCTGGCTGGCCAGCTCGCGGCTGCCCAAGCCCAATGCCAGTGCCACCGCCAGGCCGACGGAAATCAGCACGATGGCGATGACATTGTTGAGCAGATCGGTTTTCACCTCCAACTGGCCGATGGCCACGGAGATGCTGATGATGATCACCAGGCCCTGGGCCAATCGCGCCAGGCCGTGGGCGTAATCCAGCCCGACGCCTTCGGCGGCGCCGCGCACCAGGCCGCTGAGCAGATGCCCCAGCAATACACCAGCCAGCAGAATCAGCGCCGCACCGAACACCTTGGGCAGGTACAACGCGAGCACGTCCAGGGTAGCGGACACGCGCTCCAAACCCAGCGACTCGGCAGCGGAGACCAGGAATATCAGCAGCACGAACCAGTAGACGATCTTGCCGATAAGCGTTGAAACCGGCACCTGGAAGCCCGCGCGGCCGAGGATTTTGGTCAGGCCGGTCCCGGCCATCAGGCGGTCCAGGCCCAGCTTGCCGAGCAGCTTGGAAAGCAAGGTGTCGAGCAGCTTGGCGACGATGAAGCCCAGGAGCACCAGTACCAGTGCGACGAACAGGTTGGGAATGAAGCTGGCGACTTTCGTCCACAGCGCCGTCATTGCGGCGACCAGGCTATGAGTCCAGGGATCGAGTTCCATTTCATTGAGCCTTATCGGAAGAACGAGCAGAAGCACGGCGCCGCGACACCGGTGCGACATGGGAAGAGCCATTGTTGAGCGCGATCATCAGGGCGCTGGCCCAATGGCCCATCAGGCCGAACAGGTCGCCCGCGCCCACTTGGCGGTTGGCGGTTTTCAGCACTCGGTTCAGGCAGGCATCGTCGTCGCGCGCAGGCGAAGACGGTGCTTTCAACAGATCACGCAGAGATTCTTCGAATGGATCGTGCATGGCAGACCTCACAGAACGTCTCCGCTAGACGCAGCGGCTGCGGGGCGAGTCACATCACACCCAGCGCAGGCGGCGGAACAGCAGCCACTGACCCAGACCGATCAGCACCATCAGCAGGCACGCGACCAGAAACCCATAGGGGCTCTCGGCGCCAGGAATGCCACCCACGTTGATGCCCAGCAGGCCGGTGACGAAACTCATGGGCAGGAAGATGCAGGTGATGATGCCGAAGCGGAACATGATGTGGTTCATGCGCACGTCGAGCCGACGATTCTCGGTCTCCAGCAACAGGCCGATGCGCTCGCGGGTCAGCTCCAGCTCCTCGAGGTAGCGCAGCAGACGGTTGTTGAGCTCGTTCCAGTACAGGCTGTCTTCGTGGCTCAGCCAGGGCAGCTGGCTGCGGGTAAGCTGCGCGTAGATATCCCGCTGCGGCGACAGAAAGCGGCGCAGGCCCGCGGCGCGACGCCGGATATGCAGCAGCAGGCCGTGATCGGGCAAGGTGCGCTCGTCGTCATCGACCTTTTCTTCCTGCTCATCGACCAGATCGGAGAGCCCGGTCACCAGGTCCTCGACCTTGTCGGTCAGGTAATCGCTGAGCTGCAGGATCAGCTCGGAGGAATTTCGCGGCCCTTTACCCGCCTGCAGCCTTTCGATCAGGTCTTCGGTGGCACGCAGCGGGCGCAGGCGCAGCGAGATCACCCGCTGCGCACTGGCAGAAATGCGCACCGAAACCATGTCCTCGGGCTCGGCGCCGGGGTTGAGGTTGACGCCACGCAGGAACAGCAGCAACTCGTCATCGGGCAGCGGCAATGCGCGCGGGCGGGTATTTTCCTCGAGCAGCAAGTCGCAGGCGAATTCGCTCAGACCACTGTCGCGACGCAGCCAGCTCTGGGTCTGCGGATGGCTGCGATCCCAGTGCAGCCACAGGCTCTGGCCCTCCTCGAGCGGCAAATCATCGAGTTGCTCGCGGGTCACCGCCTGTGCGCCGCCCTTGCCGTCCAGCACGAAGCCGTGCACCAGGCCCCATTGCGCGTTGTCTTCCTCGTACATCCATACCCCTCAATGACTGCCAGGCCAGCGCCTGCTTACTCGGTTTGCAGCGCCTGCGGTGAAACGATGATGCCGTTGTTGTCGGCGTACAGGTACTCACCTGGACGGAAGGTCACACCACCAAAACTGACGACCACGTTCAAGTCGCCCAGGCCGCGCTTATCGGTTTTCATCGGATGGCTGCCCAGCGCCTGCACCCCCAGGTTGGTCTGCGCCAGCACGTCGACGTCACGCACGCAGCCGTAGATCACCATCCCTTCCCAACCATTGTTCGCTGCCTTCTCGGCGATCATGTCGCCAAGCAGTGCACAACGCAGCGAAGCACCGCCATCGACCACCAGCACCTTGCCGGCGCCAGGCTGATCGGCCTGGGACTTGACCAGGGAATTGTCCTCGAAGCATTTGACCGTGACGATCTCCCCGGCGAACGAGTCGCGACCACCGAAGTTGCTGAACATCGGCTCCACGACGCTGACCAGTTGCGGGTTGGCGTCACACAGATCGGGCGTGCTGTAGTGCATGGCGAAGCTCCTGGTGGGTGTTCGAGGCCTGCAGCATAGCGTTATCCAGTACGTCTGGAACACTCTCGGCCGCAGGCCCTTTCAAATCACCTCACGACACCACGGCGATAGCCGCCGCGCTCTGCTCCTGCGCCTCGCGCGGCGGCGACTGGCGCTCGCCCTCGAGCCAACGGCGTACCAGCGGCCAGACTTCGCTCTGGGCAGGCTTGCTGACCAGCATCTGCACATGGTCGTACTCGTGCTCGAAGCCCTGCCCTCGCCCCAGGTTGATGAACTCGCGATCAACCGAGGCGAATCGTTCGAACAGGGCGCGACAGGCCTCGGGCGGACATTGCCTGTCAGCGTCGCTGGCCACCGCGAGCAGCGGCACCGTGACCGCTTGCAGACCGGCCCACCAGTCGTGCTCGGCGTCGCCGAAACGCCCGAACAGACGGTGCCAGCGCAGGGTTTCCAGGGCGATGCCGACCGGCTCGTCCTCGGGCCCACGCTTGAGGCGCGCCCCCGAGAGCACCGCAAAGCGCTTGAGCGCCAGGCGCGCGACCCACTCGACGGGCGGCACCTTGAGCATCCAGTGACGGCGGCTGACCTCGGCCCCGAACAGGCCCAGGCTGGCAATGCCGGCCTGTGGCAAATGACCGCCACCCAGTGCTGCCGCCAGCGTCAGGCCGCCCAGCGAATGGCCCAGCCAATGGGCCGGCACTGGATTCTGCTCGGCCACGAAGGCCGCGATCGCTGGCAAATCATAGCGGGCGTAGTGCGCCACACAATTATCCCGGTAAGCCAGGTTACGCGGCGACAGGCCATGGCCGCGCATTTCAGCGATCCATACATCGAAGCCGGCACGCACCAGATAGGGCGCCAGGCCGATGCAACCCGGCGAGTACCAGAAGCGTCGATTGGAAAAGCTGCCATGCAGCAGGATCACCGGTACGCCACGCGCTCGTTCCTGCCCTGCAAGCCCGAGGCGGGTCAGGGCCAGCTCGACGCTGAAATCCGGGCTGTTGCCGGGCTTGAGGCGGTAGACATCTTCACTCAGGTCGCCACGCAGCTCGGCACTCATCAAGGCTACGGGAAACAACTCACTGCTGCTTTGCATCTTCTTCGCTCTGACACAACGGATTGCCGGCCACAGGAATCAACCTGGCGCCGGCATCAAAATTCAAAACCGGATGAAACGGCAGTACATGGAAGGCCGCCGACGCTCATGAAGCGCCGCACAGCGGCACAAAAAAGGGCAGGTAGAACCTGCCCTCGGGTCATTCTTCAACCGGACCGATCAGCTGGGCTGGGCTTCGGCCAGGAAGAACCAGGTTTCCAGCACCGAATCGGGGTTCAAGGAGACGCTTTCGATGCCCTGCTCCATCAGCCAGCGCGCCAGGTCCGGGTGATCCGACGGCCCCTGGCCGCAGATGCCAATGTACTTGCCGGCCTTGTTGCAGGCCTGGATGGCGTTGGACAGCAGCTTCTTGACCGCCGGATTACGCTCGTCGAACAGGTGCGCAACGATCCCGGAGTCGCGGTCCAGGCCCAGGGTCAGCTGGGTCAGGTCATTGGAGCCGATCGAGAAGCCGTCGAAGTACTCGAGAAATTCTTCGGCGAGGATGGCGTTGGACGGCAGCTCGCACATCATGATGACCTTGAGGCCATCCTGGCCGCGCGCCAGACCGTTCTCGGCCAGCAGATCGACCACCTGCTTGGCTTCGCCCAAGGTACGCACGAATGGCACCATGATCTCGACGTTGGTCAGGCCCATCTCGTTGCGGACCTTCTTCAACGCCCGGCACTCGAGTTCGAAGCAGTCACGGAACGATTCGCTGATGTAGCGCGACGCACCGCGGAAGCCCAGCATCGGGTTCTCTTCTTCCGGCTCGTACAGCTTGCCGCCGATCAGGTTGGCGTATTCGTTGGACTTGAAGTCGGACAGGCGCACGATGACTTTCTTCGGCCAGAACGCCGCCGCCAGAGTGCTGATGCCTTCCACCAGCTTCTCGACGTAGAAGTTCACCGGGTCGTCATAACCGGCGATGCGCTTCTCGACGCTTTCCTGGATTTCCGGTGGCAGGCCGTCCATGTTCAGCAGCGCCTTGGGGTGCACGCCGATCATGCGGTTGATGATGAACTCCAGGCGCGCCAGGCCGATACCGGCGTTGGGCAGCTGGGCGAAATCGAAGGCGCGGTCGGGGTTGCCGACGTTCATCATGATCTTGAACGGCAGCTCGGGCATCGCATCGACGGAGTTCTGGCGCACGTCGAAGCCCAGCTCGCCTTCGAAGATGAACCCGGTGTCGCCTTCGGCGCAGGAAACCGTCACACCCTGGCCGTCTCGCAGCGCGTGGGTGGCGTTACCGCAACCGACCACGGCCGGAATGCCCAGCTCGCGGGCGATGATCGCCGCGTGGCAGGTACGCCCGCCGCGGTTGGTGACGATGGCGCTGGCGCGCTTCATGACCGGTTCCCAGTCCGGGTCGGTCATGTCGGAGACCAGCACGTCGCCGGGCTGGACCTTGTCCATCTCGGACACGTCGTTGATCACCCGCACCTTGCCGGCGCCGATTTTCTGGCCGATGGCGCGGCCCTCGACCAGCACGGTGCCTTTTTCCTTGAGCAGGTAGCGCTCCATCACGGTGGCGCTGGCGCGGCTCTTCACGGTCTCCGGACGGGCCTGCACGATGTACAGCTTGCCGTCGTCACCGTCCTTGGCCCACTCGATGTCCATCGGGCGGCCGTAGTGTTTTTCGATGATCATGGCCTGCTTGGCCAGCTCGCTGACTTCGGCGTCGCTCAGGCAGAAACGCGCACGGTCGGCGCGGTCGACGTCGACCACCTTGACCGACTTGCCGGCCTTGGCTTCGTCGCCGTAGATCATCTTGATCGCCTTGCTGCCCAGGTTGCGACGCAGGATCGCCGGGCGGCCGGCTTCCAGGGTCTGCTTGTGGACGTAGAATTCGTCGGGGTTGACCGCGCCCTGCACAACGGTCTCCCCCAGGCCGTAGGCGCCGGTGATGAACACCACGTCGCGGAAACCCGATTCGGTATCCAGGGTGAACATCACGCCGGCCGTGCCGGTTTCCGAACGCACCATGCGCTGCACGCCCGCGGACAGGGCGACCAGCTTGTGGTCGAAGCCCTGGTGCACGCGGTAGGCGATGGCGCGGTCGTTGAACAGCGAAGCGAAGACTTCCTTGGCCGCGCGAATGACGTTCTCCACGCCGCGGATATTCAGGAAGGTTTCCTGCTGACCGGCAAAGGAGGCATCGGGCAGGTCTTCGGCAGTGGCGGAGGAACGCACGGCCACGGCCATGTTGTCATTACCGCCCGCCATGGCGGCGAAGGCGGTGCGAATCTGCTCGTTGAGTTCGGCGGGGAACTCGGCGTCCATCACCCACCGGCGAATCTGCGCGCCGGTCTTGGCCAGGGCATTGACGTCGTCGACGTCCAGGGCGTCCAGCGCTTCGTGGATCTGCGCGTTCAGGCCGCTCTGCTCGAGGAAGTCGCGATAGGCCTGGGCCGTCGTGGCGAAACCACCGGGTACCGAAACGCCAGCGCCCGCCAGGTTGCTGATCATCTCGCCGAGGGAAGCGTTCTTGCCCCCTACATGCTCGACGTCATGATTGCCGAGCTTATCGAGGGAAACTACGTACTCTGCCAAGGTGATCTCTCCACTTCAGTGTTGGAAAAGCTCATGGGCTGGAAACGCCGTCGGCATGCGCCGGTTGGACAATGGCCTGGCCCTGGAAAATAAGTAACAATGCAGACCCATCAGGGCCGGCAAAAAACCGACCTATCATAGCCAAGATTCGTTCCCAGCTTATAGGCCATTTGCGCAATGACTCGAACCGCGTACTTCATCTCCGACGGCACCGGCATCACCGCGGAGGCCCTGGGGCAAAGCCTGCTGGCCCAGTTCGACACCATCGGCTTCACCAAGCTCACCCGGCCCTATGTCGACAGCGTCGAAAAAGCGCGCGCCATGGTACAACAAATCAATAATGCCGCCGACAGAGACGGCGCCAACCCGATCGTCTTCGCCACCATCGTCAACCAGGAAATCCACGATATTCTGGTCGAGTCGCGCGGTTTCATGATCGACATCTTCTCGACCTTCCTGGCGCCACTGGAACAGGAACTCGCCTCCCACTCGTCGTACTCGGTGGGCAAATCCCACTCGATCAGCGGCAACACCAACTACATGGAGCGCATCGAGGCGGTCAACTTCGCCCTCGACAACGACGATGGCGCGCGCACCCATTACTACGACAAGGCCGACCTGATCCTGGTCGGCGTGTCGCGTTGCGGCAAGACCCCGACCTGCCTGTACATGGCCATGCAATACGGCATTCGCGCCGCCAACTACCCGCTCACCGAAGACGATATGGAGCGCCTGCAACTGCCGGCCTCGCTGAAGAAGTACCGCGAAAAGCTGTTCGGCCTGACCATCGACCCCGACCGCCTGGCGGCGATTCGCAACGAGCGCAAGCCAAACAGCCGTTACGCCAGCTATGCTCAGTGCGAATTCGAGGTGCGCGAGGTGGAGAGCCTGTTCCGCCGCGAATCGATCAACTTCATCGACTCCACCCATTTCTCGGTGGAAGAGATCTCCGCCAAGATCCTGGTGGAAAAAGGCGTCGAACGACGCTTCAAATAACCGCCCCGAGAGGGACCTGCAATGACGCTGTCCGATGCCGTGCTGTTCGCCCCGCTGGCCTTTCTGATCGCGCTGACGCCGGGGCCCAACAACTTCTGCGCGATGAACAATGGCATCCGCCATGGCATCGGCGCGGCACTGGTGGCCACCACCGGGCGCGTAGCGGCATTCACCATCTTCCTGAGCATTTCCGCGGTGGGCCTGGGCGCCATGCTGCTGGCCTCGGAAACCGCCTTCACGGTGATCAAGTGGGTCGGCGCGCTGTACCTGCTGTATCTGGGCATCAGCGCTTGGCGCAGCCGGGAGTTCAGCGGCCTGGAACTCGAAGGCGCCGTGCCGGCCGTGCAGCCGCAGCGGCGGGTGTCACGGCTGATGCTGCAGGAGTTTCTGATCGGCATCAGCAACCCCAAGGCCATTCTGCTGTTCGCGGCGGTGTTCCCGCAGTTCATCAAGCCAGGCGAGCCGGCGACCGAGCAGTTCATCTACCTGGGCGCTACCTACCTGCTGGCCGAATACGCGGCCTCGCTGGTCTATGCCCTGTTCGGTCGGCAGATCCGCCGTTTCATTCGCACCCGGCGAGGCGCGCAGCGCCTGAATCGCACCACTGGTGCCTTCTTCATGGGCGCGGGTGGCCTGTTGATCAGCACCACCCAGCACTGAGCAGCCGCGGGCGCTAGGTCGGCACCCGCACCCAGCCCTCCATAAGAATCCGCGCACTGCGGCTCATGATCGCCTTGGTGACCACCCAGCTGCCGCCCACCTGAGCCGCTTCGGCGCCGACGCGCAAGGTGCCGGATGGGTGCCCGAAGCGCACCGCCTGACGCTCGACGCCGCCCGCCGCCAGGTTGACCAGCGTGCCCGGCACCGCCGCCGCCGCGCCGATGGCCACTGCACAGGTGCCCATCATGGCGTGATGCAGCTTGCCCATGGACAGCGCCCGCACCAGCAGGTCGACCTCATCAGCTTCGACCGTCTTGCCACTCGATGCCGGGTAGCTTTTCGGCGGGCTGACGAAAGCGACCTTGGGCGTGTGCTGGCGGGTCAACGCCTCCTCGGCGCTCTTGATCAGCCCCATGCGCAGGGCACCAGCCACGCGAATCTGCTCGAAACGCGCCAGTTGTGCCGGGTCCGAATTGATGTCCTCGCGCAGTTCGGTGCCCTGGTAGCCGATATCCTCGGCATTGACGAAGATGGTCGGAATGCCGGCCGCGATCAGCGTCGCCTTCAAGGTGCCCCCTTCTACAACGTCAACGGGCACGTCGAGGTCATCGACTGGATTGCCGGTAGGAAACATCGAACCGCCCTCCTCGCCATCGTCCGCCAGGTCGAGAAATTCCAGCACGATCTCCGCTGCGGGAAAGGTCACGCCGTCCAGTTCGAAGTCGCCGGTTTCCTGCACCTGGCCATTGCTGACCGGCACGTGGGCGATAATGGTCTTGCGAATATTGGCCTGCCAGATGCGCACCATGCAGGTGCCGTTTTCGGTAATCCGTGAAGGGTCGACCAAGCCGGCATGAATGGCGAAAGCCCCCGCCGCGGTGGACAGGTTGCCGCAGTTACCGCTCCAGTCGACGAACGCCTTGTCGATGGACACCTGGCCATAGAGGTAATCGACATCGTGCTCGGGCCGGGCGCTTTTCGACAGGATCACGCACTTGGAGGTGCTTGATGTCGCCCCGCCCATGCCGTCTATATGCGCCGAATACGGATCGGGGCTGCCGATCACCCGCATGAACAGCTTGTCGCGGGCCTCGCCCGGCACCTGACAAGGCTCTGGCAGGTCCTGCAGACGAAAGAACACGCCCTTGCTGGTGCCGCCCCGCATATAGGTGGCGGGGATTTTCACTTGAGGCAGATGAGCCATGGGTGCGGTCCTTAAAAATGGCCCGGAGGCAATCCGGGCATGGGGTAATCGTTTCCCGGATTGCCTGCAGGGTGGATCGGGCGCGTAGCTGGCACTTTTCCATTCATCCTGGAGACGCCGGTGGTGGATCGGTACAGCGTGATCCACCCTACGCAGTCACGCCACCGCGCCGTCGAGGAAATCCTTGGCGAAGCGCTGCAGCACGCCGCCGGCCTTGTACACGCTGACATCCGCCGCGGTATCCAGGCGGCAGGTCACTGGCACCCAGACCACCTCGCCATCACGGCGATGGATCACCAGGGTCAGCTCACAACGGGGGGCAATATCGCCTTCGATGTCGTAGCGCTCGGTTCCATCGAGCCCAAGGGTCAGGCGCGTGGTGCCCGGCTTGAACTCCACCGGCAGCACGCCCATGCCCACCAGGTTGGTGCGATGAATACGCTCGAAGCCTTCGGCGACGATCACCTCCACGCCCGCCAGGCGCACACCCTTGGCCGCCCAGTCGCGGGACGAGCCCTGGCCGTAGTCGGCGCCGGCGACGATGATCAGGTTCTGCTTGCGGTTCATGTAGGTCTCGATGGCCTCCCACATGCGCATCACCTTGCCCTCGGGCTCGACGCGGGCCAACGAGCCCTTTTTTACCTGTCCGTCGACCACGACCATCTCATTGACCAGCTGCGGGTTGGCGAAGGTGGCGCGCTGGGCGGTCAGGTGGTCGCCGCGATGGGTGGCGTAGGAGTTGAAGTCCTCTTCCGGCAAGCCCATTTTCGTCAGGTACTCACCGGCGGCCGAGTCCGCCAGGATGGCGTTGGACGGCGACAGGTGATCGGTGGTGATGTTGTCCGGCAGGATCGCCAGCGCCAGCATGCCCTTGAGCGTACGCTCACCGGCCAATGCACCCTCCCAGTACGGCGGGCGGCGGATGTAGGTGGACATCGGCCGCCAGTCGTACAGCGGGCTTTCAGCCTCCTGCATGCTACCCAGATCGAACATCGGGATGTAGATCTGCTTGAACTGCTCGGGCTTTACCGACGCGGCGACGATGGCATCGATCTCCTCGTCGCTCGGCCACAGGTCCTTGAGGGTGATCGGATTGCCCTGCGCATCGTTGCCCAACGCATCCTGCTCGATGTCGAAACGCACGGTGCCGGCGATGGCGTAAGCCACCACCAGCGGCGGCGAAGCCAGAAACGCCTGCTTGGCGTAGGGATGGATGCGCCCGTCGAAGTTGCGGTTCCCCGAGAGCACGGCGGTGGCATACAGATCGCGGTCGATGATCTCTTTCTGGATAAGAGGATCGAGGGCGCCGGACATGCCGTTACAGGTCGTGCAGGCGTAGGCGACGATGCCGAAACCGAGCGTTTCCAGCTCCGCCAGCAAACCGGCCTCTTCCAGGTACAGCCTGGCGACCTTGGAGCCCGGCGCGAAGGAGGTTTTCACCCAAGGCTTGCGCACCAGGCCCAGAGCATTGGCCTTCTTGGCCACAAGACCGGCGGCGACCACGTTGCGTGGGTTGGACGTATTGGTACAGCTGGTGATGGCGGCAATGATCACCGCGCCATCGGGCATCAGCCCCTGGGCCTCTTCGCCCTTGCCAGCCTGCAGCTTGGCTTCATCGGCGATGCCGCGCTCGACGAGCGCCGAGGTCGGCAGGCGCCGATGCGGGTTGCTCGGGCCGGCCATGTTGCGGCCCACGCTGCCCAGGTCGAAGCGCAGTACACGCTCGTACTCGGCGCCTTCCAATGCGCTGCTCCACAGCCCAAGGGTCTTGGCGTATTGCTCGACCAGCGCCACCTGCTGCGGCTCGCGGCCAGTGAGCTTGAGGTAGTCGATGGTCTGCTCGTCGATATAGAACATCGACGCCGTGGCGCCATATTCCGGGCACATGTTGGAGATGGTCGCGCGGTCGCCAATCGACAGACTATCCGCGCCCTCACCAAAGAACTCGACCCAGGCACCCACCACCCGCTCCTGGCGCAGGAACTCGGTCAGCGCCAGGACGATATCGGTGGCGGTGATGCCAGGCTGGCGCTTGCCAGTGAGTTCGACGCCGACGATATCCGGCAGGCGCATCATCGACGGGTGGCCAAGCATCACCGTCTCGGCTTCCAGGCCGCCGACGCCGATGGCGATCACGCCCAGCGCATCGACGTGCGGGGTGTGCGAGTCGGTACCGACGCAGGTATCGGGAAAGGCGATGCCGCCGCGTGCCTGGATCACCGGGCTCATTTTTTCGAGGTTGATCTGGTGCATGATGCCGTTGCCGGCCGGGATCACGTCGACGTTCTTGAACGCGGTCTTGGTCCAGTCGATGAAGTGGAAGCGATCCTCGTTGCGGCGATCCTCGATGGCGCGATTCTTTTCGAAGGCGTCCGGGTCGAAACCCGGCGCTTCCACGGCCAGCGAATGGTCGACGATCAACTGGGTCGGTACCACCGGATTGACCTTGGCCGGGTCGCCGCCCTGTTCGGCGATGGCGTCGCGCAGGCCGGCCAGGTCGACCAGCGCGGTCTGGCCAAGGATGTCATGGCAGACCACCCGCGCCGGGTACCAGGGAAAGTCCAGGTCACGCTTGCGATGCACCAGTTGCTCCAGGGAGCCGGTCAAATCCTGCGGGTCACAGCGGCGCACCAGTTGCTCGGCGAGCACGCGCGAGGTGTAGGGCAGCTTTGCCCAGGCACCTGGCTGAATCTCTTCGACGGCGGCAGGCGCATCGAAGTAATCCAGTTGCGTGCCCGTCAGGCGCTTGCGGTATTGGCTATTCACGGTGTCGTTCATGGTGTTTTCCATGATTAATTATTTGCGGTCCTTGAGCGGCACGAACTTCAGGTCCTCAGGGCCTGTGTAGTTGGCGCTCGGGCGGATGATCTTGCCGTCGATGCGTTGTTCGATGACGTGGGCCGACCAGCCGGCGGTACGGGCGATGACGAACAGCGGGGTGAACATGGCGGTGGGCACGCCCATCATGTGGTAGCTCACGGCGCTGAACCAGTCGAGGTTGGGGAACATCTTCTTGATGTCCCACATGATGGTTTCCAGGCGCTCGGCGATATCGAACATCTTGTTGTTGCCCTGCTCGGCAGACAGCTCGCGGGCGACGTCCTTGATCACCTTGTTGCGCGGGTCGGCAACCGTATAGACCGGATGGCCGAAGCCGATCACCACTTCCCTGCGCCCCACCCGCTCACGGATATCGGCCTCCGCCTCGTCCGCGCTGTCGTAGCGTTTCTGCACCTCGAAGGCCACTTCGTTGGCGCCGCCGTGCTTGGGCCCGCGCAGTGCACCGATGCCACCGGCGATGGCCGAGAACAGGTCCGAGCCGGTGCCGGCGATCACCCGGCTGGTGAAGGTCGAGGCGTTGAACTCGTGCTCGGCGTAGAGAATCAGCGAGGTGTGCATGGCGCGCACCCAGGAGTCACGCGGCGCGGCGCCGTGCAGCAGGTGCAGGAAATGCCCGCCGATGGAGTCGTCGTCGGTCTCCACCTCGATGCGCTTGCCGTTATGACTGAAGTGGTACCAATAGAGCAGCACGGAGCCCAGCGACGCCATCAGCTTGTCAGCGATATCCCGCGCGCCCGGATGATTGTGGTCGTCCTTCTCCGGCGTCAGGCAGCCAAGCACCGACACGCCAGTGCGCATCACGTCCATCGGGTGGGCCGAAGGCGGCAGTTGTTCGAGCGCGACCTTTAACGCCGCCGGCAGGCCACGCAGGGCCTTGAGCTTGGCCTTGTAGGTCGCCAGTTCGGCAACCGTCGGCAGTTTGCCGTGCACCAGCAGGTGGGCGATTTCCTCGAATTCGCAGGTGGTGGCGACATCGAGAATGTCGTAACCGCGGTAATGCAGGTCATTGCCGGTGCGGCCCACGGTGCACAGGGCGGTATTGCCGGCAGCGGTGCCACTGAGGGCGACGGATTTCTTCGGTTTGAAGCCGGGTACGGGGGTGTCGGTGGCGCTCATCAGTCTCTCCTTGTTGTTATGGGCGAACCGCAGCGCGGCCCGCCAGGCGATCACTTCTTGGCGGCGAACAGCGCGTCGAGCTTCTGCTCGAAGGCGTGATAGCCGATGCGCTCATACAACTCGGCGCGGGTCTGCATCTGCTCGACCACGTGCTGCTGGTGGCCGTTCTGGCGAATCGAGGTGTAAACGTTTTCCGCCGCCCTGTTGGCCGCGCGAAAAGCCGACAGCGGGTAAAGCTGGATGGCCACGCCGACCGAGGCCAGCTCGTCGCGGGTGAACAGCGGCGTGGCGCCGAATTCGGTGATATTGGCCAGTACCGGCACCTTTAGCGCCTCGACGAAACGCTGGTAGGTCGGCAGGTCATAGGCGGCCTCGGCGAAGATGCCGTCGGCGCCCGCCTCCACATAACGCTGGCAACGCTCGATGGCGGCGTCCACGCCCTCTGCCTGGATGGCGTCGGTACGGGCGATCAGGAAGAAATTCGGGTCGGTCTTGGCATCGGCGGCAGCCTTGACGCGGTCGACCATCTCCTCGCAGGAGACGATCTCCTTGCCTGGCCGGTGACCACAGCGCTTGGCGCCGACCTGATCCTCGATATGGGCCGCCGCGGCGCCCGCCTTGATCAGGCTCTTGATGGTGCGCTCGATATTGAAAGCACTCGGCCCGAAGCCGGTGTCGATATCGACCATCAGTGGCAGGTCGCACACATCGGTGATGCGCCGCACATCGATCAGCACGTCCTCGAGGGTGTTGATGCCCAGGTCCGGCAGCCCCAGGGAGCCAGCCGCCACACCGCCGCCAGACAGGTAGATCGCCTTGAAGCCGGCACGTTGGGCCAGCAGCGCATGGTTGGCGTTGATCGCGCCGATCACCTGCAGCGGTTTTTCTTCGATGAGGGCCTGGCGGAAACGCTGGCCGGCAGAAAGCTGGGTCATGAATCACCTCGGGTCTTGGAAGGTTTGACGAGCGCCGCCTGCCCGGCCTGGGCCAGGTAATGACGCTCGATATTGCGTTTGGAAGCGCCGATGTGACGGCGCATCAGCAGTTCGGCCAACTCGCCGTCGCGATCGGCGATGGCGTCGAGAATGCGGTGGTGTTCGGCAAAGGCCTGGTGCGGGCGGTTGGGCGTGGCGGAGAACTGCAGGCGATACATGCGCACCAGCTGATACAGCTCGTCGCACAGTAGCTTGGCCAGGGTACGGTTGCCGCTGCCCTGGATAATCCGGTAGTGGAAATCGAAATCGCCTTCCTGCTGGTAGTAGCCGACACCGGCCTGGAACGCGGCGTCCTGCTCATGAAGGTCGAGCACCCGCCGCAGATCGTCGATCTCGACCTGGCTCATGCGCTCGGCCGCCTGCCGACAGGCCATGCCCTCCAGGGACTCACGGATCTCGTACAACTCGATCAACTCGGCATGGCTGAGCGATACCACCCGGGCGCCGACATGGGGAATACGCACCAGCAGCTTCTGCCCCTCCAGCCGATGGATCGCCTCGCGCAACGGCCCACGGCTGATGCCATAGGTGCGCGCCAGCTCCGGCTCGGAAATCTTGCTGCCCGGCGCCATCTCGCCCCGCACGATGGCCAGCTGGATCTGGCGAAAGACGTTCTCGGCCAGGGTGCCGACGTCTTCCTCAACGACACTCAACATATTGTCGACACTCTTATCGGAATACCTCCAGATAAATCCATATCTGCAAAAAATACAAGCGGTCCTGTCGACAATGTAGCTTCAAGAGGGGGTTGCTCGACAAGCTCGTCAGTCATTGGAATATCGACCCGAACGGGCCCGCCCGCTCCATCCGATACTCTGCCAAGCGCCTATGGCACGCCGCACAAGCGACTGTCAGCACCTTTGCAGCCCATGCTAGACTTCGCCTCATTTCGCCCACGGGCCGCTGCTGCAGCGGCTGGTAGGCCGTCCTCAATGGCGCATGGATCGTCCCATCGCTTCATCTACTCAAGGACCCATGAGACTTCATTTCCTGACTACCTTGCCCTGCTTGCTGGCGCTTTCCTGCCACAGTATCGCGGCGGACAAAACCATCTACGGCCTGAACGAACACGTCAGCCTCGACATCGACGTGCAAGTGGCCGCCAAACTCGACACCGGTGCCCAGACCGCCTCGCTCAGTGCTCGCGACATCGAGCGTTTCAAGCGTGACGGTGAACGTTGGGTACGTTTCTACCTGGCCATCGACGATGCCCACGCGCACCCCATCGAGCGCCCGCTGGCACGCATCAGCAGGATCAAGCGGCGTGCTGGCGACATCAATGAAGACGACGAGAAGACCTACACCGCCCGCCCGGTCATCGAGCTGGACGTGTGCATGGGTAACGTCAAGCGCCAGATCGAAGTGAACCTTACCGATCGAAGCGCCTTCCAATACCCGCTTCTGATCGGCTCCAACGCGCTCAAGCGCTTCGATGCGCTGGTCGACCCCAGCTTAAAATACGCAGCAGGCAAGCCTGACTGTTCCAACGCAAAATCCGGCGAGTAATCCCCATGCGCTCTCTTACCCTGCATCTGAAAATCCTGATCACCATTCTGGTGAGCCTGGGCGTTCTGATTACTGCCTATCAGATTTTCATTCTCGGCATTCCGGTCAGCAGTGACGAAACCGACGACCTCTGGAACATCGACACCCGGGTCGAATTCCAGGCCAATGGCCGCGACCCGATCAAGCTGCAGATGTTCGTACCGCCGCTGAATCAGGACTACGTCAGCCTCAACGAAAGCTTCATCTCCAACAACTATGGGGTGAGCGTCAACCGCGCCGATGGCAACCGCAAGGTGACCTGGTCGGCGCGCCGCGCCAATGGCAAGCAGACCCTGTACTACCGCCTGGTATTGACCAAGCGCTACAGCGGCGAACAGGCCAAACCCAAGGGCCCGATCTTCCGCGACAGCATCCCGGTCGAAGGCCCCGAGAAGATCGCCGCCGAGGCGCTGCTGGCGCCGATTCGCCAGCATTCGGCGGACGTCGAGACCTTCATCAGCGAGACCATCAAGCGCGTCAACAACACCAATGACGACAACGCCAAGCTGCTGCTCGGCGGCGATGCCTCGACCATCAAGAAGGCCCAGGCGGTAGAGCTGCTGCTTTCCATCGCCCACGTGCCGATGGAGCGTGTGCACACCATTCGCCTGGCCGCCGACATCCAGCAGAGCCCGGAGTTGTGGCTGCGCAGCTTCAATGGCGACCGCTGGCTGTACTTCAACCCGGAAACCGGCGAGCAGGGCCTGCCGACTGATCGCCTGGTCTGGTGGACCGGTGACGAGCCGCTGATTACCCTCGATGGCGGCCGTCAGGCCACCACTACCTTCACGCTCAACAACAGCGAGATGAACGCCATTCGCCTCGCCCAGCTGACCGACGAGAACACCGACGCCGACTTCCTCGAGTACTCGCTGTACGGCCTGCCGCTGCAGACCCAGCAAACCTTCATGATCATGGTGATGATCCCGATTGGCGTACTGGTGATCCTGATCCTGCGTAACCTCGGTGGCCTGCAGACCCTGGGTACCTTTACCCCGGTGCTGATCGCCCTGGCCTTCCGGGAAACCCAGCTGGGCTTCGGCATCTTCCTGTTCACGGTGATCACTGCGCTGGGCCTGTCCCTGCGCTCCTACCTGGAACACCTGAAGCTGCAGATGCTGCCACGACTGTCGGTGGTACTGACCTTCGTGGTAGTGCTGATCGCTACCATCAGCCTGTTCAGTCACAAGCTGGGCCTGGAGCGTGGCCTGTCGGTTGCCCTGTTCCCGATGGTGATTCTGACCATGACCATCGAACGCCTGTCGATCACCTGGGAAGAGCGCGGCGGCAGTCATGCCTTCAAGGTAGCCATCGGTACGCTGTTCGCCGCCACCATCGCCCATCTGCTGATGACCGTACCGGAACTGGTGTACTTCGTGTTCACCTTCCCGGCGATCCTGCTGATCCTGGTGGGTTTCATGCTGGCGATGGGTCGTTACCGCGGCTACCGCCTGACCGAACTGTTCCGCTTCAAAGCCTTCCTGAAGGATTGAGCCAATGTTAGGTCTCTGGAAAACCTGGAAGGCCCTTGAAGCCAAGGGCATCATGGGCATCAACCGCCGCAACGCGGACTACGTGCTCAAGTACA
Source organism: Pseudomonas sp. PA15(2017) (assembly GCF_001945395.1). GTDB lineage: Bacteria > Pseudomonadota > Gammaproteobacteria > Pseudomonadales > Pseudomonadaceae > Aquipseudomonas. Next base: position 1,796 of record NZ_MSXV01000046.1, on the reverse strand, counting down.
ACAAGCGCCACCTGTATCCGATCGTCGATGACAAGATCATCACCAAGGAACGGGCCATCGAAGCCGGCATCCACGTGCCGGAAATGTACGGGGTGATCTCCACCGAAAAGGAGATCGAGAACCTCGACAAGATCATCGGTGAGCGCAGCGATTTCGTCGTCAAGCCGGCCCAGGGCGCCGGTGGCGACGGCATCCTGGTGATCGCCGACCGCTTCGAGGATCGCTTCAAGACGGTGTCTGGCAAGATCGTCAGCCACTCGGAAATCGAGCAGCAGATATCCAGCATTCTCTCGGGTCTCTACTCCCTGGGCGGCCACCGCGATCGCGCGCTGATCGAGTACCGGGTCACCCCGGACAGCATCTTCAAGAGCATCAGCTACGAAGGCGTGCCGGACATCCGCATCATCGTGCTGATGGGCTACCCGGTGATGGCCATGCTGCGCCTGCCAACCCGCCAGTCCGGCGGCAAGGCCAATCTGCACCAGGGCGCCATCGGCGTCGGTGTGGACCTGGCCACCGGTGTAACCCTGCGCGGCACCTGGCTGAACAACAAGATCACCAAGCACCCGGACACCACCAACGCGGTGGATGGCGTGCAACTGCCCAACTGGGATGGCTTCATGAAGCTCGCCGCTGGCTGCTACGAGCTGTGCGGCCTGGGCTACATCGGTGTCGACATGGTGCTGGACCAGGACAAGGGCCCGCTGATTCTCGAGCTCAACGCCCGCCCCGGCCTGAACATCCAGATCGCCAACGACTGCGGCCTGACCCATCGCACCCACGCCGTGGAAGCGCGTCTGGAAGAGCTGGCCGCCAAGGGCATCCAGGAAAACGCCGAAGAACGCACACGCTTCTCCCAGGAGCTGTTCGGCCATATTCCACCCGCGCAAATCTGACCCAACGGCTTGCTGCTGGCCACCCGGCAGCAAGCCCGTTCAGTGACAGCCGCTGTGCTGGCCCGTCGCCCCCGGTCGCCACGCAGATTTGTTACCATCGCCCTCTCTCACCCACACGTCTCGGAGCCCGCAATGGATCTCGATCTGGACAGACTCAACGCCGAATTCGCCAATCAGCCGCAAAAGCTGATCGAGTGGGCGATCGGCCTGGGCAAACCCGCGATCTGCACCACCAATTTCCGCCCGTTCGAAGCGGTGATCCTGCACATGGTCAGCCAGGTCAAGGCCGATATCCCGATCGTGTGGATGGACAGCGGTTACAACACCGAAGCGACCTACAAGTTCGCCGATGAGGTCAGCCAGCAGCTGGGCCTGAAGCTGATCACCTACCTGCCCAAGCGCAGCCGCGCCCACCGCGAAGCCATCGACGGCCCGACGCCTGGGCTGGACGATCCGCGCCATGCCGCATTCACCGAAGAAGTGAAGCTCGAGCCCTTCGCCCGCGCCCTGCGCGAGACCGCACCAGGCGTCTGGTTCACCGCGCTGCGCGCCACCGACACGGCGGTACGTGCCCAGATGCAGCCGGTGAGCATCAACCCGGACGGCTTAATCAAGGTCGCCCCACTGCTGCACTGGTCGTCCAAGGATCTCTATCAGTACCTGACCGCCCACGGCCTGCCGAACAACTTCGACTACTTCGACCCAACCAAGGGCGAAGACAACCGCGAGTGCGGCCTGCACCTGAGCCACTGATCTCGGGACGAAAAAAATGGCGCCTCTTCACAGAGCGTGTGAAAAGTCGCTGATGCAGGTAGTGATCCCATCAGACGCCCCGACATTGTTCGGGGCGTTTGCTTTTGTACGATTCGAAAGGTCGCGACCAACCTTTCAAGTGAGCAG
>NZ_MSXV01000007.1 GCF_001945395.1 Pseudomonas sp. PA15(2017) | reverse complement strand
CTGCTTTGCCCGCGACCTTCGCCCTGGATATAACCCATAAACGACAATGCCCCTATCAACCGATAGAGGCATTGTCTTCAACTCACCCTCGGACTGCTAGGTTTTCACACAGTCTGCTAGGCGCCGGTTTTCATTTCTGCCTCAGGGCTTTGGCTTGTCAGGCATGCCGTTCACCACGCCAGCCGTATTGTCCAGCAAGCTTTTGGTGGCGGTCTGCAGGAAGCCTTCAAGGCGTTTCTTCAGCTCCTCATCGACCGGGCCTTCGATGCGCGCGGCGGTCGGCTTGGCACCCAATTGGTAACGGTACAAGCGCGGCTCGAAATCCTTGGGCTGCACCAGCACCTGGTCGGCAGTGACGATGGCCACGGTCTGATCACCGCCAGAGGGTTTGATCACACCGACACCGCCGTCGCCCTCTGGCAGGTTGAGCAGATCGCGACCCCAGCATTGATGACGCGTCTCGCCGCCAAGGCGACCCATGATGGTCGGCACGATATCCACCTGGGTGCCGACGGTGTGGCTGACCTTGCCGAACTTCTCCTGGATACCGGGCGCGATCAACAGCAGCGGCACGTTGAAGCGCTGCAGGTCCATCTCGGTAACCTGGTCGAAACCACCGAAACCGTGATCGCCAACCATCACGAACAGCGTCTCGTTGAAATACGGTTCCTTGCGTGCCTTTTCGAAGAACTGCCCCAACGCCCAGTCCGAATAGCGCATGGCGGTGCGGTGCAGGTCTTGCTTGCCATCGATCATCACCGGTTCGACCGGCAGATCCTCCGGCAGCGCGTACGGCGTATGGTTGGAAAGCGTTTGCAGCAGTGCATAGAAAGGCTTTTGGCCATAATTGGTCCTCAGCTCCAGAGCGCCGCGGTCGAACATGTCCTGGTCGGACACGCCCCAGGTCGGGTCCATGAACACCGGGTCGACGAAATCCTCGCGACCGATGAAATGGGTCATGCCCTGGTTGCTGAAGAAGCCCGACTGGTTATCCCACTGGAAGTTGCCGTTATAGACGTACAGGTTGTCGTAGCCACGGGCGCCGAGCAGCTGCGGCAGGCCAGAGAACTTGTGGGAGCCCTCCGGCGTGCGCATCAGGTACTCGAAACCTGGCAGGTTCGGAAAGCACGCCATGGTGGCGAACATGCCTTGGTGGGTGTGAGTGCCGTTGGAGAAGAAGCGGTCGAACAGCAGCCCCTCCTGGCTCAACTTGTCGAAATACGGGGTGATGTTGCCGGGCGCACCGAGGGCGCCGACCGAATGCCCGGCAAAGCTTTCCATCAGGATGACCACCACGTTGCGGATCGGCAGGGTCTTGTCGCTCGGTGGCGTGTAGACGCGGCGCACGGCAGCGCTGTCGGCATCGATCAACTGATCGTCCGGAGTGAGCAGCATGTCGCGGGTGATCTGCCGGGCCTGGGCGTCTTCCAGGGTCGACTGCCAGGTGTTGTCACGGTGCGGGCCGAAGGTTGCCTGGGCGGCGGTGAACAGCGTCAGCGTGCCATTGAGACCCAGCTGGTTGGCGAACATCGATTCGGTCGTGTAGGCATCGCCCCAGCGCAGCGGCGGGCCCTGGCGCAGGTGGCCGCGAGCGGCGATCACGGCGATCAGCAGGCACACAAAGAACACCGACACCCGCCAGTACCAGGCGACCTTCGGCCGAGCGGTGCCCGTGCCAGCCGGCAGCTCGGTGCGGCTGGCCCGATCGAAGCGGCTGAACATCCACCACAACAGGCCGGTGATGACGAACCAGGCGATCAGATAGCGCGCCACCGGAAAACCATTCCAGAGCATGCTCATCACGGTGGCCTGGTCTTCCTGCAGGTACTGGAACACCAGGCTGTTGAGGCGCTGGTGGAATTCCTTGTAGAAATCCAGCTCGGCCAGGCCGAGAAACAGCGTGATGCTGGCGAAGACCGTCAGCCACAGGCGCTGCCAGCCGCGGGCCAGCATGGCGCGGGTGCTGAGCAAGGCGATCAGCAGTGGCGCGCAGGCGTAGACCACCACGCGCAGGTCGAAGCGCAGACCGTTGTAGAAGGCTTCGACGAAGGCGGCGCTCGGGGTGTCGCCGATCAGTTCGCGGTTGTAGCCCAGCAAGGCGACGCGCAGCAGCGTGTACATCACCAGCAGGGCCAGACCACTGAACAGGGTGAAGAGCAACTGGCTGCGTATCGGCTGCAAGGAGTTGGACGGGGTGCCCTGAACTGCTGTAGGGGTCATGTTCGATCATCCGCAAGAAACGTTTACTGCAGGCTCGGCCTGTGTCGGCGAGCGGCGCGGCGGCAGTCTGTACGTTGGGATGTGAAAAATTTGTCGATAGCGGTTCTCGACAAGTTGGACGAGAGCAGGTTTGAAAGTCACTTTCCACGCTGACAAGGCGCCACCCCGGCGTTATCTTCACGCCATGACAACTACCGAATCCATCTTCCTGCCGTATCGGGCGCCCTGGGACTGGCAGCAGTTCCACGCCCACTTCAGGCTGCGCGCCATCGGCGGGCAGGAATGCCTGGGCGAGCGCGACTACTGCCGCAGCTTTCGCCTTGGCGAAACCATTGGCTGGTTTCGCGTCACCGCCCTGCCCGACACACAGGCCCTGAAACTGGTGCACAGCGCCTCGGCCCGCGCTTGCCTGCCGGAACTCACACAGCGAGTACGGCGCATGTTCGACCTGGATGCCGACCCGGCGCTGATCGCCGCGCATTTTGCCGGCGACCCGCATCTGGCCGCGATGCTCGCGCGCCACCCCGGCCTGCGTCTGCCCACCGCCTTCGATGCATTCGAACAGGCGGTGCGCGCCATCGTTGGTCAGCAGGTCACGGTCAAGGCGGCGGTAACCATCACCGGCCGGCTCTTGGCCCGGCTCAGCGATCCACTGGCGGGCGCCCCGGCCGGTATCGACCGGCTGTTCCCAACCCCGGCGGCCATCGCCGAGGCCACGCTCGACGGCATCGGCATGCCCGGCAAACGGGTGCAGACCCTGCAGCATTTCGCCGCCCAGGTGGCCAGCGGCGCGTTGCGTCTGGATATCAGCCAGGGCGCCGACGAGCTGATCCAGCGCCTGTGCGCCCTGCCCGGCATCGGCCCGTGGACGGCCGAATACATCGCCCTGCGTGCCTTTGGTGACGCCGACGCCTTCCCCGCCAGTGACCTGGGCCTGCTCAAAGCGCCGATCTGGGGCCCGACCGGCATCAGCGCCCGGCAGCTGCAGTTGCACGCCGAAGCCTGGCGACCGTGGCGTGCCTACGCCGCCGCACATCTGTGGCATAACTATTCGGGAGGCTGAGGATGTTCTATCGCTACCAGCAAAGCCCTATCGGCTGCCTGTTCATGGTTGGCGACGAGCGCGGCCTGCAGCAGTTGCTGATGGACGTGGAGCGCACGCCCTGGCAGATCGGTGATGGCTGGCGCGAAGCCGGTTCACAGCTCGATGACGCCAGCCGCCAGCTCGATGAATACTTCGAAGGCCGCCGGCAACGCTTCGAGCTGCGCCTCAACCCGCAGGGCACACCCTTCCAGCAGGCGGTGTGGCAGGCGCTGCAGCAGATTCCCTTCGGCAAGATCGACAGCTACAGCGCCCTCGCCCAACGCATCGAGCGGCCCAACGCCGTGCGCGCCGTGGGTGCGGCCAATGGCGCCAACCCGATCTGCATCATCATTCCCTGCCACCGGGTGATTGGCCGCGACGGCAGCCTCACCGGCTTTGCCGGCGGCCTGCCGCGTAAACAGCTGCTGCTGGAACTCGAAGGCGCGGTGCCGAGGCCCCAGGCCAGCCTGTTCGACTAATCTTCCAGGCGCGGGAAGTCGGCAGCGATGGCATCACCGCTTGGCCACGCCGCCACGGCGTTTGCAGCAAACAGACGAACCGCCGCGCAGTGGGGAAATTCGCCCAGATCGAACCAGTGACGCGTGCCCGCCGGTACGCTGATCAGCGCATTGCGTTCACCGACCAAGGCGTAGACGTAGTCATCGACATGCAGGCTCAGCAGGCCCTGCCCGGCCAGAAACAGGTATAGCTGCGCGCCATCGGCCAGCACTTCGACCAGCGCCTGAGGCGGCTTTTCGCCCTCGCGGGGCCAGCGGCGCTGGTCGATGCTGATCACCTCGGCCTGGCTCAGGTCGCCGTCACGCCTGAGCGGCTCCAGCGACTCGCCCAGGGCGGCGAAAATGGCCTCGCTGGCATCCCCAGCCTGCACCCGTGCCTGGAGCGGCAACTCGCGATACTCGATACCGACGGCCGCCAGCGTGCTGGCGATGTCCTCGGCATGGCCCAGCACCTTGTCGGGAATCTGCGGGCTGGACTGGTGATGAACGCTCAGGCGACTCATGGGTAATTCCTGTCTGGTGTCGGCCACCTCGCGGCGACCTGATTGGGTCATGTCGGCTCGGCCGTGCGTCGGGCCATGATAACGGCTGCGACCAACGCGGCCAGTCCCGCCAGGGCGAATGTCCACGGCGGGCCAAGGCCGTTCCAGCTATAGCCGGCGTACAGGGCACCCAGCGCGCCGCCGATGCCGGCCAGCGAGGCGTAGAGCGCCTGCCCCTGGCCCTGCTGGCGCGCGCCGAAGCTGCGCTGCACGAAGGCGATGGATGCAGCATGGAAACTGCCGAAAGTAGCGGCATGCAGCACCTGGGCGAACAGCAGCACGCTCAGGTGATCGGCCAGAAAGCCCATCAGCACCCAACGCAGTGCCGCGATGGCGAAACTGGCGATCAGCACCTGGCGCAGGCTGAAGCGTTGCAGCAGGCGCGCCATGGCCATGAACACCAGCACCTCGGCGACCACCCCCAGCGCCCACAGCATACCGATCAGCCCACGGCTGTAACCGAGCTGCTCCAGGTGGATGCTCAGAAAGGTGTAATACGGCCCGTGGGACAGCTGCATCAGCGCCACGCACAGGTAGAAGGCCAGCACCCCGGGCCGCCTGAGCTGCCTCAGGAAACCACCCTGATCCGGTGATTGCGAGGACGCCAACGGCTGCGCATCCGGTACCCAGAAGCTGCTCAGGGCGATGCCGGTGATGATCAGCAACAGTGCCCAGGGATAGACCTCCAGGCTCAGCAGATCGAACGCCTTGCCCAGGCCGACCACGCTGAGAATGAAACCGATCGAGCCCCACAGACGGATCTGCGCATAGCGCGCCGACTGCTCGCGCAGGTGCGCCAGGGTGATGACTTCGAACTGCGGCAGCACCGCATGCCAGAAGAAGGCATGCAACGCCATCACCAGCGCCAGCCAGGCGTAACTCTGGCTGACGAAGATCAGGCTCAGGCTGAGCAACGTGCTCAAGGCGCCCAACCGCACGATCAGCAGGCGCCGGCCGCTGTAATCGCCCAGCCAGCCCCACAGGTTCGGCGCGATGCAGCGCATCAGCATGGGAATGGCCACCAGCTCGCCGATGCGTGCCGGCGAGAACCCCAAGTGAGCGAAGTACAGGCCGAGAAACGGCGCCGTGGCGCCCAGCAGGGCGAAGTAGAAGAGGTAGAAACCGGACAGCCGCCAGTACGGCAGTGTAGCCATGGGCGGCAAGCCTCAGGCTGCAGGCGCGAACAGAGCGCCGGCCCCGCTACCGGCGCACACCGGTATGCTCACAGTTGCGCCAGCACCGGCGTGGTCACGCGCACGTCGGCGTTCTGTCCACGGTGACGCAGCAGGTGATCCATCAGCACCATGGCCATCATCGCTTCGGCGATCGGCGTAGCGCGGATGCCGACGCAGGGGTCGTGGCGGCCTTTGGTGATCATGTCCGCCGGGTTGCCATCGACATCGATGGAGCGGCCCGGCGTGGTGATGCTGGAAGTCGGTTTGAGCGCCAGGTGAGCAACGATCGGCTGGCCGCTGGAAATACCGCCGAGAATGCCGCCGGCATGGTTGGACACGAAGCCCGCCGGGGTCAGCTCGTCGCGGTGCTCGGTGCCGCGCTGGGCGACGGCCGCGAAACCATCACCGATTTCCACGCCCTTGACCGCGTTGATGCTCATCAGCGCATGGGCCAGCTCGGCATCCAGGCGGTCGAAGATGGGCTCGCCGAGGCCCGGCATCACGCCTTCGGCGACCACGGTGATCTTCGCGCCCACCGAATCCTGGTCGCGGCGCAGTTGGTCCATGTAGGCCTCCAGCTCTGGCACCTTGGCAGGATCAGGGCTGAAGAAGGCGTTCTCTTCCACCGAATCCCAGGTCTTGAACGGGATCTCGATAGGACCCAACTGGCTCATGTAGCCGCGAACGACGATGCCCTGGCTGGCCAGGTACTTCTTGGCGATGGCGCCAGCCGCCACGCGCATGGCGGTTTCGCGGGCCGAGCTGCGGCCGCCGCCACGGTAGTCGCGGATGCCGTACTTGTGGTGGTAGGTGTAGTCGGCGTGAGCCGGGCGGAACAGGTCCTTGATTGCCGAATAGTCCTTGGACTTCTGGTCGGTGTTGCGGATCAGCAGGCCGATGGCACAGCCAGTGGTCTTGCCTTCGAATACCCCGGAGAGGATTTCCACCTCGTCAGCTTCCTGGCGCTGGGTGGTATGGCGGCTGGTGCCGGGCTTGCGGCGGTCCAGGTCACGCTGCAGGTCGTCCAGGGAAATCTCCAGGCCGGGCGGGCAGCCGTCGACGATGGCGACCAGCGCCGGGCCATGGCTCTCGCCTGCCGTGGTGACGGTGAACAGCTTGCCGAAGGTATTGCCGGACATTGCACGAGGCTCCAGAGAAGTTCGATCCGCAGCCTGCGGCGAAAAGGCAGGCCCATGAAGAAAGCCGCTGAGTATACTCCCAGCCAAGCGCCGAGATCACCCGCGCGCGAACCTTTGGCCATTTGCCAGCGTCCAACAGAGCCCATCAAAGACCCGTTTCCATCATGCTGCGAGCCTTGCTTTTGACCCTATCCCTCTTCACTGGCCTGGTTCAGGCCGCCTCCATCCTGCGTGAGCCGGCCAGCCTGGATACAGGCCAGGGCGTGCTTAACGGCTCATTGGTGCTGCCGCAGCGCAGCGAAGCGGTGCCCGTGGTACTGCTGGTGGCCGGCTCCGGGCCGACCGACCGCAATGGCAACAATCCCGGTGGCGGGCATAACGATGCGCACCGCAAACTGGCCCAGGCCCTGGCCCAGCAAGGCATCGCCAGTATGCGTTACGACAAGCGCGGCATCGCCGCCAGCTTTGCCGCCACGCCGCATGAGCGCGACCTCAGCGTGGAGCGCTATGTGGCCGACGTGGTGGCCTGGGTGCATCAATTGCGCCAGGACAAACGCTTCAGCCAGGTGATTCTGGTCGGCCACAGCGAAGGCGCACTGATCGCCGCCCTGGCAGCCAACCAGACAGACGCGGATGCGCTCGTATCGATCGCCGGTAGCGCACGCCCCATCGATCAACTGCTGCGCGAACAACTGCGCAACCGCCTGCCGCCGCGCCTGCGTAGCGAAGCCGAGGCGCTGCTCGAAGCCCTGCAAGAGGGCCGCCAAGTGCCGCAGGTGTCGGACGAGCTGACCGTGCTGTTCCGCACCAGCGTGCAGCCCTACCTGATTTCCCTGTTCCGCCAGGACCCGGCTGCCGCCTTTGCCCAGGTCAAGGTGCCGGCGCTGATCCTGCAGGGCGATCACGACATCCAGGTCAGCGTGCAGGACGCCGAAGCGCTGCACGCTGCCAACCCGCGTGCCGAGCTGCAGATCGTCACCGGCATGAACCATGTGCTGCGCATCGTGCCGCTGGACATGGAGGCGCAACTGGCCTCCTATAACAACCCTGACCTGCCCCTGGCCCGGGGCCTGACCACACGCCTGGCCAGCTTTATCAAGGCGTTGCCCCCTGCAGAGACGGCCAAAGCTGCCGATAACCCTTAGAACCGCTCATGACCTGCTGCGCAGCGACCGCTGGTTGCCCCTCGGGATCATGAGTCCGTCCAGACCGCCCTGCCTGGTGCAGCGCGGCTTGTCGAGGAACGCCAGATGACCGACAGCGAAACCACCGCCGTCGCCACGCCGGAAGGCGAACAGCCCGAGCCGTCCCACCCTTGGGCCGGCCTGGCCGCGGAACATTTTCGCCTGCTGCGCCTGGCGCCTCTGCCGGTCGACCGCCACACCGGCGCCCGCCCGCTGCGTTTCCTGCAGTTCGGCCGCGTCGAGCGACATAGCAAGGAGCACAGCCTGCTGCGCCTGAGCCTGCAGCTGCCCGGCCAGAAGGTACGCAAGGAGCAGAACGTGCTGGAACTATGGCTCGACCACCGCGCCAAAGAAGCCCGCTTCGGCCCCGACAGCGGCCTGAGCCTGGAGCCGCAGAACCGAGGCCTGGGCCGTTTTCTACTGGCCCAGGCCGCGGCCTGGGCGAAGCAGCACTGTGCCCATTACACCCTGGAAAGCGGCCCCCTGCCCAGCCGCGATGCGCTCAACGACGAAGCTCGCGCGCGGCGAGATCATTGCCTAAAGGCACAGGGCCTCAGCGTCGACTACCAGGAGAATCAACTCAAGGCGCAATACGGCGCCCCGCGGCTCAGCGCCCTGCATAGCGACTGGAACAACGAGAAGGTCAGGTTCATCGAACAGCTCGACGCCGCGCAGATGCTGCAACAGGCCGACCAGAACCTGCTGGAACAGGACGCCCAGCTACGCAAGCAGCATGAGCGCCTGGAGCAGCTCAAGCGTGAAGACGGCGGCCTGCGTTTCACCATTGCCTGCCTGGTGGCCTTCTGTTTGTTCCAGGCGGGATTGCTGATCTGGATAGCCACGCACTAAACACTCCTTCACGACCTTCGGCTCGGCTTCATTCTTTTGCCTGCAAAGTGGCGGTAGCGGCCGTTCCCCGATCCACTGTGGGAGCGCGCCATGCGCGCGAAAATCGCGGGCATGGACTAGGCGTCCCCGCCCGCTCCCACAGATACTGCGCTGATGTCCGCTTCTGCCTTTTAGCAGCCTGTTTATGCCACCTGAAAAGATCGTGAACAGGTTCTAAGCCACCGCCACGTCGCTGCTGTCAAAACGAAAAAGGCCGTAGCTCTTGGGAGCTACGGCCTTTTCGTTTCAGCTCACCGTCCCGATCAGACGCGGAAGTGGCTGACCATCTGCTGCAGCTGGCTGCCCAGGCGGGCCAGTTCGACGCTGGAGGCGGCGGTTTCCTCGCTGGCGGCCGCGGTCTGCTCGGAGATGTCGCGCACGTTGATCACGCTGCGGCTGATCTCTTCGGCGACCGCGCTCTGCTGCTCGGCGGCAGCCGCGATCTGCTGGTTCATCGACTGGATGTTGGACACCGTGCGGGTGATGCTTTCCAGCGAACCACCGGCCTTGCGCGTCAGCTCCACGGTGCTGTCGGTCAGTTCGCGGCTGCTGTGCATGATGTTGGCGACCTGCTGGGTGCCATGCTGCAGGCCGGCGACCAGTTCCTCGATCTCCTCGGTGGATTTCTGCGTGCGCTGGGCCAGGCCGCGTACCTCGTCGGCGACCACGGCAAAACCACGGCCGGCTTCACCGGCACGGGCGGCTTCGATGGCGGCGTTAAGGGCCAGCAGGTTGGTCTGCTCGGCCACGGCCTTGATCACGTCCATCACGCTGCCGATCTTGTTGCTTTCCTGCTGCAGGTGGCTCATCGCCTCGGTGGAGCGTGTCACTTCGGCAGCCAGGCGCTCGATCTGCGCGATGGCCTCGCTGACCACGCGATCGCCCTGGTTGGCTTCACGGTCGGCATCGGAGGCGGCGCGCGAGGCGTCGGCGGCGTTGCGCGCGACTTCCTGCACGGTGGCGGACATCTCGTGCATGGCGGTGGCCACCTGATCGGTTTCCACCTTCTGGCTGTTGACCCCGGCGCTGGTCTGCTCGGTCACGGCCGACAGCTCTTCGGCAGCGCTGGCGATCTGGGTGACGCCATCGCGGATGCCGCCAATCAGGTCCCGCAGGGTGCTGCCCATGCGCTGGATGCCCTGCTGCAGCACGCCCATTTCGTCGCGACGGGTCACCTGCAGGGTCTGGCTCAGGTCGCCACCGGCGATGCGCTCCACGGCGACCAGGGTTTCCTGCAGCGGGCGGGTGATCTGGCGGGTGATCAGCCAGGCCGCCAGGATGCCGACCAGCAAGGCGATCAACGTGGTGCTCAGCTGCAGGGTGCGGGCCGAGGCCGTTTCGCTGTTGCGGCGCTCAAGCTGGATGGCGGTCAGCTCCTTGCTGATGCGCACGATCTCGTAGCCTTCGTCGGTCAGTTCCTTGCGCGCCACGGCGATGGTTTCGGTGGCGTTCTTGAAGGCCATGACGGCGTTGCGATAGTTGTCCAGCGCACTGGTGACCTGGCTGACGCGCTGCGGATGCTCGGCAGCGAATGCCTGGCGGAACGCATCCATATCCTTGATGGTGGCATCGATCTGGGCGATGGCCGCGCGCTCGGCGTCGGCGTTTGGCGTGCCGGTGTAGCCACGCACCTGATAACGCACCAGTTGCCAGTCTTCCTTAGCCTTGGTAATGGCCTGGAACTGCGCAGCGCGGCTGTCATCGTAGGGCGGCAGGTTCATCACCGCCGTGTTGATCTCGTCGATCGCCTCGCCAGCGCTCACCGCGTTGCGGGTCATTTCCTGGCGGGCGTCGTTACTGGCACGGTAGCCACTGCGCATCTTGTTCAGCGACAGCTGGTACGCGTCGATCTGCGCCCCCTGGGCCTGCAGCAGGCGCACGTTTTCCGGGCTCTTGAAGCTGGAAAGAACCTGGCCGTGTTGAGCCTTGAAGCCATCGAGGGACTTCTGCACGGTTTCGGCGATTTGCTCGTCGCCGTTGGCCAGCATGTATTGCAGGCGAGTGATGCGCAGGTCGGTCAGCGTGTCGTTCAGGCGCGCGATGTCGGCCGTCCAGTCACTGCGCTGGATGAGGCTGCCCATGCTGGTCCAGCCGGTCAGCGCGAGTATGCAGGTGAGGGCGAGCACGAGGCCGAAGCCCAAGGCAAGTTTCAAGGTAACGCTGATGTTCGAAAACCAGCTGTTCATTCAATCGTTCTCCGACTTTTATAACCGAGTTAGAGCAGCTGGAGAGTTATTGTTGGACCAGGCTGATTTTTTGAGCGGCACGCATTCTATCGGCAGGCCGATAAATAACTAGAGGCAGGTGAATCGTTTCATCTGACAGGTGAACATGCGGGCGAAAAGTTGACGCTCGTAGTGGGAGATAAATCACGATTGTTCAACGATGTATCGCCGACAAACGGCAAATCGCCAGTATTCCGACCACCCGAGACGTGACGATCTGTCGCACGAAAAATCAGGCCAAGCGCCACACCGAACCATCCAGCGCCCCATAAATGGCCCGCTGAATGGTAGCCTCGATGGCCAAGCCGCCAGTGAACTCACCGAACGCCGGTAGCAGGGTCGCCGCCGGCTCGATGCAGAAGCACGGCATGCGCAACCGGTCCCGCCCTCGCCCACGCAGCACGAACACCGGATGCAGGTGCCCGGCGAGCACGTGGCGGCCCGGGCAGCTCGTCAGCTCATGACACAAGGCGAACGGCCCCATCGGCCAAGGCTCGCTCACCACCTCGATACCCAGCTCGGCCGGGGGATCACCGGCACTGCGATCATGGTTGCCACGTATCAGCAGGATCTGCAGAGCGGGATTACGGGCTCGCCAGGCCTGCAAGGCGGCCAGGGTGCTGCCACCGCGCGCCGGCCTGGCATGCAGGAAGTCGCCGAGAAAGATCAGTTGCCGGGTGGGATAGTCCTGCAGCATCCGGTCGAGGCGTTGCAGGTTGCGCGCCGTGGTGCCCTGGGGTACCGGCTGACCAAGTACGCGGTAGGTGGCCGCCTTGCCGAAATGCGCATCGGCGATCAGCAGCGCCTGGCGGGCCGGCCAGTACAGCGCCTTGTCGGCCAGCAGCCAGAGGGTTTCCCCGGCCAGCTCCACTGCCAGATGAGCTGCACTCATGCAGATCCGGCCTTGGCCTTGCCTCGCGGGCGTCCATCCTTGCGCTTGCGTTCGCGGCGGCGGCTTGCCGGTTCGACCTCGACCAGCGGTGCGCCCACCACCTGCGGGCCAGGCCCGGCGGCACGCTCCAGTTCGCCGAGCATACGGGCGATGCGGTCAGCGAGCTTTTCCGAACTGAGCCGCTCGCGAAAGCGCTCGACCATCAACGGGAACGCCAGCGGCGTGGCGCGGCGCAAGGCGTGCAGGTTCAGCCGTGCGGCACGCATGTCGGCCAGGGTATGGCGCAGCAACTGCACGTCCAGCTCCTGGCTCAGCACTTCGTCATGGGCCTGGGCGAGCAACAGGTTGCCGGGGTCGTACTGGCGGAACACGTCGAAGAACAGGCCGCTGGAAGCCTGTACCTGGCGCAGGCTCTTACCCGCTCCGGGATAGCCGTCGAACACCAGCCCGGCAATCCGCGCGATCTCGCGAAAGCGCCGCTGTGCCAGCTCTCCGGCATTGAGGCTGGCGAGCACGTCATGCAACAGATCGCGCTCGTCGAACAGCTCGCCGTCGAGCAGTTGCCGCCATTCCACTTCACTGGCGCACAGCAGCTCCAGGCCGTAGTCGTTGACGGCGATGGAAAAACTCAGCGGCCGCCGCTGCCCAAGGCGCCAGGCCAGCAGGCTGGCCAGCCCGAGGTGCACGTTGCGCCCGGCGAAGGGATAGAGAAACAGATGCCAGCCTTCGCGCGAATGCAGGGTTTCGGCCAGCAGCGTGCCGGGTGCCGGCAATGCCGACCAATTGGCCTGCACCTCGAGCAGCGGCTGCAGCAGGCGCATTTCCGGGCCCTCGAAACGACCCTGAGCGGCCTCGCCAAAGCGCGCCACCAATGCTTCGGCGAGGGTGTTGGAAAGTGGCATGCGCCCGCCATTCCAGCGCGGTACGCTGGCTTTGCCGGCAGCGCTGCGCTTTACGTAGGCGGTCATGTTCTCGACCCGCACCAGCTCCAGTGGGCGACCGCCGAACAGGAACACGTCGCCGGGCCGCAAGCGGGCAATGAAGCCCTCCTCCACGCTGCCCAGGGAACCGCCGCCGCCCTTGCTCCACCACTTCACGGTCAGGCTGGCATCGCTGACGATGGTGCCCACGCTCATCCGGTGGCGCCGCGCCAGGCGCGGGCTGGGTACCCGCCAGATGCCCTCTGCGTCCGGCTCCACCCGCTGGTAGTCAGGGTAGGCACTCAGGGACTCACCGCCCTGGCGTACGAAGGCCAGCGCCCAGCGCCACTGCGCGTCGTCGAGGTCGCGATAGGCCCAGGTGCTGCGTATTTCGCGCAGCAGTTCGTCAGGCCGAAAGCCACCACCAAGGGCCATGCTGACCAGATGCTGGACCAGCACGTCCAGCGGCTGACGGGGCGACTCACGGGCCTCGATCCGCCCGGCCGCCACCGTATCCTGCAGGGCAGCCGCCTCGAGCAGTTCCACGGCATGGGTCGGCACCAACGTCGCGCGTGAGGTGCGCCCGGGCGCATGGCCGGAGCGCCCGGCGCGCTGCAACAAACGTGCGACGCCCTTGGCCGAGCCGATCTGCAGCACCCGCTCGACCGGCAGGAAATCGACCCCCAGATCCAGGCTGGAGGTGCACACCACCGCCTTGAGCTTGCCTTGTTTGAGGCCGTTCTCGACCCAGTCGCGCACTTCCCGGGCCAGCGAGCCGTGATGCAAGGCGATCAGCCCGGCCCAGTCCGGCCGTGCCTCGAGCAACGCCTGATACCAGAGTTCCGACTGCGAGCGGGTGTTGGTGAACACCAGGCTGACGCTGCTCTTATCCAGTTCCTCGACCACCTGGGGCAGTAACCGCAAGCCCAGGTGACCGGCCCAGGGAAAGCGCTCCACCGCTGGCGGCAACAGGGTGTCGATCAGCGGCCTGCCGCCCTGCTCGCCACGCACCAGACGCCCGTTGCCGTCGGGCAGTAGGACCTCCAGCGCGTGAGGCTGATTGCCCAGGGTTGCCGACAGCCCCCAGACGATCAGTTGCGGATTCCACAGGCGCAGCCGCGCCAGGGCCAGCTGCAACTGCACGCCGCGCTTGTTGCCGAGTAGCTCGTGCCACTCGTCCACCACCAGCATGCCGACACGGGCGAACTGGTTTTTTGCGTCGGCACCGGTCAGCAGCAGGGTCAGGCTTTCGGGGGTGGTCACCAATGCCGTGGGCAGGCGCCGCGCCTGGCGCTGACGTTCCGCGCTGCCGGTGTCGCCGGTGCGCATGCCCACCGTCCAGGGCAACTCCAGGCCGTCGATCGGTGCCTGCAAGGCGCGCTGCGTATCGGCAGCCAGGGCGCGCATCGGGGTGATCCACAGCACCGTCAGGGGAGCCGCTGTCGGCGCTCGTTTGCTGCCTGCGGCCTTCTTCGGCAGCGCCTTACCGGCGAAAAGATTGAGCGCGGCCAGCCATACCGCGTAGGTCTTGCCGGCGCCGGTGGAGGCATGCAGCAAGCCGCTATGACCATCGGCGACCGCCTGCCAGACCTCCTTCTGGAAATCGAAGGCCTTCCAGCCGTTACGCCGCAGCCAGGTGCTGGCCAGGCTCATGGCAGCAATTCCTGCAGCAGCTCCAGAGTGTCGGCCTCCTCCACGCCTTTGTCATGACGCCAGCGCAGCATCCGCGGAAAGCGCACGGCGATGCCGCTCTTGTGCCGGGGCGAACGGGCGATGCCCTCGAAGCCCAGCTCGAACACCAGGCTAGGGGTGACGCTGCGCACCGGGCCGAATTTCTCCACCGTGGTCTTGCGCACGATGGCATCCACCTTGCGCATTTCCTCGTCGGTAAGCCCCGAGTAGGCCTTGGCGAAGGGCACCAGACGCCGTTCGGGATCACCCGGCGCGCCGTCCCACACGGCAAAGGTGTAATCGCTGTACAAACTGGCGCGGCGGCCATGACCGCGCTGGGCGTAGATCAGCACGGCGTCGACGCTCAACGGGTCGATCTTCCATTTCCACCACACCCCAACGTCCTTGCTGCGCCCCACGCCATAGGCCGACTCACGGGCCTTGAGCATCATGCCCTCGACGCCCAGCGAGCGTGAGGCTTCGCGCTGCTCGGCGAGAGTCTGCCAAGTGTCGCCATGCAGCAGCGGCGACGGCATCAGCCGGGGGCTGGCGCAGTTGGCCACCACCTGTTCCATCTGCGCACGGCGCTGGTGCTGCGGGTGGCTGCGCCAGTCCTCGCCCTGCCATTCCAGCAGGTCGTAAGCGAGCACCGCCACCGGCACTTCCTCGAGCAGTTTGCGGCTGAGGGTCTTGCGGCCGATGCGCTGCTGCAAGAGAGCGAACGGCTGGATGCCGAATCGTTCGAGCTGCTCCTCGACCTGATCGTTGAGGCGCTCGGCAGGCACGGACGCCGCTGCGGCCATCAACTCGCCCTGCCTGGCGGTCGCATCCGGCGCATGCCGCCAGACCACCAGCTCGCCATCGATCACCGTGCCGTCGGGCAACAGCGGCGCCAACTCCTGCAGCTCGGGAAAGCGCTCGCTGATCAATTCTTCGCCACGCGACCAGACCCACAACTGGCCATCGCGCTTGACCAGCTGCGCGCGAATGCCATCCCACTTCCATTCGATCAGCCAGTCGCCGGGTGCCCCCAGGCTGGCGTCGAACTCCTCCAGCGGGCGCTGCAGCGGATGGGCGAGAAAGAATGGATAAGGCTGGCCACCGCGCTGGGCGTGCTCGTCTTCTGATTCAGCGGCGATGAGCCGTTCATAGGACGCCGCCGTGGGCCGATTCGACAGGTCGGTATAGCCGACCAGGCGCTGGGCAACACGCTTGGCGTCCACCTCGGCGATGGCCGCCAGGGCGCGGGTGACCAACAGCTTGGAAACCCCGACCCGGAACGCGCCGGTGATCAGCTTGATGCTGACCATCAACGATTGCCGGTCGAGCTGCGCCCACAGGGCGTCCAGACGCATCGCCAGTTCATCAGGCGGCAGACCGCGCAACGGCAGCAGTTTCTGCTCGACCCACACCGCCAGGCCGTCTCCGGAGGTCGAGGTGGCCTCGGGCAACAACAGCGCGATGGTTTCCGCCAGGTCGCCCACCGCCGAATAGCTCTCCTCGAACAACCAGTCGGACAGGCCCGCACGCTGCATCGCCAGTTCGCGCAGTTGCCGCGAAGGCACCAATTGCCGTGGTCGGCCGCCGGCCAGAAAGTACACGGCCCAGGCGGCATCAGCGGGCTCGGCATCGCGCAGGTAATCCTGCAGGGCAGCGAGCTTGGCGTTGCTCGAGGTAGTGGCATCGAGGCGCGCATAAAGCTGCGCGAAAGCGATCATGAACTCGCCTCGACCGCGGCGTCTTCTTCCTCACCGTATTCGGTGGCGAAGGCCTGGGCGTCCAGGCCCTGCTCGCGCAGATGGCGAACGAGGATGTTCACCGAGCCGTGGGTGACCATCACCCGCTCGGCGCCGGTCTGCTCGATGGCCCACAGCAAGCCCGGCCAGTCGGCATGGTCGGACAGCACGAAACCGCGGTCCACGCCGCGGCGCCGACGCGTGCCGCGCAGCAGCATCCAGCCGCTGGCGAAGGCATCGCTATAGTCGCCGAAGCGGCGGATCCAGGTGCTGCCGCCAGCCGATGGCGGCGCCAGCACCAGCGCCTGGCGCAGCAGCGGATCACCCTTGGGCACATCGCCGGCGTAGCGTGTTTCGGGCAGGTAGACACCGGCATCGCGATACACCTGATGCAGCGGTTCCATGGAGCCATGGCCAAGGATCGGCCCAATGCTTTCATCGATGCCGTGGAGGATGCGCTGCGCCTTGCCGAAGGCGTAGCAGAACAGCACGCTGGCGCGACCGGCTTGCTGGTTCTGCCGCCACCAGTCGTTGATGCCCGCGAAGATCTGCGCCTGGGGCTGCCAACGGTAGATCGGCAGACCGAAGGTCGATTCGGTGATGAAGGTGTGGCATCGCACCGGCTCAAAAGGGTCGCAGGTGCCGTCCGGCTCGACCTTGTAGTCGCCTGACGCGACCCAGACTTCGCCCCGGTACTCCAGGCGCACCTGAGCCGATCCCAGCACGTGCCCGGCAGGGTGGAAGCTCAGGGTGACGCCGTGGTGGTCGATGATTTCGCCGTAGGCCAGGGTCTGCAGGTTTATGTCGCGGCCCAGGCGCGTACGCAGAATACCCTCGCCCGGCGCTGCGGCCAGGTAATGGGCGCTGCCGGTGCGCGCATGGTCGCCATGGCCATGGGTGATAACGGCGCGCTCGACGGGACGCCAGGGGTCGATGTAGAAATCTCCGGGAGGACAATACAGGCCTTCGGGCCGTGCAATCACCAGATCCAAGCAGGCGACCTCCGGGGTGAGAGATGAGGGGGATGTTGCGGGGCTGGGCCACCGTCAGCGGCGAGAACCGCCGACGGCGACGCCTGCATCAGCGATGCAGGCGCTGGCTCATATGTAGCCCAGTAGCAGCAGTACCAGCACGATGACCAGCACCAGTCCAAGGCCGCCGGTAGGCCCGTAGCCCCAGCTGCGGCTGTGCGGCCATGCCGGTATGGCACCAATCAGCATCAGGATCAGAATGATCAGCAGTATGGTTCCCAAGCCCATGGCTATCTCCTTGCTCGTCTGTCGGCGGCCGCCGATTAGCGACGCACCTGGCTTCGGAAGCCTGGGTAAGGCGTTCCGTTCGGATTGCAGGGCATGGCGCTACGGCGAAGCCAGCGTCTGGCAGAGCGCTCGACGCAGCGCCATGCCCTACACCTTTTACGACTTGGCTGGGAAACGGAAAGTGCAAACTTTTAATGACACCGTCTTACAAATTGCCGGTAAGGGCACCCGGGGTCCTCAGCGCGCGAGAGCGTTCGCGTCGGGGCGACGCGCCTACACGATTGGTGCTGAATCTGCAGTCGTGAAGGAGCCGCGACCTGCGGCGAATGGTGCTTGCGCCGCCAGTTTCACGGCAAGGCCGCCACCGAATTCGCGCGGGCCGAGACGGCGACCTGAGCGCCTTACTCGGCCAGAGCGCAGCGCGCCGCCCGTTCGATCAGCTCGGCATCGGGGCGCACGCCGGTGTACAGCACGAATTGCTCGACGGCTTGCAGCACGATCACTTCGCCACCGGTGATCACCGGCTTGCCCAGGGAACGTGCCAGACGAATCAGCGGAGTTTCCACCGGCACGGCGACCACATCGAAAACCCACTGCGCTGCTGCCACCGCCTGCTCGCTGAAGGCCAGCTGGCCGGCCTCGGCGCCGCGCATGCCAAGGGGCGTGACGTTGACCAGCAGCTGTGCCGGCTCGGCGTCCAGCGCCTCGCTCCAGTGCACGCCGCATTGCTCGGCCAGCGCCCTGCCCGCCGTCTCGTTGCGGGCGATGATGCTACCGTCGGCGAAGCCGCTGTCGCGCAGTGCGCAGGCCACGGCCTTGGCCATGCCGCCGCTGCCGCGCAGGGCATAGCGACTGGCCGCAGGCACGCCGTGTTTCTGCAACAGTTTCACCACCGCGCTGTAGTCGGTGTTGTAGCCGGTCAGGCGGCCATCATCGGCTACGATGGTGTTGACCGACTGCAGCGTCGCCGCCGAGTCGTGCAAGCCATCGAGGTGTTCGATGCAGGCCTCCTTGAACGGCATCGACACCGCGCAGCCGCGCACGCCAAGGGCGCGAATGCCGCCAATGGCCGCCGGCAGATCGGTGGTGGTGAAGGCCTTGTACAGGTAATCCAGCTCCAGCTCGCGGTACAGATAGTTCTGAAAGCGCGTGCCGAAGTTACCGGGCCGCCCGGAGAGCGACATGCACAAGCGAGTGTCTTTGCTGATGCGCAGGGTCATTCGCGAACCTCGAAAATAGAGACGCCGGCGCGACAGAGGCATCGAGCCGGCGACGGAAATGTTCAAGCAGGCCCGCGTGTCGCGGGCCGAGACTCAGCCCAGCAGCGCCAGGGCGTCGGCACTGGCTTGGCGCACGGCGTCCCAGCCTTTGCTGCTGTCGAGCATCCAGCTGCCGCCCACGCACATCACATTGGGCAGCGCCATGTAGTTTTGCACGTTGGCCGGGCCGACGCCGCCGGTCGGGCAGAAGCGGATATCGCCAAATGGACCGCCCAGCGCCTTGAGCGCGGCAGTACCGCCGCAGACCTCGGCCGGGAACAGCTTGAAGCGGCGATAGCCCAGGGCATAGCCGACCATGATCTCCGAGGCACTGGCCACGCCAGGGAGCATCGGCACCGGGCTTTGCAGTGCAGCGCGCAGCAGTTCGTCGGTGGAGCCGGGGCTGACGATGAACTGGGCACCGGCCTCCTCCACCGCTTCGAGCATATGGCGATCGAGCACCGTGCCGGCCCCCACGCACAGGTGCGGGCGTTCTTTGCGCAGGCGGCGGATGGCGGTCAGGCCATGGGGCGAGCGCAGGGTGATTTCCAGCACTTGCAGACCGCCGGCATCCAGGGCGTCGGCCAGCGGCAGAATGTCTTCTTCACGGGCAATGGTGATCACCGGCATGATTCGCGCACGGGCGCAGAGCGCGTCGATACTTTCGATCTTTTCCGCCATGGTCGGGGCTGGACGGCTGATGGCTTGTGTCATGGTCGTGTTCCTTTCGGGCCTAAGGGCACCAGTAGATTTCGAGCGGCGCGCGCAAAAACGCGCTGATCGGCATGTTCTTTTGATTGTCTTGCTGCAAGGCCTGCTCGAGTACCGCGAGCTTGCCCGGCCCCTCGATCGCCAGCAGCGGCAGGCGGGCCGCCCCGAGTAGCGGCAGGGTCAGGGTCAGCCGTTGGTGCGGCACGTTCGGCGCCAGCATCGGCAGACAACGGCGCGGGCATTGATCGCCAAGCGCCTGCTCCAGGTTCGGGCTGTCCGGAAACAGCGAGGCAGTATGCCCGTCGGTGCCCATGCCCAGTACCAGCACATCGATGCCCGGCAGGTCACGCAGCGTCTGCTCGGCAAGTTCAGCGGCCTCCTCGAGGCTGCCAGCACGTTGATACAACCCCAGTAAGCGGGCCTCGGCAGCCGGCCCCTGCAGCAGATGACGACGCACCAGCGCCTCGTTGCTGTCCTCGTGGCTGGTTGGTACCCAGCGCTCGTCGGCCAGGCTCACCAGCACCTTGGCCCAGGGCAACGGCTGCTGCGCGAGCGCCTTGAAAAAAGCGATCGGGCTGCGCCCACCGGACACCACCAGGGTCGCCTGGCCGCGGCTGTCGATGGCAGCGCGCAGCGCGCCGGCCACGTTCTCGGCCAGCGCGTTCGCCAGATGCTGCGCGTCGCTGTGACTGCGGGCGACCACGCCCGCGGGAAATTCGAGGTCAGAGATCGCCATACCAGGCCCTCCCGTCGCGAGTGATCAGGGCGATGGAACTCATCGGCCCCCAGGTGCCGGCGACGTACGGCTTGGGCGGGTCGCCGAGTTTCTTCCAGCCGGCGATCAGCTGATCGCACCACTGCCAGGCGTGCTCGATCTCGTCCTTGCGCACGAACAGGTTCTGATTGCCGCGCATCACTTCCAGCAGCAGACGCTCGTAGGCGTCGGGAATCCGCGCGCTCTTGTAGGCAGTGGAAAAGTTCAGCTGCAGCGGCCCGCTGCGTAGCTGCATGCCCTTGTCCAGTCCCTGGTCCTTGGTCATCACCTGCAGGGAAATACTCTCGTCCGGCTGCAGGCGGATGATCAGCTTGTTGCCGATCAGCTGGCGTTGCTCCGGCGCGAAGATGTAGTGCGGCGGTTCCTTGAAGTGGATGACGATCTGCGACAGCTTCTGCGCCATGCGCTTGCCGGTACGCAGGTAGAACGGCACGCCGGCCCAACGCCAGTTACGGATGTCGGCGCGCAGGGCGACGAAGGTTTCGGTGTCGCTCTGGGCGTTGGAGTTCTCTTCTTCCAGGTAGCCGGGAACCGGCTTGCCATCGCTGGTGCCGGCCACGTATTGACCGCGCACCACATGACGCGACAGCTGTTCGGCGGTCATCGGCTCGAGGGCCTTGAGCACCTTGACCTTCTCGTCACGGATGGCGTCGGCGGACAGGTCGCCTGGCGGGTCCATGGCGATCAGACAGAGCAGTTGCAGCAGGTGGTTCTGGATCATGTCACGCAGCTGACCGGCCTTGTCGAAGTAGCCCCAGCGCCCTTCGATACCGACCTTTTCCGCCACGGTGATTTCCACGTGGGTGATGTGGTTCTGGTTCCACTGGGTTTCGAACAGGCTGTTGGCAAAACGCAGGGCGATGAGATTCTGCACCGTTTCCTTGCCCAGGTAGTGGTCGATCCGGTAGACCTGGCTTTCCGGGAAATAGGCCGCCACCGCATCGTTGACCGCGCGCGACGAGTCGAGGTCATGGCCTATGGGTTTCTCCAGCACTACCCGGGTGTTCTCGGCCAGGCCGACCGCTGCCAGGTTGGCGCAGATGCCGCCGTACACCGAGGCTGGCGTGGCGAAATAGGCGATCAGCTGGCGACCGCTGCCGACCATCTCGGCCAGCTGCGGGTAGGTGTCCGGCGGCAGGAATTCCATGCTCAGGTAGCGCAGGCGCGCCTGGAAACGCTGCATCGCCGCCTCGTCCAACTCGGTGGCCGGCAGGTAGCGACGCAAATGCGCATCGATGGTGCTCAGGTGCTTGCCGGGGTCACCGCCATCGCGCGCCAGCGCGAGCAACTGGGTATCCTCGTGCAGCAAGCCAGCGCGGTCGAGCTGGTAGAGGGCGGGGAACAGCTTGCGCAATGCCAGGTCGCCCAGGGCGCCGAACAGAGCGAGGGTACAAGGCTCAACGGGAGTCATCGACATGATCTTTGTTCTTCTATCAAGTTGCCCTATTGATAGCGGGTAACCCGCTATCGCGCAACCAGAAATGTAGTAATAAACACAACATATTCGTGAAATGCATAGTACTAGTAGCCAGTAGAGCAGCCCCAGCTTAGGATTGACCCGGCATTTCATCGGACAAGGACAACAATGGATCGCGTGCGCAACCTTCTCGAACAGATCCAGGGCCGCCTCGAGAGCCTCAACAAGGCCGAACGCAAGGTCGCCGAAGTGATACTGCTCAATCCGCAGCAGGCCACCCGCCTGAGCATCGCCGCCCTCGCCCAGGCCGCTCAGGTCAGCGAGCCGACGGTCAACCGTTTCTGCCGCTCGTTCGGCGTCAACGGTTACCCGGAATTGAAGATGCAGCTGGCGCAGAGCCTGGCCAGTGGCGCGGCGTACGTGAGCCGCGCGGTGGAGGCTGACGACGGCCCCGAGGCCTATACGCGCAAGATCTTCGGTAGCGCCATCGCCTCGCTGGACAGCGCCTGGCAGAGCCTCGACGCCAATTTGATCAGCCGCGCCGTCGACCTGTTGATCCAGGCCAGGCAGATCCACTTCTTCGGCCTTGGCGCCTCGGCGCCGGTAGCTCTGGATGCCCAGCACAAGTTCTTTCGCTTCAACCTGGCGGTATCCGCCCACGCCGACGTGCTGATGCAGCGCATGCTCGCCTCGGTGGCGCACACCGGTGATCTGTTCGTGATCATCTCTTACACCGGGCGTACCCGTGAGCTGGTCGAGGTGGCTCGCCTGGCGCGGGGAAATGGCGCCTCGGTGCTCGGCCTGACCGCCGCCGGCTCGCCGTTGGACCAGGCCTGCAGCCTCAGCGTGCACATTCCGTTGCCCGAGGACACCGACATCTACATGCCGATGACTTCGCGCATCATCCAATTGACGGTGCTGGACGTCCTGGCAACCGGCATGACCCTGCGCCGCGGCGCGGATTTCCAGCCGCACCTGCGCAAGATCAAGGAAAGCCTCAACGCCAGCCGTTACCCGGCCGGCGAAAAGCCGATTTGATCGACAGTCCGATGATGGGCTCTGCCGCAGTTTGAGGGCGATGCTTTAGCTGCGCGCAAGCATTCCCGGGTATCGCTGCGCTCAACCCAGGCTACGGTTAGATGGGTAGCCTGGGTTGAGCAACGCGATACCCGGGAGCAAGCGCTACGGCCACAACCTTAAGGTGCGCCCTACTTCCACCAGTACTCCACCTGCACGCCGAAGTTGGAGCCATTACGCGCACTGCCAAAGGCGCCAGTGTCGGACAGCGCCGAACCCTCGGCCAGCAGATTCGCCGCTTCCTGCGCTGCTTTGTTCCAGGTGGCATAGGTGTAATACAGGCGAATTTCCGGGCGCTCGAAAAAGCCGGGGCCGTTCGGCGACCAGGTCGGCGCGATGGTGAACTTGCTCAGCTTGCGGGTGCCCCCGGAGGCGTCCACCTGGTCATGGCCGATCTCGCCGACCAGCTTGAACTGCTGGGTGAAGGCGTAGCTGGTGCGCCCGCCCACCGACCACCAGTCCTGATCGCCACCGTCGTCACGCTTGTCCTTCTGGTATACGGCCTGCACCTGGCCGCCCAGGCGCGGGGTCATCTGGAAGTCGAAGAACTCGACCACCCGCCAACTCTTGGCGCTGCGATCCAGGGTCGGGTCGCCGGTGTAGCCCAGACCGGTGCCCGGCCCCTGGCCGTACTGCAGGGCAAACTTGTTGTCGCCGCCGAGGCCGAGGAAGTTCTTCTGCACGTGCTGGCCGGTCACCGCCCAGCCACTGTGCGAGTCGTCCACGGACGATGGCTTGTCGACGTAGCTGACGCCCACCTCGACCTCGCCACCCGGGTTGGTCACGAAACCGCCGACGTTGAAGTCGTGGCGGTTGATGTATTCCTTCTGGTCGTAGCTGTCCTTGCGCGAGAACACGTAGCTGTACTTGTAATCACCGATCTTCATCTCGTCGATACCGAAACCGGTGGCGCTCTGGTTCCAGTAGTAGAAGTCGGAGATGTGGATGTCGTTACGCTTGTAGAACCGCCGCCCGGCCCACAGCGAGCCGCCGTTAAGCGCCGGCATGTTGCTCCACTCGGCGTACATCTGGTTCATCCGCGCGGTACCGTGGTCACCGGTGAATTTCGGCGTGTGGCCGTACTCGTTGAACAGCTGTGCCATGCCCTCGATGCTCAGTACCGAGCCATCGTCGAGCGTGAACAGATCCTGACGCAGGTCCAGCTCGGCGTACTGCTCGCACTCGTTACCCAAACGGTACTTGGAGCGCGCGCCCGGCAGTTGGAAGCACGACTGCCTGCCGTTGCCGTCGGCCGTGCCGGCACCACTGCGCACGTAACCGCTGAACTCCAGCGCCATACCCGTAACCGGCAGCGTCAGGGAACCCAGCGCCATGACCAGGCCGAAACCCGTTGATCGTTTCATATCCTCTCCTGCAGTTTTTTATTGTTGTTACCGCTTTGCAATGCCGGCATCAGGACTACGAGGCCGACTCCTTTTCAACGATTCGCTAAAGAGGTGACGTTGCCCGGTTACGCCGTACGGGCCAGGGGCCTTACGCGCTCGCCGCTCTTGGCATCGAACAGCAGTGCCCGCGCCGCATCGATATGCAGCTCCAGGCGCTGGCCCACCGGCGGCGCCTGATCGGGCGCCAGGCGGCAGCACAGCTTGCTGTCATTGGCGGTGACGAATACCAGGGTGTCCGGCCCGGTGGGCTCGGTGACTTCCACCTGGGCAGCCAGCGTATTGGCCTGCGCCAGGCCGCTCGCCAGTTGCACCTGCTCGGGGCGCACGCCGAGCAGCAGTTCGCCCTGCTCCGCGCCCTCGGGCAGCTCGCCCAGGGGCAGCTCGCAACGACCCTCGGCCGACGCCAGCACGGCCCAGGCCTGCCCGTCGCGACGCTGCACCTGCACGGGAATGAAATTCATCGGTGGCGAGCCGATGAAGCTCGCCACGAACAGGTTGGAAGGATCGTTGTAGATCTGCTGCGGGGTGCCGAATTGCTGAATCACGCCGTCCTTCATCACCGCCACCTTGTCGCCCAGGGTCATGGCCTCGATCTGGTCGTGGGTGACGTAGACCGTGGTGGTCTTCAGGCGCTGGTGCATCAGCTTGATTTCGGTACGCATCTCCACCCGTAGCTTGGCGTCGAGGTTGGAGAGCGGCTCGTCGAACAGGTAGATCTTCGGGCGCCGCGCCAGGGCCCGGCCCATGGCCACGCGCTGTTGCTGGCCGCCGGAGAGTTGGCCGGGCTTGCGCCCCAGCAGGTGCTCGATCTGCAGCAGCTTGGCGACGCGCGCCACTTCCTCGTCGATGGCCGCCGGAGCCAGCTTGCGCATCTTCAGGCCGAAGGCGATGTTGTCGCGCACGTTCATGGTCGGGTACAGCGCGTAGGACTGGAAAACCATGGCGATGTCACGATCCTTGGGGCTCATGCCGCTGATGTCGGCACCGTCGACCAGGATGGCACCGTTGCTGATGCTCTCCAGCCCGGCGATGCAGTTCATCAGGGTGGATTTGCCGCAGCCCGACGGGCCGACCAGGATCAGGAATTCGCCATCGTCGATTTTCAGATCGATGCTTTTCAGCGTATCCGTCAGGCCGCTGCCGTAGGATTTGTTGACGTTGCGCAGTTCGAGCGTTGCCATTTACTTCTCTCCACTTCGAAAGTGCCGCGAGCGAGCGCAGCAGCTTTCAACCCTTTACCGCGCCAGCTGTGAGGCCGCGCAGGAAATACTTGCCCGCCAGGATGTACACCAGCAGGGTCGGCAGCCCGGCGATCATCGCCGCGGCCATGTCCACGTTGTATTCCTTGGCCCCGGTGCTGGTGTTCACCAGGTTGTTGAGGGCCACGGTGATCGGCTGGGCATCGCCACTGGCGAACACCACGCCGAACAGGAAATCGTTCCAGATCTGGGTGAACTGCCAGATCAGGCAGACCATGATGATCGGCACTGACATGGGCAGAAGGATGCGCCCGAAGATGGTGAAGAACCCCGCGCCATCCAGACGCGCGGCCTTGACCAGGGCATCCGGCACGCTGACGTAGAAGTTGCGGAAGAACAGCGTGGTGAAGGCGATGCCGTAGACCACGTGCACCAGCACCAGGCCGGTGGTGGTATTGGCCAGGCCGAACTTGCCGAGGGTGAACGAGGCCGGCAGCAGGATGGTCTGGAACGGCAGGAAGCAGCCGAACAACAGCAGGCCGAAGAACAGCTGCGAGCCGCGGAAGCGCCACATCGACAGCACGTAGCCGTTGAGCGCGCCGATGGCCGTGGAAATCAGCACCGCCGGAATGGCCATCTTCGCCGAGTTCCAGAAGTGCCCACCGACCACGTCCCAGGCCTTGACCCAGCCGATCAGGGTGAAAGCGTCCGGCAGCGACAGCAGGTTGCCGGCGCGCACGTCCTCGGGGGTCTTGAAGCTGGTCAGCAGCATCACCACCAGCGGCACCAGGTACAGCGCGGCGGCGAACAACAGGGTGGCGTGAATCGCCAGGCGGCTTGGACTGAAAGCCTTAGTCATGGCGCTTGCCTCGCAATTCCGAGTAGAGGTACGGCACCAGGATCGCCAGGATCGCGCCGAGCATCAGCATCGCGCTGGCCGAGCCGATGCCCATCTGGCCGCGGCTGAAGGTGAAGTTGTACATGAACATCGCTGGCAGATCGGAGGCGTAGCCAGGCCCGCCCGCGGTCATCGCCGCGACCAGGTCGAAGCTCTTGATGGCAATGTGCGCGAGGATCATCACCGCACTGAAGAACACCGGGCGCAAGCTCGGCAGCACGATGCGCAGGTAGATGGTCGGAAGATTCGCCCCATCGACCTGGGCGGCGCGGATGATCGACTGATCGACGCCGCGCAGCCCAGCCAGGAACAGCGCCATGACGAAGCCCGAGGCCTGCCACACGGCCGCGATCACCAGGCAGTAGATGACCCGCTCCGGGTCCACCAGCCAGTCCAGGCGAAAGCCTTCCCAGCCCCAATCGCGCAGCAGCTTGTCCAGGCCCAGGCCGGGATTGAGCAGCCACTTCCAGGCGGTACCGGTGACGATCATCGACAGCGCCATGGGGTACAGGTAGATGGTGCGGATAACGCCTTCACGGCGAATGCGCTGATCCAGCAGCACCGCCAGCAACACGCCGATGACCAGGCTGATGGCGATGAACAGGCCGCCGAACACCATCAGGTTCTTGCTGGCGACCCACCAGCGGTCGTTGTCCATCAAGCGCATGTACTGCTGCAGGCCCACCCACTTGTAGCTGGGCATGAAGCTGGAATTGGTGAACGACAGCACCGCCGTCCACAGGATGTAGCCGTAGAACCCCACCAGCACCACCAGCATGGTGGGCGCCAGCACCAGCTTGGGCAGCCAGCGCTGCAGCGCATCGAAGGGTGAAGCCTTGCCGATTACCGTCGTGACACTCATCGGACCTACCGTGTGTAGAGAAATTCGGGACGAACTCCGCCGGCGACAGGCGCGGAGCCCGTCGCACGAACGGATGGTGAAATCAGGCGGGCCGCCGGGTAGCGGCCCGCTTCACGCTATTGCGCGGACTTGATCGCCGCGGCCATCTGCGCGCCGGCCTTGCTCGGGTCGGCGTTCTTGTCGGCCATGAAGTTGGTGACCACATCGAAGATCGCCCCCTGCACCGCCAGGTTGGTGGCCATGCTGTGGGCCATGCTCGGTTCCAGCTTGCCGTTCTTGTCGGCCTCCTGGAAATCCTTCATGGAGGCCTGGGCGCAACTGTCGAACTTGCTCATGTCCAGGTCCGAGCGCACCGGGATCGAGCCCTTGTTCTCGTTGAACACGTACTGGAACTCGGGCTCCAGGGCGATGCGCGCCAGGGCATGCTGGGCGGCGATGTCGCCCTCTTTCTTCAGCCTGAACATGGCCATGGAGTCGATGTTGTAGGTGTAGCTGCCCGCGGTGCCCGGCATAGGAACGCACTGGTAGTCCTTGCCGGCGACCTTGCCGGCGGCGGTCCATTCGCTCTTGGCCCAGTCGCCCATGATCTGCATGCCGGCCTTGCCGTCGATGACCTCGGCGGTGGCCAGGTTCCAGTCACGCCCGGCACGGTTGTCGTCCATGTAGGTGGAGAGTTTTTTTAGTGCGGTGAACACTTCGGCCATCTGCGGGCTGGTCAGGGTCGCTTCGTCGTTCTCGACGAACGCCTTGTGGTAGCCCTCGGCGCCCATGATGCTGAGCACCAGGCCTTCGAATACGGTGCTGTCCTGCCATGGCTGGCCGCCATGGGCCAGTGGCGTGAAACCGGCGGCCTTGAGCTTGTCGCCGGCGGCGTAGAGTTCGTCCAGGGTGGTCGGCGCTTTGTCGATGCCGGCCTTCTTGAAGACTGCCGGGTTGATCCACAACCAGTTGACGCGATGGATGTTCACCGGCACGGCCACGTAATGGCCGTCGTACTTCATGGTATTGGCGACGGTTTTCGACAGCAGGCCATCCCAATTGTTGGCCTTGGCCACGTCGTCCAGCGGTGCGAGCAGATCCAGCGCGCCCCACTCCTGCAGATCCGGCCCCTTGATCTGTGCGGCGCCTGGCGGGTTGCCGGAGACCACGCGGGTCTTCAGCACGGTCATGGCGGCCGAGCCGGCACCACCGGCCACGGCACTGTCCTTCCAGGTGTAGCCGTCCTTCTCGACCAGCTCACGCAGGACCTTCACGGCTGCCGCTTCGCCACCGGACGTCCACCAATGCACGACTTCGACCGTACCTTTGGA
The DNA here is from genome assembly GCF_001945395.1 of Pseudomonas sp. PA15(2017). Lineage (GTDB taxonomy): Bacteria > Pseudomonadota > Gammaproteobacteria > Pseudomonadales > Pseudomonadaceae > Aquipseudomonas. The sequence continues at coordinate 184,133 of NZ_MSXV01000007.1, read as the reverse complement.
GTCGGCCGCCAGCGCGGTGAGGGGGAACAGGGAGGCGAGAGAAACGGCAGTAGCGAGACGGGTGATCGCGTTCATCGAAGTACCTTTCTTGTTGTTAGCGGCAAGTCATGGCGCTTGCGTTGCAGGGAGTGTAATCAGGGTTGGCGGGCCACCAGGTAACGAAGCGATGCGCGAATGTCACAATGCCGTTACATGGCGGCCAACGCCGTGGCCAGGCTCGGCGCCAGCGCCACGCGCGGCAGCAGCACGGCCTGGTAGGCGTGATACAGATCAGGCTTTCCCGGCCAGATGCTGGCGGCCGGCCGGTTGCCGGTATCGAGCTCATGGTGCCAGCTGCCCTCTTGCAGATCGATGAAATGGCTGGCGGTGAACTCCCAGAAGCGCCGGTACCAGGCCTCGTAGTCCGGCTCGCCGGTGCGCCGCAGCAGCGCCGCTGCCGCCGCGCTGGCCTCGGCCTGCACCCAGTGCAGCCGTGCACGCACCACGGGCCGCGCCTGCCAGTCGAGGGTGTAGACCAGCCCTGGCGCGCCATCGGCCAACCAGGCATCGCCACAGGCACTGGTGAACAGACCGCGTGCATCGTCCAGCAGCCAGGCGGGCGCTTCCAGCCCGGCGCAGGTGAGGGCGGCCTCCAGATGCAGCAGCAGGCGCGCCCATTCGAAACTGTGGCCGGGCGTGCTGCCATAGGGGCGAAACGGATCGGCGCGGTTGTCGGTGTTGTAGTCGGGCAGCGCCTGCCACTGGTGGTCGAAATGCTCGACCACCACGTGCCCGCGGGAGGCGGCATGTCGGTGGATCAATCGCTCGGCGACACGCAGCGCGCGCTGCAGCCAGACGCTGTCGCCGGTAACGTCGGCCAGGGCGAGAAAGGCTTCCACGCCATGCATGTTGCTGTTGGCGCCGCGGTAGGCCTCTTCCTGCGACCAGTCGCGGCTGAAGCTCTCCCGTAGCGCGCCCTCCTCCTCGCTCCAGAAATGCGCTTCCAGAATCCTGATCGCCTCGGCCAGCAGCGCCTCGGCCCCTGGTCTGCCGGCCGCTCGAGCGGAACTGGCGGCCAGGGCCACGAAGGCGTGCAGGTAGGCGCTCTTGTCGCCCTCGCGGGTGACGTCGGCGAACCAGCCGCCGGCCACCTCGTCACGCAGCCGGCCCTGCAGCGCAGTGACGCCGTGATCGACCAGCTCGCCGTAGCCGACAATGCCTTGCAGATGGGCCAGGGCGAAGCAGTGGGTCATGCGTGTGGTGTGGATCAACTCAGCGATGGCATCGGGCGCCAGCGCGCCCCTTGCATCGAGGGCGGCGAAACCATGCTCGACTTTCGCCGCGCGTGCGAACGGCAGCAGGCGCAAACCTTCGGCATTCAGCCAGGCTTGGTGGGCGGGCTTCACCAGCCAGCTGTCGGCGGGGAGTACGGGTGTGATCGTCATTGTTGTTGTTCCATACAGACGGAAAATGGCCGCATCAGTCGATAGCCCGGCTCGAGCGCAGCGATAACCGGCTCCGTCAAAAACCTGGGTTACGCCTTTGGCCAACCCAGGCTACGAGAAGCTGTGCAGGCACCGGCGGATACGAATCGGCGAAAGGCGCATGACGAGTCTACTGGCGGCTACCTACCGCCAAGTAACGAAGGCCGGCTGCTTTGTCACGGAGCGGTGACATTCAATCCGGCATTCGCGGCAGGCGCAGGGTTACCCGCAGTCCGCCTTCGCGCAGGTTCTGCAGGCTCACCTCGCCGCCATGGCTATGGGCGATGTTGCGCGCAATGCCGAGGCCCAGGCCATAACCCTGCTGCTGGCCAGCCAGGCGGAAATGCGGCTCGAATACCTGTTCGAGGCGCTGCTCGGGCACCCCCGGCCCCTCATCGTCGACGTGCAGCACATAGGCCTCGTCGTCGTCCTCGACGTGCAGGTGGGCGCGGTGGCCGTACTTGAGGGCGTTGTCCACCAGGTTGCCGATACAGCGCCGCAACGCCAGGGGCTTGCCGAGGTAATCCGCCCCCGCCTCGCCATGCAGGGTCACGCGGCCATTGCCGGTCGGTGCCAGGTACGGCTCGACCAGACAGTGCAGCAGCTGGTTGAGGTCCACCGACTCGATGTTCTCGTGGATGTCGGTGTCCTTGACGCACTGCAACGCACCCTTGACCAGCAGCTCCAGCTCGTCGAGATCGCGGCCGAACTTGGTCTGCAGGGTTTCGTCGTCGAGCAGCTCGACGCGCAGGCGCAGGCGGGTGATCGGCGTGCGCAGGTCATGGGAAATGGCGCTGAACAGCTGGGCACGCTCGGTCAGGTAGCGGCTGATGCGCTCGCGCATGGCGTTGAAGGCCCGCGCCACCTCCACCACTTCACGCCCGCCGGCCTCCTCCACCGGCTCGATGTCGGCGCCCAGCGACATGTGCCGCGCGGCCCGCGCCAGGCGCTTGAGCGGCCGGCTCTGCCAGCGCACCAGAATGCCGATGAACAACAGCAGGAAGCCGCTGCTGAGCAGGATGAACCACAGCTGCTGAGTAGGCAGCACAGGCTCCTCCAGGCTGGTGTAGGGCTCGGGCAAGAGCGAGGCGATATACAGCCATTCGCCGGGCGCCAGCTGGATCTGGGTGACCAGCACCGGCGGATTGACCGGCTCCAGGGTCAGGGCGTAATGGGCCCAGGAGCGCGGCAATTCGTCGAGTTTCAGGCCGCCATTGAAGATGCGCAGGTCATCAGGGCTGACGAAGGTCACGGAAATGTCCGCCTGGTTGCCCAACGAGGCGCGCAGCACCTCGCTGACCGCCTCGGTCACCGCCAGCTTGCGCGGCGTTTCGGGCAGCAGGTGCATGCTCAAGGGGCGGTCGTTGAGGCTGACCACGAAGCGGGTGCCGCCCATGCTGCGCAACTGGTCGAGCACCATCGGCCGGTAGGCCACCGGCAGCGAACGGAAGTAACGCACGCTGGCCGACATCGAATGGGCCAGGCTGCGTGCCGTGGTGATCAGCCCTTCGAGCTGGGTGGCGCGCAACTGCGACAGCCAGATGGCGCTGGACAACGTCTGCGCCGCCAGCACCGAGAGCAGGGTCAGGAGCAGCATGCGGCCGAGCAGTGAACGTGGAATCGGCAGCAGCCGACGCCAGTCAGCGCGCATTGCCGGCCTGCGCACTGACGGCGGCGGCCAGCTGGTAGCCGCTGCCACGTACGGTGCGGATCAGCCGCGGCGGTTTGCCGGTGTCTCGCAGGCGCTGGCGCAGGCGACTCACGGCCATGTCGACGATGCGTTCGAGCGGCATCATCTCGCGGCCGCGGGTGGCATTGCCGATGGTGTCGCGGTCGAGAATCTGCTGCGGGTGATCGAGAAACAGCTTGAGCAGCGCGAAGTCGGCGCCGGACAACAGCACTTCTTCGCCGTCGAGGTGAAACAGCCGATGGCTGACCATGTCAAGGCGCCACTCGTCGAACGCCAGCACGTCTGCGCCGCGTTCCTGGGCGAAATTCGCTCGTCGCAGCAGCGCCTTGATACGCGCAAGCAACTCGCGGGGGCTGAACGGTTTGCCGAGGTAGTCATCGGCGCCCAGCTCGAGGCCGATGACCCGGTCGGCCTCGTCGGAGCTGGCGGTCAGCATGATGATCGGCACCTGGGCGAAACGCTGGTGCTCGCGGGTCCAGCGGCACAGGCTGAAGCCGTCCTCGTCGGGCAACATCACATCGAGAATGACCAGATCGGCACCGCCTTCGCAGAGCGCCCCACGAAACCCGGCGCCATCGGCCACGGTGCGCACCTGCAGGCCGGCACGCCCGAGGTAGGTTTGCAGCAGTTCCCGAATATCCTGGTCGTCGTCGACCAGCAGGATGGATTTTCCAGTTGGGCTCACATCGATGATCCTTGTTTTTGTTATGGGCGATGCTAGACGAGTTGCTAGTTCCTTCGCAGGTGCTGCTCCACCGCCACGCCCGCGCCGACCAGGCCCGGGTAAGGCGCGGTGACCAGCCATACCGGCAGGCCATCAAAGTAGTCGCTCATGCAGCCCTTGTCGCGCAGGCTGCGCGAGAACCCGCTGGCCATGAAGAAGTCGGCGAAGCGCGGCACCATACCACCGGCGATGAACACGCCGCCTCGCCCACCCACGGTCAGCACGTTGTTGCCCGCCACACGGCCGAGCAGGCAGCAGAACGATTCCAGCACTGTGACTGCCAATGGCTCCCCGTCCAGCGCCGCACGGGTGACCTCGGCGGCGCTCTGCAGGGATGCCGGCTGACCATCCACCGCACAGGTCGCGCGATACAAGGCCAGCAGCCCGTTGCCGCTGAGCGCCCCGGCCTCGGCGCTGACGTGGCCGAGCTGGCGGTGCAGTGCCTGCCAGATCAACGCCTCGCGGTTACTGCCCACCGGCAGGTCGACATGGCCACCCTCGCCCGGCAACGCGTGCCAGCTGCCATCGGGCAAACTCAGCAAGGTGCCGACGCCCAAGCCCGTGCCGGCGCCGATCACTACCGCCGGGCGCCCTGGTTGCGCCTCACCTGGACAAACGGTGATGTACTCGTCGTCCTGCAGGCAGGTCATACCCAGGGCCATGGCGGAAAAGTCGTTGAGCAGCAGCAGCTCGCGTATCTGCAGCGCGGCGCAGAACGCCTGACGGTCGATACGCCAGGCGTTGTTGGTGAAGCGGAACGGGTCGATTTCCACCGGCCCGGCGCAGGCCAGACAGATGGTTTGCACCTCACCAAGGGCCAGACCTTCGGCGTCCAGGTAAGCGACGATGGCCTGCTCGACGGTGGCGTGATCGGCAGTCGCCGATACCCGCACGCCATGCAGGCCGCCGTCACGCCACAGGGCGAAACGTGCATTGGTGCCACCGATGTCACCAACCAGCGCCAGGCTCATCGCAGCGAGTCCAGTTCGGCGGTGAAGGCGCTGGCGCCCTCTTCCGCCGGGCTGAACGCGGCGCGCATGAAGGCGAACAGCTCGCGGCCACAACCGACGCCGGTGCCTTGTGGGCGCGGCGCGATCTCGCGGGCATTCCAGGCGATGTCGTCGACCAGCATCTGCAGGTGCCCGGTCACGCCATCGACGCGAATCAGATCGCCGTCACGCACCCGTGCCAGCGGACCTCCATCCCAGGCTTCGGGGCTGACGTGAATGGCCGCCGGCACCTTGCCCGACGCGCCGGACATCCGCCCATCGGTGACCAGCGCCACCTTGAAGCCGCGATCCTGGAGGATGCCCAGGTATGGCGTGAGCTTGTGCAATTCGGGCATGCCGTTGGCCTTGGGCCCCTGGAAGCGCACCACGGCGACAAAGTCGCGCTCCAGCTCACCGGCCTTGAAGGCTTCCGCCAGCTCGGCTTGGGTGTCGAACACCCGGGCCGGCGCTTCGACCACCTGATGCTCCGGCGCCACGGCCGATACCTTGGCCACGCCGTTGCCGAGGTTGCCGGTCAGCACCCGCAGCCCGCCCTCGGGTGAGAAGGCCTCCGGCACGCTGCGCAGGATGTTGCGATCCAGACTCTGCTCCGGGCCCTGGCGCCAGACCAGACGCTCGCCATCGAGGAACGGCTCCTGGGTGTAGCGCGACAGGCCCTGGCCGGCAACGGTGTAGACGTCTTCGTGCAGCAGGCCGGCTTCGAGTAGCGTGCGCACCATGAAAGGCACGCCGCCGCAGGCATGAAAGTGGTTCACATCGGCCTGGCCATTGGGATAGACCTTGGCCAGCGTCGGCGTGACGGCGGACAGATCGGCCATGTCCTGCCAGGTCAGCTGGATGCCGGCAGCGCGGGCGAAGGCCGGGATATGCAGGGTGTGGTTGGTCGAACCACCAGTGGCATTGAGGGCCACCACCGAGTTGACGATGGCCTTCTCGTCGATGATCCGGCACAGCGGCGTGTACTCGCCGCCCTGGCGCGTCAGGCGTACCACCTGGTGGGCGGCCTCGGCCGTCAACGCGTCACGCAGGGGTGTGTAGGGGTTGACGAAGGACGAACCCGGCAAGTGCAGGCCCATGATCTCCATCACCACCTGATTGGTGTTGGCGGTGCCGTAGAAGGTGCAGGTGCCGGGGCTGTGATAGGACTTCATCTCCGATTCGAGAAGCTGCTCGCGGGTCGCCTTGCCTTCGGCATAGAGCTGGCGAACCTCGGCCTTTTCCTTGTTGGGAATGCCCGAAGGCATCGGCCCGCCCGGCACGAAGATCATCGGCAGGTGACCGAAGCGCAGGGCGCCGATCATCAGCCCCGGGATGATCTTGTCGCAGATGCCCAGCAGCATCGCCGCATCGAACATGTTGTGCGACAGCGCCACGGCGGTGGACATGGCGATCACTTCGCGGCTGGCCAGGCTCAGTTCCATACCCGGTTCACCTTGGGTCACGCCGTCGCACATCGCCGGCACGCCGCCGGCCACCTGGCCCACCGAGCCGATTTGGCGCAAGGCCTGCCTGATCAGTTCCGGATAGTGTTCGTAGGGCTGGTGGGCGGACAGCATGTCGTTGTAGGCGGTGACGATGCCGACGTTGGCCTCGTTCATCAGCCGCAGGCGCTGCTTGTCTTCGGCCGAGCCGCAACCGGCCACGCCGTGGGCGAAGTTGGCGCATTGCAGCGCGCCGCGGTGCGGGCCCTGGCTGTCGGCAGCAGCCATCTGCGCCAGGTAACGCTCGCGGGTGGCACGGCTGCGGGTGATCAGGCGGTCGGTTACCTCGAGGATGCGGGGGTGCATGGTGTCGACTCCAGGCTAGCGGGTAGCACTTAGAATTGTATTTTTATCAAAATCTTGACAGATAAAACGCTTGATTTCTACTTTCATGAGAATAATCTTGTTTTTAAAACAACATATAAGGATCGACGCTCATGACATTGCGAATTGCCATCAATGGTTTCGGTCGCATCGGCCGTAACGTGCTCCGAGCACTCTATACCCAGAACTATCGCGAGAAGCTGCAAGTCGTCGCCATCAATGACCTGGGCGACAGCGCCATCAACGCTCATCTGCTCAAATACGACAGCGTACACGGCATTTTCGACGCATCCGTCGAGGTCGACGGGCAAGATCTGCTTATCAACGGGGACCGCATCGCCGTCAGCACGCTCCGTAACCCTGCCGAACTGCCCTGGAAGGATCTGGACGTCGACGTGGTGTTCGAATGCACCGGCCTGTTCACCGATCGCGACAAGGCCGCTGCCCACCTGGCCGCCGGCGCCCGCAAGGTGATCATCTCCGCGCCGGCCAAAGGCGCGGATGCGACCGTCGTCTACGGCGTCAACGAAGGCAGCCTGCGCGCCGACCAGCAGATCATCTCCAATGCGTCGTGCACCACCAACTGCCTGGCGCCGGTGGCACAGGTGCTGCAGCGCGAGCTGGGCATCGAAAGTGGGCTGATGACCACCATCCACGCCTACACCAACGACCAGAATCTCTCCGACGTGTACCACAGCGACCTGTTCCGCGCGCGCTCGGCCACTCAGTCGATGATTCCCACCAAGACCGGCGCTGCCGAAGCGGTCGGCCTGGTGCTGCCGGAGCTGGCCGGGCGCCTGACCGGCATGGCGGTGCGCGTGCCGGTGATCAACGTGTCGCTGGTCGACCTGACCATTCAGGTGCAGCGCGACACCAGCGTCGAGGAAATCAACGCCCTGCTCAAGGCGGCGGCGCAAAAATCCCCGGTGCTGGGCTACAACGCGCTGCCGCTGGTGTCGTGCGATTTCAACCACAATCCGCTGTCTTCGATCTTCGATGCCAACCACACCAAGGTGAACGGCCGGCTGGTGAAGGTACTGGCCTGGTACGACAACGAGTGGGGTTTCTCCAACCGCATGCTCGACACCTGCCTGGCAGCTAACGCCGCCAAATAACCTGCGCTGAGAACCTGTTCAAAGCCTGCTGCGCGTCGGCACTGCGGCGTTAAAAACAGGCTGGATTGCCAGCCCAGTCGGACTGCTCATTTACAGCTCGTAAAGTCGAGCGCGACTCCGACCGGTCCTCGCCTGTTTTCGCCTTGCATTGCTCTAGCTCGCGAGACTTTGAACAGGTTCTGACAGACGCAGCGATGCACCGAGTGGCATAAAGGCTCGGTAAATCGCTGCGAGCGGATTACAATTGCTGCCCGCCTCGCCCACTAGGCCGAGCTTGATGCCGCGGTAAACGCGCTGGCGTTGGCGCCAGGCAGCCGCCAATCGATATCCGCAAACCACTGGAAGCCGCATGGACTCTAGCCGCAACACCCTCGAACAGCATTACACCGCCATTCTCGGCCAGCTCGGCGAAGACGCTTCCCGTGAAGGCCTGCTCGACACGCCCAAGCGCGCCGCCAAGGCCATGCAGTACCTGTGCAATGGCTACCAGAAGACCCTGGAAGAAGTCACCAACGGCGCGCTGTTCAGCTCCGACGCCAGCGAAATGGTAGTGGTCAAGGATATCGAGCTGTATTCGCTGTGCGAGCACCACCTGCTGCCCTTCATCGGCAAGGCCCACGTCGCCTATATTCCCAGCGGCAAGGTGCTGGGCCTGTCCAAGGTCGCGCGCATCGTCGACATGTACGCCCGCCGCCTGCAGATCCAGGAAAGCCTGAGCCGGCAGATCGCCGAGGCCCTCCAGCAGGTCACCGGCGCCCTGGGCGTGGCGGTGGTCATCGAGGCCAAGCACATGTGCATGATGATGCGCGGCGTGGAGAAGCAGAACTCCTCTATGGTCACCTCGGTGATGCTCGGCGAATTCCGCGAGAACGCGGCGACCCGCAGCGAGTTCCTGAGCCTGGTTAGCTGAAGCGCCTTGCTCGCACGGAGAGCGTCTTGCCCCACACCTCGCAATAGCGGGGCTAGGCAGATGCTCCCGCCCGACCGGCATGTGGGAGCGCGCCATGCGCGCGATTCACGGGCATGGCCCGTTCCCACAGAAGGCCTGCCCCTACGTCTTTTCCACGAACTGCAACTCGGCCAAACGCGCATAGAGCGGGTTGCTGGCGACCAGTTCGGCGTGTTTACCCAGTGCCACCAACCGCCCCTGATCGAAGACCGCGATGCGGTCGGCGCTCTTTACCGTGGCCAGGCGATGGGCGATCACCAGAGTGGTGCGGCCGCGCATCAGCTCGGGCAGCGCCTGCTGGATCAGGTGCTCGCTCTCGGCGTCCAGCGCACTGGTGGCTTCGTCGAGCAGCAGGATCGGTGCATCCACCAGCAAGGCGCGGGCAATCGCCAGGCGCTGCCGCTGGCCGCCGGAAAGCCCCAGGCCGGCATCGCCCAGATGGGTCTGATAACCCTGGGGCAAACGCTCGATGAATTCGTGGGCATGGGCCGCGCGGGCGGCGGCTTCCACGTCCGCATCGCTGGCGTCCGGGTGACCGTAGCGGATGTTGTCGGCCACGCTGCCGAAGAACAGCGCCGGGTGCTGGGAGACCAGCGCGAAGTTCTCGCGCAGCGTGTGCGGGTCGAGGCGCTCGATAGGTAGGCCGTCGATCAGAACGCGCCCCTGCAGCGGGTCGTAGAAGCGCAGCAGCAGGTCGAACAGCGTCGACTTGCCCGCTCCGGACGGGCCGACGATGGCCAGGGTTTCGCCTGGCTCCACCGCCAGTGTGATGTCTTGCAGCGCCAGGCTGTCGGGGCGCGTCGGGTAGGCGAAGGACAGGCCTTGCACCTCGATACGGCCCTCCGCTGGCCGGGCCGGAATCAGTGCACCGTCGAGCGGCGCATGGATCTCGTTGCGCGCACTGAGCAGTTCGCTGATGCGCTCGGCGGCGCCAGCGGCGCGTTGCAACTCGCCGATCACCTCGCTGAGGGTGCCGAACGACGAGCCGACGATCAGGCTGTAGAACACGAATGCCGCCAGCTCGCCGCCACTGATTCGCCCGGCGATCACGTCCATGCCACCGACCCAGAGCATCACGCCCACGGCGCCGAGCACCAGCACGATCACCACGGTGATCAGCCAGGCGCGCTGGGCGACGCGCTTGCGGGCAGTGTCGAACGCCGCCTCGGCGGACAGGCCGAAGCGCCGGCGGTCTTCGGCCTGATGGTTGTAGGCCTGCACCGTCTTGATCTGCCCGAGCACTTCGCTGACGTAGCTGCCGACATCGGCGATGCGATCCTGGCTCTGCCGCGACAACTCACGCACACGGCGGCCGAACAGCAGGATCGGCGCGACCACCAGCGGCAGTGCGGCGAACACGATGGCGCTGAGCTTGGGATTGGTGACCACCAGCAGGATCATGCCGCCGACCAGCATGATCAGGTTGCGCAGCGCCATCGACAGCGACGAGCCGATCACCGACTGCAGCAAGGTGGTATCGGCGGTCAGCCGCGACTGGATCTCCGAGGCGCGGTTGTGGGCGTAAAAGCCGGGGTGCAGGCCGACCAGGTGATCGAACACGCGCTTGCGGATGTCTGCCACCACCCGCTCGCCCAGCCAGGAAACCAGGTAGAAGCGCGTGTAGGTACCCACCGCCAGGGCCAGCACGAGCACGAAGAACAGCAGTATCGAATGGCGCAGCGCTTCCGGCGACTGAGTGGCCAGGCCCTGATCGACCAGCAGCTTGATGCCCTGCCCCATGGACAAGGTAATGGCGGCAGTGAACAGCAGCGCCAGCAGCGCACCGACCACGCGCCCGCGATAAGGGGCGATAAACGCCCAGGATGTGCGCAGGGCACCGCGCTGGCGACCGGACAAAAGCGATTTCATGGCGGGCTCGAAGGCTGATAGCAAGAGGGTTACAGCCCATCAAATGGGGTCTATCAGCGCAAACATCAAGCGGGGGCCCTGCGCTTGGCGGCGATCAGCGCTCCATTTAATATATGGAACCCGATTCCAAAAAAATCATAAGCCGCCAGGAGCGCCTATGCCCGCCGCCGCCACAACTCCACTTCCTCAACACTGCGACCTGCTGGTGGTCGGCTCGGGCGCCGCCGGGCTGGCCGCCGCGGTGACTGCAGCGTGGCATGGCCAGCGCGTGGTGCTGGTGGAAAAGGACGCCGTGTTCGGCGGCGCCACCGCCTGGTCCGGTGGCTGGGCCTGGGTTCCGCGCAACCCGCTGGCGCAGCGGGCCGGCATCCAGGAAGACATCGAGCAGCCGTTCACCTACCTGCGCCACGAGCTGGGCGAGCATTTCGACGAAGCGCGAGCCAGGGCCTTTCTCGACGCCTGCCCGCAGATGGTGGCGTTCTTCGAGCGGCACACCGCCCTGCAATTCGTCGATGGTAACGGCATTCCCGACATGCATGGCGACACGCCCGGCGCCGCCACCGGTGGCCATCAGGTGATCGCCGCGCCCTATGACGGTCGTGAAGTGCTCGACCTGCTGCCGCGCCTGCGCAGGACGCTGCGCGAAACCTCGTTCATGGGCATGCCGATCATGGCCGGCGCCGACCTGGCCGCCTTTCTGAGCATGACCCGCTCACCGAGAGCGCTGTGGCACGTGGCCCGTCGTTTCGCCACCCACCTCTATCACCTGGCCCGCTATGGCCGCGCCATGCACCTGGTCAACGGCGTCGCGCTGGTCGCCCGCCTGGCCCGCTCGGCCGCCGACCTGGGCGTGACGATGATCGAGTCGGCAGCGGTGATCAGCCTGCATCAGGAGGATGGCCGAATCAGCGGCGCCACCCTGCGCCGTGCGGACGGCGAGCACTTCATCGGTGCCCGTGCCGTGGTGCTGGCGGCCGGCGGTTTTGCCAACGATCCGCTGCGCCGTCAGCAGCTGTTTCCCCGCGATGCCAGCGGCGTCGACAATCTGGCCCTGCCACCAATGTCATGCTCGGGCGATGGCCTGCGCCTGGGCGAAGCGCTGGGTGCCCAGGTCGATACCCGGCTGCAATCGCCGGTCGCCTGGGCACCGGTGTCCCGGGTGCCGCACCGCGACGGCAGCATCGGCCACTTCCCGCACATCATCGAGCGCGGCAAGCCCGGCATCATCGGCGTGCTGGCCAGCGGCGAGCGCTTCGTCAACGAAGCTAACGGCTATTACGACTACGTGGCGGCGATGATCGAACAGGTGCCCGAGGACCAGCCGGTGTGTTCCTGGCTGATCTGCGATCACCGCTTCCAGCGCCTTTATGGCCTGGGCTTCGCCCGCCCGGCACCCGTACCGCTGTGGCCCATGCTGCGCAGCGGCTACCTGCAACGTGCGGCGACCATCGAGCAGTTGGCGCTCGACTGTGGCATCGACCCGGTGGGCCTGGCGACCACGGTGGCTGCCTTCAATCGACATGCCCGCAATGGCGAAGACCCGCAGTTCGGCCGCGGCAGCACCGCCTTCAACCGCAAACAAGGCGACCCGCTGCACCCTGGCGCCAACCCCTGCGTGGCGCCTATCGAGCATGGCCCGTTCTACGCGGTGAAGGTGCAGCCCGGCTGCTTCGGCACCTTCGCCGGGCTCAAGACCGACGGCAGCGCCCGGGTGCTGGATGCCGATGGCCAGCCAATCCCCGGCCTCTACGCTGCCGGCAGCGACATGGCCAGCGTGTTCGGCGGTCACTATCCCTCAGGCGGCATCAACCTGGGCCCGGCACTGACCTTCGGCTACGTCGCGGCCCGGCATGCGGGGGGCGTCAGTGAGTACGAGTAATCGCCGGACAACAAAAAGCCCCGCTTGGGCGGGGCTCTGCAGATCGCTACGACGTCAGGCCTTGTTCAGCGACTCGACGCCGACTTCGTCCCACAGCTCCTCGGCCAGGTGGAAGGTGGCGTTGGCAGCCGGAATGCCGCAGTAGATCGCGCTCTGCATGATCACTTCCTTGATCTCCTCGCGGGTCACGCCGTTGTTCTTGGCGGCCTTGAGGTGCAGCCTCAACTCACCCTCACGGTTCATGCCGATCAGCATGGCGATGGTGATCAGGCTGCGGGTGTGGCGCGGCAGCCCCGGGCGCGTCCAGATGTCGCCCCAGGCGTGGCGGGTGATCATCTCCTGGAATTCTTGGTTGAACGGCGTCAGTTTTTCCAGGCTGCGGTCGACGTGGGCATCGCCCAGCACCGCCCGGCGCACCTGCATGCCGGCCTCGTAGCGTTGTTTCTCGTCCATGGTTAGCTCCATTTCTCTTGATAGCGTGGGCGTGCGACGACGCCCACGCACTGCAGCTCAATTGGTTTGCAGAAAGCTCAGCACGCGCCTGGTGAATAGCTCACCAGCCTGCACGTTGGACAGATGCGCAGCATCGAACTCGACCAGCTCGGCGCCCGGAATACGCGCTTGCATGAAGCGACCGTGTTCGGGGGTGGTCACCGCATCACCGGTGCCGCACACGATCAGGGTCGGCACGTCGATCGTGGCGATCTGCTCGCGGTAGTCGGCGTCGCGCACCGCTGCACAGTTGCCGGCGTAGCCCTGGGGCGAGGTCTGCGCCAGCATGGTGACGATCGGCTCGACCTTCTCCGGCTGGGCCTTGGCGAACGGCGCGGTGAACCAGCGCTCGATGGAGGCATCACGCAGGTCGCGCATGGCCTTCTCGCCGCCCTTGAGCACGGTGTCGATGCGGGTGTTCCACACCTCGTCGGTGCCGATCTTGGCGCCGGTGTTGCACAGCACCAGGCGATCCAGACGCGAGGCGGCGTTGATCGCCAGCCACTGGCCGATCAGCCCGCCCATGGACAGGCCGCAGAAGTGCACCTTGTCGATGTTCAGGGCATCGAGCAGTGCCAGCACGTCGCGGCCGTTCTGCTCGATGCTGTAGAAACCCGGCGTGACCAGCGACTGGCCATGGCCACGGGTGTCATAACGCAGCACCCGCAAGTGCTCGGTGAACGCAGGGATCTGCGCATCCCACATGTGCAGGTTGGTGCCCAGGGAATTGGACAGCACCAGCACCGGCGCGTCGGCCGGGCCTTCGAGCAGGTAATTCAGGTCGCCATCAGCGAGGGAAACGACAGGCATGACAATCTCCTAACGGGAAAACGGTTCAGTGATTCGCGCTGCGATGCAGGGCCACGGCGCGGTCGACCCAGCGCTGCGCCTGGCCGAGGTAATGGGCGGGGTCGAGCAGGCGGTCCAGTACTTCGGCGGACAGTTGCGCGCTGACCTCGGCATTGGCGCCGAGCACGTCGCGCAGGTGCGCGCCCTCCTTCACTGCCTGCCTGCAGCATTGCTCGACCAGATGGTGGGCAGCATCGCGACCGATGCGTTGCGCCAGGGCGATGCTTACCGCTTCGGCCAGCACCAGGCCGCGGGTCAGTTCCAGGTTGGCAGCCATGCGCTCGGCGTCCACTTCCAGGCCCGGCACCAGGATCAGCGCCTGTTGCAGGGCGCCAGAGACCAGGCAGCAAAGCTCCGGCAGCGTTTCCCACTCGGCATGCCACAGCCCCAGGCTGCGCTCGTGCTCCTGGGGCATGGCCGCGAACATGGTGGCAACCAGCCCAGGCGCACGGGTGGCAGCACCGATCAACACCGCTGCGCCCACCGGGTTGCGCTTGTGCGGCATGGTCGAGGAGCCGCCCTTGCCCGGCGCCGAGGGCTCGAACAGCTCGCCGGCTTCGGTCTGCATCAGCAGGCTGAGGTCGCGGCCCAGCTTGCCCAGGCTGCCGGCGATCAGGCCGAGCAGGCTGGCGAACTCGACCAGGCGATCACGCTGGGTGTGCCAGGGCTGCTCGGGCAGTTGCAGGTCCAGCTCCGCAGCCAGCGCACCGGTCACCGCCCAGGCCTTGTCGCCCAATGCGGCCAGACTGCCCGAAGCGCCGCCGAACTGCAGGCACAGCAGGCGCGGTTTGATTTCGTCGAGGCGCTGGCGATGGCGATCGATGGCGCCCAGCCAGCCGGCGATCTTCATACCCAGGGTCACCGGCGTGGCGTGCTGCAGCCAGGTGCGCCCGGCCATGGGCGTTGTCGCATGACGCTGGGCCTGCGTGGCCAGCTGCCGGCTCAGCGCGTCCAGATCCTTCTCCAGCAGCGCGATGGCCGCACGCAGCTGCAGCACCAGGCCGCTGTCCATGGCGTCCTGACTGGTGGCGCCCAGATGCACGTGGCGTTCGGCCTCAGGGTTGCTCGCCGCGATGCGTTTGCCCAACGCCTTGACCAGCGGAATCGCCGAGTTGCCGGCGCTGCCGATGGCGATGGCCAGCGCGTCGAAATCGTAGAGTTCGGCGAGGCAAGCCGCCTCGATATCGGCGACCACCGCCTGGGGGATCACCCCAGCCGCCGCTTCGGCCCGAGCCAGCGCCGCCTCGAAGTCGAGCATGCCCTGCACACGACCCTGGTCGCTGAACACCTGGCGCATCGGCGCGCCCGTGAAGTAGGCATCGAACAGCTGGCTAGCAGGCCTTGAACTCATACAGCGAACACTCCGTGGTCAATGATCGTGGTGCAGGTAACTGGCCTGGCGTGGCAGGCGCAGGCTGACCAGAAAGGCCAGCACCATCATGCCTGATACGTACCAATAGAAGGTCTGTTCCATGCCGATGGATTTCAGCCCCAGGGCGACGTATTCGGCCGACCCGCCGAACAGTGCGTTGGCCACCGCATAAGCCAGGCCGACGCCCAGGGCACGCACCTCCGGCGGGAACATCTCGGCCTTCACCAGGCCGCTGATCGAGGTGTACAGGCTGACGATGGCCAGTGCCGCGATGATCAGCAGGAACGCCATCACCGGGCTTTGCACGGTATGCAGCAAGGCGAGGATCGGCCAGGTGCAGATCGCCCCCAGCGCGCCGAACCAGAGCATCGAGGTGCGGCGGCCGATACGGTCGGACAGCGCACCGAACAATGGCTGCATGACCATGAACAGGAACAGCGCGGCGGTCATGATGCCGCTCGCGGCCTTGGCGCTCATACCGGCCGAGTTGACCAGGTACTTCTGCATGTAGGTGGTGAAGGTATAGAAGATCAACGAGCCACCAGCGGTGTAACCCAGCACGGTGAAGAACGCGGCCTTGTGGTGCTTGAACAGGTAGGCGATGCTGCCCGATTCCTTGTTGCCAATCTGGTCCTCTTTGGCCGTTTCATCCAGCGAACGGCGCAGATAGAACGCCACCACCGCTGCCATCGCGCCGATCACGAACGGAATGCGCCAGCCCCACGCACGCAGCTCGTCTTCACTGAGCGCCTGCTGCAGGATCACCACCACCAGCACCGCCAGCAACTGGCCGCCGATCAGAGTGACGTACTGGAAGGAAGCGAAGAAGCCGCGCTGCCCCTTGAGCGCCACTTCGCTCATATAGGTGGCCGTGGTACCGTACTCGCCGCCCACCGAGAGGCCCTGGAACAGGCGCGCCAGTAGCAGCAGCACGGGCGCCAGGGTGCCGATGCTGCTGTAGGTGGGCATGCAGGCGATGGCCAGCGAGCCCAGGCACATCATCAGCACCGAGATCATCATCGAGACCTTGCGGCCATACTTGTCCGCGACGCGGCCAAACACCCAGCCACCAATTGGCCGCATCAGAAAGCCGGCCGCGAAGACGCCTGCGGTGTTGAGCAATTGCACGGTGGGATCGTCGGAAGGAAAGAAGGCCGGCGCGAAGTAGATCGCACAGAAGGCGTACACGTAGAAGTCGAACCATTCGACCAGGTTGCCCGACGAGGCACCGACGATGGCGAAGATACGCTTGCGACGCTCTTGCGGGCTGTAGTTGGGGGCTTCGTACGCCGCGCTGGCTTCAGTACTCATCATGGATACTCACTGGTAGAAAACGGAACCGTCCCTACTCCGACCCTACATGTAACCAAATGATTCGTCATTTTCAGTCGCCCATCCTCGCCAGAACAGGGTGTCGTGGACCGTGAACGGGTGAGGACAAACGAAACTTGAAGAGAGTTGCTGGATTCAAACAAGCCCCTATGGGAGCGGTCGGGGACGCCTAGTCCATGCCCGTGAATCGGGCACATGGCGCCCTCCAACAAAGTACGCGGCCGGCCATCAAACCGTAGATGGGTCGAGTGCCGTAGGATGGACCGGGGCGCGTAGCCGGCGCTTTATCCGTCCACCGTCTCGCAATCGCAGCGATGGACAATAAGAGCGTTGTCCACTCTACGACAGGCAGCTTCGTCACCGTGCAAGCAGCCCCTAAACCCGCTCGATAGCCAACGCCAGCCCCTGCCCCACACCAACGCACATGGTCGCCAGACCGAGCTTGCCGCCGGTTTTCTCCAGATGATGCACGGCGGTCAGCACCAGGCGGTTGCCGCTCATGCCCAACGGATGGCCGAGGGCGATGGCACCACCGTTCGGATTGACCCTGGGGCTGTCGTCCGCCAATCCGAGGTCACGGGTGACCGCCAGGCCTTGGGCCGCGAAGGCCTCGTTCAACTCGATCACGTCGAAGGCATCGATGCCCAGGTTCAGGCGGGTCAGCAGCTTGCGTACCGCCGACACCGGGCCGACGCCCATGATGCGCGGAGCAACACCACCGCTGGCCATACCCAGTACCTTGGCGCGCGGCTTGAGGCCGTACTTCTGTACCGCTTCGGCCGAGGCCAGGATCATCGCCGAGGCGCCATCGTTGAGACCCGAAGCGTTGCCCGCGGTGACGGTCTTGTCCGCACCGTTGACCGGCTTGAGCTTGGCCAGGCCTTCGGCGGTGGTGTCGGCACGCGGGTGCTCGTCACGGTCGACGACGACCTCGCCCTTCCTGGTCTTGATCACCACCGGGACGATTTCCTCGGCGTAGTAACCGGCTTCCTGGGCCGCCGCTGCACGCTGCTGGCTGCGCAGCCCGAAGGCGTCCTGGTCGGCGCGGCTGACGCCGTAGTCCTCGGCAACGTTGTCACCGGTGACCGGCATCGGGTCGACGCCGTACTGCTCCTTCATCGCCGGGTTGACGAAGCGCCAGCCCAGGGTGGTGTCTTCCAGCTTCTGCGCGCGGCCGTAGGCACTGTCGGCCTTGCCCATCACGTAGGGCGCGCGGGTCATCGACTCGACGCCGGCAGCAATGGCCAGCTCCATTTCGCCCGAGGCGATGGCGCGGAACGCAGCGCCAACCGCTTCCATACCCGAGGCGCACAGGCGATTGAGGGTCACGCCCGGCACGGTTTCCGGCAACCCGGCGAGCAGCAGCGCCATCCGCGCCACGTTGCGGTTGTCCTCGCCGGACTGGTTGGCGCAGCCCATGAAAACCTCATCGACCGCTGACCAATCGACTTGCGGGTTACGCTCGATCAAGGCCTTGAGCGGGATCGCCGCCAGGTCGTCGGCACGTACTGCGGACAGTGCGCCATTGAGGCGACCAATCGGCGTGCGGATGGCGTCACAGATGAATACCTCGCGGCTCATTCGTCACCTCCCTTCTGGCCGTGGGCCTCGGCAGTGCGCGCTTCCAGGTCACGCAGCGCAGCCAGTTCCTCAGCTTTCGGCGCCTCGGTGGTGGTCACGTTGTCGGCGAAACGGATCTGCCAGCCGGTGTTCTCGATCACCTGCTCACGGGTCACGCCTGGGTGCAGCGAAGTGACGATGAATTCGTTGCTGTCGGCTTCCGGCTCCATGATGCACAGGTCGGTGATAATCGCCACCGGGCCGTCGCCCGGCAGGCCGAGACGCTTGCGATGGTCGCCACCCTCGCCGTGGCCGACCGAGGTGATGAACGCCAGCTTGTCGACGAAGGTGCGATGCCCCTGCTTGAGGATGATCAGCACTTTCTTGGCGCTGCCGGCAATCTCCGGCGCGCCACCGGCGCCTGGCAGACGCACTTTCGGCGCGTGGTAGTCGCCGATCACGGTGGTGTTGATGTTGCCGAACTTGTCGACCTGGGCGGCGCCGAGGAAGCCGACGTCGATGCGCCCGCCCTGCAGCCAGTAGCGGAATATCTCGCCGGTCGGCACCACGGTGTCGGCGGTTTCCGCCAGCTCGCCGTCACCGATGGACAGCGGCAGCACGCTCGGCTTGGCACCGATCGGGCCGGATTCATAGATCAGCACCACTTCCGGGGCATGGGTCAGGCGCGCCAGGTTGGCGGCCTTGGACGGCAGGCCGATGCCGACGAAGCACACGCTGCCATTGCCGAGGCGGCGTGCGGCGGCCACGGTCATCATTTCATTGGTGTTGAAGTCGCTCATCACTTGGCCTCCCCGTTAACCTTCGCCTGGTATTGCGCAAAATCCTCGGTGCCACGGATATATTCGTCGATCCAGGCGGTGAAGGTTTCACGATCGCGGGCAATCGGGTCCCAGGCTTGGTAGAAGCGGTTGTCGCGCTCGTAGTAACCGTGGGCGTAGGACGGGTAGGCGCCCCCGGGCACCACGCAGACCGCGGTGATGGCCCAGGTCGGCAGCACGCAGGCGTTCATCGGCGCCTGCAGGTCGTCGACGATTTCCTCGACGGTGACGATGCAACGCTTGGCCGCCAGTGCGGCTTCCTTCTGCACGCCAAGGATGCCCTGGATCAGCACGTTGCCCTTGCGGTCGGCCTTCTGGGCGTGGATCACGGTGACGTCCGGACGCACGCTGGGCACCGCGGCCAGCTCCTCGCCGGTGAACGGGCATTCGATGAACTTGATGTCCGGGTTGACCTTGACCAGGTCCGAACCCTGATAGCCGCGCAGCACCGCGAATGGCAGGTTGGAGGCGCCGGACACGTAGGCATTGGCCATGGCGGCGTGGCTGTGCTCGCTGATTTGCAGCTTGTGCGGCCAGTGTTTCTCGACCGCGTCGCGCAGGCGATGCAGCGAGCCGACACCGGGGTTACCGCCCCAGGAGAAGACCAGCTTCTTGGCGCAACCGGCACCGATCAGCAAGTCATAGACCAGGTCGGGCGTCATGCGCACCAGGGTCAGATCCTTCTTGTTCTGACGGATCAACTCAAAGGAGGCAGCGGTCGGGATCAGGTGGGTGAAGCCTTCGAGGGCAACGGTGTCGCCGTCGTGAACGAAGCGTTCGACCGCTTCGCGCAGGGAGAGAATCTCAGCCATGGTCGTTCTCGTCTTGTTGCTCTGGATGCTGGGCCGGCAGCTGCGCCGTATGGTCACAAGGTACTCACCCAATAGTCAGCTAACAATCCGATAATCGCTTATATGTTCGATAATCGAACATCACTTTTCAATCATAAGACCTGGCAGTTTGCCCGTCCGGTGAACCAAAAATCATTTTCTACAGGCATGAAAAAGGGCGACCGAAGTCGCCCTTTTTTGTGGATCACACGAACTTAGTTCTGGTTTTCCATCTGTGCACGAATCAGATCACCAATGGTGGTCGGACCGGTGCTTTCAGCAGCTTCTGGCTTGTTGCGCAGGCTCTGAATGGCTTCTTTCTCTTCTTCAACGTCTTTCGACTTGACGGACAGGCTGATCACGCGGCTCTTGCGATCGACGCTGATGATCTTGGCCTCAACTTCTTCGCCTTCTTTCAGAACGTTGCGCGCGTCTTCAACGCGGTCACGGCTGATTTCGGAGGCTTTCAGAGTGGCTTCGATGCCGTCGGCCAGAGTGATGATGGCGCCTTTGGCGTCAACTTCCTTCACGGTACCGCGAACAATGGTGCCTTTGTCGTTGACAGCAACGTAGTCGGAGAACGGATCTTCTTCCAGTTGCTTGATGCCCAGGGAGATGCGCTCACGCTCCGGGTCGACCGACAGGATGACGGTTTCCAGCTCGTCGCCCTTCTTGAAGCGACGTACGGCTTCTTCGCCAACTTCGTTCCAGGAGATGTCGGACAGGTGAACCAGGCCGTCGATGCCGCCGTCCAGACCAATGAAGATACCGAAATCGGTGATCGACTTGATGGTGCCGGAGATCTTGTCACCCTTGTTGAACTGACCGGAGAAGTCTTCCCACGGGTTGGTCTTGCACTGTTTGATACCCAGGGAGATACGACGACGCTCTTCGTCGATGTCCAGAACCATGACTTCCACTTCGTCGCCAACCTGAACGACTTTCGACGGGTGGATATTCTTGTTGGTCCAGTCCATTTCGGAAACGTGTACCAGGCCTTCCACGCCTTCTTCCAGCTCTGCGAAGCAGCCGTAGTCGGTCAGGTTGGTCACGCGCGCCATGACGCGGGTGCTTTCCGGGTAACGAGCCTTGATGGCAACCCATGGGTCTTCGCCCAGTTGCTTCAGGCCCAGGGAAACACGGTTACGCTCACGATCGTACTTCAGAACCTTGACATCGATCTCGTCACCAACGTTGACGATCTCGGACGGGTGCTTGATACGCTTCCAGGCCATGTCGGTGATGTGCAGCAGGCCGTCGACGCCACCCAGATCCACGAATGCGCCGTAGTCGGTGAGGTTCTTGACGATACCCTTGACCTGTTGGCCTTCCTGCAGCGATTCCAGCAGCGCTTCGCGCTCGGCACTGTTTTCGGCTTCCAGGACGCTACGACGGGAAACGACAACGTTGTTGCGCTTCTGATCGAGCTTGATGACCTTGAATTCCAGCTCTTTGCCTTCCAGGTGAGTGGTATCACGCACCGGACGGACATCGACCAAGGAACCTGGCAGGAACGCACGGATGCCGTTAACGTCGACAGTGAAGCCGCCTTTAACCTTACCGTTGATAACGCCCTTGACCACTTCCTCAGCGGCGAAAGCTGCTTCCAGAACGATCCAGCACTCGGCGCGCTTGGCTTTTTCGCGGGACAGCTTGGTTTCACCGAAGCCGTCTTCGACCGCGTCCAGCGCTACGTGTACTTCGTCACCGACCTTGATGGTCAGCTCGCCTTGTTCGTTGAAGAACTGCTCCAGAGGGATGACGCCCTCGGACTTCAGGCCAGCGTGAACGGTAACCCAGTCGCCGTCGATGTCGACCACGATGCCGGTGATGATGGCACCCGGCTGCATGTCGAGGGACTTCAGGCTTTCTTCAAAAAGTTCTGCAAAGCTTTCGCTCATGTTGATTCCTGTTGGGTCGGGCGGGGATTCGCCCTGCTCCGCATTCCAGACTATGCGGGTTTATTCATTTAAAAAGAGGCCTACGGGACTGGGACTGGTCTCCCGTATGCCTCCCTTGCGAGCCGGAACTGGCTCTTTTCAACCGGCGAGGTCGCGATTGGCGACTTCGCTCAGGATTCTTTCCAGCACCTGCTCGATGGACAATTCGGTGGAATCCAGCTGGATCGCATCGGCTGCCGGCTTGAGCGGAGCCACTGCGCGCTGGGTATCGCGCTCGTCGCGCGCCCGAATCTCATCGAGAAGACTCGCGAGAGTAACATCATCGCCCTTGGCCTTCAACTGCAGGTAACGTCGATTGGCCCGCTCCTCGGCGCTGGCGGTCAGGAAAACCTTGAGCGGCGCATCGCTGAACACCACCGTGCCCATGTCGCGGCCATCGGCCACCAGGCCCGGCGCCTCGCGAAACGCACGCTGGCGCTGCAGCAGGGCTTCACGCACCGCTGGCAGTGCGGCGACCTGGGACGCCCCGGCGCCGACCTGCTCGTTGCGGATGGCGTCGGTCACCTCCTCGCCCTCGAGGATGATGCGCTGCGGCTTGCCATCGCTGGCAGCGAGGAACTGCACGTCCAGATGCGCAGCCAGCAGTTTCAGCGAGTCCTCGTTGGCCAGATCGACACCGTGGTTGCCGGCGCAGAACGCCAGGAGGCGGTACAGCGCACCGGAGTCCAGCAGGTTCCAGCCCAGTTGCTTGGCCAACAGGCCGGCAACGGTGCCCTTGCCCGAGCCGCTTGGCCCGTCGATGGTGATGACCGGTGCATTCAGACTCATTGCTTGCCCTCCACGGCGACACGCATACCCACCTGTTCGGCCAGGGCCAGGAAGTTGGGGAACGAGGTGGCGACGTTGGCGCAGTCGTGGATGCGGATCGGCGCGGTGGCGCGCAGCGAGGCGACGCTGAAGGCCATGGCGATGCGGTGATCACCGTGGCTGTACACCTCGCCGCCGCCGATAGCCTGGCCGCCGTCGATGATGATGCCGTCCGCCGTCGGCTCGACTTTCACGCCCAGGCTGGTGAGGCCGTCGGCCATCACCTGAATGCGGTCGGACTCCTTGACCCGCAGCTCTTCGGCGCCGCGCAGCACGGTACGCCCTTCGGCGCAGACCGCGGCGACGAACAGCACCGGAAATTCGTCGATGGCCAGCGGTACCAGCGCCTCGGGAATCTCGATGCCCTTGAGCTTGGCGCCACGCACGCGCAGGTCGGCCACCGGCTCACCGCCGACTTCACGCTGGTTTTCCAGGCCGATGTCGCCGCCCATCAGGCGCAGGATCTCGATCACGCCGATACGGGTCGGGTTGATGCCGACGTGCTCGAGCAGCAGGTCGGAACCTTCGGCAATGGACGCCGCGACCAGGAAGAACGCCGCCGAAGAAATGTCCGCCGGCACTTCGATGCGGGTGGCGGTCAGCTTGCCGCCAGCCTGCAGGGAGGCCGCCGGGCCGTTGGACTGAACCGCGTAACCGAAGCCACGCAGCATGCGCTCGGTGTGGTCGCGGGTCGGCGCCGGCTCGGTCACGGTGGTCACGCCTTCGGCGTACAGGCCAGCCAGCAGCAGGCAGGATTTCACCTGGGCACTGGCCATCGGCAGGGTGTAGGTCAACGCCTTGAGCTTGCTGCCGCCACGGATGGTCAACGGCGGACGGCCGTCCGGGCCGGTCTCGACCACGGCGCCCATTTCCCGCAGCGGGTTGGCCACGCGGTTCATCGGGCGCTTGGACAGCGAGGCGTCGCCTGTCATGGTCACGTCGAACGGCTGGCCAGCCAGCAGGCCGGAGAGCAGACGCATCGAGGTGCCGGAGTTGCCGACGTAGATCGGGCCGGGTGGCGGCTTCAAGCCGTGCAAGCCGACGCCATGGATGGTCACGCGGCCATGGTGCGGGCCCTCGATGACCACGCCCATGTCGCGAAAGGCCTGCAGGGTCGCCAGGGCATCTTCGCCCTCCAGAAAACCTTCGACCTCGGTCGTGCCCTCGGCCAGCGAGCCGAGCATGATCGAGCGGTGCGAGATGGACTTGTCGCCCGGTACGCGGATGCGGCCGGCGACCTTGCCGCCAGGATTTGCCAGGAAAATCAAATCGTTCGAGTGCATAGCGTCCACATAGGCCCGGCGGGCCAGTATTTTGCTGAAATGTTCGCGGGCCACGCGGGCGCGGGTGAACACGCCCAGCAGATGATGCCCGTCCCCTGCGTCGACCGCGTCGCGCAAGGCGTCGAGGTCGTCGCGAAATACATCCAAGGTACGCAGCACGGCCTCGCGATTGGCGAGAAAAATGTCGTGCCACATGACCGGGTCGCTGCCGGCGATTCTCGTGAAATCGCGGAAGCCGCCGGCGGCGTAGCGGAAAATCTCCAGGTTTTCGTTGCGTTTGGCCAGCGAGTCGACCAGGCCGAAGGCCAGCAGATGGGGCAAGTGGCTGGTGGCCGCGAGGACCTGGTCGTGGTGCTCGACCTGCATGTGCTCGACATCGGCACCCAGCTCGCGCCACAACTGGTCGACGCGCCGCAGGGCCAGGGCGTCGGTCTGCGCCAGCGGCGTGAGAATCACCTTGTGGCGTTTGAACAGCTCGCCATTGGCTGCTTCCACCCCGCTCTGCTCGGAGCCGGCAATCGGGTGGCCCGGCACGAACCGCGCCGGCACGCCGCCGAACACCGCATCGGCAGCGCGCACCACGTTGCCCTTGGCGCTGCCGGCATCGGTAAGGATGGCATCGCCCAGATCCAGCTTGGCCAATTCGCCGAGCACGCGCTCCATGGCCAGGATAGGCACGGCCAGCATGATCACGTCGGCGCCCTGACAGGCGGTGGCCAGTACCTCTTCGCAGCGGTCGACGACGCCAAGCTCGACGGCCAGGCGCCGCGACGGCTCATCCAGGTCGACGCCCACCACTTCACGGCACACGCCGCGGGCGCGCAGGCCCTTGGCGAAGGAGCCGCCGATCAGCCCCAGGCCGACGACGACCAGGCGCTCGACCAGCGGTTTCACAGGTGCATGGCGTTCGATCACGCGTTCAGCACCTGGCGCAGCGCTTCCAGGAAGCGGGCGTTCTCGGCCGGCAGGCCGATGGAAACGCGCAGGTGGTTGGGCATGCCGTAGCCGGCGACCGGGCGCACGATCACGCCTTCGCGCAGCAGGCCCCTGTTGATCGCCGCGGTATCACGACCGAAGTCAATGGCCAGGAAGTTGGCTTTCGACGGAATCCAGCTCAGGCCCAGCTCACGGCAACCTTCCTGCAGCTGCAGCATGCCGGCGCTGTTGATCTCGCGGCTGCGCGCCAGGTACTCGGTATCGTCGAACGCCGCGCAGGCCGCCGCCAGGGCGAAACTGTTGACGTTGAACGGCTGGCGGACGCGGTTCAGTACGTCGGCCACGTCCGGTCGGCTCAGGCCGTAGCCGACGCGCAGCGAGGCCAGGCCGTAGGCCTTGGAGAAGGTGCGCGAGACCAGCAGGTTGGGGTGAGCGGCCAGGTAATCCAGGCCGTCTGGCAGCTCGTCGCCGTCGGCGTATTCGATATAGGCCTCATCCAGCACCACCAACACGTTTTCCGGCACGGCGGCGAGAAAATCACCCAGTGCCTGTTTGCCGAACCAGGTGCCGGTCGGGTTGTTGGGGTTGGCAATGAACACCACCCGGGTATTGGCATCGATGGCCGCCAGCATGGCTGGCAGGTCATGGCCAAAGTTCACCGCTGGAACGACCTTGGCCTGGGCACCGACGGCCTGGGTAGCGATCGGGTAGACGGCAAACGCGTGTGCGCTGAAGACGGCGTTCAGGCCATGCGCCAGGTACGCGCGGGCAACCAGCTCGAGGATGTCGTTGGAGCCGTTGCCCAGGGTGACCTGGGCAGTGGTCACGCCGCAGCGCTCGGCCAGCAGGGTCTTCAGGGCGAAGCCATTGCCATCCGGGTAGCGAGTCAGCTCGTCCAGCTCGGCGCGGATTGCCGCCAGCGCCTTGGGGCTCGGGCCCAGCGGGTTCTCGTTGCTGGCCAGCTTGACGATGCTGGCCGGGTCCATGTTCAGCTCGCGGGCCAACTCGTCGACCGGCTTGCCTGGCACGTAGGGGGACAGTTTCTGTACGCCTGGCTGGGCCAGGGCAATGAAATCACAGGACATAAACAGGCCTCAGGCTGCAGGCCTCAGGCTGCGGGTACAAGCCGATCGTCGCCTGTAGCCTGCAACCTGTAGCCTGTAGCCACAAATTAAAGTACTGCCTTGGGATAGGAGCCCAGCACCTTGAGCGCCACGGCTTCCCCATTGATTTTTTCCAGCACGTCCTTGATCAGCGGGTCGCGGTGATGGCCGACGAAGTCGATGAAGAAGGCGTAGGTCCACTTGCCGCTGCGCGACGGGCGGGTTTCGATGCGGGTCAGGTCGATGCCGTTCTGGTGGAACGGCACCAGCAGCTCGTGCAGGGCACCGGGTTTGTTGCGCATCGAAACGATCACCGAGGTCTTGTCATCGCCGGTGGGCGGCACTTCCTGATTGCCGATGATCAGAAAGCGCGTGGAGTTGTCCGGGCGATCCTCGATCTTCTCGGCCAGGCGGGTCAGGTCGTACAGGTTGGCGGCCATGTCGCCGGCAATCGCCGCCGAGTTCCACTCGCTCTTCACCCGGCGCGCCGCATCGGCGTTGCTGGAAACTGCCACGCGCTCGACGTTCGGGTAATGGGCGTCCAGCCACTTGCGGCACTGGGCCAGGGACTGGGCGTGGGAGTAGATGCGGGTGATGCGGTCGGTCTTGGTGGCATCACCGACCAGCAGGTGATGGTGGATGCGCAGCTCCACTTCGCCGCAAATCACCAGATCGTGCTCGAGGAAGCTGTCCAGGGTGTGGTTGACCGCACCCTCGGTAGAGTTCTCCACCGGCACCACGCCGAAATTGACGGCGCCGGCCACCACCTCGCGGAACACTTCGTCGATCGCCGCCATGGGCTGGCTGATCACCGCGTGACCGAAATGCTTCATTGCCGCCGCCTGGGAGAAGGTGCCCTCCGGGCCGAGGTAAGCGACCTTGAGGGGGTTCTCCAGGGCCAGGCAGGACGACATGATCTCGCGGAACAGCCGCGCCATGTCCTCGTTGCCCAATGGCCCGCGGTTGCGCTCCATCACCCGCTTGAGCACCTGCGCCTCACGCTCGGGGCGGTAGAACACCGGCACCTCGCCTTCGGCCAGGGTCGCCATCTTCACCCGCGCCACTTCTTCGGCGCAGCGCGCACGGTCGCTGATCAGCTCGAGGATCTTCTCGTCCAGGCTGTCGATGCGCAGGCGCAGGGCCTGCAGCGCCTGGTCGGTGTTGGCGTCGTTGCTCATCAGGCGTGCTCCTTCTCGAACTCCGCCATGTAGGCGACCAGCGCCTCGACCGCATCCAGGCCCACGGCGTTATAGATGGAGGCGCGCATGCCGCCAACCGAACGGTGACCCTTGAGGTTGAGCAGGCCGCGGGCGTCGGCGCCAGCCAGGAACGGCTTGTCGAGGCGCTCGTCAGCCAGGCGGAACGGCACGTTCATCCACGAGCGGGCGTTCTTGGCGATCGGGTTGCTGTAGAACTCGCTGGCGTCGATGGTCTTGTACAGCAGGTCCTTCTTGGCCTTGTTGCGCTGCTCCATGGCGGCAACCCCGCCCTGCTCCTTCAGCCACTCGAAGACCAGGCCGGACAAGTACCAGCTGAAGGTCGCCGGGGTGTTGTACATCGAGCCATTATCGGCGGCGATCTTGTAATTGAGCATGGTCGGGCAACTGCTGCGCGCACGACCGAGCAGGTCTTCGCGAATGATCGCCACCACCAGGCCGCTGGGGCCGATGTTCTTCTGGGCGCCAGCGTAGATCAGGCCGAACTTGGAGATGTCCACTTCACGGGACAGGATGTCCGAGGACATGTCGACCACCAGCGGTACGTCGCCGGTCTCGGGGATCCAGTCGAACTGCAGGCCGCCGATGGTTTCGTTGCTGGCGTAGTGCAGATAGGCGGCGTCTTCCGACAACTGCCACTCGTTCTGCCCGGGAATGGCGAAGTAATCGTAAGGCTTGGCGCTGGCAGCGACATTGACGTTGCCGTAGCGGCGCGCCTCTTCGATGCTCTTCTTCGACCAGATGCCAGTATCGATATAGTCGGCGGTGCCGTCTTCGGGCAGCAGGTTGAGCGGAATCTCGGCGAACTGCTGGCTCGCCCCGCCCTGCAGGAACAGCACCTTGTAGTCGGAGGGAATGCTCAGCAGGTCGCGCAGGTCCTGCTCGGCCTTTTCGGCGATGGCCACGTAGTCGTCGCCACGATGGCTCATTTCCATGACGGAAAGGCCCTTGCCCTGCCAGTCGAGCAACTCGGCCTGGGCACGCTGCAGAACGGCTTCGGGAAGCGCGGCCGGGCCGGCGCAGAAGTTAAAGGCTCGCTTGCTCACAATTCACTCTCGCTTGACTGTTTGCTACATCTATCTGGCGAAATGCTGCCTGCAGTGCCATAACACGGCAGGCAGAGCGGCGCGGTTAGGCGTCGCGATCTTCTGCTGCTGGCTCGTCACCTTCTGCTGCCGGCTCGTCGCCAGCAACCGCTTCATCGGTTTCGGCGACAACGATCAGATTGCCCTCTTCGTCCAGCGCTTCCTCGATGTCCTCCTCGGACGGCTCCTGCACGCGCTCCAGGCCAACCAGTTTCTCGTCCTTGGCCAGCTTGATCAGGGTCACGCCCTGGGTGTTACGGCCGGAACTGGACACTTCGTCGACACGGGTACGTACCAGGGTGCCCTGGTCGGAAATCAGCATGATCTCCTCGCCGTCCTGCACTTGGATGGCGCCGATCAGCGGGCCGTTACGCTCCTTGGTGATCATGCCGATCACGCCCTGGCCGCCGCGGCCGCGACGCGGGAACTTGGACAGCGCGGTACGCTTGCCGAAGCCACGCTCGGAGGCAGTGAGGATCTGCGCGCCGGACTCGGGAATCAGCATGGAGATCAGGCGCTGATCCTTGCCGATACGCATGCCGCGGATACCACGGGCACCACGGCCCATGACGCGCACCACGCTCTCGGCGAAACGGATCACCTTGCCGGCGCTGGAGAACAGCATGACTTCCTTGGCACCGTCGGTGATGGCGGCGGCGATCAGGGTGTCGCCTTCCTTCAGTTTCAGGGCGATCAGGCCGTTGGAACGCGGGCGGCTGAACTGCACCAGCGGGGTTTTCTTCACGGTACCGGAGGCGGTGGCCATGAAGATGTAGGCGCCAGTCGGCTCGGCCACCAGCTCGGCGGTCTCGCCTTCGACTTCCTCGACCTCGGCGGCTTCGACCACTTCCTCGGCTTCGACGATCTCGCCTTCGAGCACGGCGTCGTCGCTGTCGTCCACGTCATCGGCGCCGGCCTGCTGCTGCAGGGCTTCGAGGTCGATCTGCAGCATGGTGGTGATGTATTCACCCTCTTCCAGCGGCAGCAGGTTGACCAATGGGCGGCCGCGGGCGGCACGGGACGCTTCGGGAATTTCGTAGGTTTTCAGCCAGTACACCTTGCCCTTGCTGGAGAACAGCAGCAGCGTGGCGTGGCTGTTGGCGACCAGCAGGTGGGCGATGTAATCCTCGTCCTTGATGCCGGTGGCCGATTTGCCCTTGCCGCCGCGGCGCTGGGCCTGGTAGGCGGTCAGCGGCTGGGTCTTGGCGTAGCCGCCGTGGGAGATGGTCACCACGCGCTCTTCTTCCGGGATCATGTCACCCAGGGTCAGGTCCAGACGCGAATCGAGAATTTCGGTACGACGCTTGTCGCCGAACTCGGCCTTGACCGCTTCCATCTCCTCGCGAATCACTTCCATCAGGCGCACGGCGCTGGTCAGGATGCGGATCAGCTCGCCGATCTGGTTGAGGATCTCCTGATACTCGGCCAGCAGCTTCTCGTGCTCCAGGCCGGTCAGGCGATGCAGGCGCAGGTCGAGGATCGCCTGGGCCTGTTCCGGCGACAGGTAGTACTTGCCGTCGCGCAGGCCGTATTGCGCATCGAGACCTTCCGGGCGGCAGGAATCGGCACCGGCGCGCTCGACCATGGCTTCCACGGCGGTGGATTCCCAGGCGGTGGAAATCAGCGCTTCCTTGGCTTCGGACGGCGTCGGCGAGGCCTTGATCAGGGCGATGACCGGGTCGATGTTGGAGAGCGCGACCGCCTGACCTTCGAGGATGTGGCCACGCTCACGGGCCTTGCGCAGTTCGAATACGGTACGGCGAGTGACCACCTCACGACGGTGCAGGATGAAGGCATCGAGCATGTCCTTGAGGTTGAGGATCTTCGGCTGGCCGTCGATCAGCGCCACCACGTTGATGCCGAACACGCTCTGCATCTGGGTCTGGGCGTACAGGTTGTTGAGGATCACCTCGGGCACTTCGCCGCGGCGCAGCTCGATGACCACGCGCATGCCGTCCTTGTCGGACTCGTCGCGCAGCTCGGTGATGCCTTCGAGCTTCTTCTCCTTGACCAGCTCGGCGATCTTCTCGATCAGGCGGGCCTTGTTCAGCTGGTACGGCAGCTCGGTGACGACGATCTGCTGGCGACCGCCGACCTTGTCGATGTCTTCGACTTCGGCGCGGGCACGGATGTAGATCCGCCCACGGCCGGTGCGGTAGGCTTCGACGATACCGGCGCGGCCGTTGATGATGCCCGCGGTCGGGAAGTCCGGCCCGGGGATGTACTGCATCAGCTCATCGACGGTCAGCTCCGGGTTGTCGATCAGCGCCAGGCAGCCATCGATCACTTCGCCCAGGTTGTGCGGCGGGATGTTGGTGGCCATGCCCACGGCGATACCGCTGGAACCGTTGACCAGCAGGTTGGGGATCTTGGTCGGCATGACCGCCGGGATCTGCTCGGTACCGTCGTAGTTGGGCACCCAGTCGACGGTTTCCTTGTGCAGGTCGGCCAACAGCTCGTGCGCCAGCTTGGTCATGCGCACTTCGGTGTATCGCATGGCCGCGGCGTTGTCGCCGTCCACCGAACCGAAGTTGCCCTGGCCGTCGACCAGCAGGTAGCGCAGCGAGAATGGCTGCGCCATCCGTACGATGGTGTCGTAGACGGCGGTATCACCGTGCGGGTGATATTTACCGATCACGTCACCGACCACACGGGCGGATTTCTTGTAGGGCTTGTTCCAGTCGTTGCCCAGCTCGCTCATGGCGAACAGCACCCGGCGATGCACGGGCTTGAGGCCGTCGCGCGCATCCGGCAAGGCACGCCCGACGATCACGCTCATGGCGTAGTCGAGGTACGACTGTTTCAGTTCATCTTCGATGTTGACCGGGAGGATTTCTTTGGCCAGTTCGCCCATGAGTAGCCTGATTCCTTTTTTCTGATGAAACTCCGCCCGGCTCATCTGGAGCCTGGCGAAGCGCGTCGCGATGGCATCAGGCCAGCGACGACTCACGACAAATCAATACGTTATGTCATGCATTCGAGCAGTGACGGCAGCCGCAGGCGGTGCCCCTGAAAACTGCCGGAGCTTACCACAAAGCGCGCCCTGCACCTATCCCCGCAGCTCATGTAGCCAGGCGCTCAATGCAGCCGCTTGCGACACATCAGCTGGCTGAGCTTGGCGGCATCCGGGCGCTCGACCACCCCACGCTCGGTGACCAGAAAATCCACCAGATCGGCGGGGGTCACGTCATGGCGCGGCGCCACGTGGTCGACGCCCTTGATGCGCTCGCGGGGCGAATAGGCCAGCGGGCCGTGGCCGAGGTCGTGAAAACTCTCCTCACCGCTGTCCTGCTGCAGGTCGATGACCGCGCTCGGCGCCACCACCATCAGCCGCACGCCATGGTGCATGGCCGCCACGGCCAGCTGATAGGTGCCGATCACGCCCAGCACGTCGCCATTGGCGGCGATCCGCTCGGCGCCGACGATGGCCCAGGTAATGCCGCGCTCCTTCATGACATGGGCGAGCGCCGCATCGGCGCTCAACGCCACGGCGATACCTTCCTGATGCAGCTCCCAGGCAGCCAGGCGTGCGCCCTGCAGGAACGGCCGGCTTTCACCCAGGTAGCAGCGTTCCAGCAACCCTTCGAGCTGCGCCGCGCGCATCACGCCGAGGGCCGTACCGATGCCACCGCCAGCCATCGCGCCAGCATTGCCGATGCTCAGCAGGTTCTGCAGGTTGCCCTGGAAGCCGCGGATCAGCTCCACACCCAGCTGGGCCATGGCCAGATTGGCTTCGCGATCACGCAGGTGTGCGCCGCCGGCTTCATCCTCCAGCACGGCCAAGGCCTGGGTGCCAGGCTTGAGGGTCGCCAGGCGCTGCTGCATGCGGGCCAGCAGGCGTTCGCCTTCCTCGAACGGCAAGCCGGCTGCGCACAAGGCGTCGATATCGACCTGCAGCCCGGCGCGCCAGTCGGCGCCCTCGTCCGCGCGCTGTCGGGCGCCCAGCACCAACCCATAACCACTGCAGATCACCTGCGCGGCAACGCCCGGCAGCGCACCCTCGGCCAGCATGGCGGCCACCGCCGCTACCGAGTGACAGGCGTGCCAGACCTGCTCGCCGGGCAAGCGGCGCTGATCGAGCACGTGCAGCGCCCCCTCGCGCCAGACGAACCCCACGACCTGTTCGGCAGCCAGCAAACGCTCGCGCATCACCTACTCCATCCTAGAAAGCCGGCCAGTATACGCCGGGCAAGCAACCGGCCGCACGCCGCGCACCTTCAAGACCGCGGCATTCCTCTATAGACTCAGCGTTTTCGCTCACGGAACCCACCCATGGCCGACGCCCCGCTCGACCTCTTATTGCTGCCCACCTGGCTGGTACCGGTCGAGCCTGCCGGCGTGGTGCTCCACGAGCATGGCCTGGGCATCCGCGATGGCCGCATCGCCCTGATCGCCCCACGCGCCGAGGCCCTGCGCCAGGGTGCGACGGAAATTCGCGAACTGCCAGGCCGCCTGCTGACCCCCGGCTTGGTCAATGCCCACGGGCATGCCGCCATGACCCTGTTCCGTGGCCTGGCCGATGACCTGCCGCTGATGACCTGGCTGGAGAAACACATCTGGCCGGCGGAAGCCAAGTGGGTCGATGAGCAGTTCGTGCAGGACGGCACCGAGCTGGCCATCGCCGAACAGATAAAGAGCGGCATCAGCTGCTTCGCCGACATGTACTTCTTTCCCGAGATGGCCTGCGAGCGGGTACACGCCAGCGGCATGCGCGCGCAGATCAGCATTCCGGTGCTGGACTTCGCCATCCCCGGCGCCCGGGATGCCGACGAGGCGCTGCGCAAGGGCGTGACGCTGTTCGACGACATGAAGCACCACCCGCGCATCAGCGTCGCCTTCGGCCCCCATGCGCCCTACACGGTCAGCGATGCCAACCTGGAAAAACTGCGCATCCTCGCCGAGGAAGTGGACGCCGGCATCCACATGCACGTCCATGAAACCGCCTTCGAAGTGCAACAGAGCCTGGAGCACCACGGCGAGCGCCCGCTGGCGCGGCTGAACCGCCTGGGCCTGCTGGGCCCGCGCTTCCAGGCCGTGCACATGACGCAGATCGACGACGAAGACATCGCCCTGCTGGTGGCCACCAACAGCAGCGTGATCCACTGCCCGGAATCCAACCTCAAGCTGGCCAGCGGCTTCTGCCCGGTCGAGAAACTCTGGCAGGCCGGCGTCAACGTGGCCATCGGCACCGACGGCGCAGCCAGCAACAACGACCTCGATCTGCTCGGCGAAACCCGCACGGCCGCCCTGCTGGCCAAGGCCGTGGCCGGCTCGGCCAGCGCGCTGGATGCCCACCGCGCGTTGCGCATGGCGACCCTCAACGGCGCCCGTGCCTTGGGCCTGGAAGGCGAGATCGGCTCGCTGGAGCTGGGCAAGGCCGCCGACATCGTCGCCTTCGACCTGCGCGGCCTCGCCCAGCAGCCGGTGTACGATCCGGTTTCCCAGCTGATCTATGCCACCTCGCGGCACTGCGTGGAGCACCTCTGGGTGGCCGGCAAGCCGCTGCTCAACGAAGGCCGCCTGACGCGCCTGGACGAAGCGCGAATCATCGCCAATACGCAACAGTGGGGCGCGAAGATAGGACACCGATAAAAACGTTGCCGAGGCCGTCAGCACAAGACCGGGGCGGCCCCGCAAAAACAGGCGAGAAAGCGGCCGGGGTCGCGCTCGACTTTACGTACTGTAAATGAGCATTACTCGCTTCGCTCGCCCTTCGGGCCGCGCTGAAGCGCGTTAGCCGCAAGCGGCTTTCCGACTGGGCTGGCAATCCAGCCTGTTTTTAACGCAGTGATGACAACGCAGGTAGTTTTTACGGCGTCCGATTGCCGGGCGTCCGGCACATTGATCAAGAAGTACGGCAAACTGTCACACATTACAGGCCAGCAACGCGCCGCGCAGAGCTGGCAACATGGACGCCCTGCGCGTCCTGTCATACGCATTCGCTTTATTCAGGGAAAACCATGAGCAACGTCGACCACGCTGAAATCGCCAAATTCGAAGCCCTCGCCCATCGCTGGTGGGACAAGGAGAGCGAGTTCAAGCCGCTGCACGAGATCAATCCGCTGCGCGTCAACTGGATCGACGAGCGCGCCGGGCTGGCCGGCAAGAAGGTGCTCGACGTCGGCTGCGGCGGCGGCATTCTCAGCGAGGCCATGGCCCAGCGCGGTGCCAGCGTGACCGGTATCGACATGGGTGAGGCGCCGCTGGCCGTGGCCCGCCTGCACCAGCTTGAGTCGGGCGTGGAAG
Organism: Pseudomonas sp. PA15(2017); assembly: GCF_001945395.1. Lineage (GTDB taxonomy): Bacteria > Pseudomonadota > Gammaproteobacteria > Pseudomonadales > Pseudomonadaceae > Aquipseudomonas. Next base: position 149,717 of record NZ_MSXV01000007.1, on the reverse strand, counting down.
TGGATTACCGGCAGATCACCGCCGAAGCCATGGCCGAAGAAATGCCCGGCCAGTTCGACGTGGTCACCTGCCTGGAAATGCTCGAACACGTACCGGATCCGTCCTCGGTGATTCGTGCCTGCCACAAGCTGGTCAAACCCGGCGGCCAGGTGTTCTTCTCCACCATCAACCGCAACCCCAAGGCCTACCTGTTCGCGGTGATCGGCGCCGAGTACATCCTGCGCTTGCTGCCGCGCGGCACCCACGATTTCAAGAAGTTCATCCGCCCATCCGAGCTGGGGGCCTGGAGCCGCCAGGCCGGCCTGGAGGTCAAGGACATCATCGGCCTGACCTACAACCCGCTGACCAAGCACTACAAGCTGGCCAACGACGTCGACGTCAACTACATGGTGCACACCCGCAAGGCCGATTGAGCGCTGACCGCCTCCCTCAGGCCGCCACAAGCGGCCTCTCGGCCAGCGCCTGCACCCAGCGCGCGTAGGCGTCGACCGCCAGGCCCACATCCTCGACTGCAACCGCCTCCGCCGGGTTATGGCTGATGCCACCTGCACAACGCACGAACAGCATGCCGACCGGCCAGCACTCGGCCATGGCGATGGCATCATGGCCGGCGCCACTGGGCAGCGACAGGCTGCGCCCCTGCACCTCATTCAATACCTGCGCCAGCGACGCCTGCATGGCGGCGTCGCAGCGGGTCGCGCAAATGCCGTAATACTGGCTGGCAGCGAAGCGTAGCCCACGCTGCCGGGCGATGGCCTCGCCCTCGCCAAGCAGGTCATCGAGCAGTTCGGCCAGGGCGCGATCCTCGGGACCACGGACATCCAGGGTCAATTCGACCTCCCCCGGAATGACGTTCACTGCCCCCGGATGGCACTGCAGGCAGCCCACGGTGGCCACCAGTTGCGGGCCATGCTGCCGGGTCCGGGTCTCGATCGCCACCATCCACTGCGCGGCGGCGGCCAGGGCGTCCTGGCGATGACTCATCGGCACCGTGCCGGCATGCCCGGCCTGACCGACGAAACGGCAGTTGAGCCGGCGCGCGCCATTGATGGCCGTGACCACGCCCAGCGCCAGCGCCTCACGCTCCAGGCACGGGCCCTGCTCGATATGCAGCTCCAGATAGGCTGCGAAATCCCCGGCCGGACGGGCGGCGCTGGCGATAGCCTCCCCATCGAGCCCCCAGGCTGCCATCGCCTGGGCGACGCTGACGCCATCCGCGTCGGCCTGGGCGAGCCACTCCTGCGGCCAACTGCCGGTCAGGCCGCGGCTGCCCAGCAGGGTGATGCCGAAGCGCGTGCCCTCCTCGTCGGCGAAGCCGACGATCTCGATGGCCAGCGGCAGGCGTATGCCGAGGTCGTGAAAACGCTGTACCACTTCGATGGCGGCGATCACCCCGAGCATGCCGTCGTAGCGGCCGGCATTGCGCACGGTGTCCAGGTGCGAGCCGAGCAGCAGCGCCTGGGCACCAGCACGCTGGCCTTCGTAACGGCCACAGATATTACCGACGGCATCCTGCCAGGTGCGCATGCCGGCCGCTTGCATCCACTCGCCCACCAGGGCATTGGCGCGTTGGTGCTCGGGCGACAGGTACACCCGGGTCAGGCCCTCGGCGGACTCGCTGATCGCCGCCAGTTCGTCGCAGCGCGCCATGACCCGCGCCGCGGCCTGTCGATGGTCCCGGGCCCCCATCAGCAGCGCTCGCCGTAGTGATCCCAGGCCGCCTGCAGGGCCGCGCCCTGGGTGGTGCGCAGGCCGAGGCGGTTGAGCACCGCCTCCAGGGCGGTGAGGGTTTGCATCACGCAGTCCTTGCGGGCGTTGTAGCCCATGGTGCCGATGCGCCAGATCTTGCCGGCCAGCGGCCCGAAGGAGGTGCCGATCTCGATACCGAAGTCCTGCAGCAGTATCTGGCGCACCTGCTCGCCATGCACACCTTCCGGAATCACCACGCCCAGCACGTTGTTCATCTTGTGCTCGAGATTGCCGAAGGTCTCCAGGCCCATACCCTGAATGCCCTTGAGCAGCGCATCGCCGTGCAGCTTGTGGCGGGCGATGGCGGCGTCCAGGCCTTCTTCGAGCAGCACCCGCGCGCATTCGCGGGCGCCGAACAGCGCCGAGGTGGCTTCGGTGTGGTGGTTGAGGCGCTCGGGCCCCCAGTAGTCGAGGATCATGCCGAGGTCGAAATAGTTGGAGTAGATCATCTCGTCCTCACCGTCGCGATGGGCCTCGGTGCGGATGCCGGCCTCGACGTGGGCGCGGCGGCGGATCACCTCGACCATCGCCGCGCTCAGGGTGATCGGCGCGGTGCCGGATGGCCCGCCCAGGCATTTCTGCAGGCCGGCGGAGACCGCATCCAGCCCCCAGGCGTCGGCTTCCAGGGCGTTACCGCCCAGGGAGGCGGTGGCGTCGGTGTAGAACAGCACGCCGTGGCGGCGGCAAATTTCGCCCAGCTCGGCCAGCGGCTGCAGCAGGGTGGTCGAGGTGTCGCCCTGCACGGTGAGCAGCAGGCGCGGCTTGACCTGCTTGATGGCATCCTCGATCTGCTGCGCGCTGAACACTTCGCCCCACGGCACCTCGATGCTGTGCACCTCGGCGCGGCAGCGTCGGGCAATTTCGCAGAGCAGATGGCCGAAACGACCGAATACCGGCACCAGCACCCTGTCACCCGGGCGAATCGCCGACACCAGGATGGCCTCGATGCCGGCGCGCGAGGTGCCGTCGACCAGCAAGGTGGCGGCATTGGCGCTGCGGAACACGCCGCGATAGAGGGCCATCACTTCGTTCATGTAGCCGGTCATGGCCGGGTCGTACTGGCCGATCAACTGGCTGGACATGGCGCGCAGCACCCGCGGGTCGGCATTGATCGGGCCGGGGCCCATGAGCAGGCGCTGGGGCGGATTGACGGGCAGGAAAGTCGTGTTCATCTGGTTTTCTCGCTCTGGTGAAGCTCAGTTCAGTCCGCGTACGGACGAGATGAATTGCTTGAGTTCGGCGCTCTGTGGGTTGGCGAACAGCTCGCGGCTGGGGCCTTGTTCCCACACGCGGCCCTGATGCATGAACACCACGCGGTCACCCACTTCCTGGGCGAAATTCATTTCGTGGGTAACCAGGATCAGGGTCATGCCCTCCTTGGCCAATTGTTCGAGCACCTTGAGCACCTCGCCGACCAGCTCCGGGTCCAGCGCCGAAGTGATTTCGTCGCACAGCAGCACCTTGGGCGACATGGCCAGCGCACGGGCGATGGCGACGCGCTGCTGCTGGCCGCCGGAAAGGCTCGCCGGGTAATAGTCCAGGCGATCACCGAGGCCCACTTTCTCGAGCATGCGTGCCGCCAGCTCACGGCACTCGGCCTCGCTCTTCTTAAGCACGCGACGCGGCGCCAGCATGACGTTCTCACGGGCGGTCATGTGCGGGAACAGGTTGAAGCTCTGGAACACCATGCCCACCGAGCGGCTGATTTCCCGCGCCTGGGAATCGCGGTCGGTGACGGTCATGCCGCCGAGCTTGATGCTGCCGTCCTGATAGCCCTCCAGGCCATTGATGCAGCGCAGCAAGGTGCTCTTGCCCGAGCCGCTGCGGCCGATGATCGACACCACCTCGCCCACCTCGATATCGAGATCGACGCCTTTGAGCACGTGGTTGTCGCCGTAGTACTTCTGTACCTGATCAATGGTGATGAGCGGCATTGAATTTCTTCTCCAGATACTGGCTGTAACGCGACAGCGGATAACACATCAGGAAGTAGCCCAGCGCCACCAGACCGAACACCTTGAATGGCTCGTAGGTGACGTTGTTGAGGATGGTGCCGGCCTTGGTCAGCTCGACGAAACCGATGATCGACGCCAGCGCGGTGCCCTTGATCACCTGGACGGCGAAGCCCACGGTAGGCGCGATGCCGATGCGCAGCGCCTGGGGCAGGATGACGCGAAACAGCGTCTGCCCGACATCCAGCCCCAGGCAGCGACAGGCTTCCCACTGACCGCGGGGCAGCGCGCGGATGCTGCCGTGCCAGATATCCACCAGAAACGCGCTGGTGTAGAAGGTCAGCGCCAGCGAGGCGGCCGTCCAGGGCGACACGTCGATGCCCAGCAGGGCCACGCCGAAGAATGCCAGGAACAGCTGCATGAGCAGCGGCGTCCCCTGGAACAGTTCGGTATAGCCGCGAATCAGCCAGTGCGGCCAGGCGCGCTTGGACAGCCGCGCCATCACCAGGGGAATGGCCACCAGGGTGCCGCCGATGAATGCGGTCAGAGACAGCAGAACGGTCCAGCGCGCAGCCAGGAGCAGATTGCGCAGGATGTCCCAGTCGGTGAAGGTGGTCATCATGGCTGCTCTCCAAACCACTTGCGGCCGGCCGCCAACAGCAGCTGGCGCATGGCGATGGACAGCGCCAGGTACATCAGCGTGGTCACCAGGTAAACCTCGAAACTCAGGAAGGTGCGTGACTGGATCAGGTTGGCCGCGAAGGTCAGCTCCTCGTGGGAAACCTGGGAAACCACCGAGGAACCGAGCATGACGATGATGCACTGGCTGACCAGCGCCGGATAAATGCGCTTGAGCGATGGCGGCAGCACCACACGCACGAAAGTCTGCGTGCGGCTCAGGCCCAGCACGCGACCGGCCTCCCACTGGCCACGGGGCGTGACCTGGATGCCGGCGCGGATGATCTCGGTGCTGTAGGCGCCCAGGTTGATCAGCATGGCCAGCAGCGCCGCCTCGCCCGCCGTCAGCTTCACACCCAGGTTGGGCAGGCCGAAGACGATGAAGAATAGCTGCACCACGAACGGCGTGTTGCGAATCAGCTCGACGTAGACGCCCCACAGGCGGCTCAGCACGCTCGGCCGGCCGCTGCGCAGGGCCGCACCGAGAATGCCCAGGCCCACGCCGCCCACGGTCGCCATCACCGTGAGCTGAATGGTCACCCAGAGACCGGACAGCAGCTCCGGCCAGTAGGGCCATAGAGCGGAAAAGTTCAGCTGCGCCATCATCGATCAGCCCTTACGCGCCCAGGTTCTCGGGCAGTGGTGCCTTCAGCCATTGCTCGGAAAGGCCGTTGAGCGTGCCGTCTGCCTTGGCCTGTTCGATCAGTGCATCGACCTTGGCTTTCAGCGCCGCCTCACCCTTGCGTAGGCCGATGTAGCACGGCGAATCCTTGAGCATGAACTTGGCCACCGGAGCACGGGCCGCGTTCTGGCGCTCGATGGCCGCGACCACCAGGTTGCCGGTGGCGACGAACTCCACCTGCCCGGACAGATAGGCCGACAGCGTGGTGTTGTTGTCCTCGTAGCGCTTGACCTCAGCCCCCTTCGGCGCCACCTCGGTGAGCACCATGTCTTCCACGGCGCCGCGGGTCACGCCAATCGACTTGCCGACCAGCTCGTCGGCCTTCGCCAGGGCGGCGTCCTTGGCACCGAACACACCAAGGAAGAACGGCGCGTACGCGGCGCTGAAATCGATCACCTGCTCACGCTCGGCGTTCTTGCCCAGGCTGGAGATCACCAGGTCGACCTTGTCGGTCTGCAGGTACGGCACCCGGTTGGCGCTGGTGACCGGCACCAGCTGCAATTTAAGTTTCATCTCCTTGGCCAGGTACTTGGCCATGTCGATGTCGTAGCCCTGGGGTTGCAGGTCCGTGCCCACCGAGCCAAACGGCGGGAAATCCTGCGGTACGGCGATGCGGATCACCCCGCGTTTTTCGATCTCTTGCAGCTGGTCCGCCAGCACAGTGGTTGCCTGGGTCAGCAGCAGCCCAGCGGTCAGTAATGCGATCAATCCCTTCTTCATCGGCTTCACCCCATCATCGTCAGTCATGAAACGAAAGATTCGTTATTTTCAAATTTGCAACCAACGTGCCAGCGCATTTTCTGGCCATGCTTTTTCCGGGCAACGCCTGCCAGACCGGCCCGGCAAGCCAACCATCGAGGACATTGCGAGGGAGTGCTACCGCTTAATGAGCACGATAAAGAGGCGAAACACATGCATAGAACGCCACAAAAAAGGGCGCCATCTGGCGCCCTCATACTGCTTCGCACCACAAAGGCGCACTAACGCTGTTCCAATTCGTCCAGTTGGCCGTAGAGCCCGGCGATCTGGTGAATGCGTTGACGCCCCTCGGTCAATCGCTCGTGCAGCAGTGCGTTGACCAGCAGGTTGATCAGGCTGTTGGCGCTGGAATAACTGTCGAATGCCGACACGCTATCCAGCGGCGCGCACAGGTGCCAGCTGGCGAGCGCGATGACGCCCTGGGCCTGCGGCTCGCAGATCACCAGGGTCGGTACCTGCTGGGCCTGCAGGGCTTGCAGGAGCGGGCGGATGATTCGCGGGCGGCGCCTGAACCCGAACACCACCACCAGATCGTCGGCCGTCAGGTCGACCAGCTCCTCGGCCAGCGTCTGCCCTGGCTGGGGCAGCACCTGCACCGCACTGCGCACCTGCAGCAGTTGCTGGCGCATGTGCAGCGCCACGGGAAAAGCGTTGCGCAGGCCCACGACGAAGACGCGCCTGCTGTTGCCCAGCGCCCGAACCACCTCGCCGAACGACTCGGCCTCGATGGCATTGACCCACTGGGTGAGGTTGGCCATTTCCTGTTTGTAATGGCGGGCCAGCAAGGTGTTGCCCTGCACCACGTCACGGTTGTCAGCCACCGGCATGCCGCTCTGGCGCAGGCTGCGCTGCTCATCGCGCATGTCCTTGTATTTCTCGTAGCCCAGGCGCTTGAACAACCGGCTCACGGTGGCCTTGGAGACCCCGGCGAGCCGCGCCAGCTCGGCGCTGTTGTAGCTGACCAGATCATCGTAATGATCGAGCACGAAGTCAGCGATGCGCTGCTCCTGTGGCGCGAGCTGTGCATAGTGGCTGCGCAGACGTTCATCGAGTCGAGTCATGGAAGGCGCCTTGTAACTTTCGTTTCATTCGACCGATGATATAGAAACTGCCCACCTGCTGAAATCGCCCCGCGGCAATTCATTCCACCGCACTCGTGGCCTAGAGCCGTCACTTCGCAAGGAGACCACCATGCCACCGATCACGCCCGACTGGGCCGCCTATGTCGCCCAGATGGAACAGGTTCTGGCCCTGGAGCTGGACGACGCGCGGCGTCAGGAGCTGCTCACTCAGTTCAGCCGCATCGCCGCCATGGCCGAACCACTGATGGCCTTTGCGCTCGATGATCGACTGGAAGTCGCGGGGGTTTACCACGCATGAATCCCGCCCTGCTCTCCATCGACGAAATCCGAACGGCCCTGGCAGCGGGCGAGCTCAGCGCACGAGAAATCACCGAGCACAGCCTGGCGGCCATCGACCGCCATAACCCGGCAATCAATGCCTGGACGCAGATCACCCACCAGCGCATGCGCGAGGAAGCCGAGCGGCTGGACCGCCTGCGCCACGAAGGCTCGCCCCTGCCCGCCCTGGCGGCGGTGCCCTATGGGGCGAAGAACCTGTTCGACGTCGCCGGCTTTCCGACCCTGGCCGGCGCCCAGCTGTTTCAGAACCGACCGGCCGCACAGGCCGACGCCTGGGCCGTGCGCCAGCTGTCCGCCAGCGGCGCCCTGCTCTCGGGGATGCTGAACATGGATGCCTACGCCTACGGGTTCACCACGGAAAACACCCACTTCGGCGCGACCCGCAACCCCCACGACCTGTCACGCATCGCCGGTGGCTCCTCCGGCGGCTCGGCAGCGGCGGTCGCAGCCGGCCTGGTGAACTTCTCCCTGGGCAGCGACACCAACGGCTCCATTCGCGTGCCCGCCTCGCTCTGCGGAATCTTCGGCCTCAAGCCCACCTTTGGCAGGCTGTCGCGCAGCGGCTCGCATCCGTTCGTGGGCAGCCTCGACCATATCGGGCCGCTGGCGCGCAGCACCGCCGACCTTGCCGCCGTCTACGACGCACTGCAGGGCCATGATCCGGCGGACGGTTTCCAGGCCAGCCAGCCGCCGCAAGCCGTATCGGAGCTTCTCGAGCAGGATCTGGGTGGCCTGCGCGTCGGCGTGCTGGGCGGCTACTTCCAGCAGTGGTGCGACGACAGCGCCCGTGACGCCGTGGCCCGGGCCGCCAAGGCCCTGAACGCCAGCGAGGAGGTCACCCTGGCCGACGCCGAACTGGCCCGCACCTCGGCGTTCATCATCAGCGCCAGCGAGGGCGGCAATGCCTACCTGCCGGCACTGCGCAGCTCACCGGAGGTGTTCGAGCCGCTGTCGCGCGAACGTCTGCTGGCCGGCGCGATGATTCCCGCCGCCTGGTACGTTCAGGCGCAGCGTTTCCGGCGGCATTTCCAGAACCAGGTACTGCCGCTGTTCAACGATATCGACGTGCTGATCGCCCCGGCGACGCCCACCAGCGCGACACCTATCGGCCAGGCGACCCTGCGTATCAACGGCGTCGATCTGCCGACCCGCGCCAGCATGGGCATGCTGGCGCAGCCGATTTCCTTCCTTGGCCTGCCGGTGGTCAGCGTGCCGCTGCGTACCGCCGCCGGCCTGCCGATCGGCGTGCAACTGATCGCCGCGCCCTTCCGCGAAGACGCCTGCCTGCGCGCGGCCGCAGCGCTGGAGCGCCTGGGCATCGCGCAAGCCCAAGCCGTGAACCTGGAGTGAATGCATGAGCCCTGAACAGATAGACCTGCCCGCCGTGCACGCTGAAGTCACCGCGGCCTTCCAGCGCTACGAACGGGCGTTGGTCAGCAACGATATCGCCGTGCTCGACGAGCTGTTCTGGCACGACCCGCGCACCGTGCGCCTCGGCGCCTCCGAAAACCTCTATGGCATCGACGAGATCCGCGCCTTTCGCGCCGCGCGACCAACCGCCGGCCTGCACCGCGAATTGCACAACACGGTCATCACCACCTACGGCGAGAACTTCGCGGTGTGCAGCACCGAATTCACCCGCGCGGGCAGCGAGCGCATCGGCCGCCAGCAGCAGAGCTGGGTGAAGCTGGATGGTCAATGGCGCATCGTCGCCGCCCAGGTAAGCCTGATGAGCTGAGCGGCTGCACGCTGCGACAAAGTGACATACAGTGGGAGAACGCCGCCCCAATCGGCAACGGAAACTGGCAACATGCGGCCTACGCCATTTGCCTACGCCAATGTGGGCACATGCCAACGCTATGACTCGAATCCCAAGGAGGCCTGATGCGCTTGCGCGCGGTTCTTTTCGACATGGATGGCACGCTGCTCGACAGCGCGCCGGACTTTATCGCCATCTGCCAGGTCATGCGCGCCGAACGCGGCCTGCCGCCGGTAGCGGAGAAGCTGATTCGCGATCACGTCTCCGGCGGCGCCCGGGCGATGATCCTCAACGCCTTCGACATCGACCCGATGAGCCCGGACTTCGAAGCCTTGCGCCTGGAGTTTCTGGAGCGCTACCAGGATCACTGCGCAGTGCTGACCCGCCCCTACGAAGGCATCGAGGCGCTGCTCGAGGAAATCGAACGGGCCAAGCTGATCTGGGGCGTGGTGACCAACAAGCCGCTGCGTTTCGCCGAGCCGATCATGCAGCGCCTGGGCCTGGCCGAGCGCTCCTCGATCCTGATCTGCCCGGATCACGTGACCCGCAGCAAGCCCGATCCGGAGCCGATGATCCTGGCCTGCTCGACCCTCAAGCTTGACCCGGCCAGCGTGCTGTTCGTCGGCGACGACCTGCGCGACATCGAGTCCGGCCGCGACGCCGGCACCAAGACCGCGGCGGTCACCTACGGCTACATCCACCCCGACGACAATCCCCGTCACTGGGGCGCCGACGTGGTCGTCGACCATCCGCTGGAACTGCGCAAGGTGCTCGATCAGGCGCTGTGCGGCTGCTGAATCGTTGCCTCCGTCATGACGCCGATCAGCAAGCGCTGAGCACCCCCGCCTAAAATGAGCCCGCCGCCTTGTCGGCGGGCCCCATTCTGTTCACCCCTTCGAAAACCAGAGGACTGTTGCCATGTTCGATTACAGCGCCCGCCCCGACCTGCTCAAGGATCGCGTGATCCTGGTGACCGGCGCCGGCCGCGGGATCGGCGCCGCCGCAGCGCGCACCTATGCGGCCCACGGCGCCACCGTGCTGCTGTTGGGCAAGAACGAGGAGAACCTGGCGCGTACCTATGACGCCATCGAGCAGGCGGGCCACCCACAGCCGGTGGTGATTCCGTTCGACCTGGAAACCGCCCTGCCGCATCAGTACGACGAGCTGGCGGCGACGGTCGAGAAAGCCTTCGGCAAGCTCGACGGCCTGCTCCACAACGCCTCGATCATTGGCCCGCGTACGCCGTTGGAACAGCTGTCCGGCGACAATTTCATGCGCGTCATGCAGGTCAACGTCAACGCCATGTTCATGCTGACCAGCACGCTGCTGCCGCTGCTCAAGCTGTCTGCCGATGCCTCGGTGGTGTTCACCTCCAGCAGCGTCGGCCGCAAGGGCCGCGCCTATTGGGGCGCCTATGCGGTGTCCAAGTTCGCCACCGAAGGACTGATGCAGGTGATGGCCGACGAAATCGAGGGCATCACCGCGATTCGTGCCAACAGCGTCAACCCGGGCGGCACCCGCACCGACATGCGCGCCCAGGCTTATCCTGGCGAGGACCCGCAGACCCGACCGACGCCGGAGGCCATCATGCCGGTCTACCTGTACCTGATGGGGCCGGACAGCCAAGGCATCAACGGCCAGGCATTCGACGCCCAGTAGTCGTCGCCACCTGGCCTTATCGTCCTCTCCAGCCATGATCGGCGCCGCGACATTAAATTGTCGCGACGCCTTTTCGAAGCGGCAAATGCTTGCCGCGATTCTGGCGGCGTATTGCCATCAATGGCCCTCTGCCGCTATCGATTAGCTGCAACCTGTTGAACCTCAAGGCTTTTAAATGGCCCTAAAAGACTGGCACGAAATTAGCTCTGTAGCTTGCAAGCTGCAACGAAGCGCCAGAGGTTCACAAAAATGGTCCCACCCAGCCAGAAAAACACCATCGATTTCGACGCTGCCAAAGTGCAGCGTCTCGGCCTCTTGCCGCGCAAGGAGCAGACCCGTCCGGTCAGCCTGGCGCAGCTGCGCCAGCGTCTCGGCCTGCAATTGCAGACCAGCCTGGACGCCGAGCGCATCCTCGCTACCTTCTTCCGCGAACTGCAGCACCTGGTTCCGGTGGACTCGCTGGGCTATCAGCACTCGAGCAGCGACCTGCGTCTGGATTACGGCCAACAGGCCAATCACTCGGCGACCTACCGCCTCAGCCACGAGAACGAGTACCTGGGTGAGTTGACTTTCCGGCGGCGTCAGCGCTTTTCCGATCACGAACTGGCGCAGCTCGAATCCCTGCTGGCCAGCCTCATGTATCCGCTGCGCAATGCTCTGCTTTACCGCGTGGCGATCCAGAGCGCGCTGCGCGACCCGCTGACCAACACCGGCAACCGCATCGCCATGGATCAGGTGCTGGGCCGCGAGATCGAACTGGCGCGTCGCAACGGCCAGCCGCTGTCGCTGCTGATGCTGGACATCGATCACTTCAAAAGCATCAACGATGAGCACGGCCACAGCGCCGGCGACGAAGTGCTGAAGGCCGTCGCCACCACCATCAAGGATCAGCTACGCAACATCGACATGGTGTTCCGCTATGGCGGCGAAGAGTTTCTGGTGCTGTTGTCCGGCACTCCAGGCGAAGGAGCCAGGCAGGTCGGCGAGCGTCTGCGCGAAGCGGTACTGGGCCTGCAGTGCGTGGTACAGGGCCGCCCAGTGAAAATGTCCATCAGCCTGGGCTGTGCCAACCTGGAACTTGGCGAGTCCGCGGACGGCTTGCTCAACCGCGCGGACAAGGCGCTGTACAGCGCCAAACGCAGCGGCCGCAACTGCCTGGCCATGGCAGGCTGAAAACCCTGATCGCCGCCCATTGAAAAGGGCCCCATCCGTGAGGATTGGGGCCCTTTTTTCGGCACTGCTGGCACGGCACGCGTAGGAGCGGCTTCAGCCGCGAGCCCTTGCAGAATATCGCGGCTAAAGGACTGGTCTGCGCGCGCACCTGCCGAGGGGTTGCCCTGCGCTTACGCCAAACTTCAGCGCTTCACTGCGGCTTGCGACTGCCGCGACCGGAACCCGGACGCTGGCCATCGCCTGCCGGGCGGCTGCGGCGATTATCGCCACCGGCCGGCTGGCGCGGCGCACGCTCAGCGGATTCGCCACGCGGTTTGCCGGGCTTCTTGCCGACATCACGCGGGCGCTCGGCAACCGGCGTACCGCGGGCCGACTCCCCAGCCGGCGAGCGCGGTGCACGGCTCGGACGCTCGCTCTGCTCCGCACGGCTGCCACGACCGGAGCCCTGCGCAGGGCCGCCATTGGCCGGACGCAAAGCGCGCCCCGGGCGCTCACCGCGGCCGACCGGCTTGGCGGCCTTGCGCTGCAGGCGGTCGAGCTTGTCGCGGGTCTTTTCCTTCATCTCCGGCAAGGCGACCGGCTTGAGGCCGACTTCTTCGCTGAGGATATCGACTTCGCGCTGGCCCATTTCGCGCCAGCGGCCCATCGGCAGATCCGAGGTCATGAACACCGGGCCGAAGCGCACGCGCTTCAGGCGGCTGACCACCAAGCCCTGGGATTCCCACAAACGGCGTACTTCGCGGTTGCGACCTTCCATGACCACGCAGTGGTACCAGTGGTTGAAACCCTCACCACCTGGCGCTTCCTTGATGTCGGTGAACTTGGCCGGGCCGTCCTCGAGCATCACGCCCGCCTTGAGGCGCTCGATCATCTCCTCGTCCACCTCGCCGCGTACGCGCACGGCGTATTCACGGTCCATCTGGTAGGACGGGTGCATCAGACGGTTGGCCAGCTCGCCGTCGGTGGTGAACATCAACAGGCCGGTGGTGTTGATGTCCAGACGGCCGATATTGATCCAGCGGCCCTCTTTCGGGCGCGGCAGGCGGTCGAACACGGTCGGACGGCCTTCCGGGTCGTCGCGGGTACAGATCTCGCCGTCGGGCTTGTTGTAGATCAGCACGCGACGCACGGTTTCCGTCGCCTCTTCGCGACGCAACAAACGGCCGTCCACGGAGATGGCGTCATGCAGGTCGACACGCTGGCCGAGGCTGGCGTCGTTGCCGTTGACCTTGACACGGCCAGCGGTGATCCAGGATTCGATTTCGCGGCGCGAGGCCAGGCCCATGCGCGCCAGGACCTTCTGCAGTTTTTCGCCAGCGGGGCTGTATTCTTCGGTTTCACTCATCTGGGCACCTCCCGGTGTTTTCTGGTGATGGGACGATCAAGTCGTCGAAGGGGCGCGCATCATACGCGGATCAGGCGCGACACGCACCTGGCAGCAGAGCATAGCTGGCGAGCGGTCTAGCGCCTGACCGCCGGTCGGCGGCTAGCGTTTGCGACGTGCCTTCGAGCCCATGGCCAGCAGGCGCATGTCCGCCTCGGCGGCGACCAGGCGCTGTTCGGCCTTGTCGAGCTTCTTCCAGGTCTTGATTTCCGCCTTGCTGCGCCCGCAACCGAGGCAGATGCCGTCATCGAATTTGCAGACGCTGATGCAGGGGTCTTTCATGAAGTTTCTTTGCGCTCGCTGGTGGACGGGTCATCCGCAGCGTTAGAGACCGTTTCCGGCGCCCCATGGTTCGACTCATCGCCGGCGCGCGCCAGATCGTCGAAGTCGGTTTTCAGGCCCTGCTCCATGGCGTCAAGCTCGGCCAGCAGCGAGCCGAAGCTGGTCTCGGCATTGGCCTGGGCGTCGGTTTCGGGCTCGGCGTCGTCATCCGCCAGGGCCAGATCGGCGCGCGCCTGCAAGCTCTGTGGCACCACCGGGTCATCGTCGTCCTGGGCCAGCACTGGCTCGGGCTCCAGCTCGCGCAGCGCGGCCAAAGGCGGCAGCTCGTCGAGATTCTTCAGGTTGAAGTGATCAAGAAAGCCCTTGGTGGTGGCGAACATGGCCGGCCGGCCGGGCACGTCGCGGTAGCCGACCACGCGAATCCACTCGCGCTCCTGCAGGGTCTTGACGATCTGGCTGTTCACCGCCACGCCGCGAATCTCCTCGATCTCGCCGCGGGTGATGGGCTGGCGGTAGGCGATCAGCGCCAGGGTCTCGAGCATGGCCCGTGAATAGCGCTGCGGGCGCTCTTCCCACAAACGGCCGACCCAGGGCGAGAAGCTGTCGCGAACCTGCAGGCGGTAGCCGGAGGCCACTTCCTTGAGCTCGAAGGCGCGGCCCTTGCAGCTGCCACCGAGGATCGCCAGCGCCTTGCGAAACACATCGGCCTCGGGGCGCTCGGCTTCCTCGAACAATTCCATGATCCGCTCGAGCGACAGCGGCTTGCCGGAGGCCAGCAGCAGGCCCTCGAGCAAGGTGGAGAGTTGCTTGGGATCGGACAGGTTCATGGTGGGACGTACCGCGCGCAGCCGCAAAAGCGGCGAGTCTAGCAGTTCATTCGAACGCGCTCTCGCCCTCTTCCTCCACGCCTGCCACGCGCAGACGCACATGCACAGCGGCAAACGCCTCGTTCTGCACCAGCTCGACCAGCGATTCCTTGACCAGCTCGAGAATCGCCATGAAGGTCACCACCACGCCGAGGCGACCTTCCTCCGCAGTGAACAGCTCGACGAACGGCACAAAAACCCCGCCCTTGAGCCGCTCGAGCACTTCGCTCATGCGCTCGCGGGTGGACAGCGCCTCACGGCTGACCTGGTGGCTTTCGAACATGTCGGCGCGGCGCAACACCTCGGCCATCGACACCAGCAGTTCCTGTAGCTCCACCGTGGGCAGCAGCTTGCGCGCCCTAGCCTGCGGCGCCTCGACGCGCGGCACGGTGAGGTCGCGGCCCACCCGTGGCAGGGCATCGATGCCCTCGGCGGCGGCCTTGAAGCGCTCGTATTCGAGCAGGCGGCGAATCAGCTCGGCGCGCGGGTCGTCTTCCTCTTCTTCGGCCTCGGCCGAGCGCGGCAGCAGCATGCGCGACTTGATCTCGGCGAGCATGGCCGCCATCACCAGGTACTCGGCGGCCAGCTCCAGGCGCACGGTGTGCATCAGCTCGACGTAGCCCATGTACTGGCGGGTGATCTCCGCTACCGGGATGTCCAGCACGTCGATGTTCTGCTTGCGGATCAGGTAGAGCAGCAGATCCAGCGGGCCTTCGAAGGCCTCGAGGAATACCTCCAGGGCGTCCGGCGGAATGTACAGGTCGACGGGCAGCTCGGTGAGCGCCTCGCCATAGACCATGGCGAATGGCAGCTCCTGCTGGGCGCCGGCCCGGCTGTCGATGGTCTCGGCCGACATCGATCAGCGCGACTCGAAAGGCGATGGGTCGCCGCAGCCGACGCGGATCACCTCGGGCTCGTCGTCCACCAGGCCGATCACCGTGGAGGCCTCAAGGCCGCCGAAGCCACCGTCGATGATCAGGTCCACCTGATGCTCGAGCATCTGGCGCATCTCGTAGGGGTCGCTCATCGGCAGGTCTTCGCCGGGCAGGATCAAGCTGACGCTCATCATCGGCTCGCCAAGCTCCTCGAGCAATGCCGCGGAGATGGGATGGCTGGGCACCCGCAGACCGATGGTGCGGCGCTTGGGGTGCAGCAGCATGCGCGGCACTTCGCGGGTGGCGTTGAGAATGAAGGTATACGGCCCCGGCGTGTGGTTCTTCAGCAGTCGAAAGGCGGCGGTGTCGACCTTGGCGAAGGTGCTGAGCTGCGACAGGTCGCGGCACACCAGGGTGAAATTGTGCTTGTCATCGAGCTGACGCAGGCGCCGGATGCGCTCCATGGCGTTCTTGGCGCCCATCTGGCAGCCCACCGCATAGGACGAGTCGGTGGGATAGACCACCACGCCACCGTTGCGGACGATGTCGACCGCCTGCTTGATCAGACGGGCCTGGGGACTTTCCGGGTGAATCTGAAAAAACTGGCTCATGGCTAGCAACTCTCAAACGGCTTCGTACGAGGGCGCGCAGCCGAAACGCGTCCATAACGGGGAAAGGTCATCGGGCAGCGGCCGGTACAAACCCAGCTCCGACCAGTCGCCTGGCGCGTGAAAATCGCTGCCGACACTGGCCAGCAGGCCGAACTCTCGCGCCAGGATCGCCAGGCCACCGACCTGCTCGGCCGGCTGCATGCCGTTGACGACTTCCAGCGAGTGACCGCCCGCCGCGGCGAATGCTGCCACCAGCTTGCGGCGCTTGCTGCGCGTGAAGTCGTACTGCCAGGGGTGGGCAAGGCTGATCCATGCGTTGGACTGGCGCAGCGTCTCGAGCGTTTCATCTAACGTCGGCCAATGCTGCTTGACGTCGCCGAGCTTGCCGGAGCCCAGCCATTTGCGAAAGGCGTCGGCGCGGTCCTTGACGAAGCCACCACGGACCAGAAATTCCGCGAAATGCGGACGCGCCGGCGCATTGCCGCTTTCACCCTGGGCCTGCTGAATGGCCCGCGCACCTTCCAGCGCGCCCTCCATGCCCTTGAGCGCCAGGCGCCGGGAAATCTCCTCGGCACGCAGCCAGCGCCCCTGGTGCAGGTCGGCGATGGCCTGGCGCAAGGCCGGCGCGTCGCTGTCGAAGGCATAGCCCAGCACATGGATGGTCGCGCCGCCCCAGGTACAGGACAGCTCGATACCATTGACCAGTTGCACGCCCAGCTCGCTCGCCGCAGCGCGGGCCTCATCGAGCCCTTCGAGGGTGTCGTGGTCGGTCAGCGCCAGCAGGGTGACGCCGCGCCCGTGTGCCCGCGCGACCACCTCGGCAGGCGGCAGGGCGCCATCCGAGGCGGTGCTGTGGCAATGAAGATCAACCTGCATAAGGGGCGCTTTCCCGACGATTCATGTTTGTTATTATGCCGTGGCCGGCAGATTCTTGCCCGCTCTCGCGCTGTTCTCTCGCCTCTTTTCTCGCGGCTCACCCACAAGGATCGACATGCTTTACGCCATCATCGCCACCGACGTGGAAAACTCCCTCGAGCTTCGCCTCTCCGTTCGCCCCGCGCACCTGGCTCGCCTGGAACAACTGAAAAGCGAAGGCCGCCTGGTACTGGCCGGCCCCAACCCGGCCATCGACAGCAACGACCCGGGCCCGGCGGGCTTCAGCGGCAGCCTGATCGTCGCCGAATTCGAATCGCTGGAAGCCGCCGAGACCTGGGCCAACGCCGACCCATTCCGCACCACCGGCGTCTACGCCAGCGTCGTGGTCAAACCTTTCAAGCACGTACTGCCGTGATCGGCAATCGTCATCGCCGCCATGAGTGAGCTGCTGCTGATCGACGACGACGTCGAACTCTGTGACCTGCTGGCCAGTTGGCTGACCCAGGAAGGGTTTCAGGTCACTGCCTGCCACGATGGCCAGGGCGCGCGCCAGGCCTTGGCACAGAGCGCCCCTGACGCCATGGTGCTGGACGTGATGCTGCCCGACGGCAGCGGCCTGGAGCTGCTCAAGCAATTGCGCGGCGAGCACCCCGACCTGCCGGTGCTGATGCTTTCAGCCCGCGGCGAACCCCTGGACCGAATCCTCGGCCTGGAACTGGGCGCCGACGATTACCTGGCCAAGCCCTGCGACCCCCGCGAGCTGACCGCCCGCCTGCGCGCCGTGCTGCGGCGCAGTCTGCCGCCGGCCACGTCCGGCCAGATCGAGCTGGGCGACCTGCGTTTCAGCCCGGCCCGCGGCGTGGCGGCGCTGGGCGCAGAGGGCCAGGAAATCGTCCTGACCCTGTCCGAAAGCCGGGTGCTCGAGGCGCTGCTCAAGCAGCCGGGCGAGCCGGTCGACAAGCAGGCGCTCGCCCAACTGGCCCTGGGCCGCAAGCTGACCCTCTACGACCGCAGCCTGGACATGCACGTCAGCAACCTGCGCAAGAAGATCGGCCCGCACCCCGATGGTCGTCCGCGCGTGGTCGCCCTGCGTGGGCGCGGCTATTACTACGCGCCTTGATGCATACCCTGCCGCTTTACACAGCGACAGCGCTCTTTACCCTGCCTTTACCTTGGCTGACTGCGCCTTACCTTGAAAGCCCTAATCTGGGCACATCCGGCAACTGGCCGGTTTCGAGACAAGGAGATACACCATGCGCAAGACCATCACCGCCCTGCTCCTCGCCATGACCCTGCCGACCCTGGCCATGGCCGCCCCCGGTGGCGATCACCGCCCAGGCGGCCCGGGCCCCGGCCCTCGCATGTTCCATGAGCTGGACCTGAGCAAGGAGCAGCAACGCCAGGTTCACAAACTGATGGGCGAACAGCGCAAGAACGATCGCGAACTGACCCAACGCTATCTGGACAAACTGCCCGAGGCTGACAAGAAGGCTCTGCAAAGCGAGCGCAAGGCGTCCCGCGACAAGCAGCAAAGCGCCATCCGCGCCGTGCTGACGCCCGAGCAGCAGAAGACCTTCGACGAGCAGGTTGCCAAGATGAAAGAACGCAAAGCCGACCGCGAAGCCTTCGAAGCCTGGAAAGCCGAGCACAAGAAAGCTGGCTGACCCTGGCGTCTGTTGCTGGCCGTGATCGCGGCCAGCCCCACACCCGCCTGCGCCATTCACCTGGCGCAGGCTTTTGTCGTTTGAGGAGCTTCTCGTGCGCTCATTGTTCTGGCGGATTCTCGGCAGTTTCTGGTTGGCGATCGCCCTGGTCGCAGGCCTTTCCATGCTGCTCGGGCGCGCCCTCAATCAGGACACCTGGATCCTCAACCAGCATCCGGGCCTCGAGGACCTGCCGGCCGAGTGGGTTCAGGTCTTCGAGAAAGACGGCCCACGCGCCGCCCAGGACGTGCTGGAACAGCGTAAACGGCGCTTTCGCATCGACACTCAGGTGCTGACCGAAGCCGGCCAGCCGGCGGTTCGCGGCACCTTCCCGCCCCGTGCCGCGGCCTTCGAAGAGCGCAACAGGGGCGACAAGCACCTACCCTGGCGGCGTCTGACCACCGACTACACCAGCCCGGTGAGTGGTGAAACCTACCTGTTCATCTACCGCATTCCGCACCCCGAACTGGACGCCTGGCACCGCGGCAGCCTGCTGTGGCCGCTCAGCGCCCTGGGCATCGCATTGGTGGTGCTGACCTTGTTCAGCCTACTGCTGACCCTGTCGATCACCCGTCCACTGGACCGCTTGCGCGGCGCAGTGCATGACCTGGGGCAAACCGCCTACCAGCAGAACAGCCTGGCGCGGCTGGCCAGCCGGCGCGACGAGCTGGGCGTGCTGGCCAACGATTTCAACCGCATGGGCGCGCGCCTGCAGGACCTGATCGGCAGCCAGCGCCAGCTGCTGCGTGACGTGTCCCACGAACTGCGCTCGCCCCTGGCCCGCCTGCGCATCGCCCTGGCCTTGGCCGAGCGCGCCGAGCCGGCCGAACGCGAAGAACTCTGGCCACGGCTGGCCCGCGAGTGCGATCGCCTCGAAGACCTGATCAGCGAGATCCTCGCCCTCGCCCGCCTTGATGCAGAGCCGGGTTCGGCACAGAGCATCGACCTGGCACAACTGGCCAGCAAACTGCGCGAGGACGTCAAGCTCAGCCATCCCGAACAGCAGTTGGATGTCAGCCTGCAGCCGGGCATGCACCTGACCGGCTGGCCAGACATGCTCGAACGGGCGCTGGACAACCTGCTGCGCAACGCCCTGCGCTTCAGCCCCGAGGGACAGCCTATCGAGCTGAATTTCGTTCGTCGCACCGACGAGGTGTACCTGGAGGTCCGCGACCACGGCCCCGGCGTTGCCGAGCAGTACCTGATACAACTCGGCGAACCGTTCTTCCGCGCCCCCGGCCAGAGCGCTGCCGGCCACGGCCTCGGCCTGGCCATCACCCGCCGCGCAGCAGAACGTCATGGCGGTCGCTTGCAACTGGACAACCACCCAGACGGCGGTTTCAGCGCCAAATTGATCTTGCCGCTGGAGACGGCGGTTTAACGCCTGCTTGGTGGCGGGAGCGGTCGATCGTTCCCGTGGGATGGACTGGTAACTATCTGTGGGGGCGGGTCATGCCCGCGAAAAATCACGGGCATGGACTGGGTGTCCCCGCCCGTTCCCACAGGTGAAGCAACGATGTCCGTTTCTACCTCCTACCGCCACACCAGCGAGGCGTTTAAAAAGGCTTCCACACAGCGCTGCGCACATCGACGCGCTTGGGCAGCAGGCGGTTATCCAGAAACAGGTCGGCGGTGCGCTGCTGGGCCGCGACTATTTCGTCACTGACCGGGATAGGCGGCGATGGCGGGCGATGGCTGAAGGTGCGCTCGATCACCGCCTCGGGCAGACCCATGAAGCGTGACAGCAGGCTGATGCTGGCCGCCTTGTCATCACGGGTCAGTGCCTCGGCGCGGCCGAGTTCTTCCAGCAGTTGCGGAATGAATGCCGGGTTGGCTTCGGCATAGGGCCGCGCAGCCAGGAAGAACGGGCCGATAAAGCCCAACCCTTCGCCATTGGCCAGCAGACGCGCCTTGCCTTCCAGATCGATGGCCGAATAGAACGGATCCCAGATGGCCCAGGCATCTACGCTGCCGCTCTCGAAGGCGGCACGGGCGTCGGACGGCGCCAGGTAGATCGGCTGGATATCGGCAAAGCTCAGGCCTTCACGCTGCAGTGCGCGCAGCAACAAGTTGTGGGCGCTGGAGCCCTTCTGCAGGGCGACCTTACGACCTTTCAGTTCTGTCACGGAGTGAACAAGACTGTCTTTCGGCACCAGAATCACTTCGGCCTGGGGCTTGGGCGGCTCGGCGGCGATGTACAGCAGATCGGCACCTGCGGCCTGGGCGAAGATCGGTGGGATATCACCCGTGGCGCCTATGTCCAGGCTGCCGATATTCAGCGCTTCGAGCATCTGCGGGCCCGCGGGGAACTCGATCCACTGAACCTTGGTGCCGGCAAAACGCTTTTCCAGCATGCCGTGTTCCTTGGCCAACACCAGGCTGATCGAGCCTTTCTGGTAACCAATGCGTAAAGTCTGCGGGTCGGCGTGGGCGCCCTGCATAAGGCCGACCAGCGCCAGTGCCGTCACCGCTAACTTGATACCTTTCATGCTCACTCCTGCCAGTCGGTCGACGGTTTTTCCCAGAGGTTGATGCCGCCCTCGACGGCGTAACGGTCGATCTCCGCCAGTTCCTCGGCGCTGAACGCCAGGTTGTCTAACGCTGCGACGTTCTCGATGATCTGCTGCGGCTTGCTCGCGCCGATCAGCGCCGAGGTGACCCGCGCATCGCGCAGGGTCCAGGCGAGCGCCAGCTGCGCCAGGCTCTGGCCGCGACGTTGGGCGATTTCGTTGAGGGCGCGGGCGCGGGCGATGTTGTCGTCGGACAGATGCTCGGGCCGCAGTGACGCGCCACCCGGGCGGTTGACCCGAGCGTCCGCGGGAATGCCATCGAGGTACTTGTCACTGAGCAGCCCCTGGGCCAGCGCGGTAAACACGATCACCCCGGCGCCCTCCTCCTCGGTCGCCGTCAGCAGATCCTTCTCGATCCAGCGATTGAACAGGTTGTAGGCCGGTTGGTGGATCAACAGCGGCACGTTGCGCGCCCGCAACAGTGTGGCGATTTCCCGGGTT
This sequence comes from Pseudomonas sp. PA15(2017), assembly GCF_001945395.1. Lineage (GTDB taxonomy): Bacteria > Pseudomonadota > Gammaproteobacteria > Pseudomonadales > Pseudomonadaceae > Aquipseudomonas. Next base: position 128,277 of record NZ_MSXV01000007.1, on the reverse strand, counting down.
TTGCCCGCCGAATAAGAGGAGATGCCGATGTACAGCGCTTTGCCCTGCTCGACGATGCTGGCCAGGGCTCCAGCGGTTTCTTCCAGCGGCGTGTGCGGGTCGAAGCGGTGCGAATAGAAGATGTCGACGTAGTCCACCCCCATGCGCTGCAGGCTCTGGTCGAGGCTGGCAATCAGGTATTTGCGCGAGCTGCCGCCCTGGCCGTAGGGGCCAGGCCACATGTCCCAGCCGGCTTTGGTGGAGATGATCAATTCATCACGGTACTGGCGGAAATCCTCGCGCAACAGACGGCCGAAATTGCGCTCGGCGCTGCCGTAGGGTGGCCCATAGTTGTTGGCCAGATCGAAGTGATTGATCCCCAGATCGAACGCCGTACGCAGCAGCGCACGCTGGGTGTCGATGGGCGTGGCGTCACCGAAGTTGTGCCACAGGCCCAGCGACAGGGCCGGCAACACCAGGCCACTGCGGCCCACGCGGCGGTAAGGCACACGCTCATAGCGCTGCGGGTTGGCGATGTAGGTCATCAGAGGTTCTCCATCAGGGTGTCGATGCAGGTTGCGCGGCGGGCTGGTGGTACCACTCGAGGCCCACGGCACTGCGATTCTTGAAGCCATGCCAGTAGCTGTGGTCGGTCTGCTGGCGACCTTCGTCGTCCACCAACCATTTGCCGTCGGCGGCCAGCGGCGTCAGATCAAGATAGGCCTTTCTATCCAGCCCCTTGAGCTGCTGGTCGAGAAACGCCAGCACGAAATGCTGGTTGATGTTGTTGAGCCGCGCGCTGTCCCACACCGGTTCGGCATAGGCGGAAAAATCGTCAGGATGACTGCTGGCGGCAGGCGGTGGTGGATTCGGCGCCACGTTATGGCGGGCATTCTGATAGACCAGCAGATAACGTTCGGCATTCACCGCGCCGTCCACCAGGCGCCGGATACCGTCGCGATAACCGGAGACGTCATCCTGATCACCGACGACGAACAGGCTCGGCACGCGCAGGCCAGCCAGACCGGTTGGCTCGAAGATGCCCTGCCGCCCGCCCCAGGGCGCAAATAGCACCAACGCCTTGATTCGTGGGTCTCGACCACTTTCGTAGACGGGGTTGCCGGCACGTCGTTGTTCGAGCGCCTTGCCCGGCACCAGGCTGCTGGCCACCGCGCTGACTCCGGCGCCTGCGGCATTCAATGCGCCGTAGCCACCCATGGAGTAACCCAGCAAAGCGGTGCGCTGCGCGTCCACGCGCCCGGCCAGAAAGCTGCCACTGCCGGCCTCGCTGATGACGTTTAGTTGTTCGAGAACGAACAGATCGTCCAGCGGACGATTGAGCAGCGTGCTGGCAAACCCCGCCTTGTCCGCGCGTGTGGACTCCGGGTGGTCGATGGCTGCCACCACGTAGCCGTGGGAGGCCAGGTGCTCGGTCAGGTAGCTCATCTGCAGGCGCGAGCCCGGGTAGCCGTGGGAGACGATGACCAGCGGATAGCGGCCCACGTTCGCCGGTGCGTCACGCAAGGCCCGGCCCTGGAACTCGAACGGCGTGTTGGGCCGCGTGGGGTCGTCGGCACCAGCACCCAGCACGTCGCGGTAAGTGGTCAACTCCTGTTTTCCGACCGCCAATTGCGCCGGGTACCAGATTTCCAGACGCAGCCTGCGCTCGTAACGCGGCACTGGATTCTTGGCATCGATGGCCAGCACGTCGAGTTGATCGCGGTTTACCAGCTCAAGGGTACGTACTCCCACAGGATGCTCGCCGCGCGCGGCAAGCTCGGGGGCGTCGGGGCGGGCGTCGCCATACAGCGCGAACGCGCTGCCGGGAACCCCGAAGGCCAACAGACAGGCAAGGACGAATTTCATCGATTTTCCTGGGTGAAGAAACGGTTCTGCGGTGCCCTCAGGCCCAGATGATCGCGCAGCGTGCGGCCCTGGTACTCGTGGCGGAATAGCCCGCGGCGCTGCAACTCGGGCACCACCTGGGTGGCGAAATCTTCCAGACCGGCCGGCAGGTGCGGTACCAGCACGTTGAAGCCGTCGGCGCCGCGCTCCTCGAACCAGGCCTGCAGTTCGTCGGCGATCTGCATGGGCGTGCCGATCAGGCTGTAATGCCCACGCCCACCAGCGATACGCCGGCCCAGTTGCGCCAGGCTCAGGTTCTCCGCCCCGGCCAGTTCGGTCAGCAGTTTCTGCCGGCTTTGCTGGCCATTTTCGGTCAGCGGCAGCTCTGGCAGCGGACCGTCGGCCGGGTAGCCGGACAGATCGAAATTGCCCAGCATGCGCCCTAACAACGCGATGCCGACTGCGGGCTCGACCAGTTCCTGGAAACGCTCGAATTTCTCGCGGGCTTCACCTTCGCTCTGACCAACCACCACGAACACGCCGGGCATGATCTTCAGCGAATCCTCGCTGCGCCCGAAGGCGTGCAGGCGGCCCTTGAGATCGGCATAGAACGCCTGGGCCTTGGCCAGCGAGGTTTGCGCCGTGAACACCACCTCGGCAGTCTCTGCGGCGAGCTGCCGACCGGTTTGCGAAGAGCCTGCCTGAACGACCACCGGCCTACCCTGGGGCGAGCGGGCGACGTTCAGCGGCCCACGTACCTTGAAGTGCTCACCGTGGTGGTCGAGCACGTGCAGTTTGGCGGGGTCGAAGAACTGGCCGCTGGCCTTGTCATGCAGGAAGGCGTCGTCCGCCCAGCTGTCCCACAGGCCGGTGACCACTTCATGGAACTCCCGCGCACGGGCATAGCGCTCGGCGTGGGAGATATGCGCGTCGCGGCCGAAATTGTAAGCCTCGGCGGCGGCGTCCGAGGTCACCAGGTTCCAGCCCGCACGCCCACCGGACAGCTGGTCGAGGGAAGCGAACTTGCGGGCCACGTGATAGGGCTCGTTGTAGCTGGTGGTCACGGTGCTGATCAATCCGATGCGCTCGGTCACCGCGCTCAGCGCCGAGAGCAGCGTCAACGGTTCGAAATGCGCCGAGCGTGGCATGCGGCTGGCGATGGCGTCCGTCGGTGCAGCCACGCTGTCGGCCACGAACAGCGCGTCGAAACAGGCTGCCTCGGCGATCTGCGCGGTGCGCTTGTAAACCGAGAAATCCAGCGGATCAGCCGGCACGTCGGGGTGACGCCAGGCGGCCACATGGTGCCCGGTGGCCATGAGAAAGGTGCCGAGGCTGAGCTGGCGGGTGGATCGAGTCATGATGAGTCACCTGGATGAAAACTTGACCGCCCTGCCGCTCTCTATCGGCTCGGGCGGATTGCACACGCAGGGGCACGCTTGGCTGCCGTGGATCAGAAATCCTTGCGCACCTGCACGCCAAAGTAGCGCTGGTCATCACGCGGCACCGAGCGCGACGCGTAATTCAGGTTCGGATAACCGCTGTAGGCCAAGCCGTTGGAATAACTCTTGTCGGTCAGGTTCTTGGCCAACAGGGCCACACGCCAGCCGTCACTGTAGTCGGCCAGGGCGATGCTGGCGTTCCAGATGCCATAGGCGCCCTGCACGGTGTTCTGGTTCTGGTCGAGGCTGTACTGCACCTGATCCTGCCAGGCGTAGTCGGTGCTCAATTCGATGTCCAGGCCGTTATCCAGCGGGATGCTGTAGTCGGCGCGAACATACGTTTTCCAGTCCGGGCTGAAGGGCAGCGGCTTGCCGTTGACATCGCAGTTGGCGGCGGCGTTTGCCGGGCAACTGAAGTCGTCGATACGCGCCCGGGTATAGGCCAGCGCTCCAGAGAGTTTGAACTGGTGAGTGACCTGGAAGGCTGCGTCCAGCTCCACGCCCTGAGTGGTCACGCTACCGGCATTGATCAGGCGGGTCACCACCGTGCCGGCGACCACGTCATAGAAGTTGGCCTGGTAGTTGTCATACTCGGTGTGGAACACCGCCAGATTGGCCGTGAGGCGATCATCGAAGGCCGTGCTCTTCAGGCCTGCCTCCCAGGAATTGGACGTTTCCGGCTTCAACGGATCCGTGTCGCGGGCCTGCATGTTGAAGAACACGTTATAGGCCGGACCTTTGTAGCCTCGCGAATAGGTCACGTAGCTGGCCAGGTTGTCGTTGATGTCGTACTGCAAACCGGCTCGGCCGGTGAAGCCGTCCTCGTCCACCGACCCCTTGCTGGAATAGTTAGGCTGGATGCCGGCGGCGGCGGCCGTGACCACGCGCTGGTGCTTGTAGTGCAGGTCGTCGTGGGTCCAACGCAGACCGAGGATGCCGCGAAAATCATCGGTGAAATTGAAGGTGTTCTCGCCGAACAGCGCGAAGCTGTCATTGCTCGCCTGGTAGTCGGCGCGGCCGCGCTCGGTCACCAGCGAGACCGGCGTGACCTCGCGCTGGTAGGTCTCTTCGCTCTTGCCATGCATGTAGAACGCACCGAGCACGTATTCGTTGAATTCGCCCTTGGGCGATGCCAGGCGCACTTCCTGCGAATACTGGTTGTAATCCACCTGACCTTTATCGTGCGAGCGCGGCGCCCCGGGAAAGATTCCAGCCAGGCGGTCGCCATCCTGGTACTGGGTATTGCTCCAACCGCGCCAGGCAGTGATCGACGTCAGGGTGTAGTCACCGAGCGACCAGTCGACCTGGGCGGAAAGGCCGTGATTGCGATCGTCGACGCGGGTGTTCATGTCGCTGTTGATGCTGCGGTTGTGGTCGCTTGGCGTGTAGCTGTTGCCCACCGCGGCGCCAAAGGCGGCGCTGGTTCTGGTCAGTACGCCGTTGGGGATGCTGTCCTTGCCCTGGGTGTAGTCACCGATCAGGGTCACCTTGAGTTCGTCGTTGGGCTCGAATACCAGCTTGCCCCGCGCGCCCTTGCGGTCATAGCCGTTGACGTCGTCACCGTTGAACTCGTTCTTCACGTTACCGTCGTACCTGCCCAGCAAGGTGCTCAGCGAGCCTTTCAAGGTATCGGTCAGGCGCCCGCCGATGCCGAAGCGCAGGCGGTTCTCGTTGCCACCACCGAAGTGCGAGTAATCCACATAGCCACGGGTTTCCTCGGTGATGTCCTTGGAAATGATGTTCAGCACACCCGCCGAAGCATTCTTGCCGAACAGCGTACCTTGTGGGCCGCGCAGCACTTCGATGCGCTCCAGATCCAGCAGATCGAGTGTCGACTGACCAGGGCGCCCGAGCACCACGCCATCGATGACGGTGGCTACGGTCGGCTCGATGCCCGGTGATGTAGTGATGGTGCCGACACCACGAATGAACAGCGAGGTGTCCTTGTTGGAAGCACCGCTGCGGTAGTTCAGAGTCGGCACCTGCTGCACGATGCTGGCGACGTTGTTGCGATTGTCGCGCTCGAGCTGCTCACCCTCCACCACCGACACGGCGACCGGCACATCCTGCAGGGACTGCTCACGACGGGTTGCGGTAACGGTGACCGCCTCCAGCGCCATGACGCCCGTCTCGGAGGGCTCAGCAGCCCATGAAGGCGCAGCACCACAAGCGAGCGCGATGGCGACGGCCAGGGGGTTGAGGGAAATCGAACCACCGATTCGGCGCGCACTGCGGGCGGCCGGTAATAATGCGTTGTGCATGATGTTCACTGCCTGATTAACCGATTGATGCTCGCCAAGGGCGAGCGTACTGAGCACAGTCGGATACGGGTCTCGCTCGTGCGAGTGGCAGTCGTGCGACGGAAGTGCGACGCGCTTGTTAGCGCTAACAAGAGCAAAGTGTGAAGAGCCGCAAAAAGATCGTCAAATAATAAAAAATGCTTTTTATATTCCAAAAATACAGTCAAAAGCTGGAGCTGAAAAAGCTTTTGTTAGCGCTAACGGTGGCGTATGTTTGACCGCCCGAATCTGCCCCAGGATTTGCCCCATGCCCCGCCCGCCCGCTGATTCGCCGCGCAAGAGACGTGGCGCAGGACGCGTTACCCTGAGCACCGTTGCCGAGCGGATCGGCGTGTCGTCGATTACCGTCTCGCGTTACTTCAACCAACCGGATCAGGTGTCGCAAGAGCTGCGCGAGCGCATCCGTATGGCCGTCGAGGAAATGGGTTATGTACCCAACCTGGTGGCTGGCGGGCTCGCCTCGGCGAAGGGGCGCATCGTTGGCATGGTGATACCGAACATCTCGGGGCCGATCTTCGCCCAGACCATCCAGGGCTTCAGTGACACCCTCACCTGCCACGGCTATCAGTTGCTGCTGGCCTCCAGCTACTTCAGCGAGGAACAGGAAGAGAGCGCGGTGCGCGCCTTCCTGGGCTGGTCACCGGCGGCGCTGGTCGTCACCAGCCATTTTCATAGCGCTGGCACCGAGAAAATGCTCGCCGATGCCGATATCCCGCTGGTGGAAGTATGGGATTACCAACCTGATCGTGCTCCGCTGCAGGTGGGTTTCCTGCACGCTCAGGTGGGCGTCAGTGCCGCACGCTATCTACTGGACAAGGGCTATCGGCGCATCGCCTTCGTGCAGAACAGCGTACCTGGGGATTTCAGTGCGCTGGAGCGTCGCGACGGCTATGCCGACACGGTTCGCGCGGCAGGGCTGGAGCCGTGGTTTTTCGCGCCGGACGAGAACCTGCAACCTTTCGAAGCGGGCAAACAGGCCATGGAAAGCCTGATGCACGCGGCACAACGCCCGGATGCAATCATCTTCGCCAATGACAACCTGGCTGCCGGCGGGCTGCTCGCCGGCCGCCGGGCCGGTGTGCTCATTCCACAGGACTGCGCGGTAGTGGGGTTTGGCGATTACGCCTTCGCGCCGATGCTGATGCCCAGCCTGACGACCATCAGGCCGCCAGCCCGGCAGATCGGCGAGGTGGCGGCGCAACGCATTCTGCAGAAACTCGGCGTCCTGACGGAGAGCGCCAACGACGCACCAGCGCCTCTGCAATGCGAGCTGATCGAGCGGGAAAGCAGTTAGAACCTGCTCACGATCTTTATCCGCCTGAAGCGGCGACTACAAAGCAGTTCGCCGATCTACTGTGGGAGCGCGCCATGCGCGCGAAAGATCGCGGGCATGCACTAGGCGTCCCCGCCCGCTCCCACAGGCACTGCACCGATGTCCTTCTCCCGCAATTCGCGGCCGAAATCGGCGAACCCGGGCCCGAAGATCATGAACAGATTCTTAGCCCTGTGCCTTGCCCTTCCAGCCACTTACGAATTCGTCGACGTTCACGGCCGGCGCATCGCGCAACTCGCGCTGGGGCGTGCCCAGGTACAGATAGCCGATCACCTGCTCGTTGGCCGCCAGGCCCAGGCCGGCATCCACAACCGGGTCGTGGGACAGTTCGCCGGTACGCCACACCGCGCCGATGCCCTGGGCATAGGCGGCAAGCAAGATGCCGTGGGCAGCGCAGCCGGCAGCCAGCACCTGCTCCTGGGCCGGCACCTTGGGGTGCTCCTGGATACGGGCGATGACCACGATCATCAGCGGCGCACGCAGCGGCATGTTGCGCGCCTTGGTCAGCGCCTCTTCGTCGGCTTGCGGGTTCTTGCTGGCAATCGCCTCGGCGTACAGCTCGCCGAGCGCATGGCGGGCATCGCCCTCGACGGTGAGAAATCGCCAGGGGCGTAGCTGGCCATGATCCGGCGCACGCAGCGCCGCCTTGAACAGGCGCTCGCGCTGCTCGGCGCTCGGCGCCGGTTCGATCAGGCGCGGTGCGGAAACACGGTTGATCAGCGCATCGAGGGCATCCATCGGCTCACCTCCAGAGAAAAAGAGCCAGGGATTCTACCAGCCGAGCATGAGCTTCGCAGGCCACAGCGCGCCCGTAGCCTGGTGGTGAGCGAAGCGCTCCCCAGGGCAATTTCCCGGGTGTCGCTGCGCTCGACCCGGCTACACGTCAAGGCGATCAAGCAGTTGAAGGTAGCCCTTAGAACCTGTTCAAAGTCTGCTGCGCGTCGGCACTGCGGCGTTAAAAACAGGCTCGGACTGCTCATTTACAGCTCGTAAACTCCGCGTCCTCGCCTGTTTTCGCCTTGCATTGCTCTAGCTCGCGAGACTTTGAACAGGCTCTTAGGCCACCCGATCCGGCGACAACTCCGGCTGCACCGGCGGCGTCAGGGGCGGCAGGCCATAAGCCTCGCGCGCATCGTCGCAGCGCGGATTATGCTCGCCATTGGCCCAGGAGGCTTCGAAGTCGCGGCAGGTACTGGAGCGCTGCGCGTACTGCGTGCAGCGCGTGCCCTGCCCCACGTCGCCAAGCAGCGCGTTACAGCGCGCGGGCTTGGTCTCGGTACCGCGCATGGCGACCAGGTGCGGAGATATCTGGATGACCTGCTCGTCCGGCACGCTGCCACCGGCGGATTGGCATTCGCCCCAGAAGAAGGACACACGAAAATACGCGCAGCAGGCGCCGCACGTGAGACAGGGATTGTTTTCGGACATGATCAGCGGGCTCAGAAACCGGCAAGGGCCGGCACCTGGCGGCGTATTCTATGCACGGCAAGGCACTTGTAAAGAGGCCCTGAAAGCGCCTGACCACGGGCCGTATGGACAGGTTTACAGCAATGCCGGCGCAGGTAGAATGGCGCCACTTTTTCGCGGATAAGACCGATGGCCTGGCCGACCCTACGACTCATCGCGTTCATCAATGGCATTTTTCTGATCACCCTGGCCATCGGCATGATCGGCCCGATGTTCACGCTGTTCATTTTCGACCGCGCGACGGAAGTGAGCCCCTTCGCCTGGTCGAGCCTGGCCACCTTCATCGCCGGTCTCTCCATGATCGCCCGCGGCAAGCCCCAGGACGTGCATCTGCGCCCCCGCGACATGTACCTGCTGACGGTGTCGAGCTGGCTGATGGTGTGCATCTTCGCCGCGTTGCCGTTCATGTTCACCCAGCACATGAGCTACACCGATGCCTTCTTCGAAAGCATGTCGGGCATCACCGCCACCGGCGCCACGGTGCTGATCGGCCTGGACGACATGTCGCCGGGCATCCTGATCTGGCGCTCGATGCTGCACTGGCTCGGCGGCATCGGCTTCATCGCCATGGCGGTGGCGATTCTGCCCATGCTGCGCATCGGCGGCATGCGCCTGTTCCAGACCGAATCCTCGGACCGCTCCGACAAGGTCATGCCGCGCTCGCACATGGTCGCCAAGTACATGGCGGTGGCCTACTTCGGCATCAGCCTGCTCGGCTGCCTGGCCTTCTGGCTGGCCGGCATGAGTGTCTTCGACGCGATCAACCACAGCATGTCGGCGATTTCCACGGGTGGGTTCTCCACCTCAGACCTGTCCTTGGCCAAATGGACGCAGCCGGCCGTGCACTGGGTCGCAGTAGTACTGATGATTCTCGGCAGCCTGCCCTTCGTGCTCTACGTGTCGACCCTGCGCGGCAATTTCGGCGCCGTGCTGGGCGACCAGCAGGTACGCGGTTTTCTCGGCATCCTGCTGAGCGTCTGGCTGTGCATGGGCACCTGGTATTACTTCACCACCGATCTGCACTGGCTCGATGCCCTGCGCCACGTGGCCGTGAATGCCACCTCGGTGATGACCACCACCGGCTTCGCCCTGGGTGACTACTCGCTGTGGGGCGGCTTCGCCGGGATGCTGTTCTTCTACCTGGGCTTCATCGGCGGCTGCTCGGGCTCCACCGCCGGTGGCTTGAAGATCTTCCGCTTCCAGGTCGCCTACATCCTGCTCAAGGCCAACCTGATGCAACTGGTGCACCCGCGCGCGGTGATCAAGCAGCAATACAACCGCCATCGCCTGGACGAAGACATCGTTCGCTCGATCCTGACCTTCTCGTTCTTCTTCACCATCATCATCGCCGTGCTGGCCCTGGCCCTGACCCTCTGCGGCCTGGACTGGATCACCGCCCTGAGCGGCGCCGCCAGCACCGTTGCCGGCGTCGGCCCGGGCATGGGCCCGATCATCGGCCCGGCCGGCACCTACGCCAGCCTGCCGGACATGGCCAAGTGGCTGCTGACCCTGGGCATGCTGATGGGCCGCCTGGAAATCCTCACCGTGCTGGTGCTGCTGATGCCGGCGTTCTGGCGCCACTGATCCCGACCACTGCAGACGACCCGGAATCGGCCTAAACTCTCCTGACATAACAACAACAGGAAGCCGCCGATGAGCAGCCAGCCTAGTGAGCGTTTCAACTCCTTCGCCGAGTTCTATCCCTACTACCTGGAAGAACACCGCCACCCGACCTGCCGGCGCCTGCATTATGTCGGCAGCCTGCTGGTGCTGGTTGTGCTCGGCTGCGCGCTGATCAGTGGGCAATGGCTGTGGCTGTTGACCCTGCCGGTGATTGGCTATGGCTTTGCCTGGATCGGCCACTTCGCCTTCGAACGCAATCGCCCCGCCACCTTCCAGTACCCGCTGTATTCGCTGATGGGCGACTGGGTGATGCTCAAGGACATGCTCACCGGACGCATTCGTTTCTGAACGGCGGCCAGGTGCACCGTCCCCCACAGGGATTGGCGGCGCCACGGCACTGCGCCTTTGCCGCCCGGCCTTGCAGCGTATATGATCCCAACTTTCCGCTGGCCCCGTCCGCACGCCGCTTGCAGCCTGGCGATCGGTCATGCAGTCGGACTTTCAACAGGGGTCGCCGCTAGCGCATGAATCTAACTCTTCCCACCATTCCAAATGGCCTGCCGTCACTGCTCACCCGCGAGTATTATTCGCGCATGCTGGCCTATCTCGCCGTGGCCGCCAGCGTCGCGGCTGGCACCTACGTGCAGGCGTTCAGCCACACCCTGCTGTGGATCGTGCCTTACGCACTGCTCTATCCGCACCTGGCGCACTGGCTGAGCAAGCGCTTTCGCGACGGCCATCGCCACCGCACCCTGATGACCTTGCTGTTCGTCGATGCTCTGCACTGTGGGGCGTTCGCCGCGCTGCTGGGCTTTTCCGTGGTGCCCAGCCTGATGTTCCTGCTGACCCTGAGCTTCAGCACGCTGATCGTCGGTGGCTTGCGCGACATGAGCCTGGCACTGCTGGTCGCGTTCAGCGGCACATTGCTCACCGCCTCGCTCACCGAGCTGCACATAGCCCCGGAAACACCGGCGCTGGTGGCCCTGGTGAGCATCACGTTCACCACCCTCTACATCTGCATCTCCGCCTACTTCGTGCACCAGCAGGGCATCCGCCTGACGCAGGTGCGCAACCAGATCAAAGGTGAGCAGGAAAAGGCCGCGCGCCTGGCCAGGAGCCTGGCCAAGTACCTGTCGCCACAGGTGTGGGAGTCGATCTTCAGCGGCAAGAAGCACGTGCGCCTGGAAACCCAGCGCAAAAAGCTCACGGTGTTCTTTTCCGACATCCGCGGCTTCACCGAGCTGTCCGAAGAGCTGGAAGCCGAGGCCCTGACGGATCTGCTCAACACCTATCTCAACGAGATGTCGAAGATCTGCATGAAGTTCGGCGGCACCATCGACAAGTTCATCGGCGACAGCGTGATGGTGTTCTTCGGTGACCCGAGCAGCCAGGGCGCCAAGAAGGACGCCATGGCCGCGGTGTCGATGGCCATCGCCATGCGCAAGCACATGAAGGTGCTGCGCCAACACTGGCGTGCCCAGGGCATCACCAAGCCATTGGAGATCCGCATGGGCCTCAACACCGGTTATTGCACGGTGGGCAACTTCGGCGCCGATACGCGCATGGACTACACCATCATCGGCCGCGACGTGAACCTCGCCAGCCGCCTAGAGAGCGCCGCTGAAGCCGGCGAGATCCTGATCTCCCACGAGACCTATTCGCTGATCAAGGACGTGATCATGTGCCGCGACAAGGGCCAGATCAACGTCAAGGGCTTCACCCGTCCGGTGCAGATCTACCAGGTGGTGGACTTCCGCCGCGACCTGGGTGCCAGCTCCAGTTACGTCGAGCACGAACTGCCCGGTTTCTCCATGTACCTGGACACCAACGGTATCCAGAACTTCGACAAGGAACGGGTCATTCAGGCCCTGCAGCAGGCCGCCGAGAAGCTGCGCGACAAGATCATCATGTGACGCCTGCGGCTGCTCAGCAGCTGCGCGCCGCGGTCGCCAGGCGTTCGCTACAGGCCGGGGCGCCGTTGAGCAGCGGCTGACTGGCGAGAAACTCCAGCGCCGATGCCCGCCAGGACTGCCGCTCCGCCTCCCTGGCGCAGCGTCCGCGGTCGAGTTCCAGCGCCGCGAGGCAGGCTTCACGCAGATCCTTGCCAAGCACGCCGGTGACGCCCGGCACTACCACATCCAGCGGCCCGGCCACGGCAAAGGCTGCCACCGGCGTACCGCAGGCCTGGGCCTCGAGCATCACCAGGCCGTAGGTGTCGGTAAGCGACGGAAACACCAGCACGCTGGCGCGCCGATAGAAATCAGCAAGCGCCTCGCCATGCTGATAGCCGAAGAACTTAACCCCCGGATACGCCTGCTCCAGGATCGGACGTTGCGGGCCATCACCCACCACCCACTTCTCACCCGGCAATTGCAGGTCGAGAAACGCCTGCAGGTTTTTCTCCGGTGCGATACGCCCGACATACAGGAAGACCGCACTTACCGGCGCAGCGAGCCCCGGCCTGGGTGCGAAGCGCCGTGTATCCACGCCCTTGCGCCACAGCACCAGACGCTCGAGCCCGCGCCCGGCCAACCCGGTGCGCAAGCGCTCGGTACTGACCAGCACCGCCTGGCTGCGCCGGTGGAACAGGCGCAAACAGGCATAGCCCACGCCCAGCCCGATCCAGCTGCAGCGCGCCGTCAGGTACTCGGGAAAGCGCGTATGCACTGCACTGGAAAACGCCAGGCCACTGCGTAGTAGCCAGCGCCTGGCGGCCCAGCCCAGCGGGCCCTCGGTCGCCAGATGCACGCAGTCCGGTGCGAAGGCTTCGATGGCCGGGCCGACGCGCCACAGGTTCCAGGCCAGGGGAATTTCCCCATAGCTCGGGCACGGTATGCAGCGAAAAGCCTGCGGCGACAGCACCTCGACCTGGTGCCCCATTTCGCGCAACTCGCCAACCAGTGCCTGCAGGCTGGTGACCACGCCGTTGACCTGGGGCGCCCAGGCGTCACTGACGATCAGCAGCCTCATGCCGCCGGCTCGATGAACGCCACCTTGTCGGCCTGAAGCTGCGCCAGTCGCTGCTGTTCCTCGGCCAGGCGGTAGAGCTCGATGCGGCCGTCCGGGTGCTCGATCAGCGCCGTGCAGGACTCGACCCAGTCGCCGCAATTGAGGTACTCGACGTCACCCAGCTTGCGGATCTCGGCATGGTGGATGTGCCCGCAGACCACGCCATTGAACCCCCGGCGCGCGCACTCGTGGGTGATCGCCTCCTCGAAGTCGCTGATGAAGTTCACCGCCGTCTTCACCTTGTGCTTGAGGTAGGCCGACAATGACCAGTAGCCATAGCCATAGCGGCGCCGCCAGTGGTTGAGCCAGCGGTTGAGCACCAGGGTCACCGTGTAGGCCGAGTCGCCGAGAAACGCCAGCCAGCGGTGGTAGCGCGTGATGACGTCGAACTGGTCGCCATGAATGACCAGCAACTTGCGACCATCGGCGGTCACGTGCTCGGCTTCGTCGACCAGTTGGATGTTGCCCAGCAGCAACGTGGAGTAGCGGCGCAGGAATTCGTCGTGGTTGCCGGTGACGTAGATGACCTCGGTACCGCGCTTGCTCATGGTCAGCAGGCGACGGATCACGTTGGTGTGCGCCTGGGGCCAGTAGATGCCGCCCCGCAGCTTCCAGCCGTCGATGATGTCGCCCACCAAATAGATCCGCTCGGCCTGGTAGCGTTTGAGAAATGCCGCCAGGTGCTCGGCCTGGCTATCGCGCGTGCCCAGGTGCACGTCGGAGATCCACAGCGTACGTACCCGCTGCTTGCGGCTCGGCCTTACCAGGGGTTCGATGCTCATCGGGCAGTCTCCGGCAGATTTTGGCCGAGCTTGCGCGAACGCGGTGAAGTGATTGTGAACGCGACATGGCAATTCGATGACGACCGTGTTCTGGCCGCCCACTAACGTGCCCGTGCGCGCAAAGAGTCTCCCACGGCGTAAAGCGGCGCCACCGCTCGAGGCGTTCGCCATGTCAGCGCTTTCGTCGGCTCGCCACCATGAAGCAAGGCGTGCTGGTTTCACGCACAGGCGACGGCTAACTGAGGCGTGGCGCCGCGCTGCTGCGTTTCAACTTCTGGCGGGGTGATCGTTATGGCCCAGGTCGCGGGCCGGGTCGATCCGGTCGCGTACCCGCTGCTTGAGCACTTTGGCCTCGGGATAGCCGCCGTCGGCCTTGCGCTCCCAGATCTCCACGCCGTTGCACTGGATGCGGAATGTGCCGCCGGTGGCCGGCTCGAGGCTGACCCTGGCCAGGTCATCGGCGAAGGTTGAGAGCAGCTCCTGAGCCAACCAGGCCGCGCGCAGCAGCCATTGGCACTGGGTGCAATAGGTAATGGTCACTACGGCTTTGTCAGGTGTCATGGGTCGTCTCCGCGGCTAAGACGGCTATCTTAGCGCCGAAGAGCATTGCCTTGCGCGAGATCGATGGTGGGTGCGAACACCAGCATCGCGGCAGCGCCACAATCGCTTCGCGCCGAGGTTGGCGCTACTGCGCGAGACTCACGCCGATGCCGGTGCCTCTACGCGATACGCGCAAGCAGCTCGCGGGCTTCCTGTTTCTCGTGCTCGTTGCCTTCGTTGATCACCTCGTTGAGGATGTCGCAGGCAGCTTCCAGGTCATCCTGTTCGATATAGGCCATCGCCAGGTTGAGCTTGGTGAGGTTCTGGTGGTTGGTAACAAAACGATCGGCGTCCTCGGACGGGTCTGCCGGCAGCTCGTCCAGTTCCAGCCATTCCTCCTGCGGCCCCTCCTCCTCGACCAGCATGGTGCCGGCGAACGGGCTGTGCACGTCATGGCCGAAGATATCTTCTGGCATCTCTTCGGCCACCCCCGGCGTATCCGCCTCGGCACCAGGGCGCTTCTTGCGCGCCGCGTTTTCGAAGGGGTTCACCAGATCCCAGTCGGCATCCAGCGACAGGTCATCGAGGTTGAGCTGGAAGTCGTCCTCCTGGGGTTTTTGCTGAGGTGCTGTCGTCGCAACCTCATCCAGATCCAGGGTCAGGTCTTCCAGCGGCCCCAGCGGCTCCAGTTCATCGGCGGCTGGCTGGGCGAACAGCGCCGGGTAGCCCGCCTTGAGCGCGTCGATCCGGGCACCGTCGAAGCCCGCCTGACGCAAGCGCGTTTCTTCTTCGGCGAAGACGACGACATTGCCCTTTTGCGCCAGCACCTCGAGCAGCCGGAAGCCGATATCCAGGCGTTGCGGGTTGGCTTCGGACGCTTGGCGCAATACCGATACCGCTTCGCCCAGGCGGCCATAGGCCAGGTAGATATTGGCGGCGTCCAGCGGATCGGTAGAGCTGGTATCGGCACGTTGAACGATCGGCGCTCGCACCGGCGGCGGTACGTCCACCTCCGCGGCACGCGGCGCAACGACGGGCTCGACGGGCTCGGCCACAGGCGCCTGTAGCACCGGCGGCACGACGATCACCGGCTCGGCAATGACCTGTGGATCGGCTTTGCGCTTGCGTTTGAACAGCACCAGCAGCAGCGCCAGCAACCCCAACAGGGCAGCCATCAGGATGTTCCAAAGGCTCCAGAAACCCTCTGCCTGAGCCGGCGGCGCCGCGGTGGCGGCCGGTGCCGGAGCGGGCTGTGGGGTAGCGCCTGGCGCGGCGGCTTGTGGCGCCGGCTCAGCGGGCGTGATCGGCGCAGCTGCCGGGCGCTGAGCCAGTTGTTCGAGCAACTGGGCGATCTGCTGATCACGCGCGTCCATGCGCGTCATCATGTCCTTCAGCTGGTTCTGCACGGTCAACAGATCCTGCTGCAGCTGCAGGTTCTCGGCGGTGCGGTTGGCAACCTCTTCCTCGACACGGCGGATCTGCGCCAGCACCTCGACCTGCGGTTCGGCAGGTTGTTGGGGAGCGGTGTCAGGAATGATCTGCGCTGGTGCGGCAGGCTGTGCAGGCGCGGCGGAGTCGGCAGGCTGAGCCCGCGCGGCCTCGGCCACCCGCGCGTGATCGGGCAACAGCAGTGAGGCGCCAGCACGCAGGCGATGGATATCACCGTTGCTGAACGCATCAGGGTTGAGCGCATGGATGTCGAGCATCAGATCCTGCAACGACGACTTGTCGCCATCGACGCGCAGCTTGGAAGCGATGGTCCACAGGCTCTCGCCGCTGGCCACCTGGTATCGCTCACCGCGGCTGGCAATCGGCGTGCGCCGTGGTGGCGCGTAGGACGTGAACTGCTGGTCGGCCAACGGCGCGGCCTGGCTGCTGTAGGCGGACGAAGACGGCGGATCGAGCAGCACCGTGTACTCGCGCAGCAACTGCCCGCCGGGGCGCTTCAACTCGACGATGAAGTTCAGATAGGGTTCGCGCACAGGCTGGTTGGACACCACCCGCACGACGCTCTTGCCGCCACGCAGCAAGGGGCTGAAGCGCAAATCGTTGAGGAAATAGACGCGATCGACGCCGGCCCGGTTGAAGGCATCGGCTGGCGCCAACGCCACCTTGATATCCGAGGCGGTCATGTCGTCGCTCACCGCCAGCAACTGGATTTCAGCGTTCAGCGGCTGATTGAGCGCCGAATGCAGGGTGATCTCACCCAGCCCCAGCGCAGGCGCCAGCCCCGAATAGAACGCCGAGCTCGATGCCAGGCCGATTAGCAGGTGGCGAACATGAGTCATAAAAGCTCCCGATAACTCCGCTCGAAAACAGTTGCAGCGGCTCTAACCGGGCCGACGATTCTGCAATATGCGGCGTGCATAGCGCTGCCTCGGCAAACGCTCCTTGTCCCACCGAGTAGTGAGTACGGTCATAATTCAAAGACTTGCGAGTTTCTCGAGCCGTACAGCTCATATCGGTCGAGCATTTGGCCATCATACGCAAAAAGTCAGAAATACGGCTAGTAATGTGATGGCCGTCAACGTAGTGACGGCCGCAAGCGCCATGCCGCGAGTATCGTCAGTGCGAACAACGCGCCCATCAGCCAGAAACTCTGCTGGAACGCCAGCACTTCGGCAGGGAAATCACCGCCCTCCTGGCGATGCCGCCACTCCAGGAAAAAAGTCAGAAGGTTAACCCCGAATGCCCCGCCCAGTTGCCGCACGAAGGTGATCGCACCTGCGCCGTGGGGCACCTGCTCACGGTCGAGCGCATCCAGGGCGCCAGTGGTCAGCGCCGGCAGCAGGATACCGAGGCCGATCCGCCCGACACAGGCCCAGAAGCACAGCACGACAAAGGAAGCCCCGGGTTCCAGCCAGCCAAGGCCGACCGACGACACCACCAGCGCGAGCAGGCCCGCAACCAGCAGCACGGCCGTCGACAGGTGATCGCTCAGCCGCCCGCCCATGAACGAGGCAATGCCCATCACGATGCCGGTCGGCAACAGCAGCAGGCCTGCCCAGCCCGCGCTGTAGCCCTCGATGGCCTGCACGTGCAGTGGGATGATGTAGGTGGTGCCGTACAGGCCCATACCGAGTGCCAGCGCCACCCAACTGGCCTTGCGAAAACCGACGTGCCGCCACAACGCCAGCGGCAGCAGGGGCTGGCTGCTGAAGCGGCTGCGCCACAGAAAACCGGCGATGGCCGCCACGCCGACTAAGCCCGGCGCCCATACGCGTGGCTCGGCCCAGGCGAAACGCTGGGCTTCGGCCAAGGCGCCGAGGGTGGCGAACAGGCCGACGTTGAGCAGCACAAACGCCCACAGATCGAGAAACGGCGTGTCGCGCTGGCGCTCGCTGGGCATCAGGAACAGCCCGGCCAGCATGGCCAGAAAGCACATCGGCAAGGGCAGCCAGAACACCGCGTACCAGCCGAAGATATCGACCAGATAGCCGCCGATGGTCGGCCCCAGGGTGGGCGCGATCATCACGCCCAGCCCATAGGCGCCCAGTGCAGCGCCGCGGCCGCCGCCCGCGAACACCCGGAAGATCAGCACCATGGCCAGCGGCTGGACGATACCGGCGCACAAGCCCTGGATGATGCGCAAGGTGATCAGTTGCCAGGCCGCGCTGGCGACCAGGGCGAGCAGCGAGGTCACGATGAACACGGCCAGCCCGGCCTGCGCCGTGGCCCTGGCGCCGAAACGCGCCTGGGCCCAGGCGGAAAGCAGCAGCCCGGAGGTCATCGACGCGAGAAAGCCCGTGGACAGCCACTGGGCCACGGGGCGGCCGATGCGAAAGTCGGCCATGATCGCCGGCAGCGCGACGTTGACGCTGGTCGAAGCCAGAATCATCGCCATGCTGCCAAGCATCAGCACGATCAGCAGGTAAGTCGGATAGCGTGGCCCGTAGCGTCTCTGCAACAGAGACAGGTCCTGCATCAACGCCGCTCCAGGTTACCCAGAATGCGTGCGTGCACTTGCTGGCAACGGCGCAGGTCTTCCTGGTCGATGCCGGCGAACAACTCCTCGCGCAATTGCGTGGAAATCGCCTCGATCTTCTCGATCAGCGGCTTGGCGGACGGACACAGGGCGATTTTCTTGGCGCGGCGATCTTCCGGCACCGCATGGCGTACCACCAGGCCCTGAGCCTCCAGGCTGTCGAGCAGCCGGGCCAGCGTCGGCCCTTCTACCCCGACGCTCTGCGCCAGCTCACGCTGGGTCGGCAGCTCGGCGAAACGACCGATATGCAACAGTACCAGCCAGCGGGCCTGGGAAAGGCCCAGTCCGGCGAGGCGACGGTCGAGTTCTGCGCGCCAGGCGCGGGATAATTGCGCCACCTGCATGGCGAAACGATGGGGTTCGGATGGGGACATGGAGGCCGCTCTTGGAATTATCAAAAACTAATTATTAGTGAGCTAACCATAGCTTTCAGCAGAGAGCAAGGTTGCCGTCGTAACCAGGCAAACCCCTGTCGCCTATTCGATCAGGCTTCGAACTCGGCCTGCAGCGCAGCGCGCACGCAGTGCAGCACGCCCTCTTCCAGGCGGCCGGCGAAAAGCGGGCTGACCTCGGCGACCGACGGTAACTCGCCCTCCCCATCGAGGAAGGCATCCTGGATTTCACCCAGCAGCTCCTCAGGCAGATCGAGGGCCTGCTGCAAGGAAATCTGCTGTTCGGCGATGGCTTCGGCGAGCATTGCGTAGGCACTTTTCAGGCTGCATCCCAGCTGAGCGGCGATCTGGCTCGGCGTCATGCCGGCGCGAGCCAGGCTGACCAGCTCGTGACGCAGATCGACCACCGGAGCCGGTGTATCGGCACCGGCCAGCACTTCCAGGAAGGCCTCGCCGTAACGCTCCAGCTTGCGCGCGCCGACACCGCTGACGCGGGCCATCTCGGCCATGGTGGTCGGCTTGCTGCGCAACATTTCCAGCAGCGTGGCATCGGGGAAGATCACATAAGGCGGCACCGCGTGCTCTTCAGCCAAGCGCTTGCGCAGCGCGCGCAGCGCTTCCCACTGCTCGCGCTCGTCACTGCGGACCAACTGCCGTGCGGCGCTGCCGGAGGCCTTGGCGCTCTGCTGCGGCTTGAGGTCACGGCGCAACTGCAGGCTCACCTCGCCGCGTAGCAGCGGCCGACAGCTGTCGGACAGCCGCAAGCCGCCAAAACCTTCCAGGTCGACATCCGCCAGGCCGCGAGCGACCAACTGGCGGAACAGCGAACGCCATTCACCCTCGCTGAGCGCACTGCCCACGCCGAAGACCGACAGGTGCTGATGACCGAGGCCGCGCATCTTCTCGTTGTCGCGGCCGAGCAGAATGTCCACCAGATGGCCGACGCCATAACGCTGGCCGCTGCGATAGATCGCCGACAGCGCCTGGCGGGCCGGCTCGGTGGCGTCCCAGGTCTGCACGCCGTCGGTACAGTTGTCGCAATGCCCACAGGGTTGCGGCAGTTCTTCATCGAAATAGGCCAGCAGCACCTGGCGGCGACAGCGGGTCTCCTCGCACAGCGCCAGCATGGCGTCGAGCTTGTGCTGCTCCACGCGTTTATGGCGCTCGTCGCCTTCGGAATTGGCGAGCATCTGCTTAAGGAAAATCATGTCCTGCAGGCCGTAGGCCATCCAGGCATCAGCCGGCAAGCCATCGCGCCCGGCCCGACCGGTTTCCTGGTAGTAGGCTTCCAGGGACTTGGGCAGATCCAGGTGCGCGACGAAGCGCACGTTGGGCTTGTCGATGCCCATGCCGAAGGCGATGGTCGCCACCATGATCAGGCCTTCCTCGTTGAGAAAGCGCTTCTGGTTGAAGGCGCGCAACTCGGCGGGCAGGCCAGCGTGATAGGGCAACGCCGGAGAGCCCTGCTCGGTGAGGAAGCTCGCCACCTCTTCGACCTTCTTGCGTGACAGGCAATAGACGATGCCGGCATCGCCCTTGCGTGCTGCCAGGAATGCCAGCAACTGCTTGCGTGGCTGCTCCTTGGGCACGATGCGGTAGAAGATGTTGGGGCGGTCGAAGCTCGACAGAAAGCGCTCGGCGTTCTGCAGGTGCAGGCGATTGACGATTTCCTCGCGGGTGCGCATGTCCGCGGTGGCCGTCAGGGCGATGCGCGGAACCTGAGGGAAAAGCTCGGCCAATTGGCCCAACTGCAGGTACTCGGGGCGGAAATCATGGCCCCATTGCGATACGCAGTGGGCTTCATCGATGGCGAACAGGGCGATCTGCAGCTGCTGCAGGAAATCCAGCATGCGCGGCTGCACCAGGCGCTCCGGTGCGAGATAGAGCATCTTGATCTCGCCGCGACGGATGCGTGCGGCGATGTCGCGCTGCTGTTCGGCCTCCAGCGTCGAGTTCAGCGCCACGGCCGCTACGCCCAGCTCTTCCAGGGTGGCCACCTGATCGTCCATCAGCGCGATCAGCGGCGAGACCACCACCGCCAACCCCTCACGCAGCAGCGCCGGAACCTGGAAACACAGCGACTTGCCACCGCCAGTGGGCATCAGCACCAGCGCATCGCCGCCGCTGGCCACGCGCTCGATGATCGCGCCCTGGCGACCCCGGAAGCTGTCATAGCCGAATACGTCTTTGAGGATGCGTTGCGCCTGCTCGAGCATGTAGGGTCTCCGAATCAAGCGACGCATTATACGCACCTGTGCCGCCAGGTGCGTTCTTGAAGCCTTTCTTTACCTGCAACTCTGGCTGGCGGAGCCGGTCTGCACTTGCAGGCTTGCTGAAAAAAGCCGGACCAAGCCGCCGCAGCCTGTTTCGGGCGTGGCAACGGCAACGCAGATAGTTTTTCAACAGCCTGCTAGAATCCAGCCTCGTTTACTTCTTCTTCAAGGTAGCCACTGATGTCCTTCGCCGAGCAACTGTCCCGCCTGCAAGCCTTTCTCGATGCTGATGATCTGCATGAAGAGGCTCTGGACTATGTCGCCGCCCATGGCTACCTGACGGCGCTGTCCATCTGCCCGGAAAAGATCGAGCCGCGCGAGTGGATCGACGCCCTGTTCTCCGAGCCACCGCACTATCGCAGTGACGAGGAGCGCGACGAGATCGAAGCCACCCTGATCCAGCTGCAGGCCCATATCGCCCGTCAACTGGCCAGCGACGACGAGCCGGAAGTGCCGTGCGACCTCGACCTCGGCGACGAGCCGGACGACTCCGACCTGCGCGGCTGGTGCATCGGTTTCATGGAAGGCGTGTTCCTGCGCGAGAGCGTGTGGTTCGACGATGCCGAAGACGAAGTCAGCGAGCTGCTGCTGCCGATCATGGTCGGTTCGGGCCTGTTCGACGAACAGCCGGAATTCGCCGAAATCGCCCGTGACCGCGACCTGGTCGACAGCATGGTCGATCAGATCCCCGAGCTGCTGACCGCCCTGTTCCTGCTGTGCAACGCTCCCGACGAGAAGCCGGCGCTGCTCAAGCCCCGCCATCACTAACAGCGACGCCATCGTCTTGGCGCGCGAACCCTTCGAGACCCGCAACCCACTGCTGCGCTATTGCCTGCTGACCATCGGCTGGCTGAGCGTGGCGCTGGGCGTGCTCGGCATATTCCTGCCGCTGCTGCCCACCACCCCATTCCTGCTGCTGGCTGCGGCGTGTTTCATGCGCAGCTCCAAGCGCTTCTATCTGTGGCTGGTCGAGCACCCGCGACTAGGTCCGTGGATTCGCGACTACCTGGCCGGCGAAGGCATCCCACGCAAGGCCAAGATCTACGCCATCAGCCTGATGTGGCTGAGCATTGGCCTCTCTTGCTGGCTGGTGCCGCTGATCTGGGCGCGATTGTTCATGCTCACCAGTGCCGTATTGGTCAGCCTGTACATCCTCAAGCAGAAGACCCTGCCGGATCGCCGCTGAACGATCACAGCTAGCGCTTCTACCGCAAGGCGCGTGTGGCGTCACACATCCGATGGCGCATCCGAGCGCTTGGGCCCATTGGTTGCTCGAAGGCAGAAGCAGTCGTTCGCGTAACCAGTAGGAGGGGCTTTAGCCCCGAGCTTTCTATCAAGGCAAACGAAGAGCTCGGCGCTAAAGCCCCTCCTACAAGTATTCCGTTCACAGGCCGCTTTCGCCACATGGCTGCCGACCCGCATCAAGACGCCCCTGGCCGGGCTTCAGTAAGGCGCTCGAGCTGCAAATAGCGCGCCTATCGCACATCCCTCTCGAACGCCGCCTCCAGCGCATCGTTGATGGTGCGCAGCACCTTGACCCGGGCAAATTGCTTGTCGTTGGCCTCGACCAGCGTCCACGGCGCCAGGCGGGTGCTGGTACGGTCGACCATGTCGCCAACCGCCTCGCGGTACAGCGGCCACTTCTCGCGGTTGCGCCAATCTTCTTCGGTGATCTTGAAGCGCTTGACCGGATTGCTCTCGCGCTCGCGAAAACGCAGCAGCTGGGTCTGCTCGTCGATGGCCAGCCAGAACTTCACCAGCACCACGCCGGCGTTGCTCAGCTGCTCCTCGAAATCATTGATCTCGCCATAGGCGCGCAACCAATCCTCGGGCGTGCAGAAGCCTTCCACCCGCTCCACCAGCACACGGCCGTACCAGGAGCGATCGAACACCGTGAACTTGCCGCGTGCCGGGATGTGCCGCCAGAACCGCCACAGATAAGGCTGTGCACGCTCCTCTTCGGTCGGCGCGGCGACCGGCACGATGCGATATTGGCGCGGGTCCAGCGCTGCCGCCACACGGCGAATCGCGCCGCCCTTGCCGGCCGCGTCATTGCCCTCGAACACCGCGACCAGCGCGTGGCGGCGCATGCGCTTGTCGCGCATCAGCTGCGCCAGGCGCGCCTGCTCCTGCGCCAGCTGTTCGCGGTAGTCGGCCTTGGCAAGGCTCAGGCGCATATCCAGGCTGTCGAGCAGGCTGCGCTGGTCGGTGCGTGTCATCAGCGGCGTGGTATGTGGCAACGGCGCCCGCTCGGCGCTATCACGCAGCGCCGCCTGCAAGCCCTCGAGCAGGATGCGCCCGACCGTCAGGCTGCGGTAATTGGCATCGGCGCCCGCCACGATGTACCAGGGCGCGTAATCACGGCTGGTGCGGCGCAGCACGTCTTCGCCGGCGCGCACGAACTTGTCGTAGGTCTTCGATTGCTGCCAGTCCAACGGGCTCAGGCGCCAGCTGTGCAACGGGTCGTCCTGCAGCGTCTCGAGCCGCTTGAGCATCTGTTTCTTGGACAGATGGAACCAGAACTTGAAGATCAGCGTGCCTTCGTTGCAGAGCATCTGTTCCAGGCCCAGCGCGCCCTCGATGGCACCGTTGAGCGCATCCTTCTTGAGGTCGCCATGCACCCGGCCCTGTAGCATCTGGCTGTACCAGTTACCGAAGAAAATGCCGATACGCCCCTTGGGCGGCAGTTGTCGCCAGTAGCGCCAAGCGGGCGGGCGGGCCAGTTCCTCGTCGGTCTGCTGGTCGAAGGTGCTGACCTGAATCAGGCGCGGGTCCATCCACTCGTTGAGCAACTTCACCGTCTCGCCCTTGCCAGCGCCCTCGATGCCATTGATCAGGATGATCACCGCATGCCGGCCCTGCTCGCGCAGCGCGTACTGAACTTCGAGCAACGCCTCGCGCAGCACCTGCTCTTCGGCGGCGAACGTGGCCTTGTCGATAACGTGGTCGATCTCGGCGGACTCGAACATAAGCACCTCTTCCTGAACGGTGCATGCAGACTAGGAGCCGTTCACCATCCAGCGCAAGTGACGGCGATCGACGCTAGCAAGCCGACGCATCACGGCTGCGCCCTCGCCCTGCTAGAATCGCCGCCCTGCCCGTTACCGACACCCGACCATGGCCGATCAATACGCACAACTCGACTGGGACGAACAGGGCCAGCCCTCCTCGCGCCAGTATGACGACGTCTACTTTTCCCGGGAAAACGGCCTGGAAGAAACGCGCTACGTGTTTTTGACCAACAACGATCTGCCGCGACGCATGGCCGCCTTGCAACCGGGCGAGCAGTTGGTGATCGGCGAAACCGGCTTTGGCACCGGGCTGAATTTCCTTTGCGCCTGGCAGCGGTTCGATGAGCAGGCACCCGCTGGCGCACGCCTGCATTTCGTCAGCGTGGAAAAACACCCGCTCAGT
Source organism: Pseudomonas sp. PA15(2017) (assembly GCF_001945395.1). Lineage (GTDB taxonomy): Bacteria > Pseudomonadota > Gammaproteobacteria > Pseudomonadales > Pseudomonadaceae > Aquipseudomonas. Next base: position 103,896 of record NZ_MSXV01000007.1, on the reverse strand, counting down.
GAGACGGATCTGCGCCGTGCCCTGGCGCTATGGCCATCCCTGCAGCGCTACAGCCAGCAGTTGCTCCAGGCCTATCGCTGCCTCAACCCGGGCTTCCAGCGCCTGGTGCTCGATGATGGCCGGGTGGTGCTGACGCTGATTGTCGGCGACGCACCGGCCATGCTGCCGCAGCTCGATGCACGCATCGATGCCTGGTTTCTCGACGGTTTCGCGCCCTCGAAAAACCCCGAGATGTGGACGCCCGAGCTGTTCGCGCAACTGGCCAGGCTGAGCGCGCCAGGCACCACCCTGGGCACCTTCACATCCACCGGTTATGTGCGCCGTGGCCTGATCGCAGCGGGCTTTGCCATGAAGCGCGTGCCCGGGCTCGGCAAGAAATGGGAAGTGATGTGCGGCACCTTCACTGGGCAGGCTTCCAGCCAAGCCAAGCCCTGGTTCGCGCGGCCGGCTCATCGTCACGCCGAGCGACGCGCCCTGGTGATCGGCGCCGGGCTGGCCGGCTGCGCCACGGCTGCCAGCCTGGCCAAACGCGGCTGGCAGGTCACCGTGCTGGAGCGCCATGGCGCGGCGGCCCAGGAAGCCTCGGGCAACCCCCAGGGCGTCTTGTACCTCAAGCTGTCCGCCCATGGCACAGCGCTGTCGCGGTTGATCGTCGATGGCTTCGGCTACACCCGTCGGCTGCTCGAATGCCTCCACAAGGGCCAGGATTGGGACGACTGCGGCGTGCTGCAACTGGCCTTCGACGAGCGCGCAGCCCAGCGCCAGGCCAAGCTCGCCGCCGCCTTCCCGAGCACACTGCTGCACTCGCTGGACCGCCAGCAGGCCGAATTGCAGGCAGGTATCGGCCTGGCCAATGGCGGCTTGTTCTACCCTGACGCCGGCTGGGTGCATCCTCCGGCGCTGTGCGCGCAGCTGCTCGACCATCCGGCAATCCGCCTGCAGTGCCACCAGGAGGCACTGGCACTCGAGCACGTCGACGGCCGATGGCAGGCGCTGAGCGGCCGGGAGATACTGGCCGAAGCGCCGGTAGTGGTGATCTGCAGCGCGGCGGATACCCTGCGCTTCCGGCAGAGTGCGCATCTGCCGCTCAAGCGTATCCGCGGGCAGATCAGCCGATTGCCGGCGTCACCGAGCAGCACCGGGCTGAGCACCGTGGTGTGCGCCGAAGGCTATGTCGCGCCGGTGCGACACGGCGAACACACCCTGGGCGCCAGCTTCAACTTCGACAGTGACGACCTCACGCCAAGCAGCGCCGAGCACGCCAGCAATCTGGATCTGCTGCGGGAAATCTCCAGCGACCTGGCCGAGCGCCTCGACGCTGACACCCTCGACCCGGCCACCTTGCAGGGCCGCGCCGCCTTTCGCTGCACCAGCCCGGATTACCTGCCGATCATCGGGCCGCTGGCCGACGCCGAGCAGTTCGCCACCGCCTACGCCGTGCTGGCCCGCGACGCCCGCCAGGTACCGCCGATCCCCTGCCCCTGGCAGCAAGGCCTGTACATCAACAGCGGCCACGGCTCCCGCGGCCTAATCACCGCCCCGCTATCCGGCGAACTGATCGCCGCCTGGCTGGAAGGCGAACCGCTGCCGGTCCCCATCGACGTCGCCGAAGGCTGCCACCCCAACCGCTTCATGTTGCGGCAGTTGATTCGCAAGGGGTAAGTGGACTAAGCGTACCGCCTGCCACCTCGCATTTTCTGCAACAAAGCAGCCTGCCTATTCGCGGGCATGGCCCGCGAAGCGATTGCAGCCTTGCCGGGCAGCCGGGACCTTCCTGTTTCCGGCCATTTCATTGAACGTTCGCCGCGCATGGGGACTCGAAAAAACTCGAGCCTGCTGCGCCGCACCGTTGCGCGCAGCAGCTTTTTCACTGCTCGATCGTCTCCGGCGCGCCCTGGAGCGCACTGGAACTCAGAACCGGTACACCACTGGTACGGACTGACGTTAAGGAGGAACAGAGCCCAGGAAATACGCGGGCTTTATAGACTATGTGCGGAATAGCAGGCGAACTTCGATTCGATAACCAACCGGCCGATCTGGCTGCCGTTGAACGCATCACTCACCACCTCGCCCCTCGCGGCCCGGACGCACACGGCTTCCACAGCCGCGGCCCCGTCGCCTTCGGCCATCGCCGGCTGAAGATCATGGATCTTGCAGAAGCCTCGGGCCAGCCGATGATCGATAACGATCTCGGCCTGTCGATGGTCTTCAATGGCGCCATCTACAACTACCCGGAACTGCGCAGCGAGCTGGAACGGCTCGGCTACCGCTTCTTCTCCGGTGGCGACACCGAGGTGCTGCTCAAGGGCTATCACGCCTGGGGCGCCGACCTGCTGCCCAAGCTCAATGGCATGTTCGCTTTCGCCATCTGGGAGCGCGATAGCGGCCAGCTGTTCATCGCCCGCGACCGCCTGGGCGTCAAGCCGTTGTACCTATCCAAGACCAAGGATCGTTTGCGCTTCGCCTCGAGCCTGCCTGCCCTGATGAAAGGCGGCGATATCGGCAAGACGCTCGACCCCATCGCGCTTAACAATTACTTGAACTTCCATGCCGTGGTGCCCGCCCCCCGCACCATTCTCGCCGGCGTGGAGAAGCTGCCGCCAGCAACCTGGATGCGTATCGACACCAACGGCAAGGTCGAGCAGAAGGTGTGGTGGACGCTGAACTTCGGCCCGAACGCCGACGAAGCCAACTTCACCTTCGAAGACTGGCGCGACGCCACCCTCGACAGCATGCGCGAAGCCGTCGAAATCCGTCAGCGCGCTGCCGTTGATGTCGGCGTGCTGCTGTCCGGCGGTGTCGACTCAAGCATGCTGGTCGGCCTGCTGCGTGAGGCCGGCGTCGAGAACCTGCTGACCTTCTCCATCGGTTTCCAGGATGCCGGCGGCGAGCGCGGCGACGAATTCCAGTATTCGGACCTAATCGCCAAGCGCTTCGAAACCCAGCACCACCAGCTGCGCATCGGCGAGAACGAGATTCTCGATCAGCTGCCAGCGGCCTTCCGCGCCATGAGCGAGCCGATGGTCAGCCACGACTGCATCGCGTTCTACCTGCTCTCGCGGGAAGTGGCCAAGCACTGCAAGGTGGTGCAAAGCGGCCAGGGCGCCGACGAGCTGTTCGCCGGCTATCACTGGTACCCGCTGGTCGACGGGGCGGACGACGCCTACAGCGCCTATCGCAAGGCCTTCTTCGACCGCGAGCACGATGAATACGCCGCCTGCGTACAACCCGCCTGGCTGACCGACGACGTATCCGGCGAATTCGTCCGCCAGCACTTCGCCCAGCCAGGCGCGACCGCCGCCGTGGACAAGGCGCTGCGCCTGGACAGCACGGTGATGCTGGTCGACGACCCGGTCAAACGCGTCGATAACATGACCATGGCCTGGGGCCTCGAAGCGCGCACGCCGTTCCTTGACTACCGCGTGGCGGAATTGTCGGCGCGCATCCCCGGCCAGTTCAAACTGCCGGAAGGCGGCAAGTACGTGCTCAAGGAAGCGGCCCGTAAGGTGATCCCGTCCGAGGTGATCGACCGCAAGAAGGGCTACTTCCCGGTACCAGGCCTCAAGCACCTGGAAGGCGCCACACTGGGCTGGGTACGCGACCTGCTGGTCGACCCGGCCCATGATCGCGGCATCTTCAACCCGCAGATGCTCGACCGCCTGCTTACCGACCCGCAGGGCCAGCTGACGCCGCTACGCGGCTCCAAGCTGTGGCAAATGGCGGCCTTGAACCTGTGGCTGAGCGAACAGGGCCTGTAACGACGAATCGGGGGAGCTACGGCTCCCCCGCTCCCAACTGCAATGGCCGTATCCGCCTCGCCGCGGGTTACCAGACAGGCCAACCGATAGCCGGCAATGCCGGCCATGCGTAAGCAAAGGAACATTCTTCAATGCGAGCCACTGCCCACAACCAACGCCTTCTCCGGGGCCAGTCCCCCTCCTACGAGCGCCTGCAGGCACGGTTTGCCGAGGAGCACGGCGACGGCATCAGCCAACCGCAAATCGTCCATTGTGGCTGGGGCCGTCTGCTGATCGGCCACACTTTTCCGGACGCAGCAGTGCTGGCTGAAGAGCTGCTCAGCGAGCAGCCCGGCGAGCGCGATATCGCACTCTATGTAGCGGCGCCGCAACAGGTGCTGGCCCACGCCCCGCAGCAGCTGTTTCTCGACCCCTCCGACACATTGCGCCTTTGGTTCAGCGACTATCGCCAGGCACGCCGCGGCTTTCGCGGCTTTCGCGTGCGCCGCGCGCAAACCGAGGCCGACTGGCAGGCGATCAACTGCCTGTACCAGACCCGCGGCATGCTGCCGCTCGATCCCGAGAAGCTCACTCCGCGCCACCAGGGTGGCCCCGTCTACTGGCTGGCTGAAGATGAAGACAGCGGCGCAGTGATCGGCAGCGTGATGGGCCTCAATCACCAGAAGGCCTACCAGGACCCCGAACTGGGCAGCAGCCTCTGGTGCCTGGCCGTCGACCCGGCCTGCAGCCGCCCCGGCGTGGGCGAAGTGCTGGTGCGGCACCTGGTCGAACACTTCATGAGCCGCGGCCTCAGCCACCTGGATCTGTCAGTGCTGCACGACAACGGCCAGGCCAAGAAGCTGTACGCCAAACTGGGCTTTCGTGAACTGCAGACCTTCAGCATCAAGCGCAAGAACGGCATCAACCAGCCGCTGTTCCTCGGCCCAGGGCCGGACGACAAGCTCAACCCCTATGCGCGCATCATCGTCGACGAGGCCCGTCGTCGTGGCATCGATGCGCAGATCGACGACGCCGAAGCCGGCCTGTTCACCCTGAGCCAGGGTGGCCGACGCATCCGCTGCCGCGAGTCGCTGACCGACCTGACCAGCGCCGTGACCATGACTCTCTGTCAGGACAAGCGCCTTACCCACCGCACCCTCAGCCGTGCCGGCCTGAGCCTGCCCGCGCAGCGCCTGGCAGGCAGCGCCGAAGACAACGCGGCGTTTCTGGCCGAGCATGGCAGTCTGGTGGTCAAGCCGGTGGACGGTGAGCAAGGCCAGGGGGTTGCCGTCGACCTGCGTACGCCTGCCGATGTGCAGGCCGCTATCGAACGTGCCCGCCCCTTCGATGAACGTGTATTGCTGGAGAGCTACCACGAAGGCTTCGACCTGCGCATCGTGGTCATCGGTTTCGAAGTAGTGGCGGCGGCAATCCGACGCCCAGCAGAAATCCTTGGCGATGGCCGCCATACCATTGGCGAGCTGATCGACGCACAAAGCCGCCGTCGCCAAGCGGCAACCGGCGGCGAAAGCCGTATCCCCAAAGACGCCGAAACCCTGCGCACCTTGCACGCCGCTGGTTACGACTACGACAGCGTGCTGCCCCAGGGCAAGCGCATGGCCGTGCGCAAAACCGCCAACCTGCACACCGGCGGAATCCTTGAAGACGTCACCGGTATCCTGCACCCTACGCTCGCCGATGCCGCCGTCAAAGCTGCCCGTGCGCTGGACATTCCGGTGGTGGGCCTTGACCTGCTGGTGCCTGCGGCGGATCAGCCCGAGTACGTGTTCATCGAAGCCAACGAGCGCGCCGGCCTGGCCAACCATGAACCGCAGCCGACCGCAGAACGTTTTATCGACCTACTGTTTCCGCTGAGCCATGGCGTTGGGGATTGACTGAAGCTTGCCGGTACCGCGGTGCTGCCCCACTCGCCGCGGGTCGCGGCTCCTGCGCGATTCTGGTTACCCCAGCTCGCGCGCAGGAGCGCCGGCCCGGCGCCAAGCAATAAGGCCTCACAACGCCGCCCCTCAGGGTTGAAACCCTATCGGCAAATACAGGTCAGGATGTAACACAGCGCAATTTTCCGTCCGTCGACAGGCGTCACGCAATCACCGCAGACAGACGCCCCGGCGGCCAGCCCCGTCCTAGATGGAGAGCCCATGTCGCAAATTCCAGAACCCGATCTCGAATACATGCAAAAAGTCCTGCTGGAAATGCTCGCCATTCCCAGCCCCACCGGTTTCACCGACACCATCGTGCGCTATGTCGCCGAGCGCCTAACGGAAATCGGCATCCCCTTCGAAATGACCCGGCGCGGCACCATTCGTGGCACCCTGAAGGGCCGTCGTGACAGCCCGGACCGCGCCGTCTCCGTGCATCTGGACACCATTGGTGCCATGGTGCGTGAGATCAAGGACAACGGTCGCCTGTGCCTGACCGCTGTGGGCTGCTGGTCCAGCCGCTTCGCCGAGGGTAGCCGGGTCAGCGTGTTCAGCGACCACGGTGTTTACCGCGGCAGCGTTCTGCCGCTGTTGGCCTCTGGGCACGCCTTCAATACCGAAGTGGACCAGATGCCGATTTCCTGGGATCACGTCGAATTGCGCCTCGATGCCCTGGTCGCCAGCCGCGCCGACTGCGAAAGCCTGGGCGTGTCGGTGGGCGATTTCGTAGCCTTCGACCCGCTGCCCGAGTTCACCGAAAGCGGCCATATCAGCGCCCGCCACCTGGACGACAAGGCCGGTGTCGCCGCCCTGCTCGCGGCACTGAAGGCGGTGGTGGAAAGCGGCCAGGAGCCGCCTATCGACTGCCATCCACTGTTCACCATCACCGAAGAAGTCGGCTCCGGTGCGGCGGCTGCGCTGCCCTGGGACGTCAGTGAGTTCGTGGGCATCGACATCGCCCCGGTCGCCGCCGGCCAGCGCTCCACCGAGCACACCGTCAGCGTGGCCATGCACGACTCCGGCGGCCCCTACGACTATCACCTGTCCCGCCAACTACTGCGCCTGGCCAGCGAAAACGAAATCCCGGTGCGCCGCGACCTGTTCCGCTACTACCACAGCGACGCACAATCAGCCGTCACTGCCGGCCATGACATCCGCACCGCGCTGATCGCCTTCGGCTGCGATGCTACCCATGGTTATGAACGCACACACATCGACAGCCTCGCTGCCCTCTCCCGCCTGCTCGGCGCCTACCTGCTCAGCCCACCGGTATTCGCCAGCGATGCGCAACCGGAAAACGGCTCGCTGGAGCGCTTCAGCCATCAGCTGGAACATGACGCGCAGATGGAGCCGGAGACGCGGGTGCCGACGGTTGATAGTTTGGTGGGGAATCGGGAGAAGGAAAGTTAAAGCTCTGCAGCGCCATCAGCCGATAACGGCGATAAGTTGCGTTTCCCGGCCTGGGCCAAGCACGGCGGTACCCAGGCCTCCTCACCTCGTAACATGCAGCTCCAGCGATGGTGGCTCATCCACCTCTACTGGAAGCCCGTTACCGACACTTTGTGATTGTCACCCGCTCTATCTGGCGCCTCAGCGGTTGCCACCTTCCATCCTGCAAGCTAAAGTGCCGCTGTCACGGTTGGTACCGTGGCCGGGTGTAGCAACCTGAGAAACCAAGACGCGGTGCGTCGTAATTGCCTAGCCGGTGCCCGTTACCGTGCTACCGCATTTCTATGGCGGGCCGTACGGGGCAGGCTTCGGCCTGGCCGGTTCCCTTGGTTTCCGGTTTGCTACCCCCGTGCGGTCCGTCACCATTCCCGCGTAGCAACGGCGGTGACGGCTCCTTAACCAAACCAAGGAGCATAAGGAAAATGCGCTATCCAGCTTTTATGCAAGGGCACCTCCTTGCCCAACCAGCACCTGTCGAAACCTCCATGAAGGAGGTGTGCCATGGCTAATCCGCAAGGTCGCGTCCTGCCATTTCCAAGGCGCCCAAGCCCAATCCCCGCCGCCGACTACCAAGCCCAAAACGCTCAAGGCGATGCCGAATTGCGTGCCGCCCTACTGCGAGAGCTACTGGAAGATCTCACCAGCCATGCAGAGCACAGCACCGACCGGCTGCGAATACGTTTGGCAACACTGGCCGCCAATGACCTGCTGGACGAATTGGTAGTGCTGTACCGCAGGGCACTGTCCCAGCTTCAGGGAAGAAGCAGCCATGAATAAGGGAATCATCGCCACCACGCTGCCCAGCTACCAGGGCCACCCCGGGTTGACTATCGCCTGGGCGCAGGATTGCCGCCCCGCCTTCAACCAGGGCGTTCAAGCGGTCCAGGCCTGGCTGACCGGCAACCGCAGAAACTGGTTATGGGCCGCCCTGATTTTCGAACGGGAAGAGATACCTGCGGAGATACAACGCCGTGCCTTTGAAGTGGGGTTTCTGAGCCGCTTACATCAAGGCGTAAGCCTTTCGGACAAGACGTAGAGCCTTGGGCGATACCCACCTAGCCGTGGGTATCGCTACTCACTGACCAAGCCTTGATTGATTACTCCATTGGCTTGTTAGCAGCACGGCGCTGGTGCATCCAGTCGACGATTTCACCCTCTGGGGTATAACCGCACACCGTGGCACGCAGCAGCTGACGGACCCGATCATAGTCATCCTGCTCCACAGCTCCAAGCAGATCGGCCATGGTCCCTTTGAAAGTCTCCCACGGCAGATGCTCCTCATTGGCACGCATGATCATCGGATGCTCGGTCGGACTCACGTTGTCGCCAATCAGCAACTCCTCATAAAGCTTCTCACCCGGACGCAGCCCCGTGTACTCAATGGAGATATCACCGCTGGGGTTGCTGTCGGTGCAGACACTGAGGCCGGTCAGGTGGATCATCTTCTCGGCCAGCTCGGCGATCTTCACCGGCTTCCCCATGTCCAGCACGAACACATCGCCGCCCTGCCCCATGGAACCGGCCTGAATCACCAATTGGGCCGCTTCGGGAATGGTCATGAAATAACGCGTGATATTGGGATGGGTAACCGTAACCGGGCCGCCTTTGCGAATCTGCTCGTAGAACCGCGGGATCACCGACCCCGAAGAACCGAGCACATTGCCAAAACGCACCATGGTGAAACGGGTCTTGTTGACCTGATGCACACCTTCCTTGTCGCCAAACAGCACGGGGGCGCTTTCGCGGCTTAACGCCTGCAACACCATTTCAGCCAGGCGCTTGGTACTGCCCATTACGTTGGTGGGCCGCACGGCCTTGTCGGTGGAAATCAATACGAAATGCTCGACACCAGCCTTCAATGCGGCTTGGGCCGTATGCAGCGAACCCAGCACATTATTCAGTACGCCTTCGGCGATATTGTGCTCGACCATGGGCACATGTTTATAAGCGGCAGCGTGGTAAACGGTATTCACATCCCAAGCACGCAACAGTTCGACCTGGCGCTGTTGGTTACGTACCGAGCCTAGGATCGGCACCAGACGCACTGCCAGCGACTCACGACGGATCCGCTGCTCCAGCTCGCCATGAATGGCGTAGAGATTGAATTCGCTATGCTCGAACAACAGCAGCGTTTTAGGGCCGGATCCAAGTATCTGCCTGCACAACTCGGAGCCGATCGAGCCACCAGCTCCGGTTACCATCACCACTTGGCCACGAATGCACCGCTCGAACAACTCGCGTTGCGGAGGTACGGCATCGCGCCCGAGCAAGTCGGCAATATCGACTTCCTGCACATCTTCGACCTTCACCCGGCCGCTGGCCAGATCCATGAAGCCGGGAACCGAGCGTACGTGCAGCGGGTATTTTTCGAGCAATTGCAATATGGAACGACGGCGCGTGCGGGATACCGATGGCAGTGCGAGCAATATTTCGACGGCTCCCGTTTCATCGATCATCTGCTGGATGTGCTTGGGTGAATAAACGCGCAGGCCGGCGATGATTCGATTGGAAATATTCGAATCGTCATCGATGAACGCGACAGGCCTCATCGAGCGGCCCATTCGCAGGGATGCAGCCAATTGGTTGCCAGCTGAACCAGCGCCATAGATGGCCACTGCGGGGGCACCCGCATCGCGGCTACTGAACTTGAAGGGCTGGTCGGCTGCAAACCAATGACCCATGAAGAACTGGCGCATGGCCAAGCGCAGCCCGCCGATCAGCATAATGCTCAACCACCAATAGTTGAACACCATGGAACGGGGAATCACCGCCCGCGCATCCTGATGCCAATAGATCGCCAATGCCAGAATCAGTGCCGAGAGAGAGACCGCCTTGGTGATGGCGATCAGTGCCTCGGTACCGAAATAACGCATCACGGCGCGGTACATGCCAAAGCGTATGAACAGGGGGATGGAAATCAGTGGCGCCAGCGCGAAGAGCCACAGGTGGCCGTCAAGCGGGTAGATTTCGTTGAAATCCCCCAGGCGAACGACAAAGGCCAGCCACAATGCAGCCCATACCAACATCACGTCGATGGCAACCTGGATCAGCCGTTTTTGGCGACGGCGCAGCCGTACCAAACGCGTACGCAGCAGCTCAGCGAACCTCAACAAAACAACACCTCATATCCCTGGAGCGCGCTTTTGCCAGGGTAAAGCTGGCAGCGCAAGTAGTTCCAAAACGTCCTGAATGTTCAGATAGAACGCGCTATTCAATCCTGTAAAACCGTCCCAGGCGCGTGCAGCGCGCCGTCCTCGACGACAACATGATAACCAGCGCAGCAGCCGGCCTGTAGCCAGGCCCTGGCACCTACCTTAACTCCTCCCGCCAACTGTACGCCAACGCCCAGGTGGGCGAAGTCACCCAGCACCGCGTCATGATCAACGGTTGCGTTGGCGTTCACGATAGCACCCTGCCCGAGCACCGCACCCACCCCGACCATCGCCATGGCCATTACCGCGACACCGCGGCCCACCTCGGCATCGTCACTGACGAAGGCTCGCGGATGAATGACCGTCGCAAGAGGCAGCCCGGCAGCCTCGATCAATTGGCTCCATCGTTCGCGCAACGCATTGTTGCCGACAGCGGCGATCGCTGCACCGCCGGCGCTGGCGTGAGCGGCAAGGTCGTCCGGTTTACCGACCACTGCTATGCCGTAAAGCTCGCTCAAACCCGGCCATCGGTCATCCAGAAAACAGATGGCCTGCCAATGTCCGGAGAGCAAAGCCGCTTCGGCGACGGCCCTACCATGCCCACCAGCGCCCAGTATCAGCAATGTGTTTTTCATTTTAACTCCAATGCCCCAGCCTTGAACCTGGCTGCCAGAGAAACCAGCGGAAGATATGCGATCAACAAACCGATGGCACCGTCCACGCCACCGAAGCCGACCCACAGAGCTATAGGCAGCAGCCATAACAGGTTGATGGCGGTAACCGCCGAGGTGACGGGCAAATGGCGGCCGCAATGACGTGAGGCATACTGATACGCATGGCTTCTATGGGCCTCGTAAACGCGATCGCCGCGCAACAGCCGCCGCAACAGCGTGTAGGTGGCGTCGACGATGAAAACGCCGAGCAATATCAGCCAGGCCCACAACAGCTCAGGCGACGCCGCTGCGGCCTGCAGCGAGAGAATGCCAAGCGTAATGCCCAAGAAACCACTGCCGGCATCGCCCATGAAAATGCGCGCCGGTGGAAAGTTCCAGATCAGAAAGCCAAGCACCGCAGCAGCCAGGGACAACACGGTCAGCAGTGCGCCGTAGGTATCGCCAAGCCAGGCATACAGCAACGCGCCGCCGATACAGACGCAAATAGCCTCCACACTGGCGATACCGTCGATGCCATCCATGAAGTTGTAGAGATTGAGCAACCAGACCAGATAGATCGCTGCCAGCAGGTGGCCAAACCAGCCGAGATCGACCAGGGTGCCGAACAGGCTGATCGCCGGCAGCCCGCCCAGCCAGAACAACGCCCAGCCGGCAGCCGCAAAATGCCCGAGCAAACGCCAGCGGGCGGCGATGTGCCCATGATCGTCAAGAAAGCCGATCACGGCCACCAGCCCACCCGCGCCACACAAGGCGAACGCTACGGTACTCTCTATCTGGCCAAGCATGGCCAGGCCAAGCACTGCGAAAATAAAGCACAGCACGATGGCAACGCCACCACCACGCGGCGTGGGTATCGAGTGAGAGCTACGGGCGTTGGGAATATCCATAAGGCTGCTCGCCAGTGCATAACGCCTCAACAACCAGGTCAGCAAACACGACAGGCTGGCAATGACCAGCAACACGATGATCAACAAGTAACTTCTCCTAACCCCTACCAATCACGGTGGGTATTGCCGGTCAGCCAGCCTCGAAAGCTCGGGCGGTTTTGCGCAATGCATCATCGACGCTAACAGGCGGCGCCCAACCCAATAGCTCACGGGTTTTACCAATATCCACCTGCAGGGAGCCGCAGAGCCGCTGTGCAATGGCGCGTTTACCCAATACTGCCGCGCCGGCTTGCAGCAGGCTGGCAGGAACCGGCAACAACCTGGCTGGCCGGCCCAACGCCTTGCCCATGCGCTGCAACAGTTGCGTCGTGGATAGATCCTCACCATCGCTGACCAGGAATGTCTGGTTGGCCGCCGCGGGGTGATCGATACAGGTGACAATGAGGTCCACCAGGTTATCCACGGCCACCAGGCTACGTTTGTTTCCCGTGGCGCCCAGAGGGAGCGGGATACCCTTGCGCAACCAACTCATCATGCTACGGAAATTGGCTTTCACGCCGGGGCCGTAAACGAGCACCGGCCTGATGATCACCACTTCCATACCGGTCTCGCTTGCCAGCGCCCGCAAGCCCTGTTCGGCCTCCATCTTGGAGATGCCGTAGGGATCCTGAGGGTCGGGCGTGTCATCCGCGCGGTAAGGGTGGCCCAGCTCAGTACCCTCACCATTGACCTTGATCGAACTGATGAAGATGAAACGCTGTACCCCCGCTGCGGCAGCCTGCTTGGCCAGGCTCAGGGTGCCATCGACATTGGCCTTGCGAAACTCCACGAGCGGATCGGCAGCCGTGTCGTTCATCACATGAACGCGAGCCGCACCGTGAACAACCACGTCCACATCCTCGAACGCTCCCGCCCATATTGAAGCATCGCTGAAGTCAGAAGCCAGATGAACAGAACATGCGTTACTGATAACAGGGTCTGCACGACGAAGCACAAGTTTCAAAGCACGGCGCTCATATACGAGCCTCTTCCGGAGTGCTGCCCCAACAAACCCAGCCGCGCCTGTCAACATTATCATTTGAACGGCCTATTTAGGTTTTGCGCACTACCCAATAAAAGAGTGCCGAGGTGTTCATTGATTTTGACTACGTCAAAGTTTTTTTCTGCTAGCTCTCGCGAGGCGCGACCCATGGAAAAAATAGCCTCAGGGTTCTCAACGAAATAGACCATTTTTTCGAACAGTGCCTGGGCAGACCACGGAGCGACCAAGAACCCATTCACGCCATCGACTACAGTGTCCCGGCAACCTGGGACGTCCGTTGTTACCACGGCCCGTCCGGTCGCCAGTGCTTCCTGAGTACTTTTCGGAACGCCCTCACGGTAGGAAGGCAATACGAATACCGAGCTTTTGCTCAACCATGGACGCACATCGTCCACCTCGCCAACATAATTGACGATGCCATCTTTGACCAACTCGCTGAGCTGCTCCGAACTCAAACTACCGGGGTTGGATTTATCTTCGGCGCCAAGCAGATAACATTCAGCTTGGGGAAATCTGGCTTTGAGGAGTCTGGCAGCACCGACGTACTCGAATATCCCCTTTTCAGCCAACAATCGCCCGACAAAAATGAATGTGGGTTGACCAGACGGAGGCATTTGTTCGAACACTGTCAGATCGACGCCTATACCGCCCAATACGCTGACCTGCGGACAACGCAAAAACCTGAAGGCGGAGAGCTCTTTGGCATCATCACGATTGAGGACGATCAATCGCTCAAGCAAAGGAAAGGTAAGGCTATACAGGCACAGTTGAATCAGCTTGACCAGCCGAGCACTGGTAGAAGGCCCATTAGGAGTTTTTGTAAAGGAGTGCCCTAGCCCTTCCAGCATACCCACTCGTCGTCGCACCCCTGCCAGCTTGGCGGCAACCGTGGCAAATATCACCGGCTTGGTGAAATACGAAAATACCAGGTCGAGTTTCAAAGCCCTCAATTGTTTGGCCAATCGTAGCGTGCTGACAATATCAGCAACTGGGGCGATCCCCGTACGATCAAGGTTATAGGAGACAGCGATACCGCCCAGCTCTTCGACTAGTCGTGAGGTCTCGGCGTCATAATCAATGGCAAAAGCGTAAACAACGCACCCCAGATCGGAAAGGTAACGAATCAAATCCCCCCTAAAATTAATGACGCACCCTGCAGTAGTTCCAATCAACGCGACCCGCATATCATTTACCGCCAAAAATTTAACAAATTATCCAGCCTTATAAAGGCTAAGCCACCGTTCGACCACTCGATCCAGGCCGAAACGCTCAACGACATGCTCTCTCGCACTCTCGACCTGCGCCTGCCTATCGCTCTCAGATAGATCAAGGGCTGCTAGGACGGCACGGGCTAAGGCTGTAGGTCGCCCAGGTTCAACCAGGGAACCGAAGCCCCCCATCACCTCGGCTACACCCCCGCAGTCAGTGGCTACAACCGGGGCATAGCAAGCCATTGCTTCGGCCACCACTAAACCGAAACCCTCATAGCGCGATGGCAGCACAAACAGATCCGCGCTGCCCATGAAACGTTCAACATCATGACGGATGCCAAGAAAGGAAACATGGCCCTGCAGACCGAGTTGCTCGACCATCTCTAAAAGTTCGGCTTTAGAAGGGCCATCGCCGATAATCAAGGCGTGAAAATTACGCCCAGAATCCCGGATAATACTCAGTGCCTGGAGCAGATTGGGATAGTCCTTCTCAGGGCAAAGGCGCCCGACTGAAACGAGAGCGTCTTTCCCAGCTAATCCCAACTCGGCCTTGAGCACTAATCTATCGGAGGGAGGCGAGAACCGCTCGACATCGATGGCATTGGGTACACAGATAATGCGCGTTGAAGGCGCCACCCGCATCTCTTTGAATGCTCTTACAGCCGCATCACTTACGTTGGTGAATATGTCACATAAGCGATCAGTAAGCCGGTATGCCATCATTCTAAGGGCACCTCCCTCGTTCACGCTGTGGGCGGTACAAATCAATCGAGGTACTGGCGTAAAGGGTCTGAGCAGTCTCGCGAAGATATTCGCATGGACCATATGGCTGTGTACAACATCAGGTCGGACACGCTTTACCGTCCGCAAATAGTTAAGACAGCCACGCCACAAACTGCCCATCGACTTAGACATTTCCAGATTAATCACATACACATCGGCTGGCACAGATAGCTTGCATTGGCCAACCATGCTGATGATGGTGACGTCGTGTCCAAGCGACGCTAAGTGTCCCGTCAAATCCATGACCTGACGTTCGGCTCCCCCCACGCCCAAACCAGTGATGACAAATAAGATATTCACTAGCTGCGCCTCGATGCGAACACCAGGCACTGGCCGACCCGAATTATGCACTTTAATTTGCGAAGCCAGGTGGGCTCTCGACGAATTTGCGAAACATAGAAAATTAGGAAACCCAGAGGATTCCGCCGCAAGTTGGATTCGAAGCCAGCACTATAACCGCCCTCCAAGTACTCACAACAGTAGATGGCAAGATCACCGTAATAGAACACTCCGCCATCTTCGGCGACCTTGTTCCAAATATATAATTCCGGAACAAAATTTTCGCCAGGAATAATGGGAAACAAGTACTTTTTGATCACCTTTACGCGAAACATATATGCGAGGTCGCCACGAAAAATCTCACCTGCTTTAGCGGGAAGCATTTCCTTTCGTACGCGGCTTAATGCATCGTCACGGCCCACGACTTTTCCGTCGAAAAATGCTTTGCGAAAGCAAAGTCCCGCATAATTGCGGGATGACTGTTCGCAGATTGCTGACCGAATGTTCGCAATGGCGTGGGGAGCCAGCGCGTCATCGCTGTCCACAATCAATACCCAGCCATCGGACAAAGACTCGACGCCTGTGTTAAGTGCAGAGTGCTTACCGCCATTGGCCTTACGAAGATAGACAATATTGATGGCGCTTGAGGCGATAAAGCTCTCGATCAATTGGGCTGTTTCATCACTACTACCATCATCGACGATCAGCCAGATGAAATCCGTATCAGCCTGGGTCGACAAGCTTTCGTAAAGTCTAGTTAGCGTATGCGCGCGATTGTAGGTTGCTGTTAGCACAGTAATCATTCAAGTCAGCCTCCTTGCTAGGATCAAGAAATAGACAGCGAGAAAGAATTCGCAGCTGATCAGTGCCCAGACCATGCCTAGGGCTCCAAAACCGGAAGCTAGTACATAACCTGCCGATGCCACCCAAAGCACAGCGAGGGCCATGGGGTAACCGGCCACCCTGTCTTTGCCACTGGGCATGAAAACTGCCATGACAATCGATTGATTGAACATTCGTAGCGGAATGATGAGTAGCAGGTATTTAGCTAGCACGATGGCATCCGCGAATCCCTCGCCGACGAATAGCACGATGACATAGGGGATCAGAAAGTACAGAGACAGCGCGATAACCAGGCTGGCACCTACAACAGATCCAACCAACAAAAAGGACTCGCGGCGGGAGTCATGAATCACCTTGGAGAGGTAGGGAAAGAACGCCATCAACACCGGCGTCTGCAGCGAGGCGACCGCCCTGACTATCTTATCGGCTGGCGTGTACATACCTACCGCATATGGGCCTGCCGTTGCACCCAGCACCAAGGGCGACAAGGTACCTATCATATCGCCAGAGCTACGGTATAGAAATGCGTGCCAGCCTTCTGCTAGCTTGCCTCTCAGCCCGGCTAGGGTGAAAGTCACAGAGGTGACCTTCACCCACATCATGACCATTGTCACTAGAGTATTGGTCAGACCACAAAGCGCCAGTATATAGAGCGCCAATACGGCGTCTGCTGGCTCAGTCACAATCAAAAAAATCAACAGCAGACTAAGAACCCGCATAAAAAAGTTGATCATCGCCGGCAATATCATTTGCTGAACACCCTGAAAGTACCAGAAAGGGCTGAAGGCGAAAGCAAAAAAGTACAACAAGGCGGGTGCGATCAAGGTCGACTCGAACGCAGAGAACCAGGCCACCGGGGCGACAATGCAAGTGGCCAGCAGGAACAGCACGAACTTCGCTGCCAGCACGTTGCCGATTATCGATCCATGTTCGCTGGGCGACTTGCAGGCCACTGCCCTGGCGGCGCTGATGTTGAAGCCGAACTCGACAAATATGGACATCATCAAGGCCATCGAAATCGCAACCACTACCGAGCCATAGGCCTCTGCGCCCAGAGCGCGAGCCAAAATGGGTACTTCAAGAAGGGGAATGATATAACTCGAGAAATGAACCACACTGAGCCAAAGCGCATTATTGAATACTGTATTTTTTTTGGTGGACATCATCGACGCCTTAAAGTGAGCGCTGCGCGACAGCTTCGAGACCTGGATCTCGCTTGGCTACAGCCCATACCCAGGCCAGCCAATACCAGCCCCACTCCGACATTTCGGTGCTGAAGGGGTGGAGCGAGAACAAAAAGACCACCCCAACCAACACCATGAAAGTTGCCGGGGATCGACTGTCTATCGCTTTGAGCATACCGATAAGCAAGACGCAGACGAACGCAGTTAGCCCTAGTACTCCGATTTCACCAAGCGCCGCGATATAGGCATTGTGAACGACCATCGTACCGGCGCCGGTATGGGCCACCGAAGTGCCGAAGCCGCAACCCAGCGGAAAGCACTCGATAGCATGTTCGATACCGGCGCTCAACATGGCCATCCGGATTGGGTCACCCTCCATCAGGCGTTCGACAACCAGTAGCCCAGCACCCTCCGACTGTATCAAATAAAAGGGAGTCACACAGATGGCGATGGCAAACCCGGCCAGAGCGAACAGCTTCAGCCTCGTCAAACGGCTGCCTTTGAGGTAAATAATTAATACCCATAGGCCAACGGCCAGCACATAGAGCAGCGCCGTCCGGCTGCCATCGACCAACACTAGGAACCCAGCGCAAAGGCAGGCACACACAAACAGGAGGTTACCGATTGCATCCTGTATCCGTGCGGCGATTATTAAAGGCAGAAATAGTGCACCTATTTTCCACATTACGCCAGGGTAGAAAATTTCAGTTCCACTGCGTCCATCGCCAAGCTCGACGTAAAAACGAACCAATAAGAACTTAGATAGAAGAAATAAAGCCACACAGCCAAATAACACCACAATAACGGAGATCACCTGCTGACGGTGACCGCACAATGAACCCAGCAAGCAAAAATTATAGCCCATCCAAAAAATGGCTAATATTTTGATCGCCTGATAAAAGCTGTACATATTCGAAGTTAACAGGCTGACCAGCGCAAATGCCATCATCAGCAAGAGCATCAACATCACCATCAACAATGGTGCATTATACTTCATGTCAGCTGGCATCAAGGCATTGGAACCCCAGTGCCGTAGCGCGACGATAAAAGACAGTCCAGACCACAGCCCCCAAAACAACCAGTATCCTAGAGGAGTGATAACATTGCGCAGGTCGCCCAAAGCAACCAGTGCGATTCCGAAGGTGAAAAGAGTTAAGGGCAAACCACAATCATCCAGTTAGGGTAATGAACACGACTACTCAACTATGTTTTTTGTTCTTGCCAGCTAGGAGCGAGTTCTGCAGCTCAACACATCTTCATCTGCCACGTGGGTATTCCCGCTACCAAGAGCGTATCAGAATGCACTCAACAACTTACAGCAATGCCACTACCACAACCTCTTACCATCTGAGTTGCCTAAAGGAAATCGACTAAGGCATTTTCGAATGCCGTAATGCTGGCGAGCCACTTCCCGCCACATTGTAACTGCCCCTAATTACACCGATACGAGATGCACCAATTCCATCAGCCTAAATCCGCCGCTCGCGATTGGGTCGATCATTACTGGTAAGAACCTGAACCAATGCGATAAAGACGCCCAACATGAGACCTAGGGCAATCCCCAGCACCAGTACCAGGGCGCGCTTCGGCTTGATCGCCGAGCGGGGATAAACGGCTTGACGATCTACACTGACGAGGTCGAGATTGGACAAATTCAGGTTCAGCCCCTTGAGTTCTGCAGCTTCCTGGCTCCACTTGGCATAGTTCTCGATGTATACGTCCTCATCGGCTCGCTGTTTGAGCAGTTCCACTTCGCGATTTCGCTCCAGCCGTTGTAAATCAGCCTGAATCTCGGCAATACGCGGTTCGGTGAACTCATCCGACCGGCGCTTTTGCAGCGCATTGCGTTCTGCCTCGAGCGCCTCAGTGCCCATGAAGTACAAGGGGATCTGCTGATTGTTGACTTCAGTGCGAATGACGTTGCCCGAACCGGATACCGGCGCGCTATCGGCGAGGGTAGACGGCGTGCTTGGTTTTTCGATACCCAGTGACTTGGCAATCACGATGGCTTCGTTCAGCTGAGCGATGCGGTTATCACGGCGTGTACGCAGCTCCTTGCGCAACGAATTCAGCTCGTCCTCGAGCTGGGCTCGTTTTAAGGCGTCAGCTTCGGAAAGAGAGGCAATTTTCGCCTGTTTGTCCGCTTGATACGCGGCCCGCTCGGCAGTCATACGCTGCTCCAGTTTGGCCAGGCGGTTACGGATGATCACCTCTACATCCTCAGCCAGCGCGGCACGCTCCTGCTGAATGACGTATTGGATCAACCCATTGACGATATCCGCGCCTTTCACACCCCACGGATAGGTGTAAGCGAGGCCCACGTAGGAAAATCCTCCATCCGTACGGTTGGCGGCAGGCCGGAGGATTTCGAAATCTTCAATGATCTGGTTCAGTGCCTGCTCAGGCGTCTGCCCATCGCTCATGGCGTCCGGCCCGAACAGTTCCTGGTTGGCATTGAAGTACTCCAGGCGATACTCGTAGGAGCTGATACCTGCACCAACTCGCTGTAACGCTTCTTCGGGCGTCAGTGTATAAAGGCCAGACGCGTTGAGCTCATCCAGCACGTTCATCGCCACAGGCCGCAGGATACTCTGGGTCCGGTAGTACTTGGTTGCCAACAATGCATATGCAACGGCCAACAGCGTGACAACGGCGGCGACGCCGATGATCAGCTTTTTGCGCTCCCACAGTGCGCGCATTAGCTCGCCGAGATCGATTTCGTCGTTCTGCGAACGGGCGGTTGGGACTTGCGACATGGGCTCAGTCATCCTGTTTCAAGACGGGCAAGAGAAATTCGAGGCACGAAAAAACGCGATCGCATTGGCGTGCTGCGCAGATGATAAATTCAGGTCGGTACGTCATGCCGATGGCGAGGATGCCACTGCGGGCGACCGGGGAGACAAAGGTTGAAGCGGCCGGTGGCACAAAGGCCCGGAGCGCGCGAGTGCTGATAGGCACGGCAGCAAAACCCGCCCACTCAAAATGGCGTCGGCAGGTTCACACTCGTTATACGGGCGGCTGGGCGCCGATAGGGCTGGGTTGAACATTCTCATAACCGGATCCGGCAATCGTTGCCTTCACTACACTCCTGTAAAACCTGCAACGCATTGCAAGCTGTGGCATCGCGCCCCGAATGACCGCTGACTCGCATCAATCGGAGTACTTTTCAAAAATCTGGTACTGAATGGATCGGCCTGATGCCAAATCAACAGCATTGACGTGGGCAGGCCGTTGCCCTATCGAGCGCGCATTCTAACCATTCTTTGCCAATCCACTACCATTAATGTGAACAAATCTTCATATTTTCGCGTTGTTTTTCCGCCGCCGCATACGCGGTGGCGTGAAGCACAGAATCAACCCGCGCGCGCAAGCGTCTAGCAAGGTTCGGATCGATGACGCCTTGGCGCCCTCCTCGCCGCGCGCCGAGGCAATCTCCTCCGGTCACTGCTCCATCCCCGTCACGAAATTGACCAGCGCTACGAGATGTCGCCTTACACCCCGTCGTGCAGTGCTCGACTGCTTGCGATGCGATTGCACGGACGCGTCAGGGGTCATCGTTCGCGCAGGTGCTAGGGCCCCTGCCTTGCTCCCAGCTCTATGGGGTGCGGGCGTTAGTGCATGCGTACTATACCCACCAAGATTGCGCCTCCTGATACTCCCGTCGTTAGCAACCTGCCTAACGGAAACGCCTTGGCCTTCTGGGCCGGCAGCCACCCTTGTGGCCTTTATGGAGTATCTGGAGCCGCTATGAACCCCTTATTCAGAATATCCCCTCTTGCTTTTGCGATTACGCTCGCACTGCTTCCAGAGGCTCA
Organism: Pseudomonas sp. PA15(2017); assembly: GCF_001945395.1. GTDB lineage: Bacteria > Pseudomonadota > Gammaproteobacteria > Pseudomonadales > Pseudomonadaceae > Aquipseudomonas. The sequence goes on along the minus strand of NZ_MSXV01000007.1, from coordinate 82,900 downwards.
GGCAGCGGACTACACGCTCACCGATGCCCAGGAAACCTTCAGCAGTAACCGCGTCATCGATGGTTCGGTCAACGTCCGGTCAACCGACGGCAACACCTCCAGCCTGACTATCAACAATGGCGCAACCTTGACCAGTGAAGGTGGCAGCATTGTTGGTCAACCCACCAGCACGGGGGTCAATCCGGCCCAGGCCAGTGTCGTGGTCGACGGCGCGGGTTCACGCTGGGTGGTGCCCCGCACACCATTCGTGCTGGGTAACACCATCGTTGTCGGTGGCGTCGGTCAAGGCGACCTGACCGTGCGAAACGGCGGCCAGGTATCGGTGCGGGATCTGGATCTGGGCGAAGTCAACGGTTCGCGCTCCAATGCTTTTTCGAACGCGCAGCTGCTGGTGAGCGGCCAAAACTCCCTGGTCGACGCGGTCAACCTCGAGGCTGGTGGGGTATTCGTCTACCGATCGAGTGTAACGGCCAACGATGGCGGCAAGATCAACAGCCAGCAGGTAGACATCGACTCCGTCGTCAAGCTCTCCGATGCGGGAACCCGCTGGGACAACGCGGGGGTTTTCAGGAACAGAAACGATCTGACGCTCGAAAGTGGTGCCGTACTGACGACCAATTCACTCTTGTTGAGCTCGGCCGTCAGCAGCCGCAGCAATCAGGTGACTGTTTCCGGACAAGGCACACGCCTTGCGGCCCAGAGCATGACACTCGGCACCAGCACCACCCGCACGTACCTGACACTATCGGACGGCGCCGAGTTGAGCGCCACCAACGGCATCCTCATCAGCACCATAAACGATATCAATAGTGCGACACGCGGTACGCTGTCGGTGGGTGGCTCGGTGGTGGCCGACCCTACCCGTACCGACATCGATTCCGTCACCGCCGGAGCCGCTCAGGCGGCCGGCCGGCTGGACCCGCAAACCGCCATCCGTTTCGGCACCAGCAACGGGCATCTGGCGTTCAACCACACGGACACCGATCTCCAAGTGGCCAACACCGTGAGCGGAACGGGCCGCGTGTATGCGTTCAACGGCAATACCACTCTGAGCGGCGACCTTACCGGGCTGGCCGGTAGCGTGGTTGTACGCGGCGGACGACTGGTGCTATCGGGTGATGTCGACCAGGTCAATCAGCGCGGCAATACGGCTACCACCCAAAGTCTTTCGCGGTTGAACGTCGGCAACGGCACCCTGGTGGTGAACGGTACCGTGGGGCGCAATCAATTCGGGGTCTATACCAACACGACCCAGGTATTGGACGGAGGCGTTCTGGCCGGCGTCGGTCAAGTGGGCACTACCGAAGTAGCCGCCGGCGGTACGTTATCGCCCGGTGAAAGTGCCATCGGTGCGTTGGCCATACAGGGCGACCTCGACATGGCCGCCGGCTCGCGTTACGCCGCGGATATTGCCGGCAATGGCGGCGCAGATCGGATCAACGTGAGCGGCACGGCTACCCTGCGTGGCACGCAGGTCAACGTGACGGCCCTGGATTCCGCGCAGAGTTACCAGAGTGGCAGAACCTATACCTTGCTCTCAGCTCAAGGCGGGTTGGTTGATGGCGCCGCTGCAGGCACCGCTTATGCCCAGGCGTTTACCAATTCGGCGTTCCTGAACGTCGGGCTGCAGCGTACTGCCAATGATCTGAATCTGACCATCGAGCAAAAGAGTACAGCACCGACACCCACTCCGACGCCAACTCCTGAGCCGACCCCGACGCCGACTCCAGAGCCGACACCGACGCCTACTCCCGAACCGACCCCGACGCCGACTCCAGAGCCGACACCGACGCCTACTCCCGAACCGACACCGACACCGACACCTACTCCCGAACCAACACCAACACCTGAACCTACTCCGACGCCAACGCCAACGCCGACCCCAGAACCCTCTCTGGGTATCTTTCAGACAGTCATGCTGACTGAAAACCAGTTCAATACTGCCGGCGCACTGAGTGTATTGGAGCAAAGCGGCGAATCGCTGCGCCTCTACAACAACCTGCTGATTCTGGATGCCGAAAGTGCGCGTGACGCAGCAGATCAGCTGTCAGGCGACTCTCTCAGCAGCACCTCGACCGCGCTGATTGCCAACAGCCAGATGGTGTCAGGCGTGGTAGGGACTCGCGTGCGTAATCTGCTGGACAGCGGATCTGTGCGCCTGCCAGCCATGGCCCTGAGCTTTATGCCCAGCACGCCACCCAGCGAAAACGGCGCTTGGGTGCAGCCATTCGGCAACTGGACCAAGGTAAGCGGTAACAAAGGCGCCGATGGCCTGCGTCAGAGCACGGGCGGCTTGCTGTTCGGTGCCGACGGTAGCTTTACCCCGGATTGGCGTGGCGGTGTCTATGGTGGTTACAGCCGCTCGAGTTTCGATGCCGACAAGCGTAATGCCGAGGGCCACAGCGACAACTATCACCTGGGCCTGTATACCGGCGGCGAGATCGATGCCCTGCGCCTCAGTGCCGACCTTGGTTACACCTGGCACCGTCTGGAGAGCGAGCGCAATGTTGCGTTTGCCGGATTCAGCGATCGCCTGACCGGCAAACGCGACGCCCAGTCGCTGCAAGCGAACGGTGAGGCAGCCTACCGCTTGCCGGTTGGCAGTGTGGTGCTGGAGCCTTTCGTCGGTCTTTCCTACGTGCGCTACGATGCCGACGACCTGCATGAAAAAGGTGGAGCGGCCGCTCTGGATGTTTCCAGCGACAAACAGAATACCGTCTTCTCGACAGTGGGCCTGCGCGCATCGACCCACACGCGTGTCGCGAACCTCGATACGCAGGTCTACGGCTCACTGGGATGGCGACGTGCCTATGGTGATCTGGATCCGCGAAGCGACCAGTCGTTTGCGGGCGGTCCGAGCTTCGAAGTACAAGGCGTTGCGCAAACTCGCGACATGGCCCTGACCGAAGTTGGCGCGAAGCTTCGCTTGAATCGGCAGACCGACCTTGGCCTGTCCTATCAAGGGCAGTTCGGCTCCGACACTCGCTTCCATTCGGTTAATGCGGGGGTGACTGTCCGCTTCTGACCGTAAATGCAGCATCGGGCTGGGTGATCGCTCTGGGCAGCTTTGCCTCGAGTGGTATTCAGCCCGAACTCATCGAGTAGCTTTTTCAAGGTAAAGCTTTGCCGATGTCTGCGGCGTCCAGGCTATGTGCCTTCTGCATTGAAATGCAGCGATAGTCCTTTTTGGGCGTATCGCGTCAGCAACACTCGTTGCAGTGCGGCTTTTGCCGCCACCTCCCCATGCACCAGCCGAATGTCATTCGGCCACTGCCCCATCCCCGTCACGAACTCGACCAACCCCGCCTGATCGGCATGCGCCGAATACCCGCCGATGCTATGCACAGCGGCGCGGATGTCATAGCGCTGGCCATCGAACTCCACATAGCCATTGCGCGGCCCGAAGCGCTGGATGGCATGGCCGGGCGTTCCCCTGGCCTGGTAGCCAACGAACAGCACGTCGTGCCGTGGGTCGCCGAGCATCGCCTTCAGATAATTGACGATGCGGCCGCTGGAGCACATGCCGTTGCCGGCGATAACGATGGCGGGCCGGGCGCTGCTGGTCAGGGGTGGGTCGAGGATGATGGGCAGGCGGGGTCAGTCGGTTTCTGCAGGGGGCACTTGGTGCGGTTTCAGAATGTTTGCGGGCGTGGCCCGCTCCCACATCCATGTTTGAGGGCCGGACGGCAGCCTGCGCTTGGCTGCCGCCCACTGGCCTGCAAGACCGCGATAGCTCTATAGCTTGAAGGTGCTGACCAGGTTGTTGAACGACACGGCCAGGCGCGACAGCTCCTGGCTGGATGCGCTGGTCTGGTTGGCGCCGGCAGCGGTTTGGGTGGACAGGTCCTGGATATTGATCAGGTTGCGATCGACCTCTCGGGCGACGTTGGCCTGCTCCTCGGAAGCGGTGGCGATCAGCATGTTGCGGTCGTTGATCTCGGCGATGTTCTGGGCGATGCGTTCGAGGGATTCGCCCGTTGCCTTGGCCAGTTCCTGGGTGCTGTTGGCCAGCGTGCGGCTGTTGCCCATGGCCTTGACCGCGTCGTCGGCGCGCGACTGCACGCTGGCGATCATTGCCTCGATTTCCCCTGTGGAGGCTTGGGTGCGCGCCGCCAGGGCCCGCACTTCGTCCGCCACCACGGCGAACCCACGGCCCTGCTCGCCCGCCCGCGCCGCTTCGATGGCCGCGTTGAGCGCCAGCAGGTTGGTCTGCTCGGCGATGCCGCGAATGACGTCGAGCACCTTGGCGATATCCCGCACGCTACCGGCCAGCTCATCGACGATTACGGTCGACTGGCCGATTTCATTATTCACGCTGGTAATGGCCTTGACCGCCTCACGCGCCTGGTCACGGCCGCTGGATGCTTCCTTGCTGGTTTGCCGGGACGCCTCGGAGGTCGAGGTGGCGTTGCGGGCCACTTCGTCGACTGCAGCACTCATTTCGGTAACGGCAGTAGCCGCCAGCTGGATCTCGTCGTTCTGACGAGTCAGCCCACGGCTGCTCTCCTCGGTCACCGCGTTGAGTTCTTCGGCGGCCGAGGCCAGCTGGTCGGCCGCGCTGGCGATCTGTTGAATGGTACCCTTGAGGCCGTTCTGCATCGCACCAAGGGCGGTCAACAGCTGGCCAGCTTCATCTCGATGGCCGCTTTCGATGGTCTTGGTCAGGTCGCCGCCCGCGATTCGCTCGGCGTTGCGAACGGCCGATGCGATAGGTGTACTGATCGCCCGGCTGATGAACATGCCCAGCAGAACGGCGGCGATGAAGGCGACACCGATACCGATGTAAAGGTTGAGCTTGGCCGCCGCCTCGCTTTCGCGCGCAGCCTGGGCGCCCTCGCCGATCTGCCGGTTATTGGACTCGACCATGATGCCTATCTCATCGATGACGGTGCGATAGGCCTGATGCAGCTCACCGGACATCAACTGCTTGGCGCCTGCCAGGTCGCCACGTTCGATGGCCGCCACTGCACGGTCGATGATCGCCTGATAGGCCGGCCAGTCTTTGTCCATGCGGTCGCCAGCGGCGCGTTCGTCGTCTGCCAGGGGCGTGGCACGGTACACGGCGTATGCACGCTCGCTGGTCTGACGATTCTCCTTCATCGAGGCGAGGATGGCGCTTCGCTCGGCGGCGTCGCCGCCAGCCGTGGCAGCGGCCAGCAAACGATACAGGTCGCGGCTTTGCGCAACCGCGTTGGAACGGGCCTCGGCAGTTTTTGCGACGGAAACGAGGTTGTTGGAAAACACCGATTGCAAGCTCGAAGACAACGAGCCGATTCCCTGGCTGCCGAGGATCCCAACGATCAAGGTGATACAGGCGCAGAGCGCGAATGCAAGATACAGCTTGGTTGATATCTTGGCGTCGTAGAACCAGTTCATATGCAGGCCTGCACGAAGGGATGGAGATGAGCTGCATCACCGATAATCGGCGGCATCACCACCTTATCGACAGCCCTGAACCGGCCTGAAGAGGGATGTAAAACTTTATTTCAGAAAAGCGAGGCCTGGTGGTACCGCTATCAGCACGGCGCAATGAATGCGGTCGGCAGTAGGCCAGGGGAAGGAATTGAGATGGTAGAGACGCCTAAGAGGATCACTCGTCCTCTTCGTTCACCCGATCACGCAACTCCTTACCGGGTTTGAAGTGCGGAACGAACTTGCCGTCCAGACGTACCGACTGCCCCGTCTTGGGGTTACGGCCCACGCGCGGGGCGCGGTAGTGGAGGGAGAAACTGCCGAAGCCGCGGATCTCGATGCGATCGCCAGTCGCCAGCGCCTGGGACATCTGTTCCAGCATGGTCTTGATGGCCAGCTCGACATCTTTGTTTGAAAGCTGCCCTTGGTGGGTGACGATTCTTTCGATCAACTCCGACTTGGTCATACTTTTCCCTTCGTTTTCAAGCGGCTATGTCACTCGATGGGAAGGTTGTAGCACGCTGATCAGCTTTTGAACAGCCTAAAAAATCACCAGCTTCGAAAATGTGCCTGGCGTCTTGAATCGATCACCAGCGATTCGGGCTGGTGAAGGTAAGTCGTTGACTGCACTGCATTGTTGGCAAAGCCGGTGATTGGCACTCATGGTCTGCACGCTTGGCGCACGAAAGGTGATCAAATGCTCGCGGGCGCCGTCCAACGAAACCTATACATTCAGAGATCAGAGGCTGCCAGCGCCTCAGGAGAAAATCTTGCTGATCCCCGCCAATCTGCTCGAGGCAGATACCCTTACCCGTCTGATCGAAGATTTCGTCACCCGCGACGGCACTGACAACGGTGACGAAACACCGCTGGATACCCGGGTAACCCGCGTACGTCGCGCGCTGGATAAAGGCGAAGCGGTAATCGTGTTCGACCCGGAGAGCCAGCAGTGCCAGTTGGCGCTCAAGCGGGACGTGCCGAAGGAATGGCTGGAGGAGGATTAAGGCTGGCCGTGGCGCCTGATAAGCGGGAGCCGCGCCCTGCTGCAACTGCTTCGGTCACCGCGTTAGCCGCGCAAGCCCCCTTCCCTTTCCCAGGCGCAGCGCACGCGCAACGCGCCGTCCTGCGGGCTGTGCAGGCCGCTCTCCGAGTCCGACTCCCAGCGAAAGGTATGGGTACCGTTCAGTTCGGTCTCCAGGTGCACTACGGCGCTGGCCCAGTAGAGGCGCTTGAGCAGCGCCTCGAACTCAGCGACCCACAATTTCCATTCGTACTCGATGGTCTGGTAACTGGCGCCGAAATGAATGACCTGGGTCTGGTAAAGACCACTGCCGGGTTGCTGGCAGCATGCAAACATCTCGCGCCCCAGAAATGGCCAGGCATCGCCGGTCGGCAATGCATCGAGCACCTGCCTGTTGAGCAGGCGGCGCAGGCGACTCTCCGAGGGGCTGTCCGACGGCCAGTCACGAATGTTGCCGTAGACGATGGATTCCGATACCACGGGGGCACTCCGCTAAAAACTGGCAGCCTTCTATCACAGCCCGCGATGCAGGGGAATGCCACGGGCAGAACGGCCAGTCAGGACAGTGATGGGGTGATTCAATCGCCTGGGTTCACGGGTTAGCCATGCGCCCGGGTTTCGCTTGGCTCTACCCAGGCTACCGAGTATTCACACCTAAGGGCGGCGCGGGCCCTTACGCATCAGCCATGCCAGCAGCACCATCACCACCGCCATCCCGGTCAGCACCATGAAAGGCACCTGGTAGGTTCCCGACATATCCCGCGCCAAGCCACTAAGCACCGGGCTCAGGCACGCCACGCTGTAGCCCGAGCCGAGCATCATTGCCGTCCAGCGGCTGACCGCTAACGGCGAGCCGGCCTCGTAGATGGGCAAAAGCAGCGACAAGGCAAAGGAGCCGCTCATGCCGAAGCCAAGGGTCAATGCCCAGAATTCCGGGATGAACCTGGGCACCAAGGTGATCATCACCAGGCTGACCAGGGTCAAGCTGCCGCAGGCGACCATCAGCAGGTAACGGTTCATGCGCTGCACCAGCATCGGCAGAACGAAAGAACTCGGCAAGCCCATCAGCATGGCCAGGCTGAACAGCGTATTGCTGTGCATCGCCGACAGCCCGGCCTCCTGGTAGCGCGCCACCGTCCAGGTCGCCACGGCGTAGAACAAGCCAGCCTGCAGGGCAAAATAGGCGCTGATCAACCACGCCCGCCCTTCGCGCCAGGGCAAGCCGGCGGACGCGTCTTCGCGGCTCAGCGGCTCGGCCTGCTGCTTGGGCAGGCAGCACCAGATGACAACCGCCACTATCGCTGGCACCGACCAGATCGCCAGGCCGTAGCTCCAGTCATCGCCGAACAGCTGGGTGACCGGCATGGTCAGCACCACGCCAATCGCGCCACCAATGGCCATGCTCAGCGAGTACCAGGCCAGCACCTGGCCCATGCGGCCCGCAAAATGACGTTTGATGAAGCCCGACAGCAAAGGCCCGGCGATGGCGATGGCGGCGCCAAGCAGTACTGCGCTGCCGACCAAAATCGTGCTGGAGTGGCCAACCACGCGCAGCGCTAGCGCCAGAGCGATCGCCCCCAGGCACAGGTTGATGGTACGTTCGAGACCGAAGCGCACGGCCAGGCGGGGCGCAAGGGGCGCCAGCAGGCCCATGCACAGCACTGGCAGTGCGGTGGTCAGGCTGATAAAGCCGCGGCTCAGGGAAAGCTCCTGAGCGATGCGTTCGATAAGCGGCGCCAGCGAGGTAATGCCGGGTCGCAAGTTCACCGCTGCAGCCACCAGGGCCAGCAGCAGTAAAGCGCGGGAGACGGGTTTCACACGAGTTCCTGATCAGGTGGCCAGGTTCAGCCGAGGCGGCAACCCTACTCGTGCGCTTCGGTTAGGGCAAGCGCGACCGCATGCTGTCCCGTGCAATGGCCCAAGAACCTGTTCAATCATTCGCCGTGATTACCGCTATCTGTGGAAGCGGACCATGCCCGCGAAAAAATCACGGGCATGGCCCGTTCCCACAGGTGCTGCATTGATGTCCGCTTTTGCAGTCGATTCACCGGATACAAGCTCGCAAAAACCCAAAGCTCGTGAACAGCTTCAAGGCGTCTTCGCTTCGCGCTGCCCGGCAGCCTTGGCGCGCATCTTTTCGCACATCAGGGTCATCTCGTCATACAGCAGCTGCGGGTTCTTCTGCTTCAGCGCCCAGGCCTGACGGCCCTGCTCGTGGGGCAGGATCATGAACTCGCCGTCGGCGACGGCCTTGAAGATGTAGTCGGCGATGAACTCGGCATTGATCGGCGAGCTTTCCAGCAATTTGCCGACCTGGGCCTTCATGGCGGGCGTCGGCCCGCGGAACGAGTCGAGCAGGTTGGTCTGGAAGAACGACGGGCACACCACGTGCACGCCGACTTGCAGCGGCTTGAGCTCGGCCAGCAGGCTTTCCGACAGCGCCACCACCCCGGCCTTGGCGACGTTGTAGTTGCTCATGCCGGGGCCCTGCATCAGCGCCGCCATGGAGGCGATGTTGACGATGCGCCCGCGGCTACGCTCGAGCAACGGCAGGAACGCCTTGCAGCCTTTGACCACGCCCATCAGGTTGATCGACAGCTGCCAGTCCCAATCCTCGAGCGACAGCTCGGCGAAGAAGCCGCCCGAGGCGACGCCGGCGTTGTTGATGATGATGTCGATGCCGCCGAATTTCTCTTCGCAGGCCTGCGCCAGGGCAGTCAGCTGGCTGTAGTCACGCACGTCGCAGCGCAGGGTGAAGCCGTCGCCGCCCGCCTCGCGCACCAGGCGCAGGGTTTCTGCCAGCCCGGCGTCGTTGACGTCCGACAACGCCAGGCGCCAGCCCTCGCGCGCCCAGCGCAGCGCCAATTCGCGCCCCAGACCGGAGCCGGCCCCTGTGATCATCATGCGATTGCTCATGCTCAACCTGCCCTGCTGGCCAATGAAAGACAGCCCGAGTGTAGCGAAGGCGCGGGCAGCGCCCAGCCATCATCAGGTTGTTGAATGGGTGCACCGCGGGGTGGGTATGGCGTCCTGGGTATCGCTTCGCTCAACCCAGGCTACGGTTCTGGGATCACTGCTACGTAGCCCGGGTCGAGCGTAGCGACACCCGGGAGTTCAGAGCGCTACTGAAACAGTCGTGTGCTCAGTTCGTGGCTGGCTTCGAGCAGGATGGGCAGGAAGCGGCTCTCCAGCTCCTGGCGCGACACGCGCCCCACATGGGTGCCGACATTGAGCGCGGCCAGAACCTGGCCGGCAGAATCCTTCAACGGCACGGCGATGGAGCGCAGGCTGACTTCCAGCTCCTGGTCGATGATCACCCAGCCCTGCCGGCGGATTTCCTCGATATTGGCACGCAGGTCTTCGGGGGTGTGCAGGGTGCGGCTGGTTTTCACCTGCAGATCCGCATGGCTCAGGTAGTCGTCCAGCGCGGCATCATCCAGCGCGGCCAGCAGGATACGGCCCATCGAGGTGCAGTAGGCCGGCAAACGGCTGCCCACGCTCAGGTCGACGGAGATCAGCCGCTGCGGCGTCGCCGAGCGCGCGATGTAGAGAATTTCGTCGCCCTCCAGGGTGGCCATCGAACAGGCCTCGTGCAGCTGTTCGCTGAGGCGATCGAGAATCGGCTGTGCGGTGACGGCCATTGGCGTCGAGGACAGATACGCGTGGCCCAAAGTCAGCACCTTGGGCAGCAGCGAGTAGACGCGCCCATCGGTCGTCACGTAGCCGAGCTTCATCAGCGTGTGCAAACAACGACGCACTGCCGCACGGGGGATCTCGGTACGGTGGCTGATCTGGGCGATGGTCAGGTGGCGCTTGCGCTCCTGAAACGCATGGATGACCGCCAGGCCCCGGGCCAGCGAGGTCATGAAATTAGGATCGCCGGTAAAGGCTTCGATACGCTTGGCCGGCGACGCGATGATCGGCGGCGCCATCGAGCTGGGCACGGAACGGGATTCAGGCATGGCACTGTCACTCGTCCAGATGGTATGCGCGATTATCGAACGACGGTTCGATAATCGCAAGACAGCATACAGCTAAAGAGCATGCGCTCGGTCAGGGGCAGGCTGCTAAGAGCACATGGAATGGGCATCAGAAAGCAAACCGCCCTGGGACGGAGTCTCCAGGGCGGCTCGGTTTATCGATGCGAATGCAGCGAGCTTGGGCTGCGACGGCTTACTGCGCGTGGTGGCGGTACAACGCAGGCGGCACACCGGTGCTGTCGACCGGCTCCCAGGGCCCCTGCAGAGTGCCCGCCCAGCTCCAGCCGTCCTGCCAGCGGTAGAAGGTGCGCTCGCGGTAATAGGTATCGCGCTCGGAGTCGATCTGGTAAACGCCCAGCGTGCCGTTCCAGTGGCTGGAGACGCCCGGCGGCGGCGCGAAGCGGGGATGGGATTTGCTCACCGTCGGTGAACCCGTAGGGGCCGAAGGGCCGCCGTCGGGCTTGCCAGGCGCCGGGCTATGCAGGGTACAGCCAGCGAGGCTCAGCAAGGTGGCTGCCAAGGCAGCCGAAATCAGTCTGTTCATGGTGGTGTGCCGTCAGGGCTATCGATGACAAGGCGTTGCACGTCCTGGGTGCTGCTGGCCACCGGTTGCCCCTGGCCGATCCACTCGCCGTTTTTCGCATCGCCGGCGCGCGAAATGCGCGCTACCAGTTGAACCTGGTCGAACGCGGAAAGTTTCAGTTGCGGCATCATCGCATCGCTGTCGGACAAGCTGAGCTGCACTGGCAGGTCAGCCACCGTCAGGCGCTTGGCCGCCAGCGGCATCGGCGGCCCGGAAGCGGCCCGGGCGAAGACGAACACCGCGTCGCCCGGCTGCACCTTGTCGCGCAGCGCCTCGGCCAACTCGACACGCACCTGCAACCCAGCCGTGGCTTGTGGCGGTGCGGCGCTGGCAGCACTTTCGGCCGACGAACCCAGTTCCTGGCGGGCGCGCTCGATACCACCGGCAATCGCCTGCCGAGAGGGGTCGCCAGGGGGCAACACGGCGACCAGTCGCTCCCAGTAGCCAATGGCGTCCGCGAAGCGCTGCTCCTCGTAGGCGGCGATACCCAGCAGGCCCAGGCTGGTCACCTCCTCCGGGTCCGCTTTCAAGGCTTCGCTGGTCAGGGCATCCAGCTGCGGGCTCCACTGCTTGTCAGCAGCAAAATACAGCGCCTGAGCCCACTGGCCGAGCAGCTCCGGCTCGCGCCCGGCAACCTTGACCGCCTGCCCGAAGGCCCTGGCCGCATCCGCCGCGCGTTGCTGGGCCATATAGCTGCGACCGAGGAAATACCAACCCTCGGCGGACTCGGGATTGTTCTGCACGGCCTGCTCCAGGCGCGCGGTCATCTCTTCGATGCTGTGCGGCTCACCGGCGAAGGTACGCGCCTGCTCGACCTGGTCGATGGCGCCCCACTGCATATACAGCGACACGGCCAATACGGGCACCAGCAGCACCGCCAGCAGCGGCACGGCACGGCCGAGGCGACGCGCCTGGCGAGCGTCGCTGCCCTCGGTGTCGGCCAGCAGCTCGCGGGCCGCTTCATCACGGGCTGCCTGCCATTGCGCTGCATTCAGAGTACCGGCCTGATGCTGCTGCTCCAGCTCGCGCAGGCGCTCCTGATAGAGGGTGACGTTCAGGGCGGTGCGATCTTCCTCGGCCTGCACCTTGCGCCCGCGCAGCAGCGGGATGAGCAGGAAACTCACCGCGACCAGGCACAGCAGGCCAGCGGACAACCAGAATTCGATCATGGGGCTTTCTTATCCTCAGACGCCTGTTCGAGCAGGTGTGCCAGACACTGCTGTTCTTCGCGGGTAAGGCCGGTGGCGGCCGGCCCGTCACTCCTGCGACGACGGCGAACGATCACCGCGAGCACGATGAAACCGCCGACCAACAGCGCCGCAGGGCCATACCAGAGCAGCAGCGTGCGGCCGCTGACCGGCGGCTTGTAGAGCACGAAATCACCATAGCGGGCGACCAGGTAATCGATGATCTGCGCATTGCTGTCACCGGCGTCGAGCATGCGGTAGATCTCGGCGCGCAGGTCCATGGCGATCGGCGCATCGGAATCGGCGATGTTCTGGTTCTGGCACTTCGGGCAGCGCAGCTCTTCGGTGAGCTGGCGGTAGCGGGCGCGCTCGGCTTCGCTGGCGAACTCGTAGGTGTCGATGGCCGCCTGAGCGACGCCGCCCAGCGCCAGCAGCAGAACCAGGCCGCTAAGCAGGCGCGTCATTGCCCGGCCTCGTCGACCATCTGCTGGTACAGCGGCGCCAGCTTCTCGCGCCAGATCGCCTCGTCGATCACGCCGACGAACTTGTGGCGAATGATGCCCTTGGCATCGACGAAGAAGGTCTCCGGCGCGCCGTACACGCCGAGATCCAGGCCCAGCGTGCCCTTGGGGTCGCTGATATTGAGCTGGTACGGGTCATGGAATTCGCTCAGCCATTTCTGCGCGGCGGCGTTGTCGTCCTTGTAGTTGACACCATGGATGTTCACGCCCATGGACGCCAGCTTGTTGAGCACCGGGTGCTCGACCTTGCAGGCCACGCACCAGGTGGCCCAGACGTTGACCAACGACGGTTTGCCGAGCAGGTTCTGCTGGGTGATCAGTTGATCGCCCTCCACCGCCGGCAGCGAGAAGGCCGGGAAAGGTTTGTCGATCAGCGCCGATGGCAGTTCGGACGGGTCGAGAAACAGCCCGCGGTAGAGAAACACCGCCACGCCGAGAAAGATCACCAGCGGTAGCAACAAGATCAGACGTCTCATGCGCGTGCCTCCTGCAGGCCCAGCGCGTCACGCACGCGGGCTTTGACTTTCATCCGGTAGCGCTTGTCGGCAGCAGCGAGAAAGCCGCCGAAGCCCATCATCAGGGCGCCCAGCCAGATCCAGCGAACGAAGGGTTTGATATGGATGCGCACCGCCCAGGCGCCCTGCCCCAGCGGCTCACCGAGAGCCACGAACAGGTCACGGGTCAGCCCGGCGTCGATGCCGGCTTCGGTCATCACCGACTGCTGCACGGTGTACAGGCGCTTTTCCGGGTGCAGCACGGCGATCTGCTTTTCGCCATCGAAGATGCGCACCGTGCCGCGGTCGGAAATGAAGTTCGGCCCTTCATGGTGCGCTGCCCCTTCGAACACGAAGCGATAGCCACCCAGTTCCACCGCCTCGCCCGGCGCCATGCGCATGTCTCGCTCGAAGCTGCCGAGGCTGGTGAGGATCACGCCCAGCGCGCACACGGCCAGCCCCAGGTGCGCCAGCTGCATGCCCCAGTAGCTGCGGCCCAGGCTGGCCATGCCTCTGAAAAAGCCCTTGTGGCGGGTCTTGTCCTGGATGTCGCGCAGCCCGGCCAGCGTTACCCAGGCAGCCAGCAGGCAGACGCCGAGCACAGCCCAGTGGAAATCGCCCCATAGCAGGCTGGCCAGCAACGCCAGTGCCACACTGGCGACCAGCACCGGGATGAGCATGCCGATCAGCCAGCGCAGCGGCGTATCCTTCCAGCGCACCAGCACGCCGACCGCGAGCACGGCCATCAGCAGGCCCATCAGCGGCACGAACAGCGCATTGAAATATGGCGGGCCGACCGACAGTTTGGCGCCGCTCAAGGCATCGAGCACCAGCGGATAGAGGGTGCCGAGCAGGATCATCGAGGCGGCCACTACCAGAATCAGGTTGTTGGCCAGCAGCAGGGTTTCCCGCGACCACAGGCCGAAGCCGACCTGGCTGCGCACCACCGGCGCACGCAGGGCGAACAGGGTCAACGAACCGCCGACCACCAGCAGCAGGAAGGCTAGAATGAACACGCCGCGCTCCGGATCGCTGGCGAAGGCATGCACCGAAGTCAGCACACCCGAGCGTACCAGGAAGGTGCCCAGCAGGCTGAGTGAGAACGCGGCGATGGCCAGCAGCACCGTCCAGCTCTTGAACACGCCGCGCTTCTCGGTCACCGCCAGGGAGTGGATCAGCGCCGTGCCGACCAGCCAGGGCATGAACGAGGCGTTCTCCACCGGGTCCCAGAACCACCAGCCGCCCCAGCCCAGCTCGTAATAGGCCCACCAGGAACCCAGGGCGATGCCGATGCCGAGAAAGGCCCAGGCGATGATGGTCCACGGCCGCGACCAGCGCGCCCAGGCGGCGTCCAGCTTACCGCCGAGCAACGCGGCGATGGCGAAGGCGAAGGCCACCGAGAAGCCTACGTAACCCATGTACAGCATCGGCGGGTGAATGATCAGGCCGAAGTCCTGCAACAGCGGATTGAGGTCGCGGCCATCGGCCGGCACGTTCGGCAGCAGGCGGGTGAAGGGGTTGGAGGTGACGATCAGAAACAGCAGGAAGCCGACGCTGATGATGCCCATCACGCCCAGCACACGGGCGAGCATTTCCTCGGGCAACTGCCGCGAGAAGACCGCCACGGCAAAGGTCCAGCCGCCGAGAATCAGGGCCCAGAGCAGCAGCGAGCCTTCGTGAGCGCCCCACACGGCGCTGAACTTGTAGTACCAGGGCAACGCGGTGTTGGAGTTCTGCGCCACGTAGGCCACGGAAAAGTCATCGACCATGAAGGAGTACGTGAGGCAGGCGAAGGCGAACGCCAGAAAGGCGAACTGCCCCCAGGCGGCCGGTTGCGCCAGGCTCATCCACTGGCGGTCGCCGCGCCAGGCGCCGATCAGCGGTAGCGTCGCCTGCACCAGCGCCAGGCACAGGGCCAGAATCATCGCCACGTGGCCGAGTTCGGGAATCATCGCGCGGCCTCCCCGGTTTTCTCGTAATGCTTGTTCATGCCGCTCTGCTCCAGGGCCTGCTTGACCTCCGGTGGCATGTAGTTCTCGTCGTGCTTGGCGAGCACTTCATCGGCTTGCAGCAGGCCGGCGTCATCGACCTTGCCCATGGCGACGATGCCCTGCCCCTCGCGGAACAGATCCGGCAGGATGCCGTGGAAGCGGATGGTCACCCGCGCCGCGCCATCGGTGACCACGAAGTCGGTTTGAAGCGAATCGCTGGAGCGCTTTACCGAGCCCTTCTCCACCAGCCCGCCTGCGCGGATGCGGGTATCGACCGGCGCCTCGCCGTTGGCGATCTGCGTGGGGGTGTAGAACAGGTTGATGTTCTGCTGCAGGGCGCTCAGGGCGAGCGCCACGGCTATACCGACGCCAGCGACGATCGCCAGGACGATAAGCAGACGCTTCTTGCGAACGGCGTTCAACGTGACTCCTCCCGGCGCATACGGCGCGCCTCATCCTGCAAGTAGCGGCGTCTGGCCCGTAGCGGCAGCAGCACGTTGAGCACCAGCACCACCAGGCAGATACCGTAGGCCGACCACACATAGGGGCCGTGGTTGCCCATGGCGAGAAAATCGGCGAATGACGCGAAGCTCATCGTTTGCCCTCCACCAGCGCGCGGATCTCGGTTTTCACCCAACTGCTGCGCGCTTCCCGGCGTAGCACTTCGAGGCGCATGCGCATCAGCAGCACCGCCGCGAAGAAGCAGTAGAAGCCCAGCACCATGATCAGCAGCGGCAGCCACATCTGCACCGGCATCGCCGGTTTTTCGATGACGCTGAAGGTGGCCGGCTGGTGCAGGGTGTTCCACCACTCCACCGAGTACTTGATGATCGGGATGTTGATGACGCCGACCACCGCCAGCACCGCGCAGGCCTTGGCGGCGCTGTCGCGGTTGCTGATCGCCTGGCCGAGGGCAATGACGCCGAAGTACAGGAACAGCAGGATCAGCATCGAGGTCAGGCGCGCATCCCAGATCCAGTAAGTGCCCCAGGTCGGCTTGCCCCATACGGCGCCGGTGATCAGCGCAATGGCGGTCATCCAGGCGCCCACGGGGGCAGCCTGCTGCAGGGCGACGTCGGCCAGTTTCATCTTCCACACCAGGCCGACCACCCCGGCCACCGCCAGCATCACGTAGATCGACTGGGCCAGGAATGCCGCCGGCACATGGATGTAGATGATTCGGAAACTATTGCCCTGCTGGTAGTCAGGCGGCGCGAAGGCCAAGCCCCAGACAGCGCCCACGGCCAGCAGCACGGCAGCGGCAATGGCCAGCCCCGGCAGCCAGCGGCCGCTGATTTCGTAGAACCATTTGGGCGAGCCCAGTTTGTGAAACCATGTCCAGTTCATCAGGTCACTCATCATTCTCCGAGGTAAGGGCCGGCGGCCATCCTCGGTAGCACGTTCAATCATTCGCTGACGCTGATAGTCAGGCCGGCGGCTATGGCGAAGGGTGTCAGGGTTACCGTCAACGCCGCGAGGCTGGCCAGCCAGAGCAGGTGCCCGGCTACCGGCAACCCTTGCAGACTCGCCTGCAAGGCCCCGCTGCCGAGAATCAGCACCGGGATGTACAAAGGCA
Organism: Pseudomonas sp. PA15(2017); assembly: GCF_001945395.1. Lineage (GTDB taxonomy): Bacteria > Pseudomonadota > Gammaproteobacteria > Pseudomonadales > Pseudomonadaceae > Aquipseudomonas. The sequence goes on along the minus strand of NZ_MSXV01000007.1, from coordinate 66,135 downwards.
AAATGAGCAGCGCCAGCAGCAGCCCGCCACGCTTGAGGCCAACCGTAAGCGCGGCGCCGATAGCGCCCAGCAAACTAAGGATGGGCGTGCCAAGCAACAGAGAGGCCAACAGCACTGGCAGGCAACGGCCCGGCAGGCCCAGCATCAATGCCAGCAAGGGCGACAGCAGCACCAGAGCCAGGCCGGAAAACAACCAGTGCGCCGCGACCTTGGCCAACACCAGCACCGGCAAGGGGTGCGAGGAAAGCAGCCATTGCTCCAGGGAGCCGTCTTCGAAGTCGCTGCGAAACAGGCCATCGAGCGAGAGCAGCACTGCCAGCAGCGCCGCGACCCACACCAAACCTGGCGAGAGGCTCTGCAGCAATTGCGTTTGCGGCCCGACGGCCAGCGGGAACAGGGCGATGACGATAGCGAAGAACACCAATGGATTGGCCAGCTCTGCGGGGCGGCGACACAGCAACCGCGCCTCGCGCACGACCAGCAGCATAAACAGGCTATTCATGCGGCATGCTGTCCCAGATCAAGGTCGCGATAGCCGTCCGGAACGCGGCTCAGGGAATGGTGCGTGGTGAGCACGACCAGGCCGCCACTGCGGCAATGCGCGGCCAGGTGGTCTTCGAGCTGGCTCACTGCCTGTTTGTCCAGCGCGGTAAAGGGTTCGTCGAGAATCCACAAAGGCGGGCCGTCCAGATACAGCCGAGCCAGGGCTACGCGGCGTTGCTGGCCGGCGGACAGCGTGTGGCAAGGCACATCTTCGAAACCGCGCAGCCCGACGGCCTGCAGAGCCTGCCAGATCCGTTCACGGCTCGCCGGGCGATGCAGGGCGCACAGCCAGGCGAGGTTTTCTTCGGCGCTGAGCAGCCCCTTTATTCCCGCGGCATGGCCGATCCACAGCAGCTCACTGCTGCGACTGACGAGAGGCTGGCCATTGAGGCGCACGGTGCCGCTGGTGGGCGGCATGAGACCGGCGAGCACGCGCAGCAGGCTGGTCTTGCCGCTGCCGTTGGGCCCGGAAACCTGCAGCATCTGCCCGGCATCCAGGCTGATGTCGAGGTTCTCGAACAGCAGGCGCCAGTCCCGCTCGCAGGACAGCGCAGTTGCTTCGAGAAAGGGACTGCTCACAACGCGGGCACCTGGTTCAAGTCGAGACGATGGCGGCCGCTATACTCTTGCGGACGTTCGGATTGGCCGCGAGTATACATGCCCGCCCTGCTCACCCGCAGCGTGCGTGGGCCCAGAGTATGAGACTTAATGACCGAGATCAGTGGATCGCGTCCTATTGCACCGCCTCCCGCCACCAATAGACCGGCGGTGAGCGCCGCCGACCTGGCTGTGAAGCTGCTCAAGCCACTCGACGGCCTGATGATGGCCGGGGAAAGCGCCGAAGCCGAGGTGGTTGGAACCAAGGAGGTGGCGCAGAACTTCCAGCTCATGCTGCGCCTGAACCTGGATGGCGGTCGCCAGGCGACGGTACAGGCCAGCAGCCCACAGCCACTCGCCCAAGGCACGGCGCTGGCGGTCACGGCGCTCTCCGACAGCCGCCTGGCATTGGCCGTACTGGCCGGTGGCAACAAACCGCTGACCAGCATCGACCTCGAACAATTGCCCGTTGGCACCCTGCTGCAAGGCAAGGTGGTCACCCGCGAGGCGATGCCCGTACAGGTTGCCCAGGCGACCGTTTTCAAAGTGCTGGTCAATCTGCTCAACACCGGGCTGGCCGGCAACACCCTGAGCCTGGAAACCACCCTCGACCTGCCACCCGGCAGCCTGCTCAGCGCCCGGGTGCAGGGTGACCAGTCCCTGGCCTTCCTGCCCCTCAGCGGCCGCCTCGACCAATTGGCACTGCTGCAGCAGCTCGGCAACCAGCAAAGTCGCCAGGGCTCACTGGAGGGGCTGATGGCTGCGCTCAAGGGCATGGGTGGCCAAGGTGGGCTGCCCGATGGCTTGAAAGGCAGCATCGACAAGTTGCTGGCAGGCCTGCCGACCGGCGAGCAGATGAGCAACGGCAAGAGCCTGATGCAGGCGCTGGAAAACAGCGGGCTGTTTCTCGAGAGCAAGCTACTGGCCGGCCAGACTGGCGGCCTGGGCACCGACATGAAGGCCAACCTGCTGCGCCTGGTCAGCCAGTTGCTGCCGCTGCTGCCCGGTGCTGCCCCCCTGGCAGCGGCGACCGCCTCGGCCAGCGCCATGACCCAGGCATTGCCGGCTTTCGCCCGCAACATGCTGGGCAACATTGGCCAGAGCAGCGGCCGCCAGCAGGCGATGAACTTTCCCCTACCCAGCCGCCTGCTGCAATCGATGGATGAAGAGGCAGACCTGGAAGCGCTGCTCAAGCTCGCAGCGGCCGCCATTTCGCGCCTGCAGACGCACCAGTTGTCGAGCCTTTCGCAAAGCCAGGTCGGCCCCGAGGGCCAGCTGTTGACCACCTGGCAGATGGAAGTACCGATGCGCAATCAGCACGAGCTGGTGCCGCTGCAGGTGAAGATTCAACACGAGGAGCCGGCGCCTTCCGCCAAGCAGGATCCCAAGGAAGCGTTATGGCGGATCGACCTGGCGTTCGACCTCGATCCGCTGGGGCCGTTGCAGGTTCAGGCGCAGCTGGCCCAAGGCAGCCTGTCCAGCCAGCTGTGGGCGGAACGCGCCAGCACCGCCGGGCTAATCGACCGCGAGCTGGGCAACCTGCGCGAGCGCCTGGTCGCCGCCGGCCTTACCGTTGGTGAACTCGCCTGCAGCCAGGGCACGCCGCCGCAAGGCCCGAAAACCTCTCTGGAACAACGCTGGGTCGATGAAACCGCATGAGCAGTAAAGCCACACGCCAGGCCATCGCCCTCACCTACGACGGCCAGAATGCCCCCACCCTCAGCGCCAAGGGCGACGACGAGCTGGCCGAAGCCATACTCGCCATTGCCCGCGCCCATGATGTGCCGATCTACGAGAATGCCGAGTTGGTGCGCCTGCTCGCGCGCCTGGAGCTGGGCGAAGCGATCCCCGAGCAGCTGTACCGCTGCATCGCGGAAATCATCGCCTTCGCCTGGTACCTGAAAGGCAAGTTCCCGGCCGGCTTCGACCCACGGGGCAAGCCGAAGGATGAGCCGTTGATGCTCGAAGGGCCCGCTGGCAAGAGTGGCAAGCGTTAGATCGCCGGACGATCGCTCTTGCGGGTATCGCTTCGCTCAACCCGGGCTACGACTCAGGTCGTCTCACACCCTTGGATTAGGAACAGACTTCCACACGTAGCCTGGGTCGGGCAAAGCGATACCCAGGGGCGAGATTGGCAGAAAAAACGAATGCTCAGGAGCGGCGCGCCTGATGTAACTTGGCGACCAGTTCCGCTTCGGCCTTGCTGAGGCCGCAGGACTGGGTGAGGTCGTCGGCGCTGGCGCCCATACCGACCAGGCGGGCGGCCTGGGTGAAGGACAGACTGGTGGGGTCGCGCTGTTCGATCTGGGTCAGCTTGTCAGGCAGCGGCGCCACGGTGCGACGCAGCTCATGGAGCTCTTCGCCCATGCGGATGCTGCCCGTCAGGTAGGTGTCCAGGCGTTTGCCCAGCTCGCGGATGCGCTGGTCACGCTGAGCATCGCGTTCGGCCTGCAGTTGGCTGGCCAGGCGCAAACGCCCGGCGAGCCAGACGCAGGTACCCACCAGCCCGGCACAGACCAGGGCGAGAACGATGAGTGCGGCTTCGAGCACCTCAGATGCTCTCCAGCTCCGACCACTCCTCCTCGGTCATCATCTTGTCCAGCTCGACCAGGATCAGCAGCTCGCCGTTCTTGTTGCACACGCCCTGGATGAACTTGGCCGACTCGTCGTTACCGACGTTCGGAGCGGTTTCCACCTCGGACTGACGCAGGTAAACGACTTCGGCCACGCTGTCGACCAGAATGCCCACCACCTGCTTGTCGGCCTCGATGATGACGATGCGGGTGTTGTCGGTGACGTCCGAGGAGTCCAGGCCGAAACGCTGGCGTGTGTCGATGACGGTGACCACGTTGCCGCGCAGGTTGATGATCCCCAGCACGTAGCTCGGCGCGCCCGGTACCGGGGCGATCTCGGTGTAACGCAGCACTTCCTGCACCTGCATCACGTTGATGCCGTAGGTCTCGTTGTCCAGACGGAAGGTGACCCACTGCAGGATCGGATCTTCAGCGCCTTGTGCAGAGCTTTTCTTCATGGCCTAGCCTCGTCATTGACCGCGCGTCGCGGTGCGCGGGAGTCCCGCTATTCAAGTGATCGCACGCTGTCGCGTACGAACGTTATCAGTGTATCTGCCCGTTGAGCATGCGCTTGGTGGCGCCGCTGGCGATCAGCTCGGCCAACGCGGCGACGTCCAGCAGCGCACACATGTGTTCGATCACGGTTCCCGCTAGCCACGGCCGCTGCGAGCGCTGGCTGCGCCATTTGATTTCGTCCGGGTTGAGGCGGATCGAGCGGCTCACCTGATGCACCGCCAGCCCCCACTCGTAACCCTGTACGGAAATCACGTACTGCAGGCCCTGCTTGAAATCATCCCGATAACGATCGGGCATCACCCAGCGGGCGGTATCGAGCACCTTAAGGTTGCCGGACTGTGATGGCAGTATGCCCAGAAACCAGTCGGGTTGGCCAAACAAAGGTGTCAGATCCTGGCCGGCCAGCGGGTAGATCGACCCCAGGCACACCAGTGGCACCGCCAGGGTCAGCCCGGCCACATCGAACAGCAGGCATTCGAACGGCTCTTCGGCCCAGTCGGGGCGGCCATCGGGCTGGCTGGAGAAGATCTGCGGTGCTGGGCGATGGACGTCGGCGACCGGCTCGACCACCGGCGGCATCGGAATGGGTTCGACGACCACCGGGGCAACCGAATCAGCCATCGGAGGCGCCACTTCCACGACCGGCTCGCTGACCACTTCGGCCACGGCAGGCTGAACCACGGTCAGCGCCGGCGCTTCGGCGCGCGGCGCCAACTGCGCATCACGCACCTGCTCCTCAAGCACGGCAGCCTCGAAATCATCGAGGGCGCTGTCTTCGAGGGTTTGTTCGAGTTCGATGGCGGCATCCTGCAGCAACCCATCGAGGTAGGACTGCAGCGCCAGCTGGGGCCGAGTTGCGGTAGCAGTGGAACGACTCATGAAGGCAACCTGCAGAAGATATCTGTATGAGCTATCGGCCGCTGGGGCGGCAGACTTGAGCCGGTTCGCGCAGAATATTCAGCTGCCACGATCAGGCCACCTGGGAAGCCGGCTGCTGCGCCAGCAAATGTTTGAGCAGCGCGCGGTAGGCGATGGTGCCCCGGCTGTTGCCGTCGAACTGCGACGGCGTCAGCCCTGCCCGGCTGGCGTCACGAAGGCGGGTATCGACCGGAATGTAGGCCTGCCAGAGCTGCTCGGGGTAGGTGTTCTTGAGCAAGCGCAGGGTCGACAGCGAGGCCTGGGTGCGGCGGTCGAACAGCGTCGGCACGATGGTGTACGGCAGCGCCTGCTTGCGCGAGCGATTGATCATGGTCAGGGTGTTGACCATGCGCTCCAGGCCCTTGACCGCCAGGAACTCGGTCTGCACGGGAATCACCAGCTGTTGGCTGGCCGCCAGCGCATTGACCATCAGCACGCCGAGCAACGGCGGGCTGTCGATCACCGCATAGTCGAAGTCCTGCCACAGCTGCGCCAGGCTCTTGGCGATTACCAGACCCAGGCCGCTCTGCCCCGGCGACTGACGCTCCAGAGTGGCCAGCGCGGTGCTCGACGGCAGCAGGGAAATACGTTCGTGGCTGGTGGGCAGCAGCAACTGCTTCGGCAAACCCTCTGGCACGCTGCCCTGATGCTGGAAGAGATCGAAATTGCTGTTTTCCAGGGTGTCCGGGTCGTGTCCGAAATAGCTGGTCATCGAGCCATGGGGGTCGAGATCGACTACCACCACGCGCTTGCCGGCATCGGCCAGCAGACCCGCCAGGGCGATACTGGAAGTGGTCTTACCCACGCCGCCTTTCTGATTCGATACAGCCCACACTCTCATAATCTTCATCCTCCCGGGGACAGGCCAGGCCCGGCCGAGACTAGTTGCCCGCTTCACGGACTGGCGACGGGGAATTGACGGCGCCGTTGGCAGGCGTCGGTGCTGTTGGCCCTGTAGCAGGTTGCGTGCCAGCGCGCTGTAGCGCCGCGTCAGGCTGCGCATTAGCGCTTCCCACACCACTAACACTACGCCGTACATCGAGATTGCGCGAGACCACCAGCACAACACGGCGGTTACGCGCCCTGCCCTCCGCGGTGCCATTGTCGGCCACCGGCTGGAATTCGCCATAACCCACGGCGGCCAAGCGCGAAGGATCGACGCCGTCCATGGCCAGCATGCGCACGATGCTCGCGGCACGCGCCGTAGACAGCTCCCAGTTGGTCGGGTATTGCGCCGTCTTGATCGGCTGGTTGTCGGTGAAGCCCTCGACGTGCACCGGGTTGCCATAAGGCGCCAAGATCTTGGCGATCTTTTCGATGATCTCGAACGCCTCGTCGTTGGGCAGTGCGTCACCGCTGGGAAACAGCAGCCCGGAACTCAGCTCGATCTCGATCCATAGCTCGTTGCCACGCACTTTGAGTTGATCGCTTTGCAGCAGGCCGCCAAAGGCATCGCGGATGCTGTCGGCGATGTTCTGCAGGGTGGACGCCGCGATCTGCTGGGGCGACGCCTCGTCGACCAGCGTACGATCCGGCTCGGTGGTACGCGGGCGCTCGTCGCCGACCGGAATCGGTTTGATCGAGCGATCCGGCTGGTTGAATACGCCGGTCAGGGTTTCCGAGAGAATCTTGTACTTGCCTTCGTTGATCGACGAGATCGAATACATGACCACGAAGAACGCGAACAACAGGGTGATGAAATCGGCATAGGAAACCAGCCAGCGCTCGTGGTTCTCGTGTTCTTCGTGGCGGCGTCGGCGGGCCATGATCAGCTCATGAAGCCTTGCAGCTTCAGCTCGATGGACCGTGGATTTTCGCCCTCACCGATCGACAGGATGCCTTCCAGGAGCATCTCCCGGTACGCAGACTGGCGCAGCGCAATCGATTTGAGCTTGTTACCGATGGGCAGCAACAGCAGGTTGGCGATGGCGACCCCGTAAATGGTAGCAACGAATGCCACGGCAATGCCGCTGCCCAGCAGGCTGGGGTCGGCCAGGTTGCCCATCACGTGGATCAGCCCCATGACCGCACCAATGATGCCGATGGTCGGCGCGTAGCCGCCCATGCACTCGAAGAACTTGGCGGCCTGAATGTCGCGGCTTTCCTGGGTGTAGAGGTCCACTTCGAGAATGCTGCGGATGGCCTCCGGCTCGGCGCCATCGACCAGCAGCTGCAGCCCCTTGCGCGCATAGGGGTCGGGCTCGCCATCGGCGACCGCCTCCAGGCCCAGCAGGCCCTCCTTGCGCGCAGTCGTGCTCCAGTTCACCACACGGTCGATGCCGCCGGGCAGGTCGATCTGCGGCGGCACGAAGATCCAGCGCAGGATGCTCACCGCCCGTTTGAAGACCGCCACGGGCGTCTGCAGCAAGGCCGCTCCCAGGGTTCCGCCGATCACGATCAAGGCCGCCGGGCCGTTGAGCAGTGCCGAGACATGACCGCCTTCCAGGTAGTTGCCGCCAAGGATCGCGACGAACGCCAGAATGACGCCGATCAGGCTCAGCACATCCATCAGAGGCAGGCCTCGACCAGATGGCGACCGATATCATCGAGCGGGTAGACCGCGTCGGCCAGGTTGGCTTTGACGATGGCCATGGGCATGCCGTAGATCACGCAACTGGCTTCATCCTGAGCCCAGACCTGGCTGCCACCCTGCTTGAGCAGGCGCGCGCCCTCGCGGCCGTCGGCGCCCATGCCGGTCAATACCACGGCCAGCACCTTGTCGTTGTAAGACTTGGCCGCGGAACCAAAGGTGATGTCCACGCACGGCTTGTAGTTCAGGCGCTCGTCTCCGGGCAGGATGCGGATGGTGCCGCGGCCGTCGATCATCATCTGCTTGCCGCCCGGCGCCAGAATGGCCAGCCCGGGGCGCAGGATATCGCCGTCCTCGGCTTCCTTGACGTTGATCTTGCAGAGCTTGTCCAGGCGCTCGGCGAAGGCCTTGGTGAAGGCAGCCGGCATGTGCTGGATGAGCACGATGGGCGTCGGAAAGTTGGCCGGCAACTGGGTCAAGACGCGTTGCAGGGCCACCGGGCCACCGGTCGAGGTACCGATCGCCACCAGCTTGTAGGCCTTGCGCTTGGGGGCCGCGCTGGACGAGGCGGCATGCCGCTCGGCCGGCGGATGGCTGACGCTCGGCTGCGGGCGTGCCGCGGGTGCAGGCGTGCTCAGAGGTCGGCCCAGGCTACCGCCGGCAGGCGACGTCAGGGACGCCGTGCCGATCCCCCGGCGGTTGCTGCGCGAGATGCTGTGAACCTTCTCGCACAGCAGTTGCTTGACCTTCTCGGGATTGCGCGAGATGTCTTCGAAGTTCTTTGGCAGAAAGTCCACCGCACCGGCATCCAGGGCGTCCAGGGTGACCCGGGCGCCTTCGTGGGTGAGCGAGGAGAACATCAGAACCGGCGTGGGGCAGCGCTGCATGATGTTGCGCACGGAAGTGATGCCGTCCATGAGCGGCATTTCGTAATCCATGGTGATCACGTCCGGCTTCAGTGCCAGGGCCTGATCGATGGCCTCACGTCCGTTGGTGGCCGTACCGACCACGGTGATGTTGGGGTCCGACGAGAGAATTTCCGAAACCCTGCGGCGGAAAAAACCGGAGTCATCGACTACCAGTACCTTGACAACCATAAACACTCCTAAGCGGCACGACCGTCGCCGTGCCGCGGACGATCAGAGACGCCGTGCGTAGCGCTTGAGCATGCTGGGCACATCGAGGATCAGCGCGATGCGGCCATCACCGGTGATGGTCGCGCCGGACATGCCGGGCGTGCCCTGCAGCATCTTGCCCAGCGGCTTGATCACCACCTCTTCCTGGCCGACCAGTTGGTCGACCACGAAGCCGATGCGCTGGTTACCCACGGTGAGAATCACCACATGCCCTTCGCCCTGCTCTTCATGAGCCGCGCTGCTCACCAGCCAGCGCTTGAGGTAGAACAGCGGCAGCGCCTTGTCGCGCACGATCACCACTTCCTGGCCATCGACCACGTTGGTACGCGACAGATCGAGGTGGAAGATCTCGTTGACGTTGACCAGCGGGAAGGCGAACGCCTGGTTGCCCAGCATCACCATCAGCGTGGGCATGATCGCCAGGGTCAGCGGCACCTTGATGACGATCTTCGAGCCCTGGCCCTTCTGGGAGAACACGTTGACCGTACCGTTGAGCTGGGAAATCTTGGTCTTCACCACGTCCATGCCCACGCCGCGGCCGGACACGTCGGAAATCTCGGTCTTGGTCGAGAAGCCGGGCGCGAAGATCAGGTTGTAACATTCCAGATCGGTCAGGCGATCGGCCGCGTCCTTGTCCAGCAGGCCCTTTTCCACGGCCTTGCTGCGCAGTACGTCGGCATCCATGCCCTTGCCGTCATCGGTGATCATCAGCAGGATGTGGTCGCCTTCCTGCTCGGCGGACAGCACCACTCGCCCGGTACGCGACTTGCCGGCCGCCTCACGCTCGTCCGGGCTTTCCACGCCGTGGTCGACGGCGTTGCGCACCAAGTGCACCAACGGATCGGCCAGAGCCTCGACCAGGTTCTTGTCCAGGTCGGTCTCTTCGCCGACCAGTTCCAGGTTGATTTCCTTCTTGAGCTGGCGGGCCAGGTCGCGAACCAGGCGCGGAAAGCGCCCAAAGACCTTCTTGATCGGCTGCATGCGAGTCTTCATGACCGAGGTCTGCAGATCGGCCGTGACCACGTCGAGGTTCGACACGGCCTTGGACATGGCCTCGTCGCCGCTGTTGAGCCCCAGGCGCACCAGACGGTTACGCACCAGTACCAGCTCGCCGACCATGTTCATGATCTCGTCCAGGCGAGCCGTGTCGACCCGAACGGTGGTTTCCGCCTCGCTGGCCGGCGCGGCAGCCGCCGCAGGCGCTGGTGCCGGTTTGCTGGCTTCCGCCTTGGCGGCGGCAGGCGCGGCCTTGCTGGGCTCTGGTTTGGCTACGGGCGCTGCAGCCGCTTTGGCCGGTTCGGCCTTGGCTGCAGGCGGCGCGGCCTTGGCTGGCTGGGGAGCAGGAGCCGGCTTGGCGGCGGGCGCAGCAGCGGCTGCTGGCGCCACGGCCGGAGCAACGAATTGGCCCTTGCCGTGCAGTTGATCGAGCAGCGCCTCGAATTCGTCGTCGGTGATCTCGTCGCCCGGCGCCGCTGCTGCAACCGGCTCGGCAGCTGGCGCAGCCACCGGTGCAGCAGTTGGCGTGACGGCAGGCGCGGCGAACTGGCCTTTGCCGTGCAGTTGATCGAGCAGCGCCTCGAATTCGTCGTCGGTGATTTCATCGCCCGCCGCCGCGGTGGCAGGTTCGGCAGCCGGGGCTACCGGCGCGCTCGCCGGCGCAGCGAACTGACCCTTGCCATGCAGCTGATCGAGCAACGACTCGAACTCGTCATCGGTGATTTCGTCGGTCGAGGCGCTGGCCGGCGCCGGCGATTCGTCGCCCAGGGCATCGAGCAATTGCTCGAACTCGCTGTCAGAGATATCTGCTAATGACTCGACCGCTGCCGCTACAGGCTCTACCGCGACCGGTTCCGGCTTGGCCGCCGCAGCAGGCTCGGCGCCACCCGGCTCGGCCAGGCGCGCGAGCGCGGCCAGCAGCTCCGGCGAGGCAGGCGTCAGCTCCACACGCTCGCGCACCTCGGCGAACATGCCGTTGACGGCGTCCAGTGCTTCGAGCACGACGTCCATCAACTCGGAATCCACACGACGCTCGCCCTTGCGCAGGATGTCGAACACGTTTTCGGCAATATGGCAGCATTCCACCAGCTCGTTGAGCTGCAGGAAGCCGGCACCACCTTTTACCGTGTGAAAACCTCGGAAAATCGCATTGAGCAGGTTCATATCGTCCGGGCGGCTTTCCAGCTCCACCAACTGCTCGGACAATTGCTCGAGAATTTCGCCGGCCTCTACCAGGAAATCCTGGAGGATTTCTTCATCGGCGCCGAAGCTCATATGACGTGCTCCTAAAAACCCAGACTGGACAGCAAATCGTCGACGTCGTCTTGGTTGGAGGCGACATCATCACGCTTATCGGCATGAATCTGCGGACCTTCACCGCGGGACGGATTTTTTTCTTTGTTTTGCTCGGCACGCAACTCTTCGTGGTTGTGATCGATGCCCGCGAAGCGATCGACCTGGCTGGCCATCAGCACCAGCTTGAGAAGATTGCTCTCGACCTCGGTCACCAGTTGGGTGACGCGCTTGATCACCTGACCGGTCAGATCCTGGTAGTCCTGCGCCAGCAGGATGTCGTTGAGATGCCCCGACAGCTTGCTGGTGTCGCGTTGGCTGCGCGCCAGGAACAGCTCGATACGCTTGGCCAGCTCGCGGAAGGCATCGGCGCTCATTTCGCGGCGCATGAAGCGGCCCCAGTCCTCGGCGAGCGAATCGGCTTCGCTGCTCAGGTCATTGACCAGCGGCGCACTCTGCTCGACCAGATCCATGGTGCGGTTGGCCGCACGCTCGGTCATGGTCACCACATAGTTCAGGCGCTCGGTGGCATCGGAGATCTGCGAGATTTCCTTGGCATGCGGTACCCGCGGGTCGAGCTGAAAGTTGACGATCGCGTTGTGCAGCTCACGGGTGAGCTTGCCGACTTCGAGGTAAAGCCCCCGGTCGCGCGCCTTGTTCAGTTCGTTGATCAGTTGTACGGCTTCGCCAAAGTTGCCCTGTTCGAGGCTGTCGACCAGTTGGCGGGCATTGCTTTTCAGGGTCGACTCGAGGTCAACCTCGTTAGAATCATCGTGTTCCATAACAACCTCGCGGCAGACATCAGCCGTTGACTCGCTCGAAGATTTTCTCGATCTTTTCCTTGAGCACCTGAGCGGTGAACGGCTTGACTACATAGCCATTCACACCGGCTTGCGCGGCCTCGATGATCTGATCGCGTTTGGCTTCCGCCGTGACCATCAGCACCGGCAGGTGCTTGAGTCGCTCGTCGGCGCGCACGGCGCGTAACAGGTCGATGCCCGTCATGCCCGGCATGTTCCAATCGGTTACCAGAAAATCGAAGCTACCGCTCTGCAGCATCGGCAACGCAGTCGTGCCGTCATCGGCCTCGGCCGTGTTGGTGAACCCCAGATCACGCAAGAGGTTCTTGATGATCCGTCGCATCGTCGAGAAATCATCGACGATGAGGATTTTCATGTTCTTGTCCAAGTCGACCTCCGTACAGTCCTAAAACGCCTGCTACAACGTGCAGCGCTTATTAATCGTGAAACCGGCCTGGCAGAACGCCGCAAACCATTGCGCTCGGCTTTGCTGCGTTCACTGTATGTCCAGCGCCCTGCTAATCCTGCGATCTACTGCAAGGGCTGGCTCGACCAACTCCAGCCCCTGAACAAATTTGCTAAGCGCGCCACTCCCCCAACCGCGCCCGTAAACGCGCGGCACACTGACTGTGCAGTTGGCTGACCCGCGACTCACTCACCCCCAGTACCTCGCCGATTTCCTTGAGATTCAACTCCTCGTCGTAATACAGCGACAACACCAGCCGCTCACGCTCCGGCAGATTACTGATGGCATCGGCCAGCGCGGCCTGGAAACGATTGTCTTCCAGCTCGTGCGAAGGCCCGTGATGCAGGGAACTCGTGTCTTCCTGCAGGCCGCCGTTTTCGCCTTCCTGCAAGAGGTCATCGAAACTGAACAGGCGGCTGCCCAAAGTGTCGCCAAGAATGCCGTAGTAATCTTCGAGACTCAATTGGAGTTCGGCAGCAACCTCGTGATCTTTAGCGTCACGACCGGTTCTGGCCTCAATTTTTCGTATCGCATCGCTGACCATGCGGCTATTGCGGTGTACCGAGCGCGGCGCCCAGTCACCCTTGCGCACTTCGTCGAGCATGGCGCCGCGAATACGAATGCCCGCAAAGGTCTCGAAACTGGCGCCCTTGCCGGCATCGTATTTACGCGATGCTTCGAGCAGGCCGATCATGCCGGCCTGGATCAGGTCGTCGACCTGCACGTTGGCGGGCAGACGGGCCAGCAGGTGGTAGGCGATGCGTTTTACCAGCGGCGCGTGGCGCTCGATCAACTGATGCTGTGAATCTCGTGCTTGTGCCTTGCTGTACATTCGGAGTCCAGAGGCTGTCGTCATACAGCCGTGTCTGCAGTCGGTTGATGCACCAGGCGCTCCACGAAAAACTCCAGATGGCCACGCGGGTTGGCCGGCAAGGGCCATGCATCGACCTTCTGGGCAATCGCCTTGAACGCCAGCGCGCACTTCGAACGAGGGAACGCCTCATACACCGCACGTTGTTTCTGTACGGCCTTGCGAACCGATTCATCGTAGGGCACCGCGCCGACATACTGCAGCGCAACATCCAGAAAACGGTCGGTCACTTTGGTCAGCTTAGCAAATAGATTGCGGCCTTCCTGGGGGCTGTGCGCCATATTGGCGAGCACCCGGAAACGGTTCATGCCGTGGTCGCGATTGAGCAGCTTGATCAGCGCGTAGGCATCGGTGATGGAGGTCGGTTCATCGCACACCACCACCAGCACTTCCTGGGCCGCACGCACGAAGCTGACCACCGAGTCGCCGATACCGGCGGCGGTGTCGACGATCAACACATCGAGGTTGTCGCTGATGTCGCTGAAGGCCTGGATCAGGCCGGCGTGCTGCATGGGCGTGAGCTGCACCATGGCCTGGGTACCGGAAGCGGCCGGCACGATACGGATGCCGCCAGGGCCCTGCAGAACCACGTCACGCAGATCGCATTGGCCGTCGATGACGTCGGCCAGCGTACGCTTGGCGGTCAGGCCGAGCAGCACGTCGACGTTGGCCAGGCCCAGGTCGGCATCCATGAGCATGACGCGCCGACCGAGATCGGCGAGCGCCAGTGACAAATTCACCGACACATTGGTCTTGCCAACGCCGCCTTTGCCGCCAGTCACCGCGATCACCTGTACGGGATGCATACCCATGTTATCTACACACCTTATCTGACTTCACTGTGGGCCCTGGGGCCATTGTGCGCTGTCGCGGCGAGCACGACCAGCGCTTCGCCACACTCAACCCGTTCAACCGGCCTGCCTGGCCGGGTTCTGATAAAGCCCGGCGAACATGTCGGCCATCGTATCTTCGCTCGGCTCGTCCGGCGCCTGCAGGCCAACGGCGCGACTGACCAGCTGATGACTGCGCGGCACGTGGACATCGTCCGGAATGCGCGGGCCGTCTGCCAGGTAGGCTACCGGCAGGCGATGGCCAATAGCCAGACCCAATACCTCACCCATGCTGGCGGCTTCATCCAGTTTACTCAGAATGCAGCCGGCCAGCCCACAGCGCTTGTAGCTGTGATAGGCCGCCTTGAGCACCTGCGCCTGGCTGGTAGCGGCCAGCACCAGGTAGTTGCGTGCGTTGACGCCACGGCTGGCCAGCGCTTCGAGCTGCATGCGCAGCGCCGGATCGTTGGCCGGCAGGCCGGCGGTATCGATCAGTACCACGCGTTTGCGGGCCAGCGGTGCGAGCGCCTGGGTCAGCGATTGCCCGGGGTCGACCTGGGTCACCGAGACGCCAAGAATCCGCCCCAGGGTCTTGAGCTGCTCCTGGGCACCGATGCGGTAGCTGTCCATGCTCACCAGGGCGATGCTGGCAGCGCCGTACTTGAGCACGTAGCGCGCGGCCAGCTTGGCCAGGGTGGTGGTCTTGCCCATGCCCGCCGGGCCGACCAGGGCGATCACACCGCCCTCTTCCATCGGCTCCTGCTTGGGGGTCTGGATCGAATGCGCGAGGTGCGCCAGGACCATACGCCAGGCCTGGCGCTGATCGGCGATCGACGCCACGCGCTCGAGCAGCGTACGCGCTAGCTCGGCGGGCAGCCCCATACGCTGCAGGCGACGCCACAAGGTGGCTTGCTGTGGGCGACGAGCCTGCATCTGCCCCCAGGCCATCGAGCCCATCTGCATTTCGATCAGCTCACGCAGGCCATGCAGTTCGGACCGCATGGAGTCCAGCGCCGACTGGTCGACCGAGGCCGCAGCCGGTTTCTGCTGCTGACGCTGCAACACGGCATCCAGGCTGTCGGCTGTCGGCGTACCAGGCGCAGCGCCAAACAGCTGACGATCCTTGCCGGCGTCGAGCTGGTTGCGCGTGCTCAGTTCGGCATGAGCCGAGGCAATGCGCGACTGGGTCTTGCGCAGCTCGGCTTCCAGCGCCGGGTTGGCTTGGCGCGCCGGGACCGGCGGAGCCTGATAATCGAGCGCGGCCGTCAATTCCACACCACCGGCCACACGGCGGTTGGCGATGATGGTCGCATCGGCGCCCAGCTCATCGCGAACCAGCTTCATGGCTTGGCGCATATCGGCAGCGAAAAAGCGTTTGACCTGCATGGCCCGTACCCTCGATTAGTTCTGCCCCACCGTCGCAACGATGGTGACCTGCTTGTTGTCCGGAATTTCCTGGTACGCCAGAACATGCATGCTCGGGACGGCCAACCGGGCGAATCGCGAGAGCATTCCCCGAACCGGCCCGGCTGCCAGCAGAATCACCGGCTTGCCAAGCATCTCCTGACGCTGCGCTGCTTCCACCAGGGAACGTTGCAGCTTTTCGGCCATGCCGGGTTCGAGGAGGATGCCATCCTCGGAGCCCTGACCGGCCTTCTGAAGACTGTTTAGCAATATCTGTTCCAACCTTGGCTCAAGGGTGATCACAGGCAGCTCCGGCTCTAGTCCCACGATGTTTTGCACGATGGCGCGGGACAACGCCACGCGAACTGCCGCGACCATGGCGGCGGGATCTTGACTCCTCGGCGCGACGTTGGCGATGGCTTCGGCGATGGTTCGAATGTCGCGTACCGGCACCTGCTCCTGCAGCAGCGCCTGCAGCACCTTAAGCAGGGTCGACAAAGAAATCAGCCCGGGCACCAGCTCCTCAGCGAGCTTGGGCGAGCTTTTCGCCAGCAATTGCATCAGTTGCTGGACTTCCTCATGGCCCAGCAGCTCGTGGGCGTGCTTGTGCAGGATCTGGTTGAGGTGGGTGGCCACCACGGTGCTGGCGTCCACCACGGTGTAGCCGAGCGATTGCGCCTGGTCGCGCTGGCCCGGATCGATCCATACGGCTTCCAGGCCGAACGCCGGATCTCTGGCGGCCACTCCATTGAGGGTGCCGAACACCTGACCGGGGTTGATGGCCAGCTCACGATCCGGATAGACCTCCGCTTCGGCAACGCTGACGCCCATCAGCGTCAGGCGGTAGGCGTTGGGCTGCAGATCCAGGTTGTCGCGGATATGCACCGACGGCATCAGGAAACCCATTTCCTGGGAAAGCTTCTTGCGCACGCCCTTGATGCGCGCCAGCAGCTGGCCACCCTGATTGCGGTCGACCAGCGGAATCAGCCGGTAGCCGACTTCCAGGCCGACCATGTCCACCGGCACCACATCGTCCCAGCCCAGCTCCTTGACCTCCTGGGCGCGCTGGGCCGGCAGCAGCTCCTGCTGGCGCTGCACTTCGATGACTTCGGCTTCCTTGACCTTGCGCTGCTTGTTGGCGATCCAATAGGCCGCGCCAGCCGCCACCAGCCCGAGGCTGATGAACGACATGTGCGGCATGCCGGGCACCAGGCCCATGGCGATCATGATCGCCGCCGAGACGGCCAGGGCACGCGGCGAGGCGAACATCTGGCGGTTGACCTGGGCGCCCATGTCCTCGGCGCTGGATACGCGCGTCACCATGATGGCGGCGGCGGTGGATAGCAGCAGCGACGGGATCTGTGCGACCAGGCCGTCACCGATGGTCAGCAGGGTGTAGATACGCCCGGCCTCGCCGAAGCTCAGGCCGTGCTGCAGCATGCCGATGGCCATGCCGCCGATGAGGTTGATGAACAGGATCAGCAGGCCGGCGACGGCGTCGCCGCGCACGAATTTGCTGGCACCGTCCATGGAGCCGTAGAAGTCGGCTTCCTGTGCCACTTCGCTGCGGCGCTTCTTGGCTTCCACCTGGTCGATCAGGCCGGCGTTGAGGTCGGCGTCGATAGCCATCTGCTTGCCGGGCATGGCGTCGAGGGTGAAGCGTGCGCTCACCTCGGAAATACGCCCGGCGCCCTTGGTGACCACCACGAAGTTGATGATCATGAGGATCGCGAACACCACGATACCGACCACGTAGTTGCCGCCGATCACCACCTCACCAAAGGCCTGGATCACCTTGCCCGCGGCGTCGTGACCGTCCTGGCCGTGCAGCAGCACCACCCGGGTAGAGGCCACGTTGAGGGCCAGGCGCAGCAGCGTCGCGGCCAGCAGGATGGTCGGGAACACGGCGAAATCCAGCGGCCGCAGCGCGTAGATCGCCACCAGCAGCACGACGATGGACAGCGCGATGCTGAAGGTGAACAGCACGTCGAGCAGGAACGGTGGGATCGGCAGCATGACCATGGCAAGCATGACCAGCAGCAGCAGCGGAATGCCCAGATTGCCGTGACGCAGCCCCGAGAGGTTGCTGCGAACGTCGCCAATCATCTGTGCTCGATTTAGTGCCACGTGGGTACCCCGACTGATTCAATCTTTTGACGTCCGGAACGTCTCTGCAGCCGGTATTGCAAGAACCTTTCCAACTCTTCAAAAACCGCGAAACAGAAGGCGGGAAGGCCGATTCCTGTGCCGGACCGAGGCGCTGGCGGGACGAAAACACGAACCCCGTCGGCAAAAGCCCAGTCACAGCCTGTGAACGATGGCTTCGGCCAGACCAGCCCCCACCAAGGAGAGCACCATGAAACGTTGGATGATGGCCGCATTGGCCAGTTGCTGCGCGGCCAGCCTGCATGCCGCTGACAAGACCGTCGAACTCAATGCCGTGGACGCCAACGGCGTCGGCAGCTCAGTCGGCAAGGTGGTGATCAGCCAGAGCCCCTACGGCGTGGTGTTCACTCCGGAGCTGCACGACCTCGAGCCTGGCGTGCATGGCTTCCACGTGCACAGCAAACCCAGCTGCGACCCGGCACCCAAGGATGGCAAGCCATCGGCAGCCGAGGCCGCTGGCGGCCACTGGGACCCGAAAAATGCCGGCAAGCACGGCCTGCCTTGGGGCGAAGGCCATCTGGGCGACCTCCCCGCCCTGCTGGTGACCGCCGACGGCAAGGCCAATCAGCCCGTACTGGCGCCGCGTATCAAGAGCGTGGATGAACTCAAGAATCTGTCGCTGATGGTGCATGCCGGTGGCGACAACCACGCCGACCATCCCAAACCGCTGGGCGGCGGCGGCGCACGCGTGGCCTGCGGCGTCATCAAGTAACTGGCGATGGCGCAGCCCTCAAACGGGCTGCGCCACGTCATTGATCGCGACGTAAATCAGGCGGAATCGGCAAATCCTTTAAGGGCGCAGGCCGCTTGCCCTTGCCCGCCTGGTACTGGCGAATCTGGTAGACGTAGGCCAGCACCTGGGCGACGGCCAGATACAACCCCGCGGGAATTTCCTGGTCGAGTTCGGTGGTGTGGTAGATCGAGCGCGCCAGGGCCGGCGACTCCAGCAGCAGCACATTGTGCTCGGAGGCGATCTCGCGAATCTTCAGCGCGGTGAAGTCGCTACCCTTGGCCAACAGCATGGGCGCCTGCCCGGTTTCCGGATCGTATTTCAGGGCTACGGCAAAGTGCGTCGGGTTGGTGATCACCACGTCGGCCTGCGGAACAGCCTGCATCATGCGCCGCTGGGTCATCTCGTGCTGGAGCTGGCGAATACGCTGCTTGACCTCGGGCTTGCCCTCGCTGTCCTTGTATTCGTCCCTGACCTCCTGCTTGGTCATCATCAGCTTCTTCTTGTTGTCCCAGAGTTGGAACGGCACGTCCACGGCAGCGATGAAAATCAACCCGAGGGACATCCACAACGCACTCCAGCCAACCACCTGCGCGGAATGCATGATGGCCGACTCGATCGGCTCGTTGGCAATTGCCAACAGATCGTCGCGATCCATGGACAGCACCACCAGCGCCACCAACAGAATGACGATGAACTTCGCCAGCGCCTTGAGCAGCTCGATCAGCGCCTTCATCGAGAACATGCGCTTGAGCCCGGCCAGCGGATTCATGCGGCTGAACTTGGGCGCCATGGCCTTGGCCGAGAACAGCCAGCCGCCCAGGGCAATCGGCCCGACGATGGACATCACCAGCAGCACGATCAGCAGCGGCAGCAGCGCCTCCAGCGCCAGTTGCCCGGAGGCGGCCAGCCATAGCGCCATGTTGCGCTCATCCATGAGAATTTCGCGCGGCAGGACGAAGTTGCCGCGCATGATTTCCAGCATGGCATTGCCGATCGAGCCACCGGTGGCCAACAGCCCGCCGGTGCCCGCCAGCATGATGGCGAAGGTATTGAGTTCGCGCGAACGTGCGATCTGGCCCTTTTCACGAGATTCCCGGCGGCGTTTCTCCGTGGGTTCCTCGCTCTTGTCGGCACCGCTTTCCGACTCGGCCATCAGCCAGCCCTCGCCAGTTCACGCAACATGATCAGCGCTTCGCTCGCGATAGCCTGATAGTGCGACAGGATGTCAGCCAGAGAAATCCATACGATTACCATGCCCAGCACCAGGGTGAGCGGAAAACCGATGGAGAAGATGTTCAACTGCGGCGCCGCGCGGGTCATCACGCCAAAAGCGATATTGACCACCAACAGCGCGGTAACCGCCGGTAGTACCAGAATCAGTGCGGCGCCCATCACCCAACCGAGCTTGGTGGCGATTTCCCAGTAATGTTCGATCTGCAGACCGGAACCTGGCGGCATGGTCACGAAGCTCTCGGCCAGCACTTCGAATACCACCAGATGCCCGTTCATGGCCAAGAACAGCAAGGTCACCAGCATGGTGAAATACTGGCCGATCACCGGCACCGAAATGCCGTTGGCCGGGTCGACCATAGAGGCGAATCCCAGGCCCATCTGCATCGCCAGGATCTGCCCGGCGACCACGAAGATATGGAAGAACAACTGCAGCACGAAACCGAGCATCACGCCGATGAGGATTTCCTGGGCGATCAGCATGAAGGCCTGCAGGCTGATCGAATCGACCAATGGCATCGGTGGCAGGGTGGGCACCAGCACCACGCTGATCGCCAGCGCCAGGTACAGCCGCACCCGGGTTGGCACCAGCTGCGTGCCGATGATCGGCATCACCATCAGCAGCGCGGCGATGCGAAACAGCGGCAGCACGAAACTGCTGACCCAGCTGCCGATCTGCGCATCGCTCAACTCGAACATCGGGCTTAGCCGATCAGCTGCGGGATGTTCATGATCAGATTCTGCGTGTACTCCATCAGTTGCTGCACCATCCACGGCCCGGCAACGATCAGGGTCAGCAGCATTACCAGCAGGCGCGGCAGAAAGCTCAGGGTCTGTTCGTTGATCTGCGTGGCGGCCTGGAACATCGCCACCAACAGGCCCACCAACAGGCTGGGCATGACCAGCAGCCCGACCATCAGGGAAATCAGCCAGAGCCCTTCGCGGAACAGATCGACAGCAACTTCAGGGGTCATGTGAGCCTCGCTACAAGGTGCCGAAACTGCTGGCCAGGGTGCCCATGATCAGCGCCCATCCGTCGATCAGCACGAACAGCATGATCTTGAACGGCAGCGAAATGATCAGCGGCGACAGCATCATCATGCCCATGGCCATGAGAATACTGGCCACCACCATGTCGATGATCAGGAACGGGATGAAGATCATGAAGCCGATCTGGAAGGCGGTCTTCAGCTCCGAGGTCACGAAGGCCGGCACCAGGATGGTCAGCGGCGCCGCGTCCGGGGTGGCGATGTCGGTGCGCTTGGACAGGCGCACGAACAGCTCCAGATCGCTTTCACGGGTTTGCGCCAGCATGAAGTTCTTGATCGGCACCTCGGCCCGCTCGATCGCCTGCTGGGCCGGCAATTGCTGATTCAGGTAGGGCTGAAGAGCCTCGCGGTTAATCTGGTCGAACACCGGCGCCATGATGAACAGGGTCAGGAACAGCGCCAGGCCGATGAGGATCTGATTGGACGGCGTCTGCTGCAAGCCCATCGCCTGACGCAGGATCGAGAACACGATGATGATGCGCGTGAAGCTGGTCATCAGCATGACGAACGCCGGGATGAAACTCAGCGCCGTCATGATCAGCAGGATCTGCAGGCTGACCGAGTATTCCTGCTGCCCCTCGGCGTCGGTACTCAGGGTGATCGCCGGAATCGACAGCGGATTGCCGCCCTGCTGAATCAACGGAATGGGTGAAGGCGGCTCCTGAGCGAAGGCCAGCGAGGCTCCTAGCGCGAACACCAGCACAAGCAGAAGTCGCAACATCAGGACTTGTCCTTCTGGTCCTTGCCCAGCAGTTCCATGAGGCGCTGGGAGAATTCCGTGGAAGCCGGTTCGGCGTCGGCCAGGTGAACCGGCTCGCCCATCACGTGCAGCGAGTTGATGCGCCCGGGCGTGAGGCCGAGCAGGATCTGCTCGTTGCCGACCTGCACCAGCACCAGCCTGTCGCGCGGGCTCAGCGCCTGGGTGGCGACGATCTTGATTACCTTGCCGTTGTTGGGGCCCAGGCGCTGCACGCGACGCATCATCCAGGCGAGCAGAAAGATCAGGCCGATCACCAACAGCAGGCCGATCACCAGTTGCACCAGTTGGCCGGCGATACCGCCACTGGCGGCAGGCGCCTGGGTAGCCGGTTCGGCGGCGAAAGCCAGGCCTGGCAGTGCCAGGAGTGCGAGCAGGAGTCCGTTCATGGCGTCAGCGCAGCTTCTTGATGCGTTCGCTGGGGCTGATCACGTCGGTCAGGCGAATGCCGAACTTCTCGTTGACCACCACCACCTCGCCATGGGCGATCAGGGTGCCGTTGACCAGCACGTCGAGCGGCTCGCCCGCCAACCGATCGAGTTCGATCACCGAGCCCTGATTGAGCTGCAGCAGGTTGCGAATGGTGATGTCGGCATTGCCCACTTCCATGGAAATGGACACCGGGATGTCGAGAATCACATCGAGATTCGGCCCGTCCAGGCTGACCGGGTTGCTGGCCTTGGGCATGCTGCCGAACTCTTCCATCGGCGCACGTGGGGCTGACGGCTGGCTGGCTGCACTGGCGGCCAGCATCGCATCGATATCGTCCTGCCCGCCGGCGTCGCCGGACTCGGACAGCGCAGCCGCCCACTCATCGGCGAGCGCCTGTTCCTCGGGGCTGGTTTGTTCGTTCTCGTCTGCCATCGTTGGACCTCGGCTGGCGTTTATCGGTTTGGCCGCGCGTCCGGCGCGGCAGATGATTGGGGCTAGCGGTGCTGGCGGTCCACGGGGTCGAGCACCTGCAGCGACAGGTTGCCCTTGTGCGAACCGAGCTTGACCTTGAACGACGGCACGCCATTGGCGCGCAGGATCATGTGCTCGGGCAGCTCGACCGGAATCACGTCACCGGGCTGCATGTGCAGGATGTCGCGCACCTTCAGCTGACGCCGCGCCACGGTGGCGCTCAGCGGCACGCTGACGTCGAGGATGTCTTCGCGCAGGGCCTTGACCCAGCGCTCGTCCTGATCGTCGACGTCGGACTGGAAGCCGGCGTCGAGCATCTCGCGGATCGGTTCGATCATCGCGTAGGGCATGGTCACGTGCAGGTCGCCGCCACCGCCGTCGAGCTCGATGTGGAAGGTCGATACCACGATCACTTCGCTGGGGCTGACGATGTTGGCCAGCGCCGGGTTGACCTCCGAGCCCACGTACTCGAAGTTGATATCCATCACCGCCGCCCAGGCCTCGCGCAGGTCGACGAACGCCTGGTCGAGCACCATGCGCACCACGCGCAACTCGGTGGGGGTGAATTCGCGGCCTTCGATCTTGGCATGGCGGCCATCGCCACCGAAGAAATTGTCGACCAGCTTGAACACCAGCTTGGCATCGAGGATGAACAGCCCGGTGCCGCGCAACGGCTTCATCTTCACCAGATTGAGGCTGGTGGGCACGTACAGCGAGTGTACGTATTCGCCAAATTTCATGACCTGCACGCCACCGACCGCCACATCGGCCGAGCGACGCAGCAGGTTGAACATGCTGATGCGGGTGTAGCGCGCGAAACGCTCGTTGATCATTTCCAGCGTGGGCATGCGCCCGCGCACGATGCGATCCTGGCTGGTCAGGTCGTATTGCTTGACGCTCCCAGGCTCGACGAATTCCTCGGTTTCCACCAGGCCGTCGTCGACGCCATGCAACAGCGCATCGATCTCGTCCTGGGACAGCAGGTCTTGTACGGCCATCAGTGAACTCCCGCCCTATTGCAACACGAGGTTGGTGAACAGCACCTGCTCGACCGTCACCTTGCCAGTCTCCTTCTCGGCCAGTTGCTGCACGCTGGCGGTCGCCTGCTGACGCAGCATTTCCTTGCCGACCGGGGTGATCAGGGTGGCGAAGTCCTGGCTGGAGAACAGCATGACCAGGTTGTTGCGCAGCACCGGCATGTGTACCTTGAGCGCGTCCAGAGCAGCCTGGTCGCGGGTCATCAGCGCCACGCTGACCTGCATGTAACGCGCCCTGCCGTTCTGCGTGAAGTTGACCACGAAGGCCGGCTTCAGCTCTTCGTAGATCGCTGGCTGCTTGGTCGGCGCGGCGTTCTCGGCCTGCTCATGCTCGGCATCCGGCTTGGCGCTGTCCTTGCTCAGGAAGAACCAGGTGCCACCGATCGACGCCCCCACGGCCAGCAACAATGCCAGTACGATCGCGATGATGAGCTTGAGCTTGCCAGGCGGCTTGCTGCCTGCTTCGGCAGCAGCGGCGGGTGGCGCGTTCTTCTTTGCCATGCCAAAAATCCGTCACGGAGCGGAGAACCCTCCGCTTTCAATAGGTTAAGAGCAAGTGTTATGCCAGCTCATAGACGCGGCTGCAATCACCGAGCGCGCCATGTTACGCGAAAGCGTGGTGCCTGACCCGCGGCGTTGAAAGCCAATCACCCCGCGCGACGAATCGAGCGGGGTGATTGGAAGTCTAGAACAGGACCCGCAAAGCGCAGTCGCTTCAGCGCTGCGCGGGCTGCGTCTTGATCGCGGCGTCAGGCGTAATAATCGACCATACCGCGCCCAGCGCCCTGGGCCGGGTCGCGGATCTCGATACTGCCGATCACGCGCTCCTCGCTTTCGCCACCGGCCCCGCCGTCGTCGGCCATGCGGCGGCCACGACCATCGCCCTCCTGACCTTGCCAGGCACGGCCCTGAGACTGGTCGGAAACGTTCACATCAGCCAGGTTCATGCCCTGCTGGGTGAACATCTCGCGAAGACGATGCACCTGGCCTTCCAGCGCCTCGCGCACGCTTGGGTGCGCGCTGGCGAAGCTGATCTGGGTCTGGTCCTGGTTCAGGCTGATGCGCACATCGAGGCGGCCGAGCTCAGCCGGGTCGAGTTGAATCTCCGCGGACTTGAGGTTCTGGCTGGACATCCACATCACCTTGTCCACGACCCCTTCGCTAAAGCCGGCGTGTTGCATGGCCAGCGGCTGGCCAGGCACCACGGGAACCCGACCCACCTGGGAGGCCTGCTGGCCAATCGCCTGGCTCAACGCACTGAGCTTGCTGACGAACTGCTCCGGCGCGGTGTCGGCCGAACTCTCCTTGAACGCTTCGAGGGCTTCGCTGCTCAGTTCGAAGGACGGCAGCGGGGTCACGTCGCCCTGCTCACCCTCCGTGGTGTCGGCCTTCATGCCCATGGCTCCCATGGCGCTGGCGAACGCCTGGCCGCTGCTGGCCGATGACGAGGCGGCGGCCCCGCCAGCGGTGGCTGTCGACTGCGCGGCAAGCTTTTCCTGAGCACCGACGTCGAGCGCCAGTTTCACTGCTGGCTGCTGATTGAGCGCGTCGATTTCCGGGTCGAAGCTCGCCTCGGTCATGCTCGCTGGTGCAGAACCGATCAGGCTGGTCGACGCTGCAGCGGCCGCCGCCTCGGGATCGACCTCACCCTCGCCTTCGCCCACCTCGACCTGCGGCTCCGGCTGGAACAGGCCCAGCAACATCAGCGGGTCGACGGCGCCTTCTTCGGGCTTCGACTCTTCTGGCAAATCCTTGCCGCTATCGGCAACCGCCGGTTCGGCGGCAGCGGCGGATGCCGGATCGCTGGCACGCGCCTGGGGATCGGCCTTGGCGTCGCGCGCTGATTTTGCGGCATTGTCCTGGCGCTCGGCAGCTTTCGCCTGGCGCTCCTTGGCGTAGACCTGCGAGAAGCTTGAAGCCTCCTGCTTGCGCGGCTGCGCGGTGCTCTGCGTATTGGTTGCCGGTGCGGCCTTGGGCTTGGCAGCCGGCGCCGGGGTCAGCAACAGATCAGGGGCAACGGGCATGAATGCTCTCCGCTTGAATAATGACGTATGCCCTCTTCAAGCAAGGGGCGGGCCAACATTCAGGAAAAGAACACTATCTGGTGGGAAAGCGCTGCCGCTCGGATTTCACCAGGATGCGCACGATGGCGAATTCGCGCTCGATACGCTCGACCAGGGGCGCCGACTCGGCGAGGTCACCGCGGCGGGCCAGCTCTTCGAGATCCCGGCAGGAATCGGCCAGTACCTTGGCGCCCATGTTGCTGCAACTGCCCTTGAAGCTGTGCGCGGCACGGCGCATGGCCTGAGCGTCGCCATCGTGCTCGGCGGTTTTCAGCAGGCGCAGACGCTCCTCGGAGTCGGTCACGAAGGTATCCAGCAGCACCGGATATTCGTCCTCCATGATGTCCAGCAGCGTGTTCAGTACATCGCGATCCAGATGATTGTCGGACACCCTAGACTCCAGGCCAGCCTCGAACGGCGGTTCGCCGTCATGCGCGGCACGCGAAAGCAGACGGATTATGCCTGCGCGGCCCAGGAAAACTCCACTCTGACCCGACGCCCGTCAGGCGACCACTCGCAGCGCTCGCTGAGCTCCTGGATCAGCCCCATGCCGCGCCCGCTGAAACCGCTGGCGGTGCGCTGTCGCGCCATCACTGCAGTCGGATCGAAGCCCCTGCCATTGTCTTCGACGGTCAGGGTCAGGCATCCGCCGCTTGCCTGCTGACACACATCGAACGCCACGCTGACGCAGCCATCCTGCTGGGCATCGAGCCGCTCGGCGCGCAGCCGGTAGTATTCGGCGAAACCGGCCGCGTCACGCTTGAGCGAGGAGTCCAGCGCCAGCACGCCATGTTCGAGGGCATTGGTGTACAGCTCGCACAGCACGCTGTAAAGGTTACCGCCATTGCCGCGCAGCCCCGGCACTTCGAGCAGCAGCTCCAGCAGATGCGGCAAGGGGTAGAAATCGCGCAGGGTGGCACCCCGAAAATCATAACGCGCCGACCAATTCTCCGGCCCGGCCTGGGATTCGCTTGCCGGCAACGGCGGACGGACGACCGCGCCCTCCTCGATCATGGTCACTTCAACCAGGCTGACGTCGTCACGCGCCTCGCCATTGAAGGCCCGCAGGGCCTGCTGAATATCGGCGAACAGCCGCGACGGATCGCGGCTGGCATCGAGCACATCGAGCAGGCGCTGCTCGCCGAACAATTCGTCGCGCTCGTTCTGCGCCTCGAGTACGCCATCGGAAAGCAGGAAAACCCGATCACCGAGTTCCAGGGAGTGCGATTCGTAGTAGTCGCGAAAGCTGTCCGGATCGAGCACGCCCAATGGCAAGTGGCGCGACACCAACGGCACCCGCTCGCCGCTCTGGCGCAGCACGTAACCGGCCGGCAAGCCGCCACCCCAGAAATCGACCATGCGCCGCCGGAAACTGATAGTCAGCAGCGTCGCACAGCAGAACACGCCGCGCGGCAGGATGCGGCGCAACTTGGCGTTGCCCTCGTGGAGAATCTCCATCAGTGAGTGCCCCTTGCCGGTCATGCGGTAGAAGACTTCCGCCAGCGGCATGGCGCCGATCGCCGCCGGCAGGCCATGACCGGTGAAATCGCCGAGCAGTACATGCATGTCGCCACTGGGGTGGAAGGCGGCCAGCAACAGGTCACCATTGAACAGCGCGTAGGGCGATTGCAGGTGGCGCACGTTGCCGGAGCCCAGGCAACCGGAGTGAGCCACCTTGTCGAACACCGCCTTGGCGACCAGCTGTTCGTTCTGCAGGTGCTCGTTGTGCCGGGCGATCTGGTCGCGCTGGCGCAACACTTCCTGATGCAAGCGCCGCAAGCGGTCCATGGCGTTGATCTTGGCTTCGAGAATCACCCGGCTGTAGGGTTTGGCGAGAAAGTCGTCGCCACCCGCCTCCAGGCAACTGACCAAGGCCTCATCCTCGCTCAGGGAAGTCAGGAAGATGATCGGCACCATGGCCTCGCCCACCATGGCCTTGATGCGCCTGGCGGCCTCGAAACCATCCATCACCGGCATCAGTGCATCCATCAACACCAACTGCGGGCGCTGCGATTCGAACAGCGCCACCGCCTCCAGGCCATTGGCGGCGGCGAGCACCCGATGCCCCTGGCGACCGACGATGGTCGACAGCAGCATGCGGTCGGTGGCGCTGTCCTCGGCAATCAGGATGGTGAGAGACGAGGCGTTCATCGCGTCTCAGTCGATCTGGAACAGCTGTTCGAAATTGGAAATGGAAAGAATCTTACGCACGTCGGCGTTGCAGTTGAGCAGGCGAATCTGCGCACGGTCGCCACCGGCATGGTCGCGCAACAACAGCAACATGCCGAGCGCCGAGCTGTCGAGGTAGGTGGTTCCCTTGAGGTCGACGGTATAACGCTTGGGGCGAA
The DNA here is from genome assembly GCF_001945395.1 of Pseudomonas sp. PA15(2017). GTDB lineage: Bacteria > Pseudomonadota > Gammaproteobacteria > Pseudomonadales > Pseudomonadaceae > Aquipseudomonas. Next base: position 38,376 of record NZ_MSXV01000007.1, on the reverse strand, counting down.
TATCGACGCGCTCGTAGGCACGGCGAAATTCCTGGTGGGCGCCAAAGTCGAAGCGACCCTGAATGGTGATGGTCAACTCTTGCCCGTCTTCCGAGGGCTGCGAGGTGATGGGCATGAAACACTCCTTGATATCCGGGATACCCGCAGCCCGCTTAAGCGAGCCGGCAAGGCCGAGACTGCCCCGTGGAGCAGCCGATACCTTGTTGACCCGTGTGGTGACGCGGTGTCTCACCTGTTTTTCCTGGCCCTGCCCAGCGCGCATTTCGGCGTACTGAATTTCGGTTTAAGAAGATTTAGCACTAGCCCGCGTCAGCGGCAACCATCAATCCATCGAATCGCGGCGTGGTAGCCGCTGGGACAGCTCGTCGAGCAGTTTTTGCTCACGTTTGTCCTCGGCCAGGCGCGCTTCGTCCAGATAGCGCTGCACCAGCTTGCGCAGCCCTTCCAGCCGGGCGTAACGCTGCTGCCAGACCTCGCGAACCTTGTCCAGGTTGTTGCGGTGCCAGTTGACCGCCTGCTGCTGCTGGGCAATCGCAACGTCGAGCTGGGACAGAAAGCGCTGGTAGTTCATCAGCCACTGACCGGAAACCCCGCGCTGGCCCTCGCTGATCCATTGCTGCTGGTAGCCCTGCAGGTACTTTTCCAGATCGGCGAGCTTGTTCTGCGCCTGCCCCAGCAGGCCCTGGGCACGACCGAGCTGCAGGGCCGCCTCGCGCTCGGCCTTTTCAGCCATGTCGACCACCGGCGCCAGGCGCGCCGCTCGGCTGTTGGCCACGGGTTATGACGCCGCTGCGGGGTTCAGCACTGCGGCGAGCAACTCGCGGCTGCTGTCCAGGCTCTCGCTTTCGCCCAGGGCCTGGCGCAAGTAGCGCACCATGACCGGCTGGCGGGCGATGGCCAGGTCGGTGTCCGCATCGCCACCCGGTACGTAGGCACCAACGCTGATCAGGTCGCGGCTCTGCTGATAGCGCGACCACAGCTGCTTGAAGCGCTGGGCGTTGCGCATATGCTCGGGGCTGACCACCTGGGGCATCACCCGGCTGATCGAGGCTTCGATATCGATGGCCGGATAATGGCCTTCTTCGGCCAGGCGCCGAGACAACACGAAGTGACCGTCGAGTACCCCGCGGGCCGCGTCGGCGATGGGGTCCTGTTGATCGTCGCCCTCGGACAGCACGGTATAGAAAGCGGTGATCGAACCACCGCCCGCCTCGGCGTTACCGGCCCGTTCGACCAGGCGCGGCAGCTTGGCGAACACCGAAGGCGGATAACCCTTGGTGGCGGGTGGCTCGCCAATGGCCAGGGCGATTTCCCGCTGGGCCTGGGCGAAACGGGTCAGCGAATCCATCAGCAGCAGGACGTTCTTGCCCTTGTCGCGGAAGTATTCGGCGATGCGCGTGCAGTACATGGCGGCGCGCAGGCGCATCAGCGGCGCATCATCGGCTGGCGAGGCGACGACTACAGAACGCTTGATGCCCTCCTCGCCGAGAATCTCGTCGATGAATTCCTTCACCTCACGGCCCCGTTCACCGATCAGGCCGACCACGATGATCTCGGCTTCGGTGAAGCGGGTCATCATGCCCAGCAACACCGATTTACCCACCCCGGTACCGGCGAACAGGCCCAGACGCTGGCCGCGGCCGACGGTGAGCAGGCCATTGATGCTGCGGATGCCGACGTCCAGCGGTTCGCTGATCGGATGGCGCTTGAGCGGGTTGATGGTCGGGCCGTCCATCGGCACCCAATCCTCGGCCTTCATGCCACCCTTGCCGTCCAGAGCGCGCCCGGCGCCGTCGAGCACCCGGCCAAGCATCGACATGCCCATGGGCAGGCGCCCGGTATCCGGCAGCGGCACCACCCGGGCGCCCGGCGCGATACCGGCCAGGCTGCCGACCGGCATCAGATAGATCTTGCCGGAGGAGAAGCCCATGACCTCGGCCTCGACCTGCACCGGATGATAGCTGTCGTCATTGATCACCAGGCAGCGGCTACCGAGCGCGGCACGCAGCCCTTCGGCCTCGAGGGTAAGGCCGACCATGCGCAGCAGACGTCCTTCGACGATGGGTTGGGTCGGCAGTTTGACGGCCTCACCGTAACCGTCCAGGCGGCGGGCGAAGCTGAGGCGCTCAAGGCGCATCGCTGGCATCCAGGTCGATGACCATATCGGCAGCGCGCGGCGTGGTGGCGTGCTCGCGCTGCTGCTCGAAGAGTTGCTTGAGCGCCTGGCTCAGGCGGGTTTCCACGCTGGCATCGATACGGCTGTGCTCGCTTTCCACCCGGCAACCACCCGGCAGCAGCGAGTCGTCCTCGAGAATCCGCCAGCTTTCTTCGTGGCGGTCGCGCAACGCCTTGACCAGCTCGAAGTCCTGAGGATTGAGGTGAATACGGATGTTCTCGGCGCCCATCGGCAGCAGCTTGAGGGCCTCGCGCAGCACCTGGCGAATCTGGCTGGAGTCGCGGCTCAGCTCACGCTGGATGACTTCGCGGGAGATCTGCCCGACCAGGGCCACCAGGGCGACTTCCAACTGCTGATCCTGCTCGGCGATCGGCTCGAACAGATGGCCCATGACCTGCTCGAGCGCCTGCATTCGGCCGGCCAAAGCCGCGTCAGCCTCTTGCTTGGCCTTGAGCTGGCCGGCACGAAAGCCATCTTTCTCGCCGGTGGCGAAGCCTTCGTTGTAGGCATCCTGACGGATGGCTTCGAGCTCGTCGAGCGTCAAGGGTTTGACGTCCTCGAGGGCCACTTCCTCGCTTTCCTGAGGTGGCGGCGGTGGCGCCTCGGGCACGACGGCCTCCGGGGCCGGGACGTCCTGCTGCGAGTCGTCATGCTCGTCGAAGCTGGGCAGCGACCAACGATCGACGCTGCCCAGATCCTTGGCGCGAATCAGTTCGCTGACTGGTTCCTTGCCCGCCATGGATTACACCATCTCCTCGCCACCCTTGCCGCCCAGCACGATCTCGCCGGCCTCGGCCATGCGTCGGGCAATGGTGAGGATTTCCTTCTGCGCCGTTTCCACGTCGCTGACCCGAACCGGCCCCTTGGCCTCCAGATCGTCGCGCAACAATTCGGCGGCCCGTTTGGACATGTTCTTGAAGACCTTTTCCTTGATCGCCTCGTCCGCACCCTTGAGGGCCAATACCAGCACGTCGGAGGAGACCTCGCGCAGCAGCGCCTGGATGCCGCGGTCGTCGACGTCGGCCAGGTTATCGAAGACGAACATCAGGTCTTCGATCTGCGACGACAGGTCCTCGTCGATCTCGCGGATCGAATCCATCAGCGGCCCTTCGACCGAACTGTCGAGGAAGTTCATGATGTCCGCAGCGCGCTTCACGCCGCCCATGGTGGCGCGGGTGGTGTTGGAGCTGCCGGAGAACTGCTTCTCCAGAATCAGGTTCAACTCCTTGAGCGCAGCGGGCTGCACGGTGTTAAGCGATGACACCCGCAGGACGATGTCCAGGCGCACCTTGTGGTCGAAGTGCCCAAGCACTTCGCCGGCCTGGTCCGGGTCCAGGTAGGCGACCACGATGGCCTGAATCTGCGGGTGCTCGTAGCGAATCACATCGGCGACCGCACGCGGCTCCATCCACTTCAGGCTGTCCAGGCCGCTGGTGCTGCCACCGAGCAGGATACGGTCGATCAGGTTGCCGGCCTTGTCCTCGCCGAGGGCCTGGGTAAGCATCTTGCGGATGTAGCCGTCGGCGCCCACGCCCAGGCTGGTCTGGTCGCCGACGGTTTCGACGAACTCGCCCATCACCTGCTCGACCTGCTCGCGGTGAATGTTGCGCATGGCGGCCATCGCCACACCCACGCGCTGGACTTCCTTGGGCCCGAGATGGCGAAGCACCTGAGCCGCATCGGTCTCGCCGAGCGACAGCAGCAGGATGGCGGCCTTCTCGACCTTGCTCATCTTGGTGGGGGTGCGGTTCTCATTCATCGGCATTGATCCAGTCTTTGACTACCTGGGCGACGCGGCCCGGATCTTCGGCGACCAAACTCTTGATCGCGTTCAGTTGTGCATCATACCCCTCGCTCGGGCTCGGCAACATAATGCTTTGCGGCCCGCCGAGGCTTACCCGATCGGAGGCCAGCCCATCCATGCCACCCATCTCGCCGAGGTCGACGTCGCCGTCGCGACCGCCGCCGGCCAGGGCCAGCTCCTTGCCTTTGCCGCCACCGGTGATGTTGTTGAGTACCGGGCGCAGTACGAACCACACCAGCAGGAAGATCAACAGGGCCGGAAACAGCGACTTGAGGCCGCCCATGGCCATCAGGAACAGTTCGCTCTGGTACCACGGTACCTCGATCACTTCCGCGGGTTCACTGCTGAACGGCGTGTTGATCACGCTGACGCTGTCGCCACGGCTGGCATCGTAACCGACCGAATCCTGGACCAGGCGAGTGAAGCGCGCCAGGTCGTCGCTGGTCCACGGCACACGGGTGGCTTCGCCGGTAGCCGGATCGACACGCATCTGGTCATCGACCACCACGGCGACGGAAAGCCGGCGCAGGCGACCCTGCTGCTGCTTGGTGTAGCTGACCGAACGATCGAGCTCGAAGTTGCGGGTCGACTGGTCACGCTTGTCGGCCGGGTACGGCGCCAGCATCGGCTGGCCAGTGGCCGGGTCCATGATCTGCTGGCCATTGGCGTCGACCAGTGGCTGGCCGGGGGCGATCGGGCCGCCGGGTGCAGCGACACCACCGGCCTGCTGCGGCGCGGCAGCCGGGCCTGGCGGTTGATTGCTCAGCGCACCCGGTACGCCTTGAGGGCCGCTACCGCTGCTGCGTTGTTCGTTGACCTGCTGCTCGCTGCGCAGGGCCGGCTGATCCGGGTTGAAGGTTTCCGAGGTCGATTCGACGGCGCTGAAATCCACGTCGGCGGACACTTCGGCCTTGTAGCGACCTACGCCAAGCACCGGCTGCAGGATGTTGTGCACGCGCTGGGTGAACAGGCTTTCCATGCGGCGGCTGTAGTCGAACTGTTTGCCGGCCATGCTCAACTCGGACATTTCCTGCTGATCGGACAGCAGATTGCCCTTCTGGTCGACCACGGTGACCTGGCCCTTGTCCATCTCCGGCACGCTGCTGGCCACCAGGTTGACGATCGCCATCACCTGGCTCGGCTCCAGGCTGCGCCCGGCATACAGCTCGACCAGCACCGAGGCGCTGGGCTTGCGCTCGTCACGCACGAACACCGAACTCTTCGGGATCGCCAGGTGAACGCGGGCGGCCTTGACGTTGTTCAGGCTCGATACAGTGCGCGCCAGCTCACCTTCCAGGCCACGGCGGTAGCGGGTCGCCTCCATGAACTGGCTGGTACCGAGGCCCTGCTCCTTGTCGAGGATCTCGAAACCGATGCTGGTATCGGTCGGCGCCACACCAGCGGACGCCAGGCGAATGCGTGCCTGGGCCAGGTCGGAGGACTTGACCAGCAGGGCGCCGGAATTCGGCTCGATGGTGTAATCGATATTCGCGGCGGCCAGGGTTTCCATTACGCCACGCGCATCCATGCCATCGAGGCTGCCATACAGCGGCTTGTACTCGGGCTGCTGCGACCACAGCACCACAGCGAAACCGATCGCCACGCTGGCGGCCAGGCCGATCAGCAGACCGGCCTGACGCAGCAGCGGCATGTCGGAGAGGTTTTCCAGGAAGGTCAGCCCGAACAGCGGCTTCTTCGGCGCGTTGTCGGCGGCGGTGGCAGGTACGTTTGCGGCGAGAGCGTCGGCCATGATCGAAATCTACCCCTTAAACCGGCATCTGCATGATGTCTTGATACGCCTGAACCAGCTTGTTGCGCACTTGGGTCATGGCCTGAAACGAAACACTGGATTTCTGCGAAGCGATCATTACGTCGGTCAGGTCGACGCCGCTTTGGCCCATTTCGAAGGCGTTGGCCAATTGGCCGGCCGCCTGCTGAGTTTCGCTGACCTTGTTCACCGCCTGGCCGAGCATGTCCGAGAAGCTCGGCGCACCGACTTCCTGAGCCTGGGGCGCAGCCGGTTTGCGCGCCATGGCCTCGGCCTGCATCGAGCGCATTTCCAGCATTAGACGATTGAACGCGACACCCTGACTCATGACCTTTCCTCCACCTGACCGCGGTTTTTTGACGCCGCGCGTGCTTTGCCAAAGGCATTTGCAACAAGGGTGCCAACTACCTCCCCGCCATCAATCCATGACCACCAGGCAGACGAAGCAGAAAACGCGCCAGTCTTGCCCCCGGCTCGCGATGGAGCGGCGGTGACTGAAAGCTGTTGCCCATGAAAAAGCCGCGCCCCCGAAGGAGGCGCGGCCCGGGACACCCGCCGCTACTGGCTGACTGTCAGCTTGTCGCGGTTGCGCTCGAGCAAGGCTTCACCGATGCCTTTGACTTCGAGCAGTTCGTCCACCGAGGCGAACTCACCGTGGGTATCGCGATAAGCGACGATGGCCTGTGCCTTTACCGCACCAACGCCGCTGAGCTCGCGCTGCAGGGTCTCGGCATCGGCAGTATTGAGGTTGACGGGATTGAGTTCGGCCACTTGCTGGGCCACAGGCTCGGACGCGGGTGCCTTCGCCGCCTCATTGGCGCTGGCCAGCCATGACGCACTGGCAACCAAGGAAAACAACAGGGCTTGCAGGGTAGCTTTCAGCATGATCAACATCCTCTGTAAGTTCCACTCGAGTTGAGCGACGCGGGTGTTCCTCACGCCGCACGATGAAAATAGCCAGTCTGAACGTCCCGTCAAAGGAGCCTTTGTAACTACCTTTTCCCGTCTATCTAAAGGCCTTGCTCGCCGCTAAGATGCGCCGTCTCCATTACCATGCGTGTTCGACCATGCCCGCCACCGCCCGCTTTCCTCTGCTCCCCTACCTCTGTGCCTGCATCGTCGGTTTTCTCGCATTGGGCAGCCTCTGGCAAATCATCGGCAAGCCGGTGGTGCTGGCCGACGCGGCCACGCCGACCCACAAATTGCAATGCGCGTCGTACACGCCGTTCGGCAAGGACCAGTCGCCCTTCGATCTCCCTCTGCAGATCCACCCGGAGCAGATGGACACCGACCTGGCGCTGCTGGCCGAGCGCTTCCAATGCATCCGCACCTACTCGGTCACCGGCCTGGAGGCGCTGCCGGAACTGGCCCGCAAGCACGGCTTGAAGCTGATCACCGGTGCCTGGGTCAGCCGTAACCCCCATGACACGGCCATCGAGATCCAGGGCCTGATCAAGCTGGCCAAGGAAAATCCGGATGTGGTCGAGGCGGTCATCGTTGGTAACGAAGCACTGCTGCGCAAGGAAGTCACCGGCGGGCAACTGGTCGAGCTGATCAACCAGGTCAAGGCCGAGATCAGCCAACCCGTCACCTATGCCGACGTCTGGGAGTTCTGGCTCAAGCATCCGGAAGTGGCGCCGGCGGTGGACTTCATAACCATTCACCTGCTGCCGTACTGGGAAGACAACCCGGCCGGCATCGACGCGGCCCTGCACGAAGTGACCGAGGTGCGCGAGCTGTTCGGCAAGCAGTTCGCACCGAAGGACATCATGATCGGTGAGACCGGCTGGCCCAGCGAAGGCCGCCAGCGCGAGACCGCCGTGCCCAGCCGCGTCAACCAGGCCACCTTCATCCGCGGCTTCGTCGCCCTGGCCGAACAGCACGGCTGGCGCTACAACCTGATCGAAGCCTTCGACCAACCCTGGAAACGCGTGAGCGAAGGTGCAGTGGGCGGTTTCTGGGGCCTGTACGACGCTGACCGCCAGGACAAGTCGATCCTCGCCGGCCCGGTTTCCAACCTGCCGCACTGGCCTCTGTGGCTGGCCATCAGCACGGGTGTTCTGGCCTTCGGCCTGCTGGTCGGCGGCCGCCCGAGTTCGACGCGCAGCGCCGTGCTGTTGCCGTTGCTGGCCGCACTGGGCGCCGCCTGCATCGGCCTGTGGGCGGAGCTGGCCTGGGTCACCAGCCGCTATGTCGGCGAATGGCTGTGGGCAGGCGCCCTGCTCGCCCTCAACCTGCTGGTACTGGCCCATGCCGCGCTGGCCCTGTCCACGGCGCAGGGCTGGCGGGCCCAGGCCTTTGGCTGGCTGGAGCGCCGTGCCGGCTGGTGGCTGGCGGCAGCCGGCTTTGCCGGTGCGGTGATGATGCTGGCGATGGTCGCCGATGCGCGCTACCGCAGCTTCCCGAGTGCCGCATTGCTGTTGCCGGCACTGGTGTATCTGCTGCGCCCGGTGGCAGGGCCGCGCCGGGAAATCACCTTGCTGGCGGTATTGATCGCTGCCGGCATCGTGCCGCAGCTCTACGAGGAAACCCTGGATAACCTGCAGGCCATCGGCTGGGCCGTCACCAGCGCCCTGCTGGCAGCGGCTCTATGGCGCGGCGTACGCCACTCGAAGCAGTAGCCCCCACTGCGGGCGCTGCGCTTGCCGCGCAGCGCCCGACGTCCTGGAGCCACGTATTCCAACGTATTCGAGCAAATCCCTGATGCGGATGGATCACCGGTAACCTGGATTAGCCGAAGGCGTTATCCGGTGGGCGAAACCCGGGAGCGTAATCCGCCGTTCATCGCGAAAGGCGACATGCTGTGCAACACCGAACGTTCTGCCTCGCGCCGGGTGTTTGCGCTTTTTGGTTTTCGTGATGTGGCGGTCATCGTTCGGCGCATTACGCCTTCGGCTAATGCACCCGATTGCTGACAACGGACAAGACGTCGAAGGGCATGCGTCTTGGAGCCTGTTCACGATGGTTCCAGGCGATATTGCAGAAACTGCTACAAGGCAATGGCAGCCGTTCGCCGACCGACTATGGGAACGCGCCATGCGCGCGAAAAATCGCGGGCATGGACTAGGTGCCCCCGCCACTTTGCAGTCAACGCGCCGAAACCGAGCCGAAAGGGCGTGAACAGGCTCTCAGCGCGTCACCACCGCGGGCGCGCGCACCAGACGAAGCAAAGCAAGAACGACTGCGAACACCGCGAGGCTCGCGGTATACAGCGCCAGCGCCGGCAAACCGAGCAGCAGTCCCGGCACGGCCAGGCGCCAGCCCCAGGCACCAGGCAGAACGAATGCCAGCAGCGCACAGCCCAGCGCTGCCCAGGCGATGACACGCAGATGAATCATCCAGCCAAGGGTGGCGCGCACCTGACAAGCCAGGATGCTCGGGTCTTCGACGCAGCGGCCAACCCACTGACCCCCCTCCATGAGCAGGTAGCGCAACGCGTAACTGGCGATCACGCAGACGAGTGCTGCGATCACCAAGGCGACGATGGGTAAACGACGAGGCATGTTGCGCTCCAGAGGGTTTGAAAACGGCGCTCAGCATAATCTCCCGGCAGGCGGATGCAAGCGGCAAATCTCTGCTGATCGAATACGGCGTAAAGCCCCGTGGACAAGGGCGTTGGCAGCCTGATCGCGCTCTGGTATACCGCACTTGCGGTATGGCAGAATTTCCTATGGCACTTTGATACAACGGCGGTTGTCCTAGCCATCGCGGCTGATGCCGAAAGCACCGGCTTGCCGGCCCTCCTCTGAAAAGAATGTTCTCTTCCAAAGGGATCTTGTATGTCTTTCATTCCCCGTCTTGCAGCTCTGCTCGGCACTCTGCTGCTCAGCGCGCCCCTGTGGGCCGCCGACATCGATGCGCAGACCTACGGCTACCCGCTGACCAACCCGTTCGAAGCCACCATTGCCACCACGCCGCCGGACCTGCGCCCCGAGCTGCCCGAAGACGCGGACATCAAGCAGGGTGACTATCAGGTTCGCCTGCGTCCGGAGCGTCAGTTCCAGCTGCCCGACAATTTCTGGGCGGTGACCAAGATGAGTTACCGGCTGGCCGAGCAGAATGGGCCAGCGCCGCTGATCTTCATCATCGCCGGAACCGGCGCCCATTACTCGAGCAGCACGCCCGAGTACCTGAAGAGACTCTTCTATGGGGCCGGTTACCACGTCGTGCAGCTTTCGTCGCCGACCAGCTACGACTTCATGACTTCCGCCTCGCGTTTCGCCACGCCCGGCATCAGCCGCGACGATGCCGAAGACATGTACCGCGCCATGCAGGCCGTGCGCGCCCAGCACCCGCGCCTGCAGGTCACCGACTATTACCTGACCGGCTACAGCCTCGGCGCCCTGCACGCCGCCTTCGTCAGCCAATTGGACGAGACCCGCCGCAGCTTCAACTTCAAGCGCGTGCTGATGCTCAACCCGCCGGTCAACCTGTACACCTCGATCACCAACCTCGATCGCCTGGTACAGACCCAGGTCAAGGGCATCACCAACCGCACGACGTTCTACGAGCTGGTGCTGGCCAAACTGACCCGCTACTTCCAGCAGAAGGGTTACGTGGACATCAACGACGCCCTGCTCTACGACTTCCAGCAGTCCAAGGAACAGCTGACCAACGAACAGTTGGCCATGCTGATCGGCACCTCGTTCCGCTTCTCGGCCGCCGACATCACCTTCACCTCGGACCTGATCAACCGCCGTGGTCTGGTCACGCCCGTCGACTACCCGATCGGCGAAGGCACCAGCCTGACGCCGTTCTTCCGCCGCGCGCTGCAGTGCGACTTCGACTGTTACATGACCGAGCAACTGATCCCCATGTGGCGTGCCCGCTATGGCGGTGGCAGCATCCATCAACTGATCAACGAGGTCAGCCTGTACGGTATCGAGGATTACCTGAAGAACAGCCCGAAAATCGCCGTGATGCACAACGCCGATGACGTGATTCTCGGCCCTGGCGACCTGGGCTTTCTGCGCCGCACCATGGGCGATCGCCTGACCGTGTACCCCTACGGCGGCCACTGCGGCAACCTCAATTACCGCGTCAACAGCAACGACATGTTGGAGTTCTTCCGTGGCTAAGTCCTTTCCTACTCTCGCATTGTTCGCTGCCGTGTTGAGTTGCGGCACCGCCTCCGCGCAAACCACCGCCCCCGTCGATGACGATGGCTTCAAACAGCCGCTCAGGAAGCTCACGTTCAACCCGGGCCTGAACCAGCGCGAGTTCGAACGCTCGACCCTGTCGGCGCTGGAGATCCACGACCCGCTGGAATCCTGGAACCGCCGCGTCTATCACTTCAACTACCGCTTCGATCAATGGGTGTTCCTGCCCGTGGTCGACGGTTACCGCTACGTCACCCCAGGCTTCGTGCAAAAAGGCGTGACCAACTTCTTCGGTAACCTGGGCGACGTGCCCAACCTGATCAACAGCGTCCTGCAGCTCAAAGGCGAACGGGCCCTGAACACCACTGCCCGCTTGTTGTTCAACACCACGCTGGGCGTGGCCGGCCTGTGGGATCCAGCCACGCTCATGGGCCTGCCCAAGCACCGCGAAGACTTCGGCCAGACCCTCGGTTTCTACGGCACACCCGCCGGCCCGTACCTGATGCTGCCGATTCTCGGCCCATCCAACCTGCGCGACACCACGGGCCTGGTCGTGGACTTCGGCGTCGCCCAGGAGATCAACTACCTCAACGTTGCCAAGGTCAGCAGCAGCCACCCGGAAGTCATCGTGGTCAGAGGCATCGACCAGCGCTCGACCACCAGCTTCCGCTACGGCCAGCTGAACTCGCCGTTCGAGTACGAGAAATTGCGTTTCTTCTATACCGAGTCGCGCAAGCTGCAGATCGCGGAGTGACGCGCGCAGGCGGCGCCCTTGGCGCCGCTCGCTATATCGACTTTATCGATAGATGAGTTGATCTTTTCCCAACCATTCGACAGTTGGGCTGGCCTACCATGGACACTTCGTTTTCAACGGGAGCCAGCCAGATGAACCCGCTACGCCGCGCTCTCGCCGTTCAACCCGGTCAGCCTGCCTCCGATGGTGCTGGCGTGCGCCTGAATCGCGTCATTGGTGGCGCCGGCATCGAACGTTTCGATCCGTTCCTGATGCTCGACGAATTCAGCACCGACAATGCCGACGATTACATCGCTGGCTTCCCGCCCCACCCGCACCGTGGCTTCGAGACCATCACCTACATGCTCGAGGGCCGCATGCGCCACGAGGATCACCTTGGCAACGTGGGCCTGCTGAAAGGCGGCGACGTGCAGTGGATGACCGCCGCCCGGGGCATCATTCACAGCGAGATGCCCGAACAGGAACGGGGCGCCATGCGCGGCTTCCAGCTCTGGTTGAATCTGCCGGGCCGCGACAAGATGGCCGATCCGGCCTATCGCGATATTCCCAACGCGCAGATTCCGCGCCTGCACACCGATCAGGGCGTCGAGGTGGTGGCCATCGCTGGCGCCTTCGTCGAAGGCGAGCACCGCCAGGTCGGCGCCGTGCAGCGTCCCCATACCGAGCCGCATATTCTCGACCTGCGCCTGCCTGCCGGCAGCCGTGTGCGCCCGGAACTTCCCGCGGGTCACCGTGCCTTGCTTTACGTCTACGCGGGTGAGGCACACATTCAAGAGAGCCATGAGGTACAAGCCGGCCGCCTGGTGCGCCTGGACGACCAAGGCGAGCTGTCGATCAGCAGTGCCAGCGGCGCCAGCGTGCTGCTGATCGCAGGCAAACCGTTGAGTGAGCCGATCGTGCAGTACGGCCCGTTCGTGATGAACAGCCGGGAAGAGATCGAGCAGGCGCTGCGCGACTTCCGTGACGGCAGCTTCGCCTGAGCGGTTATCGCCGCTCAGCGTGAGTGGTTGCGTCGGAAGGTGGCCTCGCCCATCGCCGCGATCTGCCCTTCGATCAATGCATCGAAGGGTTTGAGCAATTCACGATAATCGCCAGGCGCCTCCAGGACGTTCAGCACCTCGACTATCGCCTCCAGGGTCGACAGCGATCCCTCCATCGACGCCTTGCGCAGCCGGTAGCGCGATGGCGGCGCATCGAGCAGGGTCACCCGCGGCAACGCTTGCAGCGCCGGATTCAGGTAGACAAGCTTGCGTGCCTTGCGCCAGGTGCCATCGGGCACCACCACGCGCATGGGGCGTCGGTCGTCATCGGCGCAAAGCTCGTTGATCGGGCGCGCCTGCTCACCTGGGAACAGCAGGCAGGGGCGATAACCGGGCTCCGCCAGCCAATCCGGTAGCGCTGCGAATACCTCGCCCACCCACAACGCTGCATTGCGCAGCCCCAACACCGCAAGGTTCGCGGTATTGAGCGCATGATCGACTTCATCGGAGTGCTGCAGCACCAGCACCTCGGTTCGGCTCGGCAAGTCGGGAATCAAGGTGCACAGGCAGTGGCTGGCTGGGCGCCTGCAGCGGCTACAACGGGGGCGTGGCATAGGCGGGTCTCCTCGGCCGCGCAGTGTGCCACAGCACACGCCGCGCAGCCGAGGCAGTAGGTCAGCGGTTGAAGCGCTCGGCCAGGCTATGCAGGTAATCGGCCATGCTTTCCAGCTCCTTGCCAATCGCCGCCCCTTGATGGGCCTGTTCGGCGCCCTGCTCGGAAAGCTGGGCGATGCGGGTGATCTGCCGGCTGATGTCGTCCGCCACCTGGCCCTGCTCTTCGGAGGCTGCCGCGATCTGCTGGCTCATGCCGCTGATGCGGCTCACCGACTCGCTGATGCCATCCAGGGCGATACGCACCGCCTCCACGCTCTGTACGCTTTCCCGGGAAATTTCCTCGCCCCGCCCGGCCGTGACGACGGCACGCTCGGCACCGGCCCGCAGCGAGGCGATGATCTGGTGGATCTGCTGGGTCGACTCTCGGGTACGCGAGGCGAGCGAACGCACTTCATCGGCCACCACGGCAAAACCACGCCCCTGCTCGCCCGCACGCGCCGCCTCGATGGCTGCGTTGAGCGCGAGCAGGTTGGTCTGCTCGGCAATCGAGGTGATCACATCGGCTACGCTGCCGATCGACTGCGTCGAGTTGGCCAGATCGTTTACCGCCTGGCCGATATCCACCACGGCCTTGGCCATGTGCTGCATGGACTCCAGGCTGCCGCCCGCCAGTTGCCGCCCTTCCCTGGCCAGGCGATCCGCCTCCTCGGCGGCGTGGCTGGTGCTCTGTACGTTCTGAGTGACTTCCTGAATGGTGGCGGCCATCTGATTGATGGCTGTCGCCGACTGGTCGGTTTCGCTGCGCTGCTGGTCGAGCATCTCCGCCCCGGCGCGCGAAAAGCCGGCAGCCTGGGCCGCCTGCCGCTTGACGTTGACACCGGCATCCTCGAGGCGCGTAAGGGCCGTCTGCAGGCGGGCCTCCTCGCTGATCATGGCCATGTCGAGCAGCGCCTGAGCACCGCGGTTGTCGCTGTAGGTAAGCGCCACCAGGCCGCTGGTGAAGGCCTTGGGGTGCTCACCCAGGGTCCGACGGATCAACGCGCGCTTGCTGTACAGCTGATAGGAGCCCAGCGCGGCCATTACCGCAGCCACCAACAGCGCCAGCCATATCCCGGAAAGCATGGTCTGGGCGGCCAGAATAATCAGCGCGGCGATGATCAGCGGCCAGGAACGAATCAAATCGTAAGTAAGATGCTCGATTTTCGGCACCGGCGGCTTGCCAGCGCGCAACCGCGCGTACAAGGCTTCAGCGCGACGTTTCTGCTCTTCGGTGGGCAACGAACGTACCGACTCGTAACCGGCAACCTGGCCGTTCTGGTAGATCGGCGTGACATAGGCGCTGACCCAATAGAAGTCGCCGTTCTTCGAGCGATTCTTGACGATACCCATCCAGGGCTTGCCCTGCTTGATGGTGTCCCACATATGGCCGAACACCGCAGGTGGCATATCGGGATGGCGTACCAGGTTGTGCGGCTGGCCGATCAACTCTTCGCGGGTGAACCCGCTGATGGCCACGAAAGCATCGTTGCAGTAAGTGATCTTGCTGTTCAGATCAGTGGTGGAAATCAACCGCTCATTGCCGGGAAAAGTCCTTTCCCGTTGAGTCACCGGCAGATTCTGACGCATGGTTGCGATCCTTTGATACGTGAAGGGTACGTCCTTGCCACTCCACGATGTCTAGCACAGCAAACTACTGTGGCAGCACGGGAAAGCGGTTGGTCTGCAATCGCTCGAAGCATGGAGAGAAGGCATGGAATTTGGCCCGACGGCACCTTGCCACACCCCCGCCTCCGCCCAAGAACAGGACTATTCACTTTGTCGGCAAGAGGTCCGATGACTTGAGGCGGCGCGAACCAATTTCGTTTTAGCTTTGCAGTCACCGGGCGCAGACCACTAATGCGCCTGACGGGCACTATTCGAAAAAGGATCTGGAGAAATTAGCAACACACGCAAAAACCGGCCAATGCATGAACAAAGGCCTGTTAGACAGGTTATTCGCTAAAAAAGAAAAAGAGCACCAAACACCTCGAGTGCGTGGCGATCTATGACGAGCGTCGCGAATGACGCTCATCGAGGGGTACGCGCAGGTAATCAGCGGCGGCGACGGCGCTCTTCGGCCAGTCGGCGTTGCTGGTCGCTACGGATTGGGATGGGCTGCATGCGCGGGGCGGACAGCGCGTTGAGCTGGGCAGTGATCTTTTCGAACCAGGCTTTCATAAGGATTTCCTCGAACTACGCGCGGCTATGGTGACCGCTTGATTTCAGAGTAGCTGAAACCTGAGCGGGAGTGGAGAGCCAGGCAACCTCAAAGCGTTGCAAGTCGCTACCGACCGTCGCCTAATCTCCTAAGGAACGCCGCGAACGCAGCGGCGTCGCCTTACCGGGATGCTCGCGCCGCCGTACTCAAAACTGATACTCGACGCCAGCACCGGCGTACCAGGAGCGCCCTGGCGCTGCTTCGTAAAAACGGCCATTACCGTCACCAACGATTACCGAGCCGACATAGTGCTTGTCGGCAAGGTTGTCCAACCGCAGGGTCTGATGGGTCTTCCAGGGGCCGAAGCGCTGCTCGAAGCGAGTCCGCCAGTTGAATACCGCATAGCTCGGCGCAGCTCTTTCGGTATTGGTGTCTTCCACATACACCTTGCTGCGATAAAGCCCCTCGAGCGCGGTGCTGATGCCATCGACCGGCTTCCAGGCCAGCTCGCCAAACAACGTGGTGCGCGGCACGCCGGGCAGGTTGTTACCCTTGTCGATGGTGTTGCTCCCTGCGACGAAGCGCGAATCATAAGTCGCAGCCAGATAGGTGTAGGCCAGTGCTGCCGACCACTGCTCATTGAGCTGGCTCTCGACGCCCAGCTCGAAACCGCGGCGCAGGGTTTTGCTGGCGTTCTGGTAGCTGGTGCGGCCGCCGCTGTTTTCCAGCACGACGATCTCGTCATCGGTATTGATCTGGAAGATCGCAGCGTTGATACGGGTATCACCTGCGACGCGAGCCTTCAGGCCGACTTCATATTGGGTGCTTTCCGAAGGTTCGAGGCCGTAGTTGAAACCTGCGTTTCCTTGGGAATAGGCCAGCTCTGCCTGGCTGGGCGTCTCGAAGCCCTTGCCGACACTGATGTAGCCGTTCAGGTCAGGCGTGAAGGCGTAGCCGATGCTGACCGATGGCGTGGCCTTCTCGTAACGCCTGGTGCCGCTGTCGTCACCATTGGCACCGACGATGTACTTGTCATCGACATCCACCTCAACGGTGCTGTAGCGCAAGCCACCCTGCAGGGTCCAGTCGCCGATGGTCCAGGTGGCCTGGGCGTAGGGATCCAGGCTGGTAACGGTATCCACTTCATCGCGGCGCAAGTTGCCTTTAACTCCACGAGTGACATCAGGCAGGGTGCCAACGAAGTTTTCGTAGCCCTTTCGATCATCCCGACTCTGGTCGTAGTCCAAACCAAAGACTAGTTGAAGGTTGCCGGTAACGCCGTCCACTGGTTGAAGCCAGCGTACGCTGCCACCATGAAACTCCCGCTCGAAACCGACGACCCCACCACTATGACGAGGATTGGCTTGCGGATTGACGGGGTTTGCACCCGGCCCAGAAGGGAGTTCGATCGGAATGGCCAGATATTGAACGACACGGCGTTTACCTGCATACGCCGTTAGTTGCAATGTGGAGTCATCAAAATAGCGCTCATAATTCGCGCCCATCTGCTGGTGATCGATACTCTTACGCGTATTGTACCGAGTAGCATTTGAAGCAACCGACCGCGGATCCGCCTTGTAAGCCTCCCAAGCCTGTCCAAGCGGATCCTGCGTACCGTTCTGCTCCAGGCTGCTGTAGATCAGCGCCAGCTTGCTGTCTTCATCGGGCTTGAAGTTGAGCTTGGCGAAGGTCTGATCGCGGCGCGCCGAGCTGTGGTCACGATAGCCATCGGTGTCCATGCGCGAGGCATCGAGCACGAAGCCGACGCCGTCCGCCTCGCCTTCGGCGGTAAGATGATTGCGAGTCATGCCATCGCTGCCGATCAATGTCTCGGCGCCCACCCGCGGTCGGCCGACACCGTCCCTGGAGAACACCTGGATCACCCCACCGGCGTTACTGCCGTACAACGTGGAAGCCGGCCCGCGCAGTACCTCGATGCGCTCTGCGGTGTCGAGGTTGAAGGTCGCCGCCTGGCCCTGGCCGTCCGGGGTGCTGGCGGGAATGCCGTCGCTGATCAACTTCAGCCCACGCACGCCAAAGGCCGAGCGCGCACCGAAACCACGGGAAGATATCTGCAGATCCTGGGCATAGTTCTGGCGATTCTGCACAACCAGCCCAGGCACCCGCGTCAGCACCTCGGAAGCATTGATGCCCAACTGGCCGTCGCTGATCTGCTCGCGGTCGATGCTGTCCACCGAGAACGGCAGGTCGAAACGCTGCGCCGCGCTGCGCGAACCACTTATCACGCTGGGTTCGAGCACCAGGCTGCCAGCAGCCTCCTGCGCTTGCGTTGTACCAGCAGCCGCGCAGCTGCACAGCACGATGGCCCTACTCAGACGGGAAAGTTCGAAGGTGCGCGATGGGGGGCTACAGCTCATGGAAGATCCTTTAATAGTTCGACTCGGTACCCCGTGGCGCAGTAACCCGGATCGGATGGTCCGGGCATGGCGGGAGACCTGACCGCTGGCCAGCTCAGCCACACGGTCGCAAAGTCCGCCATTGTGACCGTTGCAGGCCTGAGGTGCGACCCGTAGGCCAACGCGGTCGTTCAAACAGTAGTGCCGGATGACTGCCGCACGCCCGGACGCGCAACCCTGGGCACGCCGCGCAGTGCGACGGTCAGCCCATACCGGCCAACGGTGAGCTTGCCTTGCGTGCATCATCCAGCAACACTGCCGCCCTTCATTCTTCGATGGGAGCCTGCCTTGCGCCCTGCCGACATGCTGCGCCTCCTGCTGCTCGCTGCGATCTGGGGCGCCAGCTTCCTGTTCATGCGGATCGTCGCGCCGGTCATCGGCAGCATGCCGACGGCGTTCTTTCGCGCCTCGATCGCCATGCTGGGCCTGCTGGCGATCCTGTTGCTGATGCGGGTCAAGTGGGATTTCCAAGGCAAGCTGGGCCTGTGCCTGATACTCGGAATAATCAATGCCGGCATTCCATCGGCCATGTACAGCATGGCCGCGCTGGTGCTGCCGGCGGGTTACTCGGCGATCATCAATGCCACCACGCCGATGATGGGCGTGCTGATCGGCACCCTGTTCTTCGCCGAAGCGATGACGATGAGCCGCGCAGCCGGTGTCGCCCTGGGCCTGTTCGGTGTCGCCGTGCTGACCCGCAGCGGGCCGGCAGAGCTGGACACGGGCTTGCTGCTGGGCGCCCTCGCCTGCCTGCTGGCGACCGCCTGCTACGGCGTGGCGGGTTTTCTGACGCGGCGCTGGATAGCGGGACGCCTGGACAATCGCCTAACCGCGTTCGGCAGTTTGCTGGGCGCCAGCCTGTTTCTGCTGCCGCTGTTCGCCGGCTCGCTGGCGCTGCAGGCTCCGCACAGTTGGGGTGGCTGGCTGGAATGGGCATCGCTGTTGGGCCTGGGACTGGGCTGCACGGCCTTCGCCTATGTGCTGTATTTCCGCCTGCTCAACGACATCGGGCCGATCAAAGCGTCGACCACCACCTTTTTGATCCCGATCTTCGGCGTGCTCTGGGGTGCGCTGCTGCTCGGCGAGCCGCTGTCCTGGGCGCACCTGTACGGCGGTGTGCTGATCGCCATCGCGTTGTGGCTGGTGGTTCGACCTGGAGCAAAGGTGCCGGCTTGATGCAGGCGCGGTTTTGGTGGGCTGAAGCCCACCAATTGGCAGACCACCCAACGTCCCGTAAGGCGTTCCCACGCGGAGCACCGGGAACGATCTGGTCGCGCAAATCTACTGCTGCAACTCCTGCTCGGTGAACAGGTCGCTGAACAGCATGCTGGTCAGGTAGCGCTCGCCGGAGTCCGGCAGAATCACCACGAGGGTCTTGCCCTGCATCTCCGGCTGTTCGGCCAGGCGTACCGCTGCGGCCATGGCCGCGCCGCAGGAAATCCCGCAGAGAATGCCTTCTTCACGCATCAGGCGCAGGGCCATGGTTTTGGCATCCTCATCGGTGACCTGCTCGACGCGATCGACCAGCGACAGGTCGAGGTTCTTCGGTACGAAGCCGGCGCCGATGCCCTGGATCTTGTGGGGGCTGGGTTTGACTTCAGCTCCGGCGATGGTCTGGCTGATCACCGGCGAGGAAACCGGCTCGACCGCCACGGACAGGATCGCCTTGCCCTGGGTCCGCTTGATGTAACGGGAAATACCGGTGATGGTGCCGCCCGTGCCGACACCCGACACCAGCACATCGATGGCGCCCTCGGTGTCGTTCCAGATTTCCGGGCCGGTGGTCTTCTCGTGGATCGCCGGGTTCGCCGGGTTCTCGAACTGCTGGGGCATGTAGTACTGCTCGGGGTTGGAAGCAGCGATTTCGGCGGCCTTCTCGATCGCGCCCTTCATGCCTTTGGCCGGCTCGGTCAGGACCAATTCGGCGCCGAGCGCCTTCAATACCTTGCGACGCTCCAGGCTCATGGAGGCCGGCATGGTCAGCATCAGTTTGTAGCCCCGGGCGGCGGCCACGAAGGCCAGACCGATGCCGGTATTGCCGGAAGTCGGCTCGACCAGGGTCATGCCCGGCTTGAGTACGCCACGGGACTCGGCGTCCCAGACCATGCTGGCGCCGATCCGGCACTTCACCGAATAGGCCGGGTTGCGGCCTTCGATCTTGGCCAGAATGGTCACGCCCTTGGGGCCGAGGCGGTTGATCATCACCAGGGGCGTGTTGCCGATAGCCTGTGCGTTGTCTGCGTATATGCGGCTCATGGTGTATCGGTTCCTTGTCATGACTGAGCTCGTCAGCCTATGCCTCAAGCCCAGGCGCGTCCAGCGTCTGGAAATTCGAACTCCGGCGGATCGGCAGCAGTCCACTCCACACACCGTGTAACCGGACGCCCATGATGAAACGTCGCTACAGCCTGCCCCTGTGGATCTGCCTCGGCCTGCTCGCCCTGATACTGGTCGTGCACATCGCCCTGCCTTACATGGTGCGCAACTACCTGAACGACAAGCTGGCCGAGATGGGCGACTACCGTGGGCATATCGACGATATCGACGTGGCGCTGTGGCGCGGCGGCTATCGCATCAATGGCCTGCGCATCGTCAAGGTCACCCAGGAGCTGCCGGTGCCGTTCGTCGACGCCCCGCAGATCGATATCTCGGTAAGCTGGAACGAGCTGCTGGAAAAACGGGCCGTGGTTGCTCAAGTGGTGTTCGAACGGCCAGCGGTGAACTTCGTCGACGGCAAGAGCCGCGAAGACTCGCAGACCGGTGAAGGCACCGACTGGCGCGAGCAGCTCGACAAGCTGCTGCCCATCACCCTCAACGAGGTACGCGTCAACGACGGCACCCTGGGTTTCTACAACTTCAACGCCTCGCCGCCAGTGAAGCTCAAGGCCAACGATATCCAGGCCAGCCTCTACAACCTGACCAACGTGGCCGACGAACAGGGCGATCGCGTGGCGCGCTTCGAGGGCAAGGCCAAGCTGATGGATCAGGCGCCGCTGGAAGCCAGTGCGGTGTTCGACCCCTTCCACAACTTCCAGGATTTCGAGTTCCGCGTGCGGGCCACCAATATCGAACTGCCGCGCCTGAACGACCTGGCCAACGCGTACGGCAAGTTCGACTTCAAATCGGGCACCGGCGATATCGTCATCGAGGCCTTTGCCGAAGACTCCCAGCTCAGCGGCTACATCAAACCACTGCTGCGCAACGTCGAAGTGTTCGACTGGCAGCAGGATGTCGAGAACGCCGACAAGGGCTTCTTCCGCTCGATCTGGGAGGCGGTGGTCGCTGGCAGCGAGAAGGTGCTGAAGAATCGCCCGCAGGACCAGATCGCCACCCGCGTGGAGCTACGCGGCAGCACCAAACAGCAAGACGTCAGCGCCTTCCAGGCATTCATCGGCATTCTGCGCAACGGCTTCGTGCAGGCCTTCAACAGTGGTTTCGAACGCGACGCTGCTGAAGAACCCTGAGCGCGTCCATTCAATGACTGAATACCCCAGGCGCGTTCACACCCATGCGCCGGGCGCGCTATAGTCGCCTCTTTCGCATTTGCCTGCCGCGTGAGGATTCCCGATGAAGTTCGAAGGCACCGAGCACTATGTCGCCACCGATGACCTCAAGCTCGCGGTCAATGCCGCCATCACCCTGCAGCGCCCGCTGCTGGTCAAGGGCGAACCGGGCACCGGCAAGACCCTGCTCGCCGAGCAACTGGCCGAATCCTTCGGCACACGGCTGATCACCTGGCACATCAAGTCGACCACCAAGGCGCACCAGGGCCTCTACGAGTACGATGCGGTCAGCCGCCTGCGCGACTCGCAATTGAGCGCCGACAAGGTTCACGATGTTCGCAACTACATCAAGAAGGGCAAGCTTTGGGAGGCCTTCGAAGCCGAGGAGCGCGTGGTCCTGCTGATCGACGAGATCGACAAGGCCGACATCGAGTTTCCCAACGACCTGTTGCAGGAACTCGACAAGATGGAGTTCTACGTTTACGAGACCGATGAGACGATCAAGGCCAGGCACCGGCCGATCATCATCATCACCTCGAACAACGAAAAGGAGCTGCCGGACGCCTTCCTGCGCCGCTGCTTCTTCCACTACATCGCCTTCCCGGATCGCCAGACCCTGCAGAAGATCGTCGACGTGCACTACCCCGGCATCAGCAACAGCCTGGTGGCCGAAGCGCTGGACGTGTTCTTCGACGTACGCAAGGTGCCGGGCTTGAAGAAGAAGCCCTCGACCAGCGAGCTGGTCGACTGGCTCAAACTGCTGATGGCCGACAACATCGGCGAGGCGGTGCTGCGCGAGCGCGACCCGACCAAGGCCATTCCACCGCTGGCCGGCGCGCTGGTGAAGAACGAGCAGGATGTGCAGTTGCTCGAGCGTCTCGCCTTCATGGCCCGCCGCACTTCTCGGTAAAAAACCGGGCTGCTGCGCGTCGGCCATGCTGCGTTGGAATCAGGTTCGCAATGCTCATGTACAAAAGTACACTCCGCTTGCTCACCTGATTCCGCCTTGCCTGGCTCTAGCTCGCGAGCCCTTGCACCGAGTGATCCAATAGCCGTTACCGGCAAATGGCGCTGACGCAATGCATCAGGGCTGATTAACAAACGAGGGTGCAGCCATGCTGCTCAACCTGTTCAACGAAATGCGCGCGGCCAAGGTGCCGGTATCTCTGCGCGAGTTGCTCGACCTGATCAGTGCGCTCGAGCGCAAGGTCGTGTTCGCCGACATGGACGAGTTCTATTACCTGGCGCGCGCCATTCTGGTGAAGGACGAGCGCCATTTCGACAAGTTCGACCGGGCCTTCGCCGCCTACTTCGACGGTTTGCAAAACCTCGATCAGCACCTCGAAGCGCTGATTCCCGAGGACTGGTTGCGCAAGGAGTTCGAACGCTCGCTGAGCGCCGAGGAACGTGCGCAGATTCAGTCATTAGGCGGCCTCGACAAGTTGATCGAGGCATTCAAGAAACGCCTGGAAGAACAGAAGGAACGCCACGCCGGCGGCAACAAGTGGATCGGCACCGGCGGCACCAGCCCCTTCGGCTCGGGCGGCTACAACCCCGAGGGCATCCGCGTGGGTGATGCCGGCGAGCGCCAGGGCAAGGCAGTCAAGGTGTGGGATCAGCGCGAGTACAAGAACCTCGACGACTCGGTGGAGATCGGCACGCGCAATATCAAGGTCGCCCTGCGCCGCTTGCGCAAGTTCGCCCGCCAGGGCGCCCAGGAGGAGCTGGATCTGGACGGCACCATCGACCACACCGCCCGCGATGGCGGGCTTTTGAACATCCAGATGCGCCCAGAGCGTCGCAACACGGTCAAGCTGCTCCTGTTGTTCGATATCGGCGGCTCCATGGATGCCCACGTGAAGGTCTGCGAGGAGCTGTTCTCGGCCTGCCGTACCGAGTTCAAGCACATGGAGTATTTCTACTTTCACAACTGCGTGTACGAATCGGTGTGGAAGAACAACCTGCGCCGTAATGCCGAACGCGTTTCCACCCATGATCTGCTGCACAAGTACGGAGCCGACTACAAGGTGGTGTTCATCGGCGATGCGGCCATGGCGCCTTACGAGATCACCCAGCCGGGTGGCAGCGTCGAGCACTGGAACGAGGAAGCGGGTTACCTGTGGCTGCAGCGCTTCATGGAAACCTACAAGAAGCTCATCTGGATCAACCCCTACCCGCGTGAAGCCTGGGACTACACCAGCTCGACGCGCATCATCCGCGATCTGATCAGCGACCAGATGTTCCCGCTGACCCTGCAGGGCCTGGAAGACGGCATGCGCTTTCTGGCCAAGTAACTGGCCGTCTGTAGCCTGGGTCGAGCGCAGCGACACCCGGGAGATTGGCAACCTGGGTATCGCTTCGCTCAACCCAGGCTACGCATCTTAGGCAATGCCGAATGTCGCTTGCTGGGTTACGCGACGCGCCGAAAAAGATGCGCCCTGACCTTCAGGGTATAGCGTCGTTAACCCACCCCAGGATTCAAGCGCTTAGCGCATGCGCGGCGTCTGCCGCTCGGGCACGCGGCGGCGTTCGCGGCGGCGGAACGGTAAAGCCAACAATAGCAGAATGCTTTCCACCACCCAGGCCAGGAACAGCGCGCAAGCGATGCCCCAGGCGATGGCCTCTGGCGCCAGCAGCACCTGGTAGCGATAAGCGGCGCGGGTTTCTGCCAGCAACTGTGCATCGGCCGCGGTCGCCAGGTGCCAGACCTGCCGGTACCAGGCCCCCTGCATGGCCAACGATTCCTGTTCCAGCAGCGCCGAGCGCTCGACCAGCAGGCCGACGCTGCGTGCATCGCTCTGCATCACCGGGTCGCTGCTGTTGCGGTAATGGCCGACCAGCCGCTGCAAATCACCATCGAAGAAACGCCGGGCGGTGTCGCGAAAGCCGCTCAGGCTCTGCTCGGACTCCAGACGATGGGCCTCGACGCGCTTGGCGTAATCGTCGATGAACCCCGGCACCTGAACGCCCAGCAACAGGCCGAGGGCGAACAACGCCAGACGCAGATAGCTTCTTATCATCCTTCCCTCGTGGCCCCGCCACGCGGGACATCAGTCAGTTGCTCAGGCCCTGGGCGATGCATTCGCCCCCGCGCCACAGGCGCCATTCGCCCGGCTGGTACAGCGACCACTGCTCGTTGTCGGTCAGCGGCTCGGTCGCCAGCACCGAAACCACGTCGTCGGGCGTGGTTTCGGCATGAAAATCCACGCTCATGTCGGCGTCACGCAGGTGCGCAGGCCCGAAGGGTGCGCGCCGGGTGATGTGCGCCAGCTTGGTGGAGCAGAAGCTGAACAGCCAATCGCCGTCACTGAGCAGGCAGTTGAATACGCCATGCTGTCGATAGGCCGCGCAGGCCGCGACAAGTTCAGGCAACAGCACCTCGACCGGCACCGCTTCCGGGAAGGCGCTACGAATACGGTTGAGCAAGTCGC
Organism: Pseudomonas sp. PA15(2017); assembly: GCF_001945395.1. Taxonomy (GTDB): domain Bacteria; phylum Pseudomonadota; class Gammaproteobacteria; order Pseudomonadales; family Pseudomonadaceae; genus Aquipseudomonas. Next base: position 13,632 of record NZ_MSXV01000007.1, on the reverse strand, counting down.
AGAAGGCCGACTCGCTGTCGGTGTCGCCCACTGCACGGTAGAAGCTCAGGGCCGGGCGGAAGTCGGCCAGCTGGCCGTTATGGGCGAAACACCAGTTGCGCCCCCACAGCTCGCGTACGAAAGGATGGGTGTTGGCCAGGCACACACGGCCGACGTTGGCCTGGCGGATATGGCCGATCACCACCTCGCTCTTGATCGGGTAGCGCTGCACCAGTTGCGCCACCTCCGACTCGCTGCTCGCTCGCGGATCCTGGAACAGGCGCAGGCCACGCCCTTCATAGAAGCCGATACCCCAGCCATCGCGATGCGGCCCGGTACGCCCGCCCCGCTGCATCAGCCCGGTAAAGCTGAAGACGATGTCGGTGGGGACGTTGGCGCTCATGCCGAGCAATTCACACATGGCCGGGTTCTCGGTTGATCGGGCTTACAGACGCGGTCCGACGCGCGTGCCACGATTGCTGCGGGGCGCCGAATAAGTCGGCTCCTGTTCCTGCTGCAGGCGTTCGCGCAGGGTCAGGTCGCTGTCCTCGCCCTGCTGCTCTTCACGCGCTGCCTTGCGCGCCTTCGCGCGGCTCAGGAACGGCCAGCGAATGGCCACGAACACCAGGTAGACGGCGAACGCGATCATCCCGTACATGGCCAGATCCGCCACCGCGCGCCAGGCATTGCTGCCGACCTTGAACAACAGGTCGAGAGCGACGATCGCCACGGCCGGGGCAAACAGCTCCTTGGCCGGGTCGACGATGGTCGGGCAGAACAACAGGATCGCCACCAGTACCCGCAATGGCTCGCGCAGGTAGCGCCACATCCAGCTGGTAATCCTGAACCACACCAGCAGGCAGCCCAGCGCAGCTATTGCATAGGCGCCCCAGGCAAGTAAATAGTCGTTTTCGATCATGCGGGCGGTGTTCCCTGGCTTGACTGGGCTCGTGCGGACGCGTGCGCATTTGCGCGCTTGCCGAACGGCAAAGACGCTTATGATAACGGCTTTTACCCGGTTAGGCGCCTTCGGGACATTTCTAAACGAGCGCACACCAACGCTTTTCGAAGTGCACCCGTCGGCCGCCCCGCGCTCTGGAGACGCCCATGACCACCGCCCCTATCGCCCGCAAGGCCCCTGGCCGCGACCCCTACCACTGGCTCGAAGCGCGTGACAGCGACGAGGTGCTCGAGCACTTGCGTGCCGAGAACGCCTACCTGGAAAGCCAGTTGGACGACCTGCCGCTACGCGAACAGCTGTTCCAGGAAATCAAGGCGCGCATCCGCGAGACCGACCTGTCGCTGCCCACGCCCTGGGGCGATTACCTCTATTACCAGCGCACCACCGCTGGCGACGAGTATTCCCGCCATTATCGCTGCCCTCGCCCGACCGATGGCAGCCTGAACCTCGACGACAACGCCGAGCAGCTGCTGCTGGATCCCAACGAGATTGCCGCCGGTGGCTTTCTGTCCCTCGGTGCATTCAGCATAAGCCCGGATCAGCAGCGCCTGGCCTATAGTCTGGACACCAGCGGCGACGAGATCTATCGGCTGTTCGTCAAGGAGTTGGCCAGCGGCGCCGTCACCGAGCTGCCATTCGAAGACTGTGACGGCAGCATGACCTGGGCCAACGACAGCCAGACCCTGTTCTACGGCGAGCTGGACGACACGCACCGCCCTGCCACCCTGCACCGCTTCCGTCTCGGCGATGGGCGCAGCACCCAGGTTTTCCACGAAGCCGACGAGCGCTTCTTTCTCAGCTGTTATCGCAGTAGTTCCGAGCGCCAACTGGTGCTGCTGCTCGGCAGCAAGACCACCACGGAATCCTGGGTACTGGATGCCGACACCCCCGACCAGGCCTTTCAGTGCCTGGCCCCGCGCGAGGAAGGCCACGAGTACTACGCCGACCACGGCAAACTGGACGGCCAGTGGGCCTGGCTGATCCGCAGCAACCAGAGCGGCATCAACTTCGCGTTGTACAGCGCGACGCCCGAGCAGCCCACGCGGCCCGATTGGCAGGAGCTGGTGGCACACGACGAGCACATCATGCTCGAAGGCGTCAGCCTGGCAGAGTCGGCGCTGGTGCTCAGCCTGCGCGAAGGCGGCCTGCCGGTGATCGACGTGCGCCCACAGGCCATGGCCGGCTACCGGGTCAGCCTGCCGGATGCGGCTTACAGCCTGTACGTGCAGGACAACCTGGCGTTCACCAGCCCGGTGATCCGCCTGCGCTACGAGGCGCTCAATCGTCCGGCGCAGATCCGCGAACTGAATCTGGCCGATGGCACTCAACGGGTGCTCAAGGAAACCCCGGTGCTCGGCGACTTCGCCGCCGACGACTACCTCAGCCAGCGCCTGTGGGCGACCGCGGCGGATGGCACCCAGGTGCCGATCAGCCTGGTGGCACGTCGTGACGCCCTGGGCCAGGCAGCGCCGCTTTATCTGTATGGCTATGGCGCTTACGGTGAAAGCCTCGACCCGTGGTTTTCCCACGCGCGGCTAAGCCTGCTCGATCGCGGCGTGGTGTTCGCCATCGCCCATGTTCGTGGTGGCGGCGAGCTGGGCGAAGCCTGGTACCGCGCCGGCAAGCTCGCCCACAAGCAGAACAGCTTCAGCGACTTCATCGCCTGCGCCGAACACCTGATCGCCCAGGGCTTCACCAGCCCGTCGCAACTGGCCATCAGCGGCGGCAGCGCCGGCGGCCTGCTGATCGGCGCGACACTCAACCAACGACCGGAGCTGTTCGCTGCGGCCATTGCCGAGGTGCCCTTCGTCGACGTGCTCAACACCATGCTCAACCCGGAGCTGCCGCTAACGGTCACCGAATACGACGAATGGGGCGACCCCAACCAACCGGAGGTGCACGCGCGAATCAAGGGCTACGCGCCTTACGAGAACGTGCGCGCGCAGCGCTATCCGGCGATCCTGGCGGTAGCCGGTTACAACGACAGCCGGGTGCAGTATTGGGAGGCGGCCAAATGGGTGGCGCGGCTGCGCGAGCTGAAGACCGATGACAATCTGCTGCTGCTCAAGACCGACCTGGGCGCAGGCCATGGCGGCATGAGCGGTCGTTACCAGGCGATCCGCGATGTGGCGCTGGAATATGCCTTCGTGTTCAAGGTGCTCGGCCTGCGCGCGGCAGGCCATTAGCCAGCTGCCGGCGCAGACAACGCACAAGTATCAGTCTGGAATCTGCTCGCCCGGCTGCTCGGGCGTCAGCTCCTGCTGATGCTCGGCGGCATCGTCGGCCTCTTTGGTGGACTCATCGTTGTCACGCCCATCACGGATCACCGGCGGCGTTTCAGGGTCGACCTTGGACGGGTCAGGCACCTGCGGCGTCTGGACGGCGCCAGCGGGTTCGGACGATGCCAGCTGTTGCTGCTGGGCCTGGGCGATACCGGCCAGCGACAGCAGGCTGATCAGCAAGAGTGACGGTGTGCGCATGCTCTGTACTCCAAGAGGCAATGGGACGTGCTGCATTGGGCAGCGCATGCCGACGGAAAGTGCAGACTGAATCCGCAGCCCTGCCTATATACTGCCCAGGTCCACCAGCAAGGAACGACCATGAGCAGCCCGTCCACGCCTACCTCCAAACTCGACCGCATCCTCGCCGAGGCCCAACGCAGCCGTGAAGAAGGCTACCGGGACAAGGCCCTGCGCATGTATCCGCACGTCTGTGGTCGCTGCGCTCGCGAATTTTCCGGCAAGCGCCTGAGCGAACTCACCGTGCACCATCGCGACCACAACCACGACAACAACCCCCAAGACGGTTCCAACTGGGAACTGCTGTGCCTGTTCTGTCACGACAACGAACACGCGCGCTACACCGATCAACAGTATTTCAGCGAAGGCTCCACGGCCAGCCAGACCGGCCCCAAGACCACCCACAAGGCGTTCGCCAACCTGGCCGAGCTGCTGCAGAAAAAGTCCTGAGCAGCGCACGGGGTCCACAGAACGTATAATGCCGGCCCTTTTCTCGAGGCCTGATCCGTGGGCAACAAACGATACAGCTGCATCGGTCTCTACAACCCCAAATCGCCGGAAAACGTCGGCGCCGTGATGCGCGCCGCCGGCTGTTATGGCGTGGCCTCGGTGTTTTACACCGGTAAACGCTACGAGCGTGCCCGCGATTTCGTCACCGACACCAAACGCGTGCACCTGGACATTCCGCTGATCGGTATCGACGACCTGCAAAAGGTCATCCCCCTGGGTTGTACGCCGGTCGCCGTGGAGCTGGTCGATGGCGCACGACCCCTGCCCAGCTATACCCACCCGGATCGCGCCTTCTACATCTTCGGCCCCGAAGACGGCTCGCTCGACAAGAGCATCCGCGACTGGTGCGAGGAAGTGGTCTACATCCCCACCGAGGGCTGCATGAATCTGGCGGCCACGGTCAACGTGGTGCTCTATGATCGCCTCGCCAAAGGCAGCAACACCCGCACCGGCGCCAAGTACTGAATCTCAGGCAAAATAAAGCCCGGACGACGCCGGGCTTCGTTTCGCGGCTGACCGATCAGGACATTCCGACCTTGCCACCTGTACGGCTGTAACCATCTTCGGCAACCAACTTGCCACCGACGCGCTCATAACCGCTCTCGGCGATCTTGCCGCCAGTGCGCTTGTAGCCATCTTCGGCGACCAGTTTGCCACCGACACGCTCGTAGCCGCTCTCGGCGATCTTGCCGCCAGTACGCTTGTAGCCATCTTCGGCGACCAGTTTGCCACCAACGCGCTCGAAACCGCTTTCGGCAATTTTGCCCCCGGTACGCTTGTAACCGTCTTCAGCCACTTTCTGAGTGCTGATCGAATGCGAAGTAGTGGCTTCTATCGGGCCTTGCGGCAAGGCGAAGGCGGCGCTGGCAAGCGTGGCGATGAACAGGCTGGCGATGAATTCAGTTTTCATGATGAGCTCCTTGGGAGGCAATAAGTGGGTATGGGGCTCATGTTACTCAAGAAAATTTGATGAAAAACTCGATCGCGAGAATAGTAAAGATCGACTCTATTGATATCTCAACCAAATCCAGCAATGACGGGGCTTACAAGCAAAACACCCGGTCGGTTTAGATACCGTGCCGGGTGTTTTCACTTCGATGATAAATTATCTATAAAGTCGATAGATCAGGCTTTTCGCTCACTGAACGCAAGGCCGATGCCCATTGCCATGATCACGCTGCCCGACAGGCTCTGTTGCCAGCGACGCCACGTCGGGTTGTGGCCGAGCCGGCCACCGAAATGCCCGCTCAGCACCGCCACACCGGCGTTTACCGAGATGCCGCAGAGGCTGAAGATCAGCCCCAGGAACAGCACTTCCCAGACGAAAGACTCGGATTCCGGATGGGCGAACTGCGGTAGAAAGGCGATGAAGAACAATGCCACCTTGGGGTTGAACACATTGACCAGCACGCCTTGCACGAACACCTGGCGCAGCCCCACCGGCTGCAGGCTCACCTGCTCCTGCGCGCGCCAGCCGGAGCGGATCAACTGCAGGCCTAGCCAGATCAGATAGATCACGCCGACCCACTTGACCACGCTGAACGCCACCGCCGACATCATCAGCAGGGCGGACAAGCCGAAGGCAGCGGCCAGCACATGAACCAGGCAACCTGCACCGATCCCGAGACTGGACACCAGGCCCGCCGTGGTGCCCTGGGCGCTGGAGCGCGACGCGATATAGATCATGTCAGGGCCTGGCGTCAGGTTGAGCGCCAGGGTGGCGGTGAGAAACAGGGCGAAGTGTTCGATACCAAACATGCAGGGTACTCGCGGCAGAATTTTCGCGAGCTTAGGATCGCGAAGCCCCCTGCGCAAGCGCCGCGCAGGGGACTGCGCGGTCAGCGCAGCAGGCGTGTATCGAGCACCTTGGAGCTGCGGCCCATGACGTTCTCGGTGATTTCGATGAAGTCCTTGGTGCTGGCCTTGTCCAGGCGCATCAGGCCGCGGGCCACGTCGTCCAGAGAGCGCTGCTGGCCGTCCTTGGTGGCCTGGCGAATCTCACGATCGAGCTCCTGCAACAACAACACCGCACGGGCGGTAACCGGCCCGGTGGAGTTTTCGGTACGCAGCGACTTGACCGGCTTGCTCCATTTGATCAGGTGCTCACGAACCTTCTGGTAGCGGTCTTCGCTCAGCCCACCGGCGCGACGCATCACCTCGATGGCGTAGTACTCGGCGATGCCTTCGCTGATCCAGTCGCTCTTGTCGGTGTCGCTGATGCGGCTGAACACATGCACCAGCTCGTGTACCAGTGAACTGGTGCCGTTCTCGCTGACCAGCGGGCGATCGGCATGCATGAAATAGGAGTTGGGCGCCGACAGGCCGCCGCGCCACATCGGGTCACCGGCGCCAACCACCAGCAGTTTGGCGGGATCGCGCGGGAACACTGCCTGCATTTCCGGCCAGACGAAGGTCAGCAGGGTCAGCGCATCCATCCGGCGCATGCCCTCGCCCACTGGCGCGGCGATGGTCACCTGGGTTTCGCCGAGCTTGGCCCGGCGAGTGCCGATCTTGCCGGCCAGGATCCAGCCAGTGGGCCGGTCGAACTTGCGCTGCGGGTTGTCGATGCGGAACTTGTTCTTGCCGACCCGCGGCCAGCCGGTCTCGACGCTGCTCCAGCCCTTGGGCAGGTCGAACTCCAGGCGTGCGACCAGGTCGGTGCCATCGATCTGATTGAGGACTGCGCTGGGAATCAGGTCGTCACCGCGCAGCAACGCCCAGTCTTCGGCCATGCGTGCATCGAAGCGGCCTTCCCCGCGCGGGTGATCGACACGCACCTTGTAGCTCAGTGTGCGCTTGCCCTTGCCGGGCACCCACAGGCCGCGGTTATCGCCTTCGGGCTTCCACTCGCCGTCGGCCTTGAAGTCGCGGTAATAACCTTCGTCGCCGAGGTTGAAATTCAGCCCGCGCACACGCTCGCCCTTTTCCAGGGTGATGCTCACCTCTGCCTCGTCGCTCTGCGGCAGGAATTTGACCTTGTAATCCAGATCGACCTTCTCGGCGGCCCACAAGGGTGTGCCGGTACTCAACAGAACAGCGGACAGCAGCAGGCAGCGAATCGACATACGGGAGACTCCAGAACGGGCAAGCGATGCGTCACGGGGATCAGCGCACAAGACTATGCGCAATGGCGTCATCAAACACCAGCGTGCTTAAACGAGCCTTAACGGCTCATCACAGACACTCAGCCGGCGCGAAAGATCAGGTGATCTTCCCAATCGTCCTCGGCCACGGCGTTTTCGCTGAGCATGCGCCCGGCCTGGGAAACGCGCTCGCGGTGCACGGCATCGGGGTCACCGCACACCAGGTGATGCCAGGACGGCAACTCCTTGCCCTCGCTGACCAGCCGATAGCCGCAGGTCGGCGGCAGCCACTGGAACTGATCGGCCTGGGCCGGGGTGAGCTGGATGCAGTCGGGCACGAAGGTCTTGCGGCTCGGGTAGTCGCTGCAGCGGCAGGTCTGCAGATCGAGCAGCTTGCAGGCGATGCGCGTGTAATACACCGCGCCGTCGTCCTCATCCTCCAGCTTCTGCAGGCAGCACAGGCCGCAGCCATCGCACAGCGACTCCCACTCCTGATGGTCGAGCTGATCGAGGGTCTTGTGTTGCCAGAAGGGATACGCAGGTGCGGCCATGGTCGAGCTTGCAGGGAGGGCACGAAAAGGCCGGCAGTCTAGGTCTGCCGACCGCACAGTACAAGCCGCGCGCGACGGCGCGCTCAATAGCCGCGGGCGAAATCCACCAGACCATGCAACTCGGCGTCAGCCTGATAACGCTGCAGGTTGGCCAGGAACAACTCGACCAGCAGGTGCGGCAGGGTCGGCGCTGCGCTGTGCCCGGTCAGCGTGAGGTTGCGCGCATTCCAGAACGAATGGCCGGCCGGCAACGGTTCTTCGCGGCAGACGTCGATCACCGCCGCGGCCAGTCGGCCAGCAGCCAGCGCGGCGACCAGATCCTCATCGACCACCGACGTACCACGCCCGGCGTTGATCAGCACCGCCGAGGGCTGGAAGCGAGCGAGCAAGGCGGCGTCATAGATATCCCGGGTGGCGGGCGTGTTGGGCAGCAGGTTGACGACGTAATCGGCCTGGGCCACCAGCCGCGGCAATTCCTCGAGCGTAGCCACTTCAGTGAACGGCGCCAGGGTTCGCGGGCTGCTGGCAACGCCGCTCAATTCGACGTTAAACGGCTGCAGGAAGCGGGCGACCGCCGCGCCGATTTCGCCGGTGCCGACGATCAGCACCCGGCGCCCTGCCAGGCTGCCCGGCAGGCGGCCATCCCAGCGTCGTTCGCGCTGCGCCTGCTGGCGGGCGACCAGCTCGCGCTCATGGGCGAGCATATGGCACAACACGTACTCGGCCATGATCTGCCCGAACACGCCGACCGCACGGGTCAACCGATAATCGCGGGGCAGATCGTCCGCCAGCAGCGGTGTGATGCCCGCCCAAGTCGACTGCAGCCAGGCCGGCTTGTGGCCGGCGCGCAGCAGGCTGGCGAACAGGTCGGGTTCACCCAGCCAGACCGGGCAACGGGCGGCCTGCTCGGCCAGCGCCGCGCCCTCGCCCACGACGAGTTCGAGCTGTGGCGCAGCCTGCCGCAGCAACCGCTGGTACTCGGCGTGATCCTGCTCGGCGATCAGTACGCGCATGGCATCGTTCTCCCGTCAGACCGGATCGTTACGGCGCAGCAGTTCCTCAGGAAGATGCTGGATGTAATCCTCTTCCGGCGGGGGCATCTGCAGGTGATAGCCCTGGTTGTCGAGGTTCTCCAGCACCTTGGTGATGTCCTCGCGCGCCAGGACGCGCTCGGGCGTGAGCACCATGTCGAAGGCATGCACGGGCGCGCCGAAGGCATTCAGCAGCGGCTCGGGCACCCGGCTCAGCGCGTCGGCACGCAGCACGTAGAGGTACATCTCGTGCTTGCGCGGGCTGCGGTAGATCGAGCAGATACGTTTCAAGCAGCTTCTCCTTCATCGGCCAGGCAGTCGAGCAGCGCCTGGCCCATCAATTCGCGACGCCAGCCGCGCAGGCTGTCGGGCAGGCGGTAGGGGCCGTTCGGGTAGCCGCTCTTGAGCAGCGCCTCGAGGGTCTTCTTGCGCAGCATCAGTTCGGGGACGATTTCCAGGCGCTCGCCTTCACGCTGGCCGATCGCGCGCAGCTTCTTGAGCAGCCCCGAGGCTTCGATCGGCAACGGCTCGGGCATCGCCGGCGGCCACTCGGCCGGTGGCAGTGCGGCGGCCTCGCGGATCAACTGCAGGATGGTCTCACCGTCCTGGCGCACGGTTTTCGGGTGCATGTCCTCGATGCGCGCCAGGCTGACCAGGTCGTTCGGTTGATGGCGCGCCAGCGGCCACAGCGAATGCTCGCGCAGGATACGGTTGCGCGGCTGATTGCGCGCCCGCGCCTGACGCTCACGCCAGGCACACAAAGCACGCAATACGGCCAGTTGCGCGCGGGACAGTTTCCAGGCCAGCTTGGCTTCGCGGTATGCGTCTTCGGGCAACGTCTCGCGGCGCAAGCCGGCGGCCAACTCAGCGCCATCCTCGAGCACCCAGGCGTTCTTCTCGGCGGACAGCCTGGCCTGCAGGCGACGATAGAGTTCGGCCAGGTGCACGACATCTTCGGCGGCGTAGCTGACCTGGGTCTCGGACAACGGACGCTGCAACCAGTCGGAGCGGGTCTCGCCCTTGGGCAGCTCGATCTCCAGCACCGCCTGCACCAGACGCGAATAGCCCATGGAGAAACCGAGGTTGAGGTAGCCGGCGGCCAGTTGCGAGTCGAAAAGCGGTGCCGGCAGGCTGCCGGTCAGGCGCAGGAACACCTCCAGATCCTCGCTGCAGGCGTGTACTACCTTGATCACCTGCGGGTCTTCGAGCAGCGCGGCGAATGGTGCCCAGTCGCCGATCAGCAAGGGATCGATCAGGTAGGCACGCTCGCCCTCGCTGACCTGCAGCAGACCGGCGATCGGGTAGAAGGTATCGACACGCATGAACTCGGTGTCCAGCGCCACAAAGGGCTGTTTGCGCCAGACAGCGCACTGCGCTGCCAGGCTGGCGTCGTCTCGAATCCAGACAATTTCGATGGTCACGCGGCTCTCCCGTAAAGATTGCTGCGCAGTATATCCCGTGAGCCCCTGCCGTGCGCTCATGGCAATTCATCGCGCAACTGCGCCCTCAAGCCATCGGAAACGCACAGCATGGGCTCGCGCAGTTCATCCGCGATCATGCCCTGCAACGCCAACGCGGCCTTGACCGGCGCGGGGTTCGGCTCGCTGAAGGCCAGGCGTATCCACGGTAACAGCTCAACAAACAGCGCACGCCCGGCAAGCAGGTTGCCCTTGCGCAGCAGGCTGACCACTCTGGCGAAGTCGCCGGTACGCAGGTGCGCGGCTGCGGAAATGGCGCCGCTGCCGCCCAGGCACAGGGTGGCGAAGATCTGCTCGTCCTCGCCGGTGAGCACATCGAGCACGCCATCGGCGATCAGCGCCTGGGTCTTGCGGCTATCACCGCCGCAATCCTTGATCGCCACGATGCGTGGGTGCCGGGCCAGTTGCCGAAGGGTCTGCAGTTCAAGAATCACGGCGCTGCGATAGGGAATGTCGTAAAGGATGATCGGCAACCGCGAGGCCTCGGCGATAGCCAGGAAGAACGCCTGCAAGCCGTCTTGCGACGGCCTTATGTAATAAGGTGTCGGCACCAGGATGCCGGCCAGCGGGCGACGCTGAATCCGCTGCAGGCGGGCCAGCACTGCCGCCTGGTTGTTGCCGGCAAGGCCCATCACCACGCGGCCGGCCGGTACCACTTCGAGCACCGCATCAAGCACCGCCAACTGCTCTTGTTCATCCAGGGCTGCCGCCTCGCCGCTGGTGCCGCAGACCACCAGCCCGGCCGCACCGCTTTCGATCAGGTGCGCGGCCAGGGATCGCAATGCCGGCAGATCCACCTGCCCGCCGCGAAACGGCGTTACCAACGCAACCCAGATACCAGAAAATGTAGACATGCTTGCAACTCCTCGGTATAGACCGTCTGGTCACCGTCGATGGAGCGCGGGAAGGGAGTGTAGCGAAGGGATGCTTCGACTCAGCGCCTCTGTCCTGTCAGCCCATCTGACGGGACAGCGCGCCCCGGTCAAATGAGCGACTGTTTCTTCGACTTGCCAGCGTCCAGGCACACGCACTGAGCCGTAGCGACGAGGCTACGGGCAGCAAGCATGGGCGGGGAGATGGTGAACATGGGGCGCTCGGCAAGGCGATCAGGCCCCGATACTGCCGAACCCGAAGCAACGGTGTCAATCTCGCAGCAGCGCAGCTTCAGGAGGCCTGGCAGTTCCAATTGGCTATATGCAGGCCGAGCTAAATCCTCAAACGATTTAAAAACAGCCTTTTACAGCATGAATATCCCACTACGCTTCAAGTTGGGCGGCTAAGCGCTGCTCCCAGTGGGATTTTCGGTCATCGAATCTGAACAACGACGCCTCTGGCAGCCATCGCCCTGCTACCCGCGCCCTCCCCCACCGGTCACCTCCCCCGTAGAGGCTCGTATGGGAATCGCCGCCAGTGACCTGAACCAACATGTGATCCGCCCGACCTTGCTGTATCTGAACAGTCAGTCCGTCGCCGCCGAAGCGCTGCTGCTGGGCATTGCCGCGTGTCAGTCTTCATTGGGCGCCGAACTGGACAACCACAACGGCTACGGCCTGTACCGAATTTCGGCGCGCCACCACCAGCACCTGTGGGACGACCACCTGGCCGGCAGCTCTGACCTCGCCAGTCGGGTCCGTGGCCTGGCCAGCCAGCATGCGTTTCTCGGCGCACCGCACTTCGAGCTGACCGTCAACCTGCGCTACGCCACGGCCATCGCCTGGCTGCTTATCGAGCAACGGTACCAGGAACTGCCCGCCGCGGATGATCTGGGCGCCCAGGCGCTGATCTGGCAACAGGTCTTCGCGCCTTGTCGCCAACCGAGCGAATTCGTCCGCGCCTGGCAACGCTGCATCCTGGAACTGGCAGCCGTCGCCTGAAAAAAATGACTGCAGAGTCACAGGTGCCAAGTCACGAAAGGCTCTATATCCTGCATTTCAGGGACAGCATCAACCTCGAAGGATCGTGTTTACCCTGAACTTTCCGAATTGCCGCTTAGTCAGCAAGCGAGAGTTCCCCGACCCAGCCATGGAGCACCCCGTGAGTAAAACAATCCTAAGAACCGGTCTGGCAATCGCCATCGCATCCACCTCCACCTACGGCCTGGCCAGCGGCTTCGCGCTCAACGAGCAAAGCATCGCCGGCATGGGCATGTCGTTCGCCGGTCGTTCGTCTTCGGCGGAAGACGCCAGTACGGTATTCGGCAACCCGGCCGGCATGGCGCGCATCCAGCGCGAACAGGTCAATTTCGGCGTCGCAGCCATTCATGCCAAGAGCCGTATCAGCAACACCAGCAGCACCACCGCACCGGCTGCGGGCGGCGGTGGCGCAAATGGCGGTAGTAACGATGGCGACATGGTCCCCACCACTGGCGTACCCATGGGCTACTACGTCAAACCACTGGATGAAAAAGTGGCATTCGGTATTGGCGTCTACGTCCCGTTCGGCCTCGCCACCGAGTATGAAAACGGCTTTCAGGGCCGCTACTTTGCCGACAAGAGTTATGTACGGGTCATCACCGTACAACCGACCCTGAGCTATCGCTTCAACGACAAGCTGTCGGTAGGTTTCGGCCCGACGTTCAACCATATCGAAGGCGAACTGAGCTCCTCGCTGACCAATCCGTTCGGCCCGGCCGGCGCCAATGACGGCAAGGTCAAGATCAAGGGTGACGATACCGCGGTCGGCTTCAACGCCGGCGTGCTCTACGAATTCACCCCGCAAACCCGCGTTGGCGTGACCTATCGCTCGCGGGTCAAATATGAACTGGAAGGTGACACCCGTGTTTCGGGACCAGGCCCGGCAATCGGTACATCGGCGGGCAAGTATGATGCGTCGCTGGATGTAACGACCCCCGAGTCGGTGGATGTGTCCTTCACTCATGAACTCAACGATGCCTGGACGCTTTACGCAGGTAGCACCTGGACGCGCTGGAGCCGCTTCAAGGAGCTGCGCATCGAGAACGAAGGCGTAGGCGGTGCATTTGCCGGCTCGCTCGGCACCATCGTCGAAGAGCAGGAGTGGCACGATACCTGGGCTCACGCCGTCGGCCTGTCCTACAAGGTCAACCCGCAGTGGGTGCTGCGCACCGGTATCGCCATCGATCAGACGCCGACCAACAACACCGATCGTTCGCCGCGTATCCCATCCGGCGACCGGACGATCTTCAGCCTGGGCGCCGGCTGGAGCCCGACCGACGACATGACCATCGACCTGGCCTACTCCTACCTCAAGGAAGAAGAAGTCGAGATCAACCGCGCGAGCCCGGCTCGCGGTAGCTACAACGCCACCTACAAGAACAGTGCCCATGGTCTGGGCGCTTCTCTGACCTACCGCTTCTGACGCAAGCCAGGCTCGGCCGCAGCAACCTGGTCGAGCCCGCTCCGCTCATAATAAAATCGCGGCCTTTCAGAGCGTGTGAAAAGTCGCTGATGCAGGTAGTGATCCCATCAGACGCCCCGACATTGTTCGGGGCGTTTGCTTTTGTACGATTCGAAAGGTCGCGACCAACCTTTCAGGTGAGCAG
>NZ_MSXV01000045.1 GCF_001945395.1 Pseudomonas sp. PA15(2017) | reverse complement strand
CGTAATGCTGTTCACTTAAGCGGAGCAGCCTTACGATCCACTGGATATCGGGTTTTGGAAATCTTCACCGTCCTGGTTCTTCCCGGCCTTGGACGGTGATCCAGAAACATCCCTCCGATACCTCCCCGCAACTCAGCCAACCTTCTGCCTGTCGCCGATACCGGATTAGCAGCTGCCATGACGATCAGTTGTACCGCAATGTACTGGCAGGCAGGTTTGAAGCGTATGTCTGAAGGCGTTCGGCCAAAGGCTATTGCGGCGTGGCTGGCCTCTCGACGGATGATGTTGTAAGCCAGTAAAAGTCCCCAGACCTCTTGATAAATAAGGTCGACCTTCTTGCTGCGCAGCGTTACCGCATTCTGCTGCATTGAGCTTTTGATATCCCGGAAGCCCAGCTCGATTTCCCAGCGTTCCAGATATAGTTCGGCGACCGCTTCTGCGCTGTAGTCCTCGACCGGCAGCGACGTGAGCAGCGATCTGATACACCCCTGGCTTTGATAGCTGACCTCGCGCACTTCCCAGTGTGTGGGGAGAGCCGGGTTTCGTTTGCGAGCCTGAGGCGAGACTTTCATCCGTACGCGACGATCATGCTCGCCATAGCGCTCGACTTCCTCCATCACCAGGTTCTTGCGAGCTGGCGTGAGCCAGTGCCGATTGCTTCCCCCATCGGCAATGCTCAGCAGCAAATCAGCTCCCCAAAAGCCTTTGTCGAACAATGTGATCGAATTGTCCGGAATCTGGCCCAGGAAGGTTTCGGCCAAGCGCATCTCACTGCCGCGATAAGGACCGAGCTGCGCATCGAGGATCACGTGGGAGCGCACGTTCATCAAGGCAACTAGGCGCAGCATCGGAAAAGGCGTCTGGCGCTCGGTGCCCGTATTACCAGAGCCAAAATGCTCCCTCAGCTCAGGAGAATCAGGGGTTCTCAGTAATGCGCCATCTACCGCGAACACTTGCAAGCCGTGCCATTGATCACCTTCGTAGCGCTCGCAACCCCACTGCATGCCTGTTTGGCGGAACAAGGATTCGACCGGGTCAGCTCCCAGTCGCTTACGCGCTTCGGTGATTCCGCTGCGCGCCAGCAACTGATCGGAAGCCAGGCCTTGGGCACAGATATTCAGGCGTCTGGCCACCTCGTGCACAGGCTCATCGCGGAACAAGGCCATGCCCAGCACCAGCCAAAGCACCTGATCACTCGGCAGACGCCTGCGCCGAATAGTGGCTTGAGCGGAGAGATTGAGCGCACTGGCGACCCATTCAACAGGGATGTTCTGTGTGAAAGTGCTGAGGTCGGAGAAGTTGAAGAGATCGCCGAGGTCGAGCAGTTGCTGCTGAATGGGCATAAAAAATCCGATACCAGGAGGCTGGTATCGGATTTTCTAGAAACCCCGGCTTGGACTCAAATGCTTAAGTGAACAGCATTACGCCCGCGTGCGGGGCTTTTTTCTTTCTCGCAAAACCTGTTCACGATCTTTTCGGCCGATATTGAACAGACCGCTACAAGGCAGAAGCGGACATCAGCGTATACCTGTGGGAACGGGCCGTGCCCGCGATTTCGCGGGCATGGCCCGCTCCCACAATTGACCGCCGAGAGTCCGCTCCCGCCACTTTGCAATCAAAGCGCTGAAGTCGAGCCGAAAGATCATCAACAGGCTGTCAGATGTCGGGCGCCTCGTCGGCACTCTTCTTCTTCCAGCCATCGTTACCGGGCAGGATCAGGTTCAGGGCGATGGCGACGATGGCGCACAGGGCGATGCCTTTGAGGCCGAAGTCATCCGGGCCGTCGCCGGTGCCGATCAGCACGCCGCCGATGCCGAACACCAGGGTTACCGAAACGATCACCAAGTTGCGCGCTTCGCTGAGGTCGACACTGTGGCGGATCAGGGTGTTCATGCCCACCGCGGCGATGGAGCCGAACAACAGGCACAGGATGCCGCCCATTACCGGCACCGGAATGCTCTGCAGGATGGCGCCGAACTTGCCGATGAACGCCAGGGTGATGGCGAAGATCGCCGCCCAGGTCATGATCTTCGGGTTGTAGGCCTTGGTCAGCATCACCGCGCCGGTGACTTCGGCGTAGGTGGTGTTGGGCGGGCCGCCGAACAGGCCGGCAGCCGAAGTGGCCAGGCCGTCGCCGAACAGGGTGCGGTGCAGGCCCGGCTTCTTCAGGTAGTTCTTGCCGGTCACGCTGCCCACGGCGATCACACCGCCGATGTGCTCGATGGCCGGCGCCAGGGCCACCGGTACGATGAACAGGATTGCCTGCCAGTTGAACGCCGGCGCGGTGAACGCCGGTACCGCCAGCCAGGGCGCGTCGGCCACATGGCTCAGGTCCAGAGCGCCGAAATAGATCGACAGGGCGAAGCCCACCAGGATTCCGGAGATGATCGGTACCAGGCGGAAGATGCCACGGCCGAACACGGCGACGATCAGGGTGGTCAGCAGGGTCGGCATGGAAATCCACATCGCCGTGCTGTAGGGCAGCAGCACGCTACCGTCACCGGCCTTGCCCATGGCCATGTTGGCGGCGATCGGCGCCATGGCCAGGCCGATGGAAATGATCACCGGGCCGATTACCACCGGCGGCAGCAAACGGTCGATGAAACCGGTGCCCTTGATCTTCACGGCCAGGCCGAGAAAGGTGTAGACGAAGCCCGCCGCGACCACGCCGCCCATGGTTTCCGCCAGGCCGAACTGGCCCTTGGCGAGAATGATCGGGGTGATGAACGCGAAGCTCGAGGCCAGGAACACCGGCACCTGACGACCGGTGACGATCTGGAACAGGATGGTGCCCAGGCCGGCGGTAAACAGCGCCACGTTGGGGTCCAGGCCGGTGATCAGCGGCATCAGCACCAGCGCGCCAAAGGCCACGAAGAGCATCTGCGCGCCGGACAGCACCTGCCGCCACAACGGGTCGTTGAATTCGTCGTGCATCGATCAGGCGTCCTTCTGCTTGGTGCCGAAGATCTTGTCGCCAGCATCACCCAGCCCCGGGATGATGTAACCGTGCTCGTTGAGGCACTGATCGATGGACGCGGTGTAGATCTGCACGTCGGGGTGCGCCTCGTTCACCGTCTTGATGCCTTCGGGGGCGGCGACCAGCACCATGGCGCGGATTTCCTTGCAGCCGGCTTTCTTCAGCAGGTCGATGGTGGCGACCATGGAGCTACCGGTGGCGAGCATCGGGTCGATGATCATCGCCAGGCGCTCGTTGATTTCCGGTACCAGTTTTTCCAGGTAGGTATGCGCCTGCAGGGTTTCCTCGTTGCGGGCCACGCCGACGGCGCTGACCTTGGCGCCGGGGATCAGGCTGAGCACGCCGTCGAGCATGCCGATGCCGGCGCGCAGGATCGGCACCACGGTGATCTTCTTGCCGGAGATCTTCTCGACCTGCACCGGACCCGCCCAGCCTTCGATTTCATAGGTTTCCAGGCGCAGATCCTTGGTCGCCTCATAAGTGAGCAGGGCGCCCACTTCCTGGGCCAGCTCACGGAAGTTCTTGGTACTGATATCCGCGCGGCGCATGAGGCCGATCTTGTGGCGAATCAGCGGGTGGCGGATCTCGAGAACGGGCATTGCAGGGTCTCCGGCAAAAATGGACAAAAACACGCTAGATTAAAGCATTGCGTTGCAATTTGGCGCTGCGGATGTGGAACTTTTTACAATCGCCGAGCAACGCTTATGCCACCTGTCGCGCGTCGACGACGGCGCTTGCGCCTTGTCGGGCGGATGCGTAACGTTGCCGGCTTTTTTCTGACCCTGTGATCAGTTCCTGCGCCGGGGCCACCCACGCGGCGCCATGCCGGCCCGCCTACGAGGACACGATATGTCTGCCGATCTCGCCCACATCCGCCAAGTCATGGCCGAAGCCGACTGCCTGTACAGCGAAGCCGACGTGGAAGCCGCCATCACCCGCGTCGCGGCCGCCATCAATGCCGATCTGGCCGAACGCAACCCGGTGGTGTTCTGCGTGATGAACGGCGGGCTGATCTTCTCCGGCAAGCTGTTGACCCAGCTCGACTTCCCCCTGGAAGCCAGCTACCTGCACGCCAGCCGCTACCGCAACCAGACCAGCGGCGGCGAGCTGTTCTGGAAGGCCAAGCCGGAAGTGTCGTTCATCGACCGCGACGTGCTGATCATCGATGACATCCTCGACGAAGGGCACACCCTGGGCGCGATCATCGATTTCTGTCACCACGCCGGTGCCGCCAACGTGCACACCGCGGTGCTGATCGACAAGGATCACGACCGCAAGGCGCGTCCGGACCTGAAAGCCGATTACGTCGGCCTGCCATGTATCGACCGCTATATTTTCGGTTATGGCATGGACTACAAGGGCTACTGGCGCAACGCGCCGGGCATTTTCGCGGTCAAGGGGCTCTGAGAGCCTGTTCACGGTCTTTTTGGCGACATGAAGAGACGGCTACAAGGCAATAGCAGCCATTCGCTGATCCACTGTGGGAGCGCGCCATGCGCGCGAAAAATCGCGGGCATGGCGCGCTCCCACAGGTATTACGCCGATGTCCGCTACCGCCACTTTGCAGGCAAAGCGCTGAAATCGAGCCGAAAGATCGTGAATGGCTTCCAAGCCCCTCGGCTGTCTGGCGCGCGGTTCAGGTGTCGCTTGGCCAGCGTTCGCAGATCGCCCTCGCCTGTGGCAGATCGCGGGCGTAGCTGAGGCGCCCGTGGGCCTGTTGCAGGCCGGCCCGACGAAGCTTCAGGCGTAACGACGGTGACGCGCCGCTGACGATCAGGGCGATGCCCTGCTTGCGGTACTCGAGCACGGTGCTGTGCAGGGCGGCGAGGGCGGTCATGTCGAGCATTGGCACCGCGCTGACATCCAGAATCACCACGCGGATACGCGGGTCGAGCCGGCGCAGCGCCTCCAGGGTGCGCTGCGCTGCGCCAAAGAACAGCGGCCCGCGGATGGCCAGGGCCAGCACGTGTTCGGGCAGGTCGCTCAGGGCCTGATGGCCGTTGCGCGGCAGGCGCCTGGCATCGGTCAGCTCGCTCATGCGCTTGATGAACAGCCCGGCGGCCAGCAGCAGGCCGACGCCCACCGCCAGCACCATGTCGAACAGCACCGTCAGCAGCAGGCAGGTGAGCAGCACCAGCACGTCACTGCGTGGCGCGATGCGCAGGGTGTGGGCCACGTGATGGGCTTCGCTCATGTTCCACGCCACCATCAGCAGCAGGGCGGCCAGCGCGGCCATCGGCAGGTAGCTGAACAGCGGGGCGAGAAACAGGATCGCCGCCAGCACCACGCCGGCATGAATGATCGCGGCCAGCGGCGAGCGGGCGCCGGCCCTCACGTTGGTGGCGCTGCGGGCGATGGCTGCGGTGGCGGTGATGCCGCCGAACAGCGGTGCCATCAGGTTACCGATTCCCTGGCCGAGCAATTCGGCATTGGGGTCGTGCTTGCTGCCTGTCATGCCATCGGCCACTACCGCGCAAAGCAGTGACTCGATAGCGCCGAGCATGGCGATGGCAAAGGCCGGCGCCAGCAACTGGCGGATCAATTCGAACGACAGCATCAGCGGCTGGCCGTCGGCGCCCGGCAATTGCCAGGGCCAGGCGAAGCTTGGCAGAAATGGCGGAATGCCCGGATAACTGATGCCATCGACGCTGTAGCTGAAACGCTCGCCCAGCGTCGCCACCGGCAAGCCACCGCGTTCCAGTGCCAGGCCCAGCAGCGCGCCGACCGTCAGCGCCACCAGATGCCCGGGCACCCGCGGCACCAGCCGCGGCCAAACCAGCAACACGCCGAGGCAGGCCAGCGCCACCAGGGTATCGCCGGGCTGGATGCCGGGCAGGGCCTGCCAGAGCATCTGCATCTGTTGCACGTAGTGGCTCGGCTGCCCGGCCAGTTGCAGGCCGAGCAGATCCTTGAGCTGCAGGGTGGCGATGACGATGCCGATGCCGGCCGTGAAGCCCAGGGTCACCGGGTAGGGCACGAACTCGATCAGCCGGCCGGCCTTGAGCAGGCCCAGGGCGATCAGGATCACCCCGGCCATCACCGTGCACAGCAACAGCCCGCCGATGCCGAACTGCTGGGTGATCGGCAGCAGAATCACCACGAAGGCCGCCGTAGGGCCGGAAATATTGAAGCGCGAGCCGCCGCACAGGGCGATCAACGGGGCGGCGACGAGCACCGTATAGAGGCCGTGTTGCGGCGCCACGCCAACGGCTATTGCCAGGGCCATGGCCAGCGGAATGGCGATGATGCCCACCGTGAGGCCGGCGCCCAGGTCGCCGCGCAGGCTGGCCCAGGAGTAGCCACTACGCAGGCTCTGGCGGCAGGCGGCGAACAGGGTGGGCATGGCGGCGCTTCCTGGGAGGAATGTCGTCAGTATAGAGCGGCCCTTGTTGCCTGGGTGTTGACTTAGGTCGCGTACCGCTCGCACGGGGCGAATGCTAAGGGTGCCGGCTGCGCCCTTCGTTGAGCGCGTGCAGCGCCGGAGTTACACTGCCGGCCCCGTGAAGTGGTTAGCTGGAGTGAGCGATGCGCAAAGACAAGAAGCAGTTGATTGGCGACGACATCAGCGATGAGCAGATCAAGCTGTTTCTCGCCGTGGAGCCGGCCGACGCCACGCCGCCGTCGCTGCACAAACTGGTGAAAGCCTACCGCGGCCTGCGCGATCATGACTTCGAGCGTTTCCTGGGCTTCTTCGTCAAGGCCGGTCATGACCTCGACGCCAAGGACGCCGACGGCAATGACTTCGTCGCTCTGATTCAGGATCAGCGCAACGCCGAAGCCTACATCGAGGCCGTCAAGGTCGCTCGCGGCTAAGAACCTGTTCGGGATCGTTTCAGGCGACATGAGAGAGGCTGCTGGCAGGCAACAGCAACCGTTCGCCGATTCACTGTGGGAGCGCGCCATGCGCGCGAAAAATCGCGGGCATGGCCCGCTCCCACAGGTACTGCACGCCACTTGGCTGCCAAAATCGACGAACATTGGCTTGAAGACTTCGAACAGGTTCCATGGGCTCTGCGGCGGCGGCCTCCCCATCGCCTAAATGATCAGGACAGCAGGCTAATCGCCGCGCTTGCTGTCGATCCGCTCCAGGCGATTGCCCTCGAAACGCAGGAAGTAGTTCATGCCGTTGCGCGGGCCGTAGTTCCATTCCTCGACCTGCACCTCATGGGTGAAGCCGTAGCGGTCGGTCTGGTCTTTATAGCCAACGAAGTCGCGGTTGTTCGGCTCGCCGCATTTGGCCTGTACTTCGGCGGTGGTATCGCCAGTGCTGGCGAGCGCGCTGCCGCAGCGCCAGGTCGCGGCATTGGCGGTGCCGGCCAGCAGCACCAGCAGGGTGCAGGAAATCAGTGTCTTGATCATGGTCATTGCCGGCGCTTGCGCTCGATGCGCGTCAGCCGATTGCCCTCGAAAGTCAGGATGGTGAACATGCCGTTGCTGGGCTCGTAGGCCCATTCCTCGATATTGGTTTCGCGCCGGTTGTAGGGGCCGACCGTGTAGCCGACCGAGTCGCGGAACGCTGGCTCACCGCATTTCTGCATCACTTCGAAGGTGCGATCACCAAGATTCACCAGCTTGCTGCCGCAGCGCAACGTGTCGGCGTGGCTTGGCAGCGGGCTGGCGCAGAGTGCCAGCAACAGGCCCAGTCGTTTCATACTCATCACTCGCTGCCCAAGTGTAGGGGAGTGGCCACGCGGCCATCGGGTTCGGCCTGGCCGAGGTTGACGTCGAGCAGGTAGATGCGCTCGTCCGCCAGTTTGTCGTGGTCCACCAGATAATCCTTGATCGCCGCCGCGCGTTCCTGCGCCAGTACGCGCTGCAGGCCGCGGCTGTCGCTCCAGGAAGCGAGCACCGCCGTGTGCAGCTTGGCGGTACGCTCATCATCGTCCAGTGTGGCCCATTCGGCTGGAGGCTGCTGCTTGAGACGCGCGCGATAGATGCCTTCGAGCAGCGGGGCTTTTTCGTCATCCGGCACCACCAGCGCCTCGGCGCCCGCCGGCACCTGGTCACCGCGGCGCTGCATGATGCGGTACAAGTAGTTCTGATACTCGCGCTCCAGCCGCCGTTCGGCGAGCAGCGGGCCATCGCTGCTCTGGGCGGCGGCACCTTCGATTTCCAGGCGCAGGGCCGGGCGCTCCCGCAGGGCACTGGCCAGGGTGTCCAGCGCCTGGCGCGCCTGGCCATCCAGCTCGGCGCTGCCGGGGGCGAACAGCACGGTACTGAGGTCCATGTCGCTGCCGCCACTGACCAGCCCACCGATGAACTTGAACGGCGCCTGGGCGGTGCGCAGCACCAGGTTGCGCAGGGTCTGCCAGACGATCGGCATGACGCTGAACTGCGGGTCGTTGAGGTTGCCCTGCAGCGGCAGTTCCAGGGAAATGCGCCCCTGGGTGTCCTTGAGCAGGGCCACGGCCAGACGGATCGGCAGGTCGACGGCGTCCGGGCTGTCGACCTTCTCGCCCAGCTGCAGTTGCTCGACCAGCACCTTGTTCTCGGCGTTGAGTTTGCCGTCGTTGATGCGGTAGTGCAGGTCCAGGTTCAGGCGGCCCTTGCGGATGCGGTAGCCGGCGAATTTGCCCGAGTAGGGCGTCAGGGTGGTCAGCTCGACCTGGCGGAACTGGGTGGCGATGTCCAGGCTCTGCAGCGGGTCGAAAGGCGTCAGGCTGCCCTTGATGCTGACCGGCGCGTAGCGATCCACCTTGCCGGTGATGTTCACCGGTGCGGCCTTGTTGGCGGTGCTGTCGAGGGTGCCGATGCGGCCGTTGAGCTGCTGCACGGCGGTGGCGAAGTTGGGCCGGAGGCTGAAGTCGGCGAAGTTGGCCGAGCCGTCTTTCAAGCTGACCTCGCCAATGCGGATCGCCAGTGGCTTGTCCGTAGCGGTATCGGCAGACGCCTTCGCCTGCGAGGCGTTGCCGGCTGGTTGCTTGATGATCAGTTCGTTGACGTTGGTGGTCAGGTCTTCGTTGATGATGAAGCGTGCGTAGGGCTGTTCCAGGTCCACCCGCTCGATGTCCAGGCGCTCGCCGTGGCGGTAGTCGATGCCGCCCAGGTCCAGCTGCTTCCAGCGCAGCAGGTCGCGTTCCTTGAGGGTGTCGAGAGTATGCAGCTGGGTCACTTGCGCCTTGCCCTGCACGCGCAGCGCCAAGGGTTCTGTGCCGGTGAGGGCGACGTCGAGGTCACTGCTCAGCAGGCCGCTGCGCAGCTCCAGGTGCACGAAGGGGCTGATATAGGCCTGGGCCGTGCGCAGGTCGATGGTGCGGGTGGCGACTTTCAGGCTGGCGATGGTCGGGCTCAGTTGCACTTGGCCCTCGGCCTGCAGCTTGCCCTGTTTGCCGACGCCGGTATCCAGTTTGAGCGTGAAGGGCGAGGTGCCCAGGCTGTCGAAGTTCTGCATGTCCAGATCGAGCGGGCCAAGCTCGACGGCCACTTCGTCGTCTGGTACGCGGTCCACCAGGTGGGCGTGATAGTCGCGCAGTTGCACGTCCTTGACCTGCACCTGCCAGGGCTTGGCCGGCTCCTTGGCCGGGGACTTGGCTTGACTGCCGCTCTGGCCAGCGTTCGGTTGTTTGCCATCGTCCGTTGGCGCCTGTGCTTGCTGTGGCTCGCCGGCGAACAGCTTCTGCCAGTCCAGCTCGCCATCCTTTTCACGGCTCGCCCAGGCTTCCAGCCTCTGCCCACGCACCTTGCCGATCACCACCTGCTGCTTGGCCAGATCCAGCGAGGTTTCGCTGACCTCCAGCGATTGCAGCTTGACCAGCGGCTTGCCGTCCGGCGTTTTCATGGCGAACGGTGCGGCTTTGATATGTGTGTTGCTGAGGGTCAGCTCGGTGCCCTTGCGCAGATCCAGTCGATAATCGGTGCTGAGGTTCACCACGCCCTGTTCGAGCACCAGCGGTACGGCGTTGCGCACGTAGGGCCAGAACGCCCGCATCGGCTCATCGGTGATCTTCAGGGTGCCGCTGGAGCTGAACGGGCTGATGCTCAGCTCGCCGCGCCAGTCGATACGCCCGCCGGCCGGGCCGGTGGCCACCAAGGTCATGTCGGCGTTGTCGTCGGGCAGGGTGCTGAGGTTATGCAGCTCGAGGTTCAGGTCGTCGTAGTGGATGTCGATCGGCTCCTGCGGGCGCAGGTCCTGAAAGCGCAGGTTGCCGCCAACGAGTTCGATGCGGTCGATGCGCAGCGGGAACGGCTCGCTCGGCTCATCGGGCTTGGGCTCGCTGGGTGGCAGCTTGAACAGCTGCGCCAGGTTGAGGGCACCGTCCTTGCTGAAGCGCACCTCGGTGTGCGGCTTGACCAGGCTGACGTTCGCCAGGTGCAGGGCGCCGCTCCACAGACTGTCCAACTGCAGGTCGACCGCCAGGTGTTCGAAGGCCAGCTGTCTCTTGCCGGGCTCACCCAGGTGCAGGCCCCACGATTTCAGCTCCAGGGTGAAGGGGTTGAACTGCAGGCGATCCAGCCGCGCCGGCTGAGTGGCGTAGTTCTCCAGTTGCTGATTGGCGATGCGCAGGGCAACACCCGGCAGGATCAGGAAGCCGATCAGGCTATACAGCCCCACGGCGATCAACAGGGCGGTGGCGGCGCGGAGCAATCCTTTGGGCATGGTTTCGCTTCATCTTCCTGGCGGGAGTGCCTTGGATTATGGCATGGAGCCTAGGTTCCGCGGGAAGGGTGGGCGGCCCGGTCAGAAATGCAGAACCAGGGTCTTGAGCGGAGGATTGCCATCGTTGGAGGGAAAGTCCGCTGCCGGCGGCAGCTGTTCGTGCTCGCGTACCAGGCGGCCGAGCTTGCTGGCGCAGCGCAGCACCTGTTCACGCCACTCGTCCATGGGCATTTTCGCCAGGTTGTTGCAGCACACCAGGGCGCCGTCCTCGGCGGTGGCGAGAATCGCCGGCTTGAGCAGGCTCTGGTAATCGCGCAGCAGGTCGACGGTGCCGAAGGCGCTCTTGGCCCAGGCGGGCGGGTCGAGAAACACCAGGTCGAACTGGCGCTGTTCCAGGCGCGGGTAGCTCGGTAGTTTCTGGCCACGGCGCGCAGCAATGGGCAGCCCAGCCCATTGCCGAATCGCCGGGAAGTAATCCGATTGCACGAACTGCATGGCTGGCAGAGCCGGGTTGAGCGCGCCATTTTCGCGGCCGACCGCCAGGTTGCCTTCGGCGAAGTCGAGGTTCACCACGTCGCGCGCACCGCCTGCGGCGGCATTCAGGCCCACGCCACAGGTGTAGGCGAACAGGTTGAGCACGCTTTTGCCCGCGCTGTGACGCTGCACCCAGCCGCGGGCGTTGCGCAGGTCGAGAAACAACAGTGGGTCCTGCCCGGCGTGGCGGCCACGCACCCGGTAGTTGAGGCCCCATTCCTGGCCGACCAGGTCGACCAGCGCCGCGTCTTCGGCGACGTAGACCGGGTCACTGCGGTCGATGCGCGAGTTGCCCTTGGAGCGGTCGTTGTAGACCAGCGCCGTCTGCAGCCCGAGGAATTCGTCGACGAGCGCTTGCAGGGCCAGCAACTCGGCGCGGTCGAGCGTCTGGTGAAAGCTCTGCACCATCAGTTGCGGGCCGTAGCGGTCGACGGTCAGGCCGCCGGCGCCTTCCTGGCTGCCATGGAACAGGCGATAGCAGTCGGTGTTCTGCGCGTGCAACTCGGCGATCAGGGCGTGGCGATTGGCGAGTGCGGCGCGCACTGCCTGGTCGAGAGACGGCATGGCAGCGACTCGTAGAAAAGGGGCGCGCAGTCTACCACCCTCGCAATCGCTAAATGCCCGCTGAGCGTCGGCGCTGCGGCGTTGATTGCCCGACTGGTGCGCCGGGCCTCGAGCGGGTTCTCAATACGGCGGCAGGCCCATACGAACACGCGATCGGTGCAGCGAACCACTGCGCACCGCCCAGCGAATGATCGGCGCGATGCCATGCACGCCGCTGCGTACCAGGCGGCTGCGCAGCGGCGTCATGGGTTGGTCGAGCATCTGCTGGGCCCAGTCAGGCAGCAGGTCGATGCCGGCCTGCATGAACAGCTTGCCCACCGGTGCAGCCAGCCGGCTGGGTGCGGGCGCTGCCAGCAGGATGCGCAGGATTTCCCGCGAGCGTTCGTCGCACAGCAACTGGCCTCGCATGCGCTGCAGGTAGCTGTCCATCTGTACCCGGTTGCGAGGTACGCCGCGCGCGCCCAGCCGCTCGGCCACCAGCGCGATCTCGGCGTAGTAGCGATCCTGATCGGCGCCACTCATCTCGGGGTCGAGGTAACGCAGGTGGGCCTGCAGAAAGCTGTGCACCTCGGCCACGTGCACCCAGGTCAGCAGCTCGGGATCGCTGGCGCTGTACCGGCGGCCATCCGGCGCGGTGCCGACCACGTGCAGGTGAATGCGCCTGACCTTGTCGATCAGCCAGTCGGCGTCGGCCCGGCTGGCGAAGGTGGTGCCGGATACGAACTGGCCGGTGCGGCGCAGGCGGCCGAGCAGGTCTTCGCGGAAATTGGAGTGATCCCACACGCCGGCCAGTGCCAGCGGGTGCAGGGCCTGCAGCAGCAGGGCGGTGATACCGCCGATCAGCATGCTGGTGAAGTCGCCGTGGATGCGCCAGCACACGGCGTCCGGGCCGAACAGGCCGGGGTCGCCTTTGGGATTCTCGAAGTCGATCTGGCCGAGGGAGATGCCACTGAGACTGAGCACCTGGCGTTCGATACGGCGGCGGATAATTTCCATGGCGCGAGCCTAATGCGCGCGAATGCCGGCCACAAGCCGAGGTTGGTTTGAGCGTGCTCCGGGTATCGCGGCGCTCGCCACTGGGCTACAGCGCTGATGGACGTAGCCTGTGGACGAGCGCGACGATACCGGGGCGCGTTGGTCAGGTGTTGAGTCGCTCGGCCACCAGGCTGTCGACCACCGCCGGATCGGCCAGGGTCGAGGTGTCGCCCAGGGTGTCCAGCTCGTTGCAGGCGATCTTGCGCAAGATGCGCCGCATGATCTTGCCCGAGCGGGTCTTCGGCAGGCCCGGCGCCCACTGGATCAGTTCCGGCTTGGCGAAGCTGCCGATTTCCTTGCCGACCAGGCTGAGCAACTCCTTCTTCAATTCGTCGCTCGGCTCCACGCCGTTCATGGTGGTGACGAAGGCGTAGATGCCCTGGCCCTTGACGTCATGGGGGTAGCCGACCACGGCGGCCTCGGCCACGGCGTCGTGCAGCACCAGGGCGCTTTCCACCTCGGCGGTACCGATGCGGTGGCCGGAGACGTTGATCACATCGTCGATGCGCCCGGTGATCCACCAGTAGCCATCCTCGTCGCGACGCGCGCCGTCACCGCTGAAATAGTAGCCAGGGTAGGCGGTGAAGTAGGTTTCCAGCATGCGCTTGTGATCGCCATACACGCTGCGGATCTGGCCCGGCCAGCTGGCCTTGATCGCCAGCACGCCGGCGCCCGGGCCGTCGATTTCCTTGCCCTGTTCGTCGAGCAGTACCGGCTGCACGCCGAAGAACGGCCGCGTCGCCGAGCCCGGCTTGAGATCGGTGGCACCGGGCAGCGGGGTGATCATGATGGCGCCGGTTTCGGTCTGCCACCAGGTGTCGACGATGGGGCAGCGCTGCTCGCCGACCACCTTGAAGTACCACTCCCAGGCCTCCGGGTTGATCGGCTCACCGACGCTGCCGAGCAGGCGCAGGCTGCTGCGCGAGGTTTTCTTCACCGGCGCCTCGCCCTCGCGCATCAGCGCGCGCAGGGCGGTCGGCGCGGTGTAGAAGATGTTCACCTGGTGCTTGTCGATCACCTGCCAGAAGCGCGAGGTATCCGGGTAGTTGGGCACACCCTCGAAGATCAGGCTGGTGGCGCCGTTGGCCAGCGGGCCGTAGACGATGTAGCTGTGCCCGGTGACCCAGCCGACATCGGCAGTACACCAGTAGATGTCACCGTCGTGGTAGTCGAACACGTACTTGTGGGTCATCGCTGCCTGCAGCAGGTAGCCGGCGGTGCTGTGCAGCACGCCCTTGGGCTTGCCGGTGCTACCCGAGGTGTAGAGAATGAACAGCGGGTCCTCGGCATCCATCGGCTCGGCGGGGCAGTCGGCGTCTACCTGCTGCACGGCCTCGCCGTACCAGAGGTCGCGCTTCTCATCCCAGCCGACCGCGTTGCCGGTGCGTTTCACCACCAGCACGGTGGACACCTTGGGGCAGCTCGCCATGGCCTTGTCGACGTTGCGCTTGAGCGGGATCAGCTTGCCACCGCGTACCGCTTCGTCGGCGGTGATCACCGTACGGCAGTCGGCGTCGAGAATGCGGTCGCGCAGCGCGTCCGGCGAGAAGCCGCCGAATACCACCGAATGCACGGTGCCGATGCGCGTGCAGGCGAGCATGGCGTAGGCCGCCTCGGGCACCATCGGCATGTAGATGCACACCCGGTCGCCTTTCTTCACGCCGCGCTTCTTGAGCACGTTGGCCAAGCGGCAGACCTGCTCGTGCAACTGCTTGTAGGTGATGGAGGCCGAATCCTTCGGGTCGTCGCCTTCCCAGATCAGCGCGACCTGGTCGCCACGCGTGGCCAGGTGGCGGTCGATGCAGTTGTGGCTGATGTTCAGCTGGCCGCCGGAGAACCAGCGGATGTCACCCTTGCTCAGGCTGCCACTGCAGACGTCGTCCCAGGGTTTGAACCAGTCGAGAAAAGCCTCGGCCTGCTCGCCCCAAAAGGTCTGTGGGTCGTCGACCGACTGGCGGTAGAGGCGTTGGTAGGCGGCGGCGTCGAGGTGCGTACGCTGGCGGGCGGCGTCGCTGACGGGATAGCGGTGAGGAAGAGACATGGCGGGTACCCTTTGTTGTTATATCCGCATGGGCGCCTCTAAAAACTACCTGCGTTGTCAGCGCGGCGTTAAAAACAGGCTCGGATGCGAGTCCAATCAAAATGCTCATGTACAGCTCGTACACTCCGCTTTTTCGCCTGTTTTTGCCTTGCGCTGACTGCCTCGCCAACGTTTTTAGAGACACCCAATCGACACTAAGGGTAGCAGCCAAGTTTTAGGGCGAGGGTGCAGCGGATTGCCGGCGTCCGTTGCCGGGCGCCTGCAATCCTGCTCAACCGCGGTGGCGCCCGCGGAAGTAGTTGATCAGGCCCTGGGTAGAGCCGTCTTCCGCGGCGCTCGGCTCGCTACCGACCATGCGCGAGTAGACGCCCTTGCCCAGTTCCTTGCCGAGCTCCACGCCCCACTGGTCGAAGGCGTTGATGCCCCAGATAGCGCTCTGGGCGAACACCTTGTGCTCGTACAGCGCCACCAGTGCGCCGAGGCGACGCGGGCTGATGCGCTCCAGCACCAGGGTGTTGCTCGGCCGGTTGCCAGGAATCACCTTGTGCGGCGCCAGGCGCTGCACGTCGTCCTCGCCCATGCCCTTGGCGCGCAGCTCGGCTTGCGCTTCCTCGCGGGACTTGCCGAGCATCAGCGCCTGGCTCTGCGACAGGCAGTTGGCGTACAGCCACTGGTGGTGGTCGGCGACCGGGTTGAAGCTTACCACCGGCACGATGAAGTCCGCTGGGATCAATTGGCTGCCCTGGTGCAGCAACTGGTGATAGGCGTGCTGGCCGTTACAGCCCACGCCGCCCCAGATCACCGGGCCGGTGGCGCCGCTGACCGGGCTGCCGTCCTGGCGCACGCTCTTGCCGTTGGACTCCATGTCCAGCTGCTGCAGGTGCTTGGTGATGTTGCGCAGGTAGTGATCGTACGGCAGGATCGCCTGGCTTTGGGCATCCCAGAAATTGCCGTACCAGATACCCAGCAGGGCCATCAGCACCGGCATGTTCTCCTCGAACGGCGCGGTCTTGAAGTGCATGTCCATGCTGTAGGCCCCAGCCAGCAGCTCCTTGAAGTTGGACATGCCGATGGACAGGGCGATCGGCAAGCCGATGGCCGACCACAGCGAATAACGCCCGCCGACCCAGTCCCACATCGGGAAGATGTTTTCCTCGCGGATGCCGAAACTCACCGCTGCCTCGCGGTTGCTCGACACGGCGATGAAGTGCCGGTACAGCTCGGCTTCCGAGCCGCCCTGGGCCAGGTACCAGCCGCGCGCGGCCTGTGCATTCTTGAGGGTTTCCAGGGTGCCGAAGGATTTCGACGAAACGATGAACAGAGTGGTTTCGGCTTGCAGCTTGGCCGACAGCTCGTGGAATTCGCTGCCGTCGATATTGGCCAGGTAATGGCAGCGCACGCCGCGCTGGGCGAACGGCAGCAGCGCCTCGGAGACCAGCTGCGGGCCGAGGAAAGAGCCGCCGATGCCGATGTTCACCACATCGGTGATCGGCTTTTCGGTGAAGCCGCGCCACAGGCCGCTGTGAATGCGCCCGACCAGTTCGGTCATCTGCTGCAGCACGCGCTGCACCTGGGGCATCACGTCCACGCCATCGACCAATACCTTGTCGCCCAATGGCCGACGCAGGGCGGTGTGCAGCGCCGGGCGGCCTTCCGAAGCATTGAGTTTCTCGCCGTCGAACATGGCGCGGATCGACTGCTCCAGGCCGACTTCGCGGGCCAGGGCCATCAGCAGGGCAATGGTCTCGTCGCTGGCGAGGTTCTTCGAATAGTCGAGAAACAGCCCGCAACTGCTCAGCGAGAACTGCTCGAAACGCCGCGCATTGCCGGCGAAGGCATCGCGCATGCTGAAGTGCTGCATGGCCTGGCGGTGCTGTTGCAACGCCTGCCAGGTGGGTAGGGCGAGAACATCGAGCGGCTGACGGTGGTACGCCATGGGGCTTCCTTGTTGAGGCTTCGGTTGGCGATGATTCGGGCATTAAAAAGCCCGGCAGATCGTCCGGGCTTTTCAGTGTACGCGTGCAGAGGGATTTCAGTAGCCCTGATCCAGGGTGAAACTCAAGTTATCGATCAGCCGGGTGTTACCCAGATAAGCCGCCACCAGCACCACCAGCTCGCGATCACCAGGGCTGACCGCGCGCAGGCTCTGAGCCTCGCGCACTTCCAGGTAATCGGCGCGCAGGCCTGCGGCGGCATGCTGGCGCTGGGCGTCGGCAAGCAGTTCCGGCACATCGCGTGCGCCGCCCTGGATGGCCCCGGCGATGTGCTTGAGCGAACGATAGAGCACGCTGGCGGTCTCGCGCTGCTCGTCGCTGAGGTAGCCGTTGCGCGAGGACAGCGCCAGGCCGCTCTCGGCGCGTACCGTCGGCTCGCCGATGATCTGGATCGGCATGTTCAGGTCGCGCACCATCGTGCGGATCACCGCCAGTTGCTGGAAGTCCTTCTGGCCGAACACCGCCAGATCCGGCTGCACCATGTTGAACAGCTTGGTGACCACCGTGGCCACGCCTTCGAAGTGCCCCGGGCGACTGGCGCCGCACAGCCCTTCGGAAACGCCAGGCACACTGACGCGCGTCTGCTCGCCCATGCCGCCGGGATACATCTCCTCGACGCCAGGGTGAAACAGCAGGTGGCAGCCCGCGTCGATCAGGCGCTGCTGGTCAGCCTGCAAGGTGCGTGGGTACTTGTCGAGATCCTCGGCCGGGCCGAACTGCATCGGGTTGACGAAGATGCTGGCGACCACGAAATCGGTGCGCTGGGCGGCTTTTTCCACCAGCGCGGCGTGGCCGGCGTGCAGGTTGCCCATGGTCGGCACCAGGCCGATCTGCTTGCTTTCCTGGCGGGCCTGAGCCACGGCGGCGCGCAGCTCGCGCACGGTCTTGACGGTGTTCATGCGGAGAATCCGTGCTCGGCAGCCGGGAAGCTCACCGCCTTGACCTCGGCGACGTAGGCGGCGAGGGCGCCCTGGATGCTCGCCTGGCCGCCCATGAAGTTCTTCACGAATTTCGGCACCCGGCCGCTGAGCGACAGGCCGAGCATGTCGTGCAGCACCAGCACCTGGCCGTCGGTTTGCGGGCCGGCACCGATGCCGATCACCGGCACCTTCACCGCACGGGCGATTTCACCCGCCAGGTCGCTCGGCACGCATTCGAGTAGCAGCATGGCGGCGCCGGCCTGCTCCAGGGCGACGGCATCGGCAACCATCTGGCGCGCCTGGTTGTGCTCGCGGCCCTGCACCTTGTAGCCACCGAGGATGTTCACCGCCTGGGGCGTCAGGCCCATGTGCGCGCAAACCGGCACGCCACGTTCGGCCAGTTTGCTGATCGACTCGGCCAACCAGGCGGCGCCTTCGACCTTGACCATGTGAGCACCAGCCTGCATCAGCAGGCCCGAGTTGTGCAGGGTCTGCTCCAGGGTGGCGTTGGCCATGAACGGCAGGTCGGCGACGATCAGTGCGCCGGCGTTGCCGCGCTTGACGCTGGCGGTGTGGTAGACGGTATCGGCCATGCTCACTGGCAGGGTGCTGTCGTGCCCCTGCAGCACCATGCCCAGTGAGTCACCGATCAGCAGCACCTCAACGCCGGCCTTGCTGCAGGCATCGGCAAAGGTGGCGTCGTAACAGGTCAACATGGTGATTTTTTCACCCTTCTGCTTGAGCGCTCGCAGGGTGGTCAGGGTTACATCAGGCATGAACGTATCCTCACTCGGAACCTGTGCGGGCCTGTTCGGGCAGGCTCTCGTTGAGCAGGTTCACGTTGGCATCGAAGGGGCAGCAGCGCTGCTTCAATGTGGCCCCGGCAGGGGGCAATGGGTGGCTATAGTCCCGATGGCAACGGCGCAAGTCAATCGAATGTGTTACCGCGCTGTTACGCCGTTACCGCTGGCTGGGTGCTCGGCGCATCAGGGCAGCAGGCGCTCCAGGCCCTCGAATGGACAGGCTGCCAGTAGTTCGCTCAGTGGGCGACCGTCGGGCAGTTGCAGGTCTTCGCTGGCGATCTCGGCCAGGGGATAGAGCACGAACGCGCGGGCATGCATGTGGTAGTGCGGCACGCGCAGGCGCGGCTCGTCGATCAGCCTTTGGCCGAACAGCACGATGTCCAGATCCAGGGTGCGCGGCCCCCAGCGCTCGCTGCGCTCTCGGCCCTGATCCTGCTCGATGGCCTGTAGCGCATCGAGTAGCTGCAGCGGTTGCAACCCGGTATCCAGCGCCGCGACGGCATTGGTGTAACGGGGCTGGCCGGGCAGCAACGAGTCGCTGGCGTAGAAAGAGGACGTTGCGGCCAGGCGCGTGTGCGGCAACTGCTCGAGTGCCGCCAGTGCCTGGCGCAGTTGTTCGGCGGGGTCGGCCAGGTTGCTGCCCAGGCCGATATAGACGCGTTCCATCACTTACTCGCCGGCGCCGCCGTTCTGAGGCGCGCGCTTGCGCTTGGCGCCACCGCTGCGACGACGTTTGCGCGGCGCGCTGCCGGGCTCGTCCTTGCCCGACAGGTTGCGGATCATCACCCGGCGGTCGTTGTCGCTGGCGTCCTGATACTCGGTCCACCAGTCGCCCAGGCCGCCGGTTTCCTCGCCGGCGCTTTCGCGCAGCAGCAGGAAGTCGTAACCGGCTCGGAAGCGCGGGTTTTCCAGCAGCAGATCGGCGCGCTTGCCGCTGCGCCGTGGCAGGCGTTCCTGCATGTCCCAGATCTCGCGGATCGGCAGGGTGAAGCGTTTCGGCACGGCGATGCGCTGGCACTGCTCGGCGATCAACTCGTGGGCCGCTTCCTGCATGGCCGGGATGGCCGGCATGCCACGCTCCTGAAGGCGGATCACCCGCGCCGGCAGGGCCGGCCAGAGCAGGGCGGCGAACAGGAAGGCCGGGGTGACCGGCTTGCCTTGCTGGATGCGCAGGTCGGTGTTGTCCAGGGCGTTGCGAATCAGCGTGTCGGTGTATTCCGGGTTCTGGCGCAGCGCCGCGGCACTGGCCGGGAACAGTTGGCCGAACAGGCCGTAATCGACCAGCAGATCATAGGTGTAGATGGCGTAGCCGCTGAGGAACAGCTTGAGCACTTCATCGAACAGCCGCGCGGCCGGGATGCCACCCAGCAGGTGCGCCAGGTCGTGGATCGGGTCGGCGCTGTGCTTCTCGATGTCGAAGTCCAGCTTGGCGGCGAAACGCACGGCGCGCAGCATGCGCACCGGGTCTTCCTGGTAGCGCTGAGTCGGGTTGCCGATCAGCCGCACCAAGTTGTTGCGGATGTCGTGCATGCCGTTGGCGTAGTCGAGAATCCGCTCGGAAACCGGATCGTAGTACAGCGCGTTGATGGTGAAATCGCGGCGCTGGGCGTCGTCTTCCAGAGTGCCGTACACGTTGTCACGCAGGATGCGACCGCTCTCGTTGCGCGAGGACTGGTTGCTGTTCTCTTCCTCGTCGCCCTCCGGATGATTGGCGCGGAACGTGGCGGTTTCGATGATCTCGCGGCCGAAGTGCACATGCACCAGCTTGAAACGGCGACCGATCACCCGTGCATTGCGAAACTCGGCCCGCACTTGCTCCGGCGTGGCGCTGGTGGCGACGTCGAAATCCTTGGGCTCGATGCCCAGCAGCAGGTCGCGCACGCAGCCGCCAACCAGATAGGCCTCGTAGCCGGCGTTTTGCAGGCGCTCCACCACGCTGATGGCGTGGCGGCTGATCTGCCCGCGCTGGATCGGGTGCTGGTTGGTGTTCAGCACGTGCGGCGTGCTGTGGGGCTGGTGCGCACGGCGCAGCGGCGAGCGAAAGGACTTGAACAGCTTTTTCAGCATGGAGGGCACTGTATGACGAATTGAGCGGCCAGAATAAAGGAACGGCGCAGAAATAGCGCGGATTCTAGCATCAGGTGGCTCTGGGGCGTAAGCAGGGTGGGGGCAGGCCGGGGCGGGAAACGACAAGGGGAGCCGAGGCTCCCCTTAAGTGGTGCGTTACGTCGTTCTTGTTATGCAGGCTGTTGTTCTTGTTGGGTGCCTGTTCCGGATCGAGTCCGGAGTACCTCCCGAGTGGGAGCAAGAGCGAACGGATTATTTTGGATGCTGACGCTACCTCAGGCCCGAGACCTCACCCTGGGGTGGTGTCCGTCGACATTTATTGTTGTTATCTGTCTGGCTGTGGAACCGAGAGGCGGTCCTCTCCAAAATAATCAGTTAGCTGCGCCTTCTGCGATCTTGTTCTTATTGTGCTGAAGCCGTTACGTCTTATTTTTATTATCGTGGGTCATGCTTGTTATTGTTGTTGTG
Source organism: Pseudomonas sp. PA15(2017) (assembly GCF_001945395.1). Taxonomy (GTDB): domain Bacteria; phylum Pseudomonadota; class Gammaproteobacteria; order Pseudomonadales; family Pseudomonadaceae; genus Aquipseudomonas. The sequence continues at coordinate 21,138 of NZ_MSXV01000045.1, read as the reverse complement.
CAAGAGATAAAGCATTCAGCGTGCCAGTTTTTATTTTTCCTTTAAAATCATATAGTTAATATTTTCATCATTTCTCTGGGCAGAAAAAAGCCGGGATTCCGTTACCGTAAACCCCGGCTTTGTTACGTGTTGTGATGAGCGGCGGTAACACCCGCCCTAGAGCGCCGCGCGTTGCCTACTCGCTGGCGGCGCCCGACTTGCGGCGCGGAATGCCCAGACGCTGACGGCGCTCCCACAGGCATTTGCGGCTGATGCCCAGCTTGCGGGCCAGCTCGGTCTCGGTCATGTGGTCCTGATGTTCGAGCACGAAGTGCTGGAAGTAGTCTTCAAGTGACAGGTCTTCGGTAGGATCCTGGCTGGTCGCGTTGACCGCAGCGCTTTGCGTCGCCAGGCCCATGAACACGTCTTCGTCCAAGTCCTCCAGCTCGATGTCGATACCCAGCAGGTCGGCGTTGATGGTGCTGCCGTCGCAGAGGATCACCGAACGCTCGATGGCGTTCTCCAGCTCACGCACGTTGCCCGGCCAGCTGTAATGATGGATGGCCTGCTCAGCGTCGGGGCCGAAGTGCAGGTCGGTGCGGCCCATGCGTGCCGACTGGCGGGCCAGGAAGGCGCGGGCGATTTCCAGCACGTCGGCGCCGCGCTCGCGCAACGGCGGCAGCTTCAGGGCGATGACGTGCAGGCGGTAATAAAGGTCTTCGCGGAACTGGCCGGTCTTCGACAGGGTTTTCAGGTCGCGGTGGGTCGCGGCGATCAGGCGTACATCGACCTTTTGCGATTGCACCGAGCCGACCCGGCGGATCTCGCCCTCCTGCAGCACGCGCAGCAGACGCGCCTGGGCTTCCAGGGGCAGTTCGCCGATTTCGTCGAGGAACAGGGTGCCGCCGTCGGCCGCTTCCACCAGGCCGGCGCGGCTGGCGCTGGCCCCGGTGAAGGCGCCTTTCTCGTGGCCGAACAGCTCGGACTCGATCAGGGTTTCCGGAATCGCTGCGCAGTTGACCGAAATCAGCGGCGCCTTGGCGCGCTTGGAGAGGTTATGCAGGGCACGGGCGACCAGTTCCTTGCCAGTGCCGGACTCGCCCTGCACCAGCACGTTGGAGTCGGTGGGCGCCACTTTGCGGATCTTGCTGTACAGCTCCAGCATGGCCGGGCTGGAGCCGATGATGCCGATCTCGCCGGTGGCCGCCTTGTCGCCCTTGTCGGCGCCGCGTGCCGCGGCAGGGGCGCCGGCGGATTGATTGCGTGCTTCGCGATCACGCAGGATGCGCGCTACGGCCTGGAGCATTTCGTCGTGGTCGAAGGGTTTGGCGATGTAGTCGACGGCGCCCATCTTCATCGAATCGACCGCCGAGCGCAGGCTCGCATAGCTGGTCATGATCAGCACCGGCGCGCCTTGGGCCAGCTTGATCAGCTCGGTGCCCGGTGCGCCCGGCAGGCGCAGGTCACTGACCACCAGATCGAAGCCGGGAATATCGAAACGTTCCTGGGCTTCCTGTACCGAACCGGCTTCGCTGACCTGGTACTGGTTGCGTTCGAGTAGGCGACGCAGGGCGGAGCGGATGATGGTTTCGTCTTCGACGATCAGGATATGAGGCATTTAAACGAATTCTCTCGACGGTCTCGGAACCTGCTTCGCGGTGCTGCGGCCAAGATGGGCCACGCGCATCCCCGGGAATGCGGTTCTTCGGAATTTAGTTCGCCAGTGGCATCGCCTCGATGTGCCGCGGCAGCGTCACCCGGATACGGGTGCCACGTTGCTGCTCGGGGTCGATCGGGCTGTCGATTGTTATCTGGCCATAATGCTCTTCCACGATGGAATAGACCAGCGCGAGGCCGAGTCCGGTTCCTTTTCCGGGGTCCTTGGTGGTGAAGAACGGCTCGAACAGCCGGTCCATCACACCTTTGGGAATACCGCTGCCTTCGTCCTCGACGATCAGGTCGACGGTGTGTTCCGACGCTTCGCTGCGCACGCGGATCGCGCCACCTTCGGGCGAGGCGTCGCGGGCATTGCTGAGCAGGTTGATGAGCACCTGGGCCAGGCGCTGGGGGTCGCCTCCGGCGCGGTGCCCAGGGTCGCACAGGTTGAAGAACTGCACGTCGACGCTGCGCCGGTTGAGGGCCAGCAGGCCGATGGCTTCCTGGGCGACTTCGGCCAGGCACACCGGTTCGTCCGCCTGTTGGTGGTTGCCGGAGTGGGCGAAGTTCATCAGTGAGTGAACGATGCGCGTGACCCGCTTGGTCTGTTCGAGGATCTGTCCGCTGATCTCGGTCAGTTCCGGATCGCCCTCGCGTTCCTCACGCAGGTTCTGCGCCAGGCAGGCGATGCCGGTGATCGGGTTGCCGATTTCGTGGGCCACCCCGGCGGCCAGGCGGCCGATGCTGGCCAGGCGCTCGGAATGCACCAGCTTGTCTTCGAGCATCTGCGTATCAGTAAGGTCCTCGACCAGCAGCACCAGGCCGCTGTTACCGGGCGCCAGGGGTTCGTCGATGGCCGCCTTGTGCAGGTTCAGCCAGCGGGTCTGGCCGTCGAGTGCCAGGCGCTGCTTGTGCAGGTGCTCGTCGGGAATCTCGGTGAAGCTCTGCAGCAATTCGCGCCATGGCTCGGCGAGGGTCGACAGGCGCGAGCCGACGATGCGCTGGGCGGGAATCTCGGTGAGTTCTTCCATGGCCTTGTTCCACATCAGGATCTCGTGATCCTTGGCCAGCGAGCAGACGCCCATGGGCAGTTCCTGCAGGGTCTGGCGATGGTAGCGGCGCAGGGCATCGAGTTCGGCGGCGAGGCCGGTGAGACGCGAGTGGTAATCCTCCAGACGGCTCTCGATGAAGTGGATGTCCTCGGTCACGTAGCCTTCGCTACCGGACTTGTAGGGCAGGAAGGATTCGATGATGTCCTGGGCCACGCTGGGGCCCATCAGGCCGGACAGGTTGGCCTCCAGGCGGTCGCGCAGGCGGCGCAGCGCATAGGGGCGGCTTTCGTCGAAGGGCAGGTGCAGGTCGCGCAGGGCCTGTTCGACCTCGCGCTGGGCGGTCTTGGCCCCCAGCGGCTTGGCCAGCTGGGCAGCGAATTCCTGGGGTGACAAGACCAGCAACTCGCGGCGTTGCGGGCGGCGCACGTTGTCCACGGCGCAGGCTTCGGCGGCGCTGTCTTCCTCGGGGCTGGAGTCGGTGAACACCGAGACCAGGGTGAACACCAGCACGTTGATGGCCAGCGAGGCGATGGCTGCCAGATGCCAGCTGCTGTCGTCGAGCACGTAGACCAGATCCAGCACCGGCACGTACAGGCCCGGCAGCGTACCGAGCAGCGGTAACAGCATGCTCACCCCCCACACCGCGATACCGGCCAGCAATCCCGCGATGAAACCGCGGCGATTGGCGGTCGGCCAGTACAGTACCGAGAGCACGCCGGGCAGGAATTGCAGGGTAGCGACGAAGGAGACGATGCCCAGGTTGGCCAGATCCTGCTGGGCGTCGAGCAGGTTGTAGAAGGCATAGCTGGCCAGAATGATGACGACGATCAGCGCCCGGCGCGTCCACTTCAGCCAGCGGTAGATGTTGCCTTCGGCCGGCGGCTGATAGAGCGGCAGTACTACGTGGTTGAGCAGCATGCCGGACAGCGCCAGGGTGGTGACGATGATCAGCCCGCTGGAGGCCGACAGGCCGCCGATGTAGGCGATCAGCGCAAGTGTCGGGCTGTCCACGGCGATGCCCAGGCCAAGCGTGAAATACTCCGGGCTGGTGGTCGAGCCCAGGCGCAACCCTGCCCACAGCACCAGGGGCACGGCCAGGCTCATCAGCAGCAGGAACAGCGGCAGGCCCCAGCTGGCGCTGACCAACGCGCGTGGGTTGAGGTTCTCGGTGAAGGTCATGTGGTACATGTGCGGCATGACGATCGCCGAGGCGAAGAACACCAGCAGCAGGGTGCGCCACGGACCTTCCTGCAAGGGCGTGTGCAAGCTGGCCAGGGCCGCCTGGTTGAGCACCAGCCATTGCTCCAGCTCGCGGGGGCCGTCGAACACCGCATACAACGCGTAGAGGCCGATGGCGCCCATGGCCAGCAGCTTGACCACCGACTCGAAGGCGATGGCGAACACCAGGCCTTCGTGCTTTTCCCGGGTGGCCAGGTGACGCGCACCGAACAGGATGGTCACCAGGATGAACAGCCCGCAGAACGCCAGGGCGACCTGTGGCTGCACCGCCTCGCGAGTGAGGATGCCGATGGCATCGGTCACCGCCTGGATCTGCAGAGCCAGCAGCGGCAGTACGGCGATCAGCATGCACAGGGTGCTCAGCGCACCGGCCCAGGTACTGCGGAAACGGAAGGCGAACAGGTCCGCCAGTGACGACAGCTGGTAGGTGCGGGTGATGCGCAGGATGGGGTAGAGCAGCACCGGGGCGAGCAGAAATGCGCCGGTCACGCCCAGGTAACTGGCCAGGAAGCCGTAGCCGTATTGATAGGCCAGGCCGACGCTGCCATAGAAGGCCCAGGCGCTGGCGTACACGCCCAGTGAAAGGGTGTAGGTCAAGGGATGGCGGATGAGCCGGCGCGAAATCAGGCCGCGGTCGGCGCACCAGGCGACGGCGAACAGCACCAGCAGGTAGGCGGCGCTGATCAGCATCAGCCCACCGAGGCTAAAGTTCATCGGCATTCACGGCTCGGCGAGTCAGGGGCGGCGGGGATTTTTGGCTGGCGCATCGGGTCAGAGCTCGTCGGCATCGCGCTGGCTCTGCAGGATGAAGGTCACCACGATGAGGATCAGCCACAGCATGTAGGGGCGGTACCAGGCACCGTTGGGGTCGATCCACCAGTCCATGATGGCAGGCGAGAACAGGTAGATGCCGACTACCAGAATCAGAACCAATCGATAGATATACATGCCGCGTCTCGCTACTGAGTGTGCCGATGGTAACGGAAGCACGGGGCGCTGGCGAAGGGGCATCGTGCGGCCCCGGTGCGTGGCGGCGCGCTGGCGCATATCTCGCTGGCCGATCGACGCCTACAACGGCTACGCTTTCACGGCGCGCGTGATTGCTGCGCCATCGACGTCCCGCACTGGAATCTTCATGCCTGATCTGCTTGCCGGTTACCTGCCTGACGAGGCGGCCTACGACGAACTGCTCGACCGCCAAGGGCAGGCGCGCGCGCACTGGCGGCCCGTGCTGAGCCAACTGCGGCGCAATACGCCCGCGCAGTTGCAGCAGCGCCAGGCCATGGTCACCCGGCAGATCCAGGCCAACGGCGTCACCTATAACGTCTACGCCGATCCCGATGGCGCCGATCGGCCCTGGGAGCTGGACCTGCTGCCCAATCTGATACCGGCGGCCGAATGGCAGGCCATCGCTGCGGGCGTGGCGCAGCGCGCGGGGCTGCTCGACAAGGTGCTGGCCGATCTCTACGGCCCGCAGTGCTTGCTGGCCGAGGGTTTGCTGCCGCCGGAGCTGGTGTTCGGCCACGAGAGCTTTCTGTGGCCGTGCCAGGGCGTCCAGCCGCCTGGCAGCACCCATCTGCACCTGTATGCCGCGGACCTGGCCCGTTCGGCGGACGGCCAGTGGCACGTGGTCGCCGATCGCACCCAGGCGCCGGTCGGTGCCGGCTTTGCCCTGGAAAACCGGCAGATCATCTCGCGGGCCTTTCCCGAGCTGTACCGCGATCTTGGCGTGCAGCACCTGGCCAGTTTCTTTCGCACCCTGCAGGACACCCTGACCAGCCAGGCGCCAGCCGGCAACGACACCCCGCTGGTGGTGGTGCTGACCGCCGGGCGTTTCAACGAGAGCTATTTCGAGCACCTGTACCTGGCGCGCCAGCTCGGCTACCCGTTGGTGGAAGGCAGCGACCTGACGGTGCGCGACGCCACGCTGTACCTCAAGACCCTTGCGGGGTTGCAGCGGGTGCATGCCGTGCTGCGCCGGCTCGATGACGATTTCTGCGATCCTCTGGAGCTGCGCAGCGATTCGGCGCTCGGCGTGCCCGGGCTGCTGGAAGTGGTACGCCAGGGCCGCGTGCTGATGGCCAATGCCCTGGGCTCCGGTTTGCTGGAGGCACCGGGCCTGAGCGCATTCCTGCCGGCGATCAGCCAGCGATGGTTCGGCGAGCCGCTGTCGCTGCCGGGCATCGCCAGTGCCTGGTGTGGGGAGGCGCCAGTACTGGCGCAGGTGCTTGAAGACCTGCCCAACTGGCTGATCCGCCCCTGCTCGGCTGCCCAGCGTCTGACGCCGGGGCAGGGCAGCGGCTCTGATGCCGAGCAGCTGGCCAGTCACCTGCGTCAGCAGCCCGAGGCCTATGTGGCCCAGGCACCCGTGCAACTCTCCCAGGCGCCGGTGTGGCTCGGCGAGCAGGGCATGCAGCCGCGCACCATCGGCATGCGCGTGTTCGCCGTGGCCAGCGGTGACGGCTACCGGGTGATGCCCGGCGGCCTGACCCGGGTTGCCGTGGCAGCCGATGCCGAGGTGGTGTCGATGCAGCGCGGCGGCGTCAGCAAGGACACCTGGGTGCTGGGCGAACGCCAGGCGCCGAGTGAGCAATGGCAGGGCACGCGGGCCCTGGGCGCAGCCGATCTGGTGCGCAGCGACCCCTATCTGCCCTCGCGGGTGGTGGAAAACCTGTTCTGGTTCGGGCGCTACAGCGAGCGCTGCGAGGACAATGCACGGCTGTTGCGCATCATGCTGGCGCGTTACGTCGATGACGACGACGACCCGCGTGCGCTGCAGGCGATGTTCCAGCTCGCCGAAAAGCTCGGCACCCTGCCTGACGACGCCCACGGCAGCGTGGAGGCGCGTCTGCGCGAGGCGCTGCTCGGCAGCGAGTGGCCGGCCAGCGTGCGCGTCAACCTGCAGCGCCTGCAATGGACGGCCGGCAGCGTGCGCGGCAAGCTGTCCCAGGCCAACTGGCAGGCCATGGTGGAACTGCAGCGCGACCTGCAACGCCTGGAGGGCCGTGACGGCGACCTCGGGCAACTGCTGGATGTACTCAATCGACTGATGATCTCGCTGGCTGCGCTGTCCGGGTTCGCCCTCGATGACATGACCCGCGATGACGGCTGGCGCTTCCTGATGATCGGCCGCTGCATCGAGCGTCTGCAGTTTCTCTGCGACAGCATCGGTGGCTTCCTGCGCATCGGCGCCAGCGACGACGCCTCGGCACTGGACTGGCTGCTGGAGCTGGGCAACAGCTCGATCACCTACCGCACGCGCTACATGGCCAGCGCACAGCTGATTCCGGTGCTCGACCTGCTGCTGCTCGATGAGCGCAACCCGCACGCCGTGCTGTATCAGCTGCGCCTGCTGCTGCGTGCCCTGAAACGCCTCGCCCAGGGCTTCGACATCCCGACCAATCCCGCGCTCGCGCAACTCGAACGTCGCTTGAGCGCCTTCGATCTCCACAGCCTGGAAAACCCGTTGTTCGGCAGCGGCGGCATTCGCGCCGTGCTCGAAGGGCTGGGCGAGCTGCTCGATGCCATCGGCCAGGCCGCCGGAGCGGTTTCCGAGCAACTGAGCCTGCGCTTTTTCGCCCACGTGGCCGCCAGCCAGGGAACCCAGTCGTCATGAGTCGCCGTTACCAGGTGCTGCACGACACCCATTACCGCTACGCGGCGCCGGTTTCCCTGGCCCAGCAACTGGCGCACCTGTGGCCGCGCGACTGCCCGTGGCAGCGCTGCCTGATGCACGACCTGCAGGTCGGCCCTCAGCCCTGTCAGCGCCACGATGGCGTCGACGTGTTCGGCAACCCGCTAACCCGCCTGGCCTTCGAGCGGCCCCACGACGCCCTGCACGTACGGGCGCAGTTGACCGTCGAAGTGCTGCCGCGCCGCCCGGTCGACCTGCATGGCTCGCCATCCTGGACCTCCGTACGCCAGGCCCTGCGCTACCAGCGACGCGCCTGGGCTGCAGAGGCCCTGGAGGCGCTGCGCTACCGATTCGCCTCACCCTACGTGGGCCTGGAACCGGCGTTCGAAGCCTTCGCGGCCGACTGCTTCCCAGTCGATCGCCCACTGCTGGAAGCGGTGCAGGCGCTGATGCAGAAGATCCACGGCGAATTCACCTTCGACGCCAGCGCCACCCTGGTGGCGACGCCGCTGGCAGGCGTGCTCGAGCAGCGCCGCGGGGTGTGCCAGGACTTCGCTCACCTGATGCTCGCCTGTCTGCGCTCGCGGGGGCTCGCCGCCCGCTACGTCAGCGGCTACCTGCTGACCCAGCCACCGCCGGGACAGGCGCGGCTGGTCGGTGCCGATGCTTCCCACGCCTGGGTATCGGTGTATTGCCCGCACAACGGCTGGGTGGATTTCGACCCGACCAACAATCTGCTGCCGGCGCTGGAGCACATCACCCTGGCCTGGGGACGTGATTTCGGGGACGTGTCACCCCTGCGCGGGGTGATTCTCGGCGGCGGCCATCATGACCCTGATGTGCAGGTTACGGTCACGCCGCTTTAGTCTGCTCAGCTTGCAAGTACGCGGATGACCGCGACCAGCTGGAAGGCGCAGAAGAAACCGAGCGCGATGCGCAGCGGGGTGGACAGGTTGCTGCCGAGGCTCTCGCTCAGTGGCTGCAGCATGAAACGCGGGGTCAGGGCCAGGCCGATGATTAGCGAAACCACGGCGAACATCGAAAAGAACTCGCTGCTCATCGGCGCAACGCCCGAGGCGAAACCGTACAGCAGGCAAGCAATGGCCACGGCGAAGAACGCTGCGCAAATCAGACGCTCCTTGGGTGTCCAGGACGAGAAGTTCACGGGTCAAGCTCCACAGGCTGGAAGAGGGGAGCGCAGTATAAGGAAAGGCGCATGCCTGGGCAGTAGCCGGTTACAAAGTAACGCCAGCGCGAGGCCGCGGGGCTGGAACCTGCTTTCACGGGGCTGACCCTGAGCAGGTTCCTACAGCACCCCGGCTTTCTTCCAGGCCAGATAACGGTTGACCAGCTCGGGGCCAAGCTCGCCCGGGCGCGCGTCGAGCACCGGCACGTTATGGGCCGCCAGGCGCTCATGCAGGGTGTTGCGGGCATTGAGGTAATCCACCGCACCGCAGTAATTCAGCGCTGATTCGTAGTCCTGCACCGGGGTATGGCGCAGGGTGTCGAGCACGTCCTCGCGCAGGCTGGCGATCAGCACCCGATGGCGACGTTCGAGTCGCTTGACGGCGGCCAGCAGGTCTTCGTCGTCCTCGTCACGCAGGTTGGTGATCAGCACCACCAGGGCGCGGCGGCTCTGGCGCTTGAGCAGGGCGTCCACCGCATCGCTGTAGTCGGCCGGGCGCTGGGTGCTCTGCAGGTCGTACACGGCGTTGAGCAGCACGTTGACCTGGGCCTGGCCCTTGACTGGCGGCAGGTAGCGGCGCTGCTTGCTGGCAAAGGTCATCAGCCCCACCGCATCGCCCTGGCGCAGCGCTACGTAGCCCAGCAGCAGGCTGGCGTTGAGGGCATGGTCGAAGTGCGACAGCTCGCCGTCCTGGCTGCGCATGCGCCGCCCGCAGTCGAGCAGGAAGAGGATCTGCTGGTCGCGCTCGTCCTGGTATTCGCGGGCGATCGGCGTGCGTTTGCGGGCAGTGGCTTTCCAGTCGATCTGCCGCAGCGTGTCGCCTTCGCGAAATTCGCGCAACTGATGAAATTCCTGACCCAGGCCGCGACGCTGGCGCTGGCGCACGCCCAGCTGGCTGACCCAGTCGTCCACGGCCATCAGTTGGGCACCGTACAACCGGGCGAAGTCCGGATAGACGCGGGTTTCGTCGCGGATGTCGAGCGTGCGGCGCGATTGCCACAGGCGCAGCGGGCTCGGCAGGCTGACTTCGCAGCGTGGAAATACGAAGTGGCCGCGCACCAGCGGGCGTACCCGGTAAGTGAAGGTGGTGTGCTCGCCAGGACGCAGCTCGACCCGTTGCGGCATGTGCTCGACGGCCATGTCCTGAGGCGCGTGATCGAACACCTCGATGTGCAGGCCGTTCTTGTAGGCGTGCTCGGCGCTCAGGCGCACGTCGCTCCAGCGGCCCAGCGGCAAATTGCCCGGCAACTGGCGCTGCAGGCGTGGCGAGGGCAGGCGGGAAAGGCGCAGGGCATCGACCAGCGCCGCGCCGGTGAGCAGCAACAACAGGCCCCACCACAGGGTGATGAGACGCTCGGGCACCGCCACCGACAGCGCGTCAAGCGCGCCGAGCACGATGGCGATCACGAGCAATCCGGCCAGCAGGCGCAGCAGGGTGGAAGAGGGCCTCATGCCGCTTTATCCCGGTTCGATTCGCTCATAGACGGGGCGCAGGCACCTGGTCGAGCAGCTGCAGCAGAACCTGGTCGACCGACAGCCCTTCGATATCCAGCTCCGGCGACAGGCGCACGCGGTGGCGCAGCACCGCCAGGGCGCAGCCCTTGATGTCGTCGGGCAGCACGAAATCGCCCCCGCGCAACAGGGCGCGGGCGCGGGCGCCTCGCACCAGGGCGATGGACGCACGTGGGCCGGCACCGATGGCCAGGCCCGGCCAGCTGCGGGTGGCGCGGGCCAGGCGTACGGCATAGTCGAGCACCTGATCGTCGAGTGGCAGGTCGCTGGCGATCTTCTGCATGATCAGCACGTCCTTGGCCTGCAGCAGGGTGCGCAACGGGGTGACGTCGAGCATGTCGGCCTTCGGTGAGCGAGTGACCTGGCGGACCATGTTCAGCTCTTCGTCCTGCTCGGGGTAATCCATGTGCAGCTTGAGCATGAAACGATCGAGCTCGGCTTCCGGCAGCGGGTAGGTGCCTTCCTGTTCGATCGGGTTCTGGGTGGCCAGTACCATGAAGGGCAGCGGCACCGCCAGCGGACGGCCCTCGAGCGTCACCTGGCGCTCCTGCATGACTTCCAGCAGCGCGGCCTGGGTCTTGGCCGGCGCGCGGTTGATCTCGTCGGCGAGCAGCAGGTTGGTGAAGATCGGCCCCTTGCGCAGCTTGAACTGCTCGCTCTGCAGGTCGTACACCGCGTGGCCGGTGATGTCGCTGGGCATCAGGTCGGGGGTGAACTGGATGCGGGCGAACTCGCCGCCAAAGCAGCGGGCCAGGGCGCGTACCAGCAGGGTCTTGCCGAGGCCGGGTACGCCTTCGAGCAGCACGTGGCCGCCGGCGATGAGCGCGGTGAGCACGTCGTCGATCACCGCGGTCTGGCCGATCACCGCCTTCTGCAGTTCCTGGCGCAGGCCCTGGGCCAGTTGGCTGGCTCGCTGGCGCTGCTGGGCGATGTTGCTGGCGGTCGGGGCAGCGGCTGGCGCTGCTGCGGACTCGCTGATCGGACTGCTCGGCTGGTCGGGCGTATTTTCGCTCATAGGGCATTCCTGAGTGTTTGCAGGTGGGCGACCTGGCGGGTGAAGTCGCTGGCGGAAAGGCGTTTCTGGCCCAGTGGGCGCATGGCCTGGCTGATGATGGTCGACGGCTGGCGGCTGAGGCGGCCGAGGATCTGCCACTGGTCGGCCACGGCAAGGCGCTCGAAACCGGGGTGGCGACGGCGGGCGCGGCGCAGGATGTCCTGCTGCAGGTTGCCCAGCAGGCGTTGCTGGCCACCCTGGCGCAACAGGAAGTCGGCGGCGGCGCGCAGATGCTCCTGCAACTGCCGGCGGCTGGCCGGTTGCGGCTGCAACAGCGGCCCGCGGCGCTGACCGGCGTGCCAAAGCGTCAGCACCAGCAGCAGGCCGAGGGCCAGCAGCGCGGGGCTGAAGTGGCGTTGCAGCAGGGTCAGCAGATCATCGCGGTCGGCGTTGTAGACCAGGGTCACGGCGCTGTCCTGGCTGAGGTACCAGAGCAGCCAGGCGTTGTCGTAATCGCCCAGCGTGGCGTTCTGCCAGATCCAGGCATCGGTGACGATGCTGATCAGCCCGTCGCCGTGGTAGATCTGCAGCAGGTGCGTGGCTTCGCCGCTGTTGGCCCAGACATGGGCCAGGTTGTCGGCGTCATAGAGGTGGAAGTCGGTATCGAAGCCGACATAGGCCGGCGCCTGCTCGTTTTCCAGGTACAGCTTGGTCAGGTTCGGGTAGGCGTCCGTCGGCTCCTGCTGGTCCTCTTCGCTGGCCGGCTCGCCTGGCTGTTCGTCGGCAGCACCGTCGCCTTCCTGCTCGGCGTCTTCCTCGTCGAGCTGCTCGACCGGGTACTGCTGCACGTTCAGTTTGTCGAGCAGCCCGTCGCCGCTCTTGCGCTGTTCCTCGTCCCACATGCGTTCGGCGATGAACAGCAGGTGACCGCCGCGGGCAGTCCATTCCAGCAAGCGCTCGTTCTGTCGCGGCGTGAGGTTGCTGCGGTTGGCGAGCAGCAGCAGGGTGTGGCCGCGACTTGGCAGGCTGTCGAGGCCGGCCAGGTTGTCGGCGTGGGTCACCTCGAGCCCCTGCTTGCGCAGGAACTGTTCGGCGGCCAGGTAGGGATTGGCGCGTGCTTCGGGGGACGGGCCGTGGGTGACCACTTCCTCGTAGGATTCGGCGCGCTGCAGCAGGTAGTTGCCGAGCAGGCCAAGGGCGATCACTAACACGGCGACGAGACCGAAACGCAAGGCGCGGCTCATGGGCGGCCCCCTTGTTCGACCAGGCGCCGCCAGTCATTGCACAGCACCGGGCACAGCTCGGCCGGCGGCAGGCGATGGCCGTAGGCAAGGTTCTGCCAGTGGCGCGTGAGGGTCTGGCTGAAGTTGCTCAGCTCGGGGTCGTCGAGGCCATCGACCAGTGGCAGCACCTCGGCTTCGGTGTGGGAGCTCTTCAGCGGCAGTTTGTGGTCGTGGATCAGGCGGCTTAGCAGGGCGCGGTAGAGCAGGCCCAGGGCGGCGCGCGGGTCTTGTGACCAGAGTCGTTCGGCGCTGCTGGCCACGTCGTTCGGCAGGCTTTCCGGCACCACGTCCAGGCCGAACAGCTGATCGGGGGATTCGCTCTTGCGCGCAAGCTTGAAGCGCCCGCGGCTGACGAAGGTGCTGAGCCATTCGCGGTAGCGCCATAGCACCAGGGCGATGACGCCGATCACCAGGGCCCACAGGGCCGCTTCGAAGAACAGCGCGAGACCTTTCAGGGCGCCCCAGTTCTCGATCAGGTCGAGCAGTTTCTGCAGGTTCTCGGGCGGCTCGGGCTCGTCTTTCTTGGTTTCCTCACCGAAGCGCCAGCGGGTCACGGTTTCCCGGTTCTCGAACGGCGGCGCGTCGAGAATCTGCAGCGCCGCTTCCCGCGAGGCCTGGCTGGTCAGTGGCTGGGCAAGCATGCGCGCCGCTTCCGGGCCGTTGGGGTCTTCGCTGGGCAGTGGACAGCTGGCGGATGAGTCGGCGAAGGCTGGCGTCGGGGCTTGCAGCACCAGCACACCGACGCCCAGCAGCACGGCGTAGGCCACGCCGGTCAGGCGCTGGCGCAGGCGCCGGAAGGTCAGTTCGATGTCCCAGCCCTCCAGGGCGGTACGGCGGTTGAGATAGAGGCTGAAGCCGCCGGCCACGTAGATCGGCCCCCAGAGAATCAGCAGCAGCGCATAGCCGAGGTTGGACAAGTGCTCCAGCCACAGCCAGTCGCTGGTGTCGCCATTGATCAGGCTCTGCCAGTCCCACTCGGTGGAGACCTGGGTGGGAATGAGCAAGTAGACCAGGCTGCCGAGGCCGATCCACAGGGCGGTTTCCAGGTGCATGCCGACCACGGTCAGCCAGGTTGCAGCGCCGGCATCGCGCTGCGCCAGCACGTTGAGGCGTTGGGTGCGCGCCTTACCTTTCAGGCCTTCGAGCTGCAGCACCGGCAAATCGAAGCTGCGCGTCGGGCTCAGGCGGCGCCAGGTCAGGCTAGCCAGCAGTTGCGGTTTGAGCAGCCCCGGAAAAGCCTTCAGCGCTTGCTTGAGGGTCGGCGCCTCGCCGAACAGCGAGCGCGACAGAATGTACAGCGGTAGCCGCTCGTAGGCTGGTTTCAGCCACCAGAACACCAGCATCACCCAGGACGGATACTGCCAGAGCAGCGCACAGAGCACCGCGAAGAGCGGCAGGGTCACTGCGGCCCAGCTGGCCATCAGCAGGCGGCGGTGCTGGCGGGCCATCAGCACTCCGAGGTCGATGGCTTCCCACGGCGTGCGCGGGCGGATCGCCACGCTGGCGTCAGTCAGGCGCATGCTGCCTCCTGCCTGCCAGGCCCAGATACGCCAGCACCAGCGCCCACAGGCCGGCACCCACCCAGTATTTCACCGCCGGCGTCGAGAAGGTCATGGATGACCAGTAGGCCTCGATGAAGGCCGCGATCAGCAGGAACAGCGCGGCGCCGCCGAGCAGTCGCACGGCGCGGATCGCCGCCAGGCGCAATGCCTCGCCGCGCGGCAGGCGACCGGGGGCCAGCAGCGACCCGCCGAGCTTGAGGCCCGCTGCGCCCGCCAGAGCGATGGCGGTCAGCTCGAAGGCACCGTGGCCGATCACGAACGACCAGAAGGTTTCGCTGTAGCCGAGTTGCGTCAGGTAGCCGGCCACCGCGCCGATCATCAGCCCGTTGAACAGCAGGAAAAACAGGCTGCCGACGCCGAACAGCAGGCCACTGGCGAAGGTCTGGAAGGCGATGCCGATGTTGTTCATGATGTAGAAGCCGAACATCATCCAGTCATCGCCCGAGTCACGCTCGCCAAAGCGGCCCAGGCGCGTGGTGTCGGGGTCGTACATGCTCTCCATCTCGCTGACCCGGGCCGGATCCATGACGCTGTAGACCAGGTCGGGAAACAGGTAGACGAGGCCGCCCATCAGCGCCAGGCTGCCGAAGAACAGCAGGCTGGCGATGCTCACCAGGCGCCACTCTTCGCGCACCAGACGCGGGAAGCCAGCCAGCACGAAGCCGATCAGCTGCGGGCCGATGGCGCTACGATGCCGATAGAACTGCTGGTGGCCGCGCAGGGCCAGGTGCTGCAGTTCCTCGATCAGGTGGTTGCTGTAACCCCGCGCCCGGGCCAGGGCCAGGTGCTGGCAGAGGCGGCGGTACTCGGCGGCGAAGGTGCGGCTCTTTTCCGCATCGCGGCCACCGGCCTCGAGGCGCGTGAGCTGCTCGGCGAAGGCCTGCCACTGGGGCTGATGACGGTTTTCGAAAACGCTCTGTTTCATGTCGGGCCCAACAAGCCGCGGGCGATGCCATTGATGCGGCCTTCCGCCTGGCTGGCGTCGACCTGCAGCGGTTCGGCGAGAATGCCCGCCAGCTCGGCGCGGCGTGCGGTCGACAAGCCTTCGCCACGTTCGGCGAAGGCCAGTACGGCGCGCTGTTCGGCGAAATCCAGCACGAAGGGCGCTGGCAGGGCCTCGGCCTCGGGCAGGTTGGGTCGCTCGATGGGTTGCTCGCGGTAGACCACCAGGGTACCGGCGGCGATGTCGCCGAGACGTTTGAAGCCGCGGCTGCTCAGGCAACTGATAATGCCCAGGGCGTAGGCGAACGGCAGCAGGTCGACGAAGCGCAACAGGTTGCGCGTCAGCGATGCCGGCCAGCCGATCGGCGTGCCATCGTCATGCACCACGCGTAGGCCAAGCAGTTGCTTGCCCGGCGAGCGGCCCTGGTTGAGCACCTCGAACAGCACCATGTACCACCAAGTCACCAGGAACAGCGCGATGGTCGCCAGGCCCATGCCCAGCTTGCCGAACAGGCCCAGCGTCAGGTAGACGAAGGCGAGAATGGCGCCGCGGATCAACAGGTCGATGGTGAAGGCCAATGCGCGAGGCACCAGGCCGGCGGGACGCAGTGCGAGGTCGATCCCTTCCGGGGTTTCCACCTGATAGCGCGTGTCCAGCACCGTCTGCTGAGATCGAGGAACGGAGGAGGAAGAGGAAAGCGGCATCGTCACGTCGTACGGAGCAAAGCCCGATGCTAGCCAGCAGCGGGGCGGGAAGCAACAGGGCCGCGCGAACGCGGCCCTGGCTGCAGGTGCTTTGTCAGCGAGCGACGGGCAGAACGCCGAAGATGGTGCGGTACAGCACACCCATGACCATCACGAACAGCGGAATGCTCCAGATCAGGCCGATACCCAGTGGGATAGCGCTGACGATGACGATCAGACCAAGCAGCAGAAACAGGCCGAAAACCTTGAACCAGTGCTGGGTGATGGCCTTGCGCGAGGCTTCCATGGCCTGCCAGGGCGACAGGCCGCGCTCGACGATCAGCGGGATCGCCAGCATGTAGGCCACGGCCAGGTAGATACCGGGGATCAGCAGCAGGATCATGCCGAGGTAGATCAGCACCATCATCAATACGGCGGCGATCAGCAGCGGCACCAGGCTGCCAAAGTGGCTGAAGATTTCGTTGAAACTGAACGGCTGGCCAGCGGCGCGGCGAATGCCGACCATGTTCAGACCGGCGAAGAACGGGTAGCTCACTGCGGAAGCGATGATGGTGGTCAGCAACTGGCCGATGATGATCAGTACCAGGTTATCGCTGAACAGGCTGAAGATGCCCAGTACCGCACCGACCACGAACGAGGCCACCAGGATCGCCACGTAGAAGATCAGAAAGCCGCCGATGATGATGCCTTTGGTGCCCTTGGTCAGCTGCCAGGCTTCGCTGAGCAGGCCGCCAATGGTGAAGTCGTAACCGCGGCTCAGGGCCTGTTCGACACTCGGTGCCTGATCGCCAGTGGGTACGTCCTGCAACTGGCTGGCGGGAACGGCATAGGGATTGGAAGTAACGTCACTCATGATTCATCCTTGGCGAGCGGTAATAAGATCGTTTCCTAATGTTAATAGCGGAGCAAATCCCTAACAAGGGCTCGCTTGCCAGCCTATGGCGAGGCCCGTGACGGCCATCAAGTTTTTGCGACACGTCGTGGTTTGTGATCGCTGCGCAACCCACCTAGACTGCGACGCTCATTCGCCACAGGACACCTCTAAACTATCTGCGTTGCCATCGCTGCGTTTTCAGAGGTGCCCACACAGGAGTTCGCCGTGCCTTCCAGCCTGTTCTGGTACGACTACGAAACCACCGGCATCGATCCGCGCCGTGACCGGCCGCTGCAGGTCGCCGGGATCCGCACCGATGAGCAGCTCAACGAGATCGACGCGCCGATCAACCTGTACTGCCAGCCCAGCGACGATATCCTGCCGCACCCGGCAGCTTGCATGATCACCGGCATCGGTCCGGATCGTCTGGCGCGTGAGGGCCTGGGTGAAGCCGAGTTCATGACTCGTGTGCACGCCGAGTTGGCGAGGCCTGGCACCTGTGGCGTGGGCTACAACAGCCTGCGTTTCGATGATGAGGTAACGCGCTACAGCCTGTACCGCAACTTCTTCGACCCCTACGCCCGCGAGTGGCAGGGCGGCAATAGCCGCTGGGACCTGATCGATATGGTGCGCACCGCTTATGCGCTGCGCCCCGAAGGCATCGAATGGCCGCAGGATGAGCACGGCGTCAGCCTCAAGCTGGAGCGGCTCACTGCCGCCAATGGCATCGACCATGGCCAGGCCCATGATGCGCTGTCCGATGTGCGCGCGACCATCGCCCTGGCACGCCTGATCCGCGAGCGCCAGCCCAAGCTCTACGACTACCTTTACGGGTTGCGCAGCAAGCAACAGGTGCTCGACCAGGTTCGCCTGCTGCAACCCCTGGTGCATGTGTCCGGACGTTTTTCCGGGGCCCGTCATTATCTGGCGATCGTGCTGCCGCTGGCCTGGCACCCGCGCAACCGTAACGCCCTGATCGTCTGCGACCTGCACCTCGATGCTGCGCCCTTGCTGAATGAGGATGCCGACACCTTGCGTCGCCGCCTGTATACCCGGCGCGATGAACTGGGCGGCGAGCTGCCGGTGCCGCTCAAACTCATCCATATAAACCGTTGCCCGGTGGTCGCGCCGCTCGGAGTGTTGCGTGAGCAGGACTGTCAGCGCCTGCAACTGGACAAGGCCGAGTTCCTGACGCGGGCGCAGCGGCTGGCAGACAGTCAGGAACAATGGCGAGACAAATTGCCGCAGGTTTATGCAGAAGAAAGTTTCGCAGCGACCGTCGATCCCGAGCAGCAGTTATACGACGGCTTTATTGGTGACCGTGACCGGCGATTGTGCGAGCAGGTGCGCAACTGTGACCCGGCGCAATTGATGGCCGCGTCCTGGCCGTTCGATGATGCGCGCTTGCCCGAGTTGCTGTTTCGTTACCGGGCTCGCAACTTCCCGACGACGCTCGACGGTGAAGAGCAACAGCGCTGGCACGCCTTCTGCCGTCAGCGTCTTACCCAAAGCGAATGGGGGGCGCCGAATACCTTGGCGAGCTTCGAGACGGACATGGCGGCTTATTTGAACGCGGCCACAGATAGCCAGCGTCTGATATTGCAAGCCTGGATCGAGCACGCGCAGCAGTTGCGTCAGCGATACGGATTACAACACCAGGGGAGATAAAAGCGGCGCCGCGTGTTGGTCATGCGGTGGGGCCAGCGAAGTCTCACCATTGAATCGACTTGAATAACCGCCCATAAAAAACGCCAGCAATGCTGGCGTTCTTCATGGACTCACCGCCCCGGTCTGGCATCAGCCCAGCAGGGTGGCCCAGCCTTCGACGACGTCGGCGCCCCACTTGGCTTTCCACTCTTTCAGGGTCTTGTGGTTGCCGCCTTTGGTTTCGATCACTTCACCGGTGTTCGGGTTTTTGTACTGCTTAACTTTGCGAGCACGCTTGCTGCCAGTGGCCGCTGCTTTACCCGCAGTGCGCGGTGCCTTGCCAACTTTGGCTTCAGGATCGAGCAAGGCGATAATGTCGCGCAGGGACTTCTGATATTCACCCATCAGCGTGCGCAATTTGCCTTCGAATTCCAGTTCTTTTTTCAGCTTGTCGTCTTGCGACAGGTTTTTCAGGCGCTCTTGCAGTTCTTTGATGTTTTCTTCGAGGCTGCGGTATTCGGTGATCAGAGACATGGGCGTACCTTTAATACAATGCAAGGGGAGGTGTGAACAAGTGTTGCTTATAGTAGACAGCGGCCGGTTTCAAGTAAACCGCTTTGTAGTAAATAGACGCATTGGAACAAAAGAAGTTGCAGCGGCAGCAACAATTCATCGCGTTTAACTGCCACTTAAAAAACAAGGTCATTTAACCGGTTACAGCACAGGCAGCTGCGTGAATTAAGCCAATTGTTTTTCAGCCGTCTGGCTGCGGCCATGGCGTAGCGGGCGGTGGCCTGCACGAGATACTGCAGTTTTTCGTTAGTCTGGCTAAAATGCGCGCCTTCGCTAATTCTCTGGAGTTGTTCATGCGCACTTTTCGGCTGGTAATCGCCTGCCCTGATCGTACCGGCATCGTGGCCAAGGTCAGTAACTTCCTGGCGACCTACAACGGCTGGATCACCGAAGCGAGCCATCATTCGGATACGCAGAGCGGCTGGTTTTTCATGCGCCATGAAATTCGTGCCGATTCATTGCCTTTCGACCTGGACGGTTTCAACCAGGCGTTCTCGCCGATCGCCCGGGAATTCTCCATGGAGTGGCGCATCACCGACTCGGCGCAAAAGAAGCGCGTGGTGCTGATGGCCAGCCGCGAATCCCACTGCCTGGCCGATCTGTTGCACCGTTGGCACAGCAACGAACTCGACTGCGACATTCCTTGCGTGATCTCCAACCACGACGACCTGCGCAGCATGGTCGAGTGGCATGGCATTCCGTTCATCCATGTGCCGGTGGATCCGCAAGACAAGCAGCCTGCGTTCGACGAGGTCGCGCGACTGGTCGAAGAACAGCGGGCGGACGTCATCGTACTGGCGCGCTACATGCAAATCCTGCCGCCCAAATTGTGTCAGGACTATGCGCAGCGCGTGATCAACATCCACCACAGCTTCCTGCCATCGTTCGTCGGCGCCAAGCCTTACCACCAGGCCTCGCTACGCGGCGTCAAGCTGATCGGCGCGACGTCCCACTACGTGACCGAAGAGCTGGATGCCGGCCCGATCATCGAGCAGGACGTGGTTCGCGTCAGCCACCGCGAGTCCATCGAAGAGATGGTGCGCCTCGGTAAGGACGTGGAAAAGATGGTGCTTTCTCGTGGTCTGCGCTATCACTTGGAAGACCGAGTGCTGGTGCACAACAACAAGACGGTGGTGTTCGACTGAGCCGTCTGGCCCGATGCTCGAACAAGGAGTTCGCGTTCATGCTCAAGTCCGTAAAAGTGCGTGATTACATGACTCGTCACCTGGTGACCTTTCATGCCGATACCGATCTGTTCACCGCAATCAATCGATTGCTCGAACATCGCATTTCCGGGGCGCCGGTGGTCGATGGCCAGGGGCGCCTGGTTGGCCTGTTGTCGGAGGGCGACTGCCTGCGGGGCATCCTGCAGGGTGCCTATTACGAAGCCACCGGCGGCACCATCGCTTCGTACATGACCACCAACGTGGAAACCACCTCGCCCGAGGCGGACATCATCGACGTGGCCGAGCGCTTTCTCAAAGGCCGCCGTCGCCGCTTCCCGGTGGTCGAAGGGGGTAGGTTGGTCGGCCAGATCAGCCGCCACGACGTGCTACTGGCGGTGAAGGCATTCGCTCAGCATGAACAAGGCCGCTCACGAGGCTGATCGCCATGGCTGACGAAGAGGCGGATGCACCCGGCACGGCCACGGCACCTCAGGTGATCGGCCAGGGCTGCGTACAGCGTTTTGATCCCGAGGCGTTGGGCGAGGAGGATGGTACCGAGTTCGAAGGTGCCGAGGCCTTGTGGCAACGCTTCCAGCGTGAGCAGCAACGCTCGGACAAATGAAAAGGGCGCCAGCGCAGACTGTGTGAAAACCTAGCAGTCCGAGGGTGAGTTGAAGACAATGCCTCTATCGGTTGATAGGGGCATTGTCGTTTATGGGTTATATCCAGGGCGAAGGTCGCGGGCAAAGCAGTCTATTTCCGGTCACGCTGGAGGAGCTGATCGCCGAGGATCATCTGGTTCGGGTGATCGAGGCCTATGTAGCGAGGCTGGATCTTCAGGCATTGGGCTTTAGCAAAGCCAAGGCTCATCGCACGGGGCGTCCTGGCTATGACCCGGCCGATCTGCTCATGCTTTACCTGTATGGCTATTTTCAGCGCATCCGCTCATCGCGCCGTCTGGAGGCTGAGTGCCAGCGCAATGTTGAAGTGATGTGGCTGCTGGGCCGTTTGGCGCCGATTTCAAGACCATTGCCGACTTTCGCAAGGACAACGGTGCAGCGTTCCAGGCGACTTGCCGAGCTTTCGTGCAGTTCTGTCGCCAGGCGGGGTTGATCACCGGTAACCTGGTCGCCA
>NZ_MSXV01000044.1:76312-269993 GCF_001945395.1 Pseudomonas sp. PA15(2017) | reverse complement strand
TGCTCACCTGAAAGGTTGGTCGCGACCTTTCGAATCGTACAAAAGCAAACGCCCCGAACAATGTCGGGGCGTCTGATGGGATCACTACCTGCATCAGCGACTTTTCACACGCTCTGCGAAGCATCCCTTTCGTTTACGCGTCAGCTATCAGGCTTGCGGCTTGGGCGCATCCTGATCGCGCTGGGCGCTTTCGTCGACCGGCGTGACGATGATGTCGGCCTGTTCGGTTTGCTCGACCGGCTCGCTGGCTGGCTGGGCATCGACCACGGTTTCGCTTTCCACAACCTGTGGTGCGTCCACGACCGGAGCGGCCTCGACGACGGCAGGCGCTACGGCGGCGACCTTGGCAGCTTCCTCGGCTTCGCGAGCCAGGCGCTCTTCTTCACGCTTGCGGCGACGCACTTCGCGCGGGTCGTTCGGTGCACGGCCGTTGCTGCTGGCCGGCGCTGCTGGCGCAGGCTGCTCGGCTGGCGCGGCAGGCGCGGCAGGCGCCTGCTCGACGACGGGCTCGGCTTCAACGATCGGAGCAGCTTCGGCTATAGGCGCTGCCTCGGTGACGACGGTCGTTTCGGCGACCGGTGCCTCGACCAGCGGTTTTTCGACGGCGGCTGCTTCGACGACAGCGGGCTCGCTGACCGGCTCGGCGGCGACGACTGGCTGCTCGGCGACAGCCTCGAAAACCGGAGCCGGTTCACGCGGCTGCTCGACTTGCGGCAGGGCTTCGACCACCACGTCGGCGCGCTCGGCGATCACTGGCGCCGGAGCATCGTCTACGGCCGGTGCCGGTTGCTCGGCTTCGACTGCAACGGGTGCCTCAGCTGCCTCGGCAGGGGCGGCCGCCTGGCTTTCGCTGGCGACGTTCTGCTCTACAGGCTGCTCGGTTTCGGCGATCACGGCAGCCACGGTAGCGGCGGCTGCGATGCTGGCACCGGCGACCGGCTGCTCGGCATTTTCTTCGCTGCCTTCGATCGGGTTGCCATCGGCATCACGCTGGCGCTCGCGACGGTTGCTGCGGCGACGCTGGCCACGGGAGCGGCGACGTGGACGTTCGCTGCCCTCGGTGCCGTCCTGCTCGTCATCCTGCTGCTCTTCGCCGTTCAGCACTTCTTCTTCGGCGCTATCGGCCTGAGCCTGCTCGGTGCGTGGTTGACGCTCCTCGCGAGGTTGACGTGGCTGACGCGGCTCGCGTTGCGGGCGTTCGGCACGTGGTGCTTCTTCGCTGGCAACGGCGGCGTTCTCGTTCTGCGGCTCGGCGTCCAGCGGGGCACGCAGTTCGCGTGGCTGACGCTCTTCGCGCGGGCGACGCTCGCGGCGGTTCTCCTGGCCTTCACGCGGTTCGCGCGGCGGACGGGATTGACGCACTTCCTGAGGCTCGCGGACTTCCACGTTTTCACGCGGCTGGCGATCTTCACGGGGAGCGCGAGGTTGACGCTCTTCACGCGGTGCACGCTCTTCACGAGGTGCACGTTCCTCGCGCGGGGCGCGGTCTTCACGTGGCGCACGTTCTTCACGAGGCTTACGGTCGTCGTCGCGGCGGTTGCTACGGTTGCGGTTCTGCTGGCGACCGTTACGGCGCTCGTCGCCACGCGGCTGACGCTCGCCCGGCTTCTTCTCGACCACGGTCGGCTTCTGCGGCTCTTCGGCGCTGGCGAACAGGCCGACGAGGGACTTCACCAGGCCTTTGAACAGGCCACCGGCAGGCGCTGCAGCGGCAACCGGTGCAGCCGGAGCGGCTTCGCTGACCGGAGCCGGTGCGCTGCGTGGCGGCGCGGCCTTGATGGCGGCTTCCTGGCGAACCAGGGTGCGGGTGGCAGCTGCCGGTTTTTCTTCTTCGGCTTCGACCGTGGCCATTTCGTAGCTGGTCTGGGCGCTCTGGGCTTCCGGGCTGTCGTCACGGATGCGCTGCACTTCGAAGTGCGGGGTTTCCAGGTGATCGTTCGGCAGGATGACGATGCGCGCACGGGTACGCAGTTCGATCTTGGTGATCGAGTTGCGCTTCTCGTTGAGCAGGAAGGCGGCGACCGGGATCGGCACCTGGGCACGTACTTCGGCGGTGCGGTCTTTCAGGGCTTCTTCTTCGATCAGGCGCAGGATGGCCAGCGACAGCGACTCGACGTCACGGATGATGCCTTGACCGTTGCAGCGCGGGCAGACGATGCCGCTGCTTTCACCCAGGGATGGGCGCAGGCGCTGGCGGGACATTTCCAGCAGGCCGAAGCGCGAGATGCGGCCGACCTGTACGCGGGCGCGGTCGGCTTCCAGGGCTTCGCGAACCTTCTCTTCGACGGCGCGCTGGTTCTTGGCCGGGGTCATGTCGATGAAGTCGATGACGATCAGGCCGCCGATGTCACGCAGGCGCAGCTGGCGGGCGATCTCTTCGGCCGCTTCCAGGTTGGTCTGCAGGGCGGTTTCTTCGATGTCGCTGCCTTTGGTGGCGCGCGCCGAGTTGATGTCGATGGACACCAGGGCTTCGGTCGGGTCGATGTAGATCGAACCGCCGGACGGCAGCTTCACTTCACGCTGGAAAGCGGTTTCGATCTGGCTTTCGATCTGGAAGCGGTTGAACAGCGGCACGCTATCTTCATACAGCTTGATCTTGCTGGCGTACTGCGGCATCACCTGGCGAATGAAGGTCAGGGCTTCTTCCTGGGCTTCGACGCTGTCGACCAGTACTTCGCCGATGTCCTGGCGCAGGTAGTCGCGGATGGCGCGGATGATGACGTTGCTTTCCTGGTAGATCAGGAACGGGGCAGGGCGGTCCTGGGACGCTTCTTTGATGGCGCTCCACAGTTGCAGCAGGTAATCGAGGTCCCACTGCATTTCTTCGCTGCTGCGGCCCAGGCCGGCAGTGCGCACGATAAGGCCCATGTCGCCCGGGATGTCGAGGCCGTTCAGCGCTTCGCGCAGTTCGTTGCGCTCTTCACCCTCGATGCGGCGGCTGATGCCACCGGCGCGCGGGTTGTTGGGCATCAGCACCAGGTAGCGGCCGGCGAGGCTGATGAAGGTGGTCAGGGCTGCACCCTTGTTGCCACGTTCTTCTTTCTCGACCTGAACGATGACTTCCTGGCCTTCCTTGAGCACGTCCTTGATGTTGACGCGGCCTTCGGGGGCCTTGCTGAAGTACTCGCGGGAGATTTCTTTGAGGGGGAGGAAGCCGTGACGCTCGGAGCCGAAGTCGACGAATGCCGCTTCGAGGCTGGGTTCTACGCGGGTGATGCGACCTTTGTAGATATTGGATTTCTTCTGTACACGGGCGCCGGACTCGATGTCCAGATCGTACAGGCGCTGGCCATCTACCAGCGCAACACGCAACTCTTCGGGTTGAGTTGCGTTAATCAGCATTCTTTTCATGTGGTACCAGTGGTTTCCGGTGCTGCCGGAAGCCGCGTTAGGCACACACGACGCTCAGGGTCGGTGTCAGGTGCGTCAGAAACGGTCGTAAATCGTTTCATTGTCTAGCGGCAGCAGCCAGTTGTGCTGGGCCGCGACGGACGTCTCCTGCTTGCTGTATGTGACAGAAAGCCCTCAGAACTCGCTTTTGATCGGCTAAGCATCGGCCCTGCTGCGTTAACACCGGTCCGGAAGGTCCGTTTACCACGCGGGTAAAGGTCGTTTCCTTGGCCGCCCCATAATGGGGGCTGTTACTAACGTAGCGTCTTGCTTGGCGCTAGCTCGCGAGACCCTAAACAGGTTCTCAGTCAGGAGGAGGAATCAAGGGTCGGTAGCGGACGATATGACGCGTCTCTGATAAAGCTCTTTGCTACGCAGGCCGACCGTTGTGCATCTCCACCCTACACGTATCGCTGAAAATCGGGTGCCGCTCACGAAAATCCGCAGCGGGTTGGCATTACCGCGACCGTCCAGTTGGGCAGGTCACGCATCTGTGTCTCAGGCCTTGTTTCCGAGTTTCTCGAGCAGCCATGCTGGCCTTTCGCTCTCTGAGATGCCCGTCGGACGGCCTTATGTCCTGAAGTGGGTTGCTCGATTCGCGATGGCGGTTTGGCAACATCCGCGAATCAGGCCGCTTTTGACGGCATTCGCGACTATAGCAGCAATGATTAAGTGCTTCAAATGCATAAAAATTGTATGATCGCGGGCATGACGACACCTACTCCCCCAACCTCCGGCGTTCAGCTGCTCGAGGTCGCGCCTGAGCTCGCGGGTCAGCGCATCGACAACTTCCTTCGCAACCAACTCAAGGGTGTTCCCAAGACCTTGATCTACCGCATCCTGCGCAAGGGTGAGGTACGGGTCAACAAGGGTCGGATCAAGCCCGAGTACAAGCTGCAGGCTGGCGACATCGTGCGGGTGCCGCCGCTGCGCCTGGCCGAGCGCGACGAGCCGGAACCGCTGGCCCAGGGCCTGTTGCAGCGCCTGGAAGCCGCCATCGTCTATGAAGACAAGGCGCTGATCGTGCTCAACAAGCCGGCCGGCATCGCCGTGCACGGAGGCAGCGGCCTGAATTACGGGGTGATCGAGGCGTTTCGCCAACTGCGCCCGGACGCCAAGGACCTGGAACTGGTGCATCGCCTGGATCGCGATACCTCGGGCCTGCTGATGATCGCCAAGAAGCGCAGCATGCTGCGCCATCTGCACGAGCAACTGCGTGGCGATGGCGTCGACAAGCGCTACATGGCACTGGTGCGTGGCCACTGGGCGACCGCCAAGAAGCAGATCAACGCGCCGCTGCTCAAGAGCAATCTGCGTTCCGGCGAGCGCATGGTCGAGGTCAACCCGGAAGGCAAGGAAGCGCTGACCGTGTTTCGCGTGCTGCGCCGTTTCGGCGAGTTCGCCACCCTGGTCGAAGCCAAGCCGGTCACTGGCCGCACCCACCAGATTCGCGTGCACGCCCAGTATGGCGGGCATTGCATCGCCGGTGACAGCAAGTACGGCGACGACGACTTCACCCGCGAGATTCGCGAACTGGGCGGCAAGCGCCTGTTCCTGCACGCCTACGAACTGAACATCCCGCTGCCCGAGGGCGGCGTGCTGAAGCTCGAGGCGCCGGTCGACGAGATGTGGGCACGCACCGTGGAGCGCCTCAGTGCGTGACTACAAGCTGCTGATCTTCGACTGGGACGGTACCCTGGTCGATTCTATCGCCCGTATCGTCACCGCCATGCATCAGGCCGCCGATCTGTGCGGCGTGCCGCGGCGCAGCGACGAGGCGGTCAAGGGCATCATCGGCCTGGCGCTGCCGCAAGCGATCACCACCCTTTATCCGGAACTCGGCGAAGCGGCGCACGTCGAACGCTTCCATGCCGCCTATAGCGAGTGCTACGTGGCTCTGGACCAGACGCCTTCGGCGTTCTTCGACGATGTCGAACAGAGCCTGGCGAGTTTCCGTGCGCAGGGCTATCGGCTGGCGGTCGCCACCGGCAAGAGTCGCCGTGGCCTGCAGCGGATTCTCGACACCCTGGGCTGGCAGGATTACTTCGATATCACCCGCTGCGCCGATGAGACGGCCAGCAAACCGGACCCGCGGATGTTGCACGAGATTCTGCAGCATTGCGGGGTGAGCGCCGAGCAGGCACTGATGGTCGGCGATTCGTCGTTCGATCTGGAAATGGCCCAGCGCGCGGGCATGGATTCGGTGGCGGTGGGCTACGGCGCACAGACGCTGGAAGCGCTGAGCCTTTATGAGCCGAAATTGTCGATCAACCATTTCACGCAATTGAGTACCTGGCTGAGCTGCACGGTAGCCGAGACCCGAACCGAGGAGATTGAGCATGTGGGGTGAGAGAAAGACGTCGTCGGTCTCCGAGAGCGACCCGAAGAGCTGGAAGCTCCTCGAAAAGACCTTGCTGGCCAGCGTCCATGAACAGCGCCGCTCGCGGCGCTGGGGAATCTTCTTCAAGCTGCTGACCTTCATCTACCTGTTCGGCGCCCTGGCGCTGTTCTCGCCGCTGATCAGCAACCAGGGCAGCGGCAGCAGTTCGCCCCATACCGCGGTCATCGAAGTGCGCGGGATGATCGCCGACAAGGAAGCGGCCAGTGCCGACAACATCGTCGGCAGCCTGCGCGCCGCCTTCAAGGACCCGAACACCAAGGGCGTTATCCTGCGCATCAACAGCCCGGGCGGCAGCCCAGTGCAGTCGGGTTACGTGTACGACGAGATTCGCCGCCTGCGTGGCGAGAACCCGGACATCAAGGTCTACGCGGTGATCTCCGACCTGGGCGCGTCCGGCGCCTATTACATCGCCAGCGCCGCCGACCAGATCTACGCCGACAAGGCCAGCCTGGTGGGCTCCATCGGCGTCACGGCAGCCAGCTTCGGCTTCGTCGACACCATGGAGAAACTTGGTGTCGAGCGCCGCGTGTACACCTCGGGTGAGCACAAGGCATTCCTCGACCCGTTCCAGCCGCAGAAGGACGAGGAAACCCGTTTCTGGAAGACGGTGCTGGACACCACCCACAAGCAGTTCATCGACAGCGTGAAGAAGGGCCGTGGCGATCGCCTCAAGGATGCCGAGCATCCCGAGCTGTTTTCCGGCCTGATCTGGTCTGGCGAGCAGGCCCTGAGCCTCGGCCTGATCGACGGGCTGGGTAGCACCAGCTACGTGGCCCGTGACGTGATCGGCCAGGAAGAAATGGTCGACTTCACCGTGCAGGAAAGCCCGCTGGATCGCTTCACCAAGAGGCTCGGTGCCAGCGTGGCAGAGCATCTGGCCTTGTGGATGGGCTTCCAGGGGCCAACGCTGCGTTGATGGTGGCGTTGTAAATAGAGAGCCCCGGCCAGGTGCCGGGGCTTTTTACTGGTTTCAAAAATCCACACAGGTTGCCTATATAGAGAGCGTCAGGCGTTGCTGATGCTCTTGGCGTTGTTCTGCTGCTCGACCAGGGCGCGAATGCGCGGTAGCAGGTCCTGGCCGTATTCCACGGCGTCGCGCAGTTGCTCGAAGCCGCGGAACAGGAAGGTGGTCACACCAATGTTGTAGTACTCCAGCGAGGCCTCGGCGACCTGCTCCGCTGTGCCGACCAGCGAGGTGGAATTGCCGGCACCGCCGCTGAGGGCGGCGATCTCGGTCCACAGGCGTTTGTCATGCACCTTGCGCTTGCCCGCCAGTTCCACAAGGCGCGATGAGCCGGCGTTGCTGATGCCGAAGTTCTTGTCGCGACGTTTGCCCTGGCGCAGATGGATCAGCTCGCGCGCATCAACCAGCGTGCGCTCTGCTCGGGCCCAGGCTTGCTCTTCGGTGGCGCCGAGGATAGGCCGCAGCGACAGGCTGAAGCGGATGTGCTTATCGCGACCGTATTTCGCGGCGGCCTTGCGCACCTTGGCGATGCGCTCGCGAACCTGTTCAAGCGGTTCGCCCCACATCATGTACACGTCGGCGTGTTTGGCGGCGACCTCCACGGCAGCGTCGGATGCGCCGGAGAAGTAGATAGGTACGTGTGGTTTCTGGACCGGCTTGACCAGCGTCAGGTTGTCTTCGATGCGGTAGTGCTCGCCCTGATGATCGAAGGGCTCGGTGCTCGTCCAGGTCTTGCGGAAGATGTCCAGGTACTCCTCGGTACGCGCGTATCGCGCGTCTTTGTCGAGGTAGTCGCCGTCGCGCTGCAGGTCGCCGCTGTCGCCGCCAGTGATCACGTTGATCGAGGCGCGGCCCCGGCTGAGGTGATCGAGGGTGGCGAACTGCCTGGCGGCGAAGGTAGGCGCCTGAAAGCCCGGACGGTGGGCGACCAGCAGGCCCAGTTTGTCCGTCACTGCGGCCACGTAGCTGGCGAGGATCATCGAGTCCGGTGCGCTGGTGTTGACGGCCAGCAGGGCTTTGTCGAAACCGCCATATTCCTGGGCCTGGGCGAAGGCCTTGATGAAGTCGATATCCACCACCGGGCCACGTGGCGCCTGGGATTCGCTGGCTTCCTGGGGGCCGATCAGGCCGATGAATTCGAGGCTCATGGTTGCTCCTTTCGATTGCGGTGGGCCGCCGCGGCGCGGCGGGCGATGTTCAGGCCACCTGGCCCTGCAGGCGGCGCAGGGTGTTGCGGTTGGCGGGTACGGCCAGGCCAAAGTTGTCGCGCAGCGTTTGGCCTTCATAGTCGCGGCGCAGCAAGCCACGCTTCTGCAGCAGGGGCACCACCAGCTCGGTGAAGTACTGCAGGCCGTCGGGCAGCAGCGAGTTGACGATGAAGCCGTCGGCGGCACCGTCCTCGAACCAGTCCTGCAGGGCGTTGGCGACCTCCTGCGGGGTGCCGACGAAATCGCGGCGCGGCCGCGAGAACTGCAGGGCCACCTCGCGCAGGGTCAGGTGCTCGTCGCGGGCGCGCTGCTTGATCTGTTCCGAGGTGCCCTTGTGGCTGTTGCTGCCCAGGTCGCCCAGGTCAGGGAAGGGCGCATCGAGTCCGTGACGGCTGAAATCGTAGTCGTTGAACGGCCGGCCAAGGGCGACGATGGCGTCCTCGATGCTCACCAGTTCGACGGCCTGCTGGTAGCGGCTTTCCGCTTCCTCGGCATCACGACCGATGATCGGCCGAATGCCGGGCAGGATGAACAGCTCGTCCGGGTTGCGACCGGCCTTGGCCGCGCGCTGCTTGAGGTCGGCATAGTAGGCGCGGGCTTCGCTGAAGGACTCGGGGCTGACGAAGATCGCGTCGGCATTCTGGGCAGCGAAATTGCGGCCGTCCTCGGAGGTGCCGGCCTGGAATATCAGTGGCTGGCCCTGGCACGAGCGCTGGATGTTGAGCGGGCCTTTGACCTTGAAGAATTCACCCTGGTGATCGAGGGTGTGCAGCTTGCTCGGGTCGAAGAATTCGCCGCTCTGTTTGTCGCGGGTGAAGGCGTCGTCTTCCCAGGAATCCCACAGCCCCTTGACCACATTCACGTGCTCGCGGGCGATGCGGTAGCGGGTGGCATGGGGCGGGTGTTCGGCCTTGCCGAAGTTGTCGGCAGTACCGGAAAGCCATGAGGTGACCACGTTCCAACCGGCGCGCCCGCCGCTGATGTGATCCAGCGAGGCGAGCTGCCGGGCGACCTGGAACGGCTCGCTGTAGCTCACCGTCACGGTGGCGACCAGGCCGATGTTGTCAGTCACGGCGGCCAGCGCCGAGAGGATGGTCAGCGGCTCGAAGCGGTTGAGGTAGTGCGGGCTGGATTTGGTGTGGATGTGCAGGCTGTCGGCGATGAACGCGAAGTCGAACTTGGCGCCTTCGGCCAGCTTGGCCTGCTGTTTGTAGAAGCCGAAATTCACACTGGCATCGGCCAGTGCGTCCGGGTGGCGCCATTCGCCCCAGCCGTGGCCGACCCCGTGAATCATGGCGCCGAGTTTGATCTGTCGCTTGCTCATTGGAGGGTGCTCCTGTCGGGTTACTGGGGCTGCGCCTGGGCGAGCGATTTGGCAGGTTGCTCGGCGCGGGCGGCGTTGAAGCTCGGGTCGAAGCCTTGGGAAACGTCCACGGCGCGGCTCAGTACGCCTTCTTCCAGATAGATGTCCGAGACCTGCTGCAAGCCGGTGATGACCTCGTCGGTGATTTCGGCGCGCGAATGGACGGTGGCCTTGACCGATTCCAGATGCACCGCGACCGGCAAGCCGGTCACCCGCGCCTGGGCCTCTGCGTACGCCTGGTGATGGTCGTTGGCCCACAGGAAGGCGCGCTCGACCCGTTCGACGAAGTCTTCGAGCTGTACGCGCTTGCCATCGATGGCGGTCTGCGTGGCGGCCAGGTAGAAATGGTTGGTCAGCAGGTTGTCACTGCTGCGCAGGATGCGTGCGCCGTTCTGGGTGATGGCGATGGTGGTATACGGATCCCAGGTCGACCAGGCATCGGCGGCGCCGCTTTCCAGGGCGCTGCGGGCATCGGTGGGCAGCAGGTTGACGAAGGTTACGTCGGAGGTTTTCAAACCGGCTTCGCGTAGCGCGCGGATCACCAGAAAGTGGCCGATGGAACCGCGGTTGGTGACGATGCGTTGGCCCTTGAGGTCGGCCACGGTCTTCAGCGGCGAATCCTTCGGCACCAGGATCGAAGTGGTGTAGCGGCCATCACGCTTGATGATTTCCACCACCTTGAGTGGCGCGCCGGCGCCCAGGGCGAACACATAGGGCGCATCGCCCAGGCCACCGATGTCGACGGCGCCGGCGTTCAGCGCCTCGCCCAAGGGGGCGGCGGCCGGGAACTCGGAGAAGTCGATTGCGTATGGCACGTCGTCGAGTTCGCCGGCGGCTTCCAGCAGCAGCTTGATGCTGGATTTCTGGTTGGCGACTCGCAGCGGCTCGAGGTCTGCGGCGCTGGCGAAGCCGCCGAACAGCAGGCTGCTGCCAAGCAGGGTGGTGAGGAGGGTGCGGATCAGCATGGGTGAGCTCCGGTCAGGCCGCCAGCGCGGCCAGGTTGGTCAAATAAAGGTGCGCGTGAGCGACGCCGCGTCGTGGGGAATCAGCGGAAATGAAGGCGGGGCGGGCATGGGCGTAGCGCTCCTGGCATGGGTCGGGGGACGGCCTCCGCCAGGAAAGGGGTCGGTCTGCAATCGACCTTATAGAGCTAAGAAAGGGCTGTGAAAGTCTTTGTGGTTCTAAGCTAATTATGTAATTTCATTATCTAATATGTTTTGAAATATCAGTAATAAGTATTTAATGCGGGCATCTTCAGAGTGTTCGAAAGTTCTCCCATGAGCAGCAAAAGGCAGATGAAACTGGGCGCGGTGCCGATGGGCGTGGGCGGGCCAGGGCGCCATAATCTTTGGCACGACCCCGAAGTGCCGGCCGATGCCAGCGTCAGCGTCGAGTGGTTCATCGACCTGGCGCAGCAGGCCGAGGCCGCTCTGTTCGACCTGATCTTCATCGTCGACAGTCAGTTCATCACGCCGGATTCGCCGCCCCATTACCTCAATCGCCTGGAACCGTTGACGCTGCTTTCAGCCCTGGCGGTGACCACCCGCCACATCGGCCTGGTCGGTACCCTGACCACCTCCTACAACGAGCCCTTCAACGTGGCGCGCCGGCTGGCCTCGCTGGACTTGATCAGCAAGGGGCGGGCGGGCTGGAACGTGGTCACCAGCGGCGATGCCGGCACCGCCGGCAACTACGGGCGCGACGAACATTACGACTACGACACCCGTTATGGGCGTGCGCTGGAGCATGTCGACGTGGTGCAGAAACTCTGGCGTTCCTACGCGGACGATGCGCTGGTGCGCAACCGCGATACCGGGCAATTCCTCGACCGCAGCAAGTTGCATGCGCTGCATCACCAGGGCGAGCACTTCTCGGTGGTCGGCCCGCTGAACATCCAGCGCTCGCCGCAAGGGCAGCCGGTGATCTTCCAGGCGGGCGACTCGCCCCAGGGGCGCGACCTGGGCGCCAGCGTGGCCGACGTGGTGTTCACCCATGCACCGAGCGTGGAGAAGGGCCAGGCCTTCTACCGCGATATCAAGGCGCGCGCCGAGCGCCTAGGGCGCGATGCCGATGACATCATCATCCTGCCCGGCGCACAGATCTACATCGGTGACACCGACGCCGAGGCACGTGACATCGAGCGTCACTATCATGCCGTTGACCACAGCTTCGAGCAGGCCCTGGCCGAATATGGGCGCAGTTTCGGCTGGCACGACTTCCGCCAGTACGACCTCGACGCGCCGTTCCCGGCCGAGGCGCTCGAACATGCTCGCAGCAGTTTCTACACCGCCGCCAAGGCAGCCACCGACCAGGCCGTCGCCAATGGCTGGACGCTGCGCCAGGCGGTGGCCGCCGGCCTGCAGCTAAGGCCCAATGCCTTCGTCGGGTCAGCCGAGACGGTCGCCAACGAGATGATTCGCTGGTTCGAAGCGCGGGCGCTGGATGGTTTCAACCTCTACATTGGCCACCCGGAACAGTTTCGGCGCTTTACCCGGGACGTGCTGCCGATCCTGCAGGAACGTGGGGTTTATCGCCGCGCGTACGAGGGCAGCACCTTGCGCGAGAGCCTGGGGCTGGAGATTCCAGGCAATCGCCGTTGACTCACGTGCAATCGGGGCAGGGGATACCCCTGGGGCGAGGAGTGTCGAGCCTTCAGGCCGCCACGCCAGCCGCATGACGGCCTGGTATGGCCGCTATCAGTTCCCGGGTGTAGTCGCTGGCCGGCTGGTCGAACACGTGCGTCACCGAGCCTTGTTCGACCACCTGGCCATTGCGCAGCACCAGCACCTGATCGGCCACGTTGGCCACCATGGCCAGGTCGTGGGAGACCAGCACATAGGCGATGCCTAGCTCGTGCTGCAGTTCGAGCAGCAGATCGAGAATCTGCGCCTGCACCGAAACGTCCAGCGCCGAGACCGGTTCGTCGAGCAGCAGCAGATCCGGCTTGAGGGCCAGGGCACGGGCGATGGCGACGCGCTGGCGCTGGCCGCCGGACAGCTCGCGGGGCAGGCGATCCAGGTAGCCGAGGGGGAGGTGCACGCGGCTGATCAGCTCCTGCGCGGCCTGTTCCAGCGCCGGCCCCTTGAGCAGCCCGAACGACACCAGCGGTTCGACGATGCTGTCGAAGATGGTGAAGCGTGGATCGAGGGCGGCGAACGGATTCTGCTGCACCAGCTGAATGCGCTGGCGCAGTGGGCGGAATTCGCGCCAGCTGAGATCGGTCACGTCGCGTTGCTCGAACTGCACGCGACCCTGGCTGGGTTTTTCCAGGCCGAGGGCGATGCGCAGGGCGGTGCTTTTGCCCGAACCGGACTCACCGACGATGGCCAGCGTCTGCCCGGGATAGACGTCGAAGCTGAGGTTCTGCAGGGCGGTGAAGGTGCTGCTCTCGCCCTTGACCCGTGGCAGCTCGAAGGTCTTGCCGACGCCCTGCAGGCTAAGGATCGGCGCCTGGGCGGTGTGCTGGGGCGAGCGCGGTTTGCGCCGATTGGCGAACGCCGGTGCGGCCGCCAGCAGTGCGCGGGTGTAGTCGTGCTGCGGCGCATCGAGGATCTGCCGGGGCGCGCCCTGTTCGACCAACTCGCCGTGTTTCATCACCAGGATGCGATCGGCACGGTCGGTGGCCACGCCCAGGTCATGGGTGATGATCAGCAGCGAGATGCCCCGCTCGGCGACCAGGCGCTGCAGGTGATCAAGAATCCTGCGCTGCACCGTCACATCCAAGGCGCTGGTCGGCTCGTCGGCGATGATCAGCCGCGGGTTGGCAGCCAGGGCGATGGCGATTAGCACGCGCTGGCGCATGCCGCCGGACAGTTCGTGGGGATATTGGCGGGCGCGCAGCAGCGGTTTGTCCAGGCCGACCTGTTCCAGCAGCTCGATCACGTCGGCATCGACGCCGGGGTAGCGGCAGCCATGGGCGAGAATCAGCGCTTCGCCGATCTGCTGGCCGATACGCAGCGTCGGGTTGAGGCTGACCATCGGGTCCTGGGGCACCAGGCCGATGGTGCGCCCGCGCAGCGTGCGTTTCTGCTTCTCGCTGGCGCCGCTCAGGTCGATACCGTCGACCCGCAATTGCCCGTGCGGCTCGGCGTTGTCCGGCAGCAGGCCGAGAATGGCGTTGGCCAGGGTCGACTTGCCGGAGCCGGATTCACCGACGATGGCCAGCGTTTCGCCCTGGCTGATCTGGATCGAGACGCCACGCACGGCCTCGGTGAGCTGCCCGGCGAAGCGGTAGGTGACGCAGAGCTGGCGGATATCGATCAAGGAGCTGCTCATCGCGGATTTTCCTCCAGCGTGCGGGCGATATGGTTGAGGCTGAACACCACGGCGACCACGAACAAACCTGGCAGCAGTGATACCCAGGGCGCAGTGATCAGAAAGTGCCGGCCGTTGGCGATCAGCATGCCCCATTCGGCAGCCGGTGGCGCCGCGCCGAAACCGAGAAACGACAGGCCGGCGGTGGCCAGAATCGCCGCGCCGAAATCCAGGGTGGCGGGCACCGCCACCGGACCCCAGGCATTGGGCAGGATGTGCCGCAGTAATGTGCGACCCCAGCTGGCGCCGCCCAGGCGGGCCGCTTCCACATAAGGCAGGGTTTTCACGCGCAGCACTTCGGCGCGGGTGGTGCGGGCGAAGCCGGGAATGATGCCGACGCCTACGGCGATGGCCACCGGGAGGGTGCCAAAACCGATGGCGGTGACGATGGCCAGGGCCAACAGCAGGCCGGGCAAGGCCAACAATACGTCGACGAAACGCATGATCACGGCATCGGTACGCCCACCGGCGAACCCGGACAGCACACCCAGGCCGAGCCCGCCGACCAGGGCGATGCCCACAGCCAGCAGTGCGGCCTGCACCGACAGGCTGGAACCGTAGACCACGCGGGTGTAAAGGTCGCGGCCCAATTCGTCGGTGCCGAACCAGTGCACCAGGTTCGGTGCGGTGAGCTTGTCCGTCGGCGAAGTGGCGTAGGGATCGAAGCCGGTCAGCAGCCCGGGCACCAGTGCTGAGATCAATGCGAACAACACGATCAGCAGGGCCAGGCTGAAGCCGGGGCGGCGCAGCAGCGGCAACAAGGCCGTGGCCGCTCGCTGCAGGTGGCTACGGCGTCGCCAGCCCAGCGACACCGTGGCAGGCGAGTGGGGCAGCGAGGCGATGCGGCTTTCGGCGTTCATGGTCAGGACACCCTTGGCGTGTGGGCGATGCGTGGATCGAGGTAGGGGTAGAGCAGATCGACGATCAGGTTGACCAGTACGAAGGCGGCAGCAGACACCGCGACGATGGCCAGTACCACCGGAATGTCCTGGCGCAGCACCGCTTCCTGGGCGAGGCGGCCGACGCCGTTGCGGGCAAAGATGGTTTCCACCAGCACCGCGCCGGACACCGTATTGCCTACCTGCAAACCGATCAGCGTGAGGATCGGCAGCGCGGCGTTCTTGAAACCGTGGCGCGCCTGCACCTCCCAGCGGCTGAGGCCCTTGGCGTAGGCCGTGGCGATATAGGGTTCCTGCCACACGCCCTGGAAACCGCGCTGCAGCACCTGGGCGTATACCGCGGCGCTGGGAATCGCCAGGGTCACGGCCGGCAGGATCAGGCTGTCGAAGCCGCGGCTGCCGGTGGCCGGAAACCAGCCAAGGCTGAAGGCGAACACCTGGATCAGCAACAGGCCCATCCAGAACACTGGCACCGAAAAGCCAAGGGACGGCAGGCGGGCCAGCGCCACCTTCAGCGGTTGCCAGCGCACGTAAGCGGTCAGGTAGGCCAGGCCGATGCCGCCGATCATCGATAGCACGATGGCCAGGCCCGCCAGCGACAACGTCTGCGGCAGACGCTCGACGAGCAGCTGGTTGACCGGGCGGTTGAGCGACAGCGATTGCCCGAAGTCGCCCTGCACGGCGTTCCACAGCAAGCTGAAGTACTGCTCGAAGAGGCCCTTGTCGAGGCCGTAGTAAGCCTGCGCCCTGGCCAGGTCCTCGGGTGACAGCGAATCGACTTCCATGCCCGAGGCACTGAGCATGATCGCCAGGGTGTCGCCCGGCAGCAGATAGAGGATGAAGTAGGTGATGCTGTAGGCGCCCCAGAGCACCAGCAGCGCCTGGCCGACGCGGCCGATCAGGTAGCGGCTCATGGTTCGTCCACCTCGATATCGCCTAACAGCGCGAAGCCTTCGGCGGTCCAGCGGAAGTTCTTCACCCGCGGCGCGGTGGCGGCCTGCCAGACGCGCTCGTAGATCGGAAACGCGGAGGCTTCGTCGACCAGCAAATCCTGCAATTGCCCGTAGGCCTCGGCGCGCTGCTCGGCTTGGGTGGCGGTGATGCCGGCATCGAACAGCGCCTTGGCCCGCTCCAGGGTTGGCGGCTCGTAGAGGTTGGTGGCCAGGGTCGAGCTGTTGGCGGTGCGCGGATCGATGATGGTCTGCAGGATGATCGGGTCGGCGCGGGTCATGTAGGTTGAAGTCAGGTCATAGTTGCCCTGGGCGTTGGCCGTGACCCATTCGGCGCGGGTCACCACGGCGAGCTTCAGCTCGATGCCGAGCTTGCGCAGTTGATCCTGCACCAGCACGTCGCCGGCGGTTTCCGCGCCCTGGATGTTGTAGCTCAGGCTCAGGCGCTTGCCGTCCTTGCTGCGATAACCATCGGCGCCTTTGCTCCAGCCCGCTTCGTCGAGCAGCCTTTCGGCGCCCTGCGGGTCATAGACCAGCTTGGCGCTCTGGTCCTTGAAGAATGGCGTGGTCACGTCATAGACGCTGCGCACCACCGGAAACTCGGCGTTGTACACGGTGCTGGCGTAGGTCTTGCGGTCGATGCCTTTCTGCAGCGCCAGGCGCACGCGCTTGTCTTCCAGCACGCGGCCGTTGCGGGTGTTGGGGAACAGATTCAGCGACGGCCCCGGCAGCGCTCGGCTCTGGATGGTCGCGCCCTTGGACTGGAAGAGTTTCAGGTCCACTTCCGAGAACGGGTTACGCGGCCACAGGATGTCGGCCTCACCCTGCAGGAACAGGCCATTGCGCACGCTTTCCTCGGGGATGTAGCTGATCTCCACGGCATCGAGATGGGCTTCACCCTTGTTACTGACGTTGGCCGACGGCCAGGCGTAACCGCGGCGCTTGACCAACCTGGCGCCGACTTCCGGGGTGTAGTGTTCGAGCACGAACGGGCCGGTGCCGATGATCTTGCCCAGCGAGCGCTCCTTCGGCGTCAGTGCGTAGGACGCCGGTGCGAGAATCGCCAGGTTGGTGGTCGAGGTGGCCTGCAGAAAACCGGCGTTCGGTCGCGACAGCACCAGTTTGGCGGTGAAGTCGTCGACCACTTCGGCGTGATCGAAACCGGCCAGGTAGGTAGCGCCAAAGGTCGCCGGCAGTTCGCTGGCCAAGGCCCTGTTGCTGTCGAACGCGGTCTTCACGGCCCTGGCGTCGAAGCGTTCGCCATTGCTGAAGGTGACGTCATCGCGTAGCTGAAAGGTGTAGGTCAGGGCGTCGTCGCTGATCGCCCAGCTTTTCGCCAGCCAGGGAATGATCTCGCCGCTCTTGGGGTCCTGATCGGTCAGGCTTTCGGCGACGTTGCGCAGCAACACACGGTGCTCCAGCCAGTAGACCTGGAAAGGGTCGACGCTGACCAGGGTGGTGTTGTCGCCGAAGAAGGCGATGCTCAGGGTTTTTCTGGAGGCTTGCTGGTCTGACGGCGAGCAGCCGATCAGCCCGGCGGCGAGGGCACAGGAGGCCAGCAGGCGAGCCGCGAGGCGGGGTTTTGTCATCGGCGTATTCCTGGGTGACGATGGCTGGAAAGCATGCAAGGTGTCCGTGGAAATGGCTGCGTTGCCCATGGTGTGGCGGGATGCGCTGTCGAGTCGTGTTGGCATCGCAATGTCCCTGATTCCGGATGGAGGCGATTGGTCGTCTGCATGAGTCACCGCCCGAGCGCAGCGCACACGGGCAGGCACGGCCATCAGGGCGCGCTGCAGAGGGCGGTGAGTAAGCGATGAGGCGGTGGTGGCTCGCTCGGGGTGTTGCGTATCTGTCTGGGGAGCTGCCCAGTTAGAGGTCGTGGCCGTCGCGCCGTGACGCGCTGGCCTGCAGGCAGGCACCGTCTACCGGCAGGCCGGGCCAGCCGACCAGGGCGGTGATGCGGCTATCGTCGTGCAGCCCGGCGCGCAGGCGTTCGATGAGTCGTGCAAGGCGTGTTTTCATGCGTTTGCGTCCTGCCTCAGATGGCGATGGCGCTGAGCGGGTAGCCCGGCGCGATGAATGGGTTGTGGTCTCGCGCGAGGCTCTCTGGATCGTCCTTTTCCACGCCGAGCAGGGCCAGCAGGCGCGTGCGGATGGCGTTGAAGCCGGCCTGGCCGTTGTCTCGCGGGCGGCTGAGGTCAACCTGCAAAGCTTCGGCGATGCGCCCGTGCTGCAGCACGATGATGCGATCGGCGAGCAGGATCGCTTCATCGACATCATGGGTGACCAGCAGCACCGCCGGCGTGTGCTTGTGCCACAGGTCGATGATCAGCCGATGCATGCGGATGCGGGTCAGCGCATCGAGGGCGGCGAAGGGTTCGTCGAGCAGCAGCAGTTTCGGTTCGCGCACCAGGCTGCGCGCCAGCGCCACGCGCTGCGATTCACCACCGGACAGGGTGGCCGGAAAGGCTTCCAGGCGGTGGGCCAGGCCGACTTCGGTGAGCGCCTGCACGGCGCGCTCCCGGGGGTTGGCCACGCGCAGGCCGAGGGTGACGTTCTTCCAGGCCCGTTTCCAGGGCATCAGGCGGGGTTCCTGGAACACCGCGGCGCGGGCCTGTGGGGCACTCAGTTCGCCGCCCTCGATGGGGTCGAGGC
Source organism: Pseudomonas sp. PA15(2017) (assembly GCF_001945395.1). Lineage (GTDB taxonomy): Bacteria > Pseudomonadota > Gammaproteobacteria > Pseudomonadales > Pseudomonadaceae > Aquipseudomonas. Next base: position 251,849 of record NZ_MSXV01000044.1, on the reverse strand, counting down.
CGGCCAGGGAGCGCAGCAGGGTGGTCTTGCCGGAGCCGCTGGCGCCGAGCAGGGCGACGAACTCACCAGGGGCGATGTCCAGGTCCAGTCCATCGATCACCCGGTTGTCGCCGAACTGGCGCACCACGCCGCGCAGGCTGACGGCCGGCGAGAAGTCGATCTTGCTGTGCGCATTCATGCATCAGGTCCTTATGAACGAAGGGCGCCAGGCCAGGGCCAGGCGTTCCAGGGTGCGGATCAAACCGTCGATGAGCAGACCCAGCAGGCTGTAGATCAGCAGGCAGATGACGATCACGTCGGTGCGCATGAAGTCCCGTGCATCGCTGGACAGGAAGCCGATGCCAGCGGTGGTGTTGATCTGCTCGACGAACACCAGGGCCAGCCAGGAAATGCCCAGGGAATAGCGCAGGCCGACGAAGAACGAGGGCAGGGCGCCGGGCAGGATCACGTGCCAGATCAGCTCGCGACGGTTGAGGCCCAGGGTGTTGGCTGCCTCCACCAGTTTCGGGTCGATGTTGCGGATGCCGGCGAACAGGTTGAGGTAGATCGGAAAGGTGGTGCCCATGACGATCAGCGCCACCTTGGTGAACTCGCCGATGCCGAACCACAGGATGAACAGCGGCACCAGGGCCAGGGATGGGATGGTGCGCAGCATCTGCATGGGCGAGTCGAGGGCGATCTCGCCGCGTTTCGACAGGCCGGTGATCAACGCCGCGCTGACACCGATGGCCACGCCGATACCCAACCCGGTGACAGCGCGTTGCAGCGATACCAGCAGATGGCGCAGCAGCTCGCCACTGCGGATCAGCTCCCACAGCGTGGTGCTGATTTCGCTCGGTGCGGCGATCACTCGGGTGGGAATCAGCCCGGCCCGCGAGGCGATTTCCCACAGCAGCAGGATGGCCAGGGGGCTGAGCAGACGCAGGACGAAATCCGGTGCCGTCCATTGGCGGCGGCAGGCGGACGGTGTCGCACGGCTTAGGGTGATGGTGCTGGTGTCGCTCATCTGCATCTCCCGCCGCTCAGTGCTTGTAGCTCTGGCCCGATGCGCGCTCGAGCTGGCGAATCAGGGCGTCCCAGTGCAGTTTGATGCCCGGGCCCTTGCCATCGGAGAAACGCGCCGATTGCTGGCGCACTTTCTCGATGGCTTCGGCCGGCGCGTGCAACAGGTCGGCGTTACCCCCGGCCTGGGCGGCGATCTGGATGTTACAGGCGCGCTCCAGCCCATGCAGCTCGCGAAACGCATGCTCGACGCTGATGCCGCCGGTCAGAAGCCCGTGGTTACGCAGGATGAAGATGTTGCTGTCGCCCAGGTCGGCGACCAGGCGCTCCTGCTCGTCGAGATCCAGCGCCACGCCTTCGTAGTCGTGGTACTTCACCCGGCTGTAGTAGCCCAGGGCGTGCTGCGAGAGCGGCAGCAGGCCGCCGCGTTGGGCGGAGACCGCGGCGCCGTCGCGGGTGTGGGTGTGCAGCACCGCCTGCAAATCAGGCCGTGCACGGTGGATGGCGCTGTGGATCACGTAGCCGGCCTGGTTGATGCCCAGGTCAAGCGGGTCGTCGATGATCGTACCGTCGACGTCGACCTTCACCAGGTTCGAGGCGCTGATTTCGTCGAACAGCAGGCCGAAGGCATTGATCAGGAAGTGCTCGTCCGGCCCCGGCACACGGGCGGAAAAGTGCGTGTAGATATGGTCCGTCCAGCGAAACAGCGCGGCCAGCTGATAGGCCGCCGCGAGCTTGACGCGCACCTCCCATTCTTCAGGGCTGACGCGCTCCCTGACCGACGGGGTGCTGTGCAGGGTGGCAAGTGAACTCATGGCAATCTCCTCGCCGTGGTGGGCAATCGGCTGGTGGTATGGGCAGGCGGCGCAGGCTTGCGCAGGCGTTCGGGCCGGCTCATCGCTGCGCCTCGCGCAAATGGGCAAAGGCGGCGCGGCCAGCGGTATTCAGGGCCACGTCGTCCTGCGGGGTGTGGATGCGGCTGCACAGCACGTCGCGCAGGTGCCGCTCCAGCGGGTTCTTGCGTGACAGACCGGGGTTGCCGGCGGCCTCGATGGCCAGCTCAACGGCACGGATCGCGTTGCCGCTGACCAACTGCTTGATCTGCCCGGCGTGACTGGCATCGACCTGGCCGGCGGCCGCCGAATCGAGCAGGGTGCGATTGGCGAACAGCAGCGTGTCGATGCGCCCCACGACTTCCTGGAAGCGCGGCAGGCTGGACAGCGGCGCGCCGAGATTCGACGGTTTGCGCCCGTCGAGAAAGCTCACCAGCCAGTCTCGCGCTGCCTGGGCCACCCCGTCGTAGAGCGCCGGCAGCAGCACCGACATCCACAGCAGGCCCTCGCTATCCAGCTCCGGCTTCGGTGCGCTCCATGGGCTGACACTGACGGCGTGGTCGAGGGGAATCAGCGCTTCATCGAAGCGCACCTCGTGGCTGCAGGTGGCGCGCATGCCCAGGTGATCCCAGTCGCCGACGATCTGGATGCCGGGGGTATCGCGATGCACCAGGTAGCCGCCCACCAATGGGTCGGCGTCGTCGCTGCGAGCCCACACCAGGTACCAGGTAAGACCGTGGCTGCCGGTCGAGTAAATCTTGCGGCCACTGAGGCGCCAGCCTTGCGCAGTGCGCCGAGCGACGGTCGCCGGCAGCCCGCCTCGCGCTGGCGTGCCGAGTTCTGGCTCGACACGAAAGGCATTGATCAGTGCACCCTCTTCGACGGCATCGATCGCCACTCGGCGGCGCAGATGCTCTGGCCAGGCGCGATTGTGCTGCAGGCGAAAATGCTGCAGATATTGCATCACCAGAATCAATGCGGTGGAGGGCTCGCCCTTGGCCACCGCGCTGATGACCTGCCGCGCAGTGGCTAGCTCTGCGCCGCTGCCGCCGAGGCTTTTCGGCACCGTCAAAGCCAGCAATCCGTGGCGCTGCAGCAGTGCGAAATTCTCCGCTGGAAACTCGCCACTGCGGTCGAAACGCTCGGCGCTGGCGGCCAGGGTATGGGTTATTTCAGCCAGCAGGCGGGCGAAGCGAGCCGCGTCTCGCTCAGGGAACTGGCGCTGGGCGGCAAAGGCGAGGGTGTCGGCAGGGTGCGTCATGGGTCTCTCATCACTGGCGCAGAGGGCAGGCAATGCCTGTTGGATTTCTGAGCGCCCCAGGGTGATGAGGTGGCTTGAGTGAGACCGTATTCTTATAGATTAATGCTGTAAAAGTCTTTTTCGTTCTAAGCTAATTATCAGTTTTTCTGAATTACATTTTTAATTGTTATGCGTTTATAGAATTTTATATCGACCAGGACACGCACTTCCGTAGCCATGGCAAGGTATCGATCATCGCGGTGCCTGGGCGGTTCGAGCGCTTACAGGCTCCGGCGTCAGATCGAGCGCAGGCGCTCGGCAGCGACATCGCTGAACAGCTTCACGGCGTCCTGCAGGTTGCCCAGGTACTGCGGGTGCAGCAGCCAGAGGTCGATCATCGGCTTGAAGTCGCCCACGCTGATTACGTCCAGCTCGTCGCGATGGCCGCTGCGTTCCAGCAGTGGCGCCGGCACCAGGCCGAAACCCATGCCGCTGGCGACCAGCCCCAGTTGCAGTTCGGTGCCGAAGGTTTCCAGGTTGATCTGCAGCGACAGGCCTTGCTCGGACAGCGCACGCTGCAGGCCGGCGCGGAACCCGCAGCCGTCCGGGTTGAGCACCCAGCCTTGCTGGTAGCAGTCCTTGAGCTTGCAGCTGCGCTTGCGAACGGCGCCCTTGGCCGCGACCACCAGCAGCGGCATGCGACCGATGGAGCGGCTGGCGATACCTTCGGGAAAGATCTTGCCGGCCGGAAAGAGCGCTGCGGCGGCGTCCAGTTCGCCGTTTTCCATGCGCGCGATCAGGCTGCTGCCCCAGCCGTTGACGACCTGGGTCTTGAGCTCCGGGAAGGTTTCGCGAATCTGTTGCAGGGCATCGAGCAGCACCACATCGCTGATGGTCTGTGGCACGCCAAGGCGTAGCGAACCGCTGGGCGAGCCGTCGCTAGCCACCAGTTCGCGCAACGAATCGATCTCACGCAGGATCGCCTTGCACTGCTCATAGACGCGCAGGCCCATGGGCGTCGGCTTGAGCGGTTTGGTGTTGCGGTCGAGCAGGTTGGCGCCCAGGTCTTCCTCGAAATTCTGTACGCGCCGGGTGATGGCTGGCTGGGTCAGTTGCAGCGCATCGGCCGCCAGCTTGGTCGATTGACAGCGGATCACCGCAACGAATGCATCCATGTCATCGATTTTCATCTTTGCGCTCACATATTAAGAGTTGGAAAAAATACGCCTATAGAATAACTCGCTGGATCGAGCCAGAGTAAGGATCGATTTGGCAGTGCGACCGGCAAGGCAGGGGCGGTTTGGCAAAGCACTGAATCGCCAGCCTGCTTTTGCGTAGTGGCCGCGAAGTAAGCGGGTAGGGTGGCAGCGCAGGGCATTTACCGCGGCCATTGGAAAACTCGAGGCGCAGGAACAAGGGGCTCGACGAGAGCCTCCTGGTACAGCTTTCAGCCTCTCAGGGCCTGTTCAAGATGTCTGCGCATGAAGCGGCCACGACAAAGCAGAAGCGGACATCGTTGCTTTACTTATGGGAGCAGACCCTAGTCCATGCCCGTGATTTTTTCGCGGGCATGGCCCGCTCCCACAGATAATCACCAGTCCACCCTATGGGAGCGAACGGCCGCTCCCCACTTAGCTGCCAAGATCGACGAACCTGTACTGAAAGGTTATGAGCAGGTGATCAGATCACCTGGAAGTGATGGGTCCCATCGCGGCCCAGTTGCTCGACCAGGCCGAACTCCCAATCCAGGTAGCCCTGCATGGCTTCGCGCGGGTTGTCGGTGCCCTCGTACGGGCGGCGATAGCGGTCGCTACGGGGTACCGCCAGGTGCTGGTCGCCGCTCTCCACCGGCAGGCCGGCAGCGACCCAGGCCGCCGTGCCGCCTTCGAGCAGTGCCACTGGCTTGCCGGTCAGCTCCTCCAGTTCGCTGACCGCGAAGCGGGCCAGCAGGCTGCTGCCACAGGTGAGCACATAGCGTTTGGCCACCGGCAGTTTTTCCAGGGCTTGCGGCAGCTGCGAACGCAATGCCCACCAGGCGCCCGGGATATGCCGGGCGACATGGTTGGCGCTGGTAGTGAAGTCCAGCACCAGCGTGTCGCCTTCGGCCTGCCAGGCGGCCAGCGTCTGCGCATCGATGGCGGCGGGTTGCGGCAGGGCTGGCAATGGTGGCTGCCAGGCGCCACGTGCGGTGAAGTCGCTGTCCTGCAGGCCGTCGAGCACGTGCACTTCCCAGCCCAACTGAGCCAGCCAGGAGGCGCTCATGTTGGCGCGCACGCCGTCATCGTCGGCGAGCACCAGGCGGGCGCCGCGCACGCTGGCGAAGTGGTCGGTTTCCTGCACCAACTGGCCGCCTGGCGTCGAGCGCGCGCCCGGCAGATGGCTGGCCTCGTACTCTTGCGGCGTGCGCACGTCGAACAGATACGTGGTGCGGGCGCTCTCTGCCTGCCAGCGTGCCAGCTCCTGCAGGCTGGCGCGGCCGACGCCAGCCTCGTTCGCCACGGCGCGTGCCGATTGCGCGGCCTGCTGATGATTGCGCTCGCTCACCTCACCGAAGCGCCGCGTCTGGCCGTGTTCCAGCTGCTGGCCAGCCAGGGTCCAGCCGATGGTGCCATTGCGCAGCGCCGCTACCGGGTTGGGCAGGCCGGCGTTGACCAGCGACTGGGTGCCGATGATGCTGCGGGTGCGACCGGCACAGTTCACCACGATACGGGTGGCCGGATCGGGCGCCAGTTCACGGGCGCGCAGCACCAGCTCGGCGCCCGGCACGCTGATGCCGGTAGGGATGCTCATGGTCTGGTATTCGTCGAAGCGGCGGGCATCGAGCACTACCACGTCGGCCTTGGCATCGAGCAGAGCCTTGACGTCTTCGGCAGCCAGCGACGGTGTGTGGCGCACGCTCTCGACCAGCTCGCCAAATGCCTTACTCGGCACGTTGACGTCGCGAAACAGCTCGCCACCGGCATCGCGCCAGCCGGCCAGGCCGCCTTCGAGCAGCGCCACCTGGCTATAACCCAGTGCGGCCAGGCGGTTGGCCGCTTGCTCTGCCAGGCCTTCGCCGTCGTCATAGAGGGTCACGGCGGTATCGCGCCGCGGGATGCGCGCATAGACCTCCAGTTCCAGCTTGGATAACGGAATATTGGCCGCGAACAACGGATGCGCTTCGGCAAATGGCGCCTCTTCGCGGACATCGATCAACGCCACTTCCTGCTTGACGAGCAGGGCCTGGCGGATGGCGTGGAAGGAACGGGTGGCGATCTGGCTCATGCAGGATTCTCTTTGGACAGGTCCCAGAGATTGGGAAGAAGGCTGTTGGAATAGCCGGAAATGAACGGCTTCTCGCTGCTGTCCTCAAGGTAAACAGCGCGCCGTACCGCGCCGATGTTGGCGCCGTAGACGTGGATGCTGATGGAGGTGCGATCGTCGAAGGCGTTGCTGACCCGGTGGATATCACCGATGCGCGGGGACACGGCTTCCACCTGGCCGGGTTGCAGGCGCACTGCCGGTCCTTCGGGGCGCAAGCCGGCAGCATCGCGGACGAAGCCCTGGGACAGCTCGGCGCCGCGCAGCATGCCGATCAGGCCCCAGACCCGGTGATCGTGCACTGGCGTGCTCTGGCCAGGCCCCCAGACGAAGCTGACGATGGAAAAGCGCTGGCGCGTATCGGCGTGCAGCAGAAATTGCTGATAGCGCTGCGGGTCGGGCTGGGCGAAGGCAGGCGGCAGCCAGTCGTCGTGACTGACCAGCTGATGCAGCAGTCCAGCGCCGTGCTCGAGTACCACGTGTTCTGCGGGTGAGCTGTCGAGCAATTGCGCCAGTGCATCGACGAACTGGCGCAGGCGTTGCAGATTGGGGTGGGCGCTCATGCGGATATCCGGTGGTTTGCTTAAGCCCTGCAGGGCATCGAACGGTAACGGTAGCAAACCGCTTATGTTCATAAAAATTCAATTTGTTCATAAGCTAATATGCGAATTAAGAATTTATAAGGCGGGCCTGCTGGCGCTTCAGCGGCACACCTTCGCTCGGTAGCCATTTTCTTGGAGCAAGCCTTCGAGCCGCGAAGCGATGAAAGTCTCAACTGCTGTTTATGCATATTAGGTTATGACTAAAATGAATTTCCTAATTGAATGCCGCTTGCGTAGCGTTATAAGCATTAGTTAGGCACGGACGCGCTTTTATAAAGAAAATGCTCTGTCGTGCTGGCGCCTGCCCAACATACTCAGGAGCGCGACATGAGCGTGGAAATCATCGGCATGATCACCGCCACCCCCAGTTCGGAAGTGGACCAGCCACTTGGCGATGCGGTAGATGCCGACTTCGTCCGGCGTTTCGCCCAGGCCCATGAGCGCGCGGGTTTCGACCGCGCCCTGGTCGGTTACTTTTCCAATGGCGCCGAGGGTGCGGTGGTCAGCTCGTTCATCGCCGCCGCCACCGAACGCCTGGGCATCCTGCTGGCCTATCGGCCCGGGGTGATCGCGCCACCGCTCGCGGCCCGCCAACTGGCGACCCTGGATCAGTTCAGCGATGGGCGCCTGGCGCTCAACGTGATCAGCGGCGGCAGCGATGCCGATCAGCAGCGCGACGGCGATTGGCTCGACCATGATCAACGTTACGCACGCACCGACGAATACCTGGACGCCCTCAAGGCGATCTGGACCGCCCAGGCGCCGGTCGATCACCACGGACACTACTACCGCTTCAAGGGTGCGCTGCCCAGCGTGCGCACCCGGCAGAAGCCGCACATCCCGATCTATTTCAGTGGTTCCTCGCCTGCTGCCATCCAGGTGGCGGCGCGGCACGCCGACACCTACATGCTATGGGGTGAGCCGCTCGCCGACTTCGCCGAGCACGTGCAGCAGGTGCGCGCCGCAGCCCAGCGCCAGGGGCGCAGCCCGCGGGTGTCGGTTTCCTTCCGGCCGATCATCGCCGATACCGAGGAGGGCGCCTGGAAGCGCGCGGCCGAGCTTCTCGAACGCATTCGCGAGAACCGTACTCGTCTTGGCCTGCCGATCAACGAGCATGCGCCAGCCAATACCGGCTCACAGCGCCTGCTGGCCGCCGCGCAGCGCGGCGAGGTGCTGGACGAGCGGTTGTGGACCGGCGTGGCCCGCCTGACCGGCGCGCAGTGGAATTCCACCGCGCTGGTCGGCACCGCCGAGCAGGTCGCCGCGTCGCTCGGCCGCTACTGGCAGCACGGCGCGTCCACCTTTCTGATTCGCGGTTTCGATCCCCTGGACGACGCCGAACTCTACGGTCGGGGCCTGATCCCGGCAATTCGTGAACATATCGCCACCCTGCAACAGCGCCGGGCCGGCTGACTCTGGAGATTGCCCAATGAAACTGCTTTCCCTGTTACGTCGCAGCCTGGCGACCATCGCCGTGGCTGCGCCCCTGGCACACGCCGCAGACCCAACGGTGCTGCGCATTGGTGATCAGAACTACTACAACGTGCGCGCCTCGGTGGAGGCTTCCGGCGTATTGGAAGGCGCGCCGTACAGCGTGGACTGGAAGCACTTCCAGTCCGCCGCCCCGGTCGCCGAGGCGCTGGAGGCAGGCGCCGTCGACCTTGGTTTTCTCGGTGACTCGGGCTTCATCTTCCTGGCTGCCAAAGGCGCGCCGGTCAAGCTGATCGGCGTGTCGCGGCAGAACCCGGACACCATCGCCTTGCTGGTGCCGAAGGACTCCACCGTCAAAACCATCGAAGACCTCAAGGGTAAGAAGGTCGCCTACTGGCCCGGCGCCTGGAGCCAGCAACTGACCTTGCGTGCGCTGGAAAAGGCCGGTCTGCCCCAGGATTACATCGAGTTCGTCAAACTGATGCCCATCGATGCGGCGGCTGCCTTTCCCCAAGGCAGCATCGATGCCTTCCCTGTGTGGGAGCCCTATATCTCACAGCAAACCCTGTTCTCTGGTGCCAAGCCAATCATTACCGCCAAGGGGCTGATGCCGGGGCTGTCGAGCATCGCCGCCAACGCCGAATCGATCGAGCCCAAGCGCGCCGCCATCGCCGACTTCCTTGGCCGCTTGCAGAAAGCCCGCGCCTGGGTCGAGGCTAACAAGGAGGACTACGCCGATCTGTGGGCCAAGAAGGCCAACCTGGATCAGGCGGTATCTCGCAACTGGATCGGCCACGCCAACATGACCATCGGCCCGGTCGACGAGCAGGCTGCGCGCGACTATCAGGAGACCGCTGACTTCCTCATAGAGACCGGTACGCTGAAACAGAAAGTCGACACCAGCAGGATCATCGACACGTCATTCGACAAGGCCTTTGATTAACCCTCAATTCGCTGGCCATCACTCACGAGACCGCGCGCGCGGATCGACAGCCCATACCACAGGACATCTCCACATGCGCATCTTTCGCTGTCTGGCGCTGGCCACGGCCACCGCGCTGGTTTCGGTCTCCGCTCTGGCCGAGACCCTGGTCATCGGTGACCAGAGTTACAACACCCGTACCGTCATGGAGGCTGCCGGCGTGCTCGATGACGTGCCCTATGAGGTCGACTGGAAGCAGTTCACCGCGGGCTCGCCGGTCGCCGAGGCACTGAATGTCGGCAGCCTCGACCTGGGCTTGCTCGGCGATGCGCCGCCGTTGTTTCTCGGCGCTCTGGGCGCGCCCATCAAGGTGGTGGCGGTAACCAAACAGAATCTGCAAGGCGTGGCCATCTTGGTGCGCGAGGACTCGCCGATTCGCAACCTGGCGGATTTGCGCGGCAAGCGCGCTGCCGTGTGGAAGGGTTCCTGGAGCCAGCAACTGCTGTTCACCGCGCTGGACCGTGAGGGTATCGCCCGGGACGATCTGCAGTTGAGCTACCTGAGCGCGCTCGATGCCTCCCATGCACTGGAGGGCGGTTCGGTGGACGTGATCGCCACCTGGGAGCCCTACGTCACCCAGGCCGAGCGCCACGGCGCCCGCGTGCTGACCACTGCCGAGGGGCTGATCCCCGCGCAGAGCTTCGCCGTCGCCAGCGACAAGGCTCTGGCCGGCAAACGCGCGATCATCGGCGACTTTCTGCAGCGCCTGAAACGTGCCCGTGAATGGGCGCTGGCCAACCCGGCCCACACCGACGCCTACGCCAGCGCCTGGGCCAAGCACACCCGCGCTAACGAATCCGTCGCCCGTGCCTGGTTCGCCCGTGCCCGCACCGACATCGGCCCGGTAACGCCGGCAGCCATCGAGCAGGCGCAACAGACCGTCGATTTTTTCGCCGGTCTGGGGCTGGTGAAGGGGTATCCGGCCGAGCGGCTGTTCGACAGCTCCTTCACCTCGACCTTGCAACCGGCCACCGCCCGGGCGCAATGAGTAAAGATCCTGGCGCTCGATGGATACCGGTCCTCAGGTCCAGATGGGCCGAGGGCGCGGAAAAACACATCGGAGAGCGGGGGGCAGACGCCCATCGGTTGAGCGAGCGTTTCGCTCGTCGATGGGCGCGTTGCCGGAAGGCGCTCTCAGCGCTCGTCGAGGGTGAAAGCCGTCAGGCTGTAGGTGGGGATGCCCATGTCCTGCAGTTTGCGCGAGCCGCCTAGCTCCGGCAGGTCGATGATCGCGGCCGCTTCATACAGTTCGGCGCCCATGCGCTTGACCAGTTGCACGGCAGCCAGGAGCGTGCCGCCAGTGGCGATCAGGTCGTCGACGATCAGTACCTTGTCGCCTTCGCACAGACTGTCGGCGTGGGCCTCCAGGAAGGCCTCGCCGTATTCGGTCTGGTAGCCCTGGCTGAGCACGTCAGCCGGCAGCTTGCCCTGCTTGCGAAACAGCACCAGCGGCTTGTTCAGCTCGTAGGAGAGAATCGATCCGATCAGAAAACCCCGTGCATCCATGGCGCCGACGTGGCTGAAGTCCGCTTCGACGTAGCGCTGGATCAGGCTGTCGATGACCATGCGCAGGGCACGAGGGGACTGGAACAGCGGCGTGATGTCGCGAAATACCACGCCCGGTTTGGGGAAGTCGTTGACCGGGCGGATAAGGGTCTTGATGGTGAATTCATCAAAGATCATGGCTGGGTGAATCCTTAACGGGGGTATCAGCCTTTAAGGTTACCACCTGCCAGGGCGCACAGCTCGATCGGGTCGAGAATATGCACTTCCTTGCCTTCGGCCTCGATCAGGTTGCTCTGCTGGAAGCGTGTGAACACCCGCGAGACGGTTTCCACGGCCAGGCCCAGGTGATTGCCGATCTCGTTGCGCGACATCGACAGGCGGAACTGGTTGGCCGAGAAGCCACGGGCGCTGAAGCGCGCGGACAGGTTGACCAGAAAGGTGGCGATGCGCTCGTCGGCGGTCTTCTTGGAGAGCAGCAACATCATTTGCTGGTCGTCACGAATTTCGCGGCTCATCACGCGCATCAACTGGCGGCGCAGCTGGGGCAGGCTCACCGACAGTTCGTCGAGGCGCTCGAAGGGGATTTCGCAGACCGAAGTGGTTTCCAGTGCCTGGGCCGATACCGGATACAGCTCGGTGTCCATGCCGGACAGGCCGACCAGTTCGCTAGGCAGGTGGAAGCCGGTGATCTGCTCCTCGCCGGCGTCGCTCAGGCTGAACGTTTTCAGCGCGCCGGAGCGTACGGCGAACACCGAGTTGAAGGTGTCACCCTGGCGGAACAGGAACTCGCCTTTTTTCAGGGGACGGCCGCGTTTGACGATATCGTCGAGCGCGTCCATGTCTTCGAGATCCAGCGAAAGGGGCAGGCAGAGGCTGGCGAGGCTGCAGTCCTTGCAGTGTGCCTGGTGAGTAGTACGCAGCTTGATGCTTTCGGACATCGCCCTTATCCCTAGGTAATCACTCAGAAGTCGTAAGGGTAACGCACCAGAGGGGTGCGCGGCCACCTGCCGCAGGGGGCTCAAGTGTCGCACGTGCCTGCCGATAGACTTGAACCGAGTAGTGAACGGAAAAGGAGAATTGCTGATGCGTGTGGATACCCCCGTTTCGGTCGAGCGCAATACCTCGCTGGCCAGCTCAGCGCTGGCTGCCGCCCCTGCACCTGCTGAAACCAGCGATCAAGCCGTTGTAGCCGTGCCGCTAGCCAGCGTAGCTGCAGAGCCTGGCGTCAAAATCACCTTGTCGATGGAAGGTCTGGCGCGATCCAAGGAGAAGGACAAGAATAAAGATATCGATGAAAGCGATTTGCCTATGACCATCAAGGAACTTCTGAAGATGATTCGTGAGTTGAAGATGCAACTCGCGCAGAAAATGGCCGAGTTGCAGGCGATCATGCAAAGCGATACGGACGACGAGACGCGGCAGGCCAGTGTTCAGGCCCTGCAGAACCAAGTCAGCTCCATCAGCGGTGCACTCAGCTCTGCCAGCGCTCAATTGGTCAAGGCGATGAGAGATTCGGGCCTCAGCCAACAGCAGAGTGCCACCGTGTCGTCGCTGATGAGCAGCTGATCGGCAGGTTCGTCGGTCACGCCGCGACGCACTCAGATCACCCGCGAAAAACGCTGCAGGTTGGTCTCGCCCAGGTAGCGGTCGAACAGCATGCACAGCGAGCGCACCAGCAGGCGTCCCGCCGGCAGGACCTCGATGCCGCTGTCACGCAAATCGATCAGACCGTCGCGGTGCAACTGCTGCAGCGCCGGCCAGGCGTCCGCGAAGTAGCTGGGCATAGTGATGGCGAAATGCTCTTCGATATCCGCGAACGCCAATTGGAAGTGACAGATCAGCTGCTGAATCACGGCGCGGCGAATGCGATCGTCAGCGTTGCAGCCCAGGCCGCGTTGGGTCGCCAACTGGCGATTGTTCAGGCTGGTCTGATAGGCGGCCAGGTCCGAGCCGTTCTGGCAGTACAGGTCGCCGATCTGGCTGATCGACGATACGCCCAGACCGATCAGGTCGCAGTGGCCGTGGGTGGTATAGCCCTGGAAGTTGCGCTGCAGGCTGCCGTCTTCCTGGGCGCTGGCCAGCTCGTCATCGGGCAGGGCGAAATGGTCCATGCCGATATAGCGATAACCCGCGCTGGCCAGCTGCTCGATGCTGCCCTGCAGCATGGCCAGCTTGGCTGCCGCGCTCGGTAGCTGCCCGCTGTCGATGCGCCGTTGCGGCATGAAACGCTCCGGCAGATGGGCGTAGTTGAACAGCGACAGACGATCCGGCTGCAGGGCGATGACCTGCTGCACCGTACGGGCGAAATTCTCCGGCGTCTGCAGCGGCAGGCCATAGATCAGGTCGATGTTCACCGAGCGAAATTGCAGGGTGCGCGCCGCCTCGATGATGGCGCGGGTTTCTTCCAGGCTCTGCAGGCGGTTGATGGCGCGCTGCACGTTGGGGTCCAGGTCCTGCACGCCGAGGCTGACGCGGTTGAAACCCAGCTCGCGCAGCAGGCCCATGGTCGACCAGTCCGCCTCGCGCGGGTCGATCTCGATGCTGTAGTCGCCGGAGTCGTCGTCGAGCAGTGTGAAGTGCTCGCGCAGCTTGCCCATCAGCTGGCGCAGTTCGTCATGGCTGAGAAAGGTCGGGGTGCCGCCGCCCAGGTGCAGCTGTTCGATGCGCTGGCGCTTGTCGACATGCAGGCCGATCAGCGCCATCTCCCGCTCCAGGGCTTGCAGGTACGGCTGGGTGCGGCCGCGATCCTTGGTGATGACCTTGTTGCAGGCGCAGTAGTAGCAGATGTTGGCGCAGAACGGCAGGTGCAGGTACAGCGACAGCGGACGCAGGGCGCGGCGACTCTCGCGCAGGGCGTGCAGCAGGTCGAATGAGCCGACGCCGTCGTGGAACTGCACGGCGGTCGGGTAGGAGGTGTAGCGCGGGCCGGCTTGATCGTAGCGGCGGATCAGGTCGGAATCCCACTGGATGGCGTCGAGCATGGCGAATTCCGCTTCAGCGTTGATTGCTCAGCAGTCTAGGGGGCGTATGGGCGGGGCTTTTTGATCTGAGTCATGGGGTCGCAGCGGTGGTGTGACCGCTCGTAGATTCGCAGATCGGCTCGTAGCCTGGGTGTCGCTTCGCTCACCCAGGCTACGGGGGAGCGTTAGTGACCCATCAACCAATGCTGATGCGGGCCGGGCAGGGTCCACAGGCCGAACAGGATCACCAGCAGGCCGCCGGCGATGCGCACGCCACGCCGGCGCAGCAGGCTGACCAGGCGCTCGGCCGCAAGCCCCGTGGCCAGCAACACCGGCAGGGTACCGAGGCCGAAGGCGAACATCAGCGCGGCGCTGCGCAGGGCATCACCCTGGCTCGCCGCCCACAGCAGGGTGCTGTACACCAGGCCGCAGGGCAGCCAGCCCCACAGGCCGCCGAGCATCAGGGCACGCGGCGCGTTGCTGATCGGCATGACGCGTCGGGTGATCGGTTGCAGGTGCCGCCAGAGGCCGCGGCCGAGTGCTTCGATACGCGTCAGGCCGCTCCACCAGCCGGCCAGGTAAAGGCCCATGGCGATCAGCAGCAGGCCGGCGATGCTGCGCATTACCGTGGCGAGCGGACCACTGGCCAACGCCCACCCAGCCAGGCCGAGCAGCAGGCCGGCAGCCGTGTAGCTGAGGATGCGCCCGGCGTTGTAGGCGACCAGCAAGCGTAGGCGCTGGTGGCGCCGTTCGGCGGGGATGGCCAGGGTCAGCGCGCCCATCAGCCCGCCGCACATGCCCAGGCAATGGCCGCCGCCGAGCAGGCCGAGCATCAGCGCGGAAAGCAGTTGCGGCAGCAGGTCAGTCATGGTCTTTGGCGGCGGGCTCGTGTTTGGCCTGTTTCACCGCTGCCTGGTGGCGCGGGTCATCGTCATCGAAGAGGATGCGGTGCGCCGGGCTGTCGAGGTCGTCGTACTGGCCGCTGTCCACCGCCCAGAAGAACAGCCACACGGCGAAGGCGACCAGCAGCAGGGCGACGGGAATCAGGATGTACAGCGCGGTCATGGTGCTTTCCCCAGGCGCAGTGCGTTGAGTACCACCAGCAACGAGCTGGCCGACATGCCCAGCGCGGCCCAGATCGGCGTGATCCAGCCCAAGGCGGCGAAGGGCAGCACCAGGCCATTGTACAGCCCGGCCCAGGCCAGGTTCTCGATGATGATGGTGCGGGTGCGGCGCGCCAGGCGCAGGGCATCGACCAGGCTGGTCAGCCGGTTGGAGAGCAGCACGGCATCGGCGCTGGTCTTGGCCAGATCCGAGGCCGAGCCCATGGCCACGCTGATATCGGCGCCGGCGAGCACCGGCACGTCGTTGACGCCGTCGCCGAGCATCAGCACGCGGCGGCCTTGCGTCTGCAGATCATGCAGGATGGCCAGCTTGGCGTCCGGGGTCAGCCCGCCGCGGGCTTGGTCGATACCCAACTGGCGGGCCACTTCGCCGACCATGGGCGAGCTGTCGCCGCTCAGCAGCAGGAGCTGCCAACCGCGCCCGCGCGCCGCCTCGACCAGGGCCGGCGCATCGTCGCGCAGGCGGTCGTCGAGTACGAACCAGGCCAGCGGCCCCTGTTCGTCGCCGAGCAGCAGCCACTGGCCCTGTTCGCCGACAATGACTGGCGCAGGGCTGGCGCTCAGGCCACTGACGAAATCGGCCTGACCGATACGCAACCGGCGCCCCTCGACGACACCCTCGAGGCCCAGCCCTGGCACGTTCTGCAGCGCCTCCACCGGTGCCGTGGCGTGGCCGAAGGCGCGGGCTATGGGATGTTCGGACTGGCTTTCCAGCGCCGCGGCCAGGGCCAGGCAAGTGTCGCTATCCAGGCCGCCGAGCGGTTGCACGGTGCGCAGGGTCAGGCGGCCTTCGGTGAGGGTGCCGGTCTTGTCGACGATCAGTGTGTCGATCTGCTCCATGCCTTCGAGCACATGACCGCGGGTCAGCAGCATGCCGAGCTTGTGCAGGGTGCCGGTAGCGGTGGTCAGCGCCGTCGGCGTAGCCAGGGCGAGGGCGCAGGGGCAGGTGGCGACGAGCAGGGCGAGCACCACCCAGAACGCCCGCGATGCATCGAGCTGCCACCAGACAACCCCGACGATGGCCGCCACCACCAGCACGATCAACAGGAACCATTGCGCCACCCGGTCGGCGATCTCGGCCAGGCGCGGCTTCTCGCCTTGTGCCCGCTCCAGCAGGCGGACGATGGCCGACAGCCGGGTGGCGTCGCCCAGCGCCTGCACCTCGACGGTGAGCGGCCCTTCTACATTCAGCGTGCCGGCGGTCACGGCATCGCCGACGCTGCGCGGTTGCGGCAGGTACTCGCCGGTGAGCAGGGATTCATCGACGCTGGACTGCCCGGCCAGCACCCGGCCGTCAGCCGGTAGCAGCGCGCCCGGCGGCACCAGCACGCGGTCGCCGGGTTGCAGCTCGCTGAGCAGGATGCGCTGGCTGTGGCCCTGCTCATCCAGGCGCAGGCAGGAGGCCGGCAGCAGCTTGACCAGTTGCGCGGTAGCCGCCGCTGTACGCTCCCGGGCACGGCGTTCCAGGTAGCGACCGCTGAGCAGGAACAGGGCGAACATGCCCACGGCATCGAAATACAACTCGCCATGGCCCATGACGGTGGACCAGATGCCTGCTGCATAGGCGCCGCCGATGGCCAGCGACACCGAGACGTCCATGCTCAGGTGGCGGGTGCGCAGGTCGCGCAGCGCGCCACGGAAGAATTGGCCGCAGCAGTAGAAGACGATGGGCGTGGTGAGAAACAGGCTGACCCAGCGCAGGATGCTGTCCAGCTCGGGGCTCAGGTCGACGTTGAATTCCGGCCAGGTGGCCATGCTGGCCATCATCACCTGCATCCATAGCAGCCCGGCGACGCCCAGCTGGCGCATTGCGCGGCGATTCTCGCGGGTCAGCTGCTCGGCGGCGGCATCGGCTTGCCAGGGGTGGGCGGCGTAGCCGATGCGGCGCACCTCGCCGAGCAGTGCGCTCAAGGGCAGGGCGCTGGCGCTCCAGCGTACCCGCAGGCGATGGTTGGACAGGTTCAGGTGCGCCTCGGCTACACCGGGCAGGGCCGCGAGGTGCTTTTCGATCAGCCAGCCACAGGCCGCACAACTGATGCCCTCGATCAGCAGGTTGGTTTCGCGCCATTCACCGTTCTGTTCGACGAAGGGCTGCTGCACGTCGCGGCGGTCATACAGGGCCAGCTCGTCGGGCAGCGCCTGGGGCAACTGTTGGGGGTTGTTGGCCGCTTCGCTGCGGTGGCTGTAGTAGTGCTCCAGGCCGTTCTGCACGATGGTTTCCGCCACCGCCTGGCAGCCTGGGCAGCACATCTCACGGGCCTGGCCCAGCACCACTGCCGAGAAGCGGCTGCCCGCCGGCACCGGCAGGCCGCAGTGGTAGCAGGGCGCCGGGCTGCTGCGCTCGAGCGGCGCGCCGGTGGCAAGCGAGGTGTCGATCAGCGTTCATCCCCGAGCTGGATGCGTTTTCCGGCTTCGAGGGTTTCTTCCTCGAACAGGCGCCAGTCCTGGCCGCCTTCCTGACCGACCAGCTCGACGAAGCGCCGGCCCTGCACGCTGTCCTGCAGGTTGCCGCGATACAGGCCTTCACCCTGATGTTGCAGCACCACGCGGCGATCGCGCTCCGGCTGGGTCGGCGATACCAGGTTGAGCACCAATTGCGCGGGCGCGCTGGCGCCGTGCAGTTGCAGCTCGGCGATGCCACGTTCGTCGTCCAGGTCCAGCGTCGCCTGCAGTTTCAGGCGCACTGCCAGGTTCTCGCGCTCCAGGGACTGGTTGATGCCTTTGCCGACGTCGTAATAGTCGTCGGAGATCAACCCCGGCGGATTGCGCGTGGCGACGGTCAGCAGGGTCAGCCCCTGGATCACCGAGTAGCCGAGCAGGGCGATCAGGAACCAGGGCCAGAACTGCTTGTACCAGGGGGTGGGTTGGAGGTCTTCGTTCATGGTTGGCCTGCTCTTTGATTCGATTTGGTGGGCTGAAGCCCAGCCTACAGTTGTAACTCGGTAGGGTGGGCCGGGCGGCGATCCGCGAAGCCCACCGGCTTTCGCTATTTCACGCTCGGCCCGATAAAGCGGCTGCTGGCGTCGTTGTGGATGCTGTCGTCGTCGGTGGCACGGATACGGAAGGTGATCTCGTTGGTGCTCGACGGCAGCTTCTCGGCGTCGATGGACAGCTCCACGGGGATCGCCAGCACCTCGCCGGCCAGGGCGCGGACTTCGCGGCGGCCTTCGTAGACCAGGCCGTCCAGGCCGTCGGCGTCGATGCGGTAGATTACGTCCTGCTGGGCCTTGTTCATGATCTTCAGGGTGTAAACGTTCTCGATTCGGCCCTGCTCGTTCTCGCGGTAGAGTACCCGATCCTTGAGCACGTCCAGTTCGACCAGCGGGCGGTTGCTCACCGCCCAGGCGAATACCGCCAGCATGGCCATCAGGGCGGCGGCGTAGCCGATCAGCCGTGGGCGCAGCAGGCGGGTCTTCTGTCCCGAGAGGTTGTGTTCGGTGGTATAGCTGATCAGCCCGCGCGGGTAGTTCATCTTGTCCATGACGGCGTCGCAGGCGTCGATGCACGCGGCGCAACCGATGCACTCGATCTGCAGGCCGTCGCGAATGTCAATGCCGGTCGGGCACACCTGCACGCACAGGGTGCAGTCGATGCAGTCGCCCAGGCCCTGGCCCTTGTGGTCGGCGGTCTTCTTGCGCGGGCCGCGGGTTTCGCCACGGCGTGGGTCGTAGGAGACGATCAGCGTGTCCTGGTCGAACATCACGCTCTGGAAGCGCGCATAGGGGCACATGTGGATGCACACCTGCTCGCGCAGCCAGCCGGCATTGCCGTAGGTGGCGAGGGTGAAGAAGGCGATCCAGAACAGCGCCCAGCCGCTGGCTTCGAAGGTGACCAGTTCGGCGAGCAGTTCGCGGATCGGCGCAAAATAGCCGACGAAGGTCAGTGCAGTGGCCAGGGAAACGCCCAGCCAGATGCTGTGCTTGGCGAAGCGACGAGCGAACTTGTTGGCACTCATCGGCGCCTTTTCCAGTTTCATGCGCTGGTTGCGGTCGCCCTCGGTGACCTTTTCCGCCCACATGAATATCCAGGTGAACACGCTCTGCGGGCAGGTATAGCCGCACCACACCCGGCCGGCGAACACGGTGATGAAGAACAGCCCGAAGGCGGCAATGATCAGCAGCGCCGAGAGCAGCACGAAATCCTGAGGCCAGTAGGTGGCGCCGAAGATGTGGAACTTGCGCTCCGGCAGGTTCCACCATACCGCCTGGTGGCCGTCCCAGTTCAGCCACACGGTGCCGAAGTAGAGAACGAACAACAGAGCCCCGCCAGCACGCCGCAGGTTGCGGTAGAAGCCACTGAACGCGCGGGTGTGGATCTTCTCGCGGCTGGCATAGAGGTCGATGGTCTCGCCGGCGGGCGGCGTGACGTTCTTGACGGGGATCTGTTGGCTCATCGAGGGCTACCACAACGGTTGGTCGGGCCTGCTGCGACCGATACGTGCCGGTCGCGATCGTTCGCTGCGCCGATGGTACGCCGCAACGCCAGATCGGGCTTGCGGCTACCCGTCGCAGGGTAGGTACCGGGCCATGCTAGGCGCAGCATGCCGGAGCCGTCCTGACCCAGATCAGGGCACTCAATCTTTCTCCTGGTTTTGCGCTTCTGCCGGCGCCTTTTCGCGCTGCGACAGGCTGTACACGTAGGCGGCCAACAGGTGCACCTTGTCGTTGCCGAGAAATTCCGCCTGCGCCGGCATCTTGCCGCTGCGCCCATGGCGAATGGTCTGCTGCACCTGGGCGAAGCTGGAACCGTATAACCACACCTTGTCCGTCAGGTTCGGTGCGCCGAGCACCTGCATGCCCTTGCCGTCGGGGCCGTGGCACATGGCGCAATTGGTGGCGAAGAGCTGTTTGCCCGCGTCCAGATCGACGGCGATGCCCGCCGGGTTTTCCAGGTTCGAGAGGCTGCGCACGTACCCGGTCACGTCACGCACGCCGTCGTCGCCGAGAATCCCCTGCCAGGCCGGCATTACACCCTGGCGGCCGTGCAGGATGGAAGTCTTGATGGTTTCCGGGTCGCCGCCGTACAGCCAGTCGTCATCGGTCAGGTTGGGAAAACCGAAGGCGCCCTTGGCATCGGCGCCGTGGCATACGGCGCAGTTGTTGGCGAACAATCGGCCACCGATTTTCAGCGCTTTCTCGTCCCTGGCCAGTTCGCTGATGGGGGTGACCGCGTACCCGGCGAAGAGTGGGCCGTAGCGTGCATCAGCAGCGGCCATCTCGCGCTGCCACTGGCCGACTTGGCTCCAGCCCTCGTCGTAACCGGGCAGCAGCCCCTTGAAGTTGCCCAGCCCGGGGTAGAGCAGCAGGTAGCCGACGGCGAATGCCAGGGTGCCGAGAAACAGCAGGAACCACCAGCGCGGCAGCGGGTTGTCGTATTCCTCGATGCCGTCGAAGTTGTGCCCCGTGGTCTGCTCGCTGTCGCCCGGCCGCTGGCCCTTGCGGGTGGCGATGAGCAGCCAGGTCAGGCCCAGCAGCGTGCCGAGGGTGGCCAGCGCGATGAACAGGCTCCAGAAGGTGCTCAAGGTTTATCGTCCCCAGCCTTCCGGTCCTGCTGGCTGGCGCTCTGCGGCGGCTCGTCGACGAAGGGCAGGTTGGCCGCTTCGTCGAAGCTGGACTTGCGCTTGCTGCTGTAGGCCCAGAGCACCACGGCGACGAAGGCGATGAACACCACGGCGGTGCCTATGCCGCGGATGGTGCCGATATCGGTCAGGAAGGTTGGCATGGCGTCACCGCTTGTTCTGGATCGAGGTGCCGAGCACCTGCAGGTAGGCGATCAGTGCGTCCAGCTCGCTCTTGCCGGCCACCGCCTCGCGGGCCTTGGCGATGTCGTCGTCGCTGTAGGGAATGCCGAAGCCCTGCATGACCTTGAGCTTTTCGGCGCTCAGGGCGCCGTCGAGCGTGCGCTCGGCCAGCCAGGGATAGGCGGGCATCTTCGATTCCGGCACCAGGTCGCGCGGGTTGATCAGGTGGGCGCGGTGCCACTCGTCCGAGTAGCGCCCGCCAATTCGCGCCAGATCCGGGCCGGTGCGCTTGGAGCCCCACAGGAAGGGGTGATCCCAGACGCTTTCACCGGCTACCGAATAGTGGCCGTAGCGCTCGGTTTCGGCACGGAACGGGCGGATCATCTGCGAATGGCAACCCACGCAGCCTTCGCGAATGTAGATGTCGCGGCCTTCGAGCTGCAGCGCGGTGTAGGGCCGCATGCCGGCCACCGGCTCGTTGACCACGTCCTGGAAGAACAGCGGGACGATCTGCGTGAGGCCGCCGATGCTCACGGCGATGACCATCAGCAGGGTCATCAGGCCGAGGTTCTTTTCGATCAGGTCGTGCTTCATCGGCCGGTTTCCCCGTTTTGCGCCAGGGCAATCCGCGCGCTGGCGTCGTAGTTGGCCGGCTCGGCGGCGCGAATGGTGCGCCAGGTGTTCCAGGCCATCAGCAGCATGCCGCTGAAGAAGATCGCGCCGCCGATCATGCGCACCACGTAGCCCCAGTGGCTGGCCGCCACCGACTCGATGAACGAGTAGGTGAGCGTGCCGTCTTCCTGCACCGCCCGCCACATCAGGCCCTGGGTGATGCCGTTGACCCACATGGCGACGATGTACAGCACGGTGCCGATGGTCGCCAGCCAGAAGTGCAGGTGGATCGCCGCCAGGCTGTGCATCTGTTCACGGCCGAATACCCGGGGGATCAGGTGATACAGCGAGCCGAAGGTGATCATCGCCACCCAGCCCAGGGCGCCGGCGTGTACGTGGCCGATGGTCCAATCGGTGTAGTGCGACAGCGCGTTGACCGTCTTGATGGCCATCATCGGCCCCTCGAAGGTGGACATGCCGTAGAACGCCAGGGAGACCACCAGAAAGCGTAGGATCGGGTCGGTGCGCAACTTATGCCAGGCACCCGACAACGTCATCATGCCGTTGATCATGCCGCCCCAGCTCGGTGCCAGGAGGATGATCGACATCACCATGCCCAGGCTCTGAGCCCAGTCCGGCAGGGCGGTGTAGTGCAGGTGGTGCGGGCCGGCCCAGATGTACAGGGTGATCAGCGCCCAGAAGTGCACGATGGACAGTCGGTACGAGTAGATCGGCCGGTTGGCCTGCTTGGGTACGAAGTAGTACATCATCCCCAGAAAGCCGGTGGTCAGGAAGAAGCCCACCGCGTTGTGGCCGTACCACCACTGGATCATCGCGTCGGTGGCGCCGGCGTATACCGAGTAGGACTTGAACAGGCTGACCGGCACGGCGGCGCTGTTGACCAGGTGCAGCATGCCGGTAACCAGGATGAAGGCGCCGAAGAACCAGTTGGCCACGTAGATATGCCGGGTGCGGCGCTTGAACAGGGTGCCGAAGAACACGCCGATATAGGCGAACCAGACGATGCCCAGGAGAACGTCGATCGGCCATTCCAGCTCGGCGTATTCCTTGCTGCTGGTGTAGCCCATTGGCAGGCTGACTACCGCCGCGACGATCACCGCCTGCCAGCCCCAGAAGGTGAAGGCCGCCAGGCGGTCTGACGCCAGCCGCACCTGACAGGTGCGCTGCACCACGTAATAGCTGGTGGCGAACAGCGCGCAACCGCCGAAGGCGAAGATCACCGCATTGGTGTGCAGCGGGCGCAGGCGGCCGAAGCTGGTCCAGGGCAGATCGAAGTTCAGTTGCGGCCATACCAGCTGCGCGGCGATGAACACCCCCAGCGCCATGCCGACCACGCCCCAGACCACGGTCATCACCGCGAACTGGCGCACCACCTTGTAGTTGTAGGCAGCCGGACTGCTTGCTGGGCTCATGCTGGGTTCCACGCTGGGCTGGGCGCTGCCGCGAGGCGACAGGCATTTCAGGCGCCGCGAGTATCCCCGACCGGCTCGGGTGGTGCAATGTTCGGAAATATCCGGAAAGCGCTCTGTGGTGAACCTTGTGGTGTTTCGATAGGAGGATGTTACTCAGGTGCTTGAATTTGTAGGAGGGGCTTCAGCCCGAGCTTCTGGCGTCAGATAGAGCTCGGGGCTGAAGCCCCTCCTACTATTTTGATAGCTAGTGTTTCGACAGCCAGACTGAAAATATTGAGCAGACTCTCAAAGCCACACTGCATCCCAAAAAGGGTAATCACCGATACGCTCTACCAGGCCTGCACGTAGAGGGTTGGCAACTATGTATCGTGCAGTTGGCAGTATGTCTTCCTCACGGCGTAGTGCTCTGTCATGGAAACCCTCTTGCCAGAGTTTGCCTTGACGACCGAGTCGATTGTTCACCTGCAAGGCGCTGCGCCCTTTGACGCGTTTCATCAACTCGCTGAGCGAGCCTTGTTGCAGGGATACCAGCCAGTGCAGGTGATCGGGCATGACTACCCAGGCGAGCGACTCCGCCAGCCCTGATGCCTGAGCGTGATATAGCTCGCGAATGAGGAGGCGGGCGGCGCTAGGTCGACAAAGATCGCCTGGCGATTTTTGACAGTGGCGGTGAGCAGGTAGATTTGATTGTTCTGCGAGGTTCGGCCTTTGCGCAAACTGACTGAGTGGGGCATGTACTTCGCCTTCTGAGTGAGTCACGCAAAAGTAGCTGATAGATGACGACCTGCGAGTATGATCTCGTAGGAGCGGCTTCAGCCGCGAGCATTGCCGCCTGATCAGACAGCAAAGAGCTCGCGGTTAAAGCGGATCGCCGCCCGGCCTCTCCCACAAGTGGGCGTTATTCGTTTGGTTGCGGCTTGCGACTCAGGCTCAGCACATAAGCCGCTAGCAGGTGCACCTTGTCGTTGCCCAGGTAGTGCTCCTGTGCCGGCATCTGGCCGTTGCGGCCGTAGCGGATGGTCTGCTGCAGTTGCGCCAGGCTCGAGCCGTAGATCCAGCCGCTGGGGTGGGTCAGGTCCGGCGCGCCCAGGGCTGCCATGCCGGTGCCTGCCGGGCCGTGGCAGGCCACGCAGGTGGTGGAGAACAGCTGCTGGCCCTGTTCCAGGTCGATATTGCTGCCCTCGGTCAGCGGCAGACCCGCCAATTCGTGGCGCACGTAGCCGGCGACGTTGCGCACGCCGTCATCACCGAGCACCTGGCCCCAGGCCGGCATCACGCCGATGCGCCCGTTGAGGATGGTGGTCTTGATGGTGTCGGCCTCGCCGCCCCAGCGCCAGTTCTCGTCGGTCAGGTTGGGAAAGCCCACTGCGCCCTTGGCGTCCGAGCCGTGGCAGATCGAGCAATAAGTGGCGAACAAGCGGCCACCCATTTTCAGCGCCTGCTCGTCCTGCGCCACCTGTTCCAGGGGCATGGCCGAGTACTTGGCGAAGATCGGCCCGTACTGGGCGTCGGCCCTGGCCACCTCGCGCTCCCATTGGGCGACCTGGGTCCAGCCGTCCTCATAGCCCGGCAGCAGGCCCTTGAAGTTGCCCAGCCCCGGATACAGCGCCAGGTAGCCGGCGGCGAAGATCAGGGTGCCGAGAAACAGCATGAACCACCAGCGCGGCAGCGGGTTGTCGTACTCCTCGATACCGTCGAAGGAATGGCCCATGGTCTGGTCGGTGGTGTTCTTGCGCTCCCCCTTGCGTGTGGCGAACAGCAGCCAGAACAACGCGACCAGGCTGCCGAGGGTCAGCAGCGTGATGTACCAGCTCCAGAAAGTGCTCATGGGGTGTCTTTCCTTACTGCTGCTTTAGTGTTGGGTTCATCGGCGAAGGGCAGGTTCGCGGCATCCTCGAAGGCCTTGGCGCGCTTGCCGCTGTAGGCCCACAGCGTCACGCAGGTGAAGGCGATCAGTACCAGGGCGGTACCGATGCCGCGCACCATGCCGATGTCGATCAGGTCGGTAAGCATGGGATCACCTCTTGTTCTTCAGCGCAGTGCCGAGCACCTGCAGGTAGGCGACCAGGGCGTCCATCTCGGTCTTGCCTTTCACCGCCGCGCTGGCGCCGGCGATGTCGTCATCCGTGTAGGGCACGCCGAGAAACTGCATGGCCTTGAGCTTGGCGGGGGTGTCTTTGCCGTCGAGCACGTTCTCGACCAGCCAGGGGTAGGACGGCATCTTCGATTCCGGCACCACGTTGCGCGGGTTGTAGAGGTGCGCGCGGTGCCACTCGTCCGAGTAGCGTCCACCGACCCGGGCCAGGTCCGGGCCGGTGCGCTTGGAGCCCCACAGGAAGGGATGGTCCCACACGCTTTCACCGGCCACCGAGTAGTGGCCGTAGCGCTCGGTTTCGGCGCGGAACGGGCGGATCATCTGCGAGTGGCAGCCCACGCAGCCTTCCTTGATGTACACGTCGCGGCCTTCGAGCTGCAGCGCGGTGTAGGGCTTCATGCCGGCGACCGGCTCGTTGACCACGTCCTGGAAGAACAGCGGGACGATCTGCGTCAGCCCGCCGATGCTGACGGCGAACACCATCAGCAGGGCCATCAGGCCGACGTTCTTTTCGACGATTTCGTGTTTCATCAGTGGGCTCCCTCAACCGAATAAAGCGCAGCGGCTTCCAGTTCTTCCGGCTTGCTGGCGCGTACGGTCTGCCAGGTGTTCCAGGCCATCAGCAGCATGCCGGTGAAGAAGATCGCGCCGCCGATCACCCGCACCACGAAGCCGGGGTGGCTGGCTTCCAGTGCCTCGACGAAGGAATAGGTGAGCGTGCCGTCGCTGTTCACTGCGCGCCACATCAGGCCCTGGGCGATGCCGTTGACCCACATCGAGGCGATGTACAGCACGGTGCCGATGGTGGCGAGCCAGAAGTGCGCGTTGATCAGGCCGATGCTGTGCATCTGCTCGCGGCCGAACACCTTGGGAATCATGTGGTAGAGCGAGCCGATGGAGACCATGGCGACCCAGCCAAGGGCCCCGGCGTGTACGTGGCCGATGGTCCAGTCGGTGTAGTGGGAGAGGGCGTTGACGGTCTTGATGGCCATCATCGGGCCTTCGAAGGTCGACATGCCGTAGAACGCCAGGGAGACCACCAGAAAGCGCAGGATCGGGTCGGTGCGCAGCTTATGCCAGGCGCCCGAGAGGGTCATCATGCCGTTGATCATGCCGCCCCAGCTCGGTGCCAGCAGCACCAGCGACATCACCATGCCGAGGCTCTGCGCCCAGTCCGGCAGCGCGGTGTAGTGCAAGTGGTGCGGGCCGGCCCAGATGTACAGGGTGATCAGCGCCCAGAAATGCACGATCGACAGGCGATAGGAATACACCGGGCGCCCGGCCTGCTTGGGCACGAAGTAATACATCATCCCCAGGAAGCCCGCGGTCAGGAAGAAGCCCACCGCGTTGTGCCCATACCACCACTGGATCATCGCGTCGGTGGCGCCGGCGTACAGCGAGTAGGACTTGGTCAGGGTGACTGGCACTTCCAGGTTGTTGACCACGTGCAGCAACGCCACGGTGAGGATGAACCCGCCGAAGAACCAGTTGCCCACATAGATGTGGCTGACGTTGCGCTTGATGATGGTGCCGAAGAACACGATCGCGTAGCTGACCCAGACGATGGTGATCAGGATGTCGATCGGCCATTCCAGCTCGGCATACTCCTTGGAGCTGGTGTAGCCCAGCGGCAAGGTGATGGCCGCCAGCAGGATCACCAGTTGCCAGCCCCAGAACGTGAAGGCCGCCAGCTTCGGTGCGAACAGCGTGGCCTGGGAGGTGCGCTGTACGGCATAGTAGCTGGTGGCGAACAGCGCGCAGCCGCCGAAGGCGAAGATCACCGCGTTGGTGTGCAGGGGCCGCAGGCGACCGAAACTGGTCCACGGCAGGTCGAAGTTGAGCCACGGCCAGGCGAGCTGTGCTGCGATAAGCACGCCGAGCCCCATCCCGACTATGCCCCACACCACCGTCATGATGGCGAATTGGCGAACCACCTTGTAGTTATAGGCGGAACTGGTTGTTGTGTTCATGTCTGGGTTTCCATCCACGGTTATGGGCAGATCATCTGCAGCCCCCGCGCACGGACAGAACCGCACACGAAAAAAGGGCTTTTTTATGAGCGAGGCAAGCATGCGAGAAGGGCAGCGAAGCGGTATTGACCCCGGTCAACAGGCACAGGAAAGCCCAGCGCCAGCGCTGCTCTGGGATCGGCCGACGGGCACCAGCCAGGGCACGCTGATCCTCGCCCACGGCGCCGGCGCGCCGATGGACAGCGACTTCATGAACCTGATGGCCGAGAAGCTGGCTGCTCGTGGGCTGACGGTGGTGCGCTTCGAGTTCGACTACATGGCCGCGCGCCGCCAGGACGGCAAGAAACGCCCACCCAACCCCCAGGCCAAACTGCTCGACTGCTGGCGAGCCGTGCATGCCGCCGTGCGACACCAGGTCACGGGCCCGTTGGCCATCGGCGGCAAATCCATGGGCGGGCGCATGGCCAGTCTGCTGGCCGACGAGTTGGATGCTGACGGCCTGGTCTGCCTGGGCTACCCCTTCCACGCCATCGGCAAGGCCGACAAACCGCGCACCGCGCACCTTGCCGACCTGAAAACGCCGACCCTGATCGTGCAGGGCGAACGTGACGCCATGGGTGACCGCCATACCGTCGCGAGTTACCGGTTATCGGCGGCCATCGAGTTGTGCTGGCTGACGGCCGGCGACCACGACCTCAAGCCGCTGAAGGTGTCCGGCTACAGCCATGAGCAGCATCTGGAGTCGGCGGCGGATGCGGTCGTGGCGTTTCTTGAAATCTGTTCACGATCTTCATGAGCATGAATCGGCAACTGCGAGGCTGAAGTGGTCGAAACTGATCCAGTGTGGGAACGGGCCATGCCCGCGAAAAATCACGGGCATGGCCCGTTCCCACAACCAATTATCAGTTTGTAGGATGGGCGACGCCTCACCTGCGCGGCCCGACCCGTCCACCGTTCTGCAATCGCAACGGTGGATGAAAAAAACGCCATCCACCCTACGAGGCTAAGAAGCGCTGAAAGCAGGTCTGCGTCGCAGCCCTGATGCACCTGGCTGGTTATTATCGGTAGCTGGGATTGGAGTCAGGAAATCAGGGATGCATTACCGCGACGTGCTGCAGATTCATCGAAGCGCCAAGCGCTTCAAGCGCCTGGCCCTGTGGACGGCCATTGTGCTGTGCCTGATCATGCTGCTGGGCAAGAGCAAGTGGTACCTGGCGGGCGTGCCGGCGAACCCAGCATCCATCGAGATGATGAAAGACTACGTACGCGGCGCTGGCGCCGATCCCGCAACACTGATCCTCAGTGACCACCACGGCACCTGCGGCCGATTCAGTTATATCGGTAAAGACGGAAAGCGCACGGCACCCATGGGCTTCGTCGCCATCCCAGGCCAGGGCGTGGCGCCAAGCCTGTTGACGGAGGAGTGGAACAAGAGCCGCTGCGCCGGGCCGCGTTCGGCGCCCTGACCTTTGCGGATGGTAATCTCGCGCTGATGGGTACCCAGCATGTGGCGCTCTACGCCATGATTGCCGTTCTCGAGACGCGGAGCGTCTTGCCAGTGCGTTCCCACGTGGAGCGTGGGAGCGAGCAAAAAAACGCCGCCCCTTTTGGAGGCGGCGCTTTTCAAACGGTTGTCATCAGAAGTAGGTCGTCGCCCCAAGGAAATAGGCGCGGCCCGGTACGTAGAAACTGGTCGAGCCGTCACGCAGATCCTTGTCCAGCAGGTTCTGCACACCAGCGTTCAGCTTCAGCCAATTGTTCACCGCCCAGTTCGCGTTGAGGTCGTAGGTGGTGTACGACTTGACGAAGTCCGTCCCCATGCCGCGTTGCTTGCCGGCATGCTGCGCCGACAGTTCGGTGGCGAAGCGATCATTCACCTGCCAGTCGATGGCGCTGTACAGCGACAGCTTCGGCGAGCTGATCAGATCGCGCCCGGTAGAAAGGTTGCGGCTTTCCAGCATGTAGGTGGCGTTGGTGCGCCAGGTCACGCGCTCGTCCAGCACCGGCA
This sequence comes from Pseudomonas sp. PA15(2017), assembly GCF_001945395.1. Classification (GTDB taxonomy): domain Bacteria; phylum Pseudomonadota; class Gammaproteobacteria; order Pseudomonadales; family Pseudomonadaceae; genus Aquipseudomonas. The sequence goes on along the minus strand of NZ_MSXV01000044.1, from coordinate 223,011 downwards.
CGCGCAGGGTGCCTTCCCAGCCACGGGTGCGGGCTTTGTCGGCGTTTTCCAGCATGGTCCACCAGCGACCCTGGAAGAAGCCCAGTGGCGCGTATTCGATCTTGTCCTTGAAATCGGTGTGGAAGTAGGTCAGGCCTGCCTCCCAGCCATCGGAATCGTAGGACACACCGATTTCCTTGTTGGTACTGGTTTCCGGGCGCAGGTTGGGATTGCCTGCCATCCAGCAGGAACCTGTTACATAGCCCAGTGGGCGCAATGAAGTACAGCCACGACCGGCGGAGTTGGTCGCGGCACCGGCGCTGCCTTCCTTCAGGCTTGGTGCGCGGAAGCCTTTGGACACACCGCCGCGGATGGTCCAGTCCGGGTGCGGATGGTAGACGATATAGGCGCGTGGACTGTTGTGGTTGCCATAACCATCGCTATGGTCGAAGCGGTTGCCGAGTGTCAGCGACAGGTTGTCGAGCAGGAAGATCTCGTCCTCGATAAAGGCCGCCGAGTAGTCACCTTCGAGATTTGCACCAGCGACTGCCGCGCCCTGATAGTCGACGGGAACGGTGCCGAGGGTATCTGTGTTGGTCAGCTCTTCACGCTTCCATTGGCCACCGATGGTCACGCGCTGACTGAACAGCAGCTCGAAGGGGATGTTCAGGCTGCCTTCGACGATCTTTTCCTCGGCGCTGGCCTTGCCCCAGTCGATGTCGTTCTTGAACTTGTTCAGGTAGGCATCGACTTTCGCCGTGCCAAAACCCAGGTCACCGTTGTAGGAGGCGATATAACTGTTGCGGATCAGGCGGCTGGCACCGAAGGATTCGGCTACCGTTTCGTCCCAGTCGCCAAAGGTCTTCTTCGAGCCCCAGGCACGCTGCACGCCCTGTGTGGCTTCGATCGACAGGCTGTGGTCCTCGTTGACGCGCCAGTCGAGCAGGGCATTCAGACTGTGATCCTTGGCGCCGCCAGCACCATCGTCATATATGTAGTCGCCGAAGGCATTCGTGCGCACGTCGACTTCGTCACTGGCGCGGCGAGTCAGGTTGGCGCCCAGGCGCAGGCCGACGGATTCGGTAATCGGGCCAGACAGGTTGACGCTGGTCTGGTTGGTCTGGCCGCGATCAGAGTCCTCCGCAATGCTGGTGTTGGCGCTCAGCGAGCCTGACCAGGTACGCGATACCTTGCGGGTAATGATATTGATCACTCCACCCATGGCATCCGAGCCGTACAGCGATGACATCGGACCGCGTACCACCTCGATGCGCTCGATCATGTTCGGCGAGATCCAGTTCAGATCCTGACGACCCAGGTCACGGCGGTAGTTGGTATCGGCCGAGCTGCCGATGCGTTTGCCGTCCACCAGGATCAGCGTGTACTTGTCGTCCAAACCGCGCAGCTTGATCTTCGACTGCTCGCCGACCGGGCCAAAACCACCGGTTACGCCGGGAATACGGCGTAGCAGGGTATTGAGGTCGTACACCGGCTGGCGTTCGATTTCTTCACGGGTGATCACGCTGACGCTGGCGGGCGCATCCCGCAGATCAGTGCCGCCGCCGCTGGCGGTGACGAATGAGGCGTCCAGTTCGGTAGCGGTTTCTCGTTGAGCTTCAGAGATTTCCGCGGCCTGCACGGTGGCGCTCGAAAGCACGGCAGCGGCAAGCAGGCAAAGGGGATAGGCAAGAGATTTCATTGCGACGCGATCCTTCGGTCAGTTCAAAATCTGCCGGAATCGTAATGCAAATGAAAATCGTTTGTAAATATTTTGTAAGAACTTGAGCAGTTTTCTTTACATATCCCGAAGAGCTTGTTCACGATCTTTATGCGCCTGAGGCGGCAACCAGGCAGTTCGCCAATCTTCTGTGGGAGCGCACCGCGCGCGCGAAAAATCGGGGCATGGACTAGGGGTTGTTCCCGTTTCGCGCACGACCGCGCTGAAACGGGAACAGACCTAGGCCTGATGTTGCCGGAAAAGGCTCAGCAACACGCCACCAATCACCACCGCCAAGGCGATCAGCAGCTCGTCAGCGGGGTTGAACATGGCAAACATGAACAGCGCGATCACCAATAAGGCGAGCAGGGATTCGAGAAAGTCGGCGCACTGGCGCGTGCGGTTATAATCGTCCTGATTCATGGCGGAGCATCCTTGTTCTTGTCTTGCCGAGGCTAACGCGTCTTGACGGAATGTGCTGTCGTTTAGATCGCGGGTGCCACCTTACTGCTCGGGGGATGGCACCGTATCCGGGGTTTCTTCCACTGCCATTTTTAACCTGTCAGCCTTGCTGATGTACTTGGGTTTGCTGCTTTTCGGTGCCAGCTTGGCGTTGGCCTTCTTGGCATGGGCTTCCAGCAACTGCTTGATCTTCTTGCGGCGATTCATGTGCGTACCTGGGGTAAGAAATAAGCGTTTCAGGCTGCGGTCTTCTTCAGGGCCATGCCCTGGCTCGCCGGCGCCGTCAGTGCAAAACCGAACTGCTGGTAGAGACGATAGGCCTCGCCGTCGGCGATCAAACTGACGTAGCCAGACTCCGGCACCTCGCGGGCGATAAAATCGCTGATCGCCGCCATGATCATCTTGCCCAGGCCACGGCCCTGATGCGCTGGCAGCACGGCGATGTCCACCACCTGAAAGAATGCGCCACCATCGCCGATCACCCGCCCCATGCCGACCGGCTCCCCGGCGCAGAGCACCTGCACCGCGAACAGACTATTGGGCAGGCCACGGCTGGCCGCCTCCACGGTCTTGGCACTTAGCCCGGCGGCAGTGCGCAGATGGCGATAGGTTTCTACCGATGGAATGGCATGCACGATTGAGTAGGTGGGGGCGATATTGGTCATTCGATTGATCCTTTGCTGGCCATGATACGCCGCCTGCGGTGAGTGGCTGCCAGGTGATTACCGGAGAAAGCAGTTTTGACGCAAACCAGCGCGCCTTACAGCGCAATGTATGAGCAGTATATCGAGTGGTTCACCCCATGAAGTGCTAGAGACGATCAAAAACATTTCATCTATAGATGTTGCTGAGGCGATGGCAAACTTTAACCGGTATGGAATAGTCTCTGACACTGTGATGGACTATACACGCGTGGTGTATGAGCATGGCGAGAGCCAGCTTTGTCGAAAGTTTTCTTGTGTAAGAATCGTAATGCCTGCATGAGTCTCGGGGGCTGGTTGGTTTAGCGACTACCAAACTGCCCGACTCATGTAGGTATCTTAAAGCTATCCGACTGATCTGCATGGATATTTTGTGGGGATTCCTCAAGCCTTGGAGCGGATTGTAAGTTCGCAGCCCGACGATGTTGCACAAAAAGATAAACTGCTATCACTATCGTACGGCAGCATCGAATCACAGGAAACGTGCGCGACCGTAGTTTGAGCAGCGTTGAGGTATCTGTAGCCGTTGGGCTGCGAGCACATCAATCTGGCTGGAGATTATGTATGGCGCAGCACCGCAAAGTTCGGATCGGGCAGGTTCAGGTCACTGCGGCCGCTGAAATTGGCTTAACGTGCTTTATTTTCTGTTTTCTAAAGTGCCCCGGGTAGAACCCAACCTATTACGCTACGTTACAGTAGCGTAATAGGTGTTCCCCATTAAGAGAAACTTGGAAGGCCATTCATTTCGCTTTGGAAAATTGCACTACTAATGCCAGCATTAATTTGGTCGGGAAGCTGTGGTGCAACACTTGTAAGACCGGCACCAATAGCCGCACCCGCAATGGTACCAGCCGGACCAAAAACTGATCCTAAAGCAGCACCGACAAGCCCGCCAACACCTTTAATAACAGTGTCGCCTACGACTGAAGGATCAGTGTCTAAGCTAGCGCCGCCCGCTACATGGCTCATCAGTTCAAGGGAAATTTCTTTCATGATTAATTCCTTTATGTAATGCATGATCAATAGGTATTGTTAGCTTGACCAGTCAAGCCAAGAATATAATCATTCGCATCTACCTACTAAGTCAATATGTTTTTTGAACCGCCCCGGGTATCGCGGTAGCTCCACCTTTTGAGAAACTGGAGCCACTATGCCAAAACCATCGAAAGTCTCTCCCGAAACCCGCGAGCGCGCCGTGCGGATGGTCTACGAAGTTCGCGAGTCACATGATTCTCATTTGATCGTTCCCACGCTCCGCGTGGTAACGCACTGGCAGGACGCTCTGCGTCCATGCACTCCTGAGCCGACGTAATGGCGCGAAGCGCCACAGGCTGAGAGCCCACGCAGAGCGTGGTCACTATCGATAGGGCATGCTGAGCCGTGAGGAGGCGATCTTTCACCTGGTCAAGCATTGCACCTATCATCGCGGCGCAATGGCCATACCCTTCACCGGCCTGACGGCAACCGACCCGCCGATACCTACACGGGATTTATCCATGACGCAGAGCCTGGGCGTCGAAACGCCTGAGGCATACTCCCCGTTCGGTACAGACTCACCCTCCGGCGCGCCATGACCAATCCGCACACCCAACTGAATGAACTGATCGCTCACCTGGCAGCGCTCAACGAGATTCTCGCCCACGACCCAGATAGCCACTGGGGCGCTCATTGGCGCAATTGCCTGGCGACAGCCCGAGCGCTGGCGGGTAGCCGTTACGAGGCGGATGAACTGACGGGCCTGGCGTGCTCGGTGATGTCCGTTTACGGCGGCATGGGCAGCTTCAACGATTACGCGCCGTGGCAAAATGGCCGTTTGATTACCGGCATGGAGTCACTGGATGAAGCATCTAATCGCGTCTATATGGCAGCCCGGGCGATAAGGCTGCGCGATGCCAAAGACGTAGGCTGACTTACCGCGTACACCAAAACAGGGGCCGCCTGAATCGATGTTCACGACTACCCTATCCGATCTTTTCCAGCCTGAGCCCCTTCAGTGGGGCCTGCGGGGCGATCCTCATCTGTGGCGGGAAATGCGTGAAGTACTGGCCGCTCAGTCGCTTCCGTCAAGCGAAGCGCAGCTGGCCATACTTCTCGACGATACCTTCGAGCGCCTGGTTGGCTTGCCGACGAGCGAGGAAGAGTCGTCGGCGTTCATCGAGCGGCACGCCCATGGCGGTATGTCGTCGGGCCATATAAGCCTGGGGCGGGAACGAAAACATCACCGAGCTGATCCTTCAGCACGTGCCCAAAGGCCCCGCCTCATCGGAGCGCAGCCGGTAACAGCAGGATACCATTGCTTTGCACCTGAACGTGAGTCCACGCAAACGCTTTGATTCCGAGCGTCCTACTGAAGTCATGGGCAAAGTGGTGGAGAAAGCGAGGACTATGCAGCACCGGCAACCGAGTAGCAGGGAACCTTGATTTATTCTTGACTTTTTCTATTGGCTGAATAAATTAGATTTGCGGTATTTGATTTCATACATTGAGGGATTTATCATGCGCGAGCTGAGCACGCTAGAACTGAGTGATGTAGGTGGTGCAGTAACAATTTCTGATTATCCCGCTGAGCTTGCCTCCGCGGGAGAATCTGTTGGGCGCACTCTAGGCTCGCCGATTGGTCTTGGGTCTGCTTTCGCTAGAGTTGGCTCGGATATTGGATTTGGTGTAGGCACTGCTGCAGCGATTGCCTCTGGCCTCACCGCTCGCGCTGTAGTACCTCTCGTAGAAGCTGGACTTAGGGCGTCAATGCGAGATATGGAAAGGTATGCTGGGCAAAGACTACAGCAAGAATATGGTGATCGATTATAACTACACTATATGATATGCTATGGTTTCAGCAAGCCCCGTCGATTGACGGGGTTTTATTGCCCGGATGCTCAAGATTAGCCCTGTAACTCATGCTATTCTGAGTCGGCCTGTCCGGAACCAGTGGACAGATAATTAAGAGCTACTGCTCGCATTTTGCCGCTCAAACTCCATGGGATTAAGATAGCCCAACGCAGAGTTGCAATGGCGGTGATTGTAAAGGCGGATGTAGTCGGATAGGTAAGCTTTCGCTTCCTCATAGCGATCGGCCTCCGCAGAGGTCATCTGCTTCATTGGGACTCTATCCGCTGGCTACCAAGCTGACTATCTCACCAGATTATCGAAGCTAAATTCAGAATTTCCCTAACTATATCTAGGCATCAACTGGTGCATAATTCTCCGGCCCGGCCTGGAGTATAACATCCCACGGCCTTTGTTCTGAGCCCGTCTAGATCGAGGCATACGGCGAGGCGCTGGGGTGTTTGGCGTGTTTACACCGCGCTCACTGCACTCTGCCAAGGGCAGAAAAGTCTCTTTGACTTAGATGCGCGCCCAGCGGCACTTACCGATTAAACCGCGCCACCAACGAATACTGCCCCTGCGCCGTACTGGTCAATTCCTCACTCAACAACGCCGTGCTTTGTGCCTCGCCAGCGGTCTGGTCGGACAGTTGCGCGATGGTGGTGATATTGCGGCTGATTTCGTCGGCGACGGCGCTTTGTTCTTCGGCGGCGGCGGCGATCTGGTCGGCCATTTCGTTGATATTGGCCACCGCGTCACTGATGCCGGCCAGGGCCTGGTCGGCCTGTTGCACGCGTTCGACGCCTTCGTCGGCCTGTTTGCGGCCGATGTCCATGGTCAGCACGGCTTCGTCGGCGGTGCGTTGCAGTTTGGCGATCAGGGCGTGGATCTGGCCAGTGGATTCGGCGGTGCGTTGCGCCAGGGAGCGGACTTCGTCGGCGACCACGGCGAAGCCGCGGCCCATTTCGCCGGCGCGGGCCGCTTCGATGGCGGCGTTGAGGGCCAGCAGGTTGGTCTGGTCGGCGATGCCCTTGATCACGTCGACCACGCCGCCGATCTCGTTGCTGTCCTGGGCGAGGCGGGTGACGGTTTCGCCGGTTTCGCCCACCGACAGGGACAGGCGCTGGATCGCTTCGCGGGTTTCGCTGGCGATGCCGCGGCCTTGCTGGGTCAGGCGATTGGCTTCCTGGGTGGCGATAGCGGTACGCGCCACGTTGTTGGCCACTTCGAGGGTGGTGGCGGCCATCTCGTTGACGGCAGTGGCGACCTGGTCGGTCTCCTCGCGTTGGCGTTGCAGGCCGGTGGAACTGTTGTGGGCCAGCACGTCTGCCTGGGCCGCCTGCTTGGCGAGGTTCTCGGCGCTGTCCTGCAGGCGGGTGAGGCAGGTTTTCAGGCGCGCTTCCTGGCTGAGGATGGACAGTTCCAGGCGGCCTTCGACACCGCCGTTGTCGGTGTACATCTGCGCGATCAGCGGGTCGGAGGTGCTTTGTCCGGCCAGTTGCAGCAGGCGTTTGATGCCGCGGCTTTGCCAGGCTACACCGAGAAGGCCGAGGGGAATCGACAGCGCCGCGGCGGCGACAAAGCCCCAGGTGCTGTCCAGCCAGGCACCGACCAGGAAACCGACCTGGCTGACCAGAATGAATGGCAGCCATTTCTGCATCACCGGCAGCCAGCGGTCACGGCCAGGTATCGCGGCCTTGCCGGCATTGATACGGGAATAGAGGGCCTGGGCGCGCTGCACCTGTTCGGCGGTGGGCTTACTGCGCACCGACTCGTAGCCGGTGACCTTGCCGTCATCGAGCACCGGCACCACGTAGGCATTGACCCAGTAGTGGTCGCCGTTCTTGCAGCGGTTCTTGACGATACCCATCCATGGCCGGCCGGCTTTCAGGGTTTCCCACATATGGGCGAACACGGCGGTTGGCACGTCGGGATGGCGCACCAGGTTGTGCGGCGCACGGATCAGCTCGTCGCGGGAGAAGCCGCTGATCTCGATGAAGGCTTCGTTGCAGTAGGTGATCTGGCCCTTGAGGTCGGTGGTCGAGATCAGGCGCTGCTGCACCGGGAAAGTCCGCTCGTTACCGGTGATGGGCTGGTTGTTACGCATGGCATCTACCCTGATGTCAGTGCGATGCCTGGTGGGAGGTAGGGCAGGTGGGCGGATGGCCGCGCTACCTACAGACTACGGCTATGGGCTTGAACCCAATTGCGGCTGACACGGCCGATCCTTCAGGCAACGCTTTTTTTGGTTATCGCTTACGCGTGGCAGGGCTGCAGTGTAACCAATATTCAAGGTTCGTCACATTTTAACGCCGGCAAAGCGGCAGTCCATTGGTAGCGCGTATGTGGCGGGCAGGCGGATAAAAAAGAACCTGGGTGTCGCTTCGCTTGACCCATGCTACGGAAAGCCGCATGCAGCACCGCGATTAGCGGCGCTGCACGGATGAGCATCAGCTGGCGATCAGCTGACGCAGCACGTAGTGCAGGATGCCGCCGGCCTTGAAGTACTCGACCTCGTTGAGGGTGTCGATGCGGCAAAGCAGCTCGAGGCTTTCCAGCTTGCCGTCCTCACGGGTGATTTCCAGCGTCAGCGGCATGTGCGGGCGCACTTCGACGCCGTCCAGGCCCTTGATCGCCAGGGTTTCCTTGCCGGTCAGGCCCAGGCTCTTGCGGTCCGCGCCGCCGGTGAACTGCAGCGGCAGCACGCCCATGCCCACCAGGTTGGAACGGTGGATTCGCTCGAAACTCTCGGCGATCACCGCTTTGACGCCCAGCAGGTTGGTGCCCTTGGCCGCCCAGTCGCGGCTGGAGCCGGTGCCGTACTCTTTGCCGGCGATCACCACCAGCGGCGTACCGTCCTGCTGGTAGCGCATGGCGGCATCGTAGATCGCCAGCTTCTCGCCGCTCGGCACGTGCAGGGTGAGACCGCCTTCCTCGCCGTCGAGCATCTCGTTGCGGATGCGGATATTGGCGAAGGTGCCGCGCATCATCACTTCATGGTTGCCGCGGCGCGAGCCGTAGGAGTTGAAGTCGCGCGGCTCGACACCTTGCTCGCGCAGGTAACGACCGGCCGGGCTGTCGGCCTTGATGTTGCCGGCCGGGGAGATGTGGTCGGTGGTCACCGAGTCGCCGAGCAGCGCCAGGATGCGCGCACCTGCGATGTCGGTGATCGCCGGTGGCGCCTGATCGATGGCTTCGAAGAACGGCGGGTGCTGGATGTAGGTAGAGTCGTTCTGCCAAGTGTAGGTGTCGGCTTCCGGCACCTGGATGGCCTGCCACTGCTCGTCGCCTTCGAACACCTCGGCGTATTCCTTGCGGAACATGGCGGTGTCGACCTTCTGTACGGCCTCGGCAATTTCCTTCTGGCTCGGCCAGATATCGCGCAGATACACCGGGTTGCCGTCGCGGTCTTCACCCAGCGGCTCCTCGGCGATATTCACGCGCACGCTGCCGGCCAGGGCATAGGCGACCACCAGGGGCGGCGAGGCGAGCCAGTTGGTTTTCACCAGCGGATGCACGCGGCCTTCGAAGTTGCGGTTGCCGGACAGCACCGAAGCGACGGTCAGGTCATGTTCCTGAATGGCCTTCTCGATCGGGTCCGGCAGCGGGCCGGAGTTGCCGATGCAGGTAGTGCAACCGTAGCCGACGAGGTCGAAGCCGAGCTTATCGAGGTATTCGGTCAGCCCGGCAGCGGCGAAGTATTCGGTCACTACCTTGGAGCCCGGTGCCAGCGAACTCTTGACCCACGGCTTGCGCTGGAGGCCTTTCTCCACGGCCTTCTTGGCCAGGAGACCGGCGGCCATCATCACGCTCGGGTTGGAGGTGTTTGTGCAGGAGGTGATCGCCGCGATCACCACGGCGCCGTCGCTCAGCGGGTGGCGCTGGCCGTCCATCTCGTAGTGGATCTCGTTCTGCGCGGCGTTGCCGACGGCTACGCCACCGCCGCCTTCGCTCTCCAGGCGACCTTCTTCCTTACGCGGCGGCTTGAGCTGCAGGCCGAGGAAGTCTTCGAAGGCCTGGCCGACCTGGGGCAGGGCGACGCGATCCTGTGGGCGTTTGGGGCCGGCCAGGCTGGCTTCGACCTGGCCCATGTCCAGTTCCAGGGTGTCGGTGAATACCGGCTCGCTGCCGGCTTGACGCCACATGCCCTGAGCCTTGGAATAGGCTTCCACCAGCTTGACGGTCTCATCCGGGCGGCCGGACAGGCGCAGGTAATCCAGGGTGATTTCATCGACCGGGAAGAAGCCGCAGGTGGCGCCGTATTCCGGCGCCATGTTGGCGATGGTGGCGCGGTCGGCGAGCGGCAGTTCGGCCAGGCCGTCGCCGTAGAACTCGACGAATTTGCCGACCACGCCTTTCTTGCGCAGCATCTGGGTGACGGTCAGCACCAAGTCGGTGGCGGTGATGCCTTCCTTGAGCTTGCCGGTCAGCTTGAAACCGATCACCTCGGGAATCAGCATCGACACCGGTTGGCCGAGCATCGCCGCTTCCGCCTCGATGCCGCCGACGCCCCAGCCCAGCACGCCGAGGCCGTTGATCATGGTGGTGTGCGAGTCGGTGCCGACCAGGGTGTCGGGGTAGGCGTAGGTCACGCCGTCCTCTTCCTTGGTCCACACGGTACGGCCCAGGTATTCCAGGTTCACCTGGTGGCAGATGCCAGTGCCTGGCGGCACCACGCTGAAGTTGTCGAAGGCGCTCTGGCCCCAGCGCAGGAACGCGTAGCGCTCGCCGTTGCGCTGCATCTCGATCTCGACGTTTTCGCCAAAGGCCTCGGGGCTGGCGAACTTGTCGACCATCACCGAGTGGTCGATCACCAGGTCGACCGGCGACAGCGGGTTGATCTTCTGCGGGTCGCCGCCGGCCTTGGCCATGGCGTCGCGCATGGCGGCCAGGTCGACTACCGCCGGCACACCGGTGAAGTCCTGCATCAATACGCGGGCGGGGCGGTACTGGATCTCGCGTTCGGAGCTGCGTTTTTCCAGCCAGTCGCTGATGGCTTGCAGGTCATCCTGGGTGACGGTCTTGTCGTCCTGCCAGCGCAGCAGGTTTTCCAGCAGCACCTTGAGCGAAACCGGCAGCTTGTCGATGTCGCCCAGCTGTTTGGCGGCGTCCGGCAGGCTGAAGTAATCGTAGGCTTTACCGTCCACGTCGAGAGTGCGGCGGCAGTTCAGGCTATCGATGGAGGACATCGTGCATCTCCTTGTGGCTTGCACGGTACAAGCCGTTCTGGTTTGGCAGGGGCTCTACGGCCCTGCGCGATGATTCCCTTGGCCAGGCTCGTGCGGCTTGCGGTGAGCCGTCGCCTGAACGTGCGCCTGTCGAGCGTAGCCCGCAGGCGCAGCCGGCGATGCCGGGATGCTGTTCTCTGGACAGGGAGCAGAGGCCCTGGGTTCCAGTTTTCGCTATCATGCGCGGCCCAAGGAGAGTGTCGATGAATACGTTGTTGCTGCACTGCCGCCCCGGTTTCGAGAATGAGGTGTGTTCGGAAATTTCCGAGCATGCGGCGCGCCTCGACGTGCCCGGCTATGCCAAGGCCAAGCCGGGCACCGCCTGCGCCGAATTCATCTGCAGTGACGAGGCGGGTGCCGAGCGGCTGATGGCCGGACTGCGCTTCAGCCAGTTGATCTTCATCCGTCAGTGGGCACGCGGCAGCTTCATCGAGCTGCCCGAAAAGGATCGTATCAGCGTGTTGCTCGAGCACCTGGCGCCGCTCCCGACCTTCGGCAGCCTGTGGCTGGAGGTATTCGACACCAACGACGGCAAGGAGCTGTCCGGCTTCTGCAAGAAGTTCGAAGGCCCGCTGCGCAAGGCCCTGATCGGCGCCGGAAAGCTGGCGGAAAACGCCCGTGCGCCGCGCCTGCTGCTGACCTTCAAGAGTGGTCGCGAGGTGTTTCTCGGCATGGCCGCGCCAGACAACTCGGCGATCTGGCCCATGGGCATTCCGCGCCTCAAGTTCCCCCGCGAGGCGCCCAGCCGCTCGACCCTGAAGCTCGAAGAGGCCTGGCACACCTTCATCCCCCGCGAGCAGTGGGACGAGCGCCTGTCGGACGAAATGACCGGTGTCGACCTGGGCGCCGCGCCGGGCGGCTGGACCTATCAGCTGGTACGCCGCGGCATGCTGGTCACCGCCATCGACAACGGCCCGATGGCCGAAAGCCTGATGGACACCGGGCTGGTCAAGCACCTGATGGTCGACGGCTTCACCTGGAAGCCCAAGCAGCCGGTGGACTGGATGGTCTGCGACATCGTCGAGAAACCTGCACGCAGCGCCGCGCTGCTGGAAACCTGGATTGGCGAGGGCCATTGCCGCGAGGCGGTGGTCAACCTCAAGTTGCCGATGAAGCAGCGCTACGCCGAGGTGCAGCGCCTGCTCGAACGCATCGCCGAAGGCCTGGCTGCGCGCAAGGTCAAGGCGAGCATCGCCTGCAAGCAGCTGTATCACGACCGCGAGGAAGTGACCTGCCACCTGCGCCGGCTGGGCAAATAGAGCGAATTTGAACGGTGAGCTGCCCGTGCCGGCCGCCACTTCCCGAATGCAGCAAGAATGATCAAGCGGAGCCCGTGATGCTCGATTCGACCCCTGACGACACCCTCGACGCCACCGGCCTGTTCTGCCCCGAGCCGGTGATGATGTTGCACAACAAGGTGCGCGACCTGCCGGCCGGCGGGCTGCTCAAGGTCATCGCCACCGACCCCTCGACCCAGCGCGACATTCCCAAGTTCTGCGTGTTTCTCGGCCACGAGCTGGTGGAGCAAACGCAGGATGCCGAGACTTATCTGTACTGGATTCGCAAGAAGGCTGATTGAGCGGTTCGCGAATAATAGTCATCGACACCCTACCTGTGGGAGCGGGCGGGGAAGCCTAGTTCATGCCCGCGATTCGATTGGATGGGACGCGACGAAGTCCGGCTTGATCGGGTGACCTGAGCTATAGGGCGACCTGCTTTTGGGAAACCAGAGCTGGCGCGTAGCTCACACCTGCCATTCGCGGGCATGACCCGCACAAGGGATCGCTGTCTGTTGCTTACTATTGTGAGCGCAGCGATACCCAGAAAATCACTGCATTAAGCCGAAGTAGCTGCAACCGGCTGCATCCGAATCCGCCGCCCAGCACTGCTTTTCAGGCGCAGGGTGAGCATCAACGCGGCGCAGGTCAGGCCGACGATCAGGCCTTCCCATAGTCCTGCCGGGCCACTGGCCGGGCCGAACAGGTCGGTCAGGCCGAGCACGTAACCGACCGGCAGGCCAATACCCCAATAGGCGAACAGCGTCATGATCATGGTCGCCCGGGTATCCTGATAGCCACGTAATGCGCCTGCGGCCGTAACCTGGATGGCATCGGAGAACTGGAACAACGCGGCATAGACGATCAGGCTTGCCGCCAGGGCGATGACCTCGGTTGCCGGCGTGTAGATCGCGGCAATCTCCTCGCGCAGCAGCAACATGCAGCTCGCCGACACACAGGCGTAGGCGAGGGCCGTGACCATGCTCACGCCGGCGGCGAAGCGCGCGTCACGCGGGGCGCCGCGGCCCAGGGCCTGGCCGATGCGCACGGTGGCGGCCATGCCGATGGAGTAGGGGATCATGAACACCAGCGAGGCGAAGTTCAGGGCGATCTGGTGGCCGGCCACCACGGTAGCGCCCAGGCTGCCGATCAGCAGGGCGATCACCGAAAAGATGCTGGCCTCGGCAAATACCGAAATGCCGATAGGCATGCCGATACCCAGCAAGCGCTTGATCGGTGCCCAGCGCGGTGGCTCGAAGCGACGCAGCGGCGTGGTTTGCCGGTAGGCCGCGCCGCGCCGAACCCAGACGATCATCGCCAGCAGCATGAAGGCCATCACGCCCGCCGTGGCCCAGCCGCAGCCCACGCTGCCAAGCGGCGCAATGCCGAGCTTGCCGTAGATCAGCACGTAATTGAGAGGGATGTTCAGCAGCAGGCCGAGCAGGCCGATCACCATGCTCGGCCGGGTGCGGCCCATGCCGTCGCTGTAGCAGCGCAGCACGTGATACAGCGCTACGCAGGGAAAGCCGAATGCCACGCCGTGCAGGTAGCCCATGGCGGGTTCGATCAGGTCTTCATCGACTTTCATCACGCGCAGGGCGAACTCCGCGTTCCACAACAAACCCCCCGCCACGCTGCCGACCGCCAGCGCCAACCAGAGCGCCTGGCGTACCAGCGGGCCGATCTCGTCGAGTTGCCCGGCACCGAAACGCTGCGCCACCTTCGGCGTGGTGGCCAGCAAAATGCCGGTCATCAACAGGAATACCGGCACCCAGATCGAGTTGCCCAGGGCTACGGCGGCCAGGTCACGGGCACTGAAGCGTCCGGACATCACGGTATCGACGAAGCCGATCGAGGTGTAGGCCAGTTGCGCGACGATAATCGGCAGGGCAAGGGCGAGCAGCGTGCGCAGTTCGGCGCGCACCCGCTGCAGGCGGGATTGGGCAGGCATGACGAGGTTCACAGGGCAGAGAAAACCGCACAGTTTACGCGTTGACGGCTCGGTCAGGAAAGGCGCCGCGGTGCGCTTGCAGGTAGAATGCCTGCTGGTTTGTGGAGAGCTGCCATGCGCATAGTCGCCGACGAAAACATTCCCTTGCTCGACGAATTCTTCGCCGGTTTCGGCGAGATTCATCGTTTGCCTGGCCGCGCCATCGGCCGTGCGGCGGTCGCCGATGCCGAGTTGCTGCTGGTGCGGTCGGTCACGTCCGTCGACCGCGCGCTGCTGCACGGCAGCCGGGTACGCTTCGTCGGTACCTGCACCATCGGCACCGATCACCTGGATCTCGATTATTTCAGCGACGCCGGCATCGCCTGGAGCAGCGCGCCGGGTTGCAACGCCCGTGGGGTGGTCGACTACGTGCTGGGCAGCCTGCTGGTCCTCGGCGAGCGCCTGGGCGCCGACCTGCCGCAGCGTACCTACGGCGTGGTCGGTGCCGGGCAGGTGGGCGAGCGACTGATCAGGGTGCTGCGCGCCCTGGGATGGCGGGTGCTGGTGTGCGATCCGCCCCGGCAGCGCAGCGAATGCGGCGATTATGTGAGCCTGCAGCAGATCGTCGAGCAGTGCGACGTGATCAGCCTGCATACGCCACTGACCCGTGGCGAGTTCGCCACCCGCCACCTGATCGACGCCGAGGTGCTGGAGCGGCTGCGCCCGGGTACCTGGCTGATCAATGCCAGCCGTGGGGCGGTGCTCGATACCGAGGCGCTACGTGACCACTTGCAGAGTGGCGCCGATCTTCACGCGGTACTGGACGTCTGGGAAGGCGAGCCGCTGGTCGATCTCGAACTGGCTGCACTGTGCCACATCGCCACGCCGCACATCGCCGGCTACAGCCTGGACGGCAAGCTGCGCGGCACCGCGCAGATCTACCAGGCGTTCTGCCGCGCTCGGGGCATCGAGCCGACGATTTCGCTGGAGTCGTTGACGCCGCCACGCTGGCTGCCGCGCCTGAGCATCGCCGCGGGTAGCGACCCCGCCTGGGCGCTGGCCACGGTGTGCCGGGCGATCTACGACCCGCGTCGTGACGATGCCGATTTGCGCCGCAGCCTGGTGGTGGACCAGCCGGCGCGCAAGGCCGGCTTCGACCTGCTACGCAAGCGCTATCCGGTGCGGCGTGAAATCGAAGGGCTGGAGATCGAGCTGCGCGGCGCGGACGAGCCGCTTAGGGCGCTGATCAGCGCGCTGGGCGCGCGCGTGATCAACGTGAATTAGCGAGGCGCGCGGAGTGCCAGGTCAGCTGGTGGTGTCACGCTGGCTGGCTGCGGCATCCTTGTCGAACTCGTTGCATGCTTGCTGAATCATGCTTTCGGTGATCGGAATTTCCCGGCCATTGGGATCGATGAGCGCGCCGTGGGCGAGCTCACAGGACGTATCGGACTGCGGTGCGTGCTGCTTGTCAGTGCTGCTCATGATGGTCTCCTCATCAGGTGGGGCGCATTGCCGATGGCGACGACTTCATTAGTGATGGGGGCATCCACTGTGGCTTCAACCGTGCCCAGCCATACTGTCGCAAAAAATTACCGGATAAAGAAGAGAGTCCGTCGAACGGTTCGGCCATGTAAAGGAGGCTATGCGTGCTGAGAAGGGGGTTATTGCTGCTGTGCTGCCTGGCGAGCCTGCAAGCGGCGGCCATCGAGCCGGCTCAACTGGTGAGCGGGGCGCGCGAGCAGGTCGGCGTGACCCTGTCATACGATCCCGCCTACCGGCGCATCGCCTATCCCGGTGGGGACGTGCCGGTGCAGACTGGCGTGTGCACCGACGTGGTGATCCGTGCCTTGCGCTTGCAGGGCCTGGACCTGCAGAAAACGGTACACGAGGACATGGCCGCGAACTTCTCCGCGTACCCCAGGCAGTGGGGGCTCAAGCGCCCGGATCGCAACATCGACCATCGCCGCGTGCCCAATCTGATGACCTTGTTCCGGCGCCAGGGCATGGCGCTGCCGGTCGGGCGTGAAGCCGGCGCTTATCGAGCGGGGGATATCGTCACCTGGGATCTGGGGCGCGGGCAGACTCATATCGGCATCGTTTCCGATCGGCTATCTGTGACGGGCGAACCGCTGATCCTGCACAACATTGGTGCTGGCACACGGGAGGAGGACATCCTGTTCCGTTTCTCCATCACCGGCCATTACCGCTTCACGCCCGGCTAGCGGCGCAAACGACGAAGCCCCGCGCCTTGTGGGCAGCGGGGCTTCGCTTGGAACAGCTATCAGGCGTGGTGGTAGCTGATGACGCTGTCCTGCTCCTTGAGCACCTTGCGCATCTCTGCCGGAATGTTGCCGGCTCTGACGGCCAGCTCCAGGCGGATGTCTTCGAGGCTCTGAGCGAAAGCGTTCGAATCGTTGATCTGCAGTTTCTGCAAAACCCGGCTGTAGGCGGTGGTGTCCGCTTCATCGATCAGGGAAAGAACGATGCTACCGTCCGGGCGAGGCCGACTGAAGGTGGCACGTAGTGGGGCGAATAGCTTCTCGACAAGCTGCCGATTACCATTTTCCATTGACGAACTCCAGTTTACATAGGAACCCCTATGAGTGACTGAAAATCATTTAGTTCGACGATGGCTGCTTTTTCGCTTACTTATAATGATGAATTTCGCAGTTCTTTCGATATTCAGCGACGCAGTGCCTTGCGCGTACGCTCGATCACGCCTGGCAGCGTGTCGGCGCTGTACTGGCCGGGATAGAGACGCTGGGTGTGCTGAGCCACACCGGTGTGGTCGACCACGGTGAAGCTGAAGCTGCCCTTGCGTGCCGCGAGAATATGGCAAGCCAGCGGGGCGAACGCGTTGGAAAGGGTATGGATAGCGGTCTGGATTTGTTGGGTGGTATTCATATTCGGGTGTTTCCTGTACTGCAGGCGCATGATCGCGCCATAAAAATAGGGCTCCGGTCATTGGCTCATGCCAACGGGATTGGTTATCGGAGCGAGCTGCGCGCTTTTAAGTTCAACCTATATAGGCTGAACCAGCGGGCCATTTGGGAACCTGCTCGAGGCCTTCAATGCGGGGCGAAGACAGGCGAAAAAGCGCCGTTCACGAGCTGTAAACGAGCAGTTCGACGAGCCTGGCTCCAGCGCAGCGAGGGCGACGCAGATGGTTATCCAGCGGCTTGCTGTAGCGGGTCTGTACTTCGGAAGACTGGCGAGGTCAGCGCGTGAGCGAGACGGCCAGATCAGTCAGCGGAGGGGGTCATGACAGATGTGCGTGCATCGATTGGATGCCGATTGCCAAGAAACCATCAGGAAGGCCCAGGGGCCGGATGACTTGCAGCGTGGTACGAACGGGGTGGATCATACGCAGCTGTATAAGAAATAGCCAGCGTCATTTTCATCTTTTCGCGGCCGCCGATCGGCGTCGCACTGGCTGGTCGATTTGAGCTAGCATTAGCGCTCTTTTGCTTTCCTCTGGCGACGGTTTTCAATGAGTTATCAGGTTCTTGCACGCAAATGGCGCCCGCGTTCCTTTCGCGAGATGGTCGGGCAGACCCATGTGCTGAAAGCGCTGATCAACGCACTCGACAGCCAGCGTCTGCACCATGCCTATCTGTTCACCGGCACCCGCGGGGTGGGCAAGACCACCATCGCACGCATCATCGCCAAGTGCCTGAACTGTGAAACCGGCATCAGCTCCACGCCCTGCGGCACCTGTTCGGTGTGCCGGGAGATCGACGAGGGTCGTTTCGTTGACCTCATCGAAGTGGACGCCGCCAGCCGCACCAAGGTGGAGGACACCCGCGAACTGCTCGACAACGTGCAGTACTCGCCGAGCCGTGGGCGCTTCAAGGTCTACCTGATCGACGAAGTGCACATGCTCTCCACCAGCTCCTTCAACGCGTTGCTCAAGACACTCGAAGAGCCGCCGCCCCACGTCAAGTTCCTGCTCGCCACCACCGACCCGCAGAAGTTGCCGGTCACCGTGTTGTCGCGCTGCCTGCAGTTCTCCCTGAAGAACATGCCGCCCGAGCGGGTGGTCGAGCACCTCACTCACGTGCTGGGCGCCGAGAACATCCCCTTCGAGGACGATGCCCTGTGGCTGCTCGGCCGCGCCGCCGATGGGTCGATGCGCGATGCCATGAGCCTCACCGACCAGGCCATCGCCTTTGGCGAGGGCAAGGTGCTGGCGGCTGACGTGCGCTCCATGCTCGGCACCCTCGACCATGGCCAGGTGTATGGCGTGCTGCATGCGCTGATCGAAGGCGACGCGCGCGGCCTGATCGAAGCGGTGCGCCAGCTCGCCGAGCAGGGCCCGGACTGGAGCGGCGTGCTGGCCGAAATGCTCAACGTGCTGCACCGTGTGGCCATTGCCCAGGCGCTGCCCGATGCGGTGGACAACGGCCAGGGCGACCGCGAGCGGGTTCTGCAGCTGGCCCAGGCGCTGCCGGCAGAAGACGTACAGTTCTATTACCAGATGGGCCTGATCGGCCGTCGCGATCTGCCATTGGCGCCGGACCCGCGCAGCGGTTTCGAGATGGTGCTGTTGCGCATGCTGGCGTTCAGACCGGCGGGCGAGGGCGATGCCCCGAAGGTGGCGCTAAAGCCACTGGGGATCAGCCAGGCCAAGGTTGATCCCCAGGTAACCCCGGTGGCCGACGCAGCGCCTGCTGCGTCGCCAGCCATTGCCAGCGCTGCGCCTCAGGCGCCTGCCGAGCCGGTTCAGCCAGATGTGCCCAGCCGGCCGGCGCCGGCCGCTGTCGAGCCGCCCGCTGCACGACCTACACCTGCGGTCGTCGCACCAGCGGCGGCGTCAGCCGTAACGCCACCCTGGGAAGAGATGCCGGCCGAAATCGAGCCTGCCGCACCCGCACCCGTAGCTGCTGTCAGCCAAGCACCTGCGCCGTCCCCAGAGCCGGTCGTCGCAGCGCCCGCGCCACAACAGCAGGCCGCCGTCGAGCCGCAGCCCGAAGCTGTCGCCGAGCGGCCCGTTCCGCAGTTGGCCGAGGTGCCGGTGATCGATACCAGCGATCTCAATCCGCCCGACAGCGATGATGAGCCGCCACCCGGCGACTATGACTACGTGTCGATGGACGTCGACAACCTGGATTACGATTTCGCCGATGCGCTCGCAGACGATCAGCCTCAGGCCGAGCCCGAACCGGAGCCGGCGGCGATGCCCGCCACCGGGCTCGCCGCCGAGTGGCTCGAGCTGCTCCCCAAGCTCGGCCTGAGCGGCATGACCGGCAGTATCGCCGCCAACTGCACGCTGATCGCCGCTGAAGGCGACAAGTGGCTCTTGCACCTAGACCCCGGTCACAGTGCACTGTTCAACGCGACCCAGCAGCGCCGTCTCAACGATGCCCTCAACGCCTACCATGGCCGCGAGATGCAGCTGAGCATCGAGCTGATCAAGCCTGAGCAGGAAACCCCGGCCCAGGCCGCCGCCCGCAAGCGCGCCAATCGTCAGCGCGAGGCCGAGGTCTCGATCCAGAACGATCCGCTGGTGCAGCAAATGATTTCCCAGTTCGCCGCTTCCGTGCGTGCGGGCAGTATCGAACCCGTCGATAACGTCGTTAATCCCTGACTACCGAGGACAACATCATGATGAAAGGTGGCATGGCCGGCCTGATGAAGCAGGCGCAGCAGATGCAGGAAAAGATGCAGAAGATGCAGGAAGAATTGGCCAACGCCGAGGTCACCGGTCAATCCGGTGCCGGCCTGGTCAGCGTGGTGATGACCGGTCGTCATGACGTCAAGCGCGTCAGCCTCGACGATAGCCTGATGCAGGAAGACAAGGAAATCCTCGAAGACCTGATCGCCGCCGCCCTTAATGACGCCGTTCGCAAGATCGAAGCCAACAGCCAGGACAAGATGTCCGGCATGACCTCTGGCATGCAGTTGCCGCCAGGTTTCAAAATGCCGTTCTGATTGGTGCGTGCCGCCCAGCCGACGCACAGGCTGCGTTGCCGTCGGGCTTGGAATCCTCATGTGCAAGGGCGCATTGCGGTTCCTCGCCCGCCAGCGCCTTGCCCCGCACCCCGTCTGATTGCCACCGTGATTCACTGGGCCAGCGGTAAGGCAGGTGAGCCCCGTCGCTGATCGATGGGTGTCACCCGCGTGGTTGGCCCGTGCTACGTCTTAGCGTTACACCCTTTCGCTTCATCCTCCTTCGAGCACTCGCACCATGAGCTTCAGCCCCTTGATCCGCCAACTGATCGATTCGCTGCGCATCCTGCCCGGTGTCGGCCAGAAGACCGCCCAGCGCATGGCGCTGCAACTGCTCGAGCGCGACCGCAATGGCGCTCAGCGGCTTGCCCAGGCACTGAACCAGGCAATGGAGGGCGTGGGTTACTGCAAGTTGTGTCGCAGCCTGAGCGAGAGCGAGATCTGCCAGCTCTGCGAGGATCCACGCCGCGACGACAGCCTGCTCTGCGTTGTGGAAGGGCCGATGGACGTATATGCCGTCGAGCACACCGGCTTTCGTGGCCGTTACTTCGTGCTCAAGGGGCACCTGTCGCCCCTCGATGGCCTGGGGCCGGAGGCCATCGGCATTCCCGAACTGCTGGCGCGCATCGAGGCGGGGCAGTTCAGTGAAGTGATCCTGGCTACCAACCCGACGGTGGAGGGCGAAGCGACCGCGCATTACATCGCCCAGTTGCTGGCCGGTAAAGGCATGGTCGCCTCGCGCATCGCCCACGGCATGCCGCTTGGTGGCGAGCTGGAACTGGTCGATGGCGGCACGCTGGCCCACGCCCTGGCAGGGCGCCGGCCGATCAACCTCTGATTGGTGATTCGACGCCACCCTGGCAGCGTTAGGAATACCTGTAATTTGTTTCTGAGAAGCATTACTATTCCTGCGTTATTCCCGCACGGTGATGGTGTGCTCGATGTCGTTCGCTTCCTCCCAACAGTCCTTGCAGCAGCTGTATCTCGAGCACAGCGGCTGGCTGAACGGCTGGCTGCGCAAGCGCATGGGTTGCGCGGAAAACGCCGCGGATCTGGCCCAGGACACGTTCGTGCGCCTGCTCGCCAAGCACCGCGAAGTGCCGTCTCTGCGTGAACCGCGGGCCTATCTCTCGACCATCGCCCATTCGCTGCTGGTCAACCATTGGCGTCGCCAGGCGATCGAACGCGCGTACCTCGAAGCCCTGGCGATGCAGCCGGAGCTGCACGCACCGTCGCCGGAAACCAACGAGCTGATCATCGAGACCCTACTGGCCATCGACGCCATGTTGCTGCGCCTGCCCTCCAACGTGCGCGAAGCGTTCCTGCTTTCCCAGCTCGACGGGCTGACCTATGCGGCCATCGCCATGCGCCTGCAGGTGTCCGAGCGCATGGTCAAGAAGTACATGGCCCAGGCCATGCTGCAGTGCCTGCTGTTGGCTGAGGGTTGAGCCGTGGCGTCTGATCACGCCGCCCTGCAACAGGCTGCCGAGTGGTTCGCGGTGCTCGCCGATCCACCAGCCAGTGCCCAGCAGCAGCGTGCCTGGCAGCAATGGCTGGCGGATCGCCCCGAACATGCGGCGGCCTGGCAGCAGGTCGAGGCGATCAGCAGTCAGTTCGCCAGGCTGCCTGCCGATACCCATCGCCGCGCCGCAGCTCAGGCCTTGCGCAGCCCAGCGCGCAGCCGGCGGCAGGTGCTCGGGCTGTTCGCCGTGCTGGGGGGCGCAGGGTTGTTGGCGGCTGCCGGACAGGGCCGGCCATGGCGCGCATGGCTGGCCAGCGAGTGTACCGGCACCGGGGAAATCCGTGATCTGCGTCTGGCCGATGGCAGCCATCTCTGGTTGGGCAGCCGCACGGCCATGGACATCGATTACAGCGCCTCGACCCGTTTGTTGCGACTGCTGCAGGGCGAGGTGCTGCTCGACACCGCCAGGGACCCGCGCCCGCTGTTGCTCGATACCCGGCACGGTCGGCTGCAGGCTCTCGGCACGCGCTTCAGCGTGCGCGAGGGCGATGGTTTCACGCAGCTCGCCGTGTTCGCGGGAGCGGTACGTATCGAACCGTCCAACGCCCGCGGCGTGCAGGTGCTAGAAGCTGGCCACCAGGTGCGCTTCAGCGCCAGCGGTATCTCGGCCAGCGAGCCGGCGGACCCGGCACGCCAGGCCTGGAGCCGCGGCGTGCTGCTGGCCAATGACCGGCGCCTGGGCGATTTCATCGCCGAGCTGGCCGACTACGTGCCCGGTTACCTGGGCTGCGACCCGCGGGTAGCTGACCTGCGTCTGGTCGGTGCCTATCCGTTGGGCGACACCGGGCGCATTCTCGACGCCCTGGCCGGCAGCCTGCCGATCCGCGTCAATCGACGCTTGCCCTGGTGGGTGACGGTAGAGCCGCTGACCGGCTGATGGCCTGCCGGTGAAATTATTCTGGCCAATGCGGTTCCCCTTTTTCGATCTCGCTTGGCCTCAGTGCATCCGGCCCATGCGCACTCTGCGCGGGCGATGTCTCGAGGACCGCTGCATGTCGTCACCGCTCTGCTTTTCGCCCCTTGCTCTGCGCCGTTCGATCCGCCTGGCTACCCTGGCCCTGGCGACCTGTTCGCCGCTGTTCGTGCAGGCCCAGACCATCGATGCCGGCAGCCACCAGCAGGCGACACGCAGCTACCAGATTCCGGCGGGGCCACTGTCGGCAGCGCTCAGCCGTTTCGCGGCGGAGGCCGGCGTGCTGCTGTCTGTCGATGCGCGGCTGACGGCCGGTAAGCAGAGCCCAGGGCTGCAGGGCGAGGCGGCGGTCGACGAGGGCTTCGCGCAGCTGTTGCAGGGGAGCGGTCTACAGGTCGCCGCCGACGGTCGCGGCGGCTACTCCCTGGAGGCCGCGGCGCCAACCGGCAGTGCTTCGCTGGAGCTGGACAGTACCGATGTACGCGCCTTCGCCCTGGGTAATGCGCTGGGCAGCATGGACGGCTACAACGCCACCCACAGCAGCGTGTCGACCAAGACCAGCAAGGCGCTGGCGCAAACCGCGCAGAGCGTATCGGTGGTCACCCGCGAGCAGATCGAGCGCCAGGGCGCGCTTACCGCTGCCGATGCCATGCGCTACAGCCCGGGTGTGCTGACCAATCCCTATGGCAACACCCACCGCTACGACTACCTGGCGATTCGCGGCATCAACGATGGCTCGGTGGACAACATCACCATCGATGGCCTGAAGTCCATGGGTGATCCGGGCTCCTACAGCAGCCTGCAGATCGACCCCTATTTCATCGAGCGCATCGATATTCTCAAGGGACCGTCCTCGGTGCTGTACGGGCGCAGCAACCCCGGCGGCCTGGCCGCCATCAGCACCAAGCGACCGGCGTTCACCCAGTCCGGTCGGGTGGACCTGTCCTACGGCAACAACGCCCGCAAGTCCCTGGGCTTCGATGTCACCGGGCCGCTGAACGAGAACGTCGCCTACCGGGTGGTCGGCCTGGCCAAGGACGCCGATGCTCAGGCCGATCACGTCACCGAGACGCGCTATGCGCTGATGCCCAGCCTGGCGTTGAATCTCAGCGACGACACCTTCATGACGCTCTACGCCTACTTGCAGGACGATCCCAACGGCGGCTATCACGGTAGCCTGCCGGCGTCCGGCATCCTGTACAAACGTGATGGGCGCCGCCTCTCGAGCGGCTTTTTCGAAGGTGACCCGGGCGTGGAAGAATTCACCCGCACCCAGCAGATGGTCGGTTACGAAGTCGAGCACCGCTTCAACGACACCTGGAGTGCGCGGCAGAACTTCCGCTATGTGGATGCCCGGGTGTCGAACAGCCAGATCTGGGCCTCCGGCTACCTGAGTGACACCAGCAACGAGCTGTATCGCGGCTATAGCGGCGGCCAGGAGCGGTTGCACGCCTGGATCGTCGACAACATGCTGCAGGCCGACTTCGCCACTGGCGCAGCCCAGCACACCCTGGTACTGGGCCTGGACTATCAATACTCGAAGAACAAGATCGCCGACCAGCGTGACAACTCGATCCTGCAGCCGCCCGGCTCGGTTACCCCGATCGACGTGTTCGACCCGGTCTACGGTAACAATCCCCTGACTTCCATCACCCCGGTGACCGACGCCCTGCGCCGGCAGAAGCAGACCGGCCTGTACGTGCAGGACCTGGTCGAGATCGACAACTGGAACCTGTCCTTCGGCCTGCGCCAGGACTGGTACGACGTATCCATCGATGACGAAATCAGCGGCAAGGACGCCAACCAGGGCGAGAAGCTCAGTGGCCATGTCGGTGTGCTCTACGCGTTCGACAACGGTATCTCGCCCTACGTCAGCTACTCGACCTCGTTCAACCCCACCTCCAATTACTCCAGCGGCGCGCAGATCCTCGACCCGACCACCGGCGAGCAGTGGGAAGCCGGCCTCAAGTTCCAGCCGCCCGGCACGGACGATCTGTACGCCCTGTCGTTCTTCAACCTGGAGATGGAGAACCTGTACGCCAAGGAAAACAGTCTGGTCACCGACAGTTTCTACAAAGGCGTCGGTGGTATTCGTTCCCGCGGCGTGGAGCTGGAGGCGCGCTTCAAGCCGGTCGACAACCTGCAGTTGATCGCCAGCTATACTTACACGGACGTTTCCTACAGCAAGTCCTACTTCGTCAACGATGGTGCTGCCGTGGTGGACGCCAAGGGCAATACGCCGCCGCAGACGCCCGAACGCATGGCCAGCCTGTGGGCCGACTACCGCTTCAGCGACGGCGCACTGGCCGGCCTGACCGTCGGTGCCGGCGCGCGCTATGTCGGCCAGAGCGAGGGCAGCGAGCTGAACAACTTCGACGTGCCGTCCTACACGCTGTTCGATGCCTCCATCGGCTACGACCTGAGTCAGGTCGGTTTGAGTGGAACGTCGCTGCAGCTCACCGCCAACAACCTCACCGACGAGTACTACGTGGCGTCCTGCTACTCGGCTGTGGCGTGCTACCTGGGTGAAGAGCGGACGCTGACGGCGACCGTCACTCAGCGTTTCTGAGAGGCGGCTTCGTCGTTGCGTTCGGATTCTTCGACGTGGACTGCAAAGTAGCGAAAACGGACGGCCGACCGCCACTTGTGGGAGCGGGCCATGCCCGTGATTTCGCGGGCATGGCCCGCTCCCACAGGTATTGCATCGATGTTCGCCTCTGCCTTCCAGCAGCCCTTTTACGCTCAGCCTGCATTGCGCAGGCGGTGCATGTCGCGCAGCGGCGGGGCGCCGAACAGGCGGCTGTACTCGCGGCTGAATTGCGAGGGGCTCTCGTAACCAACGCGAAAGCTCGCCGAGGCCGCTTCCAGGCCTTCACTGAACATCAGCCGGCGCGCCTCCTGCAGGCGCAGCTGCTTCTGGTACTGCAACGGGCTCAGGGCAGTGACGGCCTTGAAGCGGTGGTGCAGGGTCGAGGCGCTGAGGTTCACTTCGCGGGCCAGTTCCTCGATGCGCAGCGGCTTGTCGTAATGGCGGTTGATCCATTCGATGGCACGGGCGATGCGGTGGCTCTGGCTGTCGGCCATGACGATCTCGCGCAGGCGCTGGCCCTGGGGGCTGCGCAACAGGCGATAGAAAATTTCGCGCAGCGCCAGTGGTGCCAGCATGGCGGCGTCGCGGGGCGTTTCGAGCAGACGCAGCAGGCGAATCACCGCATCGAGCATCGACGCGTCCAATCTATCGACGAACAGTGCACGGCTCGGACCGGGCGCCGGCAGGCCGATCGGGCCGGCGGCAGACAGCAGTTCGCTGATCACTGCCGGGTCGATGTCCAGACGCACGCTCAGATAGGGCTGCTCGGGGGTCGCTTCGATCACCTGGCCGGTGACCGGGAGGGTGACCGAGGCCACCAGATAGTTGAGCGGGTCGTAGTAATACTGCTCGGCGCCCAGGCGAATTTCCTTGCGGCCCTGGGCGATGATGCACAGGCACGGCCGGTACAGCGTCGGCATGGGCAGGCTGGGCGCCGTGGTGTAGGCCAGGCCCAGGCCGTCGATAAGGGTATCGTGCATGCCCTCGGTGGGGGTGTTCTGCTGAATCAGGTGGGCCAGTTCGCGTTGGCGAAGGGCCAGGTCATCAGGCTGGTCGGGTTGCATCATGTACTCACTCGCGAATTTGTGCGAAGCCTATCCGGGAATTGCCCAGACGTCCTGCACGGCCATCGATCTTCGCAGTATTGGGCAAGCGTTACGCAGCATTAGGCAATTGTCCGTGCTGCATGCCCCGCATTTGGCGCTCGATAGCTGAGCTTTCATGAAGGTCCGCACGATCAGGCAAGAATGTTCCAGTATCCGGCTAACGGGAAAGGGGCCTCGGCTCCTACTCTGGACCCATCGCGGCACCGTTCGCCGCACTGACCAGAGGATCGCACCATGAACAATATCCAAGACAAAGTCGTGCTCATCACCGGCGCCAGCAGTGGCATTGGCGAAGGTTGTGCACGCTTGCTGGCCGAGAAGGGCGCACGGGTCGTGCTCGGTGCCCGCCGGGTCGAACGCCTCGAAAGCCTGGTCGAGGACATTCGCGCTGCCGGTGGCCAGGCCATCGCCCGTCGCCTGGACGTGACCGATGCTGCCGACGTGCAGGCCTTCGTCGATGTCGCCATGGCCGAGTACGGCCGCGTCGATGTGCTGCTCAACAATGCCGGGGTGATGCCGCTGTCGAAGATCGAGGCGCTCAAGCTGGACGAGTGGAATCGCATGGTCGACGTCAACATCCGCGGCGTGCTGCACGGCATCGCTGCAGCCTTGCCGGTCATGCAGGCCCGGCGTAGCGGGCAGATCATCAATGTGGCGTCGATTGGTGCCTACCGGGCGTCACCGACGGCTGCGGTGTATTGCGCCACCAAGTACGCAGTGCGGGCGATCAGCGACGGCCTGCGTCAGGAGGTCGGTGGCGACATCCGAGTCACCCTGGTGTCACCCGGCGTGGTGGAATCCGAACTGGCTGACAGCATCTCCGATGACGGCGCCCGCGACGCCATGCGCGAATTTCGCAAGGTAGCCATCAGCCCGTCAGCCATCGCCCGGGCCGTGGCCTATGCCATCGAGCAACCGGCGGACGTCGACGTCAGCGAACTGGTGGTGCGGCCGACGGCAAGCATTCACTGACAGGGCAGATGCCACGGCAATTCGCCGTGACGGCACCGACTGTATCAAGAACCTGTTGATGATTTTCAAGCCCAGGTTCGGCGACTTTGGCTGCTAAATGGCGGGAGCGGACATCGGCGCAGTGCCTGTGGGAGCGGGCGCGGAAGCCTAGTCCATGCTCGCGATTTTTCGCGCGCATGGCGCGCTCCCACAGGGGATCGGCGAACGGCTGCTTCTGCCCTGTAGCTGCCGCTTCATGCGCATACCAGACTTTGAACAGGATCCAGGGAGAAAACCATGACCCTGCAAACCCACATCACCGTGTTAGAAGCCGCTCCTGGTCGTTGTGAGGAACTGGGTGGCTACCTGCGTGACCTGCTGGAGCCAACACGCCGGTTGGACGGTTGTCTGGCGTTTGAACTGCAACGTGATCGTCGGCGCTGGCAGTTGCACAGTCGCTGGCGCAGCCCTGCCGACCTCGAGCACTACTTCGCCCAACCGCTGCTGCAGGAAGTAATCGATAGCGCATGGAGGAGCGGGGCGATCCAGCACCTGCAAGGCTCGGTATGAAAGTACCTGCGCTCGGTGATGCTTCGTTAAAAATCGGCTGGAGTGCCAGCCCAGTGGGCCTGCTCATTTACAGCGCGTAAACTCCGCACCCTTACCGATTTTTGCCTCGCCTGACCTTCGCTCGGCGACCTTTCATTCAGACCCTCGCCGCGCCGCCTGAGGCCAGAAACGCAAACGCCCCAGTCCATGCCGGGGCGTTTGCGTTGGTGCGGCGGGCGCTTATTCGACCAGCGTCAGGGTCACGTCGATGTTGCCCTGGGTCGCGTTCGAGTAAGGGCAGACGATGTGCGCCTTGTCGATCAGCGCCTTGGCTTCTTGACGATCCAGGCCCGGCAGGGTGATTTTCAGTTCCACTTCGATGGCGAAGCCGGTGGGCACTGCGCCGATGCCGACGATGCCTTCGATCCAGCTGTCCGGCGAAACCTTGTGCTTGTCACGAGCCGCGACGAATTTGATCGCACCCAGGAAGCAGGCCGAGTAGCCAGCAGCGAACAGCTGCTCGGGGTTGGTGCCCTGGCCGCCAGCGCCGCCCAGCTCCTTGGGTGTGGTCAGCGCGACATCCAGCACGCCGTCGGAGGAAATGGCACGGCCCTCACGGCCACCAGTGGCTTCAGCGTAGGCGCGGTAGGCAACGGTTTCGATCGACATGGTGAAATCCTCGTATTTGATTTGTTCGATGTTTGTTAGTGCGCAATTCAACTGCTCGAAGCGAACTTTAGTTGTGATTTATTTTGCGCGCAAGTTATTTTCAAAAAATCATAATAGGGTCGAACCTGTATCGCCTCGACGACGCTTAGTCTAGACCCGGGCTACTGCTTGGTGGTTGCACGCCTGTGCTCAGAGGCTGTCCTGCAATTGCTTGCGCAGGGCGGTCAGTTCTGCGGTAAGGCTGGCGAGGCGCTCGGCCGTCTGGGCGCTGGCATCGAGGATGCAGCCGGGAATCTGCCGGGCATCGGCGTGCAGGGCGCGGCCCTTGTCGGTGAGGTGCAGGTGCACCACGCGCTCGTCGGCGCTACTGCGCTTGCGGTCGATCAGGCCCTCGGCCTCCAGGCGCTTGAGCAGAGGGGTCAGCGAACCCGGATCGGTGAGCAGACGTGCGCTGATCTCGCTCACGGTGATGCCGTCGCCTTCCCATAACACCAGCATTGCCAAGTACTGCGGATAGGTCAGGCCGAGTTTCTTGAGCAGCGGCTTGTAGACCTTGGTCATCATCAGCGAGGTCGAGTGCAGGGCGAAGCACACCTGGTTGTCGAGCAGCAGATCGGCGCAGGTGTCGTCGGTGGTCATGGAAGCTCCGGGATGAGGGCAGGCAAGGGCGCAATTTAGCGCGCCGGTCCGCTCGATGCCAGCCAAAGCGGCAGCGCACGGCGCCAGTGAGTGGCCTGCGGCCGGCGCCGGTCACCTTGCCAGTTGCTTCTGGCATACAATGCCGCACCGCTAGTGCGGCATCGATCAGACTGGTCAGGGAGTCGGTATATGAAGAGCGTGATGGCGAGTTTCGCCGTGCTGTTGCTAGTGGCCGGCTGCGGTACGCCGGGCAAGCCGCCGGCGTTGCAGGCGCCAGTGACCGGCAAGATCAACCCGACCCGGGTGCAGGTGACGCCTGGTGAAGCCGCTATCGAAGCGGCCAAGGCCAGCCTGTTCACGGCCATCGATGCCGATGGCGTCGAATTCGACTCGCTGTTCGGCACGGCAGCCAACGCATCCGGGGATGATCTGGCCGTGTGCGGCTTCGCCACGCGCGACGATCAGGACGGCGCGCTGTATTTCGCCCACTACAATGGCGAACTGCTGCTGTGGGACGAAGCCGCGCCCTACGGCACCAGCACCGAAAATCAGTTCCTGGCGATGATCTGCTCCTATCGCTAACTGATTACTGGCCTAACAGGCGCTGCGGTGGCGGCAGACGCTTGAGCGTGGCGGCCCTGCCACGCGCCGCCATGCGCCGTTTGGCCGGGCAGATTCCGGTCACCCCGCGAAAGATGCCCAACGCGCCGGCGGCGATATCGGTCAGCCCGAACAGGCCGCCAATGGCCAGCCCCTTGCGAATCAACAGTGCGCCGCCAGCGATGGAGATTACCCGCTCCATGGGGGCCAGGTTGGTGTCACTGTGTTTGCTGTCGTGTGCAGGCATGGGAGCTCCTATCAAGAGGCTTTCTTCAGGGCGCCGAGCAATTCGGCTTTGCGCATCGTCGAACGTCCGCTGATCTGCCGGGCGCGGGCCAAGTGCAACAGTTCCCGCTTGCTCTGTTCGTCGAGGGGGCGGTCGGGATGCACCTCGCCGCGTCGGCTGGCGGCTGCCTGGCGGGCGGAATCCTTGCGGGCACTGGCCTTCTGCCTGGCGCTGGTTTCACGCCCCGAGCCGCCGGCCCGTTCGCCGCCGCCGGACTGCTTGTTGACAGTGGCCCAGGCCCGGGCGCGTGCCTCGTCTTCAGGGATGCCGCGTTCCTCGTAGCTGGCTTCGATGGCCGCCGCCTTGCGCTTCTGGGCCGCGGTATACTTGTCTTTGCTTCCACGTGGCATGTCGTGGCTCCTCGTCAGAACGGCACTTGGTCAGAAAGGCATTGGCCGATATCCCTGTGGCAGGCCGTCCGCATGTCGAGTTCAGGAGGCTGGATGAGTGGTCGTCGGCAATTGGGCAGACGAATTGAACTCTCCTTCGGGTGCCGTACTCATTGCTAAGTGCTTTTGGGGCAGGGCGCGCCAAGCTCTGGCATGCGCCCGCCAGCCGCTGAACCTTATTCGAGGAGATGACGATGAAACGTGATTGGGAACTGATCCGTGAACTGCTGCTGCACATCGAAGCATTGGAAACAGGGCACCACTTTTATCCGCAGCAGGTCGGCGAGCACACGGCCGAATCGGTCAGCTACCATATTCATCTGATGTGCCAGGCCAACCTGATCGAGTGCTCCCAGCACCATCCGTGGAACGGCGCGCCGGTGTCCATCGCCAACGGCCTGACCCTGACCGGTCATGATCTGCTCGACGGCATCCGCGAAGATTCGCTCTGGGAAGCCAAGAAGGCCTTTCTGCAGGCCCGCGCCGGCGGCATCACCTATGAAGGTCTGAAGAACGCGCCGACCGCCGACTCGATGTTGTTTGCCGCCAGCCGCGGCACCGAAGAGGGTCACAACGGCCACGTCTACAACTGATTCAGGGAGCGAACCCGCATGGCCGAGGAAGCAGTGAAAGCAACAGACACCGTCGATACTTTCAAACAACTGATCCTGGCCAAGCTCAGGTACTCGGTGGGCAAGGACCCGGGCAACGCTTTCGCCCACGACTGGTTCGAGGCGGTCGCCCTGGCGGCTCGTGATCATCTGGTCGATCACTGGGAAGACGCGTCCCTGCAGGTCGACCGTCAGGAGCAGAAGCGCGTCTACTACCTCTCGCTGGAGTTCCTGATCGGCCGCCTGCTGGTCGACAACCTCAGCAACCTCGGCCTGCTGGATACCGCTCGCGAAGCGCTGGCCCAGCTGGACGTGGACTTCGAGCAGATTCGTAACCTGGAGCCCGATGCCGCCCTCGGCAATGGTGGCCTGGGTCGCCTGGCCGCCTGCTTCATGGAAAGCATGGCGACCCTGAACATCGCCGCCCACGGTTATGGCATCCGCTATGAGCACGGCCTGTTCCGTCAGGTGGTGGTCGATGGCTGGCAGCAGGAGCACACCGAAACCTGGCTGGATTTCGGCAACCCCTGGGAGTTCGAGCGCCCGGAAGTCAGCTACAGCGTCGGCTTCGGCGGCAGCGTGGTGAACCTGGCCGAATCCGCCGATATCTCGCGCCACGAGTGGCACCCCAACGAGCAGGTGCGCGCCATCGCCTATGACACCCCGGTGGTCGGCTGGCGCCATTCCAGCGTCAACACACTGCGCCTGTGGCGTGCCCGGGCCGAGGAAGATCTGCAGTTGGAGCGCTTCAACGCCGGTGATCACTTCGGCGCGGTCGCCGATGTGGTCAAGGCAGAGAGTATTTCCCGGGTGCTCTATCCGGCCGACAGCACCGAGGCTGGCCAGGAGTTGCGTCTGCGCCAAGAGTTCTTTTTCGTGTCCGCCTCGCTGCAGGACCTGATCGCCCGGCACCTGGAGCTGAATCTCGACATTCATTCGCTGCCCGATCGTGTCGCCATCCAGCTCAACGACACCCACCCGGCGATTGCCGTGGCCGAGCTGATGCGCCTGCTGGTCGACGTGTATCGCCTGGAGTGGTTCGAGGCCTGGAAGCTGACGACCGCGACCCTGTCCTACACCAACCACACCTTGCTGCCCGAGGCGCTGGAGTCCTGGCCGGTGTCGCTGATGGAGCGCCTGCTGCCGCGGCACATGCAGATCATTTATCTGATCAATGCGTACCACATCGATTCGCTACGCGCGAAGGACATCCACGATTTCGAGCTGCTGCGCTCCATCTCGCTGATCGACGAGGACCATGGCCGCCGCGTGCGCATGGGCAACCTGGCATTCCTGGGTTCGCACAGCATCAACGGTGTGTCGGCGCTGCACACCAACCTGATGCGCAAGAGCGTGTTCAGCGATTTCCATCGCCTGTACCCGGAGCGCATCAACAACAAGACCAACGGCGTGACCTTCCGCCGCTGGCTGTACCAGTCCAACCCGCAGCTGACCGAACTGCTGGTCGGCGCGCTGGGCGAGGGCGTGCTCGACACGCCGGAAACCACCTTGCGCTCGCTCGAACCGTTCGCCGCCAAATCGTCGTTCCGCAAGCAGTTCGCCGCCCAGCGCCAGCACGCCAAGCGAGCCCTCGCCGAACTGGTGCGCGAGCGCATGGGCATCAGCCTGGACACCCAGGCGATCTTCGACGTGCAGGTCAAGCGCATCCATGAATACAAGCGCCAACTGCTCAACCTGCTGCATACCGTGGCGCTGTACCAGGCGATGCGCAACGACCCGGCCACCGACTGGGCGCCGCGGGTGAAGATCTTCGCCGGCAAGGCTGCGGCCAGCTATCACCAGGCCAAGCTGATCATCAAACTGGCCAACGACATCAGCCGCACCGTCAACGCCGACCCGACCTTGCGCGGGCTGCTCAAGGTAGTGTTCATCCCCAACTACAACGTCAGCCTGGCCGAAGTGATCATCCCGGCAGCGGACCTCTCCGAGCAGATTTCCACGGCCGGCCTGGAAGCGTCCGGTACCAGCAACATGAAGTTCGCCCTCAACGGCGCGCTGACCATTGGCACCCTGGATGGCGCCAACGTGGAGATGTCCGAGCAGATCGGTCGCGAGAACATGTTCATCTTCGGCATGACCGCCCAGCAGGTCGCAGCCCGTTCGCGGCGTGATCTGAACATGAGCGCCGAGGTGGCGGCTTCCGAGCGGCTGGCCGGCGCACTGGAGGCGATCCGTTCCGGGGTGTTCTCGCCCGACGATCCGGGTCGCTACAGCGGGCTGATCGATGGCTTGCTGGCCCATGACCGCTTTCTGGTCTGCGCCGATTTCCAGGCCTACTGGGAGGCGCAGCGCAAGGTCGACATCCTCTGGCGCACCCCGGATCGCTGGTGGCAGGCGGCGGTGCTCAACACCGCGCGCACCGGTTGGTTCTCCTCGGATCGCACCATCCGCGAATACGCCAAGGAAATCTGGAACGTGTCCGGCATCGACAACTGATCGCTGCGTCGTGACGAGAAGCCCGGCATGCCTTGCGCATGCCGGGCTTTTTTCATGCTACGGGTGCCGTCCGTCTTGTTGCAGGGCACTGCCCCGCTAAATAACCCGAACGTCCCCTCCGGCACGGCCTCACATTCCTGAGGCGTCCATACGTCCATATCGCGCCTGCCTGAGCGCGGAGGACGCTGTTGCCCCCGATCAATCGATCCGGCGGGCGATACCCATGCGAGGAGAGATACTGATGAAGTCCAAAGACAAGGGCCGTACCAGCGAGTTGGCGGGAACCGACACCGCCGACCGCGGCAACAGCAACAAGAAGATCGAGCAACTCGAACGTTTCCGTGAAGACGCCACCGGCCAGGCCCTGACCACCGACCATGGCACGCGGATCGCCGACAACCAGAACAGCCTGCGCGCGGGCGAGCGCGGCCCATCGCTGCTCGAAGATTTCCTGCTGCGCGAGAAGCTCACCCATTTCGACCACGAGCGCATTCCCGAGCGCGTGGTACATGCCCGCGGCGCAGCGGCCCACGGCCATTTCCAGGTCTACGAAGACCTGAGCGAGCTGACCAAGGCGGATTTCCTCACTGACCCGAGCAAGAAGACCCCGGTGTTCGTGCGCTTCTCCACCGTGCAGGGCCCTCGCGGCTCGGCGGACACCGTGCGCGACGTGCGTGGCTTCGCCACCAAGTTCTACACCGACGAAGGCAACTTCGACCTGATCGGCAACAACATGCCGGTGTTCTTCATCCAGGACGCCATCAAGTTTCCCGACTTCGTGCATGCGGTGAAGCCCGAGCCACATAACGAGATCCCCACCGGGGCATCTGCCCACGACACCTTCTGGGACTTCGTGTCGCTCACCCCGGAGTCGGCCCACATGGTGCTCTGGACCATGTCCGACCGCGCCATTCCGGTCGGCTTTCGCGGTATGCAGGGCTTTGGCGTGCACACCTACCGACTGGTCAACGCCGAAGGCCGCGCGCATTTCGTGAAATTCCACTGGCGCCCAGTCGCCGGCGTGTTCTCGCTGGTCTGGGACGAAGCGCAGAAGCTTGCCGGCAAGGACCCGGACTTCCACCGTCGCACCCTGTGGGACGACATCGAGAACGGTGACCCGCTGGAGTGGGAGTTGGGCCTGCAGGTGATTCCCGAGGAAGACGAGCACACGTTCGACTTCGATCTGCTCGATGCCACCAAGCTGGTGCCCGAAGAGCAGGTGCCGGTGCGTGTGGTCGGCAAGCTGGTACTCGACCGCAACCCGGACAACTTCTTCGCCGAAACCGAGCAGGTGGCCTTCCAGATGGCCAACATCGTGCCCGGGATCGACTTCACCAACGACCCGCTGCTGCAGGGCCGGCTGTTCTCCTACACCGATACTCAGCTGCTGCGCCTGGGCGGCCCGAACTTCAACGAGATTCCGATCAACCGTCCGGTCTGCCCGTTCCACAACAACAACCGCGACTCCTTCCATCGCCAGACCATCAACAAGGGTCGCGCCTCTTACGAGCCGAATTCCATCGACGGCGGCTGGCCGAAGGAAACCCCCGAGGCACCGAAGGGTGGCGGCTACGTCAGCTATCCCGAGGAGGTGTCCGGGCCGAAGATCCGCAAGCGCGCCGAGTCGTTCGGCGATCACTTCTCCCAGGCGCGGCTGTTCTTCAACAGCATGAGCGATGCCGAGAAGGCGCACATCGTGGCGGCCTACAGCTTCGAACTCGGCAAGGTCGAGCGCCTGTACATCCGTGAACGCCAGGTACACGAGATTCTCGCCAACATCGACCTGGATCTGGCCAAGCAGGTAGCAGCCAACGTCGGTGTCGATGCACCGAGCGCGCCGACCGTGCAGGTACCGGAAATCTCCCTCAAGGAATCGCCGGCCCTGAGCCAGATGAACCTGCTGCCGGGCAACATCAAGTCGCGCAAGATCGCGATCTTGATCGGCGACGGCGTCAAGCAGGCGGATATCGATGCCCTCACCGCCGAACTGGACAAGGAGGGCGCGCAGTTCAAGCTGCTGGCGCCGAGCGCCGCACCGGTGAAGAGCGATGCCGGCAAGCAGCTGGTGCCCAACGACTCCATGCAGGGCCTTCCATCGGTCGCCTTCGATGCGGTGTGGGTGCCGGGTGGCGCGAGCTTCGCCAAGGCCCTGGAGGGCGATGGCGTTGCGCTGCATTACCTGCTCGAAGCCTACAAGCACCTCAAGGCCATCGGCCTGTGCGGCGAGTCGGCGGACCTGCTCAAGCTGCTGCGCCTCAAGGAAGACGAAGGGCTGCTCACCGGTAAGGCGGGCAGCGGGTTGGTTCAGCCGTTCACCGCGGCCATTGCCAAGCACCGCGTGTGGGCCCGCGAGCCACTGACCAAGGCGATTCCGGCCTGACGCGAAAAAGCCCCTGTACCGCGAGGTGCAGGGGCTTTCAGCTGGGTATCAGAACCTTTTCACAATCGTCCGGCCCGGTTTCAGCGCTTTGCCTGCAAAGTGGCGGGAGCGGTCAGTGAATGTGTGGCTTTTGTAGGAGGGGCTTTAGCCCCGAGCTTTTTATCAAGGCAAACAAAGAGCTCGGGGCTAAAGCCTCTCCTACGAGTCACGCCAATGGCCGCTTCCGCCCCTTGTAGCAGCCTCTTTAAGATGACTTCCACGCTCCAGCGTGGGAGCTCAGGGAAAGGCGCTCCGCGCCTGCTTCGGCCGCGCGCTGGATACGACGGCCGACGCAGAGCGCCCTCGGCGGGACGGTTCGACGACTCGACGTGAGGAACGATCAAACAGGTTACTAGCTCATCAGCACATGCGCATGCTGCTGGCAGGTACGCTGGGCACGGGCGCGCAATTTGGCGCGACGCGGTGCATGCTGGCGACGCCATATCGGATCGCTGGGCGAGGCGGGCAGGGGTGGGAATTCTTCGGCCAGTTGGGCTTCGAGCTGATAACGGTTCAGCAGGCGTAGCATGCCCCAGAGCATGGCCGCCGATACCAGTAACCAACCGGAAATCATCAACAGAATATAGCTTTCAGGACTCATGGGGCCTCCTCGGCCTGCGGGCGAGAGTCGACGTGCAAACGCTGTTTGACACTCGTCCCCTGCAGGCATTGGTCTATCACGCTGCAGGCGTATTGTTGCAGCGTCATGAATACGGTTGGCTCTTTGCCGGGCGCATCAACGAGCGTCCACGCCAGCGGCGATTTATGCAGGCTGTGTTGCAGGTGCTCGAGTTTCTCGGCGGGTAGCCCATCATCACTGTTCAGCCAGCTGTGCTCGCCGATCAGCATCAGGCGTTCGACCCGCGCTGTCGGCAGCCCCTCAAGCAAGGCGATGATGGCTTCGTAGGTGTGCTCGAAACCTCCCGGATGCAGCGAGCGACTGTTCAGCACCACCATCACCGCGTCCGTACCGGCCACGCTTCGCGCCACGCTCTCGGCGTTGAAAGGCGAGCCGCTCTTGGCTGCCAGGCCCGGACGCGCGGCGATATCGGTCGGATCATCGACGATCACCACGACCTGCAGGCCACGCTCCAGCAATACGTCCTGCAAGGCGTCAGTGACGCGATCCGGTGCGCCGTAGAGGGCGATTTTCTCGATGGGGCGTAGGTCGCTCATGATCGTGCTCAGGTCTGTCGCTGCTGGCCGGGTTCCTGATCGGTCGCGCCGCCCATCGGCTTCACCTCGATATCGGTGATCTCACCCGGTAGCTGGCTGCCGTGCAGCGACTCGATGTGGTAGCGGGCCTGTTCGGGCGTGAGCACCGGGGCTGCGGCCTGCACCTCCGTGGATTTCTTCTGCCTGCCAAGCCTGTAGCTGACGAGAAAGTAGTGATTTCTGGACATCCGAACCTCTTTCGTCGTGCGCCTTGGGCGCGGGTCGGCGTGCTCGCCTGTCAGAGAAGTAGAGAGAGCGGCGTTGCACGGCGTTCAGGTTTTTCGCCCAGCGGTATGCCGGCAAAAAAGGCAAACCTCTGGTCGCGGTACGGGTCGATTGCACAGGCGCGGGCGAGCGCTGCACTGGATTTCCTGAACGAGCAGGCTGGAGCGAACGACTTGAGTTTCTGGGACGCAGTACTGGCCACGCTGGCAAACGAGTTTTCCGATCTGAGCACCCCCGAGCAGCTCACCCAGGTGACCCTGCGCCTGTTGCTGGCGGCACTGCTGGGCGGTTTGCTGGGGCTCGAACGCGAGACCAGTGGCAAGGCTGCCGGCGTACGCACCCATATGCTGGTGGCGATCGGTTCGGCGATGTTCGTGCTGGTGCCGGCGCAAATGGGCGCCGAGCATGACGCCATGAGCCGGGTCATCCAGGGCCTGGTCGCCGGCATCGGTTTCCTGTGTGCGGGCACCATCCTCAAGGGCGATTCGATAAACGAGGTCAGGGGCCTGACCACCGCAGCCGGTATCTGGCTGACCGCCGCCATCGGCATAACCGTGGGCGTGGGGCGCGAGGCCACGGCGGTACTGGCCACGCTGATGGCGCTGTTCATCTTCAACATCGTGCCGCACCTGATCGCCTGGCTGGAGAAACGCGCGCGTAGATGACGGGAACGTCTGCGAGCTTGTCGAGCTCCTATGGAGTAATTCGTGAAACTGGGAGCCTGGTATGTTCCGTAATTTCAAGGAATGCATCGCCTGGACGGACGCCATGAAGGATGGCCAGCACTATGTTGGCCTGATCGAGTA
The DNA here is from genome assembly GCF_001945395.1 of Pseudomonas sp. PA15(2017). GTDB lineage: Bacteria > Pseudomonadota > Gammaproteobacteria > Pseudomonadales > Pseudomonadaceae > Aquipseudomonas. Next base: position 184,995 of record NZ_MSXV01000044.1, on the reverse strand, counting down.
CCAACCCAAGTGCGCCGGCGCTGCGGTGCAGTTGCTCTGGGTGCCAGCCCTGGGCTCGGTATGCGAGAGCGAGGCGGAAACCGCTGCCGACAACATGTTGCGGCAGATTCGCGACATCACCATCGACGGTGACGTGATCTATCGCGACGGCATTGCGTTGTAGGCTGCCACTTCCCTCACGGCGCGGTCCCGCGCTTGTGTCGCCGGGCTCTCCGGCGGATCACTGAAACTTTTGTTTTTACCGGCCAGTCACCCGTAAAGGTTAATTCACGGGAGATTCGCCATGGCGCGTGCAATCTGGAAGGGGGCGATCAGTTTCGGGCTGGTTCACATTCCCGTGTCGCTGGTTTCGGCCACCGAATCCAAGGGCATCGATTTCGACTGGCTGGATGCGCGCAGCATGGAGCCGGTCGGCTACAAGCGCGTCAACAAGGCCACCGGCAAGGAGGTCGACAAGGAGCACATCGCCAAGGGCGTGCAGGTGGAGAAGGGCCGCTACGTGATCATCAGCGAAGACGAGATCCACGCTGCCCACCCGGAATCCACCCAGACCATCGACATCTTCGGTTTTCTAGATGCCGAGAGCATTCCCCTGCAGAACATCGAGCGACCCTATTACCTGGCGCCGGACAAGCGCGGCGAAAAGGTCTACGCGCTCTTGCAGCAGACCCTCAAGGGCTCCGGCAAGGTGGCGCTCGCCAACGTCGTGCTGCACGTCAAGCAGCATCTGGCGGCGGTGATGGTCGATGGCGATGCGCTGCTGCTGGTGATGCTGCGCTGGCCGGATGAAGTCCGTGGCCTGGATACCCTGGAGCTGAGCGCGGCGGTGACCGGCGCCAAGCTCAGCAAGGGCGAGCGCGACATGGCCAAGCGCCTGGTGCGCGACATGACCGTCGAGTGGTCGCCCGACGAGTATCAGGACACCTTCCGCGACAAGATCATGAAGCTGGTCGAGAAGAAGGCCAAGGCCGGCAAGATCGAGGACGTGGAAGGCGGCGAGCGCAAGCCGCCAAGCAAAAGTGCCGACGTCATCGACCTTACCGATCTGCTCAAGCGCAGCCTGGAAGGCAATGCCAGCAAACCAACGCGCAAACGCTCGTCCAAGTGAGGTGAGCGGCCATGGCCAAGGCAACCAGTGCATACAACCGCAAGCGCAATTTCGACTCCACCAGCGAGCCCCGCGAGCCGAGCCGGCGCAGCCGGGCCAAGGTGGGTGCGTTGGCGTTCGTGGTGCAGAAACATGATGCCCGCAACCTGCATTACGACTTTCGCCTGGAGCTGCAAGGCACCCTGAAAAGCTGGGCCGTGCCCAAGGGGCCGAGCCTCGACCCGAGCCAGAAGCGTCTGGCCGTGCATGTCGAGGATCACCCGCTGGCCTACGCCAGTTTCGAGGGCAGCATCGCCGAGGGCAATTACGGCGCCGGTGACGTGATCGTCTGGGATCACGGTATCTGGCAGCCCGAGGGCGATCCCGTCGCGGCATATGAGGCCGGCAAGCTCAAGTTCACCTTGATCGGCGAGAAGCTCACCGGCGCCTGGACACTGGTGCGCACGCGGCTGAAGGGCAGCGCCGACAAGCAGCAATGGCTACTGATCAAGGAGCAGGATGACGTGGCTCGGCCCGCAGCCGAGTACGACATCGTCAGCGAACTGCCGGCCAGCGTGATCAGCGGCGAGCTGGTTGGCGGCACGGGCAAACCGGCGGCCAACCAGGCACACAAGGCCAAATCGCGCAACAAGGCACCGGCCACGTCGAGCGGCAGGAAAGTCGCCCGGTCGGCCATGTCGGACGGCTTGTCGCCGCAGCTGGCGACCCTGGTCGAGTCACCACCGGCCGGTGACTGGATCTACGAGATCAAGTACGACGGCTACCGGATCATGGCGCGTGTCAAGGCTGGCGAGGTGACGCTGTTCAGCCGTAACGGCCACGACTGGACGGCGCGCATGGCGCCCCAGGCCGAGGCGCTGGAAAAGCTCAAGCTCGGCGACAGCTGGCTGGACGGCGAGGCTGTGGTGCTCGACAAGCAGGGCATGCCCGATTTCCAGGCGCTGCAGAACGCTTTCGATGACGCCCGCAGCGGCGACATCCTGTATTTCCTGTTCGACGCGCCCTGGCTCGATGGCGTCGACCAGCGCGAGTTGCCGGTCGAGCAGCGCCGCAAGGCGCTGCAGGAGAAGCTGCCCAAACGCAAAGGTTTACTGCGGTTTTCCGAGGCCTTCGAGGTCGATCACCAGAGCGTGCTGGGCAGTGCCTGCGCCCTGGGCCTGGAAGGGGTGATCGGCAAGCGCGCCGGCAGTCCCTATCGATCCTCGCGCAGCGCCGATTGGATCAAGCTCAAGTGCCGGCAGCGCCAGGAGTTTGTGGTGGTCGGTTTCACCAAGCCACAGGGCAGCCGCTCCGGCTTCGGTGCGCTGCTGCTGGCGGTCAACGAGGCGAAGGGCCTGCGCTACGCCGGGCGGGTCGGCAGCGGCTTCAACGAGGCGCTGCTCGCCAGCCTGCACCAGCGCATGAAAGCGCTGGCGCGTGATGACTCGCCGCTGCACAAGCAGCCAGGCGCGGCCCAGCGCCGTGACGTGCAATGGATCGAGCCGCAACTGGTGGTCGAGGTGGCCTTTGCCGGCTGGACCGGCGAGGGCCTGGTGCGCCAGGGTGCCTTCGTTGGCGAGCGTAGCGACAAGCCGGTCGAGCAGATCGTCGAAGAGCAGCCGGCGTCAGTCAAGGCTGTGGAAGAGGGTGCGTCAGTAAAGAAAGCACCCGGCAAGGTTTCGCCGCGTAAGGGGCGTGAGCAGATCGGCGAGGTGTCGGTCAGCCATCCAGAGCGGATCATCGACGCGCAGAGCGGCACCACCAAGGCGCAGCTTGCACGCTTCTACGCCGAGATTGCCGACTGGCTGCTGCCCGACGTACGCAACCGGCCGGTCTCGCTGTTGCGCGCGCCAGGCGGCGTCGGCGGCGAGCAGTTCTTCCAGAAGCATGCCGAGCGCCTGGCGATTCCCAATATCCATCATCTGGATGCCGACCTCGATCCCGGACACGACCGGCTGATGGCCATCGACAGCGTGCCGGCCCTGGTCGGCGCGGTGCAGATGGGCACCATCGAGCTGCACACCTGGAATGCCGCCTACGCCAGCATCGAACGGCCGGACCGGCTGATCCTCGACCTCGACCCGGACCCGGCGCTGCCCTGGCGCGCGGTGCTGGAGGCCACCCGCCTGAGCCTGTCGGTGCTCGACGAACTGGGCCTGGAAACCTTCGTGAAAACCAGCGGCGGTGCCGGCATGCACCTGGTGGTGCCGCTGGCCCGGCATGTCGACTGGGATACGCTGAAGGCCTTTGGCAAGGCGATCTCGCAGTTCATGGCCAGCGAGTTGCCGGACCGCTTCAGCGCCCGCATGGGCCCGAAGAATCGCATCGGCAAGGTCTACCTGGATTACCTGCGCAACGGTCGCGGCGCCAGCACCGTGGCTGCCTATTCGGTGCGCGCGCGTTCCGGCCTGCCGGTATCGGTGCCAATCAGCCGCGAGGAACTGGGGCAACTGCGCGACTCCAGGCAGTGGCATATCGGCAACCTGCAACAGCGGTTGGCCAAGCTGAAGGGTGATCCCTGGGATGGTTACGCCAACCGGCAGCGCATCACCCAGGCGATGTGGAGCAAGCTCGGCGCCGAGCGTGTCTGAAAGCCTGTTCACGATCTTGCGGCTCGATGTCGGCGGATTGACTGCAGGGTGGCGTTAGCAGCCGTTCCCCTATCTTGTGGGAACGGGCCATGCCCATGATTTTTCGCGGGCATGGCCCGCTCCCACAGGTACCGCATCGATGGCCGCTTCTGCCTTGTAGCAGCCAATTTGATCTCATCGTGTGCAGTTTCAGAGGCGCATCTGCCTCGCCTCGGAAACTATGAACTTTGGCAAACACGCCAGGTTCGGAGATAGACAGGTCGCGGCACCCCGCAGCGCCTTGTCGACGAGCAAGGTGACGGCGCTTCCCAGGCCGAGCCTGCACGCGATGAGGCGGTTAGGGGGGCTCGGCAAATTCGCATTCAGGTACGCACTGTCGCGTACAGCCCGTGGCATGCCACGGTGCAACAGCTTATACGCCTGCCAGGCGTGAGGAGCCCGTTTCGATGCCGTCCGCTGATCCGCAAGCCGCTTTTCTGCAAGAACCCGCACGTGTCAGCCATGGCCAGCTGTCGCTAGAGCAGGCGCTGGAGTTGCCGCGCCTGGCTATCGAAGAGGTCGAGCCGCAGGTCGAACAGGGGCGCTTCGCTGCCAAGGCCATCGCCGGGGATCGGGTCACGGTCAGCGCGTTGATCTTCGCTGACGGCCACGACAAGCTGGCCGGTGAAGTGCTATGGCGCGACGTGGGCGCGTCGGACTGGCACCGCCAGCCATTGGTGGAAATTGGCCTCGAGCGCTACCAGGCCGAGATCACCCCGCAGCGTGTCGGCGAGGTGGAGTTCCTCATCGAGGCCTGGTGGGACATCTACGCCAGTTATTGCTACGAGCTGTCGAAGAAATTCGCTGCCGGCGTGACCATCAACCTCGAACTGCAGGAAGGCCAGGCCTTGTTGCGCGAAGCCGCCGATCGGGCCGAGGGTGATCTGGCCACTGGTCTGCAGGCGCTGTGCGACGAGTTGCAGGATTTGCAGAGCCTGGACGAGCGTGTAGCGCTGCTGCTGGCGCCCGAAACCATAGCCCTGGTGCGCCGCGCCGAGGGCCACCCGCATCGCACCCGCAGCGCTACCTATCTGCTCGACGTGGAACGTCCGCTGGCGCGCTTCGCCAGCTGGTACGAGCTGTTTCCCCGTTCGGAAACCGACGACCCCGAGCGCCATGGCACCTTGCGTGACGTGATCGAGCGCTTGCCGGCGATTCAGGCCATGGGTTTCGACGTGCTGTACTTCCCGCCGATTCATCCCATCGGCACCACTCATCGCAAGGGCCGCAACAACTCGCTGAGCGCTGGCCCGGATGATCCCGGCAGCCCCTACGCCATCGGCAGCCCGGACGGCGGCCACGAGGCCATTCATCCGCAGCTCGGCAACCGCGAGGATTTCGTTGCACTGGTCGAGGCGGCGCGCGAGCACGACCTGGAGATCGCTCTGGATTTCGCCATCCAGTGTTCGCCCGATCACCCATGGCTCGAGCAGCACCCTGGCTGGTTCAGCTGGCGCCCGGACGGCACCATCCGCCATGCGGAAAACCCGCCGAAGAAATACGAAGACATCGTCAACGTCGACTTCTATGCCAGGGACGCAGTGCCCGACCTGTGGCTGGCGCTGCGCGACGTGGTGCGCGGCTGGGTAGAGCTGGGCGTGTACCAGTTCCGGGTCGACAACCCGCACACCAAGCCGCTGCCATTCTGGGAATGGCTGATCGCCGATATCCGCAAGACCCATCCGCAAGTGATGTTCCTCGCCGAAGCCTTCACCCGCCCGGCGATGATGGCGCGTTTGGGCAAGCTGGGCTTCACCCAGAGCTACACCTACTTCACCTGGCGCAACACCAAGGCCGAGCTGGAAAGCTACCTGACCCAGCTCAACGAGGTGCCCTGGCGTGATTGCTATCGCCCCAATTTCTTCGTCAACACGCCGGACATCAACCCGTACTTCTTGCACCACAGCGGCCGTGCGGGCTTTCTGATCCGCGCCGCGCTGGCGACCATGGGCTCGGGGCTGTGGGGTATGTATTCGGGCTTCGAAATCTGCGAATCCCTGCCGGTGCCGGGCAAGGAGGAGTATCTGGATTCGGAGAAATACGAGATTCGTGTGCGCGACTACCAGGCGCCGGGCAACATCGTCGCCGAGATCGCCCAGCTCAATCGCATCCGTCGGCAGAACCCGGCGCTGCAGACCCACCTGGGCTTCCAGGCCTACACCTGCTGGAACGACAACATTCTGTATTTCGGCAAGCGCACCGCCGACCGCGAGAACTTCATCCTGGTGGCGGTCAGCCTCGACCCGCACAACGCCCAGGAGGCGCACTTCGAGTTGCCGCTCTGGGAACTGGGCCTGGACGACCACGCCACCACCCACGGCGAAGACCTGATGACCGGCCACACTTGGCACTGGCACGGCAAGACCCAGTGGATGCGCATCGAGCCCTGGCATCAGCCGTTCGGTATCTGGCGCATTCGCGTGGCGAGCTGAGGAATCGGTTGATGGCACGCCGAGCCTGGCACTTCACCCTTCCCGATGACCGCTGCGGACAGGGCCACTCGATGGCCTGTCCACTCGTTCGTCTTCTGGCATTTACTGGTTCCTGCTCGCCGAGGAGGCGCACATGACCCGCTCGCACTCAACATCGGTCGACCCCAGGCTGGAGCTGACCACCCTGGTGATCAACGACCAACTCGGCGAGCTGCTGCAACTGCCGGCTCGCGCGACCCTGGAGCAGGAGTCGCTGCCGGCCTACCTGCCCAGGCGACGCTGGTTCTCCGGCGGGGCCGAGGACATCAAACAGGTGAAACTGCTGTATGCCGTCCCGTTCGGCGGCGCGGATCAGCCTTACGTACTCAGTGAGGTGGCAGTTGTGCGCCAGTCCGGCAGTATCGAGCACTATCAGGTGCCGCTCGGCTATGTAGGCGAGCAGGACGCCGCCAGCGGCCTGCCACAGCAACTGGCCCTCGCCCGGCTGCGGCGCGGTGGCCAGGAGGGGCTGCTCACCGACGGCTATACGCTGCCGGGTTTCGTGCGCCATGTGATGGAGCAACTGAGCGGGCGCGAGGTGCTGGGCTGGCAGGGCAGCGAGATCCAGTTCCTGCCCACCACGCGTCTGCGGGAGCTGGGCGATCTGAGTAGGGCCGGGGTCAAGCTGATCTCGGCAGAGCAATCCAACAGCTCGGCGATCATCGATGAGCAGGCCGTACTCAAGCTGGTACGTCGCGTGCTGCCCGGCATCCACCCGGAGGCGGAGATCGGTGGCTATCTGACGGCAGCCGGCTTCGAGCACATCGCGCCGCTGCTTGGCGAAGTGCGCCGCGTGGACGAGCAGGGCGTGCCCCACACGTTGATGATCCTGCAGGGCTACCTGAACAATCAGGGCGATGCCTGGCAGTGGACGCTGAACAATCTGGAGCGCGCGGTTCGCGAAGAACTGGCCGGCGGCCATGGCGAGCAGGAGAACCGGCAAGGCGCCCTCGCCGAGCTGGAAACCTTCGCCGGTTTGTTGGGCAAGCGCCTGGGTGAGATGCACGTGGCCCTCGGCCAGGCCAGCGACAACCCGGACTTCGGCTACCACGAGACCGGCGACGCCGACGTGGCCGAGTGGTCGCAGAACATCACCGCTCAGGTGCGCGAGGCCCTGGAAGTGATCGCCAAGGGGCGCGGGCACTTGCCGGGTGAAGCCGCCAACCAGGCAGATTGGCTGGCCGCGCGCCATGCGCAGATTCTCGAACGGGTCGACGACCTGGCGCGGCGCTCGGCGGGCGGCATTCGCATGCGCGTGCATGGCGACCTGCACCTAGGCCAGGTGCTGGTGGTGCAGGGCGACGCCTACCTGATCGATTTCGAAGGTGAACCGACCCGCACGCTGGAAGAGCGCCGCGCTTTCTACAGCCCGCTCAAGGACGTCGCCGGCATGTTGCGCTCCTTCGACTACGCGGCCGCCATGGCCATGCGCAGCGCACAGGGCGCCGACCTCACGGCCGAAGCCGAGCAGGCCCGCCAGCATATCGCCGGGCTGTATCGTGGCCAGGCCAGAAGCGCATTCAACGAAGCCTACCGGCTGGCGGCTGCCGAGCTGCCCCACGCCTGGCATGACCGCGAAGGTGAAGTGGCAGCCCTGGCGCTGTTCTGCATCGAGAAGGCGGCTTACGAAATTCTGTATGAAGCGCGCTATCGTCCCGATTGGCTGGAAGTTCCGGTGCAAGGGTTGATAGAGCTGAGCAACTATCTCTTGGGGAGCGGTAAACGATGAGCAACGGAGAAACCGAGCGCCAGGTGGCGGGTATCGAGCGCGCCGCCGTCGAGGCCCTGATACGGGGCGAGCATGGCGATCCGTTTTCGCTTCTGGGCCCCCATGCGTTCGCCCACGGGCTGACCATTCGCGCCTACCTGCCCGGCGCCCTTGGCGTCGAGCTGATCCACGCAGTGAGTGGTGAGGTGCTCGGCAGCCTGGAACAGTCCAGCGTGCCGGGGCTGTTCAGCATTCGCATCGAACAGCAGTTACCGTATCGCTATCGCATCCAGTGGGGCACCGGCGTACAGGAAACCGAGGACCCTTACGCCTTCGGCCAACTGCTCGGCGAAATGGACCTGTATCTGTTCGCCGAGGGCAATCACCGTGAACTGGGCAAGAGCCTCGGCGCCCAGTTCACCACCCACGAAGGCGTGCAGGGCGTGCGTTTTTCAGTATGGGCGCCCAACGCCCGACGGGTCTCGGTGGTCGGCCACTTCAACGGCTGGGATGGCCGCCGCCATCCGATGCGCCTGCGCCAGCCCAGCGGCGTGTGGGAGCTGTTCATTCCGCGCCTGGCGCCCGGCGAAGTCTACAAATACGAGATTCTCGGCCGCGATGGCCTGCTGCCGTTGAAAGCCGACCCCATGGCGCTGGCCAGCGAGTTGCCGCCGGCCACTGGCTCGGTGGTTTCCGCGCCGCTGCAGTTCGAGTGGCACGACGAGCACTGGCTCCAGCAACGTGGCGCGCAGCAGGGCTACCAGGCGCCGATGTCGATCTATGAATTGCACGCCGGCTCCTGGCGTCGCGAGGGCGGCGAGGATGGCCGCCTGCTGAGCTGGCGTGAGCTGAGTGAACAGCTGATTCCCTACGTGCAGCAGTTGGGCTTCACCCATATCGAGCTGATGCCGATCATGGAGCATCCATTCGGCGGCTCCTGGGGCTACCAGTTGTTGTCGCAGTTCGCGCCGACCGCCCGCTATGGCAGCCCGGCGGATTTCGCCGCGTTCGTCGACGCCTGCCACCAGGCCGGCATTGGTGTGATCCTCGACTGGGTACCTGCGCATTTCCCCACTGACGCCCACGGCCTGGGCCAGTTCGATGGCACCGCGTTGTACGAGTACGCCCATCCCTTCGAGGGCTTCCACCAGGATTGGGACACCTATATCTACAATCTGGGTCGAACCGAGGTGCACGGTTTCATGCTGGCCTCGGCGCTGCACTGGCTGCGTACCTACCACATCGACGGCCTGCGCGTGGATGCCGTGGCCTCGATGCTCTACCGCGACTATTCGCGCAAGGAAGGCGAGTGGATCCCCAACCGTTTCGGCGGGCGCGAGAACCTGGAAAGCATCGATTTTCTGCGCCACCTCAATGACGTGGTCGCCCAGGAAGTGCCCGGCGCGCTGGTGATCGCCGAGGAATCGACCGCCTGGCCGGGCGTCAGCCGACCGACCCAGGAAGGCGGCCTGGGCTTCTCCTACAAATGGAACATGGGCTGGATGCACGACAGCCTCAAATACGCCGCCGAGGACCCGCTGCATCGTCGCCACCACCACCATCATTTGACCTTCGGCCTGCTGTACGCCTTCTCCGAGCATTTCGTGCTGCCCATCTCCCATGACGAAGTGGTGCACGGCAAGCGCTCCTTGCTCGACAAGATGCCTGGCGATCGCTGGCAGAAGTTCGCCAACCTGCGTTTGTACCTGAGCTTCATGTGGAGCCATCCGGGCAAGAAGCTGCTGTTCATGGGCTGCGAGTTCGGCCAGTGGCGCGAGTGGAACCACGACCACGAACTGGACTGGTATCTGTTGCGCTACGGTGAACACAAGGGCGTGCAGCAACTGGTCAGTGACCTCAATGGCCTGTACCGCCACGAGCCGGCGCTGCATCAGCTCGACGGCAGCGCCGAGGGTTTCGCCTGGCTGATCGGCGACGACGCCAGTAACAGCGTGTTCGCCTGGTTGCGTCATGATCAGAGCGGCGCGCCGCTGCTGGTGGTGCACAACTTCACGCCCGAGCCGCGCATCGGCTACCGTATCGGCGTGCCGAGAGAGGGTGCCTGGCATGTGCTGCTCAACAGCGATGCCGAGCGTTATGCTGGCTCCAACGCCGGCAGCCAGGGCGGGCTGTTCAGCGAGGCAGTGGCCAGCCATGGCCAGCCACAGTCGCTGAACCTGGATCTGCCACCGCTGGGCACACTGGTCATCAAGCCGCAGTGAGGCGAAAAGGGGTGGGCCGCTTGCATGGCCCACCCCTTTATCGATCAGTTGCGGGCCTCGTTGAGGCCACCGCGATCCTTAGAGCCTGTTCAAAGTCTTATGCGCATGAAGCGGCAATTACAAGGCAGAAGCGAACATCAGCGCAGTATCTGTGGGAGCGGGCGGCGACGCCCAGTCCATGCCCGCGATTTTTCGCGCGCATGGCGCGCTCCCACAGTGGATCGGGGAACGGCCGCTAACGCCGCCAAAGTCGCCGAACCTGGGCTTAAAGATTATGAACGGGCTCTTATACGTAAGGTTGCGTAGCGAACCCTCTGGGCAGGCGGTTGCGACCTGGCAGGTCGGCCAGGCGTTGCTGCCAGGACGTGCGCCAATCGGTACGCGGCTGTGCGACCTTGGATTTGCGGGCCGCGCGGCGGGTAGCGTTACGGGTGTCGCGACGCGCCTGCTTGTACGCTTCGGTGTTACGGCAGTTGCGACATTTCACCTGATTCAGTTCTTTGCTGGCGGCGAGCTTTTCGCCGTGGGTGCCACAGGCGAGATGACCGTCGATCGTGTAATGGGTAACCATGGTGGATCTCCTTGCTCATATCGATCCTGGAGCGCAACTCGCTCCTCGTCCGCAGGCCAGATAATGCGGGCCTTCGTGGATGGATAGACCGCATCGCTTGCCGGTCGATTCGCAGCGCTCACGCTGGGCTGCGAGCGGTTGGCGCTGAAATAATCGCGGACGGCGTGGCGTTGGCGTTGTCAGAGGCTCAAGCCCGATCATTCCAAGGAGCCCCTGGTGAGGTATTTGTTCCTGCGTTCATCCGCTGCGTTATCGGTTCTGCTGCTGGCCGGATGCGCCTCCCAGTCACGGGCACCGGCGCCGAAACCGGCCGAGGTGCGCGCGCAGATCGTACGGCTGATGCCGATCAACACGCCGGATCGCGAAGGTTGGGCCGCCGATATCTACGCCGCCTTCGCCGCTCAGGACATCGCGCCGACCACCGAGAACATCTGCGCCGTGTTGGCGGTGACCGAACAGGAATCGACCTTCAACGCCGACCCGCCAGTGCCGGGGTTGGCCAAGATCGCCCGGGCGGAAATCGATCGTCGCGCCGCCAGCCTGCACATCCCGCGGCTGTTGGTGAACGCCGCGCTGCGTCTCGAGTCGCCGACCGGCAAGAGCTACCAGCAGCGCCTCGACAGCGTGCGCACCGAAAAGCAGCTGAGCGAAATCTTCGATGACTTCACCGGCATGGTGCCCCTCGGTCGCCAGCTGTTCGGCACCCTCAACCCGGTGCGCACCGGCGGGCCGATGCAGGTCAGCATCGCCTTTGCCCAGGCCAATGCCGAGGGCTATCCCTATCCGCCGGACGGCTCGATCCGCCGCGAGGTGTTCAGCCGCCGTGGCGGCATGTACTTCGGCATCGCCCACCTGCTGGGCTATCCGGCCAATTACCCGAAACCGCTGTACCGCTTCGCCGACTTCAACGCCGGCTGGTACGCCAGCCGCAACGCCGCCTTCCAGAATGCCGTCACCAGCGCGTCGGGGATTGGGTTGGCGCTGGACGGCGACCTGATCATCCACGGCAGCAGCAAGGCCAGCGCCACCGAGCTGGCCGTACGCTCCCTGGGCGAGCGCCTGGATATGAGCGACCGCGCGGTTCGCCGCGATCTGGAGGAGGGCGACAGCCTGGATTTCGAGGACAGCCGCCTCTACGCGCGGGTGTTCGCCCTGGCCGACGAAGCGCAGGGCAAGCCGGTACCGCGCGAACTGCTGCCGGGCATCGTGCTGAAGAGCCCGAAGATCACCCGCCGGCTGACCACCGCCTGGTTTGCCGATCGCGTCGACACGCGCCACCAGCGCTGCATGGCACGGGCCAGATGAACGGTTGCTCAAAACTTCCAGAAAGGGCACTCCGGGTCGGTTAGCATCACCAGTCCACACACCGTGGCGCTGGAGCAGGCATGAGCGCGCAGAGTTGGGTCGACCTGGCCCAGGACGCAGACACCGGTATCGAGACCATCCGCGCGCATTTTCGCGGGCACGCCTACGACCCCCACTGGCACGACGCCTATCTGGTCGGTTTCACCGAACAGGGCGTGCAGCAGTTCAATTGCCGCAAGCGGTTGAACAGCAGCCTCGCGGGCCAGGTGTTCCTGCTCGAGCCCGGCGAACTGCACGACGGCCACGCGCCGGAGCCGGAAGGCTTCACCTACTCGATGCTGTACCTGGATACCCAGTGGCTGGAACGTGAGTTGCGCAGCCTGTTCGAGCAGGCGCCAGCCGACTGTCTGCCGGGTTTCAGCGCTACCCTGGCCAGCGACCCGCGCCTGCTGGCTTCGGTGGTCGAAGCGTTCGGCGCCCTGCATCGCCAGGAGTTGCGCATGGTCAGGCAGTCCGCGCTCGATGGCCTGCTGGCAGGTCTTACCGAACGCCTGCATTGGCGTCGCCGCCTGGATGTCGACCCGCGCCTGCCGCTGGTGGCGCAGCGTGCGCGGGACTTCCTGCATGACCAGCACACCCGCGATATTGGCCTGGATGACCTGGCCGCGGCCTGCGGCGTGGATCGCTTTCGGCTGAGCCGCGCCTTCAAGGCCGCCTTTGGCCTGGCGCCCCACGCCTACCTGGTGCAACTGCGCCTGGCCCGTGCGCGACACCTGCTGGCCCGCGGCGAGCCGCCGGTGCAGGTGGCGGCGATTCTCGGCTTTGCCGACCAAAGCCACCTGGGCCGCTGGTTTCGCCGCGCCTACGGCATCACCCCGGCAAACTATCAGCGCCGCTGCTCAAAGCTTCCAGACCGCTGAGACGCTTGCGCCGATGATCAGGGCTCGGATCGTTCTGGAGCCCGTTCATGACTCAGTTGTTGCCCTTCATGCTGTTCGCCTTCGTCGCCTCCATCACCCCGGGGCCCACCAACGTGCTGGTGCTGGGCAGCAGCGCCCGATACGGCGTGGCCGCGACCCTGCCGCTGGTGCTCGGTGCCTGTTTCGGCGCTGCGGCCATCGTGGTGGCGGTGGGGCTCGGCCTGGGCGAGCTGCTGCAGCAGCACCCGCGTCTGCAATGGGCGATGGCCTGGTTCGGTGTGCTGTGGCTGAGCTATCTGGCCTGGCGCATCTTCAGCAGCCCCGCGGCAGCGCTGGATGGCGCGGCCGGGGCGGATGAAAAACGCCTCGGGCTATTCGCCGGCGCGGCGCTGCAACTGGTCAACCCCAAGACCTGGATGATGGCCCTGGCGGTGGTCAGCGTGTTCGCCACACCGGGGCCCGGCCAAGCCCTGCGCGTGGCCTTGCTGGCGGCGATTTTCCTGGCCATTTCCCTGCCGTGCCTGGGTTGCTGGGCGCTACTGGGGCGCGGCGCCGCACGGCTATTCACCTCGGCACGTGCCATGGGCCGCTTCAATCAGGTGATGGCCGTATTGTTGTTGGCCTCAGCCTGGTTCGGCGCACCGCTTTGGGGGGGCTGATTGTCAGGGCGTCGCCACGACGAACCCCTGTGGGGGCGCGCCATGGGCGCAAAAAGATCGCGGGCATGGCGCGCTCCCGCAGGTAGGCATCAATGTTGGCGGAAGTCCTTCAGCCGCTGAAGCTGCTGCCCCTGCTCATCGAAATTGTTCGGCGACAGCCAGCGTTGCAGGGCCTCGCGGCACTGCGGCCACTCGCCGTCGATGATCGAGAACCAGGCAGTGTCGCGGTTGTGGCCCTTGATCACCGCATGCTGGCGGAACAGCCCCTCCCGGGTGAAGCCCAGCCGCTCGGCAGCTCGCACCGACCGTGCGTTGCGTGCATTGCATTTCCATTCCAGGCGGCGATTGCCGAGTTCGTCCATGGCCAGCCTCATCAGCAGCCAGATCGCTTCGGTGGAGGCGGGGGAACGCTGCATGGCGCGGCCAAAGGCGATATGGCCGATCTCGATGCAGCCATCGGCGGGGGCGATGCGCAGGAAGCTGAGCAGCCCTACGGCACGTTTCGACGCGGCGTCGATCACCGTGAAGAACAGCGGATCGTCGCTCGCCTGCTTGCCCGCGAGCCAGGCGTCGAAGGCACTGCGTTCGGCGAACGGGCCGTAGGGCAGGTAATCCCACAAATCGGGGTCGCTGTCCGGGCCTTGCAGGGCAAGCCATAGATTCTCGCCATGGCGCTGGGCGTCGAGCGGCTCGAGGCGCACGAAGCGACCGTCGAGTGGCGCGCGGGGTGGTGGTGGGACAGGTTGCCAGTCGAGCAGGGTATCGTCGATCATGGTCGGCTCCGGGTCACAATTTCTTGCGGTACTGCACGAGGCCGGGCCGCTCGGCGATGCGGTCGTACAGTTGCATGGCGCTGGTATTGCTCTCATGGGTGAGCCAGTGCACCCGCGAGGCCTCGGCCAGACGAGCCTGGGCGTAGACGTGCTCGATCAGCCCGCGGCCAATGCCGCCGCCGCGTAGCTGCTCGTCGACGAACAGATCCTGCAGGTAGCAGTAATCGCCCTCCGTCCAGCAGGAGCGGTGGAAGATCCAGTGCACCATGCCGATTGCCTGGCCATCGCGCCAGGCCAGGGCCGCATGCATCGGCTCGCTGGCGTCGAGAAAGCGCTGCCAGGTCAGTTGGCTGGTGGCCTCGGCAATTTCGGTGGTGTAGAAGCGCTGGTAGCCCTGCCAGAGGGGCAGCCAAGCGGCGTGATCGGCAGCGGTAACGGCGCGTATTTGCATGTTCGGGTCTCCTGTTTTCAGCGGGTAATTCAGTCCGCCATGCGTTGCGCCAGGGCGCAGTCGCGAGGATCGAGGCTGGCGGCGAGGCCATCGCGTACGCCGTGCTGATCGGCTTCGCTGCGGTTCTGGCCGAGTTTCCATTTGCCTTCCAGGCGCTCGATGGGCAGGGCGAAGCCGACGATGGCGCGCAGCATGCCGGCGATGTAGTCCTGCGGCGCATCGGCGACCGCCCAGGGTTGCGGGCGCGGTCTCTCGTGGCGGTCGGTCAACTCGCCGAGCAGGTTCAGCAGGCGCTCGGCATCGTCGAACACTTCGGCGCGCCCATGGGCGTGCACGGCGATGTAGTTCCAGGTCGGCACCACCTTGCCGTGCTCGGCCTTGGCCGGGTACCAGGAAGGGCTGACGTAGGCCTCGGCGCCGCTGAACACCACCAGCGCCGCGCCGCCTTCGGCCAGCAGTCGTGCATGGGGGTTGGCCCGCGCCAGGTGACCGTACAGCGTGCCGTGGGCGCCTTGCTCCGGGCGCAGCAGCAAGGGCAGATGGCTGGCCTGCAGGCCGCGCTCGCCGTGGCTGATCAGGGTGGCCAGGCGACAGGCCTGGATTTCCCGGTGCAGGGTAGCGAGGTCGTGCTGGCGAAAGGCGGAGGGTGTGTACATGGGCCGTTTCCTGAAGGGGATGGTGTCATCGTAGATTTGCTATTGGTCTGTTGTAAGATCCATTTCCAGTGACTTTCATGGAGCCAATCGATGGCCGCTCCAGCTCCGCTTCCCGTCGACCTTTCCGGCCTGTGCCTGCAGCCCGGCGCAGGTTTGTCACGTCAGCTGTACCAGGCGCTGCGCGAGCGCATGCTCGACGGGCGCCTGCCGGGCGGCACCCGCCTGCCGGCCAGCCGCCAGTTGGCCGGGCTACTGGGCGTCTCACGCAACACCATCAACCGCGCCCTGGATCAGCTGTATGCCGAGGGCTACGTGCAGGCGCGGGTCGGCGACGGCACCTATGTGGCCGATCTCGCCGCCGCTGCGCCGTTGCCCGCCGCAGTCCCGCCGAACGAGGTCAGCAGCAGCGCCGTGCAGCGGCTGCAGAGCTTTCACCTGCCGCCGCATTTGCCGGGGCCGCCACGGGCATTTCGCGTCGGGGTGCCGGCCTTCGACCTGTTTCCCCACGAAACCTGGGCACGCCTGGCTGCGCGTTTCTGGCGGCGACCTGCGCCGGCGCTGCTGGGTTATGGCGACCCGGCGGGCGATGCGCAGCTGCGCGAGTTGATTGCCGCCTACCTGCGCAGCAGTCGCGGCCTGCAGTGCGACCCTGGGCAGGTGGTCATCACCTGCGGCGCGCAGCAGGCCATCAGCCTGTGCTCCCAGTTGCTGCTGGAGCCCGGTGACCGGGTTGCCCTGGAAGATCCCGGCTATCGCGCCGCGGCCCACGCATTCAGCGTCGCCGGGGCACGGCTCGAAGGCATCGGTATCGACAGCGAAGGCCTGGATGTCGCCGCTCTGGAACAGGCTGGGCCGTGTAGGCTGGCCTATGTCACGCCGTCGCACCAGTATCCGACCGGGGTGACGCTGTCGCTGCCCAGGCGCCTGGCCCTGCTCGACTGGGCGGAGCGCAACGATGCCTGGATCATCGAGGACGACTACGACGGCGAGTACCGTTACAGCGGCACGCCGCTGGCCCCGCTGGCGGCACTGGATCGCGGCCAGCGCGTGCTGTACGTCGGCACCTTCAGCAAGATCGTCTTTCCGGCGCTGCGCCTGGGCTATCTGGTGCTGCCGCCGCGCCTGGCCGAGGCCTTCGCACGGCGCCGCGGGGTGGACATGCGCCACTCCGATATCGGTACCCAGGCGGTGATGGCCGAGTTCATCGCCGCCGGGCATTTCCAGCGGCATATCCGCCGCATGCGCAATGCCGCCCGATCGCGGCGTGACGCCCTGCTTGCCGGCTGGCCGACGCTGGTGCCCGGCTGTGCGCCGCTGCCGGAGGTGCACGCCGGCCTGCACCTGAGCGTGCGCTGCGAGAGCCTGGCCCGAGAGCACCAGCTGATCGCCGCCGCAGCGGGCGTTGGCGTGGAAATCAACCCGCTCAGCGTGCAGTGGTTGCCCGAGGGGAGCACGCCGACGGACCAGCGCGCCGGGCTGGTGATGGGGTTTGCGGCAGTGCCGGAGCGGGCCATTGGCGAAGCGCTGCAGGCGCTACGCAAGGCCTGGCAGTTGCCGGCTTAGCGGCGTGTCAGCCTGGCCAGCAGATGCGCCTTCACGGCAGGCCACTCGCTGTCGATGATGCTGAAACGCACCGAGTTGCGCTTGCGCCCATCCGGCATGATCCGCTCGTGCCGCACGATGCCTTCCTGTACTGCGCCAAGGGCCAGGATCGCGGCGCGGGAGCGTGCGTTCAGCTCATCGGTGGTGAACTGCACCCGCACGCAATTCATCGTTTCGAAGGCGTGTTCGAGCATGGCGCACTTCATGGCGGTGTTGATCCCGGTGCCCTGAGCCGAGGCCGCCAGCCAGGTATGGCCGATCTCCAGCTTGCGATTGTCGCGGTCGATCTTCCAGAAGCGCGTGCTGCCCAGTACCTGGCCAGTGCGCTGGTCGATCACCACGAACGGCATGACGTGGCCGGCGTCACGGCCGGCCAGGGCCTTGTCGAGATAGGCCGCGACGTTGTGCGCGCCCGGTACCACGGTAAACGGCAGCGTCCACAACTCGCCGTCGGCTGCCGCGCGGACCAGGGCGGGCCCATGTTCGGATTGCAGGGGCACGAGTCGTGCATTGGCGGCTTGCAGGGTAACGAGCAGATCGGTGGCAGTCATGAGTGGCGCGCGCATTGGAAGAGTCGCGCCATGGTAGCTGACCGGCCAAGCGCCGTAACCAAGGCAGCGGGTCAGATGTGCCGCTGCTTGGGTTTCTGCTCGTCGCCCGGCGGTTCGAGGCCCCAGTCGCCATCCAGGTACCAGTCTTCGCCGAACAGCTCGATAGGGTGCTGGGTACGGCTGGCGCCGTTGCCGCATTGCAGATCGGTGGCGCTGCAGTAGTGATCGCAGCCCCAGCACACGCGCTCGGGGTTGCTCGGTTGCAGGGGGAATTTCTTGGCCATCTCGCGTACTCCGCCGGGCTTCCAGCCCAGGCTAACGCGGTGTGGCGCAGGCGCCTTGACCGGGATCAAGCCAATCCCGGTCATTGCAACCTGTCAGGCAGGGCGCGGCTCTTCGCTGTTGTCATGGTCGGCATTCTGGCGCAACTTCTTGGCGCGTTTTTCCAACACCAGGTAAACCACGCAGGCCACCGCCAGGGGCAGCAGGAAGTAGATCGCCCGGTAGCCGATCAGTGCGGCGACGATGCTGCCCTTGGACATCTCGTGCTGCAGCATGGCGATGAACACTGCCTCGATCACCCCCAGGCCGGCGGGAATGTGGGTGATCACCCCGGCGATGCTGCTGATCATCAGGATACCGAGAATGGTCGGGTAGAAGGCTTCCTCGGGCAGCAGCAGGTAGATGATCAGCGCCATCAGCGACCAGTTCAACGCACCGAGGCCGGCCTGCAGCAGGGCCATGGGCAGCGACGGCAGGTTCAATTCGTGGCCGCGGATCGTCCAGCTGCGGCGCTTGGAGAACTGGCAGGCCAGCAGATAGCCGATGCCCACCGCAAGCAATGCCAGGCCGATGATGCGCAGGCCCGTGGCGCCGATGGCCCAGCCCTCGGGCAGCTTGAGCAGGCCAAAGGTGAACAGCACACCGGCCAGCAGGATATAGCCCAGCCAGTTGGTGATCAGGCTCATGCTCAGCACACGGGTGATGGTCGAGACCTTGAGACCCAAACGCGAGTACAGGCGATAGCGCAGCGCCACACCGCCGACCCAGGAACTCAGGTTGAGGGTGAAGGCGTAGCACACGAAGGTCAGCGGCAGCACCTGCCGGGTGGGCAGGCCGTGCTGCGTGTAGGCACGGCCGATCAGGTCAAAGCTCGAGTACACCCCGTAGCTCAGCGCCGCCACGCCGATGGCGGCGAGCAGGGTGCCAGTGCTGTAGCTGCGTAGCGCCTGGCTGACTTCCTGCCAGTCGAGATTCTTGACCAGCATGAACAGCAGCACCGGCACCAGGATGAAGAAGCACAGGGTCAGCAGACGCTTGGCCCAACGCCACGCCGGTTTGCCTTGCTTGTCGTCGGGTTTGCTCACGAGACTTTCTCCTGGTCGACCTGCAAGGTGCCGCACTGCGGCGCTTCGATATCGGGTTTGAGCAGCTTGAGCCGCGGTGAATGGGCCGGGAACCAGCCAGCGATGGCTGGAAAATGGCGCAGGAAGTGGAAGCACAGAAAGATCAGCGGCGCGCGCCACCAGTAGCCGCGCATCACACGCTTGAGCGGCACCGATTTGCAGCTCGATTCGGCGAGCTCGGAGAGGTGCTCGTGCAGGCGACGGTTGAGCGCCGGATCACGGATGACCACGTTGGCTTCCAGGTTGAGCGACAGGCTCAGGGGGTCGAGGTTGCTCGAACCCACGGTGCACCATTCGTGGTCGGCCAGGGCGACCTTGCCGTGCAGCGGCCGTTGGCAATATTCGTAGATGGTCACGCCGTCGCGCAGCAGGTAGTTGTAGGTCAGCCGCGAGCACAGGCGCACCAGTGGCATGTCCGGCATGCCCTGGAGGATCAGCGTTACCTTGACGCCACGGCGGGCGGCGTTGCGCAGCTCGCGCAGCAGGCGATAACCGGGAAAGAAATAGGCGTTGGCGACGATCAGCCGGTGCTGGGCCTTGCGTATGGCGTCCAGGTAATGCTGTTCGATGGTATTGCTGTCATCGGCGTTGTCGCGGATGGTCATCAACAGCCGACTGTTGCCGGCATGCCGGTGCTGGCCGGGCTGGTTGACCCGGCGCTTGGCTACTTCACGGTCGTCGCGTGCTTCGAGCAGACGCTCGGCGGCGGTGTGCACGTCGGCAACGATCGGGCCGCGCACGCGCACGGCGTAATCCTGCTTGGCCATGGGGCCGTAGTCGCCCAGATGGTCGGCACCGAAGTTGATGCCGCCGATGTAGGCGATCTCGCTGTCGATCACCACGATCTTGCGATGCAGGCGGCGGAACAGGTTGGTACGCATGCCCAGCAGGCGCTTGCCGGGATCGAACATATGCACGCGTACGCCGGCGGCGGTCAGTGCGGCAACGTACTCGGTGGACAGGTCCGCGGTGCCGTAGCCGTCCACGGTGATCTCCACGCTGGCGCCGTTGCGGGCCGCGCTGATCAGCGCCTGCTGCAACTCCATGCCGACCTTGTCTTCGAAGATGATGAAGGTCTCCAGCAGCACCTCCCGCCGGGCGTTGCGGATGGATTCGAACACGGCGGGATAGAACTCCTCGCCGTTGATCAGCAAATCGACCTGGTTGCCATCACGCCAGTCGTACTTCATAGCCGTATCTCCACAGCCAACGGTGCATGATCCGACAGGTGCGACCAGGGACGGGTCGAGAGCACCTGCGGGTTGTGAGTGGTCGCGTTGCGTACATAGATGCGATCGAGGCACAGCAGCGGCCAGCGCGCGGGGAAGCTCCTGGCCGGCTTGCCGTACTCGTTGACGAATGCCTCCTTCAGGCCGCTGGCGGCCAGCAGACCATCGGCGCGCTGGCGCCAGTCGTTGAAATCACCGGCGACGATCACCGGGGCATCGGACGGCAGGCGGTCGAGCACCTTGCAGAGCAGACCCAGCTGCTGCTTGCGATGGATTTCGCGCAGGCCCAGATGCACGCAAATGGCGTGCACTTCGGCGTGGCCCGGAACGTCCAGCACCGAGTGCAGCAAACCGCGCTGCTCTTGGGTGCCGATGGAAATGTCGAGGTTCTCGTGGCGCAGGATCGGGAATTTGGAAAGCAGGGCATTGCCATGGTCGCCGTGGGGGTACACGGCGTTGCGGCCATAGGCGAACTGCGGCCACATGCTGTCGGCAAGAAATTCGTATTGCGGCGTCGGCGGCCAATTCTCGTAGCGCTTGGCGTGATGTTCGTGGGTGCCGTGCACTTCCTGCAGAAACACCATGTCGGCCGACAGGGTGCGAACCGCATCCCGCAGCTCGGGAAGGATGAAGCGTCGATTCAGCGCGGTGAACCCCTTGTGGGTGTTCACCGTGAGAATCTTCAACGTATGCACCGCGTTGGCCAGCTCCGTAGGGGCCGGTTGGTGGGTGGTCATGGGCTCACTCCTGGCGACTGGCCGGGGACGTTGGGCAACGCCTTGGCCAGGTCGAACTTCTGTAAGAGTGCGTGGGCGTCATAGGGCGCACGTACCTTGAGGTCATTATCGAAATAGCAGTACAGGTCCCGTGATGCCCGGGCACGCGGCTTGTGGGTGTCGATCAGCTGTGCATCGCCGGGTTGCTGGCCACGGCTCCAGGTGATGATGCGCTGGTGCCAATGGTCGATCGCCTGTTCGTCGTAGCCGCTTTGGTAGAGCTTCTTGTTGCCGTGCAGGCGCAGGTACACGAAGTCGCTCGTCAGGTCTTCGGCGTAAGGCCATTTGCCGGCACTGTCGGCGAACACCAGTGCCACCTTGTATTTACGCAGGAGCTTGATGAACGCCGGGTCGCAAAAGCTTTGGTGGCGAATCTCCACGGCGTGGCGCAGTTTCTGGTGGTGGAGCACGTCCAGGCTGCCGTCCTGCAGACGGTCGGCTTTCCCGGCACTGCGTAGGGCCTGCTCGGTGTCCTGAGGCAGCAAGGCAAGAAAGTCGGCGAAACGCTGCTCGTCGAAGGCCATGCTCGGCGGGAACTGCCACAGGATCGGCCCGAGCTTGTCGCCCAGCTGCAGTAGCCCCGAGGCGAAGAAATTGGCGACTGGCGTAGCCACGTCCTGGAGGCGGCGGATGTGGGTGATATAGCGCGGCGCCTTGACCGCGAAGCAAAAACCGTCCGGCGTCTCGTCGGCCCAGCCAGCATAACGCTCGGGCGTTTGCAGAGCGTAGAACGAACCATTTATCTCGATGCTGCTCACTGCCCGGGAAGCGAACGCCAGTTCCTCGCGCTGCTTCAACCCCTCGGGGTAGAAGTCGCCGCGCCAAGGCGCATAGCGCCAGCCCGATATGCCGATATGGATGCCCTTCACCGTCGCTCATCCGCGTATGGCAGGCCAACGCGCGATTGCCCGCAGGCGCCAGGGTCTGTTCCCGTTTCACGCACGCTCGCGCTGAAACGGGAACAGACCCTAGGTTGCGGCGTTGGTCTGCTCATCGATCAGTGCGCGCCGGTCACGCGACGCAATAACTGGGCGCTGGCCTGCGGGTCGTCGCTCAGGGCCAAGTTGCCCAGCGACACCACGCCGACCAGGCGCTTGTCGCGGTCGAGCACTGGCAGGCGCCGCAGCTGGTTTTCGCCCATGTTGCGGGCCACCTGGCGCACATCCTCGTCTTCGAAGCAGTAGCGGATCTCGCCGCTCATCACCTCGGAGATCGGCGTTTCGCCCGGCATCCCGGTGGCCACGGCGCGCACGGTGATGTCGCGGTCGGTGATCATGCCGACCAGGCGGTCGTCCTGATTGACGAGCAGCGCACCGCAATCGATGCGCGCCATCATGGCGGCGGCTTCGTGGATGGTTTGGCTGGGCGTGATGGTCTGTACGCCGCGAGTCATGATATCGCTGACTTTCATGCTGGCCTCCTGGCGATGGTCGCCGTGGTTCAGCGAGGGGCCCGGGCGCAGCAGGCGCGGGGGCATCGTTAAATTCCGACTGGAACGGCGAGTGGGCGGTTCAAGGTTTTTGGTCGCCGTGCGGCGGGTTCAGAGCAGCGAGCGCAGGTAATCGCCGAAGCCGCCGCGGGCGCGGCAATCCAGACGGGCACTGGTATACACGCGCGGCAGCGAGCTCCAGGCGATGTGCGCGCCGATGCGCTCGAAAGCGGCGACCAACTGCACGTCCTCGTCGACGACGATGTTCTGGAACCCCCCGGCGCGGTGGTAGGCGGCTGCGCTGAACGACAGATTGGCGCCGTGGATGTGCCGATGCCCGTCGCGATCCTGGTAAGCGCTCAGGTAACGGCGCTGTACGCCGCTATCCAGCTCGCCCCATTCAGCGACTTCCACGGTGCCGCAGACCATGTCGGCCTGCAATTCGCGCTGGCGCACCAGCCAGTCGGCGGCGACCCGGCTGTCAGCGTCGGAGCAGGCGATCCACCCCGCGCCGCGCTCGAGTTGCCAGGCCACGCCGGCGGCACGCGCCTGGCCGACGTTGCGCGCCTGCAGTGCGAGGCTTGCGACCGGGTAATTGGCGACCAGGTTGGCCGAGCCGTCGCTGCAGCTGTCGAGCACCACCAGAATGCGTACCGGCTGGTCGAGCGCGGGGTGAGCGGCAGCTTGGAGCAGGGCGTCGAGGCAGGCGTCCAGGCTCTGTTCCTCATTATGGGCGGGAATGACGACGCCGATCACGCCAGCGGCTCCTGTGTGGTTTCCGGCGCCAGGCCCTCGCGCTGGGCGACCGACATGGCTTCGGTGCCCCACACTTCGAGCAGCAGGTCGGCATCTTCATGACGCAGGAGGCGCGGCAGACCGAGGCGTTCGTGCAGACGCTGATGAACCTGATCGCCGCTCAACGGGCATTCGTCGATCGGCCAGCGCCAGTGGCAGGCCAGCAAGTTGCCGCCAGTGTTGAGGGCGGCGCGGGCGCAGTCGATCAGGCGATCCAGATCCTGCGCGTCGAGGTAGTAGCACAGCTCGCTGAGCACGATCAGGTCGAAACGCCCGGCCGGCCATTGTTCCGGCAGGCGGGTTTGCAGCAGGCGCACGTTACTGCGGTGAGCTAGGCGGTTGCGCGCCAGCTCCAGGGCGATCGCCGAGGTGTCGCTACACAGCAGCTGGGTGCAGCGTTCGGCCAGGCGTACGCTGAGCTCGCCGTTGGCGCAGCCCGGCTCGAAAATGCTGCCGTAGTGGCTACGCGGCAGGGTGGCGAGGGTCAGGTTGCGCTTGCGCTGCTCGTACCAGCGCTCGCGAAAGGACCAGGGGTCTTCGCTGCTGCGGTAGAGGTTCTCGAAGTAATTGTCGGCGACGCTCATAGAAACACCACCTCGAAAGGCTGCTGCAGACGCTCCACCGCCGTGCCGGAAAGCACTGCCTCGTGGCCGTTATCGGGGTCGTCGTAGAGCTGGCTGGCGAAGGCCTGGATGGCGTGGCGCTTGCGCGCCTGGGCCCACTTGTCGAGCTGCACCTTGCGCGCGCGCTCCCACGGAATGCGCGGGTCCTCGGGGCTCGCCCAGTGCCAGGCCCAGATCGGAATCTCGTGGGCACGGGCGCCGCATTCCAGTGCGGCCATCAGGGCCGCGCGGCCAACGGCCTCGTGGTCGGCATGGCCGTCCTCGCGCCAGGTGGCGAATACCACGTCGCTGGGTTGCAGGTAGGTCTTGAGAAATTCGCGCAGCTGCACTTCGCAAGCGCCCACGCCAGTATCGGGAAAGCCGCCATGCACCCATTGCACCTGATTGAGCGGCAGGCCGAGGCGTTTGAGGGCATCGGCACTTTCCTGGGGGCGCACGATGCTCAGGCGTTGCGGTGTCCAGTGGTTCGAACCAGGGTGGCTGGCGGCGCCATCGGTGACCGAGATCAGCAGGATTTGCCGCTGCGCCTGGGCCAGCAGTTGCAGCAGGCCGCCGCTGCCGAGGATTTCATCGTCCGGATGGGGGGCTATGATCACCGCCCGACAGCCTTCGGGCACCAGCTGCGTGCAGGTGATATCGGCCACCTGGGCCAGGCGCCGGGAGGCCCTCCAGGCTTGCGGCGAGGTGCCCTGGCCCTGAATCGGATTGGTGTTCATAGCATCCAGCTCTCTTGTAGTTGGCGGGCTGCGAGCACACCGAGGGCCGCCAGGTCGCGCTCGGCATGGCTCTGGCGCAGAAACACCGGCAGGTCGGCCAGCAGCCTCGCCAGCGCGGCGTCACGGCAATAGGGGGCGGCGCCAAGGGCACGGCCAACGTGCTCGATCACCTCGGTCGCGCGGTGCTCGACGATGGCGCGCACGCGGCGTACCGGTAGTTCGGCGTCGGCTGCCGGGTTGGCGTCGATCCAGGCGGCGCAGTCGCGCAGGGCGCTGGCAGCGGCGATGAGGGCGCAGTCCACATGGCCGAGGTGGGCAAGGGCGTGGGGCTCGTCGCGTTCGCTGCAGTGCCGGCGCAGCGCTTCGCCCAGGCGGCCCGCGGCACCGTGCCAGCAGGCTGCGATGCCCGCGCCGCCTTGCCAGAAACCGGGCCTGACCAGGTAGCCGCCCGGCGGACCGATCAACTGGCCACGGGCCTCGTCGAAGCAGATCTCGACGCTTCCGGTGGCGGCCATGCCCACGGCCTGCCAACCGTCGTTGGTGACCTGCACGCCGGGCTGTCCCAGGGCGACGGCCACCAACTGCTGTTCACCGTCGGTATTCCATGCGGTGAGCAGGCCGTGGCTGAGCACCCCGGCGCCCGAGCACCAGGCCTTGCGGCCATTCAGGCGCACGTTGCCGTGGTGCTGCTCGGCAGTCAGGGTCACGCGGGCCTGGGGCGGCTCAGCGGCCCACATGCCCCAGGTGGTCTGGTCGGGTATAGGCGCATCGAAATGCGCGAGGATCGCCAGGGCGTCGGTGTGACCTTCATAGAGTTTGCACAGGCTCAGGTCCCATGCGGCGACCGTGGCCAACGCCTGCCAACGTTGCAGGGTGTGGCCACCGCCGGGTTGCGGTAATTGGTCGAGGCCCGCGGCGCACAGCCCTTGCAGGGCGTGGCCGAGGGCCTCGGGGTGATGCAGGGTCGGGTGCGGCCACTCGTTCAGCAGGGCGCCGAGGCGTTCCAGCGAACGGGTGCCGCCCCCGGTCATGCCACTTTTTCCTTTTGCAGCTCGAACAGCACCAGCGAGCGGTGGGTAACGATGAATTCGTCACCGAACTGGAACACTTCGTCTTCTTCCGGCTCGTCGGTGCGGTTGGTGTCGAGCATGCACGTCCAATGGCTGCCCTGGGCAACTTCCGGCAGGCGGAAATTGACCACATCGTGGTGCGAGTTGACCACCATCAGCAGCGTTGCGTCGGCACCGCTGCGGCGGATGCCGGTCGGCTGGGCGCGACCATCGAGCAGCATGCCCATGCAGCGGGCATGGGGGTCGTGCCAGTTGTCCTCGTTCATCTCCTCGCCACTGGGCGCCAGCCAGGTGACGTCCTTGATGCCCAGCTCCTCGTTGAAGGCGCCGACGAAGAAGCGGCCACGACGCAGGATCGGGTAGTTCATGCGCAGCTTGATCACCCGGGTGACGAACGCCTGCAACTGCTTGCCACGCTCGCTCAGGTCCCAGTTGATCCAGCCGATCTCGCTGTCCTGGCAATAGGCGTTGTTGTTGCCGTGCTGGGTGCGTGCGAACTCGTCGCCGGCCACCAGCATTGGCGTACCCTGGGCGAGGATCAGCGTGGCCATGAAGTTGCGCATCTGTCGCAGGCGCAGGTCGTTGATGGCCTCGTCGTCGGTCGGGCCTTCGACGCCGTGGTTCCAGGACATGTTGTTGTTGCTGCCGTCCTGGTTGTTCTCGTCGTTGTCCTCGTTGTGCTTGTCGTTGTAGGAGACAAGGTCATTGAGGGTGAAACCGTCGTGGGCGGTAATGAAGTTCACCGACGAGAACGGTCGGCGACCACGCTGGTTGTACAGGTCGCCCGAGGCGGTCAGACGGCTGGCCAGTTCGGCCAACTGGCCTTCGTCGCCCTTCCAGAAGCTGCGCACGTTGTCGCGGAACTTGTCGTTCCACTCCGCCCAGCCCGGCGGGAAACCGCCGACCTGATAGCCGCCAGGGCCGCAGTCCCACGGTTCGGCGATCAGCTTGACCTTGCTCAGCACCGGGTCCTGACGACAAGCGACCAGGAAGCTGTGGCGTTCGTCGTAGCCATCGTGGTGGCGAGCGAGAATGGTCGCCAGGTCGAAGCGGAAGCCGTCCACGCCCATCTCGGTGGCCCAGTAGCGCAGCGAGTCGGTGACCATCTGCAACACGCACGGGTGGCTCAGATCCAGGGTGTTGCCGGTGCCCGAGTCATTAATGTAGTAGCGTTTGTCATCAGGCATCAGCCGGTAGTAGCTGGCGTTGTCGATGCCGCGCATGGACAGGGTCGGGCCCAGCTCGTTGCCTTCGGCGGTGTGGTTGTAGACCACGTCGAGAATCAGCTCCAGGCCGGCATCGTGCAGGTGCGCGGCCACTTCCTTGAATTCGTTGATGTGGCCGCTGGCCAGGTAGCGGGGGTGCGGGGCGAAGAAGCCGATGCTGTTGTAGCCCCAGTAGTTGTTCATGCCCTTTTCCAGCAGGTGCTGGTCGTTGACGAAGGCATGCACCGGCAGCAGTTCGACCGACGAGACGCCGAGCTTGCGGATGTGCTTGATCACGTCGGCGTTCATCAGGCCGGCGAAGGTGCCGCGCTTGTCTTCGGCCACCGACGGATGACGCATGGTCAGGCCGCGCAGGTGGGCTTCGTAGAACACCGTCTTGTCCCAATCCACGCGATGATTGCGATGCTTGCCCCAGGTGTAGGCCGGGTCGATGACCTTGCACTTGGGCACGAAAGGCGCGCTGTCGCGCTCGTCGAAACTGAGGTCGCCGTCCGGGTGACCGATCTCGTAGCCGAACAGCGCTTCGGACCACTTCAACTCGCCCACCAGCTGCTTGGCGTAAGGGTCGATCAGCAGCTTGTTGTGGTTGAAACGGTGACCCGCTTCCGGCTCGTAGGGGCCGTACACGCGGTAGCCGTAGATCAACCCTGGATGGGCATCGGGCAGGTAGCCATGCCAGATCTCGTCGGTGTACTCCGGCAATTCGATGCGCTCGATTTCTTCCAGGCCATCAGGGTCGAAGATGCACAGTTCGACCTTGGTGGCGTGAGCCGAGAAGAGCGCGAAGTTGACGCCCAAACCATCCCAGGTCGACCCCAACGGAAAGGGCTGACCTTCGGTTATACGCGAGCGTGGTTGACTCATTCTGGGTGGCTCCTGGTATCAGGCCTTGGGCTTCTTGGCGGCAGGCTTGGCGGTGGTGCTGGGTTTGGCCTTGGCGGGGGCCTTGGCCGGTTTGAGCAGGGCAGGTTTCTCGGCGTCGGCCTTGGGCGCTGCCTTGCTGGTGCGGGGTTTGATCGGTGCGGCAGGGGCCGGCTCGCCAGCGGCGGCCTTGGGCTTGCTCACGCGCTTGGGCGCGGTCTTGCCAGGCGACTGCTCGGCGTCGACCAGCTTGGTGGCCATTTCCCAGTGGCGTTTGGCCTGACCGTGGGGTTTCCCTTCGGATTCCCAGATCTGGTAGGCGAACTCACGGATGCGGTCTTCTTTTGCGCTCATGGGTGTGACTCCTGAGATTGACTAGTGGCGATCAGCAGATTGACGGGGATATCGCGCAGCACATCGCATAGCGCGAGGTGACCGCTGGTGGGCAGTGGGTGGGCAGGGTCGAACGCGCTGCGCAGGGGCCTGTCGGCGAGCACGGCGGGCAGGGCGATACGGGTGTCGCCCCATTGGTCGGCGGCGATCAGCGGCATGGCGCTGTCGCCCAGCAGTTTGGCGCTCAGGCGCGGCACCACGACGATGGCGTGGTCCTCGCCATGGCTGCGCAGAAAGGCGACGACCCGCTCGGCATGCTCACCCTCGACCTCGAGCGGCTGGTAATCGCCTTTGGCGAACAGCTGCGCGTGATGCTGGCGAGCCTGCAGGGTGGCGGCGATCAGCGCCTGCTTCACCTGGCCGTCGTGCCAGTGTTCGAGTGCCTGGGCGAGCACTTGGCCACCGGTCAGGGCCTGGCTGCGCGCGGCGAAATCCACCGGGCGGCGGTTGTCCGGGTCGACCAGGGAGAAATCCCAGAATTCGCAGCCCTGGTACAGATCGGGCACCCCGGGCACGCTCATGCGCAGCAGGCTCTGGGCCAGGCTGTTGAGGGCGCCGGCAGGCGCGATTTCGGCAGCGGTGCGGCAGATCTCGGCGCGCAGTTCGCGACCCTCATCACTGCCGAGCAGTGCCTGCAGGTAGTGTCGGCAAGCCTGCTCGTAGCGTTCGTTGGGGTTGCTCCAGGTGCTGCGCAGCTTGGCCTCGCGCACGGCTTTTTCCTGCCAGGCGCCGAGGCGCTCGGTGAGGCTCTGCAGGCCCTCGGTATCGTCGGCGTGCAGATCCAGCGGCCAGCAGGCAAGCAGGATCTGCAGCAGCATCAGCTCGTCACCAGGCGAGGGCGCCAGGCCGTCATCCAACTCAGCGCGCAGCGGCGCAGCCCGTTCGCGCCAGTGCTGGCAGCGCTCGGCGAACCATTCGGCGCGCTCGCTGAGCACGGTCAGGCGCGCGCGGGTGTCTTCGCCGCGCTTGTGGTCGTGGGTCGCGGTGGTCAGCAGGTTGGCTGGGAAATACCGGGCCCGCTCGACGCAAGCCTCATGAAAGGCCTGCACCGGTGCGCTGAACTGTTGTGGGTCGAAGCCCACGTCGTTACGCGACAGCAGCACCGCACTGCGGTAGCAGGCGGTGTCTTCCACGGCCTTGGCGGCGGCCGGAGAAGTGAGTTGCTGAAAACGTTCGATCATCTTCGCCCGGCGCTTGCGCTGTGGGCTCGGTGGCAACTGCGACAGCGCCTGGCCGCCGAGCCAACTGTCCAGATGTTCGAGCAGCGGCCAATCACCTTCGGCCAGCGTCGTGCGGGCGCCTTCCAGGGCCTGGTCGAATACCGCCTGGTCATTGGCGCTACGCCCGGCGGCCGACACGTAGGTGCGGTACACCGAAAAATGAGTGATCAGCTCCAGTAGCGCGCGGCGGATGGCACCCAGGGTCAGGTCGCGGGTGGCGATGTCATCACGGGCAACGAGCAGCAGGCCCTGGGCCAGCGCTTCCAGGTCGCCGGCCAGGGAGGTGGTCAGCACCAACTGGCGAGCCTCGCGTACCTCGGCCATGAAGTCGGCTTCACGGCCGCTGGTTTCACTCCACAGCTTTACCAGCAGCGGTTCGCCTTCAGGGGCGTGCTGCAACAGCGACACCTGGTTCATGAATTCGTAGCCGGTGGTGCCGTCCACACCCCAGTCGCGGGGTAGCTGTTCACCCTCGCCGAGAATCTTCTCGACATAGATCGGGAAACGACCGCCCTGCAGATTCGCCGGGCGTTTCGGCAGCAGCCGTTCCACGCGGCGGCGCAGCTTGCGGCAGTAAGCGCGAGGGTTGGCGAGGCCGTCGACGTGGTCGATACGCAGGCCATCGACCAGGCCTTTCTCGATCAGCTCGAAAATTTTCCCGTGGGTCGCTTCGAACACGTCGTGGCGTTCGACCTTGAGGCCGCCCAGTTCGTTGATATCGAAAAAGCGCCGCCAGTTGATGTCGTCCGCCGCGGTGCGCCAGCTGGCCAGGCGATAGTGCTGGCGCTCGAGCAACTGGTGCAGCGCTTCGACATTCTGCCCCTCGCTGGGCCGCAGGCTGGCCAGGGCATGCTCCACGGCATGCCCGGCCTTGCTGGCCAGGGCAACCAGCTCGCGAAACAGCGCACGGGCCTGGCGCTGGCCGTCGGCACCGT
Source organism: Pseudomonas sp. PA15(2017) (assembly GCF_001945395.1). Classification (GTDB taxonomy): domain Bacteria; phylum Pseudomonadota; class Gammaproteobacteria; order Pseudomonadales; family Pseudomonadaceae; genus Aquipseudomonas. The sequence goes on along the minus strand of NZ_MSXV01000044.1, from coordinate 154,710 downwards.
CGTCCAGCGCGGCGAAGCGCTTGCCCAGTGCTTGCAGTTCAGGGTGGCCGCTATGCTGCAGTACGTCGCCGTAGGTCGGCGGATTGAGCGGAAAGCGGTGATCGTAATGCTTGGCGTAAAGCAGGCCGCGTTCGCCATCGAAGTGCAGTTCGATTTCGCCGGCTGCCAGCACTTCGCCGTAGTCGCTGCGCAGGAACGGCACCAGCAACTGGCCGCGTAGCAGCGGGTCGTGGGACTGCCAGTGGATGTCGAAGAACTTCGCGTAAGGGCTGCTGGAGCCCCATTCGAGCACGTCCAGCCACCAGGGGTTGGCATCGCCGCCCACTGCCATGTGGTTGGAGACGATATCCAGAATCAGCCCCATGTCTTTGCCGCGCAGGGCGGCGATCAGGCGTTCGAGGGCCGCTTCACCGCCCAGTTCGGGGTTGACGCGAGTCGGGTCGACCACGTCATAGCCGTGCATGGACCCGGGCCGCGCGGTGAGCAGCGGCGAGGCATAGATATGGCTGATGCCCAGGCGCGCGAAGTAGTCGACCAGAGGCACGGCATCGTCAAGGGTGAAGCCCTTGTGAAACTGCAGGCGAACGCTGGCGCGTAACTCAGTCATGGCCGAGGCCCTCGGCCAGGTTGCGGGCCCACTGCAGGCGCTGCAGGCGATGCGCGACTGCCGGGGCGTCGAGCATGCCATCGGCAGGTTCCGCCCAGCGGCGGCGCCAGTTGGGGTGTTCGTCACCGGGGCCTGGCAGATTGGGCTGCTCGGTGGCGGCTAGAGCATCTTCCAGCGGCAGCAGCACCAGTGGCGCTGGAGTGCTGCCGATGAAGGCGATGCTGGCGTCCAGTTGCTGGCCGTCATCCATTTGTTCGGCGGTGGCGTGGCCGTGGTCGTGCAGGGCCTGGTGCAGTGCTCGGGTTTCCTGGGCGCGCAATTGATGATCCTGTCTGGTGTAGTCGTCGCTGCGGTGGCCCGCAGCCTGGCGCCAATGAATGTCGCGGGAGGCGAGCCAGCCGCGGATGCTTGGCAAATCATGGGTGGTGGTGGTGGCCAGAGCGTCGCGGGGCCAATCGCCCGGCGCATGGAAGCGGCCGTCGCTTTGCTCGAAGAGCAGCACGCGCATGCCAAGAATGTTGCGTGCGGCCAGCTCATCGCGCAGGCCGTCGGGCACCGTGCCCAGGTCTTCGCCGATGATCAGCGCGCGGTGGCGCTCGGCCTCCAGGCACAGCAGACGCAACAGGTCCTGGGACGGATAGTTGAGGTAGGCCCCAGCGGAAGAGTCCTCGCCCTCGGGGATCACCCACAGACGGCGCAGGGTCATCACATGGTCGATGCGCATGCCACCGGCGTGAGCCAGGTTGGCGCGCAGCATTTCGATGTAGGCGCGAAAGCCGTTCTGTTGCAGCCCCTGGGGAGAAAACGCCGACACGCCCCAGTTTTGCCCCGAGCGGTTGAGGATGTCCGGTGGTGCGCCGACGCTGACCGACTGCAGCAGTTCGGCCTGGCGGCCCCAGGCCTGGCTGCCGGCGGCGTCAGCGCCAACGGCCAGGTCGGCGATCAGGCCGACCGCCATGCCGGCTTCACGGGCAGTCGCCTGCGCGCCATGCAGGCAGCGGGCGACCAGCCATTGGGCGAAGGCGTGGAATTCGATCTCGTGCTGATGGCCTTCGCAGAACTGTTCGACCGCCGCACTGGCCGGGTCGCGATACTGCTCGGGCCAGGCCCGCCAGTCGACCGGCAGGCCGTTGAGGTCCATGAAGCCGCGCAGCGCCTCGAAGCGGCAGTGCTGGCGCAGGGCCTCGCCACCGGCCTGGCGAAAGGCCTCGAAATCGGCCTGCAGCGGATGGATGCTGACGGCGAAATCGGCATGCAGCTGCCGCAGGATCTGCATGCGCGCACTGGCCACGCCCGGCCAGTCGATCAGCTCCAGGCCTTCCAGGCGCGCCAGTTCGTCGGCCAGCCCGCACGTGCGAATGGCCTGCTGAACCGCCGCCTCGCCGAGCACGCTGGCCGGTGCAGCGTGCAACACGTTGAAGAACAGGCGGCTGGAGGGCGAATAGGGGCTGTAGGTGTGCAGGTTGGCGCTGAACATGGCGTGCATCGGGCTGATCGCCACGGCATCGGCGCCGCGGGCCGCCGCGCTGCGCACCAGGGTATCCAGCGCCTGGGTATCGCCCAGGCCGCCGTCTCCCGGGCGGCGCAGCGAGTACAGTTGGGCGCTGAGACCCCAGATCTTGGCGTCGGCACGGTTGGCCAATTCGGCGACGCTCGGGCAGGCGGCAGGCGCCACGGCGAGAGTCACTTCGCCGCCCGCAATGCGCAACTGGTGGTAACCGGTGGTGCCGATCACCGGCAGGCGGCCGCTGTCGTCCAGCCGGCCCTCCAGGCGTTCGCCCTGTTCCAGCTCGACCTCGAAGGGCGTGCCCGGCGGGAAATAGCGGGTCAGATCCAGGGCCTGTTGCTGGTCGAGGGTGACCAGTGGGCCGAGGGCCAGGTTGTTCTGGCGGTGCTGCAACTGCGCCAGGCTGGCTTCTATCTGCTCGTCGTCAGCGGCGGGGTAGCCGAGGGCGTCGAGTAGGCGGCGTTGATGCTCGGGCTTGACCGATTGGGCGTTGCCGTCGGCATCGATCCAGTCGACGCTCAGGCCCGCAGCCTTGCTCAGTTCTGCCAGGCGTGGATCGCTCATTGGGCGCCCTCCAGCGAAACGCGCACGCTGCGCGGCGGCAGTTGGTCGCCGCCAGCACGGTAGCTGAACAGCTGGCGGGCGCCTTGCGGCGTCGCTGCCTCCACCGGCTCGCTGCCCAGGTTCAGGGCGATATGCAGTACCTGGCCGTCGCCAAGTTGCCAGCTGGCAGCCACTGCGGCGTTGCCGAGCACACGGCTCTCCAGGGCGTGGGTGCCGGGCAGGCGCGGCACGATGTGCTGGTGGCGCAGGCTCAGCAGCTCTCGATAGAACGCCAGCCAGGCCTTGCCATCTGCGGTATCGCGGTTGTGGTAGTCGGGCGTCGAGGTCTCGAAGGTGCTGGGGTCGTTGGGCGCTGGAATGGCCTGGCCGGAGAATTTGGAGAAATCCTTGAATTCGTTCTGGCGGCCCTTGCGCACCGCTTCACCAAGTTCGTCGTTGTGCGAGGTGAAGAACTGGAATGGCTGCTCACTGCCCCATTCCTCGCCCATGAACAGCAACGGAATCATCGGGCTGAGCAGCAGCAGGGCGGTAGCGCTCTTCAAGGCATCGTCCTCGGCCAGCGTACGCAGACGCTCACCAACGGCACGGTTGCCGACCTGATCGTGGTTCTGCAGGAACAGCACGAAGGCGCTGGGCGGCAGATGGCCACTGCTGCTGCCGCGCGCGGTACCGTGGCGGGTGGTTTCGCCCTGGTAGATGAACCCGTCGCGCAGGCAGCGGACGAGCTTGTGAGTGGCATCGGTGGCGAAGTCGGCGTAGTAGCCTTCATGTTCGCCGGTCAGCAGGTGATGCAGCACGTTATGGCCGTCGTCGTTCCACTGGGCGGCGAAACCTTGTTGCAGCAGCTCGGCGTCGTTGTTCTCGTTTTCCAGCACCAGGTGCAGATGGCGCGCGGCGGGAATCGAGGCGTGCAGCCGTTCGGCCAGTTCGAGCAGGAAGTCGCGTTCGCCAATGGCGTGCACGGCGTCGAAACGCAGGCCGTCGACCCGGTAGTCGTGCACCCACATCAGGGCGTTGTCGATAAAGTAGTCGCGCACCTGGCGGCGACGAAAATCGATGGCCGGGCCCCATGGCGTGTGGACGTCTTCGCGAAAGAAATCACTGGCGTACTGGCCCAGATAATTGCCGTCCGGGCCAAAGTGGTTGTACACCACGTCGATGAACACCATCAGGCCCAGCCCGTGGGCGTGGTCGATCAGGGCGCGCAACTGGTCCGGTGTGCCGTAGGAAGAATCCGGGGCGAAGGGCAACACGCCGTCATAACCCCAATTGCGGCTGCCTGGGAATTCGCCCAGGGGCATCAGTTCGATGGCGGTGACGCCCAGGTCGGCCAGCCCCTGCAAGCGCGCCTGCGCGGCCTGGTAACCGCCCAGGGTGCCCACGTGAACTTCGTAAAGCACCGTTTCCTGCCAGGGGCGTCCCTGCCAGTCATTAGTGAGCCATTGATAGCGGGATGGATCGGCTACGCGGCTGGGGCCATGCACGTCGTTGGCCTGCCAGCGTGAAGCGGGGTCGGGCACCAGCAGGTGCTCGTCGATCAGATAGTGATAGTCAGTGCCCGCCGCCACCGGGAGGTTGGCGGTGTACCAGCCGTCGTCGCCGGCCGTCATTGCATGTTGGGTGCCTTCTTGCAGCTTTACCGCGACTTTTTTGGCGTCCGGCGCCCACAGTGCAAAGTGGGTGTGACCGTTATCGTCCGGCCAGGCGCCGTGTCTTCGTTTTTCATCTGCCATCACACAAGTTTCCCGCCCGATATCTTCGCTGCCACCAGCTTGCGATACAGCGCGGCATAGGGCTCCACGGACTGCTTCCAGTACAGCGGCGCGGCCATGGCATGGGCACGCATGGCGTTGAGCAGCTCCGGGTTGCGGTGGATCGCCATGGCGCGGCGCACGGCGGTCAGGTAGCTGTCGCTGCTCGGCTCCTTGAACAGGAAACCGTTGACGCCGTCTTCGATGGTGTCGGCGAGGCCGCCGGTAGCGCGGGCGATCGGCAGCGAGCCGAAGCGCTGGGCGTACATCTGGCTGAGGCCGCAAGGTTCGAAACGCGACGGCATGAGCAGGAAGTCGCTGCCGGCGAACATGCAGCGGGCATCCGCTTCGTTGAAGCCGACGTTGGCGCCGACCTTGCCCGGATGGCGACGCGCCAGCTCACGGACGGCTTCCTCGAGGTGCTCCTCGCCACGGCCGATGATCGCGATGCGACCACCTTCGGCAACGATGGTGTCGGCGATCTCCAGGGTCATGTCGATGCCTTTCTGCTGCACCAGGCGCGAAACCACGGCGAACAGCGGGCCATCGCTCTGCTCAAGACCGAACATCTGCTCGACGTGACGGGTGTTGGCGCGCTTGCCTTCCCAATCGTGGGCGTCGAAGCCCTGTACCAAGTGCGGGTCGTTGACCGAATCCCAGCTGTCGTCGATGCCGTTGGGGATGCCGCTGAGCTGGTTGAGCTGCACCTTGAACTGCAGCATGCCTTCCAGGCCGCAGCCGAATTCCGGGGTGGTGATCTCACGGGCGTAGTTCTCGCTCACCGTGGTGACGTGATCCGAGTACACCAGGCCGGCCTTGAGGAACGATAGGCGACCATAGAATTCCATGCCCTGGTGGCCACAGGCCGAGGAGGGCAAACCCAGCTCCGGGCTGCATTCCAGACTGCACAGGCCCTGGTAGGCGAGGTTGTGGATGGTGAATACGGTTGGCGTCTGCAAGCCGCGCCAGCTCATGTAGGCGGGCGCCAGGGCAGCGGGCCAGTCGTTGGCGTGAACCACTTCCGGGCACCAGCTCAGGCAGGCGGTGCCGGCGGCGATCTCGGCGGCGGCCAAGCCGAGACTGGCGAAACGGATGTGATTGTCCTGCCAGTCGCGACCCTGGGCGTCGCCATACGGCGTGCCATCGCGATCGTAAAGCTCGGGGCACATGAGCACGTAGACGATCAGCCCGTCAGGCAGCGTCATGCAGCCAATGCGAGCGGGGGGCAGGGCGGCGTGGCCCGGCACGCTGCCGACGTCGCGGATCGCGTGACCGCTTTGCAGCACCTGGCGATAACCGGGAATCAGCACGCGCACGTCGTGATCGGCGTTCATCGCCCGCGGCAGCGACGCGGAAACGTCACCCAGGCCGCCCACCTTGATCAGGTCGGCCAATTCGGGGCTGACGAAGAGAATTTTCTTCTTGGCCGCGTGCAGGTTGGTAATGGTGTTATGTGGCTTGAGGGATGTTTCTACCGATATTGCTTGATCGAACCGTGTTACCGCAACAGCGTTTCCCATACCATCCTCCGCTCGATTCTGTCCTTGACTCGTAAATAATTCGTTCGCTTGCACGCCGACGGGAATAGGCCGCCTGTCTTTCCAGTTGATTGCCGTGTCGGGGCAGGAGGAAAAGCTGCTTGCTGGTGATTAATTCCCACCTTGTTGATGACCCAGCTCGCGAATAAGAAGTTTCGCCTATTTTCACCAGGCTGCCCGGTCGTCAGGGAACTACTGCGCGGCAACAGGTTTTCGCTACCAATGGCCTATAAGTTGTGAGGTTTCGACTGCGATAGGCGATTTGCGACGCAGGTTTGATCTGCCCTGATGCCCCTCCAGAAGGGGCTTTCGGGTGTTTGGGTTGGCGCGGGGCGACGAGCGGTCATGTCTGCCCCGGCTGGCGTACCCGTCCCTCGGCTGGACAACGCTTATACAACTATCGGCGAAATTAAACGGGCGGAAAGTTGCATCTATTTTTATCGTTCGAACGCTCAATTAAGTTTGCTGTTTTATTGTTCGACAATCCGTTCGATATTCGTGACGGAAGTAAAAGTGCCACCATCGTTCTGTTAATCACGACGGCCAATAAGAGGCTTGGAAATAAAGAGTTTTTTCCGGGGCTAGCGTTTCGTTCAGCCAATCGGCTGTTGCAGATCGTGAACGACCGAGGTGGGCCGGCGGTGGCATCAGGGTTCTGGTATTGTTGCCTGGCCCTAACCTGCGCACTCCGGCCATGAACCTCGACACCCGCATCAAATTTCGCCACCTGACCTGCTTTCTCGAGATCGCCCGGCAACGCAGCTTTGCCAAGGCCGCCGATGCCCTGGCCGTCAGCCAGCCGGCCATCTCCAAGACGGTGAAGGAACTGGAAGAAATCCTCGACGCATCGCTGTTCGAGCGCGGCAAAGCGGGCGTCAGCCTGACCACGGCCGGGCTGGCCTTCATGCGCTACGCCGGCCCCTGTGTGCAGGCGCTGCGTGATGGCGTGAACAGCCTGCGCAGTGGCGAGCACGATGCCGGGCAGGTACGCGTGGGCGTGCTGTCCACCGTGGAGAGCCTGCTGATCCCAGAAGTGGTGCGGCGCCTGCACGAGCGCCATGCGGCGCTGGTGGTCAGCGTTGCCACTGGCCCCAGCGCCTACCTGCTGGCGCAACTGCGTGTCGGCGAGCTGGACCTGGTGGTCGGCCGTATGACCGACAGCCCGGAGATCCAGGGCCTGACCTTCGAGCATCTGTACAGCGAGTCGATGAGCCTGGTGGTGCGGCCCGAGCATCCGTTACTGGCCGCCAGTGATGCCGGCCTCAGTCAATTGGGTGACTACCCCGTGGTGCTGCCATTGGCCGGCACCACCATCCGCCGTTACGCCGACAGCCTGTTCGTACAATGCGGCGTGGCCCAGCCGCGCCAGCGCCTGGAAACCCTGTCCCCGGCGCTCAGCCGCCGCTACGTGCAGCAGAGTGATGCCGTGTGGGTCGCGCCGCTCGATGCGGTGCGCCTCGACCTGGCGAACGGCGACCTGGCCGAACTCGCCCTCGGCATCCGCGAGCCCGGCGGTTCGGTCGGCATCTGCAGCAACGCCACGCTGCCGCTGTCGTTGGCGGCCCAGTGGTGTTGCGAGACGTTGCGGGAGTTGGCGGCGGAGCGCAACGCCGAACCGTCCGCATCCGCCTGAGCGCCCCAGCGATTATCTGAACTCCCAGCGTCGCCTCGCTTTCCACTCTGAACACCCATGAGGCAGGCGTTCCATGCTCCCACACAGCCAACAGGGCCAAGGCCCGATCACTTTCGTGCTGATGCATTTTCTCGGCGGCTCGCACCGAACCTGGGGGCCGACCATTCCCTACCTTGATCGCGAGCACCGCTGCGTGGCGCTCGATACGCCGGGTTTCGGTGACGCCAGTGCGGTGTCGGGGTACAGGGTCAGCGAGATGGCCGATCAGGTCGACCAGAGCATTCGCGAGCTGGGGCTTGAGCGCTGCATCCTTGTCGGCCATTCGATGACCGGCAAGGTCGCGGCGGTCCTGGCATCGCGGCAACCATCTTATCTTCGCGGCCTGGTGCTGGTGGCGCCTTCGCCGCCGGGCCCGCAGCCGATGAGCGACGCCGATCGCGACCGCCAGCGCGCCTACGACGCTTCGCGAGAGCAGGCCGAGGTCTTCGTCGATGAGTCCAGTTTCCACCGCTTGCCGGATGACCTGCGTGAGGTCGCCATTGCCGACGCCCAGAGCGTGAACCTCGAGGCCTGGCGCGCCTGGGTCGACCACGGTAGCCGCGAAGACTGGCAGGATCGAATCGGCAGCCTGCCTTACCCGGCGCTGCTGATCTGCGGCGCCGACGACCGCCAGGTGCCGGATGCCGAGGAGCAGAGCCGTACCACCCTGGCGCACTTTCCCCTCAGCGCCGTGCTGACGCTACCCGGCGCCGGGCACCTGATGCCCCTGCAGACACCCCGTGCACTGGCCGAGCAGATGCTCGCATTCGCTCATTTGATCGCGACTCGTATCGCTGAAGGAGAACGTTGATGGACTTGGGCTTGAAAGACCGTGTGGCACTGATTAGCGGCGCGGCGGGTGGTATCGGTCTGGCGACCGCCCGCTTGCTGGCAGAGGAGGGCGTGCAGCTGGTGCTGACCGACCGCGAGCAGGATGCATTGCAGCAGGCCGCGGCGGATCTCGCCGGCGCCCCGTTGCTGATCGCCGCGGACATGACCCGGCAAGCCGAGGTCGATGATCTCGTCCGCCAGGCCGAAGCGCGCTTCGGCAAGGTGGATATCGTCGTGCATACCGCCGGCGTTACCGGCGCCAAGGGCGACCCGCTGGTGCTCTCGGACGCCGACTACCAGGAGGCCTGGGACACCGACTTCTTCACCGCCGTGCGTATCGCCCGGGCTGCGGTGCCAGCCATGCGCAAGCGTGGTTGGGGCCGGCTGGTGTGCATCACCTCGGAAAACGCCGTACAGCCGTATTGGGACGAGGCGGTCTACAACGTGGCCAAAGCCGCGCTGGCTGCTTTCATCAAAAACCTGTCCTACAAGGAGGCGGCCCACGGTGTGCTGTGCAACACGGTATCGCCCGCGTTCATCGAAACCGGCATGACCGACGGCATGATGGAAAAACGTGCCAAAGAAATGGGTGTGAGCTTCGAGGAAGCGGTGCAGAGCTTCCTGAAGGAAGAACGTCCTGGGATCGTCCAGAAGCGTCGTGGCCAGCCCGAGGAAGTGGCAGCGGCTATTGCGCTGCTGGTGTCGGAGCGTGCCTCGTTCATCAACGGCAGTAACCTGCGGGTCGATGGTGGCTCGGTGCAGAGCGTGCAGAACTGACGAGTGGCTGCAGTGCTCGCGAGAGCGAGCACTGCGTCAACCCATCTCTGGTTGGCAACCTTCTCTCCAGGCATTGGCCTGCTCTTCAATTACGAGCCAAGAGTCTTGACCACCTCGACCATCGGTCACGGCCGCTCGCCCTGTTTATCGAGGCAGTACTCCACTCGCGGAGAAATCTCCGGGAAGACGGTGCGCCGGATCCGGCCGGCCTGTTCCAGCGCGCAACTCCAGGGTTGGCATCCGTTGCGATACCTGTGGCAGGTCGCGGCGTAGCTGAATGGCGCGTTCGCTGGCGCCGAGCAGATACGGCGAACGTCGCTGCCGCTGCGGTTATTGCTGATTGCCCATTGGTGTAATCTCGGCGCTGGCAGCGCTGCGCTTGACGCGCGGTTTGAAAAAATGGCTTGGACGCACGTCGGGTATTAACGCTTTGGCACGCATCGATGAATCAGGACGCTGGATTGTCTGGGGACTGCCTTCGCTGGCCTTCTGTAGTTTCTTCATGCTGGGGCTTTTGATCCTGCAGCGTTTCGAGGCGGACGATCTGCAACTCGAGGCGACACGCGCCAGGGAGACGGCGGGTATTTTCTCGGTGGCAGTGGAGAAAGTAATGGAGGGCTCGCTCATCGCCACCCGTTCGCTGGCGGTGATGGTCTACCAGGGCAAGGGAGAGGTCCCCGAGTTTTCCAGCCTGGCCAGCTTTCTATTGCCGCTCTACAAGGGCGCCTATGCCGTGTCCCTGGCCCCGGAGGGGGTGATTCGGCAAATAAAGCCCTTGGACAACAACCTGTTGGCCAGGGATCACGACCTGTTCAAGATGCAGGACCGGAGCGCGGTGATCGCTAGCCTGGACCCAAATGCCCTGGACATCACCTTCATGGGACCTTTCAATCTCGTCCAGGGACCATTGGGGGCTATCGGCATGCTGCCGGTGTTTCTCGATGACCCTGGCGGGCAACCCAGGTTCTGGGGCTACACCGTTGTTACGCTGGTATTGCCTGAAGCGCTCGAGAACGCCAACCTGCCGGCTATCGAAGCGCAAGGTTATGCCTATGCGCTCACTGGCATTGACCCTGTAACCGGAGAGCGGCGGGTCATACAACGGTCGGCGGCTCCACTGAGTGCCCCGCAATGCCGCGATGTACATGTCCGCTCCACGACCTGGCAACTTTGCGTGGCGCCGTTGGCGGCGCCGCAGGGCTCGGCGCGCAGTGTTTTCGATATCGTGCTGGTGCTCGTTGGCAGTGTGATGCCCGCGTGGCTGATCTACACGTTGTTGAGGCTGAGGAAGAACCGGCGCGAACTGCAGGCTCAAGCATTTATCGACCCGCTGACCGGCCTGGCCAACCGACGTTTCATGCTGGCCCAGCTCGAGCAGGCCCTCGCCCTGACGCGTCGCGAGCGCTCCTGCCTGGCAGTCGCTCTGCTGGATCTGGACGGTTTCAAGGCCATCAATGACCAGCTCGGCCATGCCGAGGGCGATCAGGTCCTGATAAACGTCGCGCGGCGCTTGAAGCAGGAGGTCAGGGTCTCTGACCTGGTGGCCAGGTTGGGTGGCGACGAGTACGTTCTGGTCATGAGTCGGGTCGCCAGCCGCGCCCAATGTGAGGCCGTGCTCGCGCGCGTGGTGCAGGCAATTGCCGCTCCGCTCGAACTGGCCAGCGGCACCGTAGAGGTACGGGCGAGTATTGGCGCCATGTTGTACCGCGGCGAACACGATACCGATTGCTCGGCGTTGCTCAAAGAGGCAGACGAGGCGATGTATCGTGCCAAGCAGGCGGGCAAGAACTGCTATGTGCTGGTGGACGACAGGGCCTCGCCGGGCCCACCGTAGTGGGCGAATGGCCAGGCTGAGCAGCCGCCTGCTGCTGTACTCAGAGGACTTAGCCATCAGGTGCACGTCCGGCCTTGGCCCACTCGTTACGGCGGCCTGCTGCGGGGCGTGAGAGGGGCGCCGCAACCAGCGCTTCATGCGCTATTGACATGTACGCGTCCGGATCGGGAAAGGCGTGGGCATGAACCGGAAATCCTTTGCGTGGCGCCTCGACACCAGGCTCGGTGGGCCAGTCTGAGTGACAGTTCTTCTGCTGGCATGCGCAGGGCTACGCGGATGGCAGAGCCACGTTTGGCCGTTATGCGCTCGTCACCATTGCCGTCGGCGATACATAACCTTTTGATTATCTATCGACGGTTTTTTTTCATTAGGCGCCTCGCCCTCCTTCATCTGATCATGGCCCGCAGAGCCTGCATCGGCGCCCCCAGCGGCCGTATGACCGGCGACTCCATAATTTAAATAAACAGGAGCGTCCCATGTCCGAGGACAGCCGTTTCATCATCCGTGATCGCAACTGGCACCCCAAAGCCTTCACCCCCGATTACAAGACTTCCATCGCCCGTTCGCCGCGCCAGGCGCTGGTGAGCATCCCGCAATCGATATCGGAAACCACTGGGCCGGATTTCAGCCACTTGAAGATGGGCAAGCACGACAACGACCTGCTGCTCAATTTCAACAAGGGTGGCCTGCCCATCGGTGAGCGCATCCTGGTGTGCGGTCGGGTGATGGATCAGTACGGCAAGCCGATTCCCCATACCTTCGTGGAAATGTGGCAGGCCAATGCCGGCGGTCGCTACCGCCACAAGAACGACCGCTACCTGGCGCCGCTGGACCCCAACTTCGGCGGTGTGGGCCGCGCGCTGACCGACAGCGACGGCAACTACAGCTTCCGCACCGTCAAGCCAGGCCCTTATCCGTGGCGCAACGGCCCCAACGACTGGCGCCCGGCGCACATTCACTTCTCCATCAGTGGCCCGTCGATCGCCACCAAACTGATCACCCAGCTGTATTTCGAAGGGGACCCGCTGATTCCGCTGTGCCCGATCGTCAAGTCGATCGCCAACCCGGACGCGGTACAGACGCTGATCGCCAAGCTCGACATGGGCATGGCCAACCCCATGGACTGCCTGGCCTATCGCTTCGACATCGTGCTGCGCGGCCAGCGCAAGACCCACTTCGAGAATTGCTGAGGAGCCCGCCATGCCTGTCGAACTCTTGCCCGAAACCGCTTCGCAAACCGCCGGCCCCTACGTGCACATCGGCCTGGCCCTGGCCGCTGCCGGCAACCCGACCCGTGACCAGGAAATCTGGAACCAGATGGCCAAGCCCGGCGCTTCGGGTGAGCACATCACCCTGATCGGCCACGTCTACGACGGTAACGGCCATCTGGTGCGCGACGCCTTCCTGGAACTCTGGCAGGCCGACCACCAGGGCCGCTATGACGCCGACTACGACCCGGACAAGCCCTTCAACGGCTTTGGCCGTACCGCAACCACCTTCGATGCCGGCAGCGAGTGGACGGTGCAGACGATCAAGCCCGGCGTGGTCGATAACGCCGCCGGTTTGCCGATGGCGCCACACATCAACGTCGCGCTGTTCGCCCGTGGCATCAATATCCATCTGCACACACGCCTGTATTTCGAGGATGAGGCCGAGGCCAACGGCAAGGACCCGGTACTCAACCTGATCGAGCAGCCTTCGCGCCGCGAGACCCTGATCGCCAGGCGCTGCGAGGTTGACGGCAAGCCGGCCTACCGATTTGATATTCGCATTCAGGGGGACGGCGAAACGGTGTTTTTTGATTTCTGACAGCGACCTGGATGCGCCCGCCGAGCGGATCGACGCGCGCATCCACCAAGGTTTCACCGCGGCCCTCGAGGCCCGCGGTTTCCACGCCGATACCGAGCAGCAGCGCGCGATCGACACCCTGGGGCAGTGGCTGCAAAGCTGGTGCACCGGGCGGCGTGGCTGGTTGCGCAAGCCGGTTGCCGGCGTCTACCTGTGGGGTGGCGTGGGGCGCGGCAAGAGCTTCGTGATGGACGCCTTCTTCACGGCAGCGCCATTGAGCGCCAAGCGCCGTGTGCATTTCCATGCCTTTTTGCAGGAGCTGCAGCAGCGCATGCAGGCCTTTGCTGGCCAGCCCGACCCGCTGGTGCTGGCGATCCGCGCGCTGGCCCAAGACATTCGCCTGCTGTGCTTCGATGAATTTCATGTGCACGACATCGGCGATGCCATGCTGCTGCGCCGTTTGCTCGACGTGCTGGTCGAGGAAGGCGTCGGCCTGGTCATGACCTCCAACTATTCGCCTGCCGGGCTGTGCCCCAATCCGCTGTACCGCGAGCGGTTTACCCCAGCCATCCAGATGCTCGAGAAGCGTTTCACGGTGATGAGCCTGGATGCCGGCAGCGACTACCGTGAGTTGCCGGGCAACGCTCAGCAGTGGGGTGAGTACCTCTGGCCGCAGTCGGCGGGCGGTCAAGCTTATCTGGAAAACTGGCTGGGGCTGGATGAGCAGGCGCAGCGCGATCAGCTGCTGACCGTCAATCATCATCCCTTGTCGGTGCGCGCCCTGGCGCCCGGTCGCGCCTGGCTGGAGTTCGCTGAACTGTGCGGCAACGCCCACTCCACGGCGGATTTTCTCTGGCTGCTGCAGCGTTATCCGCGTCTGGCCCTGACCGGCGTGCCGACTCTGGATTCGCAACCCACCGATGCCTGCCAGCGGTTCATCAACCTGGTGGATATCGCGTACGATGCCGGCGCCACGCTGTTGTTATGCAGCGAATTCAGTCTCGAACGCCTGTGCCGTGGCTCCGCCCATCAGGATTTCGTACGAACCCGCAGCCGTCTCGGTCAATTGCACAGGCGAGCATTGGCTACGATTGAAGGCACCGGCCTAGAGGCCCGCGCCACCCGCGACAAGGAATGCTGATCCCGTGCTGCAAATCCTCCAGATCACCGCACCGATCTTCCTGCTGATCGGCCTCGGCTACCTCGCGGCCATGGGCGGCCTGCTCAATCGTGAGCAGGTGCGTGGCATCGGCGCCTTCGTGATCACCTTCGCCATGCCCGCGCTGCTGATCAAGACCCTGGGCACCTCGCCGATCCAGCAAACCATGGTGCCCGGCTACCTGCTCGCCTATGCGTTCGGCTCCCTGGCGGCCTTTATCCTGGCCTTCGGCGTGTCGCGCTGGGTGCGTGGCGACAACCTGTCGGGCTCGGCCATCAACGCCATGGGTATGTCGGTTTCCAACAGCGGTTTCGTCGGTTATCCGCTGGTAGCCGCTGCCATCGGCTCGCCGGCAGTGCTGGGCATGGCGATGGGCATGCTGATCGAGAACCTGCTGATGATTCCCCTGGCGCTGATGCTGGCCGAGGCGGGCAAGCAGCAGGGTGGCGGCGGCCTCAAGGTGCTGGGTATGACCTTCGGGCGGCTGCTGAAGAACCCGGTGATCATCGGCATCATCATCGGCCTGTGCGTCTCGTTGCTGGGCATCGAAATTCCGCCGCTGCTGTTCAAACCCATCGACATGCTGGCCGGGGTGTCGGCGCCACTGGCGCTGTTCGTGATCGGTGCCGGGTTGTTCGGCATGAAGGCACGCGGCGTTTGGGTCGACGCCGCGTGGATTTCCGGCGGCAAGTTGATCCTGCACCCGCTGGCGGTACTGTGCGCGTTCATGCTGGTGCCGGGCGTCGACCCGGTGATGAAAACGGTGGGCGTATTGTTCGCCTGCTCGCCGATGATGAGCATCTTCCCGATCCTCGGCCAACGCTTCGGCCTGGAGGACCGCTGCAGCGCGACGCTACTGGTGGCAACGGTGCTGTCGTTCGTCACCATCAGCGTGGCGCTGGTGTTTATCGGCGCGGGTTCATCTTAGGAGCGATTTATTCCGTAGATGGGGCGGATCGTAAAGGTGAAACCCTTCGAGGCCGCCTGATCGCTCCAAGAGCCCGTTCACGACCCTTAGGCTCGGCTTCGGCGTGTTGACTGCAATGTAGCGGTAGCGGTCATCGGCGCAGTACCTGTGGGAGCGGGCGGGGACGCCCAGTTCATGCCCGCGATTTTTCGCGCGCATGGCGCGCTCCCACAGTGGATCGGTGAAGGGCCACTTCTGCCTTGTAGCAGCCCGCAGGGTGGACGACGCTCTTTGTCCAATACAGCGATTGCAGGGCGGTAGATGAGGCAGGCCGCGCAGGTGAAGCATCGGCCAAGCGCCCAGATCCGCTCCATGGATCGGCGGTTATCTGTGGGAGCGGGCCATGCCCGCGATTTTTCGCGCGCACGGCGCGCTCCCACAGTGGATCGGTGAGCGGCCACTTCTGCCTTCTAGCAGCCCGCAGGGTGGACGACGCTCTTTGTCCAATACAGCGATTGCAGGGCGGTAGATGAGGCAGGCCGCGCAGGTGAAGCATCGGACAAGCGCCCAGATCCGCTCCATGGATCGGCGGTTATCTGTGGGAGCGGGCCATGCCCGCGATTTTTCGCGCGCATGGCGCGCTCCCACAGTGGATCGGCGAACGGCTGCTTCTGCCTGATAGCAACCTCTTCAGCGTTTTAACGTCGCCTAGAAGATCGGCAGAGTCCAAATATCAAACCCTGCTACCTAGCAACTCCGCGCGCCTTATCCAGTTCTGCCGCTGATTCTCCGAAGAGGGCCGCACCGGCGAGAACGTCTGAAGGTGGCGCGTCCTGATGCCGCAGAAGCCCAAGATGGTGCGCTTCATCTGCCGGTGGGCCGGTGCGCCGTAGATCCAGTGAAAGTACCAGCGCGGCGTGTCGAGGGTGACCAGCAGGTCGGCGGTGCGGCCGCTGAGCAGCTTGTCCCAACGCTGCGAATCGCTGCGGTACTTGAAGGCGAAGCCGGGCAGCAGCACGCGGTCGAAGAAGCCCTTGAGCTGGGCCGGCAGGCCGCCCCACCAGACGGGGTAGACGAACACCAGGTGCTGGGCCCAGTGGATCTGCCGCTGTGCTTCGAGCAGATCCGGCTCCAGGGCCTGGCTCTGGCTGTAGCCTTCGTGCAATACCGGATCGAAGCTCAGCTCGCCCAGACGGATCTGCCGCACCACATGGCCTTCGGTGCGCGCGCCCTGGGCGTAGGCCTCGGCCAGGGAATGGCAGAGGCTGTCGCTTTTCGGCGAGCCGATGATCATCAGAATCCGCTTGCCATCTCCCTCCAGTGGGGTAGCGCCACTCTTGGCGCCGTCAGTCATGTTGGCCAGCCTCCAACATGGTTTCCGGGCGTACCCAGGCGTCGAACTGCTCCTCGGTAAGGTGCCCCAGCGACAGGGCCGCCTCACGCAGGGTGGTGCCTTCGCTGTAGGCCTTCTTGGCGATTTCTGCGGCATTGTCGTAGCCGATGTGCGGGTTCAGCGCGGTGACCAGCATCAGGCCGCGCTCCAGGTGCTCGGCCATGCGCGGGGCGTCGGGTTCCAGGCCGAGTACGCAGTGCTCGCGGAAGTTGCTGCAGCCATCGGCCAGCAGGCGGATCGACTGCAGCACGTTATGGATGATCACCGGCTTGTAGACGTTCAGCTGCAGGTGTCCCTGGCTGGCCGCGAAGCCGATGGTCACGTCGTTGCCCATCACCTGACAGGCCAGCATCGACAGCGCCTCGCACTGGGTCGGGTTGACCTTGCCGGGCATGATCGAACTGCCCGGCTCGTTGGCCGGCAGGCGCACTTCGGCCAGGCCACCGCGCGGGCCGGAACCCAGCAAACGCAAGTCGTTGGCGATTTTCATCAGGGCCACGGCGAGGGTTTTCAGGGCGCCGGAGAGGGCCGTCAGCGGCTCGTGGCCGGCAAGGGCGGCGAACTTGTTCGGCGCGCTCTTCAGTGGCAGGCCGCTCAAGGCTGCCAGTTCCACGGCAATCGCTTCACCGAAGCCGGGTGGCGAATTCAGGCCGGTGCCAACGGCGGTACCGCCCTGGGCCAGTTCGCAGACCGCCGGCAGGGTCGCGCGAATTGCCTGCTGCGCCAGCTCCAGTTGGGCGACGAACGCCGACAGCTCCTGGCCGAAGGTGATCGGCGTGGCATCCATCATGTGGGTGCGGCCAGTCTTCACCAGGCGGTTATGCCGCGCGGCCTGATCGGCCAGGGCTTCGGACAGCTCGGCGATGGCCGGCAGCAGGTCGCGCTGCACGGCGCCGGCGGCGGCGATGTGCATGGCGGTGGGGAAGCAGTCGTTGGAACTCTGCGCACGGTTGACGTGGTCGTTGGGGTGCACCGGGCTCTTGCCGCCACGCGGGTTGCCGGCCAGCTCGTTGGCGCGCCCGGCGATCACTTCGTTGACGTTCATGTTGCTCTGGGTGCCGCTGCCGGTCTGCCAGACCACCAGCGGGAACTGCGCGTCGTGCTGGCCGGCGATCACTTCGTCGGCAGCCTGCTCGATCAGCCGGGCAATGTCGGGGGGCAGGTCACCGATGCGATCGTTGATGCGCGCGGCGGCTTTCTTGATCAGCGCCAGGGAATGCACCACCGCCAGCGGCATGCGTTCCTCGCCAATCGCAAAATTGATCCGCGATCGCTGGGTCTGGGCGCCCCAGTAGGCATCTTCGGGGACTTCGATGGGGCCGATGCTGTCGGTTTCGGTACGGCTCATTGCGGGACTCTCCGTCGCTGTTCAAGCACGTTAGGCTGCGCCGGTGACCACACGTTCCAACTACCAGCGTGTGCGTGTGTCGCCCATCCAGCCCTGAGCTGAGCGTACCGGTACGCGCTCGCCGAGGGCGTTGCGCAGCAGGCCGTCGTATTGACCGAACCACTCGTAGGTGTCGGCATACAGGAGGCCGAAGCCGAGGCGCGGTTTGGCGACGTGGGCCTGGCGCGGGGCGAAGATGAGGTCGACCTGGCCGTCCTCGGTCGTCAGCTGCCAGGGCGCCAGCGAGTCGTTGCGCGTCTGCTGGATCTGCACCGTCTGCTCCAGGTGCAGCAGGGCGCCGCCGAACCACAGGGCGTTCTCCGTCAGGCCGCTGTGCTCGGTCCAGCCGCTACCGAAGTTGCCGCCAATGCCGCCGGGCGCCGCGAATACCGCGCGGGTCCACTGGCTGTAGAGCGGCCACACGCCACGGCCGAAATCCATGGAGGCGAAGCTGTGGCCGCTGGTGCATTCGTAGTCCCGGTCGCCCAGGTGCACGCTGCCGGTCACCGGCAGGCCCACCTGACGGCAGGTGGCGTGAAAGCCCTTGTCGCCGAACGGCACCACCAGATTCACCGACTCCAGATGAGCGAGACGCTGGATGTCCAGAGCCAGGTGCAGGGGCTGGCCGCCAATATTCGGTGAGGTGGCGGTCAGCCGCACGCGGCCGGGGTATTCATTGAAATGCAGCCGCAGGCGATGGTCCTCGAAGGCGTGGCCGCCCTGGGGCGTGTCCGGCAGGTTGCAGTCGCGGGCAAGCAGGCTGAGCTGGTTGAGGGCCACGTGCTGGCCGCTGTTCAGGTCGAGAAAGTAAGCGGCGCCGTAGCCGACGTAATCGAGGTCGGCCTGGATCAGCGACAGCGTCCAGTCCGGGGTGCTGATGTTCCAGTGGTTCCAGCGCTTGCGACGCCCCAGATTGCCGGGCAGGGAGCAGTCGACCCGGGGCTGCGGCGACCAGCCGACGGCCTCCGGGTTGAGCCGCCCGCGCGCATCGCACAGAGGGATCGGCGGTGGTGGAGCGAGAGGGCTATTCATCGGGCACGTCCATGTGTGCATGAAAACAGCCGCCGAGCATGCAACTGTCCGGCGTGGCGAGCAAGTACTGGCAGTTTGGACTTCGTCACAAGGGTGCGCCAGTAGGCATTCGCCACCAAATTCCATGGGCCAACGGGCGCGCATGGCATGCGAAAAGGCTTGAGAGGCACGACGCCGGGGCACAAAATGCGCCGCTGTCGGTCAAAGCACCTCACCCTTGTGTTACAGGAGTACCCCGATGTCCCGTATCCCCGCGTTCTGCATTGCCGCTCTGATGGCCGTCGGTAGCACCCAGGTACTGGCCGATGCCCGCAGCCATGCCGCCGATGCCGAGCGCTTCCTGCAGCTCGCCAACGCCGACAAGCTGGCCGTTCCGGTTTACGCCCAGGTGCAGCAGATGTTTGCCCAGCGCTTCGCCGAAACCAAGGCGCCGGAGAGCAAGAAGGCCGTGCTGGAAAGCTACCAGGCCAAGGCCAATGCCGAGCTGGACAAGGCGGTCGGCTGGGACAAGCTCAAGCCCGACATGGTCAAGCTGTACACCAGCAATTTCAGCGAGCAGGAGCTCAAGGACCTGATTGCCTTCTATGAATCGCCGCTGGGCCAGAAGGTGCTCAAGCAGATGCCGGCGCTCACCGCCCAGTCCGCACAGATCACCCAGGCCAAGCTGGAAAGTGCCGTGCCGGCGGTTAACAAGCTGCTCACCGACATGGGCAGTGAACTGGGCGCCAAGAAGCCCTGATACCCGTCGTGGCCAGCCAGGCGCTGGCCACGCCCTCCATGGAGCCTGCAATGCCCAAGATCGACCACCTGCGTACTGCCTTCACTGCCTTGCAACCTGAGCACCTCGAGGTGCTGGACGAAAGCCACATGCACAGCCGTGGCCTGGAAACGCACTACAAGGCGGTGATCGTCAGCCCGCAGTTCGACGGCCTCAATGCCGTGAAACGCCACCAGAAGGTCTACGGCGTGCTGGGCGAGCTGATGAGCCAGGTGCATGCGCTGGCACTGCATACCTACACGCCGCAGGAATGGGCCCTGCAGGGTGTGGCGCCGGATTCGCCGACTTGCCGCGGTGGCAGCAAGCACGACCACTGAGCCTCATGATGTGTGCGGGGTAGGGCGCTCGCGCCGTTGATTGCCATTGGCGACATCGGTTCAAGCGCAATCCTGGGTGTCGCTTCGCTCGACCCAGGTTACGTCGCTGCGTGTCAGCACTGCGAGAACCTGTTCAAAGTCTTGTGTGCGCATGAAACGGCAACTACAAGGCAGAGCGATCCACTGTGGGAGCGCGCCATGCGCGCGAAAAATCGCGGGCATGGCCCGCTCCTACAGGATGACCGCTTGCGCCGCTTAGCTTCCAAAATCGACGAACCTTGGCTGAAGGATTATGAACAGGCTCTGAGAGCGGGCCGCGTCCGCGATTGACGCGCATGGACTGAGCGCTCCCGCACGCTCTCACACGCCTGATACCTGTGCTGCAGTAGGGTGGGGCACGCTACACCGACCCGCCACAACCTTCATCAGCCAGTATCGGCCGGATGTTTTCTGCTCGCAGTACATGATTTCGGCACTGCGGCGCCGCTCACCACTCGACCACGATCTTGCCGAAATGGCTGCCGCTCTGCTGCAGGCGGAAGGCGTCCGCGAGCTCTTCCAGCGGGAAGCTCTGGTCGAGGATCGGCCGTACGCCGGACCGTTCCAGTGCCCGGATGTAGTCCTGCTGGTGACGACGGCTGCCAACGATCAGCCCCTGCAGGCGTACCTGCTTGGCCATCAGTATCGAGGTCGGTACGTCGCCCTGGCGCCCGGTCAGCACGCCGATCAGGGCGATATGGCCACCCACGCGCACTGCGGTGATCGACTGCGCGAGGGTGCCTGGGCCGCCCACTTCGACCACCTGATCCACGCCGCGGCCGTCGGTCAGCTCCAGCGCGCGCTTGCCCCAATCCGCGTTCTGCCGGTAATTGATGGTGTGCTCGGCGCCCAGCTGGCGCAGACGCTCGAGCTTCTCGTCCGACGAGGACGTGGCGATCACCGAGGCGCCCATCATCCTGGCGATTTGCAGAGCGGCGATGGATACGCCGCCACTGCCCAGCACCAGTACGCTGTCGCCGGCCTTCAACCCGCCATCGACCACCAGCGCCCGCCAGGCGGTGAGCCCCGCAGTGGTGATGGTCGCTGCTTCGGCATGGCTCCAGCCCCGAGGTGCGTGGGTGAAGGCGCTGGCGGCGCGTACCGCGTACTGCGCGGCGAAGCCGTCGATGCCATCGCCCGGCGTGCCGGCGAAGTTGCTGACTGCCGCAGCCACGTCGCCGTCCGGCCACTGCGGGAAGAAACCCGACACCACCTGATCACCCACCTTGAACTCGCTGACGCCATCACCAACCGCCTCGACCACGCCGGCACCGTCGGCCATCAGCACCCGGCCGTCGGCCGCGCCAATGCTGCCGTTGGCCACCAGCAGGTCATGGAAATTCAGCGAGCTGGCATGCAGGGCGACGCGAATCTGCCCCGGCGCGGGCTGGCCGGGATCGTCGATTTCGACCACTTCGATTCTGTTCAGGCCTCCGGGCGTACGCACGACGACGGCTTTCATGGGCGGTTCCTCCTCTGGCGGCGAGCGGTGTCCATCGGCGGCGGCCATCGCGGCCACCTCTCTTTCTCGACCATGCCTATCAGCTGGCGTTCCGGCGCCGAGCCCTACACTTGAGCGGCCAACACCAGTAAACTGCTCGGCCCATTTCTCCACTGCACCTCACTGATGCCCAGGCGACGCCGCCGGGCAGTGCGATGCTTTGCCGAAGCGGCCTACATTTCGTACCCAGTCCGCCCTTTGCGAGGGCGACTACTGAAGGACATCTGCAATGACCGACAACACCATCGTCGTCGCGGCGCTCTACAAGTTCGTATCGCTGCCCGATTACGAAGCGCTGCGCCAACCTCTGCTCGATACCCTCATCGCCAACGGCATCAAGGGCACTCTTTTGCTGGCAGAAGAGGGCATCAATGGCACCATTTCCGGCAGCCGCGAGGGCATCGACGGGCTGTTCGCCTGGTTCGCCCGCGACCCGCGCCTGGCCGACGTCGACCACAAGGAGTCGTACTGCGCCGAGCAACCGTTCTATCGCACCAAGGTCAAGCTCAAGAAGGAGATCGTCACCCTCGGCGTGCCGGGCGTCGATCCCAACAGGCGCGTGGGCACCTACGTGGAGCCCAGGGACTGGAACGCGCTGATCAGCGACCCGGAAGTGCTGTTGATCGACACGCGTAACGACTACGAGGTGTCCATCGGCACCTTCGAAGGTGCCATCGACCCCAGGACCAAGTCCTTCCGCGAATTCCCGGACTACATCCGCGAGCACTTCGACCCCAGCAAGCACAAGAAGGTGGCGATGTTCTGCACCGGCGGCATTCGCTGCGAGAAGGCCTCCAGCTACATGCTCACCGAGGGCTTCGAAGAGGTTTATCACCTCAAGGGCGGCATCCTCAAATACCTGGAAGACGTGCCCCAGGAGCAGACCAAGTGGCAGGGCGACTGCTTCGTGTTCGACAACCGGGTGACCGTGCGCCACGACCTCAGCGAAGGCGATTACGACCAGTGCCACGCTTGCCGCACGCCGGTTTCGGTCGAGGATCGTGCGTCGGAATTCTTCAGCCCCGGCGTCAGCTGCCCGCATTGCTGGAACACGCTGCCGGAGAAGACCCGCGAAGGTGCCCGCGAACGTCAGCGCCAGATCGAACTGGCGAAAGCGCGCAATCAGCCCCATCCTCTGGGTAACAACCCCCGTCAGAAAAACGAGGCCTGAGCCATGGATGCGCGCCTGCTCTACGTAATGGACCCGATGTGTTCCTGGTGCTGGGGCTTCGCGCCGGTGGTCGAGGCGCTGGCCGCCCAGGCTGCCGAACGTGGCGTACCGATGCAGCTGGTGCTCGGCGGTCTGCGCCGTGATCAGGTGGCCATCGACGCAGCGGCGCGGGTGCGCTACCTGGGCTACTGGCAGGCGGTCAACGCCAGCACCGGCCAGCTGTTCAACTTCGATGCCGGGCTGCCGCTGGGCATGCGTTACGACACCGAGGCGGCCTGTCGCGCAGTGGTCACCGTGCGCGATCTCGACGCGCAGAGCGCCTGGCCGATGGCTCGGCGTATTCAGCAGGCCTTCTATCAGCAGGGCGCCGACGTGACATTGCCGGCAACCCTGGTGCAACTGGCCGAGGAGGTCGGCATCCCGCGGATCGAGTTCGCCGAGGCCTTCGACAGCGAGGCCCAGCACCGCGCTACCGCCGCCGACTTCACCTGGGTGCAGGATCTCGGCATCGCCGGTTTCCCGACCTTGCTGGCCGAGCAGGGCGCACGCCTGGCACTGCTCACCAACGGCTACCAGCCGCTCGACGCCCTGTCGCCATTGCTCACGCGCTGGCTGGAGCACGCCGTCGATGGTTGATCGCCTGAGCTGGGCGGAAATCCGTCGCCTGGCCCTGCGCCACAAGCGTGCGTTGATCCTCGCCAACCTGGTCGCCGTACTGGCTACCCTGTGCAGCGTGCCGATTCCCCTGTTGCTGCCGCTGTTGGTCGACGAAGTGTTGCTGGGCGACGGCAATACCGCGCTGCAGGTGATGGACAACTTCTTGCCCGCGGCCTGGCAAGGCGCGGTCGGCTACATCCTGCTGATGCTGGCGCTGACCTTCCTGCTGCGCGGCGGCGCGCTGCTGTTCAACGTGGTGCAGGCGCGACTGTTCGCGCGGCTTTCCAAGGACATCGTGTACCGCATTCGCATCCGCCTGATCGAGCGCCTCAAGCGCATCTCCCTGGCCGAGTACGAAAGCCTCGGTGGTGGCACCGTGACCACCCACCTGGTCACCGATCTCGACACGCTGGACAAATTCATCGGCGAAACCCTGAGCCGCTTTCTGGTCGGCGTACTGACCCTGGTCGGCACCTCGGGCATTCTGCTGTGGATGCACTGGAAGCTGGCGCTGCTGATCCTGCTGTTCAACCCGCTGGTGATCTACGCCACGGTGCAGCTTGGCAAACGCGTCAAACACCTGAAGAAGCTCGAAAACGACAGCACCTCGCGCTTCACCCAGGCGCTGACCGAAACGCTGGACTCGATTCAGGAAGTGCGCGCCGGCAACCGCCAGGGCTATTTTCTCGGCCGCCTCGGTGGGCGTGCCAAGGAAGTACGTGATTACGCCGTGGCCTCGCAATGGAAGACCGACGCCTCGAACCGCGCCAGCGGCCTGTTGTTCCAGTTCGGCATCGACGTGTTCCGCGCCGCGGCGATGCTCACCGTGCTGTTCTCCGACCTGTCCATCGGCCAGATGCTCGCGGTGTTCAGCTACCTGTGGTTCATGATCGGCCCGGTGGAGCAACTGCTCAACCTGCAGTACGCCTTCTATGCCGCTGGTGGCGCGCTGACCCGTATCAACGAACTGTTGGCGCGGCGTGACGAGCCGGACTACGTGGGCGGCGTCGATCCCTTCAAGGGACGCGAGACCGTCGGCATCGAAATTCGCGACCTGAGCTTTTCCTACGGCGAAGAGCCGGTGCTGGACGGGCTGAACCTGAGCATCGCACCAGGCGAGAAGGTCGCCATCGTCGGTGCCAGCGGCGGCGGCAAGAGTACCCTGGTACAACTGCTGCTGGGCCTCTACACGCCACAGGCCGGGGTGATTCGCTTTGGCGGCAGCAGCCAGGAAGAGATCGGCCTGCCGACCATTCGCGAGCACGTGGCGGTGGTGCTGCAACAACCGGCACTGTTCAACGACACGGTGCGTGCCAACCTGTGCATGGGCCGCGAGCGCAGTGACGAGGCTTGCTGGCAGGCGCTGAGCATCGCCCAGTTGGCGCAAACCGTACGCCAACTGCCGCAGGGGCTGGATACCGTGGTGGGGCGCTCCGGCGTGCGGCTGTCCGGCGGTCAGCGACAGCGCCTGGCCATCGCCCGGATGGTATTGGCCGACCCCCGAGTGGTGATTCTCGACGAGGCCACCTCGGCCCTCGACGCCGCTACCGAATACGCCCTGCACCAGGCGCTGGCGCAGTTCCTCAATGGCCGCACCACACTGATCATCGCCCACCGCCTGAGCGCGGTGAAGCAGGCCGATCGGGTGCTGGTGTTCGACGGCGGCAGCGTCGCCGAAGATGGCGACCACCGCCAATTGATCGCCGAGGGTGGCTTGTACGCCAAGCTCTACGGCAATCTGCAGCACTGATCAGCCGCGTTGCCCTCAAGATTCGCTGCGGGTCGTCGCTCCTGTAGGATTGCGGGCAGCCCAGCGCTCGGTAGGCGCGTCGCTCCCGGCGCGAAACGGCGGGCTACCAAGAAGACTACTCCTGCGGCAGCTTGCTACCCCACTGCTGAATCGCCTTGACGCGTTGCATGCTGGCGTTGACCGCCTTGTCGATCTCCTCGTTGTAATCGTCCAGCCAGCTGCGTGAGCCGGGCACCATGTCCGCCAGGTCGCGCATGCCGTTCTTCAGGGCAGCCAGGCTTTGCTGGTAGCTCTGTTCCTGGCCGAGCAGGGTGCGACCCATCAGCTTCAGCGCAGCGATGTCCTGGGACGGAGGTGCTGCCGGGGCCGCAGCAGCGGGCGCCGGTGGTGAGGGCGTAGCGGCCAGTTTCAGCAGGGCGTCCTGACGCTTCTGATCTTCCTTGAGCGTGTTCAACTCCGTTTCCAGCTGCTCGGTGCGGTGCTGCAGGGCGGCGAAGGCTTCGGGGTCGAAGGGTGGCGGCTCGTCGGCAAACATCTTCACCACGGCCGAGGTCGCCAGGCTGGAGAGGATGATGAACAGCAGCATGGCCAGGGCGAAGATCAGGATGCGGTTCAGGCGGTTGGCCTTTTCCAGCTTGGCCAGGCGCTCCTCATCGCTGGCGGGCGCCAGGTCGAATGCGGCGGGAGCGCTTTCGGCTCCGGTAGGCGTTTCACTGCTCATGGTGGCCTCATTGTCATGGCGCGATTGAATGCTGTCATTGTGGCAGCGTTTTCGGCGCTCTGCCCGTGCATCGCAATCATCCTGTCGGCAGGTTAATCGACCGCGCTGTAAAAAAAGATTTACGAACGCTGCTGCTCAATCGATCGGCAGGCAGCGCCCGCCGGCCGATTGCGCCGCCATGTACCAAAGCCTTGCCAGTGACGGCGGCGGCGCCTAGTTCAGGCATGCCGAGCGGCCTTGTTCGCTCGCGGCGCCTCGATTGTCATGCGGGCATAACGACAACGAGGTCACCCCCATGAATGCCGTGTCCAGAATCGAGCAGCACAGTCCCATTGGCACCGACGGTTTCGAATTCGTCGAATTCACCGCACCGACGCCTGACGGTATCGAGCAGCTGCGCCAGCTGTTCACCAGCATGGGCTTCACCGAAACCGCCAAGCACCGCAGCAAGCAGGTGTGGCTGTTCCAGCAGCACGACGTGAACTTCGTGCTCAATGGCAGCCCGACCGGGCACGTGCACGCCTTCGCCGCAAAGCACGGGCCGAGCGCCTGCGCCATGGCGTTCCGGGTCAGGAATGCTGCCCAGGCCGCGGCCTACGTGAAAGAGCAGGGCGCCACGCTGGTCGGCGGCCACGCCAACTTCGGCGAGCTGAACATTCCCTGCGTCGAGGGTATCGGCGGCTCCTTGCTGTATCTGGTGGATCGTTATCGCAATGAGAGCGGCGAGCACAGCATCTATGACGTCGACTTCGAATTCATCGAAGGCCGCTCGGCCAACGACAACGCGGTCGGCCTGCAATGCATCGACCACCTGACCCACAACGTCAAACGCGGGCAGATGGACGTCTGGTCCGGCTTTTACGAGCGCATCGCCGGTTTCCGCGAAATCCGCTATTTCGATATCGAAGGCAAGCTCACCGGCCTACTGTCCCGGGCGATGACTGCGCCGTGCGGCAAGATCCGCATCCCGATCAACGAATCGGCGGACGACAAGTCGCAGATCGAGGAATTCATCCGCGATTACCACGGCGAGGGCATCCAGCACATCGCCCTGTCCACCGATGACATCTACGCCACGGTGCGCAAGCTGCAGGCCAACGGCGTGTCGTTCATGAGTACCCCGGCCACCTATTACGAAAAGGTCGACCAGCGCGTGGCTGGCCACGGTGAGCCGCTGGACGTGCTGCGCGAGTTGAATCTGCTGATCGATGGAGCGCCGGGCGTCGATACGCCGGAGGACGACGGCATCCTGCTGCAGATCTTCACCAACACGGTGATCGGCCCGATCTTCTTCGAGATCATCCAGCGCAAGGGCAACCAGGGCTTTGGCGAGGGAAATTTCAAGGCGCTGTTCGAGTCTATCGAAGAAGATCAACTGCGTCGCGGCGTGATCAGCGAGGAGTGAGGCCATGAGCCGCAAATGGATCAGCTTTCCCCTGCGCGAAGGCGAGCACTCGCGCCAGGCGCACTGCGATTTTCCTGCCGGCACCTACGAGCGGGAAATGGGCCGTGAGGGCTTCTTCGGCCCGGTGACGCACCTGCACCACAAGCATCCGCCCACCGGCTGGATCGACTGGCAGGGGCCGCTGCGCCCCCACGCCTTCAACTTCAACAGGATTGCCAGCGCGCACGACTGCCCGTTCGAGGCACCGCTGACCCTGCATAACGCCGACATTCGCCTGCGCGTTTGGAAAACCGCCACTGCGATGGGCCATCTGGTGCGCAACAGTGATGGCGACGAGCTGCTGTTCGTGCACGACGGTGCCGGCCACTTCCATTGCGATTTTGGCCACCTGGAATACCGCGACGGCGATTACCTGGTGATTCCTCGCGGCACCGCCTGGCGTGTGGAACCGACTGCGCCGAGTCATTTCCTGCTGGTCGAGAATACCGACGGTGCCTACCAGTTGCCGGACAAGGGCCTGCTCGGCGGCCAGGCGATCTTCGATCCGGCGGTGCTCGATCACCCGCATATCGACGATGCCTTCAAGGCCCAGCAGGACGAGAACACCTGGCAGATCCGCATCAAACGGCAGGGCCGGATCAGCACCGTGACCTATCCCTACAATCCGCTCGATGCAGTGGGCTGGCACGGTGACAACACCGTGGTGAGGCTGAACTGGCGCGATATTCGCCCGTTGATGAGCCATCGCTATCACCTGCCGCCGTCGGTGCACACCACCTTCGTGGCCAAGGGCTTCGTGGTCTGCACGTTCACGCCGCGGCCGGTGGAGTCCGACCCCGGCGCGCTGAAGGTGCCGTTCTTCCATAACAACGACGATTACGACGAAGTGCTGTTCTACCACCGCGGCAACTTCTTCAGCCGCGACAACATCGAGGCCGGCATGGTCACCCTGCACCCGTGCGGCTTCCCCCATGGCCCGCACCCCAAGGCGCTGAAGAAGGCGCAGACCGACCCGGCCACCTTCGCCGAGGAAGTGGCGGTGATGATCGACACCCGCCGCGCCCTGGAGGTGACCGACGCGGCTGCCGCCGTGGATGTCGCCGAATACGTGAATTCCTGGCGCGCGCCGGGCAAGGAGTCCTGATGAAACTGGCATCGCTGAACCAGGGCCGCGATGGCGCCCTGGTGGTGGTTTCCCGCGACCTGACCCGCGCGGTGCGCGTGGCGCAGATCGCCTCGACGCTGCAGGCCGCCCTGGATGACTGGGCCAGCAAGCGCCCGCAACTGGAGGCGGTTTACCAGCGCCTCAACGACGGGCTGGAGGTCGAGGCATTCGATTTCCATCAGCGTGCCTGCCACAGTCCGCTGCCGCGCGCTTATCATTGGGCCGATGGCAGCGCCTACGTCAATCACGTCGAGCTGGTGCGCAAGGCGCGGGGCGCCGAGATGCCGGAGTCGTTCTGGCACGACCCGCTGATGTACCAGGGCGGCTCGGACACCTTCATCGCGCCCCACGCGCCGATTCGCCTGGGTGACGAAGCCTGGGGCATCGACCTGGAGGCCGAACTGGCGGTGATCACCGACGACGTGCCCATGGGTACGACGCCGGCCCAGGCCGCCGGGCATATCCAGCTGCTGATGCTGGTCAACGACGTGTCGCTGCGCAACCTGATTCCCGGCGAGCTGGGCAAGGGCTTCGGTTTCTACCAGAGCAAACCGTCGTCGAGCTTCTCGCCCGTGGCGATCACCCCGGACGAGCTGGGCGATAGCTGGCGCGACGGGCGCGTGCACCGGCCGCTGGTGTCGCACATCAACGGCGCGCTGTTCGGCCAGCCGGATGCCGGCACCGACATGACCTTCGACTTCCCGACCCTGATCGCCCACGCCGCCCGCACCCGGCCCCTGGGCAGCGGTACCATCATCGGTTCGGGCACGGTTTCCAACTACGACCGCAGCGCGGGCTCCAGTTGCCTGGCCGAGAAGCGCATGCTCGAAGTAATCGAACAGGGCGAGGCGAAGACACCATTACTCAAGTTCGGTGACCGGGTACGCATCGAGATGTTCGATACCGCCGGGGCGAGCATTTTCGGTGCCATCGACCAGCAGGTGGAGCGCTACGACGCCCATTGATCCGTGGGAGCGGCTTTAGCCACGAGGTTTCAGCGCTTTTGATATTGATCGCGCTGCCACGAAGTCATGTTTAGGAATACTCAATGTTGCAGCTCTACGGCTACTGGCGCTCCAGCGCTGCCTACCGGGTGCGTATCGCCCTCAACCTCAAGGGCCTGGCTTATCGGCAGGTACCGGTGCATCTGCTACGCGATGGCGGCGAGCAGCATGGCCAGGCATACCAGGCCCTGAATCCCCAGGGCCTGGTGCCACTGCTGGTGGACGACGAAGGAGGCGGGGTGCGCATCGCCCAGTCCCTGGCGATCATCGAATACCTTGAAGAGATCTTCCCGGTGCCGGCCATCCTGCCGGCCGACCCGGTCGCCCGCGCCCAGGTACGCGCCTTGGCGCTGCATCTTGCCTGTGAGGTGCACCCGCTCAACAACCTGCGGGTGCTGCAGTATCTGAGCCGCGAGCTGGGCGTGGACGACGCGGCGAAGAGCGCCTGGTACCGCCATTGGGTGGCCGAGGGCCTGGCGGCTGTGGAGCAGGGGGCGGCGGCGTATGGCAATGCGTTTTCCCTGGGCACGCGGCCTGGCTATCTGGAAGCCTGTTTGGTTCCACAGGTGTACAATGCTCGCCGTTTCGACTGTGACCTCGATGCGTACCGCCGCATCCTCGCGCTGACCGCACGTTGTGAGGCCCTTGAAGCATTCCGGCATGCCGCTCCGGATGCCCAGCCCGACGCGCAGTAACCGCAAGCACCCAAGCCATTCCGCAAGGCCACGAGCCGGGCGGGTTCGATCCCGTCACGGTCGATCACCCACAGGTGACAGATGCCAAGCGAAATGCTCCAGACCGGCCCGCTCAAGCGCGGCCTGAAGAACCGCCACATTCAGTTGATCGCCCTGGGCGGTGCCATCGGTACCGGCCTGTTCCTGGGCTCGGCCGGGGTCATGGCCTCGGCCGGGCCATCGATGATCCTCGGTTACGCGATCGGCGGGTTCATCGCCTTCCTGATCATGCGCCAGCTTGGCGAGATGATCGTCGAGGAGCCGGTAGCCGGCTCTTTCAGCCACTTCGCCCATGCCTACTGGGGGCCGTTCGCCGGCTTCCTGTCCGGCTGGAACTACTGGGTGCTCTACGTGCTGGTGGGCATGGCCGAGCTGACCGCAGTGGGCAAATACGTGCAGTACTGGTGGCCGGAAATTCCCACCTGGGCGACCGCGGCGGCGTTCTTCGTGCTGATCAATGCCATCAACCTGACCAACGTGCGGGTGTTCGGCGAGGCCGAGTTCTGGTTCTCGATCATCAAGGTGGTGGCGATCATGGGCATGATCCTGCTCGGCTGCTACCTGCTGTTCAGCGGCGCGGGCGGTGAACAGGCCTCGATCAGCAACCTGTGGAGCCACGGCGGCTTCTTCCCCAACGGGGTTTCCGGGCTGGTGATGATGATGGCCATCATCATGTTCTCCTTTGGCGGCCTGGAGCTGGTGGGCATCACCGCAGCCGAGGCCGACCAGCCGAAAACCGTGATTCCCAAGGCCATCAATCAGGTGGTCTACCGCATCCTGATCTTCTACATCGGCGCGCTGACCGTGCTGTTGTCGCTGCATCCCTGGGACGATCTGGTGGCGACCCTGACCGCCGGCGGCGACTCCTACGGCAGCAGCCCCTTCGTGCAGATCTTCTCGCTGATCGGCAGCGACACCGCTGCGCACCTGCTCAACTTCGTGGTACTCACCGCGGCGCTGTCGGTCTACAACAGCGGCGTGTACTGCAACAGCCGCATGCTCTACGGCCTGGCCGAGCAGGGCAATGCGCCGAAGCAGTTACTCAAGGTCGACAAGCGCGGCGTGCCGGTACTGGCGATCTTCTTTTCGGCGCTGTTCACGCTGATCTGCGTGGTGGTCAACTACCTGGTGCCCAAGAGTGCGCTGGAGCTGCTGATGTCCCTGGTGGTCGCTGCCTTGGTTATCAACTGGGCGATGATCAGCCTGGCCCACATCAAATTCCGCAAGGCCATGCGAGCCAGGGGCGTCGAGCCGTCGTTCAAGGCTTTCTGGTTTCCCCTCGCCAACTACCTGTGCCTGGCCTTCGTGCTGTTCATCCTGGGCGTGATGCTGTTCATCCCCGGCATTCGCAACTCGGTAATCGCCATTCCGTTCTGGCTGCTGTTCATCTGGGGTTGCTACCAGCTTCGCCAGCGCCGCCTGGCCCGCTAGGTTCGTCCCACACCCGCAGCGCAACGCTGCGGGTGGCATTTCTGCCTAACCACAGGCTGCCGCGTACGCTCTGTAACCTTTTGTCGCAGGCACGGCCATGGCCGCAGGCGCGGGGCGGTATAGTGGCTACTTGATGGCGCCAGTAATCGGTTTTTTCGCTCAGGCTTTGCTCTTTGCGGCCGATTAACTGGCTGACACCATGAGTCGCGCGGTCATCAACCTGCCTGCGCACTGCAATCTATAAAAACAAATGGAGCCGCTTGGATGTTGCATTCTGCCACTCGACTGTTCGTCGACCTCTCCGTAGGCAAGAAACTTCTGGTCGGTTTTGGCCTGGTATTGCTGCTGACCGTTGCCGTGACGGCCAGTGGCTTCGTTGCCGTGCAGGCGGTGATGAAAGGCCACGCCCAGTCCGTATCGCTGTCGACCATCGATGCGCAGATCCTCGGCGCCCGGCGCATGGAGCGTGACTACGCGATCAGTCACAGCGAAGCCGACGCCCAGCGCATGCGCGAGCAGCTCGCCAAGGTGCGTACTGGCCTGTCCGAGCAGATCGCCAGCGCCACGCCTGCCGAGCGCGAGCGCCTGCAGGCCATGGACGCCGCCACCGCCGACTATCTGCAGCAGTTCGATGCCAGCGTGCAGCAGCAGGTGCGCGCCAACGAGGCACGCATCCAGATGGGCGGGGCCGCCCAGGAGGCGCGCAGCCAGTTCGAGATGATCGAGCTGGGCATGTACGACGCCGTGCGTGAGTTGCGCCTGGCCGGCGACCAGCTGCGCGGCAGCGACCCGCTGACCCTGGCCGAGACCGCCTCGAACCTCAGCAAACGCATGCTCGAACTGCGCAGCCACGAGAGCCAGTTCATCATCGATGGCTCGCCCTCGGCGCTGGAGGACTGGAATTTCGTCAGTTACGACCTGCAGTCCTCGGCCAATGGCCTGATGGTCTGGCTCGACGAAGACCAGAAGCGCGCCATCGAAGCCGCCCTGGTGGCCTTGACCAATTACCAGCAGGCGTTCACCAACTTCCAGCAGGTGCACGAGCAGAGCCTGGCCAGCGATGCCGCCATGCTCAAGCAGGCTGACCAGGTATTGGTACTGGCCGAGCAGGCCAAGAATATCGAAGAACAGACCATGAGCGACGACAGCCGCAGCGCCATGCTGCTGCTCGGCAGCATGGGCCTCGCGGCGGTGCTGATCGGCCTGTTCGCCGCCTTCACCATCAGCCGCTCCATCGTCGCGCCGCTGCGCCAGACCGTCGAGTTCGCGCGGCGCATCGCTGGCGGTGACCTGAGCCAGGATCTGCCACAGAACCGCCGCGACGAGCTGGGCCAGTTGCTCGAGGCCATGCAGGGCATGACCAGCAGCCTGCGCGACCTGGTCGGCCGCATTGGCAGCGGCGTCGGGCAGATTGCCGCGGCCGCCGAGCAACTGTCCGCCATCACCGCCCAGACCAGTGCCGGCGTGCAGACCCAGAAGGTCGAAACCGAACAGACCGCCACCGCCATGCACCAGATGGCCGCCACCGTGCAGGAAGTGGCGCAGAACGCCGAGCAGGCCTCGTTGGCCGCCGCCGATGCCGACCGCGAAGCGCAGCAGGGCAACCAGGTGGTGCAGCAGGCCATCAGCCAGGTCGGCAAGCTGGCCCAGGAGGTCGAGCAGTCGGCCGAGGCCATGCAGGCTCTGAATCAGGAGAGCGGGCGTATCGGCAGCGTGCTGGAAGTGATTCGCGCGGTGGCCGAACAGACCAACCTGCTGGCGCTCAACGCCGCCATCGAAGCAGCACGCGCCGGCGACCAGGGCCGCGGCTTCGCGGTGGTGGCGGACGAAGTGCGCGCGCTGGCCCGTCGTACCCACGATTCGACCCAGGAAATCGAGAACCTGATCGCCAACCTGCAACGCCTCGCCGACGGCGCGGCCACGCAGATGGAAGGTAGCCGCGCGCTGACCCAGCGCACCGTGGGCCTGGCCGGCGAGGCGGGCGACGCGCTGGGCCGCATCACCCA
This sequence comes from Pseudomonas sp. PA15(2017), assembly GCF_001945395.1. Classification (GTDB taxonomy): domain Bacteria; phylum Pseudomonadota; class Gammaproteobacteria; order Pseudomonadales; family Pseudomonadaceae; genus Aquipseudomonas. The sequence continues at coordinate 121,284 of NZ_MSXV01000044.1, read as the reverse complement.
GGCGGTGAGCACCATCGAGCAGATGAACCAGCAGATCGCCGCTGCCGCGGAAGAGCAAAGCGCCGTGGCGGAAACCATCAGCGAAAGCGTCACCCGGGTACGTGATATCGGCGAGCAGAGCGCCAGTGCCAGCCAGCAGACCGCCACCTCGAGCGCCGAACTGGCGCGCCTGGGCGTCGAACTGCAGGGCCTGGTGCGGCAGTTCCGGACCTGAGATCGCGGATGCCCGGTAGACGGCTTCCCGGGTATCGCTTCGCTCCACCCAGGCTACGGTCTGGGCTGATGTTGCGGGCTGCAGTGGTAGCCCGGGTTGAGCCTGCGATACCCGGGGTGATTTCCCGCCTACCGCAGCCTGGCGCCGTTACAGCGCCGGGTCGCCTTTGTCGCTTGCGGAGCTGGCGGCTTCGCGGCCTGGGGGCAGGTCGCTGTCGGACGGGCCGTCACCTTTTGGATCGACGCTCAGCTCGCTGGCCCACAAGGCCAGTGGCACGGGTGTCGCCGGCCGCCAGATGCGCTGCCAGAGCAGGGCCAGGCGCTGCATGTCACCGCGTTCCGAAGGCCAGCGCTCGATAAAGGGTTGCACCTGCCAGGCGTCGTTCTGCCAATGGGCGAAGTCGAAGCGGAAAGGGTGGAAGCCGGTCATGCCCAGGCGAATGTCGGTGACCACCAGGTGATCGCCGATGTGGTCATAACGCAGTATGTCGTTGGTGAACCACTTCAGGCGCTGGTGGGCCGGTGAGTCGTCCAGGGCCTGACTCAGGGCCGCACCGCGCGGCATGCGCTCCAGCACTGGTGGCGCGCTGTCGAACCAGCCAACCAATGCTTCGTGATAATCCTCGCCCTCGATGGCCACCACGCGCCACAGCAGCGTGTTGAACGGCGTCGGCGAGCTGAAGATGGCCTCGGCTTCGATGCCCTGGCGCGCCAGCTCCTGCTCCACGCGATGCTCGGCCATGTACTTGCCGCCCAGGGTCGAGGCGAGGTAAACCGTGGAAAACGCCAGGGCCCAGTTGACCACCGGGTTGGCCTTGTCCTGCAAACCGGTGATCAGCCCGTAGATCACCGCGCCCAGCAGCGGCAGGCTGTAGATCGGGTCGATGATGAAGATGCTCGACCAGGCCGCCGGCGTCGGCGCGAATGGCCAGAGTAGTTGCGTGCCGTAACTGGTGAATGCATCGAGAAGAGGATGGGTGATCAGCACCAGCCAGATTGCCAGGAACAAGCGCCGTGACGAGTAACCGGGGTTAGGCCGCCATTGTCGCAGCAGCCAGGTCAGCAGAAGGGCGAATCCGGTCAGCACGAAAAGCGAGTGGCTGAAGCCCCGGTGATAGGTCATCGCCGCCACCGAGTCGCCGTAGTCGATCACCACGTCGAGGTCTGGCAGGGTGCCCAACACGGCGCCGTACAGCAGGGCCTTGCGCCCCTGCCAGCGCCCCAACAGCGCGCCCTGGATGCTGGCGCCAAGTACGGCTTGGGTGATCGAATCCATGGATGTTCTCGCAGGCTGGGGAGGGCGGGTCGCTTAACTTACTTGAGCGTCTCAAGGGGCGTAGAGGGAAATTTCAAGCAAAGGTTTCAGCCATGCTGGCGTCTACCCTGGGCTATCCTGCACGCCCACTCGAGACAAGGCGCCCCATGCTGGTCATCTCCAACAGCGTTCATCTGCCTGACGATGAAGTCGAACTCACTGCCATCCGCGCCCAAGGGGCTGGTGGGCAGAACGTCAACAAGGTGTCCAGCGCCATGCACCTGCGCTTCGACAGCCAGGCGTCCTCACTGCCGCCGCTCTACAAGGAGCGGCTGCTGGCCATGCGTGACAGCCGCATTACCGCCGATGGCGTGGTGATCATCAAGGCCCAGCAGTACCGTACCCAGGAACAGAACCGCGCCGACGCCCTGGAGCGCCTGGCCGAGCTGATCCGCTCGGCCGGCAAGACCGAGAAAGCCCGGCGCCCGACCAAACCGACCCTCGGGTCGAAGAAGCGCCGGCTGGAAGGCAAGGCCAAGCGTGGGGCGATCAAGGCGGGCAGGGGCAAGGTCGACTTCTGAGGGGCTGTTCATGACCGTTCAGCCCATGCTCGCGGATTCTGGCAGCCAAGTGGCGGGAGCGGACATCGGCGCAGTGCCTGTGGGAGCGGGCCATGCCCGCGATTTTTCGCGCGCATGGCGCGCTCCCACAGTGGATCGGCGAACGGCCGCTTCTGCCTTGTACTTGCCGCTTCAGGCGTATAAAGATCGTGAACAGGCTCTGAGCCGGGCGCTCAATCCCACTGCGGCGCGAAGTCCGGGTTGGCCAGGCGTTCGCCGCGCTCCAGCCCGGCGATGGCGGCCATGTCCTGGTCGCTGAGGGTGAGCTTCAAAGCGCCGAGATTGCTCTCCAGATTGGCGCGCTTGGTCGACGAGGGGATCACTGCGAAGCCCTGTTGCAGCGCCCAGGCCAGTGCGACCTGCGCCGGGTTGGCGGCATGCCGGCTGGCGATTTCCTGGATCACCGGATCGCTCATCACCTTGCCATAGGCCAGTGGCATGTAGGCGGTCAGGTGAATGCCGTGTTCCTGGGCGAATTCGACGACCTTGCGGTTCTGCAGGAAGGGGTGAATCTCCACCTGGTGGGTGGCGATCTGATCGGCGCCGACCACTTCCATGGCCTGCTGCAGGTGCGCGTTGGTAAAGTTGGAAACCCCCAGCTGTGCGGTGAGGCCGGCAGCCTTGGCTTCCAAGAGGGCAGCCAGGTACTCGGCGACCTGGAGTTCATCGTCTGGCGACGGCCAGTGAATCAGCGTCAGGTCGACCTGCTCCATGCGCAGCTTGTGCAGGCTCTCCTTGAGGCTGGGGATCAGCTTGTCGGCGCCCAGGTTGTCGACCCAGATCTTGGTGGTGACGAACAGTTCGCTGCGCGGCACGCCACCATCGGCGATGGCCTGGCCAACCTCGGCCTCGTTGCCGTAGATCTGAGCGGTATCGATGTGCCGGTAGCCGAGCTCCAGGCCATTGCGTACCGAGTCGATGACCTGCTGGTCCTTGAGGCGGTAGGTGCCGAGGCCGAGGGCGGGAATCTGTGGCATGGGAGTCTCCTGTGAAATGAACGACTGTCTGCAGCTGACAGCACTGCCCAGCGCTTGTTGCGCTGGATTGGCGAGTGAGTATGGAGCGTGGACTTGTGCGGAAAAACCGCGTTTCATGGCAAACATATTTGCTGCTCGGTCACGAATTGCCGCCATGAAAACCTCCCTCGACGAACTCCTCGCGTTCAGCACCGTGGTCGCCGCCGGCTCGATCAGCGCCGCCGCTCAGCAACTGGGGCAGACCGCTTCGGGCATCAGCCGCGCCCTCAGCCGGCTTGAAGAGAAGCTCGATGTCACCCTGCTGCAGCGCACCACCCGGCGCCTGGAGCTGACCGAAGAGGGACAGGCTTTTCTGCTTCAGGCGCGGCGGATCCTCGCCAGCGTCGAGGAGGCCGAAGAACAGATGCGCGTGCGCCGGCAAACGCCAGCCGGACGCTTGCGCGTCAACGCCGCGGCGCCGTTCGTGCTGCATGCCGTGGTGCCGCTGATCAAGGGGTTTCGCGAGCGCTACCCGAACATCGAGCTGGAGCTGCACAGCAGCGACCAGATCATCGACCTCATCGAGCAGCGCACCGACGTGGCCATCCGTATCGGCCCATTGCGCGACTCGACCCTGCACGCACGGCCGCTGGACAGCAGCCGGCTGCGGGTGCTGGCCAGCCCGGCGTACCTGGCCGCCCACGGCGCGCCCGCTAGCGTCGCCGCGCTGCAAGGCCATAGCCTGCTTGGCTTCACCCAGCCCGACAGCCTCAACCGTTGGCCGCTGCGCCACGCCGGGGGCGAAAGCCTGGACATCGTGCCGACCTTGCAGGCCTCCAGCGGCGAAACCTTGCGTCAGCTGGCGCTGGAGGGCGTTGGGATGGTCTGCCTGGCGGACTTCATGACCCACCTCGACCGCAGCCGCGGCGATCTGGTGCAGGTGCTCGCCGAACACACCGTGGAGGTTCGTCAGCCGATCCACGCCGTGTACTACCGCAACACGGCGCTCACCTCGCGTATCACCTGTTTTCTCGATTACCTGAGCAGCGAATTGGGCACCATGGCCTGAGCTTTTGGTTAATGGAGAAAGGCCTTTGCTCAGGGGCGGCCGATGCGGCTGCAGGCCGCGCAGTCACAGGCGTGTAGGGGAGGGCGAGCGAGCGGCAGATATAGGCGGAACTGGCTGTGTGCCACACGGGTCTAGGATGATGGTTGATGAGGAGATACCAAAAATGACCAAATCCCCGTTCTTTCGTCGCTTGGCTGCCATGCTGGCAGTGTTCCATGTCCTGATGATCGCCCAGGTTCCACTCGCCAATGCCGCGATGATCGGCACGGGTGAAGTGCTGACCGAGCAGCAACAGCAGGTCGACCGTCAGCAACTGCTGTCGATGCTCGATGATCAGCAGGTCAAGGACAAACTGCTCGCCATGGGCGTGGAGCGTGACCAGGTAGAGAACCGCATCAACAACCTGACCAGTGCCGAACTGTCGCAATTCAACCAGCAACTGTCTGAAGCCCCGGCTGGTGCCGGCGTGGTTGGCATCATCGTGTTGTTCTTGGTGATCTTCATCATCACCGATATGCTCTGCGCCACCGACATCTTCAGTTTCGTGAAATGCATAAATCGCTAAGACTGCTCTGCGCTTCATTTCTGATCGTTCTGCTCAGTGCGTGCGCCCGGTCTCCGGTGTTGTCACCGGAAACCGGGCGCCTGCCTGAGCGGGTCGAGCTCAGCAGCGTTCCCTTCTATCCGCAGAGCGCCTATCAATGTGGGCCGGCCGCCCTGGCGACCATGCTCAACCAGCGCGGTGTGCTGACCACGCCGGGCTTCCTGCAGGATCAGGTCTACATTCCTGGCCGTGAAGGCAGCCTGCAGGTCGAGATGGTCGCCGCGGCGCGCGCTCACGACCTGCTCGTCTACCCGCTCAAGCCGCAGCTCGACTCGCTGCTCGCCGAGGTCGCTGCCGGCAACCCCGTGCTGGTGTTGCAGAACCTGGGCTTCGATTGGTACCCGCGGTGGCATTTTGCGGTGCTGGTGGGCTACGACCGTCGTGAAGAGAAACTCATCCTGCGCTCCGGCACCACCCGCCGCTGGGTGACCGAATTCGCCGCCTTCGACAAAACCTGGGCCCGTGGCAATCGCTGGGCCGTGGTCACCGTGCCGCCCGATACCTTGCCCGCCACCGCCGAGCCGACCGTATGGCTCAAAGCCGCGGCGGATCTGGAGGAGGTTGGCCGCAAGGACGTCGCCCAGCACGCCTACCGCACCGCGACCCAGCGTTGGCCCGAACAGGCCGTGGGCTGGTTCGCCCTGGCCAACAGCCGCTATGCCGGCGGTGACCTGCGCGGCGCCGAGGCGGCTTTTCGCGAAAGCGTCAGCCGCCAGGCGGATTTCGCTCCGGGCTGGTTCAACCTGTCCCAGGTGCTCGACGAGCGCGGCTGCAAGGCCGAAGCCGCCAGTGCCCGCCAGTGCGCCCAGCGCCTGAAACCGGACGACAAGCGCTTCACCGTGATCGGCAAGCAGGGCGCTGCCAGCGAGCAGTGCGCGGCTCCTGTGGCCTGTCCGGTTCAGTAGTGGTAATTGCGGGAAAACGAACGGCGCTCATCGAGCGCCGTTTTTTGTTTGTGTCGAAAATAGAGTAGGGCAACTCCCTCATAGTCGGAAGCGGCTTAATTGTGGGAGCGGGCCATGCCCGCGATTTACTTTCGCGGGCATGAACTAGGCTTCCCCGCCCGCTCCCACGGAGATCACCGCTCCCCCTTATTGACCGTAGGACGGGCACAGCCCATCGATAGCTGCATCGAGATACGAGGCTTACCCACGGCACGCCCTCCACATAAGTGCCGAGTCGTAGCCTGGGTCGAGCGAAGCGATACCCAGGAATTTCCGGCAGCCTCGCGCAAAGGGGCAGGGCATCCAAACCCACCAAATCAAAAAAACTCAGTTTTTTTAGTCAGTTAGCGAAAAAAGGTGTTGACTCTTTTTCGCTGCTCCGTAGAATGCGCACCCACAGCAGGCACATAGCTCAGTTGGTTAGAGCACCACCTTGACATGGTGGGGGTCGTTGGTTCGAATCCAATTGTGCCTACCAAATTCTTTAAATGGTCGCTTCGGCGGCCATTTTTTTTGCTCGTCGTTTTTGCGTTGCCGTCGCGGGTTGCGCCCGGTGCTTCGGAGTTTCTCGAAGATGGCCGGTTTGCCTTGTCAGGCTCGCGCGATTCTGAAAGCATCCACCGTTTCACATCCTCCAGTGACTGCGGTTCGTTCTCGGTTGGCCTCACGGCCCCTGCCTCTGTATGGCAGATACGCCACCGGATCGCTTACTGGCTCATCCCAACCCATGTGGCCTTTGGTAGAGGTCACCACTAGGAGAGGAGGCGCCATGCCCACCATTACTCTTCCCGATGGCAGTCAGCGTTCGTTCGATCACCCGGTATCCGTACTCGAGGTGGCGCAATCCATTGGCGCCGGCTTGGCCAAGGCCACCGTTGCCGGCAAGGTCGACGGCCGTCTGGTCGACGCCTGCGACCTGATCGAAAACGATGCGACCCTGCAGATCATCACGCCGAAGGACCAGGAGGGCGTCGAGATCATCCGCCACTCCTGCGCCCACTTGGTCGGTCACGCGGTCAAGCAGCTGTACCCGACTGCGCGCATGGTCATCGGTCCGGTCATCGACGATGGCTTCTATTACGACATCGCCTATGAGCGCCCCTTCACGCCTGAAGACGTGACCGCCATCGAAGCGCGCATGAAAGAGCTGATCGACAAGGACTACGACGTCATCAAGAAAGTGACGCCGCGTGCCGAAGTCATCGACGTGTTCAAGTCCCGTGGCGAAGACTACAAGCTGCGCCTGGTCGACGATATGCCGGGCGAGCAGTCTATGGGCCTGTACTACCACGAAGAATACGTGGATATGTGCCGCGGCCCGCACGTGCCCAACACCCGCTTCCTCAAGGCGTTCAAGCTGACCAAGCTGTCCGGCGCCTACTGGCGTGGCGACGCCAAGAACGAGCAGCTGCAGCGCGTCTACGGCACCGCCTGGGCGGACAAGAAGCAGCTGGCGGCCTACATCCAGCGCATCGAAGAAGCCGAGAAGCGTGATCACCGCAAGATCGGCAAACAGCTCGACCTGTTTCACCTGCAGGAAGAAGCACCGGGCATGGTGTTCTGGCACGCCAACGGCTGGACCGTCTATCAGGTGCTCGAGCAGTACATGCGCCAGGTGCAGCGCGAGAACGGTTACCTGGAAATCAAGACCCCGCAGGTCGTCGATCGCATCCTCTGGGAGCGCTCCGGCCACTGGTCCAACTACGCCGAGAACATGTTCACCACCTCGTCGGAAAGCCGTGACTACGCGGTGAAGCCGATGAACTGCCCGTGCCACGTGCAGGTGTTCAACCAGGGTTTGAAGTCCTACCGTGACCTGCCGCTGCGCCTCGCCGAGTTCGGTGCCTGCCACCGCAACGAACCGTCCGGCGCGCTGCACGGCATCATGCGCGTGCGTGGCTTCGTGCAGGACGATGCGCACATCTTCTGCACCGAAGAACAGGTGAAGAAGGAAGCGGCCGATTTCATCAAGCTGACCCTGGACGTCTACAAGGACTTCGGCTTCACCGACATCGCCATGAAGCTGTCGACTCGCCCGGCCAAGCGCGTGGGTTCCGAAGAGCTGTGGGATCGCGCCGAAGGCGCACTGGCCGATGCGCTGAACGAATCCGGCCTGGAGTGGGAATACCAGCCGGGCGAGGGCGCGTTCTACGGCCCGAAGATCGAGTTCACCCTGCGCGACTGCCTCGGCCGTAACTGGCAGTGCGGCACCCTGCAGTACGATCCGAACCTGCCGGAGCGCCTCGACGCCAGCTACATCGCCGAAGACAACAGCCGCGTGCGCCCGGTCATGCTGCACCGTGCCATCCTCGGTTCGTTCGAGCGCTTCATCGGCATGCTGATCGAGCACTATGCCGGCGTGTTCCCGGCGTGGCTGGCGCCGACCCAGGCGGTGATCATGAACATTACCGACAAGCAGGCCGATTTCGCCCTCGAAGTCGAAAAAACGTTGAATCAAAACGGATTTCGTGCCAAGTCGGACTTGAGGAACGAGAAGATTGGCTTTAAAATCCGCGAGCATACTTTGCTCAAGGTTCCCTATCTGCTGGTGATCGGCGATCGGGAAGTCGAGACAAGAACTGTCGCTGTGCGCACTCGTGAGGGTGCCGATCTGGGCTCCATGCCCGTCGCTCAATTCACTGAATTGCTCGCGCAAGCGGTTTCCCGGCGTGGTCGCCAAGAATTGGAGTAATCATTATTAAGCGTGATATGAGACAAGATAAACGAGGCGCCCCGAAGGCTCCGATCAACGAGAATATCTCGGCACGCGAGGTTCGGTTAATTGGCGCTGACGGTGAGCAAATTGGCATCGTCTCTATTGATGAAGCGCTTAGGATCGCTGAAGAGGCCAAGCTGGACCTGGTAGAAATCTCTGCCGACGCCCAGCCGCCTGTGTGCAGGATCATGGACTACGGCAAGCACCTCTTCGAGAAGAAGAAGCAAGCTGCCATTGCCAAGAAGAACCAGCACCAGCAGCAGATCAAGGAAATCAAGTTTCGTCCAGGGACGGAAGAAGGGGATTACCAGGTAAAACTACGCAACCTGGTACGTTTCCTGATGGAAGGGGACAAGGCCAAGATCTCTCTGAGATTCCGTGGCCGTGAGATGGCCCACCAGGAGCTGGGTATGGAACTGTTGAAGCGGGTCGAAGCCGACCTCGCTGAACACGGTACCGTCGAACAGCATCCTAAGATGGAAGGACGCCAGCTAATGATGGTCATCGCCCCCAAACGCAAGAAATAACCTCCAGGGCACGGCAGGCCTTATGGTTATCTATATCAACTGAATGCGGAGTTACGAACATGCCAAAGATGAAAACCAAGAGCGGCGCTGCCAAGCGCTTTCTCAAAACGGCTGCGGGCTTCAAGCACAAGCATGCTTTCAAGAGCCACATCCTGACCAAGATGTCCACCAAGCGTAAGCGTCAACTTCGCGGTAGCGAGCTGATGCATCCGTCGGACAAGGCAAAAGTCGAGCGCATGCTGCGCGTTCGTTAATCTCGGTCAAGATAGAGGAAATTACTCATGGCTCGTGTTAAGCGTGGCGTTATCGCTCGTGCTCGTCACAAAAAAATCCTGAAACTGGCTAAAGGCTACTACGGCGCACGTTCGCGTGTATTCCGTGTTGCCAAGCAGGCTGTCATCAAGGCGGGTCAATACGCCTACCGTGACCGTCGCCAGAAGAAGCGTCAATTCCGCGCTCTGTGGATCGCTCGTATCAACGCTGGTGCTCGCATCAACGGTCTGTCCTACAGCCGTCTGATCGCTGGCCTGAAAAAAGCGTCGATCGAAATCGACCGCAAGGTTCTGGCTGATCTGGCAGTGAACGAAAAAGCGGCGTTTGCTGCGATTGTCGAGAAAGCGAAAGCCGTACTGGCTTAAGTCCCCGACAATCACCGGGTTTCCCGGTGCACTAGAGGCGACAGGCGTAACCCGCAGGTCGACTCTAAACGTCATCGACAGGGGAAGAGCCTTCAAGCTCTTCCCCTGTTTCGTATCTGGAGTCTGTAAATGGAAAATCTGGATGTGCTGGTCTCGCAAGCGCTCGAGGCTGTCAGTCACACCGACGATGTGAACGCCCTGGAACAACTGCGGGTTCACTATCTGGGCAAGAAAGGCGAGCTGACCCAGGTCATGAAGACTCTGGGCAACCTGTCTGCCGAAGAACGCCCCAAGGCGGGCGCGCTGATCAACTCGGCCAAGGAGCGCGTCCAGGACGCCCTCAACAGCCGTAAAGAGATTCTCGAGTCGGCGGCCCTGAGTGCCAAGCTCGCTGCCGAACGTATCGATGTCACCCTGCCGGGCCGCGGCCAGGCGTCCGGTGGCTTGCATCCGGTCACCCGTACCCTGGAGCGCGTAGAGCAGTTCTTTACCCGCATTGGTTACGGCATCGCCGAAGGCCCCGAAGTGGAGAACGACTACCACAACTTCGAGGCGCTCAACATTCCGGGCCACCACCCGGCGCGTGCCATGCACGACACCTTCTATTTCAACGCCAACATGCTGCTGCGTACCCACACCTCGCCGGTACAGGTACGCACCATGGAAGCCCAGCAGCCGCCGATCCGTATCGTCTGCCCGGGCCGCGTGTACCGTTGCGATTCCGATATCACCCACTCGCCGATGTTCCATCAGGTCGAAGGCCTGTTCGTGGACGAAGGCGTGAGCTTCGCCGACCTCAAGGGCACCATCGAGGAATTCCTCCGCGTGTTCTTCGAGAAGCCCCTGGGCGTGCGTTTCCGTCCTTCCTTCTTCCCGTTCACCGAACCGTCGGCCGAAGTCGACATGCAGTGCGTGATGTGCAGCGGCAAAGGCTGCCGCGTGTGCAAGCAGACCGGCTGGCTGGAGGTGATGGGCTGCGGCATGGTGCACCCCAATGTGCTGCGCATGAGCGGCATCGACCCGGAAAAATACTCCGGCTTCGCCTTCGGCATGGGCGTCGAGCGCCTGGCCATGCTGCGCTATGGCGTCAACGATTTACGGCTGTTCTTCGATAACGACCTGCGGTTCCTGGCGCAATTTCGCTAGCCCCCAGCAGTTTCGTAATCGAATTCGATCAGGAGAACAGACAACATGAAATTCAGTGAACAGTGGCTGCGCAGCTGGGTGAGCCCCCAGGCTAGCCGTGACGAACTGGTCGCGCGCCTGTCCATGGCCGGCCTGGAAGTCGACAGCGTCAGCCCGGTGGCCGGTGCCTTCAGCGGCGTGATCGTCGGTGAAGTGCTGAGCACCGAGCAGCACCCCGATGCCGACAAACTGCGCGTGTGCCAGGTCAGCAACGGCAGCGAAACCTTCCAGGTGGTGTGCGGCGCGCCCAACGTGCGCCCCGGCCTGAAGATTCCGTTCGCCACCATCGGTGCCGAGCTGCCCGGCGACTTCAAGATCAAGAAGGCCAAGCTGCGCGGCGTCGAGTCCAACGGCATGCTCTGCTCGGCCTCCGAGCTGCAGATCAGCGAAGACAACGACGGCCTGCTGGAACTGCCGGCCGATGCGCCGGTTGGCCAGGACATCCGCGAGTACTTCGAGCTCAACGACGTCAGCATCGAGGTCGACCTGACCCCCAATCGCGGTGACTGCCTGTCCCTGGCGGGTCTCGCCCGTGAAGTCGGCGCGCTGTACGACGCGCCGGTCACCCGCCCGCAAGTCGCGGCGGTCGCCCCGGCCCACGATGAAGTGCGCCCGGTCGAAGTGCTGGCTCCGCAAGCCTGCCCGCGTTACCTGGGGCGCGTGGTGCGCAACGTCGACCTGTCCAAGCCGACCCCGCGCTGGATGGTCGAGCGCCTGCGCCGCGCCGACGTGCGCAGCATCGATGCCGCCGTCGACGTCACCAACTACGTGATGCTCGAACTCGGCCAGCCGATGCACGCCTTCGACCTGGACGTGATCCAGGGCGGCATTCGCGTGCGCATGGCCGAAGAGGGCGAGAAGCTGGTGCTGCTCGACGGCCAGGAAGTCACCCTGCGTGCCGACACCCTGGTAATCGCCGACCACCAGCGCGCCCTGGCCATCGCCGGCGTGATGGGCGGCGAGCACAGTGGCGTCAGCGCCACCACCCATGATCTGTTCCTGGAAAGCGCCTTCTTCGACACCATCGCCGTGGCTGGCAAGGCCCGTTCCTACGGCCTGCACACCGATTCTTCGCACCGCTTCGAGCGTGGCGTGGATTCGCAACTGGCCCGCGAAGCCATGGAGCGCGCCACCGCGCTGCTGCTGGAGATCGTTGGCGGCGAAGCCGGCCCGATCATTGAAGCGGTCGACTCGGCGCAACTGCCAAGCGTCGCGCCGATCAGCCTGCGTGCCGAGCGCGTCGAGCAGATGCTCGGCCTCAAGCTCGACGACGAGCTGATCGTCAAGCTGCTGGGTGCCCTGGGCCTGAGCGTCGAAGGCGGAGCAGGGCAGTGGCAGGTTAAGGTGCCGAGCCACCGCTTCGACATCAGCCTGGAAGTCGACCTGATCGAAGAGCTGGCCCGCCTGTATGGTTACAACCGCCTGCCGGTGCGTTATCCGCAAGCGCGCCTGGCGCCGCAGACCAAGGCCGAAGCCGTCGCTGACCTGCCGATGCTGCGCCGCCTGCTGGTGGCCCGTGGTTACCAGGAAGCGATCACCTACAGCTTCATCGATCCCAAGCTGTTCGAGCTGTTCAGCCCGGGCGTCAAGCCGCTGACCCTGACCAACCCGATCTCCGCCGACATGGCCGCCATGCGCGCCTCGCTGTGGCCGGGCCTGGTCAAGGCCGTGGAGCACAACCTCAACCGCCAGCAGTCGCGCGTGCGCCTGTTCGAAAGCGGCCTGCGTTTCGTCGGCCAGCTGGGTGAGCTGAAGCAAGAGCCAATGCTCGCCGGCGTGATCACCGGCAGCCGCCTGCCGGAAAGCTGGGCCCATGGCCGTGACAGCGTCGACTTCTTCGACGCCAAGGCGGATGTGGAGGCCCTGCTGGCCGCTGCAGGCGACGTCGCCAGCTTCACCTTCGTGCCGGGCGAGCACAGTGCCCTGCACCCGGGCCAGACCGCCCGCATCGAGCGCGAAGGGCGCCTGGTCGGTTACCTAGGTGCCATCCACCCGGAGCTGGCCAAGGCCCTCGGCCTGGATCAGCCGCTGTTCCTGTTCGAGCTGCTGCTGAGCGAAATCACCGCAGGCCGCATGCCGGCGTTCAAGGAGCTGTCGCGCTTCCCGGAAGTGCGCCGCGACTTGGCGCTGCTGGTCGACCGTGACGTGCCGGCCCAGAACCTGTTGGCCGACATTCGCGAGCAGGCCGGCGAGTGGCTCACCGACCTCAGGTTATTTGATGTTTATCAGGGTAAAGGTATTGATCCGCATAGAAAAAGCCTGGCGGTCGGCTTGACCTGGCAGCATCCATCGCGCACTCTAAATGACGATGAGGTGAGCACCACCACGCAAAACATCCTCACCTCCCTGGAACAAAGGTTCAACGCCACGTTAAGGAACTAGCGTATGGGGGCACTGACGAAAGCTGAGATGGCCGAACGTCTGTACGATGAGCTGGGCCTGAACAAACGAGAAGCCAAGGAACTGGTGGAGCTCTTCTTCGAAGAAATCCGCCAGGCACTGGAACTCAATGAGCAGGTGAAGCTCTCAGGCTTCGGTAACTTCGATCTGCGCGATAAGCGTCAGCGCCCCGGTCGTAATCCAAAAACAGGGGAGGAGATCCCGATCACGGCCCGCCGTGTCGTGACCTTCCGCCCCGGCCAGAAGCTCAAAGCCAGGGTTGAAGCCTATGCTGGAACCAAGTCATAACGACGAACTGCCTGTCATACCCGGCAAGCGGTACTTCACCATCGGCGAGGTCAGTGAACTCTGTGCGGTCAAACCGCATGTGCTTCGTTACTGGGAGCAGGAGTTTCCACAGCTCAACCCGGTCAAGCGTCGCGGCAACCGTCGGTATTACCAGCGCCAGGACGTGCTGATGATCCGCCAGATCCGCGCCTTGCTGTACGATCAGGGCTTCACCATCGGTGGCGCACGCCTGCGCCTGACCGGCGAAGAAGCCAAGGACGACACCACCCAGTACAAGCAGCTCATCAAGCAGATGATCGCCGAGCTGGAGGATGTACTCCACGTCCTGCGCAAATGAATTCGAAGAAAAACCTTCCACAATTCAGATGCTTAGTTTATAGTTTCTCCCGCTTTCGGCTAACGCCAAAGGCACCAGCAACACCCGTCGGGGCGTAGCGCAGCCCGGTAGCGCACTTGCATGGGGTGCAAGGGGTCGAGTGTTCGAATCACTCCGTCCCGACCAAAAAACCTCAAGAAATCCAGTCACTTAGCGGTGATTGGATTTTTTTATGCCTGGTAGTTTTTGAGCGCTTCCGATTTTTGCCCCACTTTTTGCCCCACCGGTATTTTTTGCTGCAATCTGCCGAGTGAGAGGCCAAGGCAAGGGGGTCTTCGACGAACGTCATAGATCCTGCACGCGCCTGGTTTCAAGTGATAGCTTTCGAACACTATTTAGCAGTTGAGATCACCACATGATGATAGGTCCTCCGCTAGACAATAAAGTCATTTCTGATCAGATTCATATCGCTGAAGAAATGCTGCAGGTTGCGCGTAACGAGCTTGAAGATGAGCGGGGGCAGATGGTTAGTGCGCTGGCTGGAGAGGAGCGAGCAAAGGCTTTTATCGAATTTCTTGAAAGAGCTGAGGAGCGTCGAAGCGCTCTGTATCCCTTCCATTCAGTCCGTGATAGCTACCTTTCGGCCGGTTTTGGCGGAGTTCAAGCAAGCGAGCTTGAGAGGCATAGGGACTACCTCAACCATGTGATTTCCTATGCTCGACGAAAAGAAGGTGAAGTACGGCAATTAGAAAAGATGGTAGCGCTGCTGGAGAAAGACATCAGCCAGTTGCAACTAGTCGAAGGTTATTCATTCGGCGGGATCCTGCATTATTTTGGAGTCAAAAGCATGTGGTGGGGGCAGGCCGCATTATACAACCCAGGCCATCATGGTTATCTGCCGCAGAGATTGGATCCGCCAGCAGAAGCTGGTGAGCGCCAATCTCATAGCTCGAGGTGTATACTTTGGCAAATTTTGTCAAAGGCGGACAAAGCCATGAGTACCATGAATATCTCTCTGCCGGACGCCCTCAAGAGCTTCGTCGATGACCAGGTCAGCCAGCGAGGCTACAGCACCAGCAGCGAATATGTGCGGGAGCTGATTCGCAAGGATCAGGATCGGCAGCACCTCCGTGGTCTATTACTGGCCGGGGCTGAATCGGCTCCCACTGCTCCCCTGGATGGTGCCTACTTCGAATCTTTGCGCGCCAGGGTTCGTAAGGCTCGGGAATGAAGGCCAAGCCTGTCATTCCGCGAGCCCTTGCCAGCCAGGATGTAGAGGACGCTGTCAGCTATTACCTTGGTGAGCAGGCCGAGCAGCCTGCACTCGGTTTTATCGATGCCCTTGAAAATGCCTATAGCCACATCAGCCGCCATCCGGCCTCGGGTATGTCTCGGTACGCCCATGAGCTGGGTTTTCCAGGGTTGCTTTACTGGTCGCTGAAGCGCTATCCCTATCTGGTGTTCTACGTTGAACGCGATGACCATGTTGATGTATGGCGCGTTTTACATGGCATGCGGGACATTCCTGAATGGCTGATTGAAAGCGTGTCTCATTAGTTGCAGGGATGTACATGGGTGCCGGGCGCTTTCCGGTTGCACGCCAAGCATAGCTTCGACAGGCAGACGGGAGTCTATGAAAGTCACCGGGCCGGGGCTGGTCTAGCTTTTCATAGGTGGTATCCAAGCAACTGTGATCGGGTGGGCGATACAGGCACTCAGATCAGCCTTTCACTGCTGATTGCGTGCTTGGCTGCAATGATGCGAAGTGCTCGTTGAACGTCCTTCATCCTTTTGTCTACCTCGTGTTGCGCTTCCGCTTCATCTCCCTCGAAAGGTGGCTGGGCTGCCTCCAGTGACAGTTCCCACATGACGACAAGCTCGACTTGGCGCTCCAACTGCTTCATGGCCTCTTCCAGTTGGGCCTTGAGGGGGGACTTCGCAAGGTTGGCTGCTTGTCGCTCGATCTGTGCGGTTTTCTTCAACTGCTCTTCCCGTGCCTGCTGCGCCTTGGTCATGTCGTCCAGGCCATCGATGAGTGCAGCGACTATCGAGGTTTCCGTTTGCTCGTACTTGTTGGCCAGGTGGCGGAGCCTTGTCACAGTTTTTGTCGGGAGGGAGAAGGTGCACGCCTGCCTGCCATTGCTCGGAGAGCGGTATCTACGCTGCCGTAGTGCGTTCTTTAGGCGCTCGATCAGTTTCATTCCTTCCGTGGTTTGTTCGATATCCTCGATTATCCGTGCCGTCCTGGCATATCCCGGTTTATCGAATTGACCCAGGAAGATTTCTCTGGGGGCGCGCTTCCGCAAATAGACTTCCGCCCATTCCCACTCGTTTTGACGCAGCCACTTCGTGTTGCTCTCAGCCACCTTCCCACCCTCTGGTCTGGATGCGCTCTTTTGTAATTCTGTCATGGTCATAATGCAATGGTTTTTTAGTTACGGTAACGTTATACGTTTGTAACACGTGTCTTTAAATAAATTTTTACAGGGTGTATAAACTGTAGTTTATTTGAAGTCGGATTGCGGGCTGTGCTGACTATCGATTACATGAGTGTGAGCTTGGCAGGCTGTGGTGCAGACGCGAGATTTCTGCTGGAGGCTATGGCTTGCCGTGCCTTACGCGATGGTGCTGACGAGACGCCCGGCAATGCCAAGGCGCTGGCCAAATGGCTCCATGTCTCCGAGCGGATGGTGAGCGGTGCTCTCGGCGAACTCGTTGCTTGCGGTGCGGTATGCCGACTGTCGAGAGGTGTTGGGCGAGGGCGACCGGCAGTCACTTACCGGATCGTTGCCACAGAGATGGCGCTGCTGATGGAAAAGAAAAATGCAGACCGAGCGCAAGGCAAGCTCCTCGAGCGGCTGTTTTCTGAAGACGATCTGACGGTAGAGATGTTGGGGGCAGCGCCAAAGACCGAAGCGAAGAGGACGGCTGTGACGAGTGTTGGAAAGCCTGCGCCGCCAGGTGCTCGTGGTCGCTTGAGTGCATCCAACCGATTGCTGCTGGGAACGTTATTGGCGCGTGCCGATCGCTTCGGGCAAGTAACCGGGGTGAGCAACCTGGAATTGATCCGACTGACGGGGCTGGATGCCGAGAGTTTGAAACATCGGCTCAAGCGGTTGCTGGCGGTGGGGCTGATCCGTAGCTACGTGCCGGGAGCATCAAGCTCGGTTTTCAGGGCCGGGAAGATCTCGAGTACCTATTTTCTCAACCTGAACCATCCCGCTTTTGGATTGAAGCGAAACTGTGCCGTCGTGGTACACCGACTGGGCTGGGAAGATGATAGGCGTATCTCACACGAGGAAAGGCTATGGAGAGATGTTAAGAGCGCCAGAAATGGCAACCGAGCACAAACTGAAACGCCCCAAGCTGTGATCCGATTTCTTACTGGCCAAGGAGGACGGATTTTCAGACTTCTGCAAATCATGCTCCTGCAATATGCATCCGAATTGCTTGCACGCCACTGGCGTGAGCTCGGAGATAAAGATTTTGTCGACGATGGCTGGGTTCGAGAAAAGATTGAGGAAAACTTGCGAAAGCCGTCCACGCCCGAAGGCGGCCAGGACGATGCTGACAAGGAATGGAAAGCTGTTATCGCCTATTTTCACGGCGAGGTGCTCAAGATCGCTCGGGATTACAGGTCAAGATTCGGGCAGGCGGATTGGATCGAGTTCGACTCGCGAGGCTTGAGCATACTTCCGGTTTTACAGGACAAGGGATGTTCGATCATTACGGTGCTATTGCGGCCACCTCCTGAGTGGCTATCCGAGTGCACGATATTGCTGGAGGAAAGCCCTCGTATCGTTAACCCCAAGTCGTACAGTGCAGAAGCCGATATCAACCTGATTGATCGGATTCACTATGGGCTCGCGTCATACCCAGCCATGCGGCTAGTGATTAAATAGTTCAAATTTTACTGCCCCCGCCAATCCTCTGAACGAATACGAGGAGCCCGTTCATGAGGATCATTCGCCTGAAAGAAGTCATCGATTCGACCGGCTTGGCCCGCTCGACCATCTACAAGTACATCGGGGATGGCACCTTTCCCAAACCAGTCTCTCTGGGGGATCGTTGCGTCGCCTGGGTCGAAAGCGAGGTGCATGACTGGATCCTGGCAAGGATCGAGGAACGCGATTCGGCCGAGAAGTCTCCAAGCCAATTTGGCCGCCTGGGGGTGGTTGGTTGATCATCGACCATCGGCGTCATGGCTGGCTACGGCTGGTCATGACGCTTATGCCGGCTGGGTGCAACCTCAGCTAACTCACCCAGATGGTTGATGGTTTTTTCTCCGGCAGGCGCGGCAATGTGGCTCCTCGTTGCCCTGCCTGGCTTAGGGAAGTCAATGGCGGACTGGCTGGTACTATTGAAATAGGAGTTAGCTATCTATCTAACCCTTTTCATAGGAGTCATCTCATCCCGCAGCATCATCCAGGCTCTAATCAGGGAATAGATCATCGGTTAAAAAGTACACATCCCCGTACCTGTATGTCTTAAACCATCAGGTACCTACCCATGACTAAACGCCCCATCCATGCTTGCCTGTCGCAATCCGATATCGCCATCCAGATTCAACGGCTTGTCCAGGCCATCGAGAGCCACGACGCGCCGGCATTCAGGTTCAAGCCAATACGCTCGGGGTTGGAGCGGGTCGAGCGAACCCAACTCTCTCGATACTTCGATCATATCCAGCAGATGGTCGACCTGTTCGACCAAGGTGGTGAGTACCGCTATAGCGAACACCTTCAGGCATTCTGGGAGGCCTGCCAGGATGTTGGGCTGGAGCGCAGCCCTCGCGGCCCTGTCTGTCTGGACGAGGAGGGAACGGACTACCTGGATTATCACCAGAGTATGAACGTCCTTGTCGCCCGGATCCGCCAATTGATTCGAGAACCCCGGTATCTACGCAGGAAGGATGACCATCGCTACCAGGCCAGGCAGCAGGAAACCGGAATCGTCGATTACGTTGATTCCGTGCTTGATCGTTACTCGCGTAGCGTGGTGGTCAGGATCGACCTGTTCTACCTCTCGGTAGCCCGAGCACGATTGCGGGCCGAGCACGTCTTCGATGATCTGGACAGTCTGATTGCCGAGCGTGTGCGCAACCCGATTTTCAAGCATCTCACCGGCTACATCTGCGCGGTGGAGCAAGGGGAGAGCCGGGGCTACCACATCCATGCCGCTTTCTTCTTCAACGGCGCCGAGGTACGTGGTGACCTTTACAAGGCCCAGCAGATCGGCGAGCTGTGGGAGCACATCACTCGCGGCCAGGGATGCTTTCATAGCTGCAACCATGACAAGGCACGCTATGGGGAGCGATGCGCGGTCGGCACCCTTCGCCGAAACGATCGGAAGGCTCGCACCAACGTCCA
This sequence comes from Pseudomonas sp. PA15(2017), assembly GCF_001945395.1. Taxonomy (GTDB): domain Bacteria; phylum Pseudomonadota; class Gammaproteobacteria; order Pseudomonadales; family Pseudomonadaceae; genus Aquipseudomonas. Next base: position 102,187 of record NZ_MSXV01000044.1, on the reverse strand, counting down.
CCAGGCCGTGCGCTATCTGGTCAAGGATAATCAGCGGCTTTTGCTGAGGCCGCAGGGGGCCAGGTGCCTGCGTAAGGGGCAGGTTTTCTGATACCTGCATGACGCTGAGGCAACGTGTTTTCCACGCTGGGCAATGGGGTGAACGGCCCAACGTGGATGCTCGCCGCATCGTCTCTTTTATGACCTAAATAAAGATCAAATCTAGGGGCTTGGTATGCAGAGCATTCTTGCCGACATCGCAGTCAGCGTGCCCGAATTGAAGAAAAATCCATCCGGAGTTATGGCCAATGCGGATGGAATGACGGTTGCGGTGCTCAACCACAATCGCGTCATGAGCTACCTGGTTCCGGCCGAGTTGTACGAGTCGCCGTCGCCCCAGTCACGAAAACGCTGATACAGCGTCGACCACGGCCCAAAATGTTTCGGCAGATCGCGCCAAGCAGCGCCTGAGCAGAGAGTCCACAGAATTCCGTGGAGCATCAGGCGATCATCGTTGCGTGGGCGACCCATCTTTTGCTCTGGAGAAACCAGATCCTTGATCAACTCCCACGATGCGTCGGATAGATCGTTAGCGCCTTGTCATGCGGGCCTTCAGACAATCATGGCGGCAATTCTAACCACACCGACTTTTCGTACAGAAGCTAGCAAAAAAAACAGAGCCGAACCTGTGAGCAGCATTCGGCTGCTCACTTAGGTTGTCTGTCGTCGCTTGTTAGGGGACGGGTATCTTCGTAAGGATAGATTCCAAATAGTGTCTGGAGTTTGAGGTGCAAGTTATTAACTTCAGCGGAGACCTACTGGCTTGTCATTTTGGTCATAGCAAATTGGGTACTCGCAATAGCCTCCTGCATTAAGTATCTCTAGCTCATATACCTGTGGCAGGTATTGATTCAGATCTGCTATTGATACCTTCTGACCGTTCACGGTGCATTCATCGTCAGCGCGTGGATTGCACCACGCCTCCTTGATCTCTATGGTCTTGGTAGGTTTTGTCAGTGGCTTGCTGTCGGTGTATTCGAGGTCTTTTTCTGCATCACTATCTACCGTGGCTATGTCGAGGTCATAAGCACTCATGCTTTGCTTGACACTATCGGCATCTACGCCGTGATCAAGTAAAAAATTATTTAAAATACCTTTCGCTTGAGCGTAGCTGACAGTGTTTTCATTTTTAGCAGGACCTCCATCAATACGGTATGCGATTGGATAGCCATCAGTACTTTCGTGAATGTAGTAATAAATTGAGACGCTGAATGGAAAGTCCCTGCTATAACTCCCGTAGACACCGGATCCATTGCTTGCTCTGCATGTGCCTCTAATGCATCTCCCGCTTACATGGTTGCTAAATGTGACGTTGCGTTGTTGTTGGGAGTCCCACTGTGTAATGTTTCTGGGTAAGACAAACCAGGTGCAACGGTAGAAGGAGGCTCCATGTTGATTTTTTGCTTCAGCACAAGGGATGGCATATGGAAGGTCATTCACGCTCTGCTCGTTGGGTAGCAAAGGAGGGTATAGATAACCATAGTCTGCAGCTCGTGTAGTATTAGTAGAAAAGGAAACTAGGATAGTTGCTGCTATCGTCAAGCTGTTAATTTTTAACTTCATGGGGTTACGTCCCTGTTGGTTGGTTATTTTTTGCAAATTACGTGTAGTTTCTTATTGATGTAATCTTTTATTATTTCGTAGTCTGGGTTGTAAGTCGCAAGGGTATGTCCAACACTCGCTGCTACTCCGATGCCGGCCATGGTTGCAGTTATTGGGGCAGATATGACGCCAAGTGCGATGCCAAGGACACCTCCTTGGGCTAGCGAACTCTTAACGTCACTCCTGACCCTACATTTCATCCCTTGGCTTTCGATCATGGCTTCAACTAATTTGATGCCCTTCATAAAATTCCCTCTGAGTCCAACTACTTCGAACGAGGCGCGAGATCTCAAAAGAGCCTCTATTTGGCTTTGATTGAGGCCATTCACAACGGTCATATGCTGAGTCCCTTATCGAAATATATGTATGGAAGGGGTGGGAACAACCTTTTGGGTTGAGTCTCGGTTTTCAGAGTCCTTCATGTCAATAGGTTGATGCTCAACCATTCAGGTTGGAATGGAGGGCATGACGTTGACTGACTCAGCGCAACTGAAGAAGCTTGTGGGGCAGGCGATAGCGCGCCAGCGTAGTCTTAGTGGGCTGAAACAGGAGCAGGTGGCGGAGCGGCTTGGTATTGGAATTGAAGCCGTGTCTCGAATCGAGCGTGGCATCGTCATGCCGAATGTCGAACGCCTGTTCGACTTCGCCTCAATTTTCGGCTGCGAAGCCACTGAATTGCTCAGTGAAGCCAGCCCGCGTGCGGATGACCAGGCCAGCCGCATCAGCCGTTTGCTGGCGTCCTTGAATCAGGCCGACCGGCAGTTGCTCGTGGAGATGGTCGAGCGCTTGAGCGGGCGCCTGGGGCAGGGATGAAGCGGATTCGCGGCAAGCTTCAAGCGTTCTTCTTGTCGAACGTCGCCCCGCAGCGCAGGCACAGGCAGTCGTACTTCATGAACTGATGTTTCCTGACATCGCGGATGAAGTCCTGGGTGTCGGCCCAATTGGCGGCCGCGCCCGATACGCCGTCAATCATCAAGTCGAAGGCTCGTTCCAGATCGTTGCTTTTGGTAGCCGCAGCTGCGGGGTGGCTGGCGATGGAATGCTGAATGCCATTGAGAAATCCGCCAAGGGTGCCGATCAGATGGGCTAGGGTCTTGGCGGCATCCTTAGACAGTACGACGGAAGAATTGCAGATCAAACACCTTATGGTCATGGTGATCGCTCCAGAGGGATTGAAGGGGAACAGCAGGTAGAGGCGGCCAGGCGTCAGAGGCGAGCGCCTTGTGGCCGTCAGGCTTGAATGTCGGCCCGCTTGAGCAGCCAGGCAAAAACGCCCAAGGCCAGAAAGGCGATCAGCAGAACTGGCCAGAAACGCAGCATCAGTAGCAACAGCGCGACAACTGCCGAGCAACTGGCAAGCACACCGATGAACACGAATAGCAAGCCGATGAAGCGCAGTGCGAACATGGTCGTTCTCCTTACAGATGGCCCAGTTGGGCCAGGGATGCGCAGCCTTCGTGGCCAACGATGATGTGATCCAGGGTGCGGGTGCCTACTAGGGCGAGCGCACTCTTCAGAGCTCGAGTGAGGATGAGAACGGCCTGGCTGGGCTGGGGATCGCCGGAGGGGTGGTTGTGCACCAGGATCGCGGCAGCCGCATTGTGCTCCAGAGCGATCTTCACCACCTCCCGCGGATAAACGCAGGCCGCGTCGAGCGTGCCGCGAAAGACTTCGTGAAAGCCGATGGCCCGGTGTTTGCTGTCGAGCAGCAGTAGGGCGAAAATCTCGTGCCGGTGCTGCTGCAGGAGGATCTGCAGGTGGGCGAAGACCTGGGCCGGCTCGGTCAAGGCGCGGCCGCGAGCCAGGCGGCTGGTAGCCAATTGCTGCGCCATGCGCAGAATGTCCGCCTCTGTGACAGGCGAATCGACGACATAGCTGCCGGCGATTTCGCCGGCCTTTAACTTATGGAATTTCATGGAAAGGCTCCAGGAGAGTCATGCACGTTTGGCGCGCTGCGGAGTGGGTCTGCGTTCGGTGGTTTGTGGCGGGGTAGCATGTCGCTGCGCCTGGGCTTCCAGCTTGGCGGCCAGGGTGGGGCTGGCCGTCGCTGCTGTGTCCGGTGGGCGTGGTGAATCGTCCTGGGGCGGGAAGAACTCTTCGGTGATGGCAGCGCTGTCTTCATCGTTGTCCTCGAACGCACCGTTGCCGAGGTCTTGCCGTGCGGCGGCGTCTAGCGCGGCCTGGTCGAAGCCGGCGGCTTGTCGCTCCTCATCGAGTTGCCTGGCGGCGAGCAAGGCTGCTTCCAGGCCCATGCCATTTCTCAAGGCGAGGTCGACATAGAAGATCGGCGTGCCATGGCTTTGCCGGGTGGACTTGCCGCGCAGACGCAGCTCCAGCGGCAGGCACGCCAGACGGTTGCCGGAGAGGGCCTGGAAGTAATGCAGGCGAGCCGCCAGGGCGCGGATGCTGTTGAGGCCGGTGGTGCGGAATACGAAGCTACCCAGCGGGTCGTCATCGCCAATGACCACGTTCAGTCGGCCGTAGGGCTTGCAGGCACCGCCCTTGGCCAGTGGGCAGGCATCCGGCGAGGGACAGGGCAACGACTGCATGCCATCCTGAGTGACCCGTTTGCAGGTCTCGCCATTGCCCAGGCATATGGGACGTCCAGACTGCCGATCGAACAGCGTGTAGTCGGCGCGAAAATTCAGCTGAGGTTCGTTGAACAGCAGGCGTACCGGGATGCTGCGTAGCTTGTCGTCCATACCCTGACGCAGCTCGTCATTGAGCGGATGCAGCAGCCAGCCATCCTTGCTCTGTACCTGGGAAGTGATGGTGAACTGGTCGTCTTTCTCGGGCAGGCGCTTGCCGTTCTTCTCGACGACCCTGCCGATGGAGATGCGCCCCAGCACGGGCGGGGTGATTGCCAGGCCTTTCAACATGGTGGTTCTCCTGGAAACGAAAAAAGCCAGCCCAGCAGTGCGAACTGCGGGTGCTGGCCAAGGGGGAGGGAGTTGGGAAGTCAGTTGATCAGGAAGCGACGTGAGCCGGGTTTCAGCATCGGGTATTTCGCCTGGAGATAGGGCTTGTCTTTGAGTAGGCGCGCTACATCGAGGGTTACGCTGTCCTTGGCTTTCTTCCAGGTGATACTGCCGTTGGAAAACGCCACACGCGTGGCATCGCCCATGGCCTGTTGAAGGCGCTGCTTGAGTTGGGCTTCGCGATTTTCTTTCTCGGCAATCGACTGGCGTACCGCCTTCAATTCCAGGAAGGCTGCTGCCAGGCCGGCATTACCGCTGAGGTCTAGCGTTTGGCCGTTGTCCTCGGGATAGAGGCAGCGCAAGGCGAGCTCGGCCGAGGCGCTGCCGTCGGCGGGTGGCGGTGTATCCGTTTCCACGTAGTGCCAGAAACGCCGTTCGATTTCGATCAGTCGGGCGATCATCTGCTCGTCCCGCTCGATCCGATGGATCTCCAACGTCTGGCCACCGATCAGCACAGCCACATCCGCCGCCTGTTTGCCGGTGACGGCAAGCTGGTGCATCACCTGCAACTCTACATACTCGGGTACGCCCTCTTTCCACAGGCGTGCCCCGTTCAAGCCGGCTGTCTTGCATTCGAGGATCTGTACGTCGTCGGCGCCGATCACCTCGCGGTCGATGTTGGCCAGCATCCATGGCAGCTCGGGATTTGGATGCTGCAGCACGGCGTTGATGCGCCGCACCTTGTGCTTCGTACGCTTGCTGTAGTGCCAGGCCACGATGGGTTCCAGCACGTTGCCCCAGTACATCGGGCTTTGCTCGTCATGCGGGTCGGCCTTCGGCAGCCTGGCGTCGCGACCGGTTTTCTCCAGCCACAGTTCCAGTTGCGATTTGTAGGGATTGAGGCCGACTGCAGCCGCCGCGTCAGAACTGCCGATGCCTTGCTTGCGCACGGCCAGCCAGTCTTCGCGGGGCAGTTCCTTGGTACTGATCAGGCGCAGCGCCGGGCGAATCTTGCCGGTGCTGCGCAACGGAGTCGCTTTCATTATGTTCACCATGCGGAAATAGAAACGCCCAATCAGCGACGAGGCTGATCGGGCGTTATGGGGTGAGGAGGGTAGAGGTCAGGCGACCAATTGCAGGGCGGTGTCCAGGGCACGTTGCTTGATCTGCGCGCCCTGGCCGAACCAGGCCGAGTCCAGGCGGTATTCGGTACTGCGTGCCCGGCGCTCGTGGTCGACGAACTCGGTCACGGCGTTAAGCAGTCCCCAGGCGGTACCACGAGCTGAATCCAGGTTTGAGCCACGCCCTCGGCCTTCGTACAGCTCCTGCACCTTGCGCAGGGCGCGTTCGTTCGGCAGCACTTCCGGCAGGGCGCTGGTCGGTGAGGTTTCGCACAACACATTCATGAAGAAGCCCAGGGCCTCATGCCACTGCACCTTGCGTTCGGCCAACGCACGCATGCGATACATGAAGTCGTCCCATTGCGAGACGGCGATGCCGAGCTGTTTCTTCACCACCTTGGGATCGAAGCGGGTGTTGTGCGGCACCTTGATCGCTAGGCTGGTACCGTCCAGGGCCACTGTCAGGGTGTTGTTGCACACCACCCGCACCGTGGTTGGCGTTGCCGTGGTGGCCAGGGTGCCGTCGCAGGACGTGGCCAACAGCAGGTAACCGTTGACCTGATCGTTACCCTTGAGCACAGCACCTTGGCCGGTACGTGCCAGCGCCCAGAACTTGCGACCGCCCTTGAGTACACCCGCCGTTTCCAGCTCGTAGCCAGAGACCTCGGTGAGATCGCGGTAGAACTCCAGCACCTCTCGCGGCTGTACGGTGTGGTAGCGCTGGGAAACCACCGACAACGGTGCTTTGGTGTCCGAGCGGAAGAGCACCTTCTGCTCGGGGAAGGAATGAATCGCGCCCAGGTGGCCAGCTGTTTCTGACTTGAAGTGCACCGGGCTTTCGAGAATCTGCCAGTCCATGCCGGCTTCACGCTGCCAGACCTCGATGGGTTGCTTGCGCGGTAGATTGTTGCCCAGGCCGTGCCAAGGAGTTTGGCCGACATAGGCCATTTGTTCGATTTGATGAGCCATGGTGAGTTTCCTTTGAGCCATAGCCGGCATAAAGCGCTGCGCGGCAGCGCAGCACCAACCGGGAGTAGTGTGGACTGGAGGAGGGGGAGTCGGATCAGGCCGGCAGGTTGAAGCGGTGCCCGCAGATCAGGCACAGGTTGTTGGCCAGCACGTGACGATCGAGCTTGTCACCGAGCTGGGCACCAAGGGCACAGCCACCGACACCGCCAACAAGGCCGCCAAGGATTGCCCCCGATACAGAGCCGAGGGTGATGCCCAGCGGGCCAGCAACAGCGCCAATCACTGCGCCGGCCTGACCACCGGCCAGGGCAGCACTGGCGCCACGAGCGGCACCACCTACAGCACCGACTGCAGCGGTGATCTTCATTGCATGGTGGATTGAAGCGACTTTGGGGGAGTGACAGCGAGGGCACTGCAATGACATGGTTTTAGACTCCATGGTGGGGATGTCATTGCGGTGATGTATGACTGAGATTTTTTCGAATAGCCGTTGCCTGGTCTGGAGGAAGTCTCAAGAGAGACAGGGGCAACTCAAATGTCTTTAGATCCAAGCCGACAGACATGCTCGAGGAAGTGCGGCTGCTTCGGTGGCAAAGTGACGGGGGCAAGGGTAGCCTATTGCTACTATCACTCTCTTTGGGGAAACGCGATTGGATCATGATACGTCCAACCGGGGAATCGAACGCGACAGGCTTCGTCTAGAATATACAAAATTTAGGTCGGAGAGTCGTCACAACCGAATAGTTCTATGGGTAGGTGCTTTCGTGGGTGTTGTTGGGGTTATCATTCCGGCCACGTCAAGTTACCTAAATGATTCGGCGCGACTGAAGCTCGATGCCCAACGGCAAGAGGTAGAGCTACAGCAGAAGGCAGATGACCTGAGACTGAAACAGAGCGAGATGGAACGCTCTAGAGATGCTACCCGAGTCAAGTTTTTGCAAGATCACATAGACATGATCATGTCGGATGAGCCTGACGTCGAGCTGAGACTGGCTGCCTTGGCAAGACTTGTACTGCCGGCGGACGCGGATGCTCTTATCGCCCAAGTTCACACGATCAGGCGAGAGCTCGCGTCACAGCGTTCTGGTGCCCAAGACACTAATATAACTTCAATGGCGCAACACGATAGCGCCGAAGAGGAGCGCTCTGTCCCACCATTGGTCGTCACTCCTCGTGCTGTGAGTGCTTCGGAATATCAACAGTCGACGTCCGGGATGGCGGAGGGGCGGGCTTATGCCAAGAAAGGGGACTACGAGAGCGCATTGCGGAGTTTCAACATTGCGGTTGCCCAAGATCCCAACGACCCTTTGTCATGGAATTTCAAGGCGTATTCAGAGTTTCGAACAAAGCAATTCTCCGCTGCACTAGCCAGCATTAGTCGTGCTTGGAAGCTCAACCCAAGTGAGAACCGGACTCGCCGGTGGGTAGTCATCAATGCCACAAAAATCTTATGTGCTCAGGGACGATCAAGCGAAGCAGCGACTTTCTTCAATCAGAGTGCATCCGTCGTGCCTGAAATCGTGACGGATGTTTATGGCGATGGTGAGTTTCATTCGACCTGTCAGGCTATATGGCAAGGATGACACTTGCGCCCCTCCGGAAGTCTCATTGGATTGCGCATCCAGCTGACTCAGAACTGGCATTTCGCCAATGGCGATTCTGTTGAAAAATTCAATGCCCTCTCCGTTTTCACTCCCTTCAGGCCCGAAAAAATCTCGCCTGTCGCGTTGTTACGAAAAATCTGGAGCTTTGATGCAGCGCTTGGGCTGGAACATCGCCCGACCTGTAGCAAAAACCACCTTAAGCCTGCCCTGGCCGCTGGCCTGATTGAGATGATCGATCCAGCATTGCCATGCAACCCAATACATAAGTACCGGAGAACTACTGGCTCCGGCTTCTCAAAAGGCTATGATCGACTGGCTGATTGATACCCTATATGTCGATGAAATATCTGTGAGTCTAATATAGGAATATAAGGAGTTTCTGTGCTTGAGAAAATTGTGGATATGGCAGTCTCCGGGATCGTGGGGAATTTCACATATGAGCGTCTTCGGGGGTTGCTGAGATCGCCAAGTGTAGAGGTGGGAGAAGTGAAAAGCCCTAGAAAAGAGATGCTGGATGATGATGTAAAAGAGATTTGTGGTTCTAACGTTTTTTATAAAAATCGCTACCGTACTTTTGATGTTGTTGATGATGTCTATGACGTGATTGCGTTGGTTAAGTCCCCAATGGTTCATATAGTTGTTGAGGATAAGCCATCAACAGCATGGCACTTGCCTTTAGTGGTTGTGGAGGATCTTGACTCTAAAGAGTGGTATGTTTTTTCGAAGGGGCGTATGGCGTTTGAGGGAGTCGGAGGCGGTCTATCAAATTCAAAGAGATTTTTGGAATTTTTAGTGTTGAATGAAATTAGGTTCTCTGGCTGGGTTTTAGACTATGTTTCGTCTGAGAAACTATCTCAAGGGTGCTGGGCGTGGCCTTTGGTGCGGGAGAAATGTATTCCATTGATTGCTTATAATAAAAATCAGTACTTTGTTGAATATGTGGTGAAGGTGTTTGGTGAGCTTTCTCGTCCTGAGGGCAAAATCGTAGGGGTAGAGTGAGTTTGGGTTTTGTATGAATGCTTCTTGCTTGTATTAGGTGTGATAGCTTAAGAATATACTTAAATTTTTAACTGTCTATCTCTAGGTGTTGTATATTGGTCAGGCTTGTGATTTTTTCAGTACTACCTTAATCCAGGTTATTTCGCTTCTCTTGAAGGAGTCCTTCGCTTTTCTACTGATATATATAGGGAGTAAGCTATTTTCTTTAGCTAATTTTAATAGCTCTTCGAGTGTGACTGCGTAGATTGCCCGTGTCGGATCGGGTAAGGCAATTCTGAGGGTAAGCGCTATACACCCATCATCGTTTAGTAGTTGAGACATTGTGTTGATTGATTTTTTTCTTTTGTGAGGCGATATATGCATCCAAACGGCACTAAGCAGAATAAAGTCAAATTTTTGGTTTTTAATTTTTTCTAAGGATGGCAATCGCTCATTGAGCCAATTGATATTTTTGTGATCGTTGTATTTTTTTGCTTGTTGTAGCATTTTTATGCTGGGGTCAACAGCGGTTACTATATAACCTCGACGTGCAAGAGAATAAGCATCCCGGCCAGAGCCGCAGCCGATATCTAGTATTTTCGATTCGGGGGGAGGCAGAAATTTTATGAACTGCCGATGTATGTTTGAAAAAATAAGCTGATTGTATTGCTTGGAGTATTTTTCGCTTTCAAAGTTGTACTGGGCCCAAGGGGTTGGGTGGCTTTTACTCATTTTTTATTTCTATTCTTTCAGGGTAGAGATAGTTGTATGTCGCTTGTGTTGGCGAGGTTTTGACGATACTGAACTCTTTTGTATTGAGCGAGCCTAATATGCTTAAAGTGGCTGCGAGTGCCAGGAGCGTACTCCAGCAAATGACCACAACCCTTCCTTTGCTTTCAGTTCGGTTGTTGAATTTATTTTGTAAATCGATTTGGATTTGAATTATTTTGCGTAAGCGCCAAAGCACAAAGATCGTCAAGATATCGACTATTGCTGCAAAGAGAAGTACCAGTGCTTTTGGTAGTTCTCCATTTATGGAGGCTGCTCCGAACCATATACCTCCTGTCACCGCGATAGCCATTCCAGGAACTTGCCAGAGTTGTTGGTTCAGTGAGCGCAGATGCTGACCGGCTTCTAGAAAGGAAAGCTCCTTTTCTTTGAGTGTCCACTTGAGCTTTTCAAGCTCGATGGCGTTTTTGTGCTTGAGTCTTTCTAGATCTAGATCAGTCATGGGGCTTGGATGGGTGGATGAGCTGTAGGCGCGTGCAGTCTACCTCGATTTCGCGTCCGTAATAAGTAAGCTACCACTCGGCAAGTTTTTTCTCGTAGGCCTGTCCTCCCTGAGCCTAATTCATTGAATTGTATAAAAATGTCCAGTTAGGCAGTGCCAAAAAATCTGCGAAAATGACGCCAAATCAAGTATTCTCCTAGTATTCAAAAAGCCTCCGACGAGGCTGAGGTGCTATGGATGAAGGTTTTGTTCGACACGCGTAGGGTTCAGAAGCTCGGCCGGGTGGCGCTTAGCGAAGCGCTACTCAGGAACGCAGGGCTTTCGGAAGGGGATCACGTCGACATCTATTTCGACGCTGCCACTAAACGTATCATCATTGAGCCAGCAGCCGTGAAGGTGGCTCCACTGGAGATGAGCGTGCAGGTTTCAGGGAGGAGTGCATGAGGTTGGAACCACAGCGCCGTGAGGTACGTTTCTCAGGGCATGAGTCATTTGTATGCCGCTATGGTTGGCTCCCCAAGCTTCATAGCGCCATCGTGCAGAACCCATTGCTCCTTAAGGATGAAGCTCAGGCGACCATCGCCTTGGGTATCGGCCGTAACATGGTTAAGTCGGTTCAATTCTGGGCTGAAGCTTTCGGGGTGGTCGAGTCTCGCGACAATGGAGGCCTGCAGTCAGGTCTGTTGGGGCGACTTCTGCTTGCGAAGGATGGTTGGGATCCTTACCTGGAGCAACCGGAGTCGCTTTGGTTGCTGCACTGGTGGATCTCGACGCATGCCGATATTGCCGTTTGGAGTCTCGTCTTCGGCAGTGCGGACTTCTCTCGATTTGATCGTAAGGGGCTTGTTGCGAGCCTAAGAGCTCTTGCTGACACCGTAGGGAAGAAACAATTGGCTGCCTCGACCTTGGAGCAGCACGCCAGTCTTTTCCTTCATTCTTATACCCGCGAAGAGTCTGCCACGGATGACACCTCGTGGTGTCCATTGCAGGATCTTGGCCTTTTCGAAGAGATTTCTGCCGACGATGGTAAGACTGTCTACCTCGTAGGTAGGAACGTTCCGCTGGGGCTTTCGTCGCGCATTTTCCTCTTCTCCCTCGTGGACTATTTGGCACGTCGCTGCGTTACGTCATGTGGCTTGGCTGATTTGGCTCATGGCGCTTTCAGCCCGGGTGTTGTTTTCCGTCTCGACGAGTTCCAACTGAGAGGCATGTTGGAGAATGTCGAGCTCGAGTTTAGTGGTGCTGTCCGCTTTGTAGACACTGCTGATACCCAACAAGTCATTTTAAAACCCGCACTGCTGCCTGATTGGCTCGAGTGCTTGTTGGCAGCAGAGGAAGAATCGAATGTCTGACCTTTTAATCGATCACATCGAGCTAGACTCAAAGTTCCTACGTTCTATCGCTTTGAATAGAGATCTGCGCTCCGCAGAGTCGCTCGATAGCTACCTGATAACCCCGGCTGTGCTGACGGTTTTGCGTCAGATCGGCGGGGCACTGGCGTCCAGAAGCGCACAGCGAGCATGGAAGATCCTGGGCCCCTACGGTAGCGGTAAGTCTGCCTTGGGACTATTGCTTGCTCGCCTACTGGAAGGCAAAGACAGTTCCCAAGCGATCTACCAGCAACTCAAGGACGCCTCCAGCGACGTCGCGGGTCTCTTCCCATTGGGCCAGAACCGCTTTGCTCTGGCTATCACAGGGTCACGCTCGTCACTTGGTAACGCTTTGGCTCAGTCGGTGCTCGATGCTTTGGAGTATCTACCTAGAAGTCGCCCTGCAACGGAGCTAAAGCGCCAGCTAGATTTGAAAGGGCAAACCTATCGAGATGTTCCTCTCAATGTGGCAGTAGGCAGTTTGCTTGGCGACTTTGTTGCTTTGGTCAGGTCGAGTGGACATTCTGGAGTTCTTCTGCTGATCGATGAGCTCGGTAAGTTCATTGAGCATGCTGCGCTAAACCCTGATGCGGGTGACTTAATGTCGCTGCAGCAGATCGCGGAGACAGCTTCTCATCCAACGGATGATGGTTTATTGGTTCTCACTATGCTGCATCAGCACTTTGATGCCTACGCAAAAGGGGTTGGCAGAACCCTGTCGGATGAGTGGCACAAGGTGTCGGCTCGTTTTGATGATGTGCCGTTTGATGAGCCGGTTGAGCGCTATGCGCACTTTGCTGTACACGCTCTCGGCCTCAAACCAGCGATTACGGAATCAAAGTCCTTTCAGCATCAGGCTAGAGATATCTATCGCCTGAGCACGGGGCACAATTTCTTCCGTAAGACGGCCGAAAGTGAATTGTTTGCCCAAGCTGAGCGGCTATATCCGTTACACCCTGCAGCCCTGGCTTCCCTCGCGGTGATCTCTAAACGCTTTGGACAAAGTGAGCGTTCCTTCCATGCCTTTATGCGAGGGCATGAGGTTGGTGCGCTGCGTGATTATGCTAGCCGGACAAGAGCTAGCTTTGCGGTCTGGTACCGCTTGCCTGAGCTCTATGATTATCTCTCGATCGGAACTGGTTTGCGTTTTCGAGACTTGGAGGCCGAGCGCCGGTGGGATTTCGCGCGCTCCGTAATTGGGCGTGGTACTGCTGAGCTGAGTGAGCTGCAAGTCGAGTTGCTCAAGTCAGTTGCTGTGATTGAATTAGTTGCTCAGTCTCTGCATGTAATTGCTTCGCCTGCCGTATTGAGCTTTGCACTGCTCAAAAGTGAAAGTGATCCTCAGGTGATCATCTCGGCTTTGTCTGATCTTGAGAGCAAGGCGATTTTGCTGAGCAGGCAAGCTACCGGTGATTATGTGTTTGCGGTCAGCCAAGCGGTAAATATAGAGGCGCTCTACCGAGAAACTCTAAAGCGTACCGATGATGAATTGATGTTTAAGGGCATTGCACAGTCGTTGTCGGAGCGGAGTGTCATCGCCAGTCGACACTACCAGCAGTCGGGGACCCTACGCTCTGTGAGGGTGATTGCTGGAGCACCTGAGGAAGTCAAAAAATCAATTGATGACTATCGCCAGCATGATGGATGCATTGGGTTGATGTTTGTGGATGCGTCAATGCCCGAGCAGATGGCTGAGGCACGAAGCATTGCGGGTGGGATAAAAAAAGAAGCAGTAGCGCTTACGGCAATCGTACAGGTAGGGGCCAGTGAGCGTAGTGCGCTGATTGAGTTCTCACGCTGGGTTTTAGTTCACGACCAGGTGAAGAGTCGTTTCTTGGATCCCTGGACGGAACGTCATGTTGAGACTCAGTTAAACCGAGCAAGAGAGCAAGTGGCACGGCTTGTTTTGGCATTGCTGAATCATCAGGTACAGGGCTCTCCGGCGTTGGCTTACTGGTATCGTGGAAAAGCGGTACAGGGGAGTGAGTCGATGAACTTGAGCCAGGCGGCTTCCTGGCTTTTTGATAGCGTATACAAATCTGCTCCTGTCATTCACAACGAGTTGATTAATAAGGACAAACCTTCCTCGGCGATCACGCTAGCCCGTCAGCGTTTGTTCGAATTGCTGGATAAGAAGGGAGGAGAAGAGCTTCTCGGTATTATTGACTACCCGCCTGAGCGTCTGTTGTACGTATCCCTTTTGCAGTCCACGAAGCTTCACCGGAAGAAAGGAGCTCATTGGGAGTTGGTTGCCCCGGATAAGGAAAGTCCAATTGGAGTTCAGAAGGTCTGGCAAAAACTCGATACGCTGTTGATGACCGACCAGCAAGTTACCTTCGCCAAGGTCACTGAAAAACTGGCCGAGTCGCCACTTGGCGTACGTAACGGACCAGCATCTATATGGTGTGTCACCTATCTGTTGCTGAATAAAGAGACTTGCGCAGTTTTTGAACGTGGTAGTTTGATTTTGGAGCTGACAGCTGAGCACTTGCAGCGAATGTTCCGCAGCCCGCAGACCTTCACTTTCCGCCGTTTTGATATCGTCACTGAGCGTAAAGCTTTGATTCGGGATTATGCGGCGGCGTTAGGAGCGGTAGGGGGCCAGGTCGGGCTAGAAGCCTCATACCTAGATGCTGCGCGCGAGCTGATCCGTTGGTATTCGCGGCTACCTCAGTACTCGCAGGAAACTATGCGGCTTTCTAATCATACGAAAGCACTTAGAGATGTCATCAAGCGTGCTACTGATCCAGTTGCATTGCTGGCACAAGATGCTCCACGAGTTTTGACTGGAGTGAAGGGGAGAGAGGGTACCAGCTTTGTTGCAATGCTGACCGAATCGCTGACCGAGCTGGGGATGTCTTTTAGACGCCTGCAAGATGAAGTTAGTTTGGCGATGGCTCAGGCGTTTTCCATCAACGGTACTCTGAAAGCTCTGAGAGGTCAGTTACAGGAGGAGTGCGCAGATGCTGCAGGCTCTCTGGTTGAAGCTGACCTGAAGGCTTTCATTATGCGTTGTGCTGACATCACATTGACTGATGATAAATGGTTGGACTCTATAGCCAGCGTTGTAGTGCAGCGGCCATTGGATATCTGGACTGATGCACAGGCTCCTCTCTTTGTAGACAAGGTTCATGACCTATGTGGCCGCTACAAGCGTTGGCTTCGTGTGGCGATGCCGAGAGGGGAGTTCGGGCGCCAAGCTCAGCGCTTTGTTAGCGTGACGCTTACTCTGCCAAGCGGGGAGGAGGCAGCGATGCTACTGGCCTCCGACAAAGAGACTAAACAAGTTGCAGACGGGGTGCTGAAGGATCTCACCAAGCAGGTTGGTGGCGATCTGAAGATGGTCGCCTCTGCTTTGGCCCAAGCTCTGCTGCAATTGCAGCAAGACTCCAATGCTGTTGACAGAGAAGAGTTGACCAATGAGCAACGAACCACGGGTTAGACACATCCTGAGCCTCTCCGGAGGCAAGGACAGCGCTGCATTGGCAATCTACATGCGTGACCGTGTGCCTGATATGGAGTACATATTCAGCGACACGGGTAAAGAGCTGCCAGAAACTTATGACTACCTACAGCGCTTGGAGAATTACCTAGGTAAGCCGCTGCAGCGTTTGAATGCGGATCTGGGGTTTGACCATTGGTACACCATGTATGGTGGGATGATTCCTTCTAATCACCGTCGTTGGTGTACGAAAATGCTGAAGCTCAAGCCATTCGAAGATCATTGTGGAAATGATCCGGTTGTTAACTATGTGGGGCTCCGAGCAGACGAAAACCGATCTGGCTACATCAGCCATAAGACCAATATCAAGGCCGTCTATCCTTTCCAGGAGGATGGACTGATTCTCAGGGATATTGAAGAGATTCTTCGCACGTCTGGTGTGGGAATGCCGCCCTACACCAAGTGGGGGCGCACACGATCTGGCTGTTTCTTCTGTTTCTACCAGCAAAAGATCGAATGGGTGCGACTTAAAGAAACCCACCCCGACCTCTATGAGAAGGCTAAAGAGTACGAGGTTCCGTTTGAAAAGACGGGCAACTTCTTCACTTGGAGCCAAGGTGAAAGCCTTGCCGAGCTGGAAAGACCTGAGCGGGTGGCGCAGATTAAACGTGATCATGCTCTGCGAGTTGAACGCATGGCTCAAAGAAGAGATAACTCAACACTCATTGCTGTTTTTTCTGATCATGATTCTACGGAAGCACCTGATGAAGACGACGATCAAGGATGCTTGGTCTGCCAATTATAGTGCTCAGAAAGGGAAGTTCAATGGCATTCAAGGTTAAAGCTAGAGTATTACTTGAGTTAGGGGCGGAGTTAATTAGTTCAGATGGTATTGCGTTGTATGAATTAATTAAAAACGCAATTGATGCTAGAAGTCCGAAGATTGAAGTAAGATTTAATGTTGCTCTTAGCTCTTCTGGATATCAGGCGTTGGTTTCTGATATTCAAGATGGTGGCTCAAGTATAGATGGGAAAGTCTTGCGCAATGCGTCCAAGTATTTCGAGCCAAGTGCGACCCAGGCTATCAGGGATGAGCTGGTAGAAAAGTTGTCTGGGCTTTCTAAGGCGCAAGCATTGTCTCGGTTGCGAGATTTTTATTGCAAAACATCATTTATTGAGATTGAGGACTGGGGGCAGGGAATGTCGTTAGCCGGTCTTGATAGAAATTTTTTAACAATTGGTACTCCCAATCGTGCTGAGGAAAGAAAGCTTGCTGTCTATGATAAGGATAAGCCTATCCTTGGGGAGAAAGGAATAGGTCGACTTTCGGTAATGAGGCTGGGGGAAAAG
The DNA here is from genome assembly GCF_001945395.1 of Pseudomonas sp. PA15(2017). Taxonomy (GTDB): domain Bacteria; phylum Pseudomonadota; class Gammaproteobacteria; order Pseudomonadales; family Pseudomonadaceae; genus Aquipseudomonas. The sequence continues at coordinate 85,563 of NZ_MSXV01000044.1, read as the reverse complement.
CTTAAATTATCGACTGCTACAATAGATGATGAGTTCTATTCTATCCTGAATGTGGATTGGAAGTTGTTGGGTGACAATCTAGACTTAGATTTAGATAGCTTCAGTGTTGGGGCAGAGGTTGGAAATAAAAAGGAAGGGAAGAAAAAAGGGACGTTGATTAGGATTAGTGATCTGCGCAGTGATTGGTCACTTCAGCGTGTTTCTCAGGTATCTAAGACTCAGCTCTCGAAGCTTCAGGATCCGTTTGATCTTGAGGGAAGTGTTCTTGATCTGCGTATGAGCTTTAATGGAAAGTCCGTGGATGTTATAGAGGAGCTCAACACGGTCTGGTTGGAAGGAGAGTGGCACGGGCATTTCAAAGTGCGCTTCAATTATGAGATGGTCGATGGCCGCCGGCAACCTATGATTAGTGGGAAAGTTAAATTCAGACCTCCTGCTTTAGAGTCCTCTACAGAAGATGATCGTGCGGTCGATGAGGCGGATATTTATAGCGCGGGCGACGACTTGTATAGCGTTCTTGCAGATGCTGATCAGCCTTTGTACAACGATGGTGGGAATACTCCTGCGAGATATGCGGGTATTCAAACTCTGGGGGAGTTTACTGCTGAAGGATATTGGTTTAACCGGCAACGAAAGAGGAAGGAGTTGCCAAAAGAGAAGTATGATGAATTCAGTGAGTGGTTAAGTCTTTGGGCCGGCGGCCTGTTGATGTATCGTGATGGGTTCAGGGTATACCCGTATGCCGATCCAGATGACGATTGGCTCATGTTGGATCAACGTGCACTAAAGCAGCGATCATTCAAGCTTAATAGAGGGCAGTTTGTAGGTTATGTACGGATTAGCTCTCGTGATAATCCTAACTTAAAGGATCAAACAAACAGACAGGGATTATGTGACTCGCCTGAGCAAAAGAAGCTTGTCCAGTGCCTTCAGTATGTTATTTGGAAGGAATTAGGAGCGCTTGTAAAAAAGTATGAGGTGAAAAGCGCCGCCAGATCTCTCGGAACGGTCAAAGAAATAGATGTAAAAGTAAAGAAAAATTCTAAGGATGCTCGGGCTCAGTTGCGAGAGCTTGCCAAGCAGCTTCCGGGTGAAGAGAAAACTATACATGCCTTGCGAGGGTATGTTGAGGAGCTGGAAACCGCCTGGTCAAAAGCTAAGGCTACTATCAGAAAACAACAGGATCAGTCGGATGTTTACTTGCATCTTGCCGGGGCTGGGATGCTTATGGAGTTTGTTGTTCATGAGCTAAATCGAATGACTAGAGCTACTTTGGCGGACCTGAATAAGGTCAACACTAAAAGTCTCCCGCCGTCCTTACGTTCCCTAAATGCCCAACTGAAGACGCTTGAAAAGCGCCTGAGGATCCTTGATCCGGTTAGTACCCCTGGTCGACAAAGAAAAGAACGGGCAGATATGGTTGAGGTCATTCAGACTTTACTTGATGCGCATGAGTCGCAATTTGAGCAGTTCTCGATAGAAGTTATCTTTGATGAAATAGAAGCATTTTTTGCTAGAGTGGTTCAGGGACAAATGTATCAAGTGTTTGAAAATTTAATTTCCAACTCTGTGTATTGGCTTTCCCACCACCACAATATGCTCCGAGAAGCAAGCGATGGGGCTACGAATTTTTCCCCAACGATTGAGATAGTTGTTGATTCTCAGTCAAGGGAGATTGTTTTTAGAGATAATGGATCGGGTATTAGGGTCGAGGATGGAAGGAAGGTTTTCGACCCATTCTTTAGTAAGAAACCATCGGGTCGTGGGATTGGTCTTTACATAGTTAAAAATCTTTGTTCAGAAAACAATATTGATATTTCCCTCATAGAGGCGGGCGGTCGTGGTGCTCATGCAGGGTTTGTTTTCCGCTTTGGGAGCGAATGAGGTGACTACAGGGATGTTCGTAAAGAAAGCGTTGTTCATTGATGATGCATTTGCACGACCAACAGTTTCTCAGTTTCAACCTCACCTGAATGCTCTTCGTGGATTTCTTTCTGATAATGAAGAAACCAAACAATGGCTTGATGGTGAGTTTGGACTTTCAGGAAGCCACACTGCACGTTCATATTTTGCGCCGCTTGTAAATGATGCTGGCGCGATTTTAAGATTCTGGCAGCTGCGGAACAGCTCGCCATCAGGTGCTGCGCTGGAATCGGTCTTTACAGATCTGGTCGAGGAGTTGAGTCCTCATCATTCTCCGCTTGAGGCGATTGACGGAATTCTTAAGGGTCATGGTTGGGAGGTAAGGCGCAGTGCGGTCTTGCCTGATGTGGCGTCAGTAGAAACTGATGTCGCATTGATAGTAATAGATTATCAGTTGAGTCAGGATGACCATGATCTAGAGGCTCGGGTTCAGGAGAGTATTGATTTCTTAAAGTCTGTTGTGGAAAAAGCGAAGAACACGCCAAACGCAATCCATCCCTTTATTATTCTGATCTCGAGCCTTCCTCATCTAGCGAATAGGCATGCAGGGGACTTCCGGATAGGAAGTTCAACTCCGGGCGGTATGTTCCGATTCGTGCGAAAGCTCAATGTAGGACAGGAGTTTGTTGGAGCTTTAGAATCCTATTATGTTAAGCGGGAGGAGCTTCAGAAGTTTCGGTGCTTGCACATTGAGCTGGAAAGGGCTGTAAGTGTCGCTGGTGAGCAGTTGAGCAAACATGTTACAGCGCTTGAGCTAGAGGATCTTGCGACTCTGTATACTGCACAGTTAGTTACAGAAAAGGAACCTCTTTCAGATTATGTTGGGTGGTTGGCAGGGCAGTTGGTTATGTCTTCGATTCAGAAAAGCCCAACTCTTGCTCAGAAGGCAATGGATCTTCCAGATGAGAGCTATGAAATCCTGCTTGGCCATTGCCAGCCCACTCAGAATTTGTCTAATGTATTTTCTGAATTTTCATCAGTGCGCCCTGCCTCCGGTGAGCTTATAAAGTCTACGCGAAAAAATAGAGATATTCGGTTCGGTGATATTTTTGTGAAAAAGCCTAGAGGAAAGGCTGGGCAATTGACTTTGGAAGAGCAACCTTATTATCTAGTTATATCGCAAACTTGTGATTTGTTACAAGGTAAAATAACCAATGGGCAGGTTCTATGTGTCCAAGGTTGTGGGCGCGAGGTGAAATCAACAGAGATTGATCTTCTGCAGGCAACTATTCGGCAGATGGGGGTGGGCGGCGATTTCTTAATCAAAAATCAAGATAAGTATTTTCAGATTGCTTGGGCGGAGAAAGACTTGCTTACCGTTGATCAGAAAAAACTATCTAAAGAGTCTGGCTACGATTATGTAGGAAGACTAAACGAAATTTATGCCCTTGAGGTTCAGCATAGTGCTTTACATTCTTTGGGGCGTATTGGGGTGCCTGTCGTTCCAGGATATAGGGTCTTCTTCGGTATGGCCGAAATTAGGGTGTATGGTAATCGAGGTGAAGAGATTGCCGAGCTCCGTAGGTCTCTCAATAATAGTTCTGTTCTTTGTGTTCTGCGTAACGAAAAAGTTGGATCTGTTAAGCTGCGCTTGTTGTTTTCGGGTGAGCTTAGGCGTTGGCTTCACGCAGAGCTCCAAGCGCTTGTAGGTCTTGCGTCGTTCCCAGCGGGAGCGACTAAAGGTGCTGGCGATTTTATTACTGCGCTGTCTGCAGGCGAGTCGTATAGCCTTACAGGGAAAGCAAAGGGCGATGAAATAGAGGGCTTCGCTATCGCCTCTTCTGTAAATTTGATAATGAAAAATCTTCCACAGGTTGCGAAAAATAACCCACAGCCTAGAGTTCAATTAGAGCTTTCTCCCTCAATCCATTTTGCTGGAGATATTTCTGGTTAGGTTTTGGGGGCTTTGCTCTAAGTGATATTAAATTGTGGGTGATTCTTGATTCTAGAGTTGTTTAGGCTGTCTTCATTAAACGGATTACCCCTCTGATATTTAGTTTACTATGTTGGGTCGGTTTTTGGTGTGGTGTGCACTATTGTAAGTACTGGGCGATTCGTGGATGTGGTGGTGGGTGGAGAGAGTAGATCATTTCCAGTGTTGAGGTTGTAAGGTTAGTCCCGTCTAAGCTTTGGCAGACAGTCGGAAAATTTCTTCTTTGCTGGGAACTCTTAAATTTTGCTATACCTGATCTTGTATTTTAGGGTTTATATTTTTCCGATAGTGGAGAACTATTAGTGGAAGCCAGTACTGCCTCTATGCGATCTCCCAATTGCTTCCACGCTTCTGTTTTTTCTTTCGCATAGTCATGGTGCAAGTAATGTCGCCGTACTTTTGATCCGCCTAGTAAGTGATTTTGACAACGATCGATGATTTCTAGGGTGATGCCGAGCTCTTGCATCATTGTGGCGCCGGTGCGGCGAAGATCATGCGGAGTCCACTCACCGCGGGAGCCTTTGCTAAGCACCAACGAGTCATCATGATGGCGACCAGATAAGGGCTTGCTGCGGTTCTTGAAGCGGCACTGCCGATCGCCGATCAGCTTGCTGACTGTTTTGGTGTCGACGTGGCTGCTTTCGTCCTTGCTGGGAAAGCAGAACGGGGTGTGGCCGGTTTCTTCTTTCAGGCGCTTGAACTGGGTCAGTGCGAATGATGATAGGAATACGTGGTGATCCTGGCGTTTGCCTTTGTGTCCCTTGGTGGCTTCGGCAGGGATGAACCAGGTGCCTTTCTCCAGATCCACATGCCGCCATTCGGACTTGAGTAGTTCGCCGATGCGGCAGAGGCTGCTCAGGCAGATCCAGACGGCGCATTGCACGCGTGGATTGACCGGACGGATGCCGGAGTATTTCTGGCCGGCGGGGAGGGCGTCGTAGTCGTGTTCGAGGCGGGCGAAGATGTCGCGTAGCTCGCGGATTTCGTCGGGGGAGAGGAGGCGGTCGCGCTGTTCCTGGTAGTCGTGGTCGAGGAGTTTGTTGACGTCCATCAGGTCGGCCGGGTTGCCGTCGGCCATCAAGCCGCGCCATGGTTTGCGTTTTTCGGCCCAGCGCAGCATCTGGCCGATGTCGTTGTTGCGGATCACGACGGTGCGGTTCAGGCCACGGGCTTTGATCGAACGCAGGACGGCGAGTAGGTCTTTCTCGGTGAGGTTGCGCAGGGGCTTCTTGCCAATCAGCGGGAGCACGTCCTTGGTGAAGCTGCGGCGGAGCTCGGCGTTGCCGTCCTGGCGGGATACGCCGTCGTGCATCCACTCTTCGAAGAGGTCGGCGACCGTCTTGTTCTCTGCGGCCTGGCGCTCGGCCTCGGCAATGGTGGCAGCGATGGCGGCCTGGGCTTCGATCTTGGCAGCCTTGCGGGCCGCAGTGGGATCGATGCCTTTGGCGGCTGTCGCTTTCACCTCATCACGTTCGGCGCGGATCTGCGCCAGCGATTTCTTCGGCCAACTGCCCAGGCTCTGGTCACGCTTCAATCCATTCAGCTTGAACTCGTAGCGGAATTGCACCGTCACGCCACGCAAACCTGAGCGGACTTTGGCGACCAGGCCACCGTCTTCGCGAAGGATCCTGCCGTCATCGGTGGCGGTGAGCGCTTCCAGTTGCTTGGCTGTCAATTTGGCCATGTCCTACCCCTTGCATAATTCCGCCACCTGGATTTTACCCCACTTTTACCCCACCGAATCGCTTGGCTGTCGGTAGATGCTGGTGGATCGTGATGGACGCCAATATAGCCTGTGTGTCCTGTATTTACTAGGTTTTAGGCGTTCCGGTAGCGTCCATGGACTTCCATGGAAATCCACTAAATAAGCGCATGGGGTGCAAGGGGTCGAGTGTTCGAATCACTCCGTCCCGACCAAATAATCCCAACATCAAAGCTCGATCAGAAATGATCGAGCTTTTTTGTTTTTGTGCCATTAACCCTGTGTCGTAAAAGCCCACTTGCGCGAATGACCTCGTGTCAACAACAGCAATGAGGCGGGTTTAGCCGCATCATGCTGGTCGATTTGTGGCCACTTCGAGCATCTGCACCCCAGCTACAGAACAGCCGATTCGCTGTAGTAGTGAACCTGGTGGGCCTCGCTTGGCAGCGGCACCTCCCATTTGAACAGCATGCGGCGGATATCCTCGTTACGCAGGCTGGTGTCGCGCCGGGTGTTACGCCGGTAGACCTCTTTCTCGGGCATCTCCAGATACTGGATCTGCACCTTGGCCTGGTAGGCGTACAGCAGGTCGAGGCTCTTCTTGCGCATCTGCGCCGACAGGTGCGTGGAGTTCCACACGAAGGGCTGTTTCTCGCGTAGCAGCGACTTGGTCCGGTCGATGGCGAAGTGCGCGGCGGCGCCTTCGTTCTCGCCGTGGCGCAGGCCCAGCGCCTCGCGGGCGTCGTCGAAGGAGATCACCGGCAGGTCCGGGTGGTGCTTGGCCACCCAGGTGTTCTTGCCACTGGCCGGCATGCCGGACAGCATGACCACGTGCGAGCCTTCCGGCTCGTGCAGCGGGTAGTCGGGATGCACCCGCGCACCCCGGAAGTACTGGATGCGAGTGTAGTCATCGACGAATGCCCTTGGCCCATACAGGCAGCCTTCCTCGGCGACCAGCTCGCGAAACAGCTCGATCTCGTCGAGCACGGCCTGCTTGCCCACGTAGGTGCGCCCCTGCATGTCCGCTTCCGCGACCGCGCAAAGCATCCATACCGGCAGCTCCCACGACAGCTTGTGGAGGATGAACTCCGGGCTCTGCCCACTGCGATTTCCCGACAGCGCGAAGAACGGCAGTTGGTGCACCGAGATGATCCGGCAGACCTGCTCGCGCAACCCGAAGGGCATGCCTGCCCGCCATAGCAGCAGGCGAGCATCCACGGCGCCGCGTCGCGAGTGCCCAGGCTGGCCGATGCGCCCGGTTTCGGTGTCGATCACCGTGGTGTCCGGCTTGGAGATGTCGTGCAGCAGCGCGGCCAGGAACAGCACCAGGCGTTGCTCCTCGGTCGCTTGCTGATAGCGCGGTTGCGCGAGCAAGGCCTCGACCACCATGCAGGTGTGAATCCACACGTCGCCCTCGGCGTGGTAGTACGGGTCCTGGGGCGTGCTGGCCAGGCGCAGCAGGGCCGGAATCGCCTCCAGGCACGCCTGCGCGTCGAAGCGCTGGCCCGGTTCTGGCACCAGGCCTTGCAGTTGTTGAATGTCCATTTTGTTGTTCTCCTTCAGTAACCAGACCGCTGACCATCCCAGTCCATCGACAGGCGAGGGGCGTAGAGGTCTACCCCGTCGGCCAGCAGGTTGGGAATGAACGGCTGGTTCGCATGATGCTGGTCCGCATCGAGGATCGCCTGGACGAAGTCCTGGCGAACCCACTTGAGGCGTCCGTTGGTTTGTTTCTCGTCTTCGAGCTTCAGGTACAGGCCTTCCATCACCGTCGACTTGTCGCACTGCCGCCACGCCCGCTCCAGGTCCAGGCCTTCGCGCTGCACCGTGGCTTCGAACGCGCTGCGCCATGCCGGCGACTTGGCCTGGGAATCGCCGAGCAGTTCGAGCAGATCCTTGAGCCGTGCTGGCGCCAGCCCTTCATGCAGCACCGGCACCGACAGCACCGGGCCGTCGCGCAGCAGCTGGCGCCGGGCGGCGGTCGAGAGGAACAGGCCATGGGCCCGATCCCAGATATCGAACTCGCAGAAGAAGTGCGGCAGGCGGTCGTAGAACACCGAATGCTTCTTGTGCATCCACTCGCCGAACAGCACGTAGCGGTCTTCAAGGCGGCTCAGCAACCAGTCCTCGTGGGCCACGGCCCACTGCTTGAACAGGTTGAACTGACGCTCCCGGCCGCCACCGGTCAGGTAGTGGCCACGCGATTGCAGCAGCAGTTCACCGGCCGCGGAGAAGCTGATGCCGGCATTGGCACCGTCCAGTTTCTCCTCGACGACCAGCCATTGGCCGCTCAGCGAGGCATAACAGACCTGATCGCTATCGGTATCGCCCGGCTGCAGGCGAGAGCTCTCCAGGTGCGGCGTGCGTGGGTATTTGTGTAGCTCGAGGTTTTGCGCATAGGCGCGGAAATCCATGTTCATGGGTTTTCTCCATTGCAATTGGGAAAACCGACGACAAGGGTTCAGGCGGGCAAAATGTGGGAAGCGGCCACGCAGGTGCGCAGGCAGCCATCAGGCACGATGGACCGTCGTCGGTACCAGGCTTTTTGGCTGGAGCAGGGCACTTCGTTCACCACTTGAGAGAGGGGGTGTAAATAAGGGGGCGCATTCAACATCCAAAAAAGTAGGAAGTCAATAATCAGTTGGCCTATCTCGCCCTATTTCTAGGGCGAGGCCTGCTTAGGCATAACCTGGCTTTTAAGGATAGATTACGATCTATACTAACGGTGGTAATCCAAGTTCCTTAAGATATGTATTGTGCTTGTCTCGTGCCTCTTGAATATTCTTTTCCAGCTCAATCAGCTCCTGGTTAACCACTTGTAGATCGATTTCCTGCTCTGCGTTAGTTGTACTGATGTAGCGGGAAATATTCAGGTTGTAGCCGTTCTTCTCGATCTCCTCCATTTCCACCCGGCGTGCATAACGCGGTTCTTCCTCGCGGAGCTGGTAGGTCTTGATGATCTTGGCGATGTGCTCTTCGGTCAGTTGGTTCTGGCGTTTGCCTTTGTTGAAGTGCTCCGCCGCGTTGATGAACAACACATCGTCCGGCTGTTTGCACTTTTTCAACACCAGAATGCACACCGGAATACCCGTGGAATAGAACAGGTTGGAGGGCAAACCGATCACCGTGTCGATGTGGCCGTCCTTGATTAGCTTGGTGCGGATGCGCTCCTCGGCGCCACCCCGGAACAGCACGCCATGGGGCAGGATAATGGCCATCACGCCTTCGTCTTTCAAAAAGTGGAAGCCGTGCAGGAGAAAGGCAAAGTCCGCCGCCGATTTTGGCGCCAGGCCGTAATTCTTGAAGCGCACATCATCGGCCATGGCTTCGCTTGGGTCCCAGCGGTAACTGAAGGGCGGGTTGGCGACCACGGCATCGAACACAGGTTTTTTCGCCGGGTTCAGTTCACGCAGGATGTCCCAATCGTTGCTCAGGGTGTCGCCATGGTAAATCTCGAACTCGGTGTCCTTGACCCTATGCAGCAGCATGTTCATGCGGGCCAGGTTATAGGTGGTGATGTTCTTTTCCTGGCCGTAAATCTTGCCGATGCCATGGGCGCCCATGCGCTTGCGCACGTTAAGCAGCAGCGAGCCCGAACCACAGGCGAAGTCCAGCACGCTTTCCAGGTGCTTCTTGGTGCCGGTCTTGGGGTCTTGGCTGTCCAAGGTGACTATAGCGGACAGGATGTCGGAC
>NZ_MSXV01000044.1:23719-76302 GCF_001945395.1 Pseudomonas sp. PA15(2017) | reverse complement strand
GCTCACCTGAAAGGTTGGTCGCGACCTTTCGAATCGTACAAAAGCAAACGCCCCGAACAATGTCGGGGCGTCTGATGGGATCACTACCTGCATCAGCGACTTTTCACACGCTCTGCGAGGCGTCCCTTTTGGTCTGGCGCTAACCGCTGCGCCTTACAGCTGCACCACGTCGAACTGCACACCGGTGGCCACGTCGGCATCGTAGTCCACGTCGCTGCGCTCGAAGCCGAACAGGTTGAGGAACTGCTTCTTGTAACCGGCATAGTCGGTCATTTCGAACAGGTTCTCGGAGGTCACCTGTGGCCACATGGCCTTGCAGGCGTCCTGTACGTCGTCGCGCAGTTCCCAGTCGTCCAGGCGCAGGCGGGCCTTTTCGTCGACTTCCGCCGGGGCACCGTCGGTGCGGTACAGGCGGTCGCGGAACATGCGGTCGAGCTGGTCCTGGGTGCCTTCGTGAACGCCCTTTTCCTGCATGATCTTGAAGACCATCGACAGGTACAGCGGCATCACCGGGATAGCCGAGCTTGCCTGAGTGACCACTGACTTGAGCACCGCCACGTTGGCACCGCCTTTGACTTCACAGGCCAGTTTCCGGTCCAGGCGCAGGGCGGTCTCGTCCAGATCCTGCTTGGCCTTGCCCAGCGCGCCGTGCCAGTAGATCGGCCAGGTGATTTCCGTGCCGATGTAGCTGAACGCCACGGTACGCACGCCTTCGGCCAGTACGTCGGCGCCGGCCAGGGCGTCGATCCACAGCTGCCAGTCCTGGCCGCCCATGACGGTCACGGTGTCGGCAATTTCCTGCTCGCTGGCCGGCTCGATGGACGCTTCGATGATCACGTCCTTGTTGGTATCGATGGCGGTCGACTTGTAGGGCTGGCCGATGGGCTTGAGCGCCGAGCGGATCACTTCACCGGTCTGCGGCAGCTTGCGCACCGGCGAGGCCAGGGAGTAGACGATCAGGTCGACCTTGCCGCCCATTTCGTTCTTGATCAGCTCGATGACCTTGGCACGGGCCTCATCGGAGAAGGCGTCGCCGTTGATCGACTTGCTGTACAGGCCATCGGCCTTGGCGAACTTGTCGAACGCTGCCGAGTTGTACCAGCCCGCGGTGCCGGCCTTGGTTTCGGTGCCCGGCTTCTCGAAGAACACGCCCAGGGTATCGGCACCAAAGCCGAACGCAGCAGTGATGCGCGCCGCCAGGCCGTAGCCACTGGAAGCACCAATCACCAGCACCTTTTTCGGACCGTCATTACGCACGCCCAGTTTGCGCGTCGCCTCGATCTGCTCGGCCACGTTGCGCTCGCAACCCAGCGGGTGGGTGGTGGTACAGATGAAGCCACGAACTTTAGGGTGAATAATCAACGCGTTTACCTCGTCATCGTTTTTTGGGCAGGCGACAGTTTACTGCCGATTTTGCGCCTGAGAAAAAGGCTAATTAGACCTATTGGTCGCTCCAAAAGCCAGCCAGGCCACATTTGCCAGGCAGTTGTTTTGTCGCAGGGGCTCGGCGACATCGCTATCTACACCTGCAAGAACCCTGGGTATCGCTTCGCTCAACCCAGGCTACAGGGGGCATGGCTTTGTTCCGTAGCCCGGCGTAGAGCGCAGCGAAACCCGGGAAAGTCGCCACTATCCAGATCCCCGGCACTGGCCTTCGCGGCGGCGATTCCTTACCATCGCAAGCCTTCCAACGCCAAGGCCGCACAGGCCGTATCGCGCCCGCCTCCTGCCGGGCGTCCGTCTTGCTCGATTCAGGTAACCCATGAAAATCGCCCGTCTGCGTGCCGATGTCCTGGCCGGTATCACGTCCTCGTTCGCGCTGGTGCCCGAGTGTATCGCCTTCGCCCTGGTGGCCCAGGTCAACCCGCTGATGGGCCTGTACGGTGCCTTCTTCATCTGCCTGATCACCGCGTTGTTCGGCGGCCGCCCGGGCATGATCTCCGGCGCGGCCGGCTCCATGGCGGTGGTGATCGTCGCGCTGGTGGTGCAGCACGGCGTCGAATACCTGTTGGCCACCGTACTGCTCGGCGGCCTGATCATGATGGCCTTCGGCTTGCTGAAGCTCGGCAAGCTGGTGCGCATGGTGCCGTATCCGGTAATGCTTGGTTTCGTCAACGGTCTGGCCATCGTCATCGCCACGGCGCAGTTGGAGCACTTCCAGCGCGATGGTCGCTGGATCGAAGGCAACGAGCTGTACCTGATGCTCGGTCTGGTGGCCCTGACCATGGCCATCGTCTACATCCTGCCGCGTCTGACCAAGGTCATCCCGCCGGCTCTCGCCGCGATCCTCACCGTTGGCCTGCTCACCTACTTCCTGCACCTGCCCACTCACACCCTGGGCGACATGGCGAAGATCGCCGGCAATCTGCCGGTGCCGGCGCTGCCGCAGATTCCCTGGACCCTGGAGACCCTGAAGATCATCCTGCCCTACGCGGTGCTGATGGCCATGGTCGGCCTGCTGGAAACCCTGCTGACCCTCAACCTCACCGACGAGATCACCGAGAGCCGCGGCCACCCGGACCGCGAATGCGTAGCCCTGGGCGCGGCCAACATCGCCTCGGGCATGTGCGGCGGCATGGGCGGTTGCGCGATGATCGGCCAGACCATGATCAACCTCAGCTCCGGCGGCCGCGGCCGGCTGTCCGGCATCGTCGCCGGGGTGATGATCCTGCTCTACGTCCTGTTCCTGTCACCGCTGATCGAGCTGATCCCGCTCGCCGCCCTGGTCGGCGTGATGTTCGTGGTCGCCCAGCAGACCTTCGCCTGGGCGTCGCTGCGGGTACTTGGCAAGGTGCCGCTCAACGACGTGCTGGTGATCATCGCGGTGACCATCATCACCGTGCTCACCGACCTCGCCGTGGCGGTGTCCTGCGGTATCGTCATCGCCGCGCTCAACTTCGCCTGGCAGCACGCCCGCGAACTGCACGCCGAAAGCCGCCAGGAGGCCGACGGCAGCAAGCTCTACCTGCCCCGCGGCACGCTGTTCTTCGCCTCCACCACGCAGTTTCTCAACCAGTTCGACACCGCCAACGACCCCGAGCAGGTTACCGTGGACTGCCGCTACCTGAGCTTCGTCGACTACTCGGCCATCGCCGCCCTGATGACCCTGCGCGAGCGCTACACCAAGGCCGGCAAGCACCTGCGCGTGGTGCACTTGTCCGAACGCTGCAAGCAGTTGCTCAAGCGCGCGGGGATGCAGCCGGTTTGACGATGCGTAGTTCGCCCGACGGAAGCCTGTAAGGCGCCGCTGAGAGACCGAAATCATTCGCTCGCTGCAGCACCTGAGCGAGCGGCCTCGCCGATCAACCAGTCGTGAAAGATCTCGCTGGCGCCGGACAGCGGGCGTGTTCGGTCATGCACCAGGTATTCGGCCAGGCCGGTATCGGCCCGCCAGTCGGTTACCGTCACCAACTCGCCTTTCTGCAGCGCTTCGGCCGCCATGAAATCCCAGGCCAGGCCAACCCCGGCGCCACGCTGGATGGCCGCAAAGGTCAGCGTCAACTGGTTGAAGGTGGGATCGGACTTCGGTGGCTGATAGGGCACACCGAAGTGAGCGAACCAATCCTGCCAATCCATGCAGTTCCACGACGAGTCGAGCTGGATCAACGGCATGGCGGCCAGATCCTCCAGGCCTTGCAGCGTTCGATCCACCACGCCGGGCCGTGCTACCGGGTAGATGATCTCGGGTATCAGCGGCTGCGCGGTGAGTGCCGGCCAACGGCCGTCTCCATAGAGAATCGCCATGTCGTGGTCGGCCACCATGAACGGCTGCATGTCGTTGCTGGCATGAATGTGCACGGTGATCTGCGGGTGCAGGGCATTGAAGCTCAACAGCCGCGGAAACAGCCAGAACTGGGAGACCGCGTGGGTAGCCAGCACGGTGACGGTATTGGGATGGCGAATCGCACTGAGGCGCTGGCCGACTGCCTGGATACGCTGCAAGACCGGCACCACCTCTTGCCGATACAACGCACCGGCAGCCGATAACTCCACACCACGGGCCAGACGACGGAACAACTCGACACCCAGTGCTCGCTCCAGCGCACGTACCTGTTTGCTGACCGCGCTCTGGGTCACGTGCAGTTCATCGGCTGCGCGAGTGAAGCTGCCGAGGCGAGCGACCGCTTCGAAAGCGATCAGGGTATCCAGGGGAGGCAGATCGCGAAACGGCGAAGACACGTGAACACTCGACAGGCATGCCAGAAAGAAATGGCAGTATGCGCCAATGTCGCGGCACAGCTCCAGGCGATACGATAGATTTAGCGCCCTATTCAGGAGGCTGGCCAGTGAGAACAGCAATAGTCCAGGCCGGCATGGCTGGCGCGATCTGGGGTGCGGTGATCGCCGTGCCGTCGTTGATTCCGGACGTACACCCGGTGGTGATCAGCTGCGTGCGCTTCATGCTTTATGGCGCCTTCGCCACGCTGCTCGCGCTGCCTTACGCCCGAGCGCTCCATGCCCGTGTGACCCGGCGCGATTGCCTGTTGTTGCTCGAGTTGGCCTTCACCGGCAACCTGGCCTACTTCATTCTGCTCAGCACCGCCGTTCAGTACGCGGGTGTGCCCATCGCCTCGTTGATCAACGGGCTGATTCCCGTGGCCATCATGCTGATGGGCCGGCGTCATAGCCAGGCCGGCCTGGCGACGATGCTCTGCGCGCTGGCGCTGATCCTGGCCGGGATACTGTGGATCAACCTGCCCGCGGTGCTGGAGGTCATCAACGGCGAGGCCAGCCCGGACAAACTGCTCGGCGCCCTTTGTGCGGCGCTGGGCGTGCTGTCCTGGTCATGGTTCGCCCTGCGCAACGCGCAGTTGCTCAAGAGCGGGCGCTACAGGCCGCGCGAGTGGTCCACCCTGCTCGGTATCTCAACCGGCCTGGTCGCGGTGTTGGCCAGCCTCGTGCTGGCGCTGCTGCAGCCGCAACTCCTGCCGCTGGACCTACCCGCCGAGCGCCTCTGGGCGTTCATCGCCGCGTCGCTGTTCCTGGCGATAGCCGGCTCGTGGATCGCCAACGCCCTGTGGAACGCGTCGGCCCAATACCTGCCGGTCGCTCTCAGCGGCCAGATGATCGTGTTTGAAACGCTCTGCGCCCTGTTCTACGGTTATCTGCTGGCTTGGGCCCTGCCCAGCGGCGCGCAAGCGCTGGGCATCGCGCTGATCCTGGGAGGCGTGTTCTGGATCATTCGGGCTGAGGGCCGTGGTGGCCCGCCAACACGCCAGGCAAGCGCAAGGACATGCGATAAGGGCTGAGCCTGCGACGGATAGTCAGCGCCTGCGCGAGGTCTGCCGCGGCTGCAACGCATCGAGCGCCGGGGCGTTGTCGCGGGCCCAGCCATAGATCATCTCGATAGGCTCGACCAACCGTTGGCCAAGCTCGGTCAGCGAGTAGTCGACCGTGGGCGGTACGCTGTCGTGCACCTGGCGGTCGATCAGACCGCTAGCTTCCAGTTCGCGCAGGGTTTGCACCAGCATTTTCTTGGAGATACCGGGCAGGCTGCGGTGCAGTACGCCGGTGCGCGCGGTGCCGCCGTGGCGGGCATGCAGGGTGTGCAGGATCATACTCGTCCACTTGGTGGCAAACAGTTCGAGTACGCGTCGCGGCGCGCAGTCTTCGCGCCATTGTTCATCGGGAGTGCCGGGTTGCATCGGGGTGGTTACCTTTTGGTGCCGTCTTGGTTTGAGTCTGCAGCGTCGCTATGGTGCCAATACTCGTTCTCGTGGAGGAATAGATTCATGGCACATCACGCACTGGTCGTTGGCGCCAGCGGTATCGTCGGCAGCGCCACATCGCGCCTGTTGGCCGAACAGGGCTGGCAGGTCAGCGGCCTGGCTCGCAACCCGAACACCGCCGAAAACGTCACCCCGCTCGCCGCCGACCTGCTCGACCCGGCCTCGCTGGCGAGCGCGCTCGAAGGACTCGAGCCGACTCATGTATTTCTGACCACCTGGGCACGACAGGCCACCGAGGCGGAAAACATCCGCGTCAATTCGGCGATGGTCCACAACCTGCTCGACGCCCTGAGCCCAGCCGGCAGCGTCAAGCATGTCGCCCTGGTCACCGGCCTCAAGCACTACCTCGGTCCGTTCGAGGCCTATGGCAAGGGCGTGCTGCCACAAACGCCGTTCCGTGAGGAGCAGGGCCGCCTGGACGTGGAGAATTTCTATTACGCCCAGGAAGACGAAGTGTTCGCTGCTGCCAAACGCGACGGCTTCACCTGGAGCGTGCATCGCCCGCACACCGTCACCGGCGTGGCGGTCGGCAATGCCATGAACATGGCGACCACCCTCGCCGTCTACGCCTCGATCTGCCGGGAAACCGGCCGCCCGTTCCGCTTCCCCGGCTCGGCCGTGCAATGGAACAGCCTCACCGACATGACCGATGCCCGCCAACTGGCCAAACAGTTGCACTGGGCCGCGACCACCCCGGCAGCGGCCAACCAGGCATTCAACATCGTCAATGGCGACGTGTTTCGCTGGCAGTGGATGTGGCAGCGCATCGCCGAGTGGTTCGGCCTCCAAGCCGCCCCCTTCGAGGGCGAGCCCGCACCGCTGGAAGAACAGATGGCCGGTGACGCCGCAGTCTGGCTGGAATTGGTTGCCAAGCACGAGCTGGCCGAAGCCGACATCACCCGCCTGATTTCTCCCTGGCACACCGACGCCGACCTGGGTCGGCCCATTGAAGTGGTCACCGACATGTCGAAAAGCCGCAAGCTGGGCTTTCTCGACTACCAGGCCACCGACGATGCCTTCTTCGCGGTCTTCGAGCAGTTGCGCGCGGCCAGGCTGATTCCCTGAGCGACAGGTCAGTACCATCCGGAAGCCCGCAACGGGCTTCCGGGCACCCAGGCGGCGCCCAGCCCAACCGCTCCCAGCAAGCCCCTCGCGCCGCTTCGGTAACCTGAACCAACCCGCCCCTTTCCGCCCTAAGCAGTACCGCTGCAGGGAAAGGGAACCGGGCTGGCGTGGCCAGCTGGCAGCGTAATCGGGTTTGGGAATTTGGGCGTATTGCCCTATCCTCGCGCCCCTTCGAATAAAGACGACCAAAGGAAGACGCCCGTGTCTGCGTTGCTCGATGCCTTCTCCGGCCTGCTCTGGACCTACCTTGCCATTCCCATGCTGCTGCTCAGCGGCATCTACCTGACCTACAAATGCCGCGGTGTACAGCTGCGGATGATTCCGGAAATGTTCCGGGTGATCCTCGAGCGCAACCATGGTGACAAGGAGGCGATTTCCTCCTTCAAGGCCTTCACCATTTCCGCGGCGTCGCGGGTCGGTACCGGCAACATCGCCGGGGTGGCCACGGCCATTGCCCTGGGCGGCCCGGGTGCGGTGTTCTGGATGTGGATGGTGGCGCTGGTCGGCGGCGCCACGTCGTTCGTGGAATCGACCCTGGGCCAGCTGTACAAGTCGGACAAGCAATATCGCTATCACGGCGGCCCGGCCTACTACATACAGCGCGCCCTGGGCTGGCGCTGGCTGGCGGTGGTGTTCGCGGTGATGATCAGCATCACCTATGGGTTGGTATTCAACTCGGTGCAGGCCAACTCCATCGTCGACGCCATGCAGACCTCCTTCGGCGGTGAAGGCGGCAGCCGCGCCCTGGCTTGGGGCGTAGGTATCGCGCTGACCGTACTGACCGGCCTGATCATCTTCGGCGGCGTACAGACCATCTCCAAAGTGTCAGTGACCGTGGTTCCGGTGATGGCAGTTATGTACCTGGGCATCGGCCTGGTGGTGATCATTCTCAATATCGGCGATGTGCCGGCGGTGTTCGCCGACATCTTCGCCCACGCCTTCGGCCTGCGTGAGATCGCCGGTGGCGGCATCGGTGCGGCGATCATGATGGGCGTGCGCCGCGGCCTGTTCTCCAACGAGGCCGGCATGGGCTCGGTGCCCAACGCCAGTGCCACGGCGTCGGTGTCGCACCCGGTCAAGCAGGGCCTGGTTCAGACCCTGGGTGTGTATTTCGACACCCTGGTCATCTGCACCATGACCGCGCTGATCATCCTGCTCGCCGACCCGGGCCATGCCTACGGCGACGCCGCCCTGGGTGCCAGCCTGACCCAATGGGCGCTGGCACAGCAGCTCGGCAGCTGGGCCATCCATTACCTGACCTTCGCCATCCTGCTGTTCGCCTTCACCTCGGTGATCGGCAACTACTATTACGGCGAGTCCAATATCCAGTACATCTTCGACAGCAAGCTGCTGCTCAACCTGTTCCGTTTGCTGGTGATGGCCTTCGTGCTGATCGGTTCGGTGGTCAAGGTGTCGGTGGTCTGGGCCATGGCCGACGTGTTCATGCCGCTGCTGGCACTGACCAACCTGGTCGCTATCCTGCCGCTGGCGGCGATTGCCGCGCGCCTGCTCAGCCACTACAACGCCCAACGACGCAAGGGCGTGGAGCCGGTGTTCCACCGTGACGACATGCCGGATCTGAAAAACATCGAGTGCTGGGATGGCAGCGACCACATCACCTGCGCAGAAACCTACGCCGAATCGTCCAGCAAGGCGCTGAAGAACTAGAGGCGAAGCACCCGCTTCAACGAACGCCGACCCAACCCAGGTCGGCGTTCTGCTACGCGGCGCCGCAAAAGAAGGCCACCTAGGCGGCCCGCACCGCCAACAGCCGCACACCCAGGCCGATGAACAACGCGCCAGTCAGGCGCTTGATCAGTGAAACCCAGGAGGCGCCACTGAGGCGCTTGCCGAAGCGAAAGGCGCTGTAGCCATACAGCACGTGCACGCTGACGACCACCATGGCGATGGTCAGGTACATGATGATGAACTGCCCCGTCACCGAACGATCCGCCTGCAGGAACTGCGGCAGGAAGGCGCACAGGAAGATCATCGACTTGGGATTGCTGATCGACACCAGAAATGCCTCGCCAGCGATCCGCCAACTCGCGACCGGGCTGGCCGCAGGCGCCACCCCGCCTGTGCTGGCGCCTGGCTGACGACCGAGCAACTGGCGAATCCCCAGGTAGATCAGGTAGCCGGCGCCGATGATTTTCAGGGCCAGAAACGCCGTGGGCATGGCAACCAGCAGCACGCCGACGCCCAGTGCAACTCCGGTGACGACCAGGAGTTGAGCACTCAGGTTGCCCAGCAAGGTAGCGCCCATGGCGGCCGGCCCGTGACGCAACGCGTTGCGCACCACCAACAGCACGTTCGGCCCCGGTGTCAGCGTGGTAGCCAGGTAAGCCAGGAAGAAGGTGAACCAGAGGTGCAGGGCCATGGTGGCGGCTCGGTGGGGAACGACGAGCCTGATGCTAGGGTCTGTTCCCGTTTCAGCGCAAGCCGCGTTGCCGCGAGAAATGGCCTGCGGTCAGGCGCAGGACGCAGGAATGGCTGTCCCCTTGCCAAGTCCTGCAACGACAGCGGCGGTCATTTTCCGCGCAACCCGGAGAGCCAGGCCGGTTTTTGCGCAATGCAGCGTTACGCGATGGCGCATTTGGCCCGGCAAACCTCGCATCTGTGTGCCCCATATGGATGTGGGAAATTGCCGCACGCCCGCCTGGCGCGAGCGCGGCCCTTGCCTCGCGCAAAAACTGGCTCTGGCGCGGCCTTGCGTGAAACGGGAACAGACCTTGGCCGTAACCGAATATTCCGGGCAGCGCCGAATTCAACCGAGGCGCCCTACGCCAGTTCCGAGCTGCTGGTGGCGAACGAGCAGCGGCTCAGCCACGGCAGCAGGTCACCGGCCTCTAGCGGCTGCGAAATGTAGAAGCCCTGGGCTTCCTGGCAACCCCAGTCGCGAATCACCCTAAGGGTGTGTTCGGCTTCGACGCCTTCGGCGACCACACGCTGGCCCAGTTCCCTGGCCAGGCTGATCAACGCACGCACGATGTTCCAGTCTCTCTTGCCCGGCTGCAGGTCATCCATGAACGAGCGGTCGAGCTTGACCGTATCGGCGGGGATGTCGCGCAGGTACGACCAGTTGCTGTAGCCGCTGCCGAAGTCGTCGATGGCGATCTCCACGCCCATGGCCTTGAGCCGCTCGATCTGGGTGATCACTACCGAGAAATCGCCAACCAGCGCACTTTCAGTGAACTCCACTTCCAGGCATGAGCCGTTCAGCTCGTTGCGTGCCAGCAGGCGGACGATCTCGTCGGTCAGGTGGTCGTTGTTCAGGTCTTCGGCCGAGACGTTGATCGCCACCTTGAGATCCACACCCTCACGGCGCCAAGCCTTGATCTGGCTGATCGCGCTGTTGACCACCCAGAAGCTCACGGCGTGGATCAGCGGCGTTCTCTCGGCCAGGGGAATGAATTCGGTGGGGCTGATCTCGCCCAGAGTCGGGTGCGTCCAGCGCAGCAGCGCCTCGACGGACAGGCAGACACCAGTGTGCAGGTCGACGCGCGGCTGATACACCAGGCGTAGCTGGTCGTCGGCGCGCACCGCATCGGCCAGGTCGTTGAGCAGGCGGTTGCTACGTTGCTGCGCCGCATCCATCTGTTCGTCGTAGTAAGCCCAGCCCTGGCCCGATAAGCGCGCCTCGTCGGCGGCGCAGACGATCAGGCGCATCCAGTCCTCGGGCACCGCACCGGGCTCCAGACGCAGCACGCCGATTCCGATCTGAGGCAACACGGGCAGTTCCTGGCAATGGATGGGCTTGCCGAACGCTTCGATCAGGGTGGCGAATACCGCCTTGGCCTGGTCCAGCTGATCGCCGGGCACGGCACAGGCGAAGCGCAGCGCACTGATCTTGTAAAGCTCCCAACTGGCCGGCAGCAGGCTGCGCAGGGTGTTCTTCACCGACAGCGTGAAGTCGGTCAGGAACTGGAAGCCCAGCGATTTGAGCATGTCATTGAGTTGCGCCGGCGATACCATCTCGATGGCCACCGCCAGTGGGCTGTCGCCCTTCTCGATGGCCTCGCTGATGTCTTCGTCCAGCTTGGCGTGGTTGTACAACCCGGTGGTACCGTCGATGAAGGCCGCGGTACGCATCTCCTCCAGGCGAGTGACGGCCAGGCGTCCGATCTGCTGCAGCATCGCCATGTCGGCGGCGGACATCGGCGGGCGCGGCTGGGTATCGATCACGCACAGGTTGCCGAGTACCAGCCCGCCTTCGAGCACCAGCGGCACGCCGGCGTAGTAACGAATGCCCGGCTCGCCGGTAACCAGCGGGTTGCAGCGAAAGCGTTCGTCCTGTTGGGCATCGCAGACCTCGACGCTTGCACCGATGGCCACGCTGTAGGCGCAGAAGGAGTCGGCACGCGGGGTTTCCTGCAGGTCGGTGCCTACCCGTGCGCGGAACCACTGGCGTTTGCGGTCGAGAACGGTGATCAGGCAGATGGGGGTGTTGAAGTACAGAGCAGCGATCTTCACCACCTCGTCGAGGAACGAGTCGCTATTGCCTTCAATGAGGCAAGGGTGGGTATCGATCAGGCGCTGGCGGTTGAGCTCATTCAACGGCAAGGGTGGGTAAGGAGCCTGCATCGTCTTTCTCTCGGTTCTAGCGTACGGAAGCGGGTGCCGGAATCCGACTCGCAGACCTTCCAGTGAATGATAACCAAATGACATCACCGCCCGTAGACGGTTGCGCAAATCTTCGCAACCTTCTGGCGGCGAGAAACCGACACGATGGCCGGCTTACGGATATCAGACATCAGTCAAGGTCTGGAGTGCAGTGAATGCGAAAACTGGCCACTCGATATGGATGTCCACGAGGTTCACGTGGCACGTTGCCGCTTGCGGTACGGCTGCGTAGTGGTGGCCGCTCTGTGGCACCACCGGCCAGGCTTATAGTCTGTCGGAAGTTGCCGCGCCTCGATGTAGCGCTGCAGGCGCTGGTCCGCAGCGGCGAGGTCGAGCGTATCCACCGTAGTTATTTGCGAGTGGCGCCCATCCAGCCTGGCAGGGCCACTGCCGAGCGCTGAAAATGCCGCGACAGGCGAAGCGACGCAGCGCGCAGGTCGTCGAGAACGCCGAATTATGGCGGAACACGATGCCGTTTCGGCCGCTCTTAGCTAGCAGACAAGATCGTCCTGCCTCGACTAGCGCGCCCGCCTTGATGATATGGATCAGTTGACCAAGTCAGTCCCCCACAAATCCGCTATCGAACCCCTGGCGTTTACCGCCAGTGGCGGGAAGATCGGTGAACTGCTGCATCGGCTCGACGAAAGCACCTCGCCGCTGGGTGCCCCTGCGCAATGGTCGACGGTGCTAAAAACCCTGATGAGCACGGTGCTGCCAGTAAAAGCGCAGATCGTGCTGTTCTGGGGGCCGCAATACGTCGCGCTGTATAACGACGCCTACGCCCCGAGCATTGGCAACAAGCATCCTCGCGCCCTGGGCCGCCCGGCGGTAGAAAACTGGTTCGAACTGTGGGACGACCTCGAACCACTCCTGAGCGGCGTGCGCGAAACTGGCGAAACCTTTGCCGCCAACGACCGGCCCTTCTACATCGAACGCCATGGCCACGGCGAAGCGGTGTACTTCGATGTGTCCTACTCGGCGGTACGCGAAGCGGACGGGTCGGTTGGTGGCGTGCTGTGCGTGGTCAACGAAACCACCCAGCGTGTGCAGTTCGAGCGCCGCCAGGCGTTTTTGCTGGAATTGGGCCAGGCGCTGCCGTCGATCAGCGAGCCGGATCAGGTCGAGGCCCTGGTGCTGCGCAGGCTGACCGAAGAACTGAATGCCTCGCAGGTATTCTTCGCCGAGAACCTCGATGGCGAGGCGGCGCTCAGCATCCACCAGAGCGTGGTGCCGCAGGCATCATGTGGGCAGCCGCTGCAGCCTTACAATGCCGCGCAGAACGACGTACTGCTGGCCGGCAGGCCGCTGATTCAGGAGGGCTCGGGCGCCATGCCTGCCGCTCTGCACATGCCGGTGGTGCGCCATGGTGTGCTGGATGCCGTGCTGGTGATCGAGCATGACAGCGGCCACGTATTCTCCGACTTCGAAGCCCACCTGGCCGAAGAAACCGCAAAACTGGCCTGGGCGTGGATCACCCACGCCCGCGCCGAAGTGGCCCTGCGCCTCAGCTCCACGCAATTGTCGGCGATGTTCGATCAGGCCGGTGCCGGTATTGCCGTATGCGATGCCGGCATGACCCTGGTGCGCGTCAACGATCACTACTGCGAAATTGTCGGCCGCAGCCGCGAGCAATTGCTCGGTCAGAGCCTGTACGAGCTGGCCGAGTCGGGTGAGAGCGCATCGGTCACCTCGCCTTGCGAATACAACCTGCGCCACGGTCGTCCGTTCGAGAACACCCGCTGCCACAGCCGCGCCGATGGCAGCGTGGTGTGGGTGCAGAATCACGTCTCACCGCTGCTCGACGAACAACAGCGTGTTGCCGGCACCATCTGCGTATGCGTCGACATCAGCGAACGGGTACGCGCCGAAGCCGAACTGCGCGAGCTGAACGAGTCCCTCGAAGATCGCGTCGCTACCATGGTGGCGCAGCGCGAAGCGGCCGTGGCGCAACTGCACGAAGCGCACAAGATGGAGATGGTCGGCCAACTCACCGGCGGCATCGCCCATGACTTCAACAACCTGCTGACGCCGATCATGGCTTCGCTGGAACTGATTCGCCGGCGCCTGCCGGACGAACGTTGCACCAAGCTGGCCGACGGCGCGCTGCAGGCCGCCGACCGCGCAAGAATCCTGGTGGGCAGGCTGCTGACCTTCGCCCGCCGGCAAACCCTCAAGCCGCAGCCCGTGGCCCTGTGTACGCTGATTCGCAATATGCGTGACCTGATCCAGCGCTCTCTCGGGCCGATGATCGAATTGCGCATCGATATTCCCGAGCGCATGCCCACGGTATTCATCGACCCTCACCAGTTGGAGCTTGCGGTGCTCAACCTGGCCGTCAACGCCCGTGATGCCATGGGCGAAAGTGGCCGACTGAGCATCGCTGCCGAACTTGACGAAATGCCTGGTGAGAACGCCGCCGGATTGAGCGGCGGTCAATACGCCCGCCTGGTGCTCGTCGATTCGGGCTGCGGCATGGATGAGCAAACCCTGCGGCGCTGCGCCGAACCCTTCTACTCGACCAAAGGCGTCGGCAAGGGCACTGGGCTGGGTCTGTCCATGGTGCAGGGGTTGCTGGTGCAATCAGGCGGTAGTTTCGCCATCGATTCGTCGCCTGGGAACGGCACACGGGTCAGCCTGTGGCTGCCAACCACCGATGCGCCGGTCGCCTGCGAACGGCCCGAACGCGATGAAGAAGTACCGCGTGCGTCACGGCCTACCCACATCCTGCTGGTCGATGACGAAACGCTGGTGCGTGATACCACCAGCCTGCAACTGCATGACCTGGGTTACCAAGTGACTGAAGTGGATTCGGCTGCCGCAGCCCTCACGCTGATCGACGAGGGCCTGCGCCCGGATGCGCTGGTCACCGATCACATCATGGAAAACAAGACCGGCGCCCAGCTCGCCCAGGAGCTGCGCCAGCGCATTCCCAAGCTGCCGGTGCTGATCATCACTGGTTATGCCAACCTGACGCCGACCCAGATCAGCAGTTTCGACGTACTGGCCAAACCTTTCCGCCGCCGGGATCTGGCTGATCGACTGGCGCAGCTACTGGAAACGGCCGGCTCAAACTAGGGTCCGTTCCCGTTTCACGCACGGCCGCGCCGGAGCCAGTTTTTGTGCGAGGCGAGGGCCGCGCCCGCTCCAGGCGGGCTTGCGGCATTTCCCACATCCATGTGGGGCACACAGATGCGAAGTTTGGCGGGCCAAATGAGCCATCGAGTAACGCCGCATCGCACAAAAACTGGCCCGGCCCTCCGGGTGGGGCCGCCTAGGTTGCGTGGGAAATGGCCTCCGCTGTCGTTGCAGGACTTGGCAAGGGAAAACGCGGACGGCTAGTCCATTCCCTGCGTCCTGCGCCTAACCGGAGGCCATTTCTCGCGGCAACGCGACTCGCGCTGAAACGGGAACAGACCCTAAGCCAGTGCACCTTTTTCAGGCGTGAATGGCGCTTCGCAGGGCACGGTCCTCACGGTTCGTCAAGTGCGTGGACTCTTGCAAGGTCACCTGCTGGCGCAGGCGCAGCACGAGCTGCGATATGGAACGAGAGCTGGACAGTTCGTTACGTTGAATGCCCTTGACGCCCAGCAATACCCGCTCGCCGCCAACGGCACGGATTTGCACGGTCAGTGTGTCATCGGCCTCGACAAGGCAACGGCAGTTGAGCGGCAGAAAGGCGGATTCAATGATCTGCCGTTGTTCGAGAATAGACATCATCACAGCTCACCTTCGGAGATTGAGTGGCAGATTGTTTGGGAAGCGTGCAATTGCACGGTTCAGATCGACAACAATCATGCATGGGTGATGCCAAAAAGTTTTCTCAATGAAAACAGCGGTGTTCAAAATAATCGTCATGCACGATGCACTAGACGCCGTTAAATACCCGGCATTTTGCACGACCCGCCACTACCAGCTGCGCTCCACGGTGCCGGCACTTCAATAGCAAATTGCGCCATTCGTCCTTTATTCGATTATTAACTTCGAACAAAAGCTACGCCGCTAATTCGTATTTCTTGTGGTTTGCTTCATTACCGAACAACAAGGAGACGACAATGGCTCATCGCAATCCTGGCAACTTTGCAAACGATCCAACCAAAGCGGCGGAGGCCGGCCGCAAGGGCGGCAAGAAAAGCGGTGGTAATTTCGCCAACGACCGCGAGAAAGCTGCAGAGGCAGGCCGCAAGGGCGGTCAGAACAGCCACGGCGGTGGCGGAAAAAAATCGTCTTGAGTGGTGTATGCCAGGCTTGCTAGCGGGCCTGGCATTTAGCAACCAGTTGATTAGCAGTGGATAGCAAGCCATCGCGCCTACGATTTATACAGAAGAGAACACTGCATAATCATCACCGTGGCGCATTTATTGTTCGCGAATATCCCCAACGCAGCTATCAGCCACTGTATACCGCCCACTATCGATTAGCCTGTACAGTCATCAAAGATGTACAGTTTTTAATAATAGACCGCATATCCAATCCTGTTAGAACCCGCTCATAATCTTCAAGCCCAGGTTCGTCAACTTTGACGGCTAAGTGGGGCAGGAGCGGCCGATCGTTCCCTTGGGGTCGACGGGTGATTATCTGTGGGAGCGGGTGAAGCAACGCTGTCCGCTTCTGCCTTGTCGTTGCCGCCCCTATCAACGACTGGGCGCTGCTGTTCCTGCGCACGACCGGCCGTCTCTCGCTGCTGCTCGTGCATGGCGTGCAACCTCCAGGCCGGGCTTGGATCGAGGATCCGCTCGGCCGACTGACCACGCTACGGGTACTGGCGGTGCTGCTGGTGTTCCTCGCCAGGAGTGGAGCCTGGGTGAAGGGCAATTCGCCCGGCTGCTGGCGGTCATCTTTACTGCGCCAATGATCGAAGGGCCCGGCAGGATCGCCCTACGCAAGCGGCTGCCGTGGCAACGAAGTGCTTCGCGCCAATCTCGACGGCCGAAGAGCGACTTTTGCGAACGGCCCCGGCACACCAAACAGCAAATTGACGAGCCAACGCCGCGATCGATTCGACACACGGCCGGCGCAGTGACTGAAATTCTTGGTGCAGCGTCTACAGTGCGATTATCAGGGTAGGAAAGTGACGGCTGAATCAGAAAAAACAGTCCGAACTTTTTGCCGTGCCAGCACCCTGTATGAACACTGCAAACGAGGCCTGGGAACACCATGATCAAGTCCGCCAAACACCGCGCCACCGTCATCTGCCACCAGCAGGGCAAAGTCCTGCTGGTGCGCAAGGCCGACGCGAAATGGACACTGCCCGGCGGCAAGATCGAAGCCCATGAGGGGCCGGCCGAGGCGGCGCTGCGCGAGCTGTGCGAAGAAACCGGGCTGGACAGCCAGGCGCTGGAGTTTCTGGCCCTGCACGAGTTCGACAGCCGTCCCCATCACGTCTTCCGCGTCACGGTGCCGGAAACCCTGGCCGCGCGCCCGCTGAACGAAATTGCCGATTGCCGCTGGTTCTCGACCGTCGATCTGAACAAGGCGATCAAGAAATCTGCGCGCAAGCTGCTCGAACTCTACTTTCCAGGTAACTCCGGCGAACCGGCCTGACCGCTTGCAACGCTGGGCTCAAGCCTGGCGGTCGCCCTCGATCATCTCGTGAATACGGTTGGCGATCGCCTGCATGGTGAAGGGCTTGGTCAACAGGCGCATACCCGGCTCCAGATGGCCGTTGCCGATCACCGAATTCTCCGCATAGCCGGTAATGAACAGCACCTTCAGCTCCGGGCGCTCCAGACGAGCCAGGTCGGCGAGCTGTCGGCCGTTCATTCCGCCGGGCAGGCCGACGTCGGTGACCAGTAGATCGATGCGCACATCCGACTGCAGAATCCGCAAGCCTGACGCTCCGTCACCGGCCTCCAGGGTGGTGTAACCCAAGCCCTCGAGCACCTCCATGACCAGCATGCGAATGGCCGGCTCGTCGTCGACGACCATCACCGTTTCGCGGCCGGCATTCTGCTCCTCGGCTTCCGGCTCGAGCGGTTCGGCGTCCGCCTCGTCACTGCCGTAGAGGCGCGGCAGGTACAGGCACATGGTGGTGCCCTGGCCCACCTCGGAATAGATACACACCTGGCCGCCGGACTGGCGTACGAAGCCGTAGACCATCGACAGCCCCAGGCCGGTACCCTCGCCTATCGGCTTGGTGGTGAAGAACGGCTCGAAGGCGTGCTCGATCACCTCCTCGCTCATACCGGTGCCCGTGTCCGTCACGCACAGCGACACGTACTGGCCCGGGGGCACGTTGCGACCGCGCGCCGCGTAGTCGTCGATCCACTTGTTGGCTGTCTCGATGGTCAACCGGCCGCCCTGGGGCATGGCATCGCGGGCGTTGAGGCACAGGTTGAGCAAGGCGTTTTCCAGCTGCGGGCCGTCGATGAAGCTCGACCACAGCCCCGCAGCCAGTACTACTTCGGTGGTGATATGCGGGCCGACGCTGCGGCGCACCAATTCTTCCATGCCGGTGACCAGGCGATTGACGTTGGTTGGCTTGGGGTCCAGGGTTTGCCGGCGCGAGAACGCCAACAGCCGGTGGGTCAATGATGCAGCACGCCGCGCTGCACTCTGCGCCGCACTGACATAACGGTCGAGATCGCCCAGGCGGCCTTGGCCGAGGCGCATCTGCAGCAGCTCCAGCGAACCGCTGATGCTGGTCAACAGGTTGTTGAAATCGTGGGCGATGCCGCCGGTCAGCTGGCCCACCGCCTCCATCTTCTGCGACTGGCGCAAGGCATCCTCGACCACTCGCAGGCGCTCCTGCTCCTGCAGGCGCTCGGTGATGTCGTAGACGAACTGGTAGGCGCCGATCTGCCGGCCTTCGGTATCGCTCAGGCGGCTGAAATGCATCTCGAAGTGGCGAATTCCCTGCTCGGTGTCGAGCGGCACCACCACCTCGAACTCTTCACCAGCCAGCGCCCGCTGCCACGGGCCGAGAACGGCTTCGAGGTGTTCTGGCTGATCCTTGAGGGCTTCCTGGAGGTTCTCGCCGATCTCCGGGCGGGCACCGAACACTCGTTCGTATTCGCGCATGCCCGAGCCATTGATGGCGATCCAGCGATAGTCGAAGCCCATGATGAAGATCAGTGCGTCGGCGCCGTCCACCACCCCGGCCAGTACGCGACGCGCCTCGTTGGCATCACGCACCCGGGCTTCCAGGGTTTCGTTGAGCTGGCGCAGCGACTCCTCGGCCTGCTTGCGCTGGGTGATGTCCTGGAACAGCACTGCCACCTGCTTGCGGCTGGCGGGGCCGACGCGAAAAGCGCTGATCTCCAGGTGCCGGCCGGTGGCGATCAGCTCCTGCTCGAAGCGAATCGGCTCACCGCTGTGCAGCACGTGGGCATAGCGTTCGACCCAGCTGTCGGCCTCCTCGCCCACCATCTCGCGCAGCTTCTGGCCGACCACGTTGCGGATACCGGCGTGTTCGGCATAGGCCGGGTTGGCTTCGATATGTACATAATCGCTGAGCGGCCCGTGGGGGCCGTCGAAGAACTCGATGACGCAGAAGCCTTCGTCCATGGTGTTGAACAGGAACTCGTAGCGCTCGCGTTCCTGGGCAAAGGCATGCTCGACGCGGCGCTGCTCGGCGATGTCGATTTCCTGAATGAACAGGCCTTCGACCCGCCCTTGGGCATCGAACTGCGGCTGGTAGCTGAAATCCAGTTGCTGCCCCGGCCGGCCCGGCACCTCGAAATTGCGCGCGCGTACCGCACGGCCGCGTCGGTAGGCCTCTTCGAGCAGGTCGATGAAGCGCCGCGCCATGCGTCCGCTAAGCACCTCACGGGCCGGGTGGCCGACCACGTCACCCAGGCCCAGCAAACGCTGGTAGGCCGGGTTGACGGATTCGAAGCGCAACTCGTCGCCGCGCAACACGGCCATCGCCGCTGGCGCCTGATCGAAGATCTGCTGGAAATGTTCTTCGCCAGCCGAGGCCGGGCTCGCGCCGCTGGCTGCCGCCAGACGAGCCTTGAGACCGGCATTCTCTGCCTCGAGCGCGTGCAACCGCTGCCGAAGCGCTTCGGCGTCATCAGATATCACGATAGAACCCAAGCCGGCAGAGATAAGGAGGCGGAGCGAGGCGCCATTGAAGCCTGTCCGGCGGTTTTTTTCTACCGCCCCGACCATTTATATTCACAGCCGGGCGCAGCGCTGCGTAGCTGGCAACGCGCGGGAGCCCGCGCGCCACTGTGCGACTCAGCGACGGCGTGTCACGCCAACTTGAAGCGGTTGACCTGAGCTTGCAGGTCGGCCCCAGGCGCGCCAGATCGACGCTGGCGGCCGAGGTCTCCTCGGTTGACTGCTGGGTTCGCCGTGCCAGGGCGCGAACCTCATCGGCCACCACGGCGAATCCGCGACCCGACTCACCAGCCCGCGCTGCCTCGATGGCCGCGTTGAGGGCCAGCAGGTCGGTCTGCTCGGCGGTGCCCTTGATCACGTCGAGCACGGTGCCGATATTGCCGCTGTCATGCTTGAGTGACTCGATGGCGTGGGCCGAATCCTCGATGGACACGGCCAGCTTCTCGATACGCGCCACCACCTGCTGAACCGTTTGCCGGCCTTCCTGGGTCTGCTCGTCGGCGTTGCGCGCATACTCGGCGGCCGATTCGGCTCAGCGGACAGGTCGCCATTGGCCACCTGCCTGGCCACAAGGCGACCGGCGCGTCGATCAGCGTGTGGAAAGCGAGACCCGCACCTTTTCCAGTAGCTCGTTCATCTTGAACGGCTTGGCAAGCAGCTCCATGCCGCTGCTCAGGAACACTTCGCGGTTGATGGCCTTTTCGGCGTAGCCGGTCATGAACAGGATCGACAGGTTTTGGCGCAGCGCGCGCGCTCGTTCGGCCAGTTCGCGGCCATTCATGCGCGGCAGGCCCACATCGGTGAGCAACAGGTCGATCTGCGCAGCGCTCTGCAGATGCACCAGTGCGGTTTCCACATCACCGGCCTGCGTGCAGCGATAGCCTGCCTCTTCCAGCACTTCGGCGACGAAGACGCGCACCGAGGGCACGTCCTCGACGATCAGCACATGCTCGCCGGCACCGCGGTAATTCGACTGCTCGGCGCTGCCCTGCTCCAGCAGCGGCTCGCTGCTGACCGGCAGCATGACGGTCACTTCCGTGCCGCGTCCTGGCGCGCTGCGGATGCCCGCATGCCCCCCGGACTGACGGGCGAACCCGTAGATGGTCGACAACCCCAGGCCGGTGCCCTGGCCCACCGGTTTGGTGGTGAAGAACGGGTCGAACACCTTGTCGATCAGCGCATGCTCGATGCCGGTGCCGTCGTCGCGCACCGACAGCGCGATATAGGCGCCATCGGCCAGGTTCGGATCACCGCAGGAATGGGCAGTGTAGGTCGTCACCCAGATGTGGCCGCCCTGGGGCAGCGCATCGCGGGCGTTGATCACCAGGTTGAGCACCGCGCTCTCCAGCTGGCTGGGGTCGACCAGAGCGATCGACGGCTTGCCGTTGAGCTCCAGGGTCAGGGAAACCTGCTCGCCGATGGTACGCACCAGCATTTCTTCCAGCGAGCGGATGCGTTCGTTGACGTCCACCGCACGGTTATCCAGGGGCTGCTTGCGGGCGAAGGCCAGCAGGCGATGGGTCAGCGCCGCGGCGCTCATCGCCGAGTTGAGGGCCGCGTCGGTGTACAGCTGCACGCGGTCCAGGCGATGCTCGGCCACTCGCTTCTGGATCAGCTCCAGGCTGGTGATGATGCCGGTGAGCATGTTGTTGAAATCATGGGCGATGCCGCCAGTGAGATTGCCCAGCGCCTCCATCTTCTGCATCTGCAGCAGCTGCGCTTCGGTGCGCGCACGCTCGGCCACCTCGTGGGCCAGTTGGCTGGTGGCATCGTCGAGCTGGGCCTTGTGCAGGCGCTCGCGGCGGCGGTGCTCGGTAACGTCCTCGACGAACACCAGGCTCAGGGCCGAATCCTTGTAGGGCGACACCTGCCACTCCGTCTCCCGCGGCTCGCCGCGCACCTGCATGGTCAGCGAACCGCGCCAGCGCTCACCTGCTGCCAGCCGCGCACGCAGTTCGTCGAGCATGCTCGCCTGGTCTTCGGCGAAGCACCGGGGCAGGCCCTCGTCGCCATCGATCAGTTGGGCGAAGGCGTGGTTGCATTCGTGCACTGCCAGGTCGGCATCCAGCACGGCGATGGGCGCGCTGACGTTGACGAATATCTCCCGAAAGCGCGCCTCGCTGGCGCGCAGGGCATCTTCGGTGACCCGCACGCGCAGCAGCGTACGCAGCGTGGCCAGCAGCACGTCCGGGTCGACCGGGTGCACCAGGTAGGCGTCGGCCCCCGCTTCGAGGCCAGTGACGATATCACCGGTCTGAATCGATGCGGCGGATACGTGAATTACCGGCAGCAGCGCGGTACGTGGCTCGGCACGCAACGTACGAACGATGTCGAAGCCGCTCATGTCCGGCAGATTGACGTCCAGAATCAGCGCATCGATCGGCTCGCTGCGAATCAGCGACAGGCCATCGTCACCGGTGCCGGCTTCGAGCACCTGGTACCCATGGCGCTCCAGGCGTCGGCGCAGGGCGTAGCGGGTGGCCGCGTTGTCGTCGACGATCAGCACGCGGCTATCAGTGTTCATCGGCTACCTCGGTGGTGATGGCCAGCGGGATGATCACCGAGAACACCGAACCGACACCCGGCTCGCTCTGCACGCCCACTTCGCCACCGAGCAGCGCCGCGAAGCGCTTGCACAGCGACAAGCCCAGGCCGGTGCCGCGCAGGCGTTTCTGCAGCGGCGAGTCGATCTGCGAGAAGTCCTCGAACAGAGCGTCGTGCAGTTCGGGGGCGATGCCGATACCGGTGTCGCTGACCGCGAAATGTATCCGATCACTGCCTTCCAGGCGCGCCGACACCCTTACTTCACCGCGGGCGGTGAACTTCAACGAGTTGGAGATGAAATTGCGCAGGATCTGCGCGAGTTTCTTGTCGTCGGTGTACAGCCTCGGCAGGCCGACCGGTTCTTCGAAGATCAGGTCCACCGCGCGGGCATCGACTATGGGTCGAAACATGCCGCGCAGCGCCGAGAACAGGTCGAGCATGTCGAACCAGGCCGGCGAGATGCTGATGCGCCCCGCCTCGATCTTGGCGAGGTCGAGCAGGTCGTCGACCATGTCGCTGAGTTCGCGCGCCGCCGTGCTGACGAAAGCGACCTGGCGATGCTGCTCGGGGCTCAGCGGGCCATCGAGCTCGTCGCTGAGCAAGCTGGTGATGCT
Organism: Pseudomonas sp. PA15(2017); assembly: GCF_001945395.1. Lineage (GTDB taxonomy): Bacteria > Pseudomonadota > Gammaproteobacteria > Pseudomonadales > Pseudomonadaceae > Aquipseudomonas. The sequence continues at coordinate 53,606 of NZ_MSXV01000044.1, read as the reverse complement.
CAGGATCGAGCCCAGCGGGGCGCGGAACTCATGGCTCATGTAGGACAGGAAACGGCTCTTGAGGTCCGATGCCTGGCGCAGCTCATCGGCCTGGTTGTCGAGCTCGGCGTACAGGGCCAGTACGCCCTGATTGGTTTCCTCGAGTTCTTCGCGCAGCGCGGCACTTTCGCTGCGCAACTGGGCGATCAGCGCGGCCTGCTCGGCGTGGCTGAGGTCTTCGGGTTCAGCCATGGACGGCCTCCAACGCGATGACCACGACCGTGACATCGTCACGGCCGCGGCAGAAATCCCGGTGCAGCACGGCGGCGATCACCGCCGGATGACGATAGGCCAGGCCCGGGTAATCGTTCAGGTTCCAGCGCGACTGCAGGCCATCGCTGTGCAGGATCAGCAGTTGCCCGGTCACTTGCTCGAAATCGAACGGCTGCGCCTTGCGGTACTGGCCGCCGACGACGCCGGGATGCGAGGCCAGGCCGCGGGACTTGCCGGCGCCGATCAGGCTGGCGGCGATGTTGCCGATGCCGACGAAGCGCAAATGGCCGCTGTCGGGCTGGGCCTGGGCGATGGCCACGGCGCCGCCGCGGGTGCCATGCATGACGCGGTGCAGGCCGTCGATCAACAGCAGCGGATCATTGAACGGTCCCTGGCAGAAGGCTTGCGTACAGACCTCGGCAGCCTGCTGCGCTTCTTCACCGTGGCCCAGCCCGTCGACCACCAGCGCGCTGATGCCCTGCTCGTTGATCGCCACATGCCAGCCGTCGCCACAGGCCGGGTCACCGTTGAGCGCATGCTGGCTGACACCGAACGGCAGGTCGGGCTTCTTGGCCGAACGTGGATAGACGCGCGCCAGCAACACGGCGCCACGAGCATCGGCGTAAGCGTCGAAGACCTCAGCCTGACGGCTGATCGCGCCGAGACCAATGCCCTGTGTGCCACCGGTGGAATAGCCGTCGGTCAGGCAGGCATCGAGGTCGAAGCCGGCGGCGCGATCCACGGCGACGATTTCCACCCCGGCGCCGTTGCCGCGCGGCAAAACGCGCAGGTGCAGCTCGCCACGACCGGCATGCTTGAGCAGGTTGCTGGCCAGCTCCGTGGCCACGAGCGCCACCCGCCCGGCATCGGAGGCGTCGAAGCCCTGCCCTTCGGCCAGCTTCTGCGCGGTGCGTCGGGCGTGGCCGACCTGGCTGTCGTCGTCGATGGGCAGCACCTGGGTGACGCTGCCGTTGATGCTCATGTCCATCGGGTGATCGTGATCCTGGTGCCTTTGCCTGGCTCGGTGTCCAGTTCGAATTCGTCGACCAGGCGCTTGGCGCCGGTCAGGCCGAGGCCCAGGCCGTTGCCCGAGGTCCAGCCATCGGTCATCGCCAGCTTGAGGTCAGGGATGCCCGGCCCCTCGTCGCGAAAGGTCAGGCGCAGGCCGACCCGCGTACTGTCATCGAGCACCTGCCAGTCCATGTCACCGCCGCCGCCATAGACCATGGTGTTGCGCGCCAACTCACTGACTGCGGTGACCAGCTTGGTCAGGTCGATCAGCCGCATGCCGCATTCGGTGGCCAGCTTGCGGGTGGTCTGGCGGGCCAGCACCACGTCCTGCTCGATGATGATCGGCTGGGTACCACTGCTGCGTACGATCATCGCCGCGCCACTCGCTCACGCAGTCGCTGCATGCCGCGCTCGACATCCAGCGCGGTGCTGACGCCCGGCAAGGTCATGCCCAGCTCCACCAGGGTGATGGCCACCGCCGGCTGCATGCCGACCAGCATGGTCTCGGCATCCATGATGCGCGACAGGCCGGAGATGGTGCCGATCATCCGGCCAATGAACGAGTCGACCATGTCCAGCGCGGAGATGTCGATCAACACGCCGCGGGCCGAGGTCTTGCTGATCAGTTCGGCGAGGTCGTCCTGCAGGGTCAGGGCCAGCTGGTCGTGCATGTCGACCTGGATGGTCACCAGCAGGAACTCACCCATTCGCAAAATCGGAATGCGCTCCATGGGCTCACACCGCTCTGTCGAGGCTGACGCCCTGGCGGCTCAGCGCCAGCTTCAGGGCATCGGCCAGGTTGGCCTTGGTCACCACGCCCTGCAGCTCGAGGCCCAAGTGCACGATGGTCTGGGCGATCTGTGGGCGGATGCCGCTGATGATGCAGTCGGCGCCCATCAAGCGAATGGCGGTCACGGTCTTGAGCAGGTGCTGGGCGACCAGGGTGTCGACGGTCGGCACGCCGGTGATGTCGATGATGGCGATTTCCGAACCGGTGTCGACGATGCGCTGCAACAGCGATTCCATCACCACCTGGGTGCGCTGAGAATCCAGGGTTCCGATCATCGGCAGTGCCAGGATGCCATCCCACAGTTTGACCACCGGGGTGGACAGCTCCAGCAGTTCTTCCTGTTGACGCTTGATCACCGCCTCGCGGGATTTCTGGAAGGTGCGGATGGTGTGCATGCCCAGATTGTCGAACAGCTCGGACACCTCCAGCAGTTGCTGGGCCTGCTCTTGCGGCTGGCCCTGGTAGTGGCGCTGCAGCAGGGCGAACAACGGGCCCTTGAGGGCGAAGATGAAATTGGCGGTCTGGTGCGAGTCGTGCCCTAGCAGCGCGCGGCTGGCCGATAGGCGCTCGAGGAACTGGCGAACCTTTTCCCAGGCCGGCGAGGCGATATTGGAGCCACTCTCGCCTTCCAGGGCAGCCAGGGTTAGTTGCAGAAACTCGGCGGTCTGCTGCTGCAGCTCCTGCTCCTTGAGATTGCGGGTCGAGCCGCTGGCCTCCAGGCCCTGGCTCCACTCAACCAGCAGTTGCGCCTGGTTGTTCTTGATTGCCTGGACGGTGCCGGTCTGCAGTGCTGCCATGAGCCAAAACTCCTAAACGGATACAGGCCGATTTTTTTGATCGGCGTGAGAAAGTGACAGTGAGGGGTGGCAATAGTTTGGAGCAGGTTTTGGGCGCGGATAGTACGGGTAAACAGGTGGCGTACAGAAGCGAAAAACGCGGTTAAAGTGACATCATCCGCAACGCCGCAGACCAGCGGTCTGAAGGTTCCTGCAAGCCCAGCCGAAAAACGCGCTCCGGGCCGCTCTACAGCGCAGTTTTCCTGGCTTACGTGCAACTTCGCGGACGGTCGGAAATGATGGCGCAGTAATCTGGAAGTGACCGTATACTGGCGCCACTCCAATGACATGGAACTAGACCCATGCGCCTCGACACGCTGACACTCAAGACCCGACTGATCATCGCAGTGGCCATCCCCTGCATCGCCCTAGTTCTGGTCGCGGTGACCAGCCTCAACAGCATGTCGAACATGCAGAAAGAGGCCAGCGCGCTCTACCTCAATACTTCCGCCCCGATGCGGGCGATGGCCGAAGCCGCCTCGCGCATCCCACGCATGCGCGTGGGCATCGACATGATGCTGCTGCAGGAAACCGCCCTGCGCGACGAACGCGGCGTCAAGACCCGGGTGCAGGAAGCACTCAACGAGGACATTCCCGGCATGCGCGAGGCCATGCGCAACGCCGTCGAGGCCCAGGTCAACCCCGAGCGCCGCGCCCAGGCGCAGCGTCTGCTCGACCAGTTCGAGAGCATGGTCAGCGGCGAACTGACGCCGATGCTGCAGGCCCTCGACGGCGGCGACATGGCCCGTGCCCAGCAGATTTACCGCGATCAGTACGCCAAGAGCTACGGCGTGATGCGTGGTGGCGCCAACGAGCTGCTCGACGCCCTGCTGAAGCAAGCCGAACAGCAGAACCAACGCAGCACCGACAACTATGAGCAGGGCCGTGTGCGTCAACTGGCGATCATCGTCCTGGGCCTGTTGGTATCGTTCGTCGCCTCCTGGCTGATCGTCACCAACCTGCGCCGCCGGGTGTCTACCCTGCAGAGCAGCCTGGGCCATGCTGCCGACAACCTGGCGCTCAACTCGCCCATCGCGCTCAGCGGCAGCGACGAGCTGAGCGACATCGCCCAGAGCTTCAATCGCTTTCTGGAACGGGTGCACGGCATCATGCAGCAACTGGCTGGCAACTCCCGCCAGCTCTCAGCCATGGCCCGCGACGTGGCCGAGCGTGCACGTCTGACCCAGAGCAACTGCGTGGCGCAGAGCGACCGCACCGTGCAGGTGGCCACCGCCATCCACGAGCTGGGCTCGACGGTCAACGAAATTGCCGGCAACGCCGAAAACGCCGCCCAGGTAGCCCGCGAGGCGACCGGCTACGCCAACAGCGGGCGCGAAGTGGTGGGCCAGGCAAACCGGCAGATCGACGCGCTCAGCGGCGAGCTGGAGCAGACCGCCAAGGTGGTCGGCGAGCTGGCTGGGCAGATCGAGGCGATCAGCGCGACCCTGGGTACCATCCGCAGCATTTCCGAGCAGACCAATCTGCTCGCCCTCAATGCCGCCATCGAAGCGGCCCGCGCTGGCGAGCAGGGCCGCGGCTTTGCCGTGGTAGCCGATGAGGTACGCACCCTGGCCAGCCGCTCGGGCGCCTCCACCGAAGAAATTCAGAAGGTCATCGATCGCCTGCAGACCGAGTCGCGCTCGGCGGTCGAAGCCATGGCCAAGGGTCGCCAGCAGAGTGAGCGAGTGGTCGAATACGCTGGCAAGGCCTCCGAAGCGCTGGAGCAGATCAACGGCCATATCGGCCAAATCAGCGACCAGAACATCCAGGTTGCCACCGCAACCGAGGAACAGTCCGCCGTTGTCGAGGAGATCAACCGCAACGTCGAGCAGATCAACCAGTTCACCCAGGAAACCACGCAGATCGCCGACCAGCTGAACGACGCCAGCAGCAACCTGCAAGACCTGTCGCGCCAGCTCGACGAGCTGGTCGGCAACTTCAAGCTCTAAGGGTCTGTTCAAAGTCTTTTGTGTGCATGAAGAGGCAACTACAAGGCAGAGGCTGCCGTTCGCCAATCCACTGTGGGAGCGGGCGGGGACGCCTAGTTCATGCGCGCGAAAAATCGCGGGCGTGGCCCGCTCCCATGGATAGTCACCAGTCCATCCTTCGGGAACGAAAGGCCGCCACCGCCGGCGCGATGCCCGCGGTGGCGCGTTTCTACCCCTTCGCTTCGTGCTCCGGCGCCAGCAGCCGCGCGCCCAGCACCACTGCCCCGCCCAGATAAGCCACGGCGCTCCACGCCGCCATCAGAATGCCGCCGAAGCGCTGGTCGTCGAGCTGTTCGAAGCCGAACGCTCCCAGGCATAACTCCGCGGGGTAGATCAGTTTCGGCGCCATGATCAGCACCACGCCGAGCATGGTCATGTGCACGAACGTCAGGAAAAAGCCGAACATGGCCGCAGCCAGGCCACGGCGCGAATCGCTGGCGAACCCAAACAGCCAGACGCCGAGCCCTACGGCCAGAAAGCTGACCTGCTGGGCGACGAAGGCCCCGACGTTGAGCGCCGCCGCCTCGTGCAGGGACGGTGCATGCCAGCCCCACACCACCGCCATTTCGGCGGCGAATACCAGAGAAATCGCCGCGCTGCTGTGGCGCAGCCGATCCACTCGCAGCCCGGCACGGGCCAAGCCGATGGCCAGCAGCGGCGCAGCCAGCGCGATCACCCCCAAGTGCAGCAGCATATGGGCGGAAAACGCCGTGCGACTCATCGCTGGCAACGGGCCCAACCAGCAGGCAGCCAGTACCACGAAGCCAAGAATGAGCGGCCAGTTGCGCCCCGCAGCGACCTCCCCGCGTCGCTCAACCATCGCCTGAGCGCCCCATGGCGTTGGCGATTTCCCGAACCGCATCGGCTGGCGCCATTTGCAGCGGAATCAGGCTGGCCAGCTCCCCGTTCGGGCTCATCAGGTAGACCGAGCCAGTGTGATCGAGCATGTAGGTGTCGCCCATCGGCACTTTGCGAAAATACACGCCATAGGCGTCCGCGACCTTGCGGACCTGCTCCGGGCTGCCGGTCAGGCCGACGATGCGGGGATCGAAAAAACGCGTGTAGGCGGCCAGCACTTCGGGCGTGTCGCGCTCAGGATCGAGGCTGATGAACAGCGGCTGGATGGCCGCGCTCCGCTCGCCAAGGCCATCGAGCACCCTGGCGACCTGCACCAGGGTGGTCGGGCAGATATCGGCGCAGCGCGTAAAGCCGAAGAACACCAATAGCCAGCGGCCTTCGAAGCGCTGCTGGGTAACGGCACGCCCCTGATGATCATGCAGCTCGAATGGTCCGCCGATGCGCTGACCGGCATCGATGGCGGCCGCCAGCGGGGTGCGCGCTGGCCACAGCTGATACGACAGCGGCAACGCGGCGAGCAGCAGCAACGCCAGCCCTGCGCTGGTGGCCAGGGTGCGGTTCACGTGGGCGGCCTCCTCGTTACGGTCGGCAGCGCCACATGGCTGCCTGCAGGTAGTGACCGCGTCCGCTCAGGCAGAGTGCGACCTGTTAAAGGTAACCGCACGTCTCTGTCTGGCGCGTCATACCTTGGCCGATGACGACAGTTGCAGCCAAACCGAGAACGCACCCAGCCCGGCCCAGAAGATGGTGAACATCCAGGGTGAGCGCAGGGAAAAGCGCAGGGACTTCAAATAGCGCTCCTTGCTGGACTCATGCTCGCTGAACAGCGGCGACTCGTCATAGGCGTGGCCGAACTTCGGCTCGCTGTGCAGCAGTTGCTCCTGCTTGAAATGCCAGTGCGAGATGATCGCCGCCGAGGCGCGAATGCCCGGCCAGGCATTGAGCGAGCTGACGATGCCCAGCAGCGCCAGCAAGGTCGGAACCACCAGGGTGAACAGATCGCCCCAATCGGGGTTGGCATTGGCCATTGAAGAGGCGTACGCGATGACCAAGAAAGACTGCGCCGCTAGATAGGCGTTGGTGCGGTCGGCCATCAAGTTGGTTTCGTACTGGATTTCCCGGCGATAGAAATCCAGGCGCTCCTTGGGGGTGCCGAACATCAGCGAGTCGGACACTTCGCTGCTTTCAGCAGGAATTTCAGGGTCGGCAGAGATAATGATTCGGGACAATTCGAGATTACTCGTACGGCGGTGATCAGGGTCGAGAACGGCACTTGCAGCAGGCTGCAGGCGCCGTCACGCATTAACGCTTGGCGTGGGTATCCGGCGCTTCCGAGCGGGTCAGGAAGGCGTCGGTAAGTTCCGGCAGGTGATCCCTGATCCACTCGGCCATCGCCTCTTCCTGGGGCAGGATGATTTCGCAGACCCGCTGGGTCTCCCGATCTCCCGCTGCCTTGGCCGCAGCGATCAGCACGGTGTAGGAAGCGATTTCGAGATTTTCGAACACGTAGCCGCTCATTGCCCCTTTGATCACTTCATCGCTCATTACCGAGCCGCCGGCCGCCTGGCCGAAGGCAGTCAGCTTGCCGGCGATGTCCTTGAGCATTGACGGCTTCTCACCGAGACGCTCCAGGCAACCTTCCAGCGATTCGCGCTGACCCTGGGTTTCCTCGATGTGTTGTTCGATACGGGTCTTGAGCTTTGGATAATGCTCGAGCCGCTCGGCCTGCGCCTTCAACATCTGTTCAGCCTGCTGCTCCATCGCATGGGCATCACGTAGCCAGCTCAACAGGTTTTCGGCCTTGGTCGCCATGATCGTTCGCTCCTGGCTATTCGAAGATTCATTATTGGGAACGAGCCCGCGAGCAATACGTTCGCAATTAAGGACGAGTGGTTATTGTACGAATCAATAATTAAGAAAGCCTGATCATTCGCGCAATATAAAAAGCCGTACAACTCTCAGATAATCTGTACAGCTGAGCCCTACATATAATTATCCGTATGGAAAACTGAGGACTGTCCATTTGATTCTGCAAATAAAAAGCCCCGCAAGGTGCGGGGCTCGGCATGGGCATCGCTCAGGCGGTTGGGCGCTGGCGACGATCCAGGTTGCGGCGCGACCACATCAGTTTGGCGGCGGTCGGGCTCACTGGAGCACCCGTGAAGGTAGGCAGCTGGCGGCGCACCCAGCGGGCGCCAGCGCCCTTCCACGAAATCTCGCCACTGACCAGTTTCTGGTCGCGCTCAAGCTCGTGCGCCAGGGCACGCAGTTCGTTGTGGTCGACCACGGTACGGCGATCTATGGCACGGCAAAGTTGGGTAGTCCCACCCTTGGCGACTGTCAGTAGAAATTTTCCATCCGGGCGCGGCGTCAAAGTGATTTCGTGATCAGGCAACGCAGACGCAAGCACTTCAATGGCAACAGCAGTCATCGGAAAACTCCCTTGGTGAATGACGATTTAACGTCACTCGCTATTGCACAGCGCATGCCAATACGAAAATGTCAGCGAACACTTGTAAACAGGGCACTTTCCCGGACTTTCACCTGAACCACTAGTGCAAAGTGCAAGATGCAAGTTCAGGCCCACTGCATTTTGCATGCCATCAAAATACAACTATGCGAAATCGATTTGCCGCCATACACAACCAGCTAGCTCCAGTTAATTTACAAAGCTTACGAAATTAACGAAGTGCTCCCTTATACAGGCAGCAGAAACTGTTGCCGAGTGGCAGAGACCGCCCGCAGGCGGTCCATCTCACTACCGGTCAAGGCCGCAGGATGACCTTGCGGCAATCGTCTTCCTGCTTGTCGAACAGGCGATAGCCTTCGGCGGCATCGGACAGGTTCATGCGGTGGCTGATGATGACCTCCGGCTGCAGCGCGCCGTTCTGGATGCGCTCCAGCAGATCCGGCAGCAGGCCGTGCACGTGGGTCTGGCCCATCTTGAAGGTCAGGCCCTTGTCGAAGGCGTCACCGAACAGGAAGCCATGGATGAAGCCCGCATATACCCCGGGCACGCTCACCGTACCGCCGCGCCGGACCGCGGCGATGCACTGGCGCAGTGCCTTGCCACTGCTGCCCTCGAGCTTGAGTTGGGTGAGCAGGGTTTCCGTGGCACTGCCCTTGGCCTCGAAGCCGACCGCATCGATGGCCGCATCCACCCCGCGGTAACCTTCGGTCTGCTCGATGATCGCTTCGGCCGGGTCATCGACCTTGTCGAAGTTGATCGGCACCACGCCATAGGTGGCCCGTGCGTATTCGAGGCGGTACGGCTGGTTGTCGACCATGAAGATCTGCCTGGCACCCAGCATCCGCGCGCAGGCGGCGGCCATCAGCCCCACCGGGCCGGCACCGTAGATGGCCACGCTGCTGCCCTCCTTCACGCCGCCGTTGATCACCGCCTGGTAGCCGGTCGGCAGGATGTCGGTGAGAAACAGTACACGCTCGTCATCGAGCTCATCGGGAATCTTGAACGGACCGGCGTTGGCCTTCGGCACCCGCACCAGTTCCGCCTGACCGCCGGGCATGCCGCCATACAGGTGGCTGTAGCCGAACAGCGCGGCACCGGAAGGAATCTGCTTCTTGTTGAGGATGGCGCCGCGACCGTCATTGGTCGTTTCACAGGCGGCGTGCAGGTTCATGTCGCAGAAGAAGCAGCTGCCGCAGGCGATCACGAACGGCACGATCACCCGGTCGCCCTTGCTGACCGCCGTCACGGCGCTGCCGACCTCCTCGACGATGCCCATGAACTCGTGGCCGAACACGTCGCCATGCTTCACCTGGGGAATCTTGCCGCGGTACAGGTGCAGGTCCGAGCCACAGATCGCGGTGGCGGTCACCCGCAAGATGATGTCGTCCGCTTCCTGGATGACGGGATCGGGTACGTTGTCGACGCGAACGTCGTGGCTGCCGTGGTAGGTCAATGCGCGCATGCTGCTCTCCGGAACGAGGTTTTTTGGGGGCCTGTTCTAGAGTCCGAGGAAGCGCCGAATCCTTTAGTTCAGCCGCCAGGATGAGTGGCCTGCAACCGCCGCTTACGCTTGTGGGGCGGGGCTTTGCGGCATTTTGAAGAATCCGGTATCGCGCTTGCCGGGCACTGCAGCGAAGGCGCTGGAAAGGTCGGGCCTGCACGCCGTTGCGCGCCGCCAACGCCCAGCTTGCTACTATCGCCCGCTGCATCCATCGCACGAGGCCACCCATGAGTGATGACCGACCACCCCGCAAGCGCGCGAACCTGCCCGCGGGCAAGGCGCCGACCCTGGCAGACGTCGCCAAGGTGGCCGGGGTATCGCCGATCACCGTGTCGCGCACCCTCAACCAGCCGGAGATCGTGCGCACGGCGCTGCGCGAGAAGGTCTTTCGCGCCGTGCAGCAGACGGGCTACGTACCGGCCATGCTCACCAACGCTGCCGAGCAGCGCAGCCGCTTGATCTCCCTGCTGGTGCCGACGGTAGCCAACTCGATCTTTGCGGACACCGTGCAGGCGCTGATCGACACCCTTACCGAAGCCGGCCACGAAACCCTGATCGGCCTGACCAACTACAGCGCCGAGCGCGAAGAGCAGTTGCTCGACACCATCCTGCGCCGCCGCCCCGATGGCATCGTGCTCACCGGCACCCTGCACACCGAGGCCAGCCGCATGCGCCTGTCGCGCTCGGGCATCCCCATCGTCGAGTCCTGGGACCTGGCGCCGCGGCCGCTGGACATGCTGGTGGGCTTTTCCCACGAAGCGGTCGGCGCGGCCATCGCCCGCTACCTGACCGGCAAAGGCTATCGGCGTTTCGCCGTGGTGACCCTGGATGACCCGCGTGGCCTGCGGCGCTGCGACAGCCTGGTCGAGGAACTGGCCAGCCTGGGCATCGATGCAGTGCCCCGTGTCGTGCTGCCGCCACCGGCAACGGCCGACCTCGGCCGCGAGGGCCTGCAACGCCTGCTGTCCGCCGGCGAGCGCCCGGAAGTGCTGGTGTGCAGCTCCGATACCCTGGCCCACGGCGTGCTGGTCGAGGCGGCCGAACGGGGCATCCGCGTGCCGGATGATCTGGCGGTGATGGGCTTCGGCGACCTGAACATCGCCGCGCACCTGCAGCCTTCGCTGTCCACGGTACGCATCAACGGCGCCGAAATCGGCCTGCAGGCCGCCCGCGCCCTGCTCCAACGCCTCGACCATCCCCATGAGGAACCGGTGAAGGTGCGCATCGATACGGGCTTCAGCATCGTCGAGCGGCAGAGCGCCTGAGGGCTGACCCATCCCCGACTTTGCTGTTTGGCCGGTTGGCGTTAGCGGCCTGTCGTTCTCGTGGGATGGACTGGTGATTATCTGTGGGAGCGGGCCATGCCCGCGAAAAAAATCATGGGCATGGACTAAGCGCCCCCGCCCGTTCCAACAGGCGAAGCATCAATGGCCGCTCCTGCCTTGAAGCAGCCCTGAAGCCCTGTTCAATCCCTTGAATGATTACCTAATCAGCTTAACGTCCGGATTCACGCCAGTGATTTCAACCACCTGGCCGCCCCAACAACAACGTCAAGCGAGGTAATCCGCGTGAGTGAACACACCCTCCCCCATGGCTGCGCAGACCAGGATCAGATCGCCTGGGTGCGCATCGCCTCGGTCTTTCTGCCCCTGGCCAACCCGATCAGTGATGCCAAGGTACTGACCGGCCGGCAAAAGCCGATGACCGAGATCGCCATGCTGTTCGTGGAAATCGAAAGCAAGGATGGCCACCGCGGCCTGGGCTTCAGTTACTCGAAACGTGCCGGCGGCCCCGGCCAGTTCGCCCATGCCCAGGAGATCGCCCCGGCGCTGCTCGGCGAGAACCCCAGCGATATCCAGAAGCTGTGGACCAAGCTCTGCTGGGCCGGCGCCTCGGTGGGCCGCAGCGGCCTGTCGACCCAGGCCATCGGCGCCTTCGACGTAGCCCTGTGGGACATGAAAGCCAAGCGCGCCAACCTGTCCCTGGCCCGCCTGCTTGGCGCCCAGCGCGACTCGGTGCGCTGCTACAACACGTCCGGTGGTTTTCTGCACACGCCCCTGGAGCAGTTGATGACCAATACCGATCTGTCTCGGGAAAAGGGCATCGGCGGCATCAAGCTGAAAGTCGGCCAGCCCGACTCGGCCCTCGACCTGCACCGCGTCGCCACCATTCGCAAACACCTGGGCGACGACTTCCCGCTGATGGTCGACGCCAACCAGCAGTGGGATCGCCCCACCGCCCAGCGCATGTGCCGACGTTTCGAGGACGTCAATCTGGTGTGGATCGAGGAGCCGCTGGACTGCTACGACGCCGAAGGCCACGCCGCCCTGGCCGCTGCGTTCGACACGCCGATCGCCACTGGTGAAATGCTCACCAGCGTGGCCGAGCATGCCGAGTTCATCAAAACCCGCGGCGCCGACTACCTGATGCCCGATGCGCCGCGGGTCGGCGGCATCACCCCGTTCCTGAAGATCGCCGCCATGGCCGAACAGGCCGGCTTGATGCTCGCGCCACACTTCGCCATGGAACTGCACGTGCACCTGGCCGCCACCTACCCGACCGAGCCCTGGGTGGAACATTTCGAATGGCTGGAGCCACTGTTCAACGAACGCCTGGAAACCCTTGACGGGCGCATGCTGGTGCCGAACCGACCGGGCCTGGGCCTGTCACTCAGTGAGCGGGTGGCCGGCTGGACCGCCCAACAAGTGGAATTCGGCAAGCGCGGCTAAACGCTGCGCACTGTGAACACGCTACCGGCTCTGTGCCGGTAGCGCCGTTTTATACGCACCGATTGACGCCAATTTTTTATGTAACCATCTTTAACCGCAACAGCCGAAGCACTACACTTCGCGCCCCTCGCTGTGGAACATCCTGTAAATCGCGTGGAACGTCGGCGAACAGAGCGCCCGGTATTAAAGGTTCCGTGGCTCTGGTCGAAGTAATGGAAACCCAAGGATCTTTTCTCTGTCAGGAGCTGCGGCATGCAGTCGTTAAAGTCGCTGTACGATTCCATCGAGATGCACTTTTTCGATACCTTGACCAAGAAATTATCCAGCCTGTTCCTGCTGGTGCTGGTCAGCGGCCTGCTGGTCTGGGTAGCCCTCAGCCTGCGCGCCGACATCGTCCAGTTGCTGCATGGCGCGCAGATCGACCCGGCCCTGCTCAAACAGGTGGAAGGCAAACTCGACACCCTCGGCACCGCCCTGGCGCTCAGCGCGCTGTTCACCCTGGGCATGGTCAGCTTCATGGTCTGGTATTTCCGCCACCTGATCGTGCGCCCGGTCGACAACATGACCCGCGCCCTGGAAGAGATAGCCAGCGGTGAGGGCGACCTGTCCCGTGACCTGCCCCTGCTCACCCACGATGAAATCCGCACCCTGGCCAGCACCTGCAACCGCTTTCTGGCCAAGCAGCGCGAGATCATCAGCAACGTGCAGGCGCTGACCGTGCAGATCGCCGTCGAATCGGCCCGCTCGCTGAAGAACATCAGCGACTCCAGCGACAGCGCCACCCACCAGGCACGTTTCGCCAACGAGGTGATGAGCGAGAGCAACAGCGCGGTCGGCCGCATCGAAGAGGTGTCGCAGCAGACCCAGGCCATCTCCACCACCACCGCGCACAACCTGAGCATGGCCCAGGACTCCTACGCCGAACTGCTGGAAGTGACCGGTAACATCAGCGCCATTTCCAACAGCCTCAACGAATTCAGCACCCTGGTCTCGGCGCTCAACGAGCGCTCGTCGAACATCAAGTCGGTGGTCGGCCTGATCCAGCAGATCTCCTCGCAGACCAACCTGCTGGCCCTCAACGCGGCCATCGAGGCGGCCCGCGCTGGCGAAAGCGGCCGTGGTTTCGCGGTGGTTGCCGATGAGGTGCGCACCCTGGCGCAGAACGTCAGCCAGGCCACCGGCGACATCTCGCAGAACATCGACGCCATGCTCAAGGAAGTCAGCACCACCCACGAGCAGACCGCGCGTATCAGCCAGAGCGCTCGGGAAACCCAGGTGGTGGTCGAACGCGCCACCGGCCACTTCGAGATCATGATCAGCGATTTCGAATCCACCAATGGCAAGCTGGCGGAGATCGCCGAGCACATCCAACAGGTGGCCGATGCCAATACCGGTATCAATGATCGTGTGACCCAGATCCATGCCGACAGTCAGGCCATTGACCAGCGCATGCAGCGTTCGGCCACTGCCACCCGGGACCTTTCTTCCGTTGCCGAGCGGGTGCAGGAACTGCTCGGCCGCTTCGTGCTCGGCCAGGGCGAACTCGATGCCGCCATCACCCGCGCCACCGGGTGCCGTGATGCGCTGCAGGCTCGCCTGGCAACCCTGCAGCGCGAAGGCGTGAACCTGTTCGACCAGAACTACAAGCTGATCGCCAATACCGATCCCAAGCAGTACATGACCGGCTACACCGAGCGCTTCGCGCAGATCTGCCAGGAAGAGATCGACCGCCTGACCAAGGGCACGCCTGGCGGCATCGTCACCTTCATCGTCGACACCAAAGGCTATTGCCCGGTGAACAACAGCTGGGTATCGAAAGCGCCAACCGGCAACCGCGCGGTCGACCTGCCGGTATGCCGCAACAAGCGCATGTTCTCCGACCCGGTGGGCCTGCGCGCAGCGAGCAACACCCAGCGTTTCTTGCTGCAGACCTACCTGCGCGATACCGGCGAGATCATGACCGAGATCGACGTGCCGTTCTTCTTCGAAGGCCGCCACTGGGGCAACATGCGCATGGGCTTCGATGCCTCACGCCTGCTGGGCAAATCCTGATGTCCGCGAGTTGATCGGCCTTCAGCCAAGCTAAACAAAGCCCCGAATCATCGGGGCTTTTTCATGGGCGCGTGGTGCGCTCAATGCAGGGAGTCCAGGTTACGCCGCGACCACATCAGCTTGGCTGCGGTCGGATTGACCGGCGCACCGGTGAACGTCGGCAATTTGCGCGATACCCATTGAGCTCCGGCGCCTTTCCAGTTCACCTCGCCGCTGACCAGCTTGCGGTCACGCAGAATCTCGCGCTCGAGTGCACGGGCGCCGTCCTCGCTGTCCACGGCCAGCTTGTCGACGGCCTTGAGGAACACGGCCTCGCCCTCTTTGCTGATGCTCAGCAGGTACATGCCATCCGGGCGTGGTTTGATGGAAATATCGTGATCGGGCAATGCAGTGCAAAGTTGTTCGATAACGGCAGTATTCATTTGGATGACCCTTTAGTGTTGGCAGGCAATTGTTTACAAGTGCCCACCGACCGGTGCATCACGTATGCCAACTTTATCGCTCCAGGAATTTGCCGTTTTATTGATCATCGAGCCGCTTACGCTTGCAGCGCGCTCTTGCACTTTGCATGAATCGGTTTAATTGCACGGGCATCATGCATGTCGCTGCCAATAAGCAGCTTTCAAAAGGCCATCATGGCCGACTATCTTTTTAACCGAACTTAATCAACTAACGGCATTTCGTAATTGAACGGGCTATTGCCTCGTAACATGCCGCAACGTTCGTTCAAGCAATGGCAAACATGTCAGCAAGACGCTTGCTGACGCTCCGTCCCAACCCCGCGAACGCCCGACTTCACGGGCCCTCGCCGTAACGAAAGGAGATCCGCCATGGGCGATCCTTCCCTGCTTTTCTGGCTCGGCGCATTCGTCGTCATCGCTTTCGTTGATCTGGTCACCATCATGAATCTGTGGCGCAGCGACAAGAGCCTCAATACGCGACTGATGTGGGCACTCATTATTGTATTGCTGCCGATAATCGGCTTGGTTATCTGGGGTTATGCAGGCCCGCGCGGCATGCCAAAGCCCCCCACTTCGCCAGAGCAAAGTAAGTAATCTCGATTGACAATAACGAGCCACCCTGCACTATTGCCTTAATAAAAGGAGCACAACCGAGAGCAATAATTGTGGCAAAGATGAAATTCCTAGACGCCGCTACATTGCTGTATAACTATTTCCAACCACTTGTTGTACACGTGTCATTGGAGTCGCCGACGAGCATGGTCGTGCGGCTTTCGGAAATGGATTCGACGACCTCCCTCGAAGTGCGCGATATCCCCTGCAGGACATCGCTCACTCCAACGGAGGTTTTCGCCATCATCGAGCAGATCGAAGAACGCATCCGCCGTGAAAAGCCCGAGCTGTTCAAACGCCATTGCGTTAACAAGATGCGCCTGCCCTGAGGCTCAAGCCTGGGGCTCGCGCTGGCGATCCTGATAAATGGCATCGAGCAGCACCACCAACTCGGCGGCCGTAGGGACAGTACGCCCACCCAGCTCATCCTGCACCGACGCGCGCACACTTCTGGTAGCGAGCCCGAAGCGGTTCAGCGCGTCGCTCATCGCCTGATCATCCAGCCCTTGTTGTTCGAGCAGGCGCATCAAGCTGTCCCACACATCACGCAGGTCAGGCTGGTGGTCACGGCCATCGGGCCACGGGTGGCCTACTCGCGGCTCTGGGTGCATTTCAGCCACGGTCACTTCGCCTTCGTAAGCGCGCACCGAACCGCCCTTTTCGGCCACGCGCGCATCCCGTGAGGCACGGTTCCAGGCAGCCTGGGCCAGTGCCGGCGAGGTGGTCGCGCATTGCAGTTCATCGTCGAGATAAATCCTGAATTCGCCCATGTCGTTCTCCCATCGCGTGATTGTCGACTGTCTCTGAATTCGATTCGGCCGACGCCAAGGGATTCAGGTTTTCTGCCGCCCGGAGGCCGCGAAATCCGCATATTTGAAGCATCCGGATACAGACGTCGATTGTCCGAACTCAACGGGTAATCGGGGCCTCGTAACTATCAGAGGCTGCCTGACCAGCCCTTCGATTACCAATGAGGAGGAAGCACCCATGAGCCAGAAACCAATCGACCCAACACCGCCGAACAGCCCCGCCAAGGACGTGGAAGGCGACAACGTCGACGTGGTGAAAAAGGAGAATCAGCGTCCTGGTGAAAAGACCGAGGCCGTGGACCGGGCCATCACCCCGACCACCATCAAGACCAAGGAGCAGGAAGCGGAAAAGATCAGACAGGCTTCTGAAGAAGCGCGTCGCAAGCTGGAGGAATAAGTCGCGGGGTAGCCTGCAATCATTTTGAGAGCTGCGACCTGCGGCGAATGGTGGTTACGACGCCGGTCCTGCTGCAAGGCCGCTATCGCCTTCGCGCCGGGGGGGGGGCGCTCCTACACGGACGGTGAGCTGCTTGCGATAACTGTGGGAGACGCGGCCGCGGCGAATGGCCCAGGCAACGATATTATGGAAACGGGCCCGCAGCGGGCGTACTGCGGGCCCCGGGCCTTACGGCAGCGGATTGCCGCCGGTCACCCCAAAGGTTTCACCGGTGATGTAGCTCGATTCCTGGGAAGCCAGCAGCACATACAGCGGCGCGCATTCGGCCGGCTGGCCCGGGCGCTTCATCGGCACCTGGGAGCCGAAGGTGGGGATCTTCTCCTGGGGCTGGCCGTCGCTGGGTTGCAGCACGGTCCAGATCGGCCCCGGTGCGACCGCGTTGACACGGATGCCCTGCCCGATCACCTGGCTCGACAGGGCCTTGGTGAACGCGACGATGGCCGCCTTGGTGGACGCATAGTCGAGCAACGTGGCGGATGGGTCGTAGGATTGGATCGACGCCGTGTTGATGATCGCCGCACCCGGCGGCATGTGCGCCACCGCCACCTTGCAGAGCCAGAACATGGCGTAGACGTTGGTCTTGAAGGTGTGGTCGAACTGCTCGGTGGTGATCTCGGAAATATGCTTCTGGGTGATCTGCTTGCCGGCCACATTGACCAGGATGTCCAGGCCGCCAAGGGCGCCGACCGCATCGCGCACCAGCGACACGCAGAAGGCCTCATCCTTGAGGTCACCGGGAATGGCCACCGCACGCCGGCCCTCGGCCTCGATCAGTTTGATGACTTCCTGGGCGTCCGGCTCTTCCTCGGGTAGGTAGTTGAGTACGATGTCCGCGCCTTCACGAGCGTAGGCGATGGCCGCCGCGCGACCAATGCCGGAGTCGGCGCCGGTGATCAGCGCCTTGCGCCCGGCCAGGCGGCCGAAACCGATATAGCTTTCTTCGCCGTGATCGGGCTCGGGGGTCATCTCCAGATCCAGGCCCGGCTCGGGCTGATGCTGCGCCGGAAATTCCGGCTGCGGGTACTGGGTCAGCGGGTTCTGCATGGCGAATTGGTTGGAAGTGTTGCGGGTCATCGGACTCTCCTGCCGTCTGGGTGAATGCACGGTTGCCGCCACGTCTGAAGCGCAATCGCTGCAGGTAGAATCACCTGCGTTCCAAATAGGGAGGAAAGTCCGCCGCTTGAAGTTCCACACTTCCGAGCAGCGGGCATGAGTCGCTCTAACCCAACCGTTTCGCTTGTCCACACAGTAAAACGGCGTGCTGATCAGCGCTGCGTGGCGATCAGCGTCGGTCGTGTATCGCCGGGCGCCACTGCGGTACTCGGGCTAAGCGTCACGGGAATCGATTTGGCGGCGGGCACCTTGCTGCGTTCGGCGTGATGCCAGAGCGGCACCAACGGATTGCACTCGGGGTAGTACGCCGCGCAGCAGCCCTGGGGAATATCGTAGGCGAGAATCTGCAGCGGTCCGACCTGGCGCTCGACCGCCGGCTCCACGGCGGTGGTCACGTCTACCCAATCGCCGCCAGCCAGGCCGAGGCGCACGATATCGTCGGTGTTCATGAAGATCACCGAACGGGTGCCATGCACACCGCGAAAGCGGTCATCGTAGCCATAGATGGTGGTGTTGAACTGATCGTTACTGCGGATCGTCATCAGCTGCAGCACATCGCGCCGGCCATAGGCGGCGCTCACATCATTATCGGCAACGAGCTGCTGTGGTACCACGAACTGCGCCTTGCCGCTTTCGGTCGCCCACTCACGCTGCGCCGCGCTCAGTGGCCGGTGAAAGCCGCCGGGCTCCCACATGCGCTGTTCGAAGTCATGGAAGATGTCCGGATACACCGCCGCGATGGCCTGGCGAATCAGCCCGTAGTCGCGGCGCCACGCATCCCAGTCGATAGCGATCTGGGACGGCAGCGTGGCACGCGCTAGCCCGGCGATGATCGCCGGCTCCGAACGCAGGTGTTCGCTGGCTGGCTCGCTCTTGCCGCGCCAGCCGTGGATGCAACCGGTGCTGTCCTCGGTGCTGTGACTCTGTTCGATGCCGTCTTGGAGGTCGATCTCGATGCGTCCCAGGCAAGGCAACAGCCAGGCCTGTTCACCCGGCAGCAGGTGCGAATGGTTGAGCTTGGTGGCCACCTGCACGTTGAGCGCGAGGCGCTGCCAGGCCGGCTCGATCTGCCCGGTGTCCGGCACCGCACGCAGAAAGTTGCCACCCAGACTGACGAAGCCCCGCACCCGGCCGTCGAGCATGGCGGTGCAGGCATCGACGGTGTTCAGGCCCATGCGCTCGGGCACCTTGAATTTGAAGTGCTGCTCGATCAGGTCGACCGGCACCTTGGCCGGGTCCTCAGAGATACCCACGGTGCGCTGGCCTTGCACGTTAGAATGCCCACGCACCGGACAGATACCAGCGCCAGGCTTGCCGATGTTGCCGCGCAGCAACAGCAGGTTGACCAGCATCTGCACGTTCTGCACGCCCTGGCGATGCTGGGTCAAGCCCATGCCATAGACGATCATCACCCGCTGCGACTGCGCATAGACCAGCGCCGTCGCCTCCATGGCCGCGCGCTTGAGGCCGGTGATGGCTTCGATCTGCGCCCACTCCTGGTCGCGTACATAGGCGATGAAATCGTCCGCGCCGCTGGTGTGCTCGGCGATGAAGGCCATGTCCAGCACGCCGGGCTCGCCACGTTGCCGGGCGGCATCGTGCAGATCGAGCAGTGCCTTGCTGACGCCGACGATGGCCGCGGTATCGCCACCGATGGCGAGCTGGTGATACTGGGTGCTGATCTGCGTGGAATTAGGCCCGAGCATCTCGATTGGCGACTGCGGGTTGACGAATTCCTGCAGGCCCCGCTCCTTGAGCGGATTGAAGGTGATGATCGGCACGTCACGCTGCCGCGCTTCCTGCAATTGGTGAAGCATGCGCGGGGCGTTGCTGCCGACGTTCTGGCCGAAGAACAGCAGGCAGTCGGTGTGCTCGAAATCGTTCAGCGTCACGGTGCCGACCGGCACGCCGATGCTCTCCTGCAGGCCCACCGAGGTGCTCTCGTGGCACATGTTGGAGCTGTCGGGCAGGTTGTTGGTGCCATAGGCGCGGGCCAGCAACTGGTACATGAACGAGGCCTCCAGCGAGGCGCGACCGGAGGCATAGAACACCACCTCGTCCGGCTGCAACGCGCGCAGGCTTGTGCCGATTTCCTGGTAGGCGGCTTCCCAACTGGTTTCCTCATAGCGGTCGGTGCCCAGGTTGTAGCGCATCGGGTGGGTCAGCCGGCCGTGCTGCTCCAGGGCGTGGGCTGACCAGCCGCGTAACTCGCTGACGCTATGTGCGGTGAAGAACTGCGGGCTGCTGCGCTTGGCCGTCAGCTCCCAGGCCGTGGCCTTGGCGCCGTTCTCACAGAACTCCATCGGGTGGGCGTCATCGGGCTTGGCCCAGGCGCAGCTCACGCAGGCAAAACCTTCGGGCTTATTCTGTTTGAGCAGCGCGGCGCCGATCTTCATCACCGCCTGTTCGCGCAACAGGATGCCCGCCACCGATTTGGCCGATCCCCAGCCCCCGGACGCATCGGTATAGGGTCGATAACGGGTCTTCGGATCAGTCAGCATGTCCCTCTCCTGCGCGTGGCTCGTTCAGATACGACGAAGCCGTCTCACGAAAGGTTCGGGTTAATGGCCCTGCGGTCTGGCGGATCATTGATGAGCAGGCGTGTCAGGCGGGGCTGCGCAAAATGGCACGTTGATCGTGGAGGGATACAGGAGCGAATACGTTCGCGAGGGGCTCCTGTAGAAATCGGTGACTCCCGGGCAAAGGATTGATATCTTCTGCGCTACAGTCGTCGGTAGAAAACCTTCGTACCGATATCGCCTATCAACTGGTACGAGAACCCGGGCAGGCGGCGTGATGCGTCAATGCTCAAGCGATCTTACCTAGGCCAAGGAGTTTGCCGGCTGCAGCTCAGCTGCAGCCCCGTTCAAGCATCAGGCTGGCAGCCTGACGCTTGAACGCGACGGTGAAGGCAGGCCTTGATCCACTCATCGAACAGCTCAGCGCGGTAACCACCTTCGCCTGAAAAGAGATCCAAGAGTGAGCAGCCCTTCCTGAGGTTCTGCCACGAAAGATAAGTTTTCAGGCGGATAACCGGCGCTGCGCAGCCAGGCTCGAGTGAGGCAATACAAACGACTCGAACCTATTCTTCCGACAACGACCAGGCGATAACTGAATCACCGACTTTGGTACCGAAAGAACCGTGCCCGCCGGCCATTTGCACCACATACTGCCTACCAGTTTTCTTGGACACGTAGGTCATTGGCGTTGCCTGCCCCCCAGCCGGCAGGCGGTCTTTCCACAGTTCCTTACCTGTTTGCAGATCGTAAGCACGCAGATAATAGTCCAACGTTCCACTCATGAAGGCCAGGCCGCCCGCAGTGACGATGGGCCCGCCCAGTGCCGGGGTGCCAACCGGAAGTGGTAGCCCCAGCGGGGCGCTGTCGCGGCTGGTGCCGTTCTTGTGCATCCACACCTTCTTCATGGTACGCAGGTCGACGGCGGTCACATAGCCGAAGGGTGGCGGCTGGCAAGGTAGCCCAAGCACCGACAGGAAAGGCTCCAAACGCACCATGTAGGGCGCGCCGAGATTGGGCTGCAATCCGGTTTCACCGCCCCCACCACGCACCTCCGAGCTTACGTCGCTGCGTTTGACCATCTGAGAAACGAACGCAAGGTAGTTCGGCGCTCCGAACAGTAACTGCCGGTTGGGATCCACCGCCACCGACGGCCAATTGAATACGCCGACATTGCCAGGATAGATCAGCGACCCCTGCTGGGAAGGCGGCGTGAAATCCCCCTCGTAACGCAGCTTGCGAAATTGGATGCGACACATCATCTGATCCAATGGGGTGGCGCCCCACATATTTCGTTCGAGCAGTGGCCCCTCAGGCGCGTAGCTGAGCTGCGACACTGGCTGAGTGGCAGCTGGAGAAACACCGTAGTCGGTGCCCTGTGGAACGGGTACTTCTTCGACAGGCACAATGGGCTCCCCAGTGCGGCGGTCAAGTACGTAAATATCGCCACGCTTGGTAGCCTGAATGATCGCCGGCACCTTACCCAGCGGGCCATCTATATCAACCAGCGAGGGCTGAGACGGCAGATCTCGGTCCCAAAGATCATGGTGCACGGTTCTGAACTCCCAGCGGACTTTGCCAGTCGCCAGATCCAGAGCAACCAAGCTGGCGGTGAAGCGCTCGGACAACTCCGTACGGGGAATCGACCACTGATCGGGAGTCTGGTTACCAGTGGGGATGTAGACCAACCCCAGCGTTTCGTCGGCAGTAGCAATGGTCCAGGAGTTGGGCGTGCTGCGGACGTAAGTTTCACCAGATGCCAACGGCTCGGTCGCGTCTGGATTACCCGGGTCGAAATTCCATACCAGCTCACCCGTTTTAACGTCGTAGGCGCGAATCACGCCGCCTGGCGAATCAACCGAGCCGTTGTCGGTAATAGACCCGCCCTGAATCACCAACTTTTCAGTGACGACAGGAGGTGAGGTCGGCAGATACACACCCAGCGCATCGTTGCCGAGGCCTATCTTGAGGTCTACGGTACCAGCGTTACCAAAGTCACTACAGGGGCGGCCATCTTCAGCATCGAGCGCGACCAAAGTGCCGTCGTTGGTGGGGAGGAATAAACGGCGCTCGCAGCGTTCAGCGGGCTGATCAATCTGACGAGGGGCAACATTGGTTTCGATGCCGCCATGGTATGCAAGCCCTCGGCAGGTCATATGCTGGTAATACTCAGCATCGCGGTTGATGCTAGGGTCATAGCGCCATCGCTCCTCCCCTGTATCGGCGTCCAGAGCAATGGCGATACTATGAGGAGTGCATATATAGAGCGTGTCACCGACCTTTAACGGCGTGACCTGATTGGTGAACTCAGTGGGGTCACCAGGCCCTGGGAGATCCCCCGTACGATACTCCCAAACCTTTTCCAATCGCCCCACGTTTTGCGGCGTGATCAACGCAGCGCTCGAGTAGCGATCCCCCTTCTTCGAGCCGCCATAAGCCAGCCACTCATTTTGTGAGCGCGCTACCTGACCTTGCGTAATCGGGCTTTCCATGTGGGCGTCGCTGAAAGCCCCCTCCATTGAATGGTAGTCCTGCGTCAACGAGTAGATCGCCACCAACGCACCGACGATAACACCGCCCCCGAGCAGGCTTGTTGCTCCATCGAGCCATACACGACGAGTGCCGACATGGCGGTTCAAAAAAGGCAAAACCAGCCAAAGCCCCAGGATGCACCATAAATAAATTCGTGGTGCGAGCTGCCACCAGTCAAAGCGCACCTCGTAGATGCTCCAAGCGATAACGCCCAGAAGCAATGCACCATAAAGCGCAATTGCCGCTCTGCGCCTGGCGAATAACAGGCCTGCAACCAGTAGCAAAACGGCCCCTGCTACCAAATAATACCAAGAGCCGCCCAATGCGATGAGGTAGCAACCACCGACCGTCATTAAGAAGCCAAATGGCAGCATCGCCAGTGTTGTTAACGTGATGCGAACAGGGCGTCGTACGTAGTCCACAGTCATCCAGTACTCTCCAATTAATAGCGGCTCAAATGCAGGGGCAGCGCCGACAGGACAGCTCAAACGAACTCAACACGATCGATATAACTCCATATATTCTGACAACTGACGTTTCGGTCTCAGGGTTGCCCCAAAAAAACGCAGCCTGACCAGATATAATCTCTTAGAAATCGACAGCATAAAGAGAGTGGCTCGAGCAACTACTCCAGTCGCGACCATGCAGTTCGAAAAACCATCCTTGCGATCATCCCTTCTAATCAAGCAGCAGCCGATGAACTTAAGTGAGTTAGGCGCGAACTGAACAGGCGTCATGCGCACGCCAAGCTTGATCAGAACGCTCGTATCTCGGCTGTATCTCTCAACAACTTAATGCTTGGGTTTCGAACCTGTTAAACAGCTAGTTGATAAAAATACTGAAGGGCAGGCTCATCTGCGCCTTGACTGTTTTAGGACCTTAAACTGCACAAACCAATAAGAGGAAAAGGCCTGATCCATAAATTCTATTTATCATCATTTTCCACCACACGCTCAGAAATCATGGCCATTTCGATTTGATCAGGAAGTCAATTTCCCCGCCCTGGACATAAAAATCCAACCGATGCCCACTGATAAAGGACAGGTAATTTCAAACCATTATTTTTTTGCAGCCGCCTCCAAATCCGCCCGGGCTGCTAGTGTGTAGTCGTAGGTGGGATAAAACTCGGTTCGGTAAGCGCCCCAAGCGGATTGTTCAATAGCGAGATTCACTTCACGCAGACGCTCTGCCGGAACCTTCAATGTCACTACTTGGCCTATTCCCATCATAACGTACCAAGAAGCGACCTCAATGCCCTGCGGAGGGAATCGCTTGAAGTAATCCTGCTCACTGAGCTCACGCTTGATCTCCGCCAGAGGCTTAGATTGATCATGCCTGAGAAATATGGTGAGCAAGAAACTCCCATCTTGAAGTGCGATAGGCTCTGGCAGCATATTCACTGAGGCCGCTTGGGCAGAGGCGGTCAGGGGAGCAAAAATCGCAGCGGCTGCAAGCACAGCACTAACGGTGAGACGGTTAAACATGTCCAACTCCTTAAGAAAAATTGCAAATCGGATAATGCATATCAACTGATAGCACCATTGGTATTTCAAGGATTCGAAATACCAATAACAGCACATCATGCTTTAAGCGGCCGCCCACTAAAAAGGTAACAGCGAGTTCGTCCCGGCCTAGGCTCTGTACGACAAGTACCTGCGCTCAGTGATGCCTCGTTAAGAATCGGTTCGGAATGCTCATTTACAATTCGTAAACTCGAATGCGAACCCAGTCCGCTCCCTCACCAACTTTTGCCTCGTCTGACCTTCGCTTCGATAAATTTCTTACAGACCCTAGGTGATAAAGCCTCAACAAACAGGTACTACGGAACACTTGAGACTCGATTTAATACGCAGCATTCTTGTATTTAGATATCACAGCGAGTGCATTCAGAGTTTTATGGAGGATCGCACACGAACTTCATGAGGCCCCTTGTTAGCAACCTGTTCGAACACTTTTTCGGCGACATCTACCGCAGTAACTCTTTCACTCAAGAAGAATCCCTCAGGAACGTCATCCCTGCGAGCCTCTTCAGCTTCATCGGCATACATGGGTGGATTGTCCAGAGGGGTGTAGCCAACAAAAATCCCACTTTCCTGCAGTTCGTGGAACAAGTGCTCTGCCATAAGCTTCAATCCAGCCTGGGGCACACCAAGCATCGCAGTATTAGGATAGGCAAATCTGTCGGACTGGCCGCTGGTATAAATCAGGGAGCCAGAGCTTTCCAGAAGATAGGGGTAGCTCAACTTAGCTGCTTCCAAGGCGCCGATAAGCCTGACCTGCAGAAACTCAGTAAGCTCGACACTCTCGATTTCTAGCGCTTTTTTATAAGCACTGCGTAACGAACCAGGAGGATTGTATAAAACAACATCAATACGACCAAAGTGCGAGCTAAACTCTGCCATGGCCCTCCTCAAGTCACCAGTATTCTTTGCGTCAGCCACACTGACAGCACTTTCAACGCCCTCCAGATGGAGCACTTCCTGGAGAGCAGCCAACTTATCGGCATTTCGTCCAACCAGCCCTACTCTGAAGCCATTCTGCCCAAACTTCCGGGCGATCTCCAAACCAACACCTTTACCGGCGCCGATGACCACTATAACTTTATTCACGCCGCACTTCTCACCAAACACACAGGAACATTGGAACAACACATCACTTTAAAAGCGACGAAAGTTACACGCTATCAAATCAATAACTCAAAAAGCGCTGATTGCTTCATATTGCCTCACCATGAAATATTCCACGACATCCCTAATTTCCATATTGAATAGCTTTTTCCTCCAGGCAAAATACAAACTTTGCCTGATTTGCCCATGCAAATCACGAACGTGGATCTTAGAAAGGTCGTATATATTGGATTCTATTATGCTACGGGGCAAAAAAGAGAAACCTTCTCCGCCCCTGACGGAGTTCACCCGTGTGGCATAATTGTCGGTTTGCAGCGTATAGGACGGCGTAATACCATTATTCTCCATCCAACTTAACGTTAACGCCGAAATCGAACAACTCCCATTAAAAGAGTAGTAGTCCAGCTCGCTCAGCGCATGCAACTCAGACCCGGCAAAGCATTCGGGCGTTATCAGAAAAAAATCCTGATCGCAAAAGAACTTGGCATCTAGAAGTGGGTGTACAACGGGCCCCTCCATCAGGATCAAGTCCAGGTCACCTGACATCAGCATCTGCTCTAGGCAGTAAGAATCTTGCGACTGTATCTCTATTTTAATACCCGTTATATCGCGCCTTATCGACTCGACCTGACTTGATATGATACTCATCAATGCAAAGTCAGGAACGCCCAGTCTCAGGTGTGAGAAAACCGATCCAGCCTTGTAACTATTCTCTAGCTCAGAGAGCTCGCTAAGCAACGGCTTTACTTTTTTATAAAAGAGTCGCCCCTGAGGCGTAAGCAGAAGCTTCTTATTCTCTCTATAAAAAAGATCAACTCCAAGGTCCCGCTCCAGGTCCTGTATTCTCAATGAAAGGTTTGAGGGAACGGTATGAAATATCTTTGCAGCTGCAGCAATGGTTTCATTCTCAACTACACCGCAAAAGAACTTGATTTTGTTCAAACTCAGCATGGCAATCCTAACTACGACAGAAAAAATTCTCCGCGACGAGCTTCATCGCCTGTATTTGATTCGACAATCAAACACACCCACCAATCTGCAAAGTTCACTTCCAGAGAACTTTACTACTACTGAAATCAGTGCACTGTCGCTTCTAATCAATCAGCCTTGCTCACACCCGAAGCGCTTTGGAGAATCCAGACCTGCATCGGTCACATCCTCCTACCTGCGAAAACCATCAATTCATCTTTAATCCTCGATAGATAAGCGCGCATTCACACTGCAGGCCCAAGAGCCGAACTTATCGAAACCCGGCAGCTCTCACTATCGAGAATACACAGTGATGTTATTAACTGAAAATAACAAATAATAATATTCATGATTACAAAAAATAATCAAAATAACACTTGCACTGTAGCCATATACGTACAACCCAGAATACTGTTTCGAAATATAACCCCAACCACATTTCACTTGAATAGCCAATGAGCCTGCACGATATTCCGGGTATTTATCCAAGCCTTAAGAGGCTGTGAATCGTGATTCATCATTCGACACGCTATTTTTCAATTACATGCCGCTCCTATCACCTGCGAGCTAGCATTCATGAAACCCTCACAGCTATACGACAGGACGATGTAAAGGCAACGAAATTTAAGCCTCGCGAGGGGCACTATACGCTCAGGGATGCACCTTCCTCGCAGGCCTTGGTAGCTGACAGGCTGGATCAACATCGCTCTCGATAGCATGGTACATTAACAAACTGACCTATCCGGATGTAACTTTCATCCAGGCAGCGGCAACATCATCATTCTTCATACCCATACCGTCGCTGATACTGTTCGTAGCGTTTCGATAACGTGCATGCCGCCTGATCACAAGATATAGCTACTTCTAGTGTAGAAAATACTGAATCAAACTAACTACCTGCTATCTTCGAGATAATAGCTAGCTGCAGCGCAAACATGCCGAACCGCCCGTACAGCAATGGCCTGCATGACTTGCATTGCGTTGCAAATTTCGCATTCGGATATAGCGGCGTCATAAAAGCTTTTAACCACAATAAATATAGGGTCAACTCCCCTCGAGACACGCGGAGACACCTCACCAATTGAAACCTTATAACATAACAAATCATGCAGGATAAGATGCACATCGAGTTAGCGTCGTGCCAGCTAGAGAGGGGGCCGGCGGGTTCGGAGGTAGGAGTACTGATTGACCAAGGCGCCACTGATGCTGGATCCAGTGTCGACGATAACTAAGCCCTCGGAATCGCACGTCCTACCGGGCCTTGTTGATAAACGGTTCAGCGTGCGGCGTCACTTACTGACCCATGCGTCATGCGGAAAATGCAGTACGAGTGCCTAAGACGCCTCGGGCTGGATCAAATGATCGCCTTGCGAATTTGTACCAGCCCAACCTCGCCCACCACTAAAGATAATTATTAATAATTGATTAATGCAATAATTACTTATTTAAAATGGAATAAACTCTCAACACACGGCTATTATCATACTCAACTCCAAGGCAGCTCGGAGAGCTATCTAGACAATCGAAAACGAAATAATTTTTTACGAAAAAATACACTTGATTTTAATTTGATCAATTATATATTCACATACAAGGCATCTTTGTTCAGACGACTCAGCCGCATCACGTCATCGTACAATGCCGCAGCAGCCGGATAGATCAAAGTTCGAATTCCCGGAAACTCTGATGCCAGATGGCAACCTGGATAGTGCAGCATGGACAACACACGAAAGTTTCGAGTAACAAGCAACGTATTTTATTGCAACACTTAGATTGTCACCAGTGAAGCGCTGTTACCGTGATCGGACATGACCCAACACAGTGCTTTGCAACTGACAACGTGTCCGCCGGACGAGATACTTGCAATGACAGCAGCACAGCTGACAATGACTTTAACGACCAACTTCTCGGCTCATACTTTCACGCCACGGGTAGCAGAAAATATCATTTCTAACAGCCACTCTGCGAAAGGTTTCCCTCGCATAATATCTACAGGGCATATCGATGAGACTACTAGCATCAGCCACAGTACTTTTCTTCCTATCAACAGTCGCCAAAGCGGAAACCTTCGCTCTTAGCTCAGCCGACTTTCAGGACAATGAGCGGCTTCAGCAGCGGTTTGCTGGCAATGCCTCTTCCAACCCCAATTGCACCGGAGAAAATATCTCCCCCACACTCCAGTGGAAAAATCCACCATCAAATACCAAAAGCTTTGCGCTGACCATGGTAGATCCAACGGGTAAGAATGGCCTCGGTGTTGATCATTTAGTCATTTACAATATACCAGTTGAACGTACAGGCTTTGCTCAAGGCGAGCTGACAACGGATATTGACTACACGAGCGGAGTGACAACACCAGCGACCAAGGGTTACTTCGGCCCCTGCCCACCTTACGGAACCGGTGAACATCACTACATCTTCACCGTGATTGCGACTGACTTGCAGGTAGATGCCCTGCCCGCTGGTTTGACTCACCGCGAACTCTTAACAAAACTAGAAGAGCATGCGCTGGCGGCCTCAAGTCTTGTAGGACGCTTCGGCAACGATTGAAATGTATTCGAAGCTGTGTCGGGAAAAGTGCGTTTTAGTCATCGGCAATTAAAGGTGGGGTGCCATTTTCAGAGTCAGCCTCTTTTGTAATGAGCGGTTGACCTCTGGACTGCTGCAGATCGAAGCAGTAGGATTCTGTTTCTTTTCCGGGCTGGACTACTTTATCCCATATTCGGCATGGGGCATGCCTATTCAGAACATGGCTCGACGGTATTTTTCAACATCTATTCAAGCTTCACGAACTTGTAATACACAGCGACCATTTGACGATATAACATCAAAAAGCAAGGGAAGCAACTAACAGCGAACATGGATGTTTGTAGTACTCAATTAGCCTATGCCTTCATTTATACACTTTAGGATGTTATCTCATGCAAGAGCTAAATCTGATTTAAATTGAGCTTGTTTCCGGGGCAGGCCTGACCGCTACAACAACTGCTGCTGGCGCAGTGGGTGGCGCCATAGTGGGTACCGGAGCTGGTGCCGCTATTGGCGGCGTAGCAGCCGGCATGCTCGGTACAGCACTTGGGACACCGATGGTTGGAGCCGTCAGTGCGACAGTGGGCGCTGCTGGTGGCGGGCTTCTAGGTGGAGGCATTGGGTTTGCAGGCGGTGCGGTCGCAGGTTTTGCCGTGGGCGCAGCCGCTGAGGTAAGCATTCGTGGGATCTCCCATATCACAGGAGTAGGCGTACCACAAATCCCTGATTTCTCCGGTGCTATTTTTAGCCGCGCACCCGCGGTATTTGCTGCGTA
>NZ_MSXV01000044.1:20879-23709 GCF_001945395.1 Pseudomonas sp. PA15(2017) | reverse complement strand
CAGATTTATTCGACTACATCGAACGGTTTCATAACCCACGAATGCGTCGTAGAGTCGCCCGGCAAGACCTGAAGTTTTCAGCCCTTTTCAAACCGTCCGTGGAAATGGGGTAGAACCCAACACCTGCTGCGGAGTGTAGAACTCGCCCGCCTTCTTGCCTGAGCCTGCGGCAAACTGGCCGATCAGGTACTCGTAGGCATCGCCCAGGGCATCGATGTCCTTGGAGAACTCGGCCAGGCCCTCAGCGATTTTCTGGATGATGGTGCAGAGCTTGGCGTTGCGATCCGCATAGGTTCTGCCCAGTTTGTCCGAGCCAAGATTGATCTCGGAGAACAGGCCCTGGAAGCTGCTCTCGAATGATTCTGTTTCGATGTATTTGAAGCCCGCTTGCAGCGTCGTGAGAAGTTCGTCGTGCTGGGTGCGCGCCATATTGGCGATGCTGTTCCACAGGTGTGCCGGGCGGATGACGTAATGCACCTTGCGGCGCATCTGTTTTTCAAAATCGGTGATGTCATCCGGATTATTGGCATACCAGATAGCCAGCGGCACACGGCGATCTTCGCCTTCGACGCCGGGGTAATCCTTGCCTAACTCCTTCTTGGCCGCCGCCTCGTAGTTGTCCGAGAGATAGCGAAGAAAGAGGAAAGACAACATGTAATCGCGGAAATCGTCCGCGTTCATCGCCCCACGCAATTGGTCGGCAATGGCCCAGAGGGTTTGGCCAAGTTGTTTTCTGTTGGTGTCATTCATGTGCGGGTTTCGCTTGTGGGCCTGGTCTCGGCGCGGAGGGCGCTGCGGCTGGTTGCACACCCGTCAGATCAGGCAAGGAAAAATTGAAGGTGGTTATAAAATCTTTGAGAATGTTGCGGAACAAGTCTTTATTGTCCTCGCCCATTTCGGTCGGCTCATGAATAGCGTACTTGCCATGGCTTAGTAGTTGGAGAGCACGGTTGTAGAGCGCTGTGTCTTCTTCACTCGCGAGCGCTTTGAGGCAAAAGGAAATATCGGCATGGCCAAAGAACGAGGCCGTTTTTTCCATGATGCTGCGCAGCGCATTGAAATGGAACGTGTAGAGCTTGCCGGATTTATGATGGGCAGCCACCTGTAGTTCGGCTAGAGCTGCAACGTGATGAAAAAACAGCGTATCCTCGGTCGCCCGCAGGGTAAACGAACCCTCACCATTGGTGCGGTGCAGATAGTATCGCTTGTGGGAGACTCTCGGTTCATGCTCCTTGGCCCGCCCAATCTCATTGCACATCACGTTGAAAAAGAGGGCATGGTGAGAGGAAAAAACAATTTTCACAGGGGACGCCGCGCCATTCTGATCGGTCTTGCTTGCTGCGCGACGAAGGAGTTTGGCGAGGTCGCAGGCGACGGAGATGGCGTTGTTATCGTCCAGCGATGAAATCGGATCATCTATATAGACATATTTCACCGCCGGATAAGCATCGGGATACTTCAAAAGCTGTTCACAGATGGCCATAAAGACGCACCAGATGAAAATATTCTGCTCGCCACGTGATATCTTGATATGTGACTGCTCACCCTTTCGGAAACTAACGAACACAGGTCTGGAAAAGGATTCTTTGCCTTGCTGCACCTCTTGGAATGTGAAATCAAAGTCAAATTCTGCGTAGCGCTTCAAGTATTCAGCAATTGCCGGCTCCAGAGGCTCGTTTTTGAAACCATCAAAGAACCGTGATGCCTGGTTTATCTCCAAGCCGCGAGCGGTGTCGTTTTCAATGTCATTGTCCCAAGTAAACAGGTCTTCAGTGTAGGCATTGAAGTACAGAGTATCTGCGAAGCCATGCGGATTTTTTTCGTTTTACGCTTTCCGATGTCCTTGAACTCCATCGAAAGCCGTGTCTTGCCAGTGCGATTGTAGGCATAGATAAGAATGAGATCTGCCCCACCTAGATCATCACGCAACTTCCTTGCGAGTGTATTGTGGTTGGCATATTTGTTGACCTTTGGCTTGTTGCTCATGCCTCAACCACCTCTATGGACGGGAAAAGTTGCTGCATCAATCCTTTCTTATGGGCTTTTAGAGTTTCGAGTTTTTTGGTTTGCACGGTGATGAGGTCGTCAAGGGTATTGAGGCAGCCGACGATGCGTTGTTGCTCAAGCAACGAAGTGGGAAAGTGGAAAACTACTTCGCCAATCTTTGTCGGCGATGTGTGTCGCACCTTTGCACCGGCTGCGTTGGCGTGAATCGCCTTCCGAACGGGCTGGGTGTTGAAGACATGAAAGAAGAATTCGGTCGTCCAGGAAACTCCGGGCTTTTTCCTAACAAGACCGAGCCGCTGGTTGTGCAGGAACTTGTCGGACTCTGGAACGAGTATCGGGCTACCAAGCAAACCAGCGGCTTGCTCGGTCATGGCTAATAACAAGTCTCCGCAATTGAGTATGTAATCTTTGGGGATTTCGCCGCTGTAGTATTTCTGTTTATCGCCTCGGTCACGGTAGCCACCGTCCTCATAAAAGTTACCTGGTGTAAGGAGTACATACTTGCCTTCATTGCTGAAGAACTCTCCATCGAAAGCAAAGCCATGTTTGATGCTGCAGAGATTGGAGAATGGCTTTCCTCCCACCCGCCGACGCTCTTGAATCTGGGGAAGCGAAGGCGTGGCTGGGTTTCGCCTTCGCGAGGAAAAAGCTGCTGCATCAGCCCTTTTTTATGGGTTTTGAGTGCATCCACTTTGCGAGCTTGCAGGGAGATCAGTTCATCCAGCGAACTCAGACAGTCAGCGATTTTTTGTTGTTCAGCAGGTGATGATACAGGCAAAGGCATTGCCATAAAGTCGTCGCTTGATATGGCCATCCTATCGTG
>NZ_MSXV01000044.1:0-20869 GCF_001945395.1 Pseudomonas sp. PA15(2017) | reverse complement strand
GATTTATTCGACTACATCGAACGGTTTCATAACCCACGAATGCGTCGTAGAGTCGCCCGGCAAGACCTGAAGTTTTCAGCCCTTTTCAAACCGTCCGTGGAAATGGGGTAGAACCCGTAAAAACTAACCAGACCACCGGGTCTGTGCTGCATCGCGCTAGGCCTATGCATATCGGGGCCTAACGTGATGCTTTGTATATCTAGGATGGCTCTTGCAGCCAAAACATCGGGCTTGTTCTGGTTCGAATATGACCACGTTTTGCTTTAACTAACGATCACTATCGCCTGTCGAGTGTATTGCAGCGCTGCGCGTCTCATCAGTGCTTCTATGTATCCATGACCGACAATCAACTATTTCGCCAAGAAGCGCTTGATGCCCAGCAGGCGTCGGCATCGCCCATATAGCATGGGTCGCCGTACGCGAGGACATGGATGCCGGCCCACTGGTGGAGATGCTGCCGGACTGGGAACCCAACGCGGCATCGTTCACGCCATCTTCCTCCCCCACCGCGGCCTACTGCCCTCAGTACGCACACTGAATGAGTTTCTGGCGGAAGAGTTTGCACAGAGTGATAGGGTGTGAGTCATTTCAACAGCCCGCGGGTACTGTCAAGAGCATGCTTATAATCTTTGAACCCCGGTTCGTCGACTTTGACTGGCAAAGTAGCGGGCGCGGCGAACGGCCGCTATTGCTGATGTTGCCGCTTCATGCGCATACAAGACTTTGAACAGATTCTAAGAGCCGACTCGCTGCGCTGGCAGATACTGCAGCATGTGCGAGCGCTGCAGCTGCCCGATTGCTGGGTGGCAGCGGGGTTCGTCCGCAGTGCCGTCTGGAATCACCTGCATGGTCACGTTGCATGCTCGCTACCGCCCGATATCGATGTGATCTGGTTCGATCCCGACAGTGCTTTGCCTGAACGAGATACCGAGCTCGAAGCCCAACTACTGCAGGTCGATAACCGCTTCAACTGGTCGGTGAAGAACCAGGCGCGCATTCACCTGCGCAACGGCGATCGACCCTATGCATCCGCAACGGATGCGATGACTTGCTGGCCCGAAACCGCAACGGCAGTCGCCGTAAGGTTGGCGGTGAATGACGAACTGGAGATTGCCGCGCCCTTTGGTTTGGATGATCTATTCAACCTCGTCTTGCGACCAACCGAAAGATTTCGGGAAGAAAAGCGACACTTGTTTGTCGAGCGGCTGCAAAACAAACAGTGGCTGACGAAATGGCCTGGCCTCACCGTGCTCGACTAGGCCCGTAGAGTGGATCACGCTTCACCGATCCGCCACGGCGGACGTCAAGAGCCACACTCGCCCCAAGGGCTATGCTGCGAGCCGCAGTAGCGTAGGATCCTGCGCTCCCTAGTTTCGCGCGCATGGCGTGCTCCCACAAAAGCAGGAGTAGATCCATTTCGACCCGGTCCTCGAACGCGCATCACTTAATTGCGTGCCGAACAGACGCAAGTGCGTGGCTGATCGAGGTAACCATCTCAGCCTCTACATCGCCCTCACCAGCATCCTTCCCGAATACCGCGCAGGTCGCAGTGCCGGCGTCGGAGGTGCAACGGTAGGCCGCAATTACACTACCCGGCCCACAGCCGGTGTGGCCGCTGAGGGTCAGGCCTCCTGCCACATCGCCCTGCATCAAGCCCAGGGCATAACCCGCTACGACCCACGGCCGGCCTGCAAGGGGGCCTCCCAATACGCGGCGTGTCTGCATTTCAACCAGCAGAGGCTCGGGTAACAGACCTGTACCCAATAGCCGGTCCAGCAGCAACGCGGCATCGGACACGCGGCCGACCAACAGCCCGTGATAAACCCAACCAGGGTGATAAACGGCAGCGCTGCCCATATCGACGTCGTGCAAATCTGCTGGCGCTCTCGCCAAGCGGACTCCTGACACGCCAAGGGGCTGTATGACCCGCTGCTCAATAGCATTTTCCAGAGGCTCGCCAGTGACGGCCTCGATCAGCTGGCGGATGTACAGGTAGCCGACATTGGAATAGCCCCAGCCGACGCCTGGCTGATAGCGCAGCCGCGTCGCTTCGAGGCGCTCGAGCATTTCATCCGCAGACCAAGGCTCATCGCCACGGGCAACGGCGGCATGGTAGTCAGCCAGCTCGCCATAATCGGCCAATCCCGCCTCATGCCTGAGCAGTTGCCGCAAGGTGAAGGCACCAGCAGGCAACACCTCGTGCAACCTCAGCAGCCCGTCACGCACCAAGGTCAGCGCCGTGGCGGCGAGCAAGGTCTTGCCAAAGCTCCACCATGGCACGATCTGCTCCGACGGGGCCGTAGTGAGAAGTTGGCCATTGATGACCAGTGAATTGGAAAATGCTGACATCACCTGTCTCCGTGGGTTGGCGAAGCGTCCTGAGCAAAAAGCGGCGCAAGGTGCAGCAGTGAGTTTTATTGGTCTGAAAACTGGCAGGAAGAAGGTAGAGCAGCCTTCACTGTTTTATTGTGGGAACGGGCCATGCCCGTGATTTTTCGCGGGCATGGCCCGCTCCCACAAATACCCCACCGATGACCGCTTCCGGCACTTTTCCGTCAGATCGATTGAAGCAAACACACTCAGCCGGTCCTGAACAGTGCATGTCCACGACCGACCAACGCCTGAATCACCCCTCCACCTGGCTCCACTGCTTGCTCAGGCGCTTGTCCGACACGGCCATTCTGGTGCCCAGCTGCTGGGCCCAGAGGGAGACTCGGTATTCCTCGAGCATCCAGCGGTACAGGGTCAGGTTGGGGTCGCGCTTGCCTTCCTGCAGGTGCTTGCCCAGGCGCGCCTGGTATTGCTCCCAATAGCCGGCCAGCTCGCCGCTCCACACCCGGTCGCGTTGCAGTTGCGCGGCGATCTTGTCGAAGCGTTGTTCGATGGCCTTGAGGTAGCGCGGCAGTTCCTTGAGCCATTCGGCCGGGGTTTCGCGTACGAAGCCGGGATACACGAGGTTGCCCAGCTGCGCCTTGATGTCGTTGAGCGCCACGGCCTGGGCCAGGTCGATCTTGCCCTTGAAGCGCTTCTGCAGGCCGTGCCACAGCTTGAGGATTTCCAGGGTCAGGCGCGCCAGCTTCTCGGCGTGTTCGGTCCAGGCGCCGCGCTTCTTCTCGGCCAGGGCGGCCAGTGCAGCACCGTCGCGCGGCAGCGGCTGCTCGCCATCGAGGATGCAGCTGTCCAGGCTGGCCAGCAGGATGTCCTCGACCAGCGCCTCGACGCGGCCCAGTTCGCGGTGCAGCAGGCCCAGCTCGGTCAGCCCCGGCAGCTTGCCACGCAGGAACTTGGCGGGCTCGCCGAGCTGTTGCAGCAGCAGGCGCTGCAAGGCGCGACGATGCTGGAACTCGGCCTCGGCCTGGGTCGGGAAGCGCCCTTCCTTGACCACGCCAGCGTCCTCGACCAGCGCCGGGAACACGGTCATGGACAGCCCGGCTACCTTCTGCTGAGTCTTCTCGGCGACCTGGTCAAAGCCCTTGGCCTCCACCGGATTCTGCACCTTGTCGGCCTGCGGAATGGCCAATGCAGCCTGGCTGGCCTCGGCGAAGCGGGCGGTTAGCTCGGCCAGGTCACGGCCTTCACCCAGCGGCTTGCCGTGGGTGTCGACCACTTCGATGTTCATCTTCAGGTGGTCTTCGAGCTGGCGGATGGCTTCGATCCACGCCTCGGCGTCGATCCGCGCACCGGTCATGCGCTGCAGCTCGCGGGCCAGGCTTTCCGGCAGGCTGCCCTGGCCGAAGGTGAGCTTGCTCAGGGCGGCGCCGACGAAGTCCGGCACCGGCACGAAGTTCTTGCGAATGGCCTTGGGCAGGCCGCGCACCAGGTCGATGGCCTTGGCTTCGATCAGCCCCGGCACCAACCACTGCAGACGCTCTGCTGGTAATTGCGGCAACAGCGGCGCCGGCACGCGCAGGGTCACACCGTCGCGCGGGTGATTGGGCTCGAAGTGATAGGTGAGCGGCAATTGCAGCTCGCCGATATGCAGGGTGTCCGGATACTGCGCAGCGGTGACTTCCAGCGCCTCGCGAGCCAGCACGTCCTCCTCGCGCATCATCAGCAGCTGCGGGTCCTTGGCGCTCTCGCGCTTGTACCAGCTCTCGAACGTGGCGGCCTGGTAGATATCCGCTGGAATGCGCGCTTCGTAGTAGGCGAACAGGGTTTCCTCGTCGGCGAGAATATCGCGGCGGCGCGCCTTGGCTTCCAACTCGTCGAGTTTTTCCAGCAATTGGCGGTTGGCGTTCAGGCACTTCGCGCAGCTGTTGATTTCGCCGCGCACCAACCCTTCCCGAATGAACAGCTCACGCGAAGCCTGCGGATTGATAGGTCCGTAATGCACCGGGCGGCGCCCCACCACGATCAGACCGTACAGGGTGACCTGCTCGTAGGCTACCACCTGGCCACGCTTCTTTTCCCAGTGCGGCTCGAAGTGGTTCTTCTTGATCAGGTGGCCGGCCAGCGGCTCGATCCAGTCCGGCTCGATCTTCGCCACCTGGCGGGCGAACAGCTTGGTGGTCTCGACCAGTTCGGCGGCCATGATCCAGTTGGGTTTCTTGCGGCCGATCACCGATGATGGATGCACCCAGAAGCGCCGCTGCCGCGCCCCCTGGTAATCGCCCTCCTCGGCTTTCTGGCCGATCTGGCTGAGCAGGCCGCTGAGGATCGCTTTGTGCACCGCGGCATAGCTCTTGGCACGCTGCGCCGCCTCGCTGGCCTCAGCCTGCTCGCGCAGGATCACGTTGACCTTGGTATCGGTGGTCGCCTGCACCGGCTTCGTCACGGGCTTGCCGTCCTCGGCGGTTTGCGCCGCGGCCCTGGCGGGCGCCAGTTGCAGATCCTTGGCGAGCAGCACCAGTTGGCGGTGAGCATCGCGCCATTCGCGCAAGCGCATGTAGTTGAGAAAGTTCTTCTTGCACCAGGTGCGCAGCGGATTGCTGCCCAGTTCCTGGCGTTTTTCCTCGAAGCCACGCCACAGATTGATCAGCGCGGCGAAGTCCGAATCGACGTCCTTCCACTGCGCGTGGGCCTGGTCGGCGGCCTGCTGGCGGTCCATCGGCCGCTCGCGCGGATCCTGCACGGACAGCGCACTGGCGACGATCAGCAGCTCCTGCAGGCTGCCGAGCTTGGCTGCTTCGAGCACCATGCGGCCGAGGCGCGGGTCGATGGGCAGGCGTGCGAGCTGGCGGCCCAGGGGCGTCAACTGGCTCTCGCGGTTGACCGCCGAGAGTTCCTGCAAGAGGTTGAAACCATCGCTGATGGCCTTGCCATCCGGCGGTTCGATAAAGGGGAAATCTTCGATGCTGCCCAGGCGCAGATGGAGCATCTGCAGGATCACCGCCGCCAGGTTGGTACGCAGGATTTCCGGATCGGTGAAGGTCGGCCGGCCAAGGAAATCCTCCTCGCTGTACAGCCGCACGCAGATGCCCGGCTCGACCCGTCCGCAACGGCCTTTGCGCTGGTTGGCGCTGGCCTGGGAAATCGCCTCGATGGGCAGGCGCTGCACCTTGGCGCGGTAGCTGTAGCGGCTGATGCGCGCGGTGCCGCTGTCGATCACGTAGCGAATGCCCGGCACCGTCAGTGAGGTTTCCGCCACGTTGGTGGCCAACACGATCTTGCGCCCGGCCATGGGCGCGAAAATCTTCTGCTGCTCGGCCGGCGTGAGCCGCGCATACAGCGGCAGCACTTCGGTGAAGCGCAGATTGGCCTTGCGCAGCACCTCGGCAGCATCACGAATCTCGCGCTCACCGGGCAGGAAGATCAGCACGTCGCCAGGGCGCTGGCCGACGCTTTTCTCATGGGCGGCGATCTCGTCCAGCGCCGCGAGAATGCCCTGGTCGACGGTCAGGTCATCGAGCAGGCGTTCGCCCTCTTCGTCCACCTCGGCAGCCAGCGGGCGATACCAGGTTTCCACCGGGTAGGTGCGCCCGGAAACTTCGACAATGGGCGCATCCGGCAGCCCGTCGCCGCCGAAGTGCTTGGCGAAGCGCTCCAGGTCGATGGTCGCCGAGGTGATGATCACCTTGAGGTCAGGGCGGCGCGGCAGCAGGGTTTTCAGGTAGCCGAGCAGGAAGTCGATGTTGAGGCTACGTTCGTGGGCCTCGTCGACGATGATGGTGTCGTACTTTTCCAGGTAGCGGTCGTGCTGGGTTTCGGCGAGCAGGATGCCGTCGGTCATGAGCTTGATCAGCGAACTGTCCTTGCTCTGATCCTCGAAACGCACCTGGTAGCCGACCAGCTCACCGAGCGGTGTGCCGATCTCCTCGGCCACCCGCGTAGCCACGCTGCGCGCCGCCAAACGCCGTGGTTGGGTATGACCGATCAGCCCGTGCTGGCCGCGGCCGATCTCCAGGCAGATCTTCGGCAGCTGCGTGGTCTTGCCCGAGCCGGTTTCGCCAGCGATCACCAGCACCTGATGCTTTTCCAGCGCCGCCTTGATCTCGTCGCGCTTGGCGGCGATCGGCAAGGCGTCGTCATAACGCATCACCGGCACGCTCAAGCGCCGCGCCTCGACCTTGGCGCACGACGCCTGAAAACGCTCCAGCCACTGCGCCTGCTTGGCCTCGTCGGGCTTTTTCTGCAGCTCGTGCAACTGCCGGCGCAGACGATGGCGGTCGGCGATCAGGGCATGGTCGAGGTTCTTGTGCAGGGCGGCGATATCGAAGGGGGCGTCGGTCATCAGGCTCGGGGCGGTTCGCGGGAAAGCGCCGATTGTCGCAGATTACGGGGTGAGGCGTGCAGGGTGGGCTGTCGATGGAGGGCGAGCGAGGGCTTCTTATTGGAGGCGGTCAGCCTGCCGAGCCAATAAATCTGTCCCATCTTCTAGTCGCTAGCAACTTCGCCCCAAGCCGACTAACTCATTATCCCAGAGCAGTGAGCGCTCCCTCCCCGCCATGCCAAATCTCGCTTCTCCCAAACTAGACTTCAGCCGGCAGCAACCCTGTCTCGCTAAAAGCGCACCGTTCATGGGTTGGTACCCGTTTTGCCCTTTTGGCCGCCATGGCCCACGGTGACATGCATCACCTTCCTGGCCTGCCATCGGGCCAGGGAGGTGTATTTGCAGTGAGCGTTCGGAGCAGGTTGTCTGCCCCTTCCTACAGGCTCTAGAAGGCGTATCGCGTACTGAACATCACATTGCGCGGTTCACCGTAGTAGCCGGTGAAAAAGGTCGGGTCCAGGGAGCTGAAGTATTTCTTGTCGAACACGTTGTTCAGATTGGCAGAGGCGCTCAGATTCTTGGTGATATCGTAACGGGCCATCAGATTGAACACCGCATACTGCTCCTGGGTAGCCTTGCCCTCGCTGGTGGTCAGGCTCACCCCGCTCTGCCAGTTCATCCCTCCGCCGATGGTCCATTGCTGTAGCTCACCGGGTAGCCGATAGGTGGTCCAGAGCTTGACCAGATTGGCCGGCGCTTCGGTTCTGATTCGCTCGCGCTCGGCGTCCTTGGTGACGCTGTGGCTGTAGCTCGCACTGACGTTCCAGTCGGTCAGTACCTCGCAATGGATCTCCATGTCGATACCGCGTGTTTTAGCACCTGCCACCGCACGATAGGCCGACTCACGCACCGTGCCCACAACGGTCTCACCGGTGGCTACGCCGAGGTTGTCCTGCTGGATCTCGTAAAGCGCTACGGCGGTGTTGACCCGGCCATCCATGAACTCGCTTTTCAGGCCAATTTCGTAGTTGTCACCTTCGCGAGGCTCGAGGGTTTTGCCGCCTTGGTCGCGAATGGACTGTGGTCTGTAGATCTTGGTGTAGCTGGCGTAGACAGAATGAATCTCGTTGAGGTCGTAAACGACTCCGGCATAGGGCGTGACAAAGCCGCTTTCACGCGTCTCGGCGGAGTTGGACGAACGGGTGTAAGGCGGGTTGTAGATGGCCTTTTTCTTGTAGCTGTAGTCGCCGACGCGAGCACCGACAATCAGTGACAGGTCATCCGTGGGCTTGAAGCGCGCCACCAGATAGGCTGCGTTCTGACGGATAGTCGTATCGTCGTTCATCAGCTTGCCTACCGAGATAGGACGATCGGTATCGTTGTTCCAGTCATGGATGTTGGCCGGCCGCATTTCCAGATCATCATCGTCCGGATCGCTGTAGTCGCGAAATTCCGACCCGCTCACGCCGACTACCAACTCATGTTCGCGCCCCAATAGCTGGAACGGCCCCTGAGCCATGGCATCGATACCGAGCTGACGCTGGGAGCCGTAGCCGTCGCCTCCATACAGATAGGCGCCCTCTCCGGTCTCGCGATCCGGCGTGCCGCCGCTGAGCGATGCCAGGGAATACTCCCGGGTGCTGTACATGTTGTTGACGGCCACCTTCAATGACCAGTCGTTGGCCAGGCCCTGCTCGAGCGTCGCGAAGGTATTGAGCGTGTTCTGCTGGCGGTAGCTCCAGCGGGCGCCGGCGTTGGTCGAGCGCGAGAAGTCGGTTTGCCCTCCGTCGCTGTAGAACAGCGGGAAGCTGGCGAATGACACGCCACGCGGGTCGTTCTTCTGGTAGTCGAAACCCACGGTGAGCAGTGTGCTGTCAGTAAGGTCTGCCTCGAGAATGCCGTAGTAGGTCTGTTTTTCCTGCTGATAGTGGTCGATGAAGCTGTTGCCCTGCTGATAGGCCACGACCGTGCGCCCGCGCAAGCGCGCATCGTCGGTCAACGGGCCTGACACATCCACCTGGGTGCGGTATGTCTCCCACGAACCAGCACCGGCGCTGACCGAGCCCTGGAAATCCGAGGTGGGCCGTTTGCGGATCAGGTTGACGCTGCCAGAGGGATCGCCCGCGCCGGTCATGAGCCCTGTGGCGCCCCTGACGATCTCGACCCGATCGTAGATCGAGGTGTCGATCATGCTCTGCGGGCTCGCGCTGGTCTGCACGACCAGGGTGGTGGGAATGCCGTCGAGCTGGTAACTGTCGATGGAGTAACCACGCGAATAAATGTTCACCCGCTCACTGTCGATGTTCTGCACCGAGAGGCCTGGGGCCTGCTTGAGCACATCACTCAGCGTGCTCAGCTGCTGATCGTCGATGCGCTGGCGAGTCATCACGCTTACCGTTTGTGGCGTCTCGCGTAGCGATAGCGCCAGCTTGGTCGCGCTGTTGGTGGAAGCGGTGGTGTAGGAGCCGGTTCCTTCCGTCATAGTACCCAGGCCAGCCGCATTGATAGTGGTGGCGCCAAGCTCCATGGTCCCGGCGTTTTCCACCTTGGCCAATACGAAGCGATTTTCGCCAGCCTGCACCACGCGCAAGCCGCTGCCCTGGAGTACCCGTGCGAAGCCCTGCTCCAGCTCGTAGCTGCCTTGCAGCCCTGGCGAGCGCAACTCAGCGGTATCTTCCGAGCTGAAGGTGATCATCACCCCACTCGCCGCGGCAAATTCGCTGAGCGCTGCCGCCAGGCTGCCGGCAGGAATGTCGTAGTTGAGAGGCGTTGCCCACGCCGGCGAAGCCGCGAGTATCGAGCCGGCCAGGCACAGCGCAAGAGAAGTCGGCCGGGCACTGCTGGTGAAAAAGGTGGTGCGTACTTGCATGGAGATGTTCCTGTCAGCGTTGGCAATGTGTGCGTCTGATGCGCACATGCAGGTAGAGCCGAAACAGGAATGAAAATCTGTTACCCCTCTGTGCAAAAAAATCTCTGATTACACCGCCCGAGCTTCCACCCTTACCCAGTAGCGAGTGAGGCGGCGAACCTGGACGGGAAGCGAGTCCTCCAGATTGGCTAGAGCACCTTCAGTGTCATCGAGGAGGAAGGTTCCCGAAAGCCGTAACCCCGCAATATCCGGCGAACAGCCGAGGAACCCGTGGCGATAGCGGGACAGCTCGACCAGTAGATCGTCCAACCGCCAGTCCACGGCCACCAGCATCCCGCGCGTCCACGCTGAACCCTGCGCGTTGGCCAGCCTCAATGGGCCGACGCTGGCAGCAGAAAAGCTCACGGCCTGCCCCGCTTCAGCACGGATGCTCTGGCCAGAGGCCAATCGCGGCCGTACTGCTACGGCGTGGGCTTCGACGGATACCTGGGTAAGCCTGTCGTTCTGCCGCACCGTAAAGCGGGTACCCAGCGCCTCGATTTCGCCCTCGGCGGTCTGCACGCTCAATCGGCGAGCATCCTTTGCGGTCTCCACGAGGATGGCGCCTTGGCGAAGGACGATCAGTCGCTTGTACGAATCGAATTGCACATCCACCCGGGTGTCAGTATCGAGTACCAACGAGCTGCCGTCAGGCAACGTGGTTCTTTTACGCTGTCCGACACTTGTGCTGTAGTCCGCGCTCAATGGTGAAGCCCGGTAGCTTCCCCACCCTGTAACGCCGACGCCAAGTAGCACGGCAAGCGTTTTCAACGCAGCGCGCCTTTGCTGCCGCGCCGTCTCGAGGGTGGCAGCGGCATAGCCATCTGGTGCCAAACTCAAGCGTTGGCGCAACGCTTCAACGCGATCCCAGGCTTTGGCGTGTAGCGGGTCAGATTGAAGCCAGGCCTGCCACTCGGCACGAGTGACCTCCGTGGCCGCGCTGTCATGCAGGCGTACATACCATTCAACTGCCTGGGCGAGTGCCTGTTTCATTCTTCATCCATCAACAGGCAATGCATCAGGCCTTTCGCCAGGTGCTTGCG
This sequence comes from Pseudomonas sp. PA15(2017), assembly GCF_001945395.1. Lineage (GTDB taxonomy): Bacteria > Pseudomonadota > Gammaproteobacteria > Pseudomonadales > Pseudomonadaceae > Aquipseudomonas. The sequence goes on along the minus strand of NZ_MSXV01000044.1, from coordinate 10,269 downwards.
CACTGTGGTGACCGACACGTCAAAACGCTCGGCAGCTTTTTCGTAAGTCAGCCCATCCAGCTGCACAGCAAGGAAAATTTGCCGGGTGCGCTGGCCGAGGCCATCGAGCATGCGATCGATGGCCAGAAGACTTTCCAGGATTACTGCACGGGTTTCCGCAGACGGCGCGTGCACCTCTGGCCTGGACATCAACACATCGAGGTAGGCCTGCTCCACGCTACGCCGGCGATAGAGGTCAATGACCAGACCACGAGCGATGGTTGTCAGGTAGCGCCGTGGTTGCTGCAGAGAGCTGGCAGTACGCGCAACCATGACCCGGATGAACGTATCCTGGGCAAGGTCGGCGGCGTCCGCCGAATTGCTCAGGCGCTTGCGTAACCAGCCGCGTAGCCAGCCGCTGTGGTCACGGTACAGGGCGTGCAGATGATCATGGTGAGCGACTTCCGTGTCCGATCTGGACATTGACCTTTACCCGAGCAGGAATGCGAATAGGAATAAATCGCGATTTTATGGCGCCTGGGTCTTATTGGGAAGTGAGTCCGGGAGCCTCGCCCTTGATGGATCAGCCACCGCCTTTAACTGCTGGCAGTTGGAACGAGGTTTGCCATGGATGCAGGCCCATTGCGTTCAGCCAGGCTGAACGCAAGTACGCGCGACACTGTTGGCCATGCTGAAAAGCGCTAGCATGATTGCGGTTTGGCCTCCCCGGGATGGAGGCTCGCGGGCTGATAAGCGGAAGGCCTGGGTGGCAATCAGGCTTTTGTGCGGCAACGACTTGCCGCTCCTATGCAGCGGTATCTGATGGTTTTGCTCATCGTACGCTGCAGGAGATCGGCATGGCCGTGGATCTGAGTTTCCGGCTCAGACGCCGCGCGGAGCAAAGCCAGGGCCACTAGCGGCTGGACTTCACATAGCCGTGGCGGATTTCCTTGGACGGCGAGTTGCCGAAATAGGCCGTGTAGCACTTGCTGAAATGGCTCGGCGAGACGAAACCGCAGGCGACGCTGACATCCACGATCGGCAGATCGGAATGCTGCAGCAGCCGGCGGCCCTCGGTGATGCGCAGCTCCGGCATGATCATCGCCCTCGAACCGGTGTACGCCATCGCCGGCGCGTGGCTGCTGTTCGCCGATGAACCATCGCTGCGCATGCTCGGCGGCGCTGCGTTGATCGTGTTCGCGACGGTCGTTTCAGCGCGCGGCAAGAGCGTCGAATCCAGCGCGCACTGACGGAGAAATAAGCTGGTAGGCAGAAAATGCCTACCAGTTCTGAAATGAGCCGCGCATCTGAGTCTCTACAGGCAGTCGCCCGCAAGCTGGCCATTTCCTCGGAGACCGTGAAGGTGCACCGCAAACACCTGTACAGCAAGCTGGGGATCAAGTCGCAGTCAGAGCTGTTCGCCCTGTTCCTGCAGGCGCAGCGCGGCTAGCCAAAGCGACCTGCAACAAGGCGATCAGCGCGGGTATAGCGAGCAGCTCAACTGGCTGCTATCCGGCACCACCACCATCAGGCAGGCGGGTAGTCTGCCGCGCAGGCGTGTGGGCATTTCGACGGCGAAGGCGATGCGCCAATGGCTGCCCTCACGAATGGAGTCGAGCCGGTAACTGCCGACATCCTCTTCCGAGAGGCCCAGGTAATCGGCGAGTTGGCGATTGGTAGGTTTGGCGCTCATAGATAACCCTTTCCATGGATTTCGACAGGCACACAAGAAGGCAAGGTCGCCACTGTCCCGTGGCGTTAATGCAGAGTGGTTCATGTTTTAGCGATATGCAAAATAAAACCGGAACCATTTGCGATGGCCCGTCTCGGATCTAGATCGCGTTCACACTTTTCTGTGCCTGCAGCCACTTTCACGGAAGACACAACAATGAATCTGAACGAAGACTGCCCCCTGAACCTTGGCGCCGACATTCTCAAATGCCTGCCCGTCGGCATGGCCCCGCGCCTGGAAGCTCTGGTGGCGGCACAGAACTCCACCGTCACCGACGAGATCATCCGCGCCATCGAAGCGCACCTGTGCAGGCAATCCAAGGCCAACATCCTGGCCATCGCCCGCGAAGCCAACGTGCTACTGCAACGCGAAGCCTAGTCGGCAACGCTTCGGTCGCCTGTCTCGACGCGCTGCACCACCACTTCCTGCTGGGTGTACATGTCCGTCAGCACCACCTCGCCTTCGCTGAAATCCGGAGTGATCATCACCGAGCGGATCAGCCTCACCTCCTGCCCTTCGCGTTTCTGAATGTTTTCGAACGCCACCACGATCGACTTGTTGCGCCAGTGCCCGACATCGAAGCCACCGGCAGCGATGAACTGTCCGATATCGCGCTGATCGTTGAAGGCCGACGCCGGCAAGACCAGCGGCCGATCCTTGAGGAACACCTCGAAGTACTAATGGCTGCTCGCCGGAAAGTTACGCACGATGACGTGCTCGATGCGCCAGTGGTACACCGAGTTCTCGTAAACCACCTTGCGCTCCACTGGCTTGCCGGTGCAGGCAGCGAGCAGCGTCAGGAACAAGGCGCCCAGGCACAGGCGCGGTTTACCCAGCATGAAGGAAGGTTCCTCGGAAGGCACGGCGCTGCCCTGAACGAACGGCTGGCGCCATTCGCTCTGGCAGCGGTTCGCCAGTTTTCGCTAACGCGAGAAGGCTGAGCGCATGGTGGCTGCGCTATCAGGCATCGCTTTCAGCGCTTGCAGCCGGCTCTTTCAGCTTCTGCTGAGCGCGGCGCATCTGGCTGCGCTGCCGCCTGGCCTGCTGCTTGGCATGCAGCGCCTGGGCGGCGGTCACCGTACCAACCGGCTGGCCGTTCAAATCCAGACGCGAAGCATCTTCGACCATGCTGGCCCAGTAGCGACCGCCCCGGCACCAGGATGCCAGGCCAAGCTTGAGCTGCTCCTGAGTGATGCCCAGCTTCTCCAGATGCTGCTCGGCATCCTTGAGAATGCCTTCCTTGAGCGGCACCTTCGGCGCTGGGTTGACCGGGAAGGCCAGTGGGAAATGCTTCTGCAACCGCCAGATCGCCTCAAGAGCAGGATCCTGTTCCTGAGGCTTGCGTGGCGCGGCAGGCTGGCGCTTGCGCTGCTTGGTACTCTCGGTCTTCACCTGCTCTTTTTCAGCTCGCAGGCGGTCGCGTAGATCAGCTAGTTGCTCAAAACCCATCGTTCAGTTCACAGCTTGGTGGTTGATTAAAGGCGCAAGCTTATCCCATGCAGCCCTTCAGGGCAGCCCACAGTGGCATTTACTGTTGGCTTCGCCGTTGGGCACCTGCCAAAGCGAGCGCTCGAAGGGTTCGCGCAACGTCCCAAGAACCTCGTTTTCAGTCCTCATCAACCCACTCATGGCCCCTCTCGGCAATGAATTCCGCTAAGGTCGCCCGCTCGATCAGGTTTCGGAAGCCCCTTCATGAAGTCGCTGTTTCGTTTAGAGGATTTGGAATTCAGCCAGGCGCAGCTACGCCTAGTGGTGGTTTTCGTCGTATCGCTGTATGCCGTGCTCATGTACCCACTGGGGCTGCTCGATGCCGAGTTGCTCAGAGCCGTTCTGGTTACCGGCACGCTGTTCACGCTGCTGTCGCTGCTGCTGCTCGCCCATCTCTGGTTCCTGCCGCAGCCCATGGTGTGGCGACGGGTTGCCGCCATGTTGCTGGACAACCTGGGCGCTTGCGCGGTGATGATTCTCGGCCAGGAAACCTTGCTGCCGACATTCTGCGTACTGTTGAGCATGACGGTCGGCAATGGCGTGCGCTTCGGCCGGCCCTATCTGATACTGGCCACCACCTTCGGCCTTGGGTCCCTCACGCTCATCGCGTTCTTCGTGCCCTTCCTGCAGGAGCACCCGGCGGTTCTGGTGATGATGGTGCTGAGCATGCTGGTGCTGCCCACTTTCAGCTATTTTCTGCTGGGGCGTTTGCAGGAGGCCATGGCGGCCGCCAAGCGCGCCGATCAGGACAAGTCGCGCTTTCTGGCGCAGGCCAGCCATGACCTGCGCCAGCCCATCCACGCCATCGGCTTGTTCACCACGTGCCTGCGCGGCACCCCGCTCAATGCCGAGCAGCATCAGCTGATCGACAGCGTCGACCGCTCCCTGCTCAGCGTCGAGCAGCTTTTCCGCTCGCTGCTCGATATCTACACGCTCGACCAGCAGCAGGTGATGCCGCGCAAACAGACCCTGGACCTGCATCGCTTGCTGGTCGACCTGAAAAAGCAGAATACCGAGGCCGCGCGCTGGGCCGGGGTGGACATCCGTCTACGCGGTGCCGCCACACTGACCTACAGCGACCCCGCGCTGCTCGGTACTCTGCTGCAGAACCTGATATCCAACGCCATCAAATACGCACCGGGTAAACCGCTGCTTATCGCCTGTCGTCGGCGTGGCTCGACCCTCACCGTACAACTGCATGATCGCGGCCCGGGCATTGCCGCGGAGCACTTGCCGCACCTGTTCGAAGAGTTCTATCGCGTACGCCAGGAACGTGACCGCGATGTGGAAGGCATCGGGCTGGGGTTGAGCATCGTCCGGCGCATCGCCACCCTCCTCGACCTGCAGATCAGCGTCGCGTCGAGAGTCGGCCACGGCACCTCGATCACCCTGGCAGGCCTGCCGGCAGTCGCGCCCCAACGGGCCGCCCGGGCGCTGCCGCCAGCCGAGCCTGTCGCCGACCTGCAAGGCATTCATGTGCTGCTCATCGAGGATGACCGCAGCGTACTGGAGGCGATGGCCAAGTTGCTGCGCGCCTGGGGCTGCCAGGTGACCGCCATCGACGGCCCACCCAATGCCGCGCTGCCCTGCGATGTGGTGGTGACGGATTTCGATCTGGGCCGCGAAGCCACCGGCATCGAATGCCTGGCGCAGCTGGAAAGGTGGCATGGCCGCACATTACCGGCCGTGATTCTCACCGGTCACGACCCGCAGCGAATCCGATCAGCGCTACCGGACCCACGCCTGCCGCTGCTCTCCAAACCTGTGCGCTCAGTCGAGCTACAACGGGTCATCGCCGAATTGGCCGGGCGCCAGGTCAGCGCCCCCCTTCCCTGACCTGGGCAGCGCGATTCGCAGCGTCAAGCCCATGCCGCGCGCCCAACGCCGCGGCAGCCGAACGTGAACTCAACTTGAGAACGCCGAGCAGCGCCGACACATGAATGCGTACGGTAAAGGGCGAGATACGCAAGATCTGCGCGATCTCCTTGTTGCTCAGACCGTCAGTGATGAGCTGCAGCACCTCGAATTGCCGCGCTGTCAGCGATGAAAAACAGTCGGCGGCAGCAGGCGGCTCGTACGCAGCAAAGCTGCCCTGGGATGCACAGCGCACCACAGGCTCGCCATTCAACGCAGCCGTCAGTGCGTCGGCGACTTCGCTCGGCGGAAGCGACTTGCCGATAAAGGCGCTGGCCCCCTGGCTCATCACGCGCTCGACCACCAGCGGGTCTTCGCACATCGACACCACTACCAGCAACGAGGCCGGAAATTCCAGGCGCCAGTCGGCAATGGATGCCCACGCGTTATCGCTCGAATACATCAAATCCAGCAGGATGCCCGCCGGAGCCTGCGCTCGCGCCAGTTGCAAAGCCTCATCCAGCGTCGCCGCTTCCTTGATCATGGCCTGAGGTCGAGCCTGGGCGAGCAACCGCACCAGCCCATCACGAAAAAGCGGGTGATCGTCGGCGACGATGAAAAGATCCTGAGGCATCTGCGGTGAACATCCGGGCGTCTGTGGTCGACACCATACTCCAATCGTCGTGGGCATCGCAGCCCGGGCGTGACAGACCTGGCTGCGAAAGGCCAAGCCAGCGGTGAACCCACCTGGCTTCACTGGACTAATCAGACGCCGCTGCGCCGCTCATCACTCTAGGGTCTGTTCCCGTTTCACGCACGGCCGCGCCGGCGCCCGTTTTTGTGCGAGGCAAGGCACGAGATGCGAAGTTTGGCGGGCCAAATGAGCCATCGTGTAACGCCGCATCGCGCAAAAACTGGCCCGGCCCTTCGGGTCGGGCCGCCTAGGTTGCGCGGGAAATGGCCTCCGCTGTCGTTGCAGGACTTGGCAAGGGATAGCCATTCCCTGCGTCCTGCGCCTAACCGGAGGCCATTTCTCGCGGCAACGCGGCTCGCGCTGAAGCGGCAACAGACCCTAGCTGGGCAAAAGGCCGATGGCCCTCGCATTACCCTGGCTGAGCACAGCCAGCATGGAAACCAATATTAGACATATATTGTTACATTAAGCATATGCTACATGATAACGTTACTATTAATCTCTGCGCCCCTCTTTCTGGCGCCACTTTTGATGAACCAACCTCCCTACCGCCTTTTGGCCTTTACCGCTCTGGCATCCCTGACAACAGAGGCCTGGGCTGAAACCGCAACCCGCACCCTGCCCGCTACCCAGGTTTCCGGTTCCGTTGAAGAGCGCGCCAGCTACAAGGCAGAAACACTGACGGTAGGCACCAAGAGCGCCCTGGCACCGATCAATATTCCGCAGTCGGTCAGCGTCATCACCCGCACGCGCATGGATGACCAGAACCTCACCACCATCGGCGACGTGCTCAACGAAGTGACCGGGGTATCCGTGGCGCCCTGGGACTCCATCACCCAGCAGTACTATTCCCGCGGCTACAGCCTGGACATGGCCTACGATGGCGTACCGGTGTATGGCGGCAGCTCGGGAATCCAGGAATACGACATGGCCATCTACGAGCGCGTGGAAGTGTTACGCGGGCCGGCCGCGTTGTTCATGGGCTCCGGCAGCGGTGGCGGGCTGGTCAACATGGTGCGCAAACGCGGGTTGTACGAGCCCGGGGTGTCGCTGACCAGCTCGGTCGGCTCCTGGAACAATCGCCGCATCATGGTCGACGCCGGCGCACCGCTGGATGCCCAGGGCCGCCTGCGCAGCCGCGTGGTCGCGGCCTGGCAGGAACAGGATTATTTCTGGGATGTGAGCCACAAGGACAAGTGGCTCGGCTATGCCACGCTTGATTACCAGCTCACCCCGGACACCGTGGTGTCGCTGACCGGCAGCCACCAGGAAGACCATATGGACTCGCCGAGCATGGGCCTGCCGGCCTACACCGACGGCCGCTTTCTCGATGTGCCGCGCTCGACGCACGTGTACCCAGAGTGGGCACGCTTCGCCTACGAAACCACGGAAATTGCCCTGGATCTCGAGCACGCCTTCGCCAACGGCTGGCAGCTCAAGAGCAAGCTGATCAACCGCACCCAGGATAAATTCTGGAAGGATGCCTTTCCTGCACCAGGGGCAGGCGCAGGCGTCGACCCCGACAGCGGCATGATCGCCCGCTACAACCGCCGTAAGAACGATGGCGACACCGAGCGCAATGCCTTCGATTTGTACCTCACCGGCCCCTTCTCCGCGCTGGGCCGAAACCACCACGCCACCTTGGGCTACAACCAGGATCGCCAGGCGAACCAGTCGCGCAGCGCCAACGCGGCGCCCTTCTTCGGGGTGCCGATAAACGATCCGGACGTCGTTCCGGAGCCCGACTTCGTGTTTACCAACGGCTCCGAAAACGAGACCACACAGCACGGCATCTACGGGCAGGTGCGCCTGTCCCTGGCAGACCCACTGACGGTGGTGCTCGGCGGGCGCAGCAGCGACTTCGAATACCGCAGCCGCAGCGTCGCGCCCTCCACCCCCAGCGCCTGGAACGCCTCGCGCAAGGAAACCGGCGAGTTCACGCCCTACGGCGCGGTGATCTACGCCTTCACCGACAACCTCAACGGCTATCTCAGCTACTCGGACCTCTTCATCCCCCAGGCACAGCAGACGGTCGGCGGCACCAGCCTGGAACCGCGAATCGGCGCGCAATGGGAGACCGGTCTGAAGGCCTCGTTTCTCGACGGCGCGGTGGACGCCTCCGTTGCGCTGTTCCGTACCAACGACACGAACCGCGCCATGAGCGACCTGAACAACCCAGGCTTCTTCGTTTCGGCTGGCGAGGTGCAGGTGGAAGGCTGGGAAATGGAAATCAGCGGCAAGCCCAGCGACAACCTCAACCTCGCCATCGGCTACAGCTACCTGACCAGCCAGTACCTCGAGGACCGCTTCTCACCCGGCGAGAAGTTCTCGCTCTACGAGCCACGCCACTCCCTGAAAACCTACGCCAAATACCGCCTGCTGGATGGCGGCCTCAAGGGCCTGTTCGTCGGGGGCGGCCTGCATATCAGCAGCGGCACCGATGGCAGCAGCGATACCCCGCTACGCAGCCAGGGCGGTTATGCCCTGGCCAGTGCCCAGGTCGGTTATGAATTCAGTAGCAAGACCTCGCTGGCCCTGATGGGCAATAACCTCTTCGACCGCCATTACTACGCACGCGTCGGCAACCTCAATACCTACAACATCTATGGCGAACCGCGAGGCTTCGCGCTGGTGATGCGTACGGCGTTGTAGGGAGTGCGAAGGATCAGAGGGGGTGGCCTGGTGCGGGTGCGCCGGGGCCAGCGCACCTTTGGCGTTGCCTAGCAAGGGAGACCAGTGACTGGCTGCTTCCGGCCAGAGGCAGCCTTTGTTTGATTGCAGCGAAAAGGCTCGCGGCTGAAGTCACTTTTACACGAAGCGAATTTAGCCAAGAAGCATAAGCTAGCGCGCCCGCTGAGCGCTCAGTCGTGCTCTACAAGTCTGCCTTCACTGTCAGCGTAAAATTACGCGGCTCGCCATAGTAGTTACCGAAGCCCTCTCTGCCGATGCTCTGGTAGTAGCGGCGGTCAAACGGGTTCTACCCCATCTACCTCACCGATGGTATGGTCGTAGTCATGGGGAGACTCGCCCGTTGGTAGTGGCAGTGGCGCCAAGTAGCTAACCCGTCCGCCAGGAAAACCCTGGCTATCCCCGGCCTTATGCGGTTTACCCAGGCCGGGTGGGCTGGCGGTTTGGGTCTCAGCGGTTTGTGGCATCTTGTGCGTCCAGTAATAGCAAAGGGTCGATCTGCAGCCTGGTGCCGCCGGGCAAGGTGCTGGAAAGCGGTTTCCTGTATGTCGGCAGCCCAGTGAAACAGGCACGCCCGTTAACCGACAAGGAGCGCAACTTCTTCAGCTACACCGCCGGCAACTATGTGAGGCTCAAGGATCAGCATGCCAACGAGAACGGGGATCACTCAGGTTGCTAACGCTCACGCCCGCCGTCGCCGAGGCCTTTCATATTGTTATGACGCTTTGATCCTGAAAATAACAATTCCCGGAACATTGGCGACATAGTCCAAGAACGGCGAGTCCACCACTTGCTCATTGGCTTTTGACGAGGACGCATGGCGTAGAACGGGGCCTTCATCTGTCATGATGAAGAAGCCTGTGTGGGTCACGTCCAAGCCTGGAAGCCTGGTGTAAATCCCAATCAGGTCGCCCGTTTGCAGGCGACTCACCACCGTCGCGTCAATCAATTCAGAGGGAATATAGGGAATGGTGCGCTTGACCACTGGCAGGCCGGGAAGATATGACTCGCCGTTGGCCTTCTCATTTAGGTGTTTTTCAACGCTCAGCGCATCGGGGCTGATATGGGCAGTAATGTCATCCGCGAGGTTGTGCGTTTCTCCGTAAGCCCAATCACTGAAGAAATGCTTACGCTTCGGAAAGCTCACATCGCCATCGACATAGCGCGTCTGAATTACACTTTGCATGAATTGTGCTGGTGAAGCGGATACTCGCAAGGCCTCTACGTAGTCCAAATACGTAAAGCAGTCCAAACCTCTGAAGTCGATCACCAATCGTTCCGGTGTGTTTTCTGCGCCGTGCAGCATGCCCGCCTGATACGGCGTACCCAGAAACCAGCCGGAGATACGCTCGATAACCTGCCCGATGGAAAGGTGATCAAAACCTGGGCGCTGTTCGAGAATGCCCGCGACTTTCTGTGACGTGTAAGGATCTAGGCTCATGTTGGCGGGACGCTGTATCCCGGGCTGAGCATCAAACGCCGTACGTGCAACGGCACCACTCGAAAATCCGGAACCGGCCAGTAAGGCCGAGGCCAGAGCAGAAAAGAAAGTTCTTCGCATCTCATTCACCCTGTGTGATGGCGACGATGTCGCTTAGGCGCATGCTAGACCCCGATGGTTTACCGCCACATTCTATACACCGGTAAGGGCAGGTAAACCCTGTAGAACTCAGGGTTTTTATAGCGGGGGATGCTCAATGAGTGGTCCTTTCGAAAGGGTTCTACCCCGTTAGCACGGACACTTTCAAGTAAGCTCACACCGAGCTGAAGGAGTGTTCATGAAGCGCAAGAAATACAGTCCTGAATTCAAGCGGGAAGCCATAGAGTTGGTTCG
>NZ_MSXV01000006.1 GCF_001945395.1 Pseudomonas sp. PA15(2017) | reverse complement strand
ATGTTTATGCAAGTTCATCCGGGGCTCCTGGAAGGCTGTGTTGGTCGCGCTTCCAGAATTCCGGGAACGCCCCGGATGAACAACCTACTGAGAGATCACACCTAGTCCATGCCCGTGAAGCCGGCGCGCGCATGGCGCGCTCCCACAACAGTGGCGACCGGCATGACTCACACGCGTCCATAGGCGTGGGAGCGCGGCCTTCTACACCATCTGCAACCGCTGCTTGCGCGTCGGCGCCGGGTAGGCGCTGTCGATCGCCTGCAAATCGGCGGTGCTGAGTTGCAGCTCAGCGGCCGCGGCGTTCTCGGCCAGATGCCGGGGATCGCTGGCTTTGGGAATCACCAGCACGTTGGGTTGGCGTAGCGCCCAGGCCAGGGCGACCTGGGCGGCGGTCGCACCATGCTGCTGCGCCACCTGCTGCAGCGCGGCGTCCGCCAGCAGTGCCCCGCCCTGCCCCAGCGGACAGTAGGCCATCAGCGGCATGTTCTGGCGCTGTTGCCACGCCAGCAGGTCGAACTCCACGCCTCGTTCCTCGGGGTTGTAGAGCACCTGATTGGTCGCGCAGGCCGGCTCGCCGAGTTCCTGCAGATCGTCCAGATCGAAATTGGAAACGCCCCAGCGGCCAATCTTGCCCTGCTCGCGCAGGCGCTCGAAGGCTTCGACCGTTTCGTCCAGCGGGTACTGGCCGCGCCAGTGCAGCAGATAAAGGTCGATATGTTCGCTGCCCAAACGCCTGAGGCTACGTTCGCAGGCCGCCACCACGCCACTGCGGCTGGCGTTGTGCGGGTAGACCTTGCTGACCAGAAAGACCTGCTCGCGCTTGCCGTAAACCGCCTCGCCGACGACCTCTTCCGCGCCGCCTTCGCCATACATTTCGGCAGTGTCGATCAGCCGTAAGCCGCGCTCGACGCCCTCACGCAGCGCGGCGACTTCGCCTTTGCGCCGATCACGGTTTTCGCCCATGCGCCAGGTGCCCTGGCCTATCACCGGTACCTGAGTGCCGGCCAATTCGAGTGTGCGCATCATGCTTCCTCCTGGTGATTGCATCCTGACCGGCTGGTATGGCTCAGGTTCAGGCCAACGACGCGAACCTAGGTTTCTGTAAAGGCAGGATTTTTTTGGCCGCTCGGTCGGACAGTGCGCCGCTCAACGGCTACGCTGTAAAGGAAAGGACAAGCCAGGGCCAGTTAACCATGGGCGCACTATGGCGATCCGACTCCGCACCGCCTGTACGCGAGCACAAGGTCGCGACCGCGGTGCCGCGCAAAACCCAGCCCCGCAAGCACCCTGTGCGCTGGGTAGTTAGCTCGACGCTGTTGCTGGGGCTGATCGGAGCAAGTGGATTGCTGATCTACGAACTGCGCACCGCCCATTTCCAGTCCAGCCAACTCAGTCGCTACGCCGCCACGCTCACCTATGAAATCGAAGAAGGCCCCAGTGACGCCATCGTCTATCCCGGTAGCGGGCCTTTCGATCAACGCCAGGGCTACAGCCGCCTGCCGACCTTCATCGAACGCCTGCAGGGCCGCGGTTTCGAGGTACTGCAGCAAGCCCGTTTCTCGGCTGCGCTTAGCAACTACGCCGAGCACGGTTTCTTCCCGCCCTTCGCCGAGAAGGCGCAAACCGGTGTGAACATCGAGGATTGCCGCGGCACGCCCTTCTATACCGTGCGCAACCCACGCCAGCGCTACCCCGACTTCACCGCCATTCCACCGCTGGTGGTCGGCAGCCTGCTGTTCATCGAGGACCGCCAGCTGCTCGCCGCAGAACCCGCCGAAGCCAACCCGGCGGTGGACTGGCCGCGTTTCGTGAAAGCGGCACTATCCCAGGTCGGCAAGTACGCTGGCATGCAAGATCAGTCCGCCGGCGGCAGTACCCTGGCCACTCAGCTAGAGAAATACCGCCACTCACCGGACGGCATTACCCATGCACCGGCCGAGAAACTGCGACAGATGATCTCCGCCAGCGTGCGCGCCTACCAGGGCGGCCCGCAAACGCTGGAGGCCAGGCAGAACATCGTGCGCGATTACGTCAACAGCGTGCCGCTCTCGGCCGCCCCCGGCCATGGTGAAGTGCATGGCCTGGCCGATGGCCTGCGCATCTGGTTCGGCGTGGATTTCGTCACCACCAACCGCCTGCTCGAGGCCGGGCAGGCCAGCGATGCCAACCTGGCCGAACGGGGCCTGGCGCTGCGCCAGGTACTGTCGCTGATGATCGCCCAGCGCCGGCCCTCGTATTACCTCGCCCAGGGCCGTGCGGAACTGGCCGCGCTGGTCGACAGCCACCTGCGCCTGTTGGCCGACGGTGGCGTACTGGACAGCACGTTGCGCGACGTGGCCCTGGCCCAGCAGGTGACTTACCGCGACTGGCAGACCGATCCCAACCTGCAGCGCATCGACAGCGACAAGGGCATCAGCATGGCGCGGGCCCGGTTGGCTGGCCTGCTCAACCTGTCCTACTACGAACTCGACCGCCTCGACCTGGAAGCCCGCGCCAGCCTCAATTCTGACCTGCAGCAACAGGTCAGCCTGTACCTCGAACAGCTCGCCGACCCCGCCTTCGCCGAAGGCGTCGGCCTGTTCGGCGATCGCCTGCTGTCGCCCAGCAAGACCGGCGACGTGCGCTACAGCTTCACCCTGTTCGAGCGCACGCCCACTGGCAATCAGGTACGCGTGCAGACCGACAACACCCACCAGCCCTTCGATATCAACGAAAGCAGCAAGCTGGAGCTGGGCTCCACCGCCAAGCTGCGGGTCATGGCGACCTATCTGGAAGTGATCGCCGAACTGCATGGCCGGCTGGCGGGTATGAGCCTGGCGCAACTGCGCGGGCAGGACGTGGCCGATCAGGATCTGCTCAGCCGCTGGGCCATCGACTACCTGCGGGCGAACCCGGGTGCCGACCTGGCCGGCATGCTCGACGCCGCGCTGGAGCGCCGTTATTCGGCGAGCCCCGGTGAGCGTTTCTTCACCGGCGGCGGCCTGCACACCTTCGGCAACTTCCGCCGAGAAGACGATGGCCGGCGCCCGACCCTGCGCGAATCGCTGCGTGAATCGATCAACCTGCCCTTCGTGCGCCTGATGCGCGACCTGGTGCGCTACAGCACCTACCAGGCACCGGGCAACAGCGCCGCCCTGCTCAAGGACGACAAGGACCCACGGCGCCAGGAATACCTGAGCCGCTTCGCCGACCGCGAGGGCACCACCTTTCTGCTGCGCTTCTGGCGCAAGTACCAGGGGCAGTCGGCCCAGGAGCGCCTGGACACCTTCATCGGCGGCCTGCGCCTGACCGATACGCGCCTGGCGGCCGTGCATCGCTACCTGATGCCGGAGGTCGATCAGGCGACCTTCGCCAGCTTCATTCGCGCTCACCTGCCCGGCGCGCGCATCAGCGACAAGCGTATCGACGAGCTTTATCGGCGCTACGGCCCTGGCGCCTTCAGCCTGCCGGATCAAGGCTATATCGCCCGCGTGCACCCGCTGGAACTGTGGCTGCTGGCCTACCTGAGCGACCATCCCCAGGCTGCCTTCAACGATGCGGTGACCGCCAGCGCCGAGCAGCGCCAGGAGGTCTATGGCTGGCTGTTCAAGAGCCGTCACAAGAGCGCCCGCGACAGCCGTATTCGCATCATGCTGGAGGTCGAGGCCTTTCTGGATATCCACCAGCGCTGGCAGAACCTGGGCTACCCGTTCGAGTATCTGGTGCCATCGCTCGCCACCGCCCTGGGCAGCTCGGGTGATCGCCCTGCGGCCCTGGCCGAGCTGATCGGCATCATCCAGAACGACGGCATCCGCCTGCCCACCGTGCGCATCGACAGCCTGCATTTCGCCGGCGGCACACCCTACGAAACGCGGCTGGGGCACGTGCTCGAAGCGGGCAAGCGGGTGATGGCCCCGGAGGTCGCCGCAGCGCTGCGCGAAGCCCTGTCACAGGTGGTGGATGGCGGCACCGCACGGCGCTTGCAGGGTGCTTTCACCCTGGCCGACGGCAGCCCGTTGACCCTGGGCGGCAAGACCGGCACCGGCGACAACCGCATGACCAGCGTCGGCCGCGGTGGCCAGGTGATCAGCTCGCGGGTACAGAACCGCACCGCCACCTTCGTGTTTTTTCTCGGCCCGGACCACTTCGGCACCCTCACCGCCTTCGTGCCGGGCCGCGCCGCGGAAAACTTCCGCTTCACCTCAGCGCTGCCGGTGCAGGTGCTCAAGGGCATGCAACCAATCCTCGCGCCCTACCTGCAGACCGGCGCCCGCACGCAATGTGCGCCGCCACCGCAGCAGCAGACGGCGCAGGTGGTTCGCTAGCACAAGGCCGCACACTTCGTGGGAGGGGCTTTAGCCCCGAGCTCTTTGTTTGCCTTGATAAAAAGCTCGGGCTGAAGACCATCCTACAAAAGCGGCAGCAACGATGCCGCTTGTGCCTTGCTCGCACCTTTCCCTACCGCCAACGAACCCTAGCGCTTGTGCCTCAGATACAACGCCTCCACCTTCTCCCGCGCCCAGGGCGTCTTGCGCAGGAAGGTCAGGCTGGACTTGATGCTCGGGTCGTTCTTGAAGCAGCGGATGTCGATGCGCTGGGCCAGGCCGTCCCAGCCGAATTGCTCGACCAGTTCGGTCAGGATGGTCTGCAAGGTGATGCCGTGCAGCGGGTCTTTGGACGAGGTCATGGTGGGTTCCTGATGGCTGGGCGGCCAGCTTACCAGCCGCCACCAATGAAAAGGCCCGGACAGTGTCCGGGCCCTCGTTAAGCGAAACGGAGCGGGCGCGATCAGATATGCGCGTCCTGGTATTCCTTCTCGGCTTCGTCGAAACGTTTGACCATCGCTGGCGAGGCCGGGTGACCGATCTTGCTGAACACGACGATGGCCAGGGTGGCGAGGATGAAACCCGGAATGATCTCGTACAGACCCAGACCGATGAACTCCTTCCAGATCACCACGGTGAACGCCCCGACCACCATGCCGGCCAGGGCGCCGTTGCGGGTCATGCCCTTCCAGACCAGCGACAGGATCACTACCGGGCCGAAGGCCGCGCCGAAACCGGCCCAGGCGTAGGACACCAGGCCCAGCACCTTGCTTTCCGGGTTGTAGGCAATGGCGATGGCGACGACGGCAATCAGCAGCACCATCAGACGACCGACCCAGACCAGTTCGGTCTGGCTGGCGCCCTTGCGCAGGAAGGCCTTGTAGAAGTCTTCGGTCAGGGCGCTGGAACATACCAGCAGCTGGCAGCTCAGGGTACTCATTACCGCCGCCAGGATGCCCGACAACACGATACCGGCGATCCATGGGTTGAAGAGGATCTTGGTCAGTTCGATGAACACGCGTTCGCCGTTTTCGCTGACCGGGCCAGCCAGGTCAGGATTGTTGGCAAAGTAGGCGATGCCGAAGAAACCGGCCGCCACGGCACCCGCCAGACACAGGATCATCCAGATCATGCCGATACGGCGCGCCGCCGGAATCGACTTGACCGAATCGGCCGCCATGAAGCGCACCAGAATGTGCGGCTGGCCGAAATAGCCCAGGCCCCAGCCCAGCAGCGACACGATGGCGATGAAGGACAGACCTCGGAACATGTCGAAGTTGGCCGGGTTGGCCTGCTCGATAGTGGTCATCGCCGCATCGAAGTCGCCCAGGGCAAGAATCACGAATACCGGGGTGATCAGCAGCGCGAAGATCATCATGGTGGCCTGTACGGTGTCGGTCCAGCTCACCGCCAGAAAGCCGCCGACGAACACGTAGAGAATGGTTGCCGCTGCACCCACCCACAGTGCGGATTCGTAGCTCATGCCAAAGGTGGATTCGAACAGGCGTGCACCGGCTACCACGCCCGAGGCGCAGTAGATGGTGAAGAACACCAGAATCACCAGCGCCGAGAAGATACGCAGCAGCTTGCTGTTGTCTTCGAAACGGTGAGTGAAATAGTCCGGCAGGGTCAGGGCATTGTTGTTGTGCTCGGTGTGCACGCGCAGGCGACCGGCGACGAACAGCCAGTTCAGCCAGGCACCGATGATCAGGCCGATGGCGATCCAGCTTTCCGAGATGCCGGCGATGAAGATGGCGCCCGGCAGGCCCATCAGCAGCCAGCCGCTCATATCCGAGGCACCGGCGGACAGGGCCGTCACGAAGCTGCCGAGGCTACGACCGCCGAGGATGTAGTCGGAGAAGTTCTTGGTCGCCCGGTAGGCAACGAAGCCGATCAGCACCATGGCCAGGATGTAGACCACGAAGGTGACCAGCATGGGAGTACTTGCAGTCATTGGGGAATGCCCCTCTCGTTTGTTTTTATTCAAACCGGGGATTAGCCGGTCCCAGTTGGCACATCACGACTACGGTCGTGCTCCAGGTACACCACTCTTCTGGCGGTGTTACCGATTCGGGGCATCAGCCCCCAATAGCAAAACGGGCAGAAATCTCATCGATTCCCACCCGTTGCCTGTTACTCGTCGCCCAGCGACAGCAATGAGGCGTTTCCGCCCACCGCCGTGGTGTTCACCGAGGTGGTGCGCTCGTTGACGAAGCGCAGCAGGTAGCTCGGGCCGCCGGCCTTCGGGCCGGTGCCGGACAGGCCGCAACCGCCGAACGGCTGCACGCCGACCACCGCACCGATCTGGTTGCGGTTCACGTACAGGTTGCCGACACGCGCTAGGGCTTCGATGCGGGCGGCAGTTTCCTCGTTTCGGCTGTGAATGCCAAGGGTCAATCCGTAACCGGTGGCGTTGATGGCCGCGACCACGTTCTCCAGATCCGCCGCGTCATAGCGCACCACGTGCAGCACCGGGCCAAACTGCTCTTTCTTCAGTTCGTGAATACCAGCGATCTCGAAGGCCACTGGCGCCACGAAATGACCGTTCAGGTCGCCTGCCACGGCCGCCTCGGCGATCAACTTGCCTTCGCCCTTGAGTTGGTCGATATGCGTCAGCAGGCCTTCGCGGGCCTCGGCATCGATGACCGGACCGATGTCGTTTTCGCGCAGGTGGGTCGGGCCGATCTTCAGTTCGGCCATGGCGCCCTTGAGCAGGTCGATCACCCGGTCGGCGATATCGCGCTGCACATAGAGCACGCGCAGGGCCGAGCAGCGTTGGCCGGCGCTGGTGAAGGCCGAACCGACGGCATCCTTGACCACCTGCTCGGGCAGTGCAGTGGAGTCGACGATCATCGCGTTCTGGCCGCCGGTCTCGGCGATCAGGGCGGCGATCATGCCGTCCTTCTCGGCCAGCTGGCGGTTGATGATCCGCGCCGTGTCGGTGGAGCCGGTGAAGCACACGCCGGCGACGCGCGGGTCGCGGCAGAACACGCCGCCCAGGGTGGCGCCATCGCCCGGCAGGAAGGCGATCACGTCTTTCGGCAGGCCGGCCTCGAACATCAGTTCCAGGGCACGGGCAGCGATCAGGCTGGTCTGCTCGGCCGGTTTGGCCAGCACCACGTTGCCGGCCACCAGGGCCGCGCTGATCTGGCCGAGGTAAATGGCCAGCGGGAAGTTCCACGGGCTCACGCAAACGAAAATGCCGCGGCCTTCATGGAACAGTTCGTTGCGCTCGCCGGTCGGGCCCTTGAGTTCTTCACGGCCCAGTTTCAGGCGCGCCTGCTGGGCGTAGTAACGGCAGAAGTCGACTGCCTCGCGCACTTCGTCGATGCCGTCCTGCATGGACTTGCCGGCTTCCACGGTGCACAGCGCCATCAGCTCGGCACGGTGTTTTTCCAGCAGGTCAGCCAGGCGCTCGAGCACGCTGGCACGGGCGTCGATGGGGGTGGCGTTCCAGTTCGGCCAGGCAGCGCTCAGGCCATCCAGCGCCTGGGCGGCCTGGGCGGCGGTGGCGAACTGGGCGGTGCCGACCACCTTGTTCAGATCATACGGGCAGCGAACTTCCTGAGCGGTGCCGCTCAGGGCCTGGCCGTTGATCACCGGCGCGGCCTGCCACTGGCGATCCAGCTGTGGCCGGTAAGCGTTTTCGAGTTCGGTCAGCGATGTCTGGATGTTCATGTTGATGCCCTGGGAGTTTTTCCGTGTGGCCCCGTACAGCGCAGGCGGCAGCGGGATTTTGTTATTGGCGAGGCTGGCGAACTTGCGCAGCTGGGTGACCGGGTGATCGATCAGCGACTCGACCGGCACGCTCGGGTCGACCAACTGGTGCACGAACGACGAGTTGGCACCGTTTTCCAGCAGGCGACGCACCAGGTACGGCAGCAGGTCCTTGTGGGCGCCGACCGGGGCGTAGATGCGCACGGTCTTGCGGTGCCTCTCCAGCACCGTGTCGTACAGCGCGTCGCCCATGCCGTGCAGACGCTGGAACTCGAACTCGCGCGGCGACGCCTGCTCGGCGGCCATCGCCAGGATGCAGCTGACGGTATGGGCATTATGGCTGGCGAACTGCGGGTAGATGACGCCGCGGGTGAAGTCGCTGAGCAGGTAACGCGCGCAGGCCAGATACGAGGTATCGGTACCTTCCTTGCGGGTGAATACCGGGTAGCCGTCGAGGCCCCACACCTGGCACTGCTTGATCTCGCTGTCCCAGTAGGCGCCCTTGACCAGGCGCAGCGGCATCTTCTCACCGAGCTCCTTGCCCAGCAGGGTCAGCCACACCAGCACCGGCAGGCAGCGTTTTGAGTATGCCTGGATGACCAGACCGAACTCGCCCCAGCCGGCAATGGCCGGGTCACGCAGCAGCTTTTCGTAAAGCTCCAGGGACAGCTCGAGGCGATCCGCCTCTTCAGCGTCCACCGAGATGCCAACGCCGAGCTTGCGGGCACGAATGGCCAGCTCGCGCACGTTGGCGAACAGCTCGCTGAGCACGCGCTCGCGCTGGGCCGTTTCATAGCGCGGGTGCAGTGCGGACAGCTTGATCGAGATCGACGGCTTCGGCCCTGGGCCGACCTGCGGCTCGGCGCCGACGGTGTCGATGGCCTTGCGGTAGTCGGCCATGTATTTCTCGGCGTCCTCGGCGGTCAGTGCCGCTTCGCCAAGCATGTCGAAGGAATAGGTATAGCCCTTCTCGCGCTCCGAGCGACCATTCTTCAGCGCCTCGCTGATGGTGCGGCCGAGCACGAACTGTTTGCCCATCAGCTTCATGGCCTGGTTCATCGCCGCGCGAATCACCGGCTCGCCGGAACGCTGGATGAGGCGACCGAGCACCTTCTTCGGGCGCCCGTCGGCAGCTTGCGGGTCGACCACCTTGCCGGTCATCACCAGGCCCCAGGCCGCGAAGTTGACCAGCACGTTGTCGCTTTTGCCCAGATGCCGCTCCCACTCGGCGGCGCTGAGCTTGTCGCGAATCAGCGCATCGGCGGTGCTGGCATCCGGCACGCGCAACAGCGCCTCGGCCAGGCACATCAGCATCAGGCCTTCCTGGGTATCGAGGCTGTACTGGCGCAGCAACGCGTCGAGGGTATCGACCGCATTGTCGCGACCGCGCACATCCTGAATCAGGCTGCGCGCCTGCTGACGAATGCTCTCGATACCGGCAGCACCGGGATCGGCGAGCTTGAGCAGTTCCTGCAGGTACGCGGTTTCGTCAACGTTGTAGTTGGCACTGATGGCGGGAAAGAAATCGGCGGCTTTGGCGGCGGAGATCTGCGCGAGAAACTCCGGCTGCAAGACCTGGCTGGCTTTGAACATCACGCCCATCCTCTTGTAGGGATTATCTATGGGGTACCCCTGCTTTGGGTCTAGCCCAGATACGAGGATCTGGCGATCACAGGCGTGCAGAAGCGGATGGCGGAATTTAGTGGCAGATCGGTGACGGCTTCTTGCGAAAAGCTCTGGAGTTTTTGCAGAAAACTCCGAATAACCCGTCAGGCCCAGAGGCTGACGAAGCGGCACGGCTGTGTGCGCAAGAGATGGTGAATGACGCCGGCGCTCTGTTTGCCACCGTCGCAGTGGCCCTGCCCGGCTTACTGCGCTGCGGATGAGCACGTATTCTTGCCGTCACCTCCCGTCGACGCGCTATCGTGTCGGCCTTGAGGAAATCCTGGCAAGCGCCGGTGCGCGCTCGCGAACGAGGCCGCGGCTCCAGCTACAACCATCACATCCGCAGGCCAAGACCCGAATTAATCCATTACCCGGAGTTGAAAGCATGTCGCTGAGCATCAAGACCCCTCTTCTGGAATCGCTGCCGCTGAGTAACCGTGTCGGTGCCAAGGTGTGGATGAAGATGGAGGCCATGCAACCAGGCGGGTCCTTCAAGATTCGCGGCGTTGGCTTCGCCTGTGAGCAACACCACGCAAGGGGTGCCGAGCGCTTCATTTCGTCGTCGGGCGGCAATGCCGGGCTCGCCGTCGCCTATGCCGGGCGTCGCCTGGGTGTACCCGTTATCGTGGTCGTTCCGCAGACGAGTTCGGAGCGCGCACGAAGCCTGCTCAAGCAGGAAGGGGCTGAAGTGATCGTTCACGGCGAGTCCTGGTTCGAGGCCAACGAGCTTGCGCGTTCCTTGCAGACGGCAGCGGACGCCTTCATTCATCCCTTCGACGATCCACTTCTGTGGAAAGGACATGCCTCGATGATCGACGAGGTCGTCGCCGATGGCCTACGTCCGGATGCCGTTGTGCTCTCGGTCGGCGGTGGCGGTCTCCTGGCCGGCGTCGATGAGGGCTTGCGTCGCAATGGCCTCGACAATGTGCCGATCTATGCCGTCGAGACGCAGGGAACCGCATCGCTGCAGGCCTCCATCAGCGCAGACCAGCTCGTGGAGATCCCGGCGGTTTCCGGGGTCGCGACCTCCCTTGCAGCACGTCAGGTTTGCCGCAGAGCCTTCGAAGTGTCAAAAGAGCGGCCCGTGATACCTGTTCAAGTGTCCGACCGAGAAACTGTAGAGGCGTGCCTGGCCTATCTGAACGATCACCGCACTCTGGTCGAGCCAGCTTGCGGCGCAGCCCTTGCAGTGCTGTATGGCAGCAAGGTTTCCCTGGCTGAGTCGAACAACGTGCTGGTCATCATATGCGGTGGCGCCACCGCAACCATCGAGTCGCTGCTTACCCTGCGAGGTTGATAGCTGATTTATAGGCACATGGTACGAGTGGATAGCGGTCTTGGAGGGCCACTGCTTTTCCACCCGCCGCAGCTAATAACACGGGCTGGGGCAGCAACGGTGGATGAAAAGAGCGTCATCCACCCTACATGAGGAAAATCGGCTGTAGGGTGAACAACGCGAAGCTTGTCCACCATGAAGCAACCACCCGTACGTTCAATGAGCGCCCGCCGTACAACAGGCTGCGCGATAAACCGCTACTTCTCCACCCGCCGTAGCGCGCGATAAAGCGTGGAACGATGGACGCTGAGCGCCTTGGCCGCCTGATCGACCGACTGGCCTTGCTGATCGATCAGCCGTTTCGCCTCGTCGATCTGCTCGTTGGTCAGCGTCGGCTTGGCGCCGAACTTCACGCCGCGCGCCTTGGCGGCCTCACGGCCGTCCTTGGTTCGCTCCAGGATCAGCGAGCGCTCGAATTCGACGATACCGGCGAAGACCGCCAGAACGGCCAAGCCGTTTTCCGTCGTGGTGTCTGCCCAGGGTTCGGAGAGGCTGCGCAGGCCTGCTCCGCTGATATGAATGCGCTCGGCGATTTCCAATAGTTCCCGGGTGCTGCGCGCCAAGCGATCGAGCTTGGTGACGGTGAGCACGTCGCCAGGACCCAGTTCGCTGAGCAGGCGGGTCAGTTCCGGGCGATTACGCCAGTTATTTTTGGTCTGCTCGGACACCAGCCGGGTACAGCCCGCCAACTCCAGGCCGAACAGCTGGCTGAGCAAGCTGGGCGTTTCACTGGCTCGCGCATAGCCCAAAAAACGGGGGCCACTCTGCTGGCCCTGCTCTGACTCTGGCAGTTGGCTCATCGTCGGGCAGTTTTCATCGAGGCGTCATTTCGGGCCAGTTGAGCCGTGGAAAGGCTGCCTGCAGGCAAGGGAAGCATCGGTTGAACAAGGCTGGAATCACGCTGTTTTTACTCTGCGCTGGCGGCCCGACAACGCGGAATTGAACCTGCCTTGCCGCGACCGCGGTGGCGCCCAGTCGATAACCTACACCAAGCGCCACGGCAAGAAAAGGCTGCGTGTGACGCCCAAAATCGCGGCCTACGAGGTGTCGACCGCGCGTGAGTCGCTGCACTCACCCTGGCCGGCGAACCGGCAGTTTTTGATTCGCTACGCCAGGCTTCTCACCTGGTATTACCTTGTAGGGTTCTGTTCGCGAGACTTCGAACGAAAAGCGCCTGCGCTCGGAGACGCTTCGTACAGGCCCAAATAGGAATGTCGCGTGCGGTGCGTAGAGGTCAAATGAAGATATCCTGAGGAGCTAGCTGGCCAACGAGAACAATGGCAAAGTCGGGTTGCCCGCTGCCGGAGAAATCAACGCTGAACACGCTGGCTCCCGTACCCTCATCAAACCGAATAGACGCCTGGCCTTTGCTGCCGTCAAACGCGTCACTGAAGGATAAGCCGCCGATGGCCCCTACTTCGCCCATGCCACTAAGGTCTAGCTTGTCCAGTCCAGACTTGAAGTCGAAGATGATGTCTGGCTCGTCGGGTGTAGACTCCAGTACGGAGGAATAAAGAAAGGTGTTACGGCCGGAGCCGCCCCACAGATTATCCCCTCCCGCCCCCCCAAAAATAAGATCATTTCCGCCGCCCCCGCGGAGGGTATTATTCGTGCTTACGACACCGTCTAAATTCGGCTGAAGGGACAGGTTGCCAATGATCAAGTCGTTTCCATCGCCACCTATCGCATTTTCTATTGTCACGCCTTCGGCAATGGACAGATTACCCACATAACCGTTGGTGCTGGAAAACGTTCCTGGCGTAAGGCTGATTATCTGGGATTTGTCGTAGCCGGAAAGATCCAGGGTGTCTTCGCCACCCGCATCCCATATCGAGAATATAGGCGCAGTGGTGGCTCCCGCTGTGATGGTATACTCAGGGCCAGCATTCGAGTTATACCCGTAGACAGTGTCGCCTGCTCGGGTATTGAGGTTAGCACCGTAAAGATCAGTGATCGTGGCGATGTCGTCCATCTGCGGTGCGTGTGGAAAGTACCTGACAGGGTGACCATCGTCATCGTTCAGCTTGAATGTCTGACCGCTAAAGGCCTCGTCCCAGTAACTCATTACCGAATAGGCAATGGTGTCCTCTTTGTAGTCCGCATAATCCACGTAATTAGCATCGGGCTCTTCGCCCGTATAAGGCGACGGGTGATCCAAACCCAACGCGTGACCAATTTCATGCACCATTGCAAGTCTGTCGATACTGCCTATCGGCACGGGCGACGTGTCACTCCGCGTGTTTAGCCAAACCTCAGAAGACAGCAAACTGTCACCTAGTCTTTGGGTAACAGTAAATCCATGCTTCGTGGAGGCATCATCGGAATAGCTGCCGAACACTATATTCACTCTGTCGCCATCTGCGGCCTCTTTGAACACTATGTTCGCCACATCTGACCAGGCCGTTAGCGAGTCCCTGACCACTTCTTTTTGAATCGATGAAAACGGCTGGAAATCACGAACTTTTAAAGCGTCAAGTTCGCTTACTGATGCCGCTTCTCTGAATGCATACCTTAATACCTGTGCCTCTTCATCGGCCGAGAAATACCATTTTTTATTTCCCGTTATCGCCTC
Organism: Pseudomonas sp. PA15(2017); assembly: GCF_001945395.1. Classification (GTDB taxonomy): domain Bacteria; phylum Pseudomonadota; class Gammaproteobacteria; order Pseudomonadales; family Pseudomonadaceae; genus Aquipseudomonas. Next base: position 22,368 of record NZ_MSXV01000006.1, on the reverse strand, counting down.
TACCGCTTGCGCAGTAACATAGGATGTTTTGCCGTCAACGCTTCCTCCACCTCGAGACATGCCGTTTACAACCATTTCAAGAAGCTCGAATGCTCTACTGGGATTGGTTTTTGCCAAGAAGAATTCTGTACCGTCCATGCTGGTCTCACTCAATAGACTTGGGATTAACCTCCATGACGTCGATGCGACAGACGCCATCCACCTTTATTCCCTGTGTGGCCATCAGAGAATTCGGGGTCGGGTCGGGCTAATCACGCCCGGTTACCAGGGAGGGGGAGGTGGCGTTAAGCCTTCATGTCTCGGACTGCTCCTCTTTATAACAAAGTTTAGCCACCATGCAACCAGCATCAAGCCAAGGATAAGCGAGGCGAAAGCAGCAGTACGACCGGCGCGCGCGCTGTAATTTTTTCGGGGTTGCTCAGGTGCGAAACCGCATCACGGCGCTCAGAACCCGTCGGTGATTTTCTGCGCGCTAATCCCGCTCGACTAGAAAACGAAAACGCCGCCGTTCCCTTTAGGGAACGGCGGCGTTTGTGTTGGCAACGCGTGATCAGGCGGTGAGCCGGGTCAGCGCTTCGCGGTACTTGTCGGCGGTCTTCTGGGCGACGTCGGCCGGCACGGCCGGGGCCGGCGGCTCCTTGTTCCAGCCAGTGGACTCCAGCCAGTTGCGCACGAACTGCTTGTCGAAGCTCGGCGGGTTGGTGCCTTCGGCGTAGCTGTCGGCAGGCCAGAAGCGGCTGGAGTCAGGCGTCAGCACCTCATCCATCAGGGTCAGGGTGCCGTCCTCATCGAGGCCGAATTCGAACTTGGTATCGGCGATGATGATGCCGCGGGTGGCGGCGTATTCCACCGCTGCCTTGTACAGGGCGATGGAGGTGTCACGCACCTTGGCGGCCAGTTCGGCGCCGATGATCGCTTCGCATTGGGCGAAGCTGATGTTCTCGTCATGGTCGCCCACGGCAGCCTTGGTCGACGGGGTGAAGATCGGCTCGGACAGCTTGGCCGCTTCCTTCAGGCCGGCAGGAAGCGCGATGCCGCATACGGTGCCGTTCTTCTGGTATTCCTTCCAGCCGGAGCCAACGATGTAGCCGCGCACGATGGCTTCCACGGCGACCGGTTTGAGGCGCTTGGCGACCACCGCACGGCCCTCGACCAACGGCAGCTCGGCGGCCGGCACCACGTCTTCGACACGATCACCGGTGAAGTGGTTGGGCACCACATGGGCCAGCTTGTCGAACCAGAAATTGGAGATGGCGGTGAGGATCTTGCCCTTGTCCGGAATCGGCTGCTCGAGAATCACGTCGAAGGCCGACAGACGATCGGTGGCGACCATCAGCATGCGCTTGCCGTCGATCTCGTAGAGGTCGCGGACTTTGCCCGAATAGATCTTTTTCAGGCTCAGGGAAGGTGTGGTCATTTCGAGATCCGCCTCGTCGCGTGAAAGTCGCACCGCTCGGCGTCGAGCGGACGCGCCACGGCTCTAAGGGTCGGCAGGGAAACGCCCCGCCTGTGAAAACAAAAGGCGAAACCCCATGGGGTTTCGCCTATCGCCAACCGCGCGCCAGGAATGCCTAGCCGAGGTTCTCCTGGATCATGTCCAGCACGCGGCGGGCCACGTCGGCCGGCGCCACGGTGTTGATGTCCTTCTCGACGGTCACCTGTACGGTGTCACCCACGGCGGTCAGGCGTACCTGATAGCGCTCGGCGCGAGCCTCGACGGCATCCTTGTCTTCCGAGCCGCCGAACATGCGCTTGAAGAAGCCGGGCTTCTCGTTGCTGCGCTGCGGGCCTTCGGCGAGGTTGACGTAGTAGACGCCCAGGGTGCGGTTGATGTCGTCGACGCGCAGGTCGGCCATGCGCAGCGAGCGGCCGACGCCAGACCAGGCGCGGTCGAAGTCGGTGCTCAGGTTGAGGATCGGGTTACCGTTGCCGTCCTGCGACAGCGCTACGCGGTTTGGCGCATCGAAGTCACGGCCAGCGAGCAGCGAAACCGAACCGCCCTGCTCCGTGCTGCGGGTCAGGCTCGCCTGCAGCTCGTCGAGCAGTGCGGCGTCCAGAGTCTTGTTGACGCTGCGTTCGGTGAACGGCACGTCGCTGTTGCTGCCTGCCGGGCGCTGCGCTGTAACCACGAAGATTTCGCTGGTATTGCGCTGCACGCCAGGCTCGAGGCGTACGTGCACGCGGGTTTCGGTGTTGCCGTCCAGGCCACCGACACGGCCGGTCAGGCGGCTCTGCATGCTGCTGGACAGGGCGTCGAAGCGCTGCCAGTCAGTGCTGAATTCACCGGTCTGCGGGCGCTCGTCGACGATGCGGAAGCCGCCGTCTTCGAAGAACTGGCGAGCACCTGGCCATACTTCGGCCGGCACGCGCTGAGCCACCAGCCAGCTGGAGTCGCCGCTGTTCTGCAGGCTGAACTCGCTGACGTTGTCGCTGACGGCCAGCGCCTGCGGACGCGGCACTTCGTATTCGCCCGCAGCCTCGCTGTCGCGAATCTGCTGGGGAACCGGCAGCAACGGGTCGAGGCGTTTGGCTTCGACGTCGGCAGGCAGTTGCATCGGCGCGGTCTGCCGTGCGCTCAGGTAATCACTGCCGCGGTCGCGGAAGTAGCCATTTTCACCCCAGATCCAGCCACAGCCACTGGTGCTGGTGATGATCAGGGCAAGTGCGGAAAGTCCGGCCAGTCGCTTCATGCGTCGTAGTTCCTCGATTAGACCAATACACCGGACTGGCGCAGGGCCTGACGCAGCGGTTCGTGACAACGGGGGCTCAACCAGGTCAGCGGCAAGCGAATGCCGTCGGCCATCATGCCCATTTCATTCAGGGCCCACTTCACCGGAATCGGATTGGCTTCGATGAACAGGTTCTTGTGCAGGGGCATCAGACGGTCGTTGATGGCCCGGGCGATCGCCGCTTCACCGCGCATGGCAGCCGTGCACATGTCGCTCATGGCACGCGGCGCGACGTTGGCGGTCACCGAGATGTTGCCCTTGCCACCGAGCAGGATCAGCTCGACCGCGGTCGGGTCGTCGCCGGAGTACAGGCTGAAGTTCGAGCCCACGCGGTCGAGGATGTCACGGGCACGCTGCAGGTCGCCGGTGGCTTCCTTGATGCCGATGATGTTGTCGACCTTGGACAGCCGCTCGACGGTTTCCGGCAGCATGTCGCAGGCGGTACGGCCCGGCACGTTGTAGAGAATCTGCGGGATGGCCACGGCTTCGGCGATATGGCGGAAGTGCAGGTACAGGCCTTCCTGGGTCGGCCGATTGTAGTACGGGGTGACCAGCAGGCAGGCATCGGCGCCGGCGGTCTTGGCATTCTGGGTCAGTTCCACCGCTTCGCGGGTGGAGTTGGCGCCGGTGCCAGCGATGACCGGGATGCGCCCGGCGACCTGATCCACCACGCGGCGGATGACTTCGATGTGCTCGTTGACATCGAGCGTCGCCGACTCGCCGGTAGTGCCGACCGCGACGATGGCATGGGTGCCCTCTTGCAGGTGGAAGTCCACCAGTTTGCTCAGGGCCTCCCAGTCGAGATTACCCTGTGCATCCATGGGCGTGACCAGTGCCACCATACTGCCCGCAATCATGCAACCGCTCCTGCCGAAAAAGAGAGCCGTAATGGTACTGGCGCCACCAGCCTTGCACAAGCGACCAGGTGGCTGTGATTACTAGCATTACGCGCGCTCGCCCTCATCAGGTCATTCCCCTGGCGAGCGCTTTTCGCTACCCTGCGAGTTTGTTTGGCGCTGTCTATAGCGCCGGGCGTTCAACGTTTAGGAAGGCTGCATGTCCACCCCCCCAGTTCGCGAACAATTTCTCGTCATCAGTGCGCTTGGCAGCAACGCCATGGAGCTGACCAATGTGCTGTGCCGGGCCAGCCATGAAAACCGCTGCGCGGTCATCAGCACGCGCCTGAGCCGCCACGGCGAGCTCAGCGCGCTGGTGTTGCAGCTCTCTGGCAACTGGGACGCCCTGGCGCGACTGGAAGCCGGCCTGCCCGCCCTGGCCAAGAAGCACGAGTTCACTGCCAACGTGATCCGCAGCGCCGCCCAGGAGGTTCGCCCCCAGGCGTTGCCCTACGTGGCCTACGTCAGCTCGGTGTACCGCCCGGACATCCTCAATGAACTGTGCCAATTCTTCATCGACCACCGCGTCGAGCTCGAAGCGCTGACCTGCGACACCTACCAGGCGCCACAGACCGGCGGCACCATGCTCAACGCCACGCTGACCGTCACCCTGCCAGCCGGCACCCAGATCAGCTGGTTGCGCGACCAGTTCCTGGACTTCGCCGACGCGCTGAACCTGGATGCCCTGATCGAACCCTGGCGCCCCCAGAATCCATAAGGAGCCTGCCCCCATGGCCATCGCCATCGACGCCCCCGTTCCCGACTTCAGCGCCCCGGCCACCGGTGGCGACTTCACCCTGGCGGCCTGCAAGGGCCAGCAACTGGTGATCTATTTCTACCCCAAGGACAATACGCCGGGCTGCACCACCCAGGGCCAGGGTTTTCGCGATGCCCACGTGGCCTTCGCCGCCGCCAATACGGTGATCGTCGGTGTATCGCGCGACAGCCTGAAGACCCACGAGAACTTCAAGGCCAAGCAGGGCTTTCCCTTCGAGCTGATCTCGGACAAGGACGAAAGCGTCTGCGGCCTTTTCGACGTGATCAAACTGAAAAAGCTCTACGGCAAGGAATACCTGGGCATCGACCGCAGCACCTTTCTGATCGACAAGAATGGCGTACTGCGTCAGCAATGGCGGGGAGTCAAGGTACCCGGCCATGTCGATGAAGTACTGGCCGCCGCCCAGGCCCTGAACAAAGCCTGATACATATGAAAATGCCGCTTTCGAGCGGCATTTTCATTCGACGCACTGGCACTGAAGCTACGCCTTGCGCAGCCAGTATCGGAACACCTCACCCTCGGCTTCCTCACGCAGCAACGTATGGCCGGCCAGGCGCGCGAACGCGCGAAAGTCGCGCTGCGACCCCGCATCCGTGGCCGACACCTTGAGCACCTCGCCGCTGGCCAGGCCATTGAGCACCACCTTGGCCTTGAGCAGCGGCAACGGGCAACTCAGCCCACAGGCGTCCAGCTCGGCCTGATGTTCGCCCTGCCAACCCGACACATCACCCATAACACCCTCCCGTTTATAGGCCCACAGCATAACCCAAGGCCCGCCGGCGCTGGTCAGGCAAGTGCCTGCCCGGCTACAGTACGGCACTGATCAAACAAGAGCCTTGTGCATGAATGTTCTGCGCCCCACCCTGCTGACGCTCGCCTGCCTGCTGGCGCAACCGGCCATGGCCAGCGACCTGCCCTCCCTCGGCGACGCCAGCTCCGCGCTGGTGTCACCGCAACAGGAATACCAGCTGGGCCGCGCCTGGCTGAGCATCGTGCGTGGCCAGGTCAGCCAGTTGTCGGACCCGCAGCTCAAGGACTTCGTCGAAAGCAGCGTTTACCGGTTGGCCGAAACCAGCCAGGTACAGGACCGCCGCCTCGAATTCGTGCTGCTCAACAGCCCGCAGATCAACGCCTTCGCCGCACCCGGCGGGATCATCGGCGTCAACGGCGGCTTGTTCCTCCATGCGCAGACCGAAGGCGAGTACGCCTCGGTACTGGCCCACGAACTGGCGCACTTGTCGCAGCGCCACTTCGCCCGTGGCCTGGAAGCTCAGCAGCGCATGCAACTGCCGGTGATGGCGGCGATGCTCGCCGGTATCGTGGCGGCCGCCGCCGGGGCCGGCGATGCCGGTATCGCCGCCATCGCCTCGACCCAGGCCGCCGCGATCCAGGAACAACGACGCTTCTCACGGCAGAACGAGCAGGAAGCCGACCGAATCGGCCTGGTGAACCTGGAGAAGGCCGGCTACGACCCCCGCTCGATGCCGAGCATGTTCGAGCGGCTGATGCGTCAGTACCGCTACGACCGCATGCCACCGGAATTCCTGCTGACGCACCCGGTGTCCGAATCGCGGATCGCCGACACCCGCAACCGCGCCGAACAGTTCCCTGGCGGCGGCACCAAGGACAGCCTGCGCTACCAGCTGATGCGCGCCCGCGTACAACTGACCTACGAGGAAACGCCCGGTATCGCCGCCAAGCGCTTCCGCGCCCAGCTCGACGAGAACCCGGGCATGGACGCAGCCCGCTACGGCCTGGCCATCGCCCTGACCAAGGGCGGCCAGTTCGACGAAGCACGCGACGTGCTCGCGCCACTGCTGCAAAAGGCGCCCAACGACATCACCTACAACCTGGCGCAGATCAGCCTGGATTCGGCGGCCAATCACCTACCGGCTACCGAGCAGCGAGTCACACGTCTGCTTGACCTGTACCCCAACAACTATCCGCTGAACCAGGCACGCATCGACCTGATGCTCAAGCAACGCAAGATCGCCGACGCCGAACAGGCGCTCAACGACCTGCTCAAGCGGCGTATGAAGGATCCGGATGTCTGGTATCAGGTGGCGGAAGTGCGCGGGCTGAGCGGCAATACTGTTGGCCTGCATCAGGCCCGCGCCGAGTACTTCGCGCTGGTCGGCGACTTCAACCAGGCCATCGAACAGCTCGACTTCGCCAAGCGCCGGGCGGCCAACAATTTCCAGATGGCCTCGCGCGTCGATGCGCGCCAGAAGGAGTTGATCGAAGAGAAACGCATGACCGAGCAAATGCTGCGCGGCTAACGATGCAGCCCGGCCGAGGCGCTATCGATCGATAGCACCTCGAGTCTGAGGATCAGGCGTTGCCGGTCAGTTTCAGGCGCGCGGCCTGGGTGAAGTCCAGCATGCGCTTGAGCGGCCTGATGGCCCGCGGAATCAACGCAGGGTCCACGAACACTTCATTGCTACCCTCGCGCAGGCATTGCAGCGTGCGCTGCAGGGTGTTCATCGCCATCCAGGGGCAGTTGGCGCAGCTACGGCAGGCGGCGCCGTTACCAGCGGTCGGCGCCGCCACGAACTCCTTGTCCGGGCACAGCTGCTGCATCTTGTAGAAGATGCCGCGGTCGGTGGCGACGATGAAGGTCCTGTTGGGCATGCGCTGGGCAGCGGCGATCAGCTGACTGGTGGAGCCGACCGCATCGGCCAGTTCGATCACCGCCGTCGGCGACTCGGGGTGTACCAGCACGGCAGCCTCCGGGTACAGCGCCTTCATCTCTTCCAGCTGACGGGCCTTGAACTCCTCGTGAACGATGCAGGCACCGTCCCAAAGCAGCATGTCGGCGCCGGTCTTGTTTTGAATGTAGCGACCCAGGTGCTGATCCGGCGCCCAGATGATGCTTTCGCCGTTATCCATCAGGTGCTCGACGATCTCTACCGCGCAACTGGAGGTCACCACCCAGTCGGCGCGCGCCTTCACTGCCGCCGAGGTATTGGCGTAGACCACCACGGTGCGCTGCGGATGCTGGTCGCAGAACGCGGCGAACTCGTCGACCGGGCAGCCCAGATCCAGGGAACAGGTCGCCTCCAGCGTCGGCATCAGCACGCGTTTTTCCGGGTTGAGAATCTTTGCCGTCTCGCCCATGAACTTGACGCCGGCGACCAGCACGGTCTGCGCCGAGTGCTGGTTGCCGAAGCGCGCCATTTCCAGGGAGTCGGACACGCAGCCGCCGGTTTCCTCGGCCAATGCCTGGAGCACCGGGTCGCAATAATAGTGGGCAACCAGAACGGCATTCTGGCGCTTCAGTTCCTTGCCAATTTCATCACGGTAGAACGCTTCCTGCTCCGCCGTCAGCGTCTCTGGCTGCTTGGCATCGAGGTGAGCCTGGACAAGAAGTCGTTCGGCGATCTGCGTCATGTCGTCAGGCCCTATCGAGGTCTATCTGCTCGGGACGTGGAGTATACCGCCGGACGCGCTGCGCCGGTCGGCCCCGCACAAGGCCAGAGCGCCCGACAGCGGGCGGCGCAGGCCTTGCGCGGGCGCGCATGGTAAGGGCATTGGCAAAGTTTTTTCAATCTCGCCCCATCTGCCGGCGCAACATCGGTTGATCGCCACAGTAATCCGCCGCATCATCACCATTACGGACATCGCTATCCGTCAGGCGAGCCTCCATGAGGCCTGACGAAGCATGCAGCCCACCCTTTTACCTGACCGTACGAGCACGCGCCCGTACGATCACCCTGGAAAACCAACGGACATACGCGTGCCCCGCAGTGACCGTTCAGCGATTGAGGATGTCATGGCTTACGAAAACATCGAATGGGACAAGCTGGGTTTCGACTACATCAAGACCGACCAGCGCTACCTGTCGCACTGGCGCGACGGTGATTGGGATCAGGGCACGCTGACCGAAGACAACGTCCTGCACATCAGCGAGGGCTCGACCGCCCTGCATTACGGTCAGCAATGCTTCGAGGGCCTCAAGGCCTACCGTTGCAAGGACGGCTCGATCAACTTGTTCCGCCCTGACCAGAATGCTCTGCGCATGCAGCGCAGTTGCGCACGCCTGCTGATGCCGGCACCGCCGACCGAGCAATTCATCGAAGCCTGCAAGCAGGTGGTCAAGGCCAACGAGCGCTTCATCCCGCCATACGGCTCGGGCGGCGCACTGTACCTGCGCCCGTTCGTGATCGGCGTTGGCGACAACATCGGCGTGCGCACCGCGCCCGAATTCATCTTTTCGGTGTTCTGCATCCCGGTCGGCCCCTACTTCAAGGGCGGCATGAAGCCCAACAACTTCGTGATCTCCGGCTACGACCGTGCCGCCCCCCAGGGTACCGGCGCGGCCAAGGTCGGCGGTAACTACGCGGCCAGCCTGATGCCCGGCTCCCAGGCCAAGAAGAACAACTTCGCCGACTGCATCTATCTCGATCCGCAGACGCACACCAAGATCGAGGAAGTCGGTTCGGCCAACTTCTTCGCCATCACCCACAACGACGAATTCGTCACCCCGAAGTCGCCATCGGTGCTACCAGGCATCACTCGCCTGTCGCTGATCGAGCTGGCGCAGAGCCGCCTTGGCCTGAAGGTCATCGAGGGCGACGTATTCATCGACAAGCTGGGCGACTTCAAGGAAGCCGGCGCCTGCGGCACTGCAGCGGTGATCACGCCGATCGGCGGCATCGAATACGACGGCAAGCTGCACGTGTTCTACAGCGAGAAGGAAGTGGGCCCGGTGGTCGGCCGCCTGTACGCCGAACTCACTGGTGTGCAGTCCGGTGACGTCGAAGCGCCACAAGGCTGGATCGTCAAGGTGTAAACCGTATAGCTGGCAGCTCCCCGAGCTGCCAGCCCGGCTCCACCAGGCAGAAACCAAAAAGCCCGAACCTCTCTCGAGATTCGGGCTTTATAGTGCGCCTTCGCTTGGAAGGCTTGAGATGGTGGGTCGTGTAGGATTCGAACCTACGACCAATTGGTTAAAAGCCAACTGCTCTACCAACTGAGCTAACGACCCGTGGTGCGAGCGCTATGATACTGATTTAATTCAGGAATTCAACATCCGCCGAAAACTTTTTTACTGCGGTCGCATTCTTTTCACTGGTAGCGCGTCGAATCCGCCATGCCAGCCGCCGCAAAACCCGCCGCACGCAGCCTGCAACTGTCGCACTTGCCGCATGCACGGCCATCGGCGTCGGCCAGGTAGCAGGAAACCGTAAGGCCGTAATCCACGCCCAAACGCGAACCCGCCTGCACGATCTCGGCCTTGCTGAGCATCTGCAGCGGCGCCTGAATGCGAATGCGCTGCCCTTCCACGCCCATCTTGGTGGCCAGGTTGGCCATATGCTCGAACGCGTTGACGAACTCCGGCCGGCAATCGGGGTAACCCGAATAGTCCACCGCGTTGACGCCGATGAAGATGTCTTGCGCCCCGAGCACCTCGGCCCAGCCCAGCGCCAGGGACAGGAACACGGTATTGCGAGCTGGCACGTAGGTGACCGGAATGCCCGTGGTGGGGCTTTGCGGCACGTCAATGCTGGCATCGGTGAGCGCCGAGCCACCGATACCATCGAGGTTGATGCCGATGACCTTGTGCTCGACCACACCGAGCTGGCGCGCCACCCGCTCGGCGGCCTGCAGTTCCGAGCGATGACGCTGCCCATAGTCGAAGCTCATGCTGTAGCAGCTGTAACCCTGTTCCCTGGCCATCGCCACGACAGTCGCCGAATCTAGGCCGCCGGACAGCAGGATGACCGCTTTCTTTTCGCTCATAATCAGTGCCCCGGCTCGTCGTTCCAAAGAATCTTGTGCAGCTGTAATTGCATGCGCACTGGCAGGTTATCGGCAATCACCCACTCGGCCAGCTGACGGCCACTGACCTGTCCGTGACTGGGCGAGAACAGCACTTCGCCGACTCGCTCGGAAAGATCGTATTGAATGACCTTGCTCACCGACCAGTCATAGTCCTCTCGCGAGCAGATCACGAACTTGACCTGGTCACGGGGCTGTAGGTGCACGATGTTCTCATAGCGGTTGCGGCCCATCTCGGCCGAGCCCGGGGTTTTCAGGTCCACGACCTTGCTGACCCGCGGGTCGACGGCCGAAACGTCCAACGCACCACTGGTTTCCAGGGAAACGTCGTAGCCAGCGTCGCACAGCTTCTCGAGCAGGGGGATGCAATTGGGCTGCGCCAACGGCTCACCGCCCGTCACGCAGACATAGCGGGGCCGGTGGCTCGCCACCTGCGCCAGGATGGTGTCCAGGGTAAGCAGCTCGCCGCCGCTGAACGCGTAGGCGGTGTCGCAGTATTGACAACGCAGGGGGCAGCCGGTCAGGCGCACGAATACCGTCGGCAAGCCGGCGGTACGCGCTTCCCCCTGCAGCGAGAAGAAAATCTCGGTGATGCGCAGGGTATCTTTCATAGGGGCACCGGGCGTGACGGCGAAACAGGCCATCCGCCTCCGTTGCGAAAAAGGGCGGCAATTCTAAACGAAATGGCAGGGTGCAAGCCATTGCCCGGACGCGGCATTGCGCCACGTTAGTGTCGACAGAAACAAAAAACCCACGACAGGCGCGGGTCTCGTGGGCAGGTGCCGGATCAGCGAATTCGCTGCAGGTCGCGCTGCGCCAGCTGTGCGGCGGAGGTGCCTGGGTACTGTGCGATGACCTGCTGCAGGATACCCTTGGCCTTGTCGTTGTTACCCATGCGGATTTCCACATCGGCCAGCTTGTACAGCGAATCCGGCACCTTGGAGTGCTGCGGATAGGTCTGGCTGACCTTGGCAAACGCCTGGCCAGCGCCTTGCAAGTCACCCTTGGCAAGGTTCACTTCGCCCAGCCAATATTGCGCATTGCCGGCATACTGGCTATTGGGATAACGACGCAAGAACGCGGCAAAAGCCTGGCTAGCCTTGTCGAAATCCTTGGCCTTGATCAGGTCGAAGGCTGCATCGTAAAACAGCTTTTCCTTGGCAGGGTCAGCCGGCTCGCCGGAGGCTTGCGCCCCTGCGTCACCAGCGCCTGCCGAAGCACCACCGGCGCCGGTATTGGCACCCGCGGCAGGAGAATTCTGGGTGGCGGCTGCGCCAGCGGCGGCCCCACTGCTCAGTCGTTTGTCGAGGTCCTGATAGCGCTCCAGGCCTTCTTGCTTCAAACGCTGAATGTCGTTCTGCTGCACTTCCAGCATGCCACGCAGCTGCGCAATTTCCTGCTGCATCTGCTGGAGCTGACTGAACAGCATGCCCTGCGCTGTAGATGGAGTTTGCACCCCACCTCCAGCGTAGGCGCCGGACGTGCCGCCACCGCTTGCCGGATAACCACTACCGTTGCCGGTACCGCCATCCTGAACGGGAACCTGAGCCCAGGCCGCAAGCGGCAGGCTCAGAGCCAAAACGGTTACTACACGTCGGCACGTTCGCATATCGAATTACTTACGCAGTTCGACGCGACGGTTCTGAGCCCAGGATTGCTCGTCGTTGCCGGTGGCAACAGGACGCTCTTCACCGTAGGAAACAACTTCCAGCTGAGCAGGGGAAACGCCCTGCAGAACCAGGTAGCGCTGTACGGCCTTGGCACGACGCTCGCCCAGAGCCATGTTGTATTCGCGGGTACCGCGCTCGTCAGCGTGGCCTTCCAGAACGACGCGAGCGCCGTTGCCTTTCAGGTCCTTGGCGTGAACGTCCAGAGCGCGCATGGCTTCCGGCTTCAGGTCAGAGCTGTCGTATTCGAAGTAGAAAGTGGTGATAGCGCGCAGAGCGGCTTCTTCACTCAGGCTGCCGTCAACGGCGCCGGTGTTTGCACCGTAACCAGCGTTCGGGTCTACAGCGCCTTCGCCAGCGGTGTCACCGCCTTTGGAGGAACAGCCAACAGCCACTGCGAGAGCCAGGCTCAGTGCAGCAAACTTGCCAAATTTCAGCATTTCCATGTGTAACTCCTAATGAACCCCAGTGTGTTAAGCATCAAACAGGTAAAGCACCGCGCATCAGTTCAGGAAGGGGGACCAGGATGGCTCTCGAACTTCGCCTTGAGCGGTAGGTAGAGGGAGCCTAACGCGACCATTGGTGGACGCTAACATCAGGACTCCCCGCCCCTGCTGGCGGGTAGCGTAGATTAGCATGGTGCCATTGGGCGCAACAGTAGGCGACTCATCCAAACTTGTGTCGGATAGAATGCGCAGATTGCCACGCTCGAGGTCCTGAGCCGCTACCTTGAACACGGTGTAACCATCCTGGCGATGAATCATTACCAGGGTTTTTTCGTCGGCAGACAATTTAGGGTTGGCATTGTAGTTGCCGACGAAGGTCACTCGTTCGACCGCACCAGAGTTGATGTTGGTCTTATAGATTTGCGGCTTGCCGGAACGGTCGGAGGTGAAGTAGATAGTCTGGCCATCCTTACCCCAAAACGGTTCGGTATCGATTGCCGAATGATTGGTCACGCGGCGCAGGTTCCGCGACCCCATGTCCATTACGTAGATTTCCGGGTTGCCGTCACGCGACAGGGTGAACGCCAGCTTGGTGCCATCCGGCGACCAGGCCGGTGCGCCATTGAGGCCTTCGAAGTTGGTGACCTGCTCACGGCGGCCGGTGTCGATGTGCTGAACGAAGATGCGCGGGCGCTTCTGCTCGAACGACACGTAGGCGATGCGCTTGCCGTCGGAGGCGAACGAAGGCGACAGGATCGGTTCGCGTGACTGCAGCAGGGTTACGGCACGGGCGCCGTCATAGTCGGACCGCTGCAGCGTGTAGCGGGTGTTGTTTACCCCGAAGCGCTCGGCAGTGACGTACAGCATGCGCGTGGAGAAAGCACCTTTGACGCCGGTAAGCTTCTCGAACGACTGATCGGCGATGTGGTGAGCCATGTCGCGCAGTTGATCGGTGCCACCGCCGACGGTGCCGGTCAGCACTTGCTGCTCGGTCGCCACGTTGAACAGTGCGAACTGCACCTGCAGGCGCGCACCGTTGGGAACGATGTTGCCGACCAGCACGTACTGGGCACCGAGCGCTTTCCAGTCGCGGTAGATGACTTCACTGCCCTGGGTCGGCAGGCTGATCATGTTCTGCCGCGGAATCGGTTCGAAGACCCCGGAGTTACGCAGGTCGTTGCCGACGATGGTAGAGATGTCCTCAGGCAGGACGTTGCCGCCCTGCCAGCCGAATGGCACCACGGCAATGGGCGTGGCTCGATCAGTACCGGTACTGATGACCAAAGGGTCAGCCGCCTGCACGGTACCGACCAGCATGGCCAGACCCAGTACAACGATTCGCATCAGGGTATTCACAGACCTAAATCCTCCGGTTTGAAGACGGCACGACGCTGCCGGTAAAGCCGATCGAACGTGGCACGATCAAGTTGCTGCATTTCCACGATACGCCCCACGTTGCGCACCGCCTGTACCGCTGAACTGTCAAAGGGCGCATCGCCACTGGAGCGACTGACGCTGGCATTGGTGATGGTGCCATCAGGCAGCATCTCGATCAGCACTTCGACGCTCATGCCATTGCGAGCGGACGGCGGACGACGCCACTGCTCACTCACCAGCTTGACGATCAAATCATCGAGGCTCCCGGCCACCTGGTCACCCTGGGTTTCAGCCAACGCCTGCTGGCGCTCGGTATCCTCGGACAGCAGCTCAGCTAGCGCCGCCGCCTTCTTGTCCTCGACAGCCTTGCGTTCGGCAGCCTGTGCCGCTTTCTTCTTGGCATCCTCGGCCGCTTTCTTTTTAGCGGCGTCGGCTGCAGCTTTTTTCTTCGCCTCTTCAGCTGCCTTTTTCTTGGCATCTTCAGCGGCCTTATTCTTCGCCTCGGCCTCGGCGGCCTTCTTCTTGTCGGCCTCCAGTGCAGCTTTCGCCTTGGCTACATCGGCAAGTTTCTTTTGCTCAGCAGCTTTGGCCGCTGCATCGGCCTCGGCCTTCTTGGCCGCGTCGGCTTTTTGAGCCTCCTCGGCTTTCTTTTGTTCCGCCGCTTTGGCCTGCGCCTGTTTCTGCGCTTCGGCCTTGGCCTGGGCTTGTTTTTCAGCCTCGGCCTTTTTCTGTTCGAGTTGCTCGGTTTCGAATTGCGGCGCAGCGGTCTTTTTCGCCTCGCCGGCAATCTTCTGGTTGGTCTGGGTGGTAGCCTGGCTCTGCGACTTCAATTGGTACAGGGTAGCCTGCACGATCGGTTTTGCAGGCGGCAGCTCGGGCGCGAAGGCAAAACTGACAAACAGCATGCCGAACATCAGCACATGCAGCCCTACGGCCCAGACCACCGGCCAGAACAGGCTTTCCGAAGGTGAGCGTTCACGCTGCTGCATCAGGGCGCCTCGGTGATCAGGCCGACGTTACCCACGCCCGCCTGCTGCAGGCCGCCCATGGCGGACATCACGGTGCCGTAGTCGACGGCCTTGTCGCCGCGCACGAACACTTGCACCTGCTTACCCTGACTGCGGGTCTGGTTGATGATGGCGGTTACCGCGCGGGTCATCTCGTCGAGCGTCAGCGCACGATCCTGCACGGTATCGGTGTCCACCTCGGTGCCCATGTTCCAGTAGTACGACTTGTCGGACTTGATGGAGATGGTCAGCACCTGGGAGTCGTTGTCCTGGGGCAGCACTTCGCTGCTGACCTGCGGCAGGTCGACCTTGACGCCCTGGTTGAGCATCGGCGCCGTCACCATGAAGATGACCAGCAGCACCAACATCACGTCGATGTAAGGCACCACGTTCATCTCGGCGACGGGCTTGCGTCTGTTGCGAATTCTGGCTCTGGCCATGGTAGTGAAACCTGTGTTGAGTGCGCCGGAAGCTTATTCTTCGCTGCTGTGTACTTTGCGGTGCAGGATCGCCTGGAATTCGTCGGCGAAGGTGTAATAACGACCGATCAGCATTTCACCGCGAGCGGAGAAACGGTTGTAGGCAATGACCGCCGGAATGGCGGCGAACAGGCCGATGGCCGTGGCGATCAGCGCTTCGGCGATGCCGGGCGCGACGGTGGCCAGGGTTGCCTGCTGCACTTGAGCAAGGCCACGGAAGGAGTTCATGATCCCCCACACGGTCCCGAACAGACCGATATACGGGCTGGTGGAGCCGACGGTGGCAAGGAAAGGCAAGCTGATTTCCAGCTTCTCTTCTTCACGGGAAATGGCGACACGCATGGAACGGGCAACGCCATCCATCACCGCATCCGGGTCCATGCCTGGTTGCTGGCGCAGGCGGGAGAACTCCTTGAAGCCGGCGCGGAAGATCTGCTCGAGGCCCGAGTCCGGATCCGGGTTGCTGCCCGCCTGACGATAGAGCTTGGACAGGTCGATGCCCGACCAGAAGCGCTCCTCGAAATTGTCGAGCGAGCGCTTGGCCGAGCGCAGGAAATTACTGCGCTGGAAAATCATCACCCACGAGATGACCGATGCGGCCACCAGGGTCAGCATCACCAACTGCACCACCAGGCTGGCGTTGCTGATCAGACTCCACATCGACATGTGGTCAACGGCATTTGCGTTGGCTTCCACGCTTACTCTCCTGCAGTAGATGTACCGGCACCGTCACCCTGCTCAGCGAACGCCGTTCGCAGAGACGGGGGCATGGCCCGGGGTTTGAAATTATCGGCGCGCACACAGGCCACCAGAAACTGCCCTTCGCAGAGCAGCACGTTATCCGCAGCCCGCCTGACCTGCTGACGAAAGCGCAGGCTGGCACGGTTCAATTCATACACGTCGGCGCTGACCACCAACTCGTCGTCCAGTCGCGCCGGCGCGTGGTAACGCGCTTCGCTGGAGTGCACGACGAACAGCAGCCCCTCACCGGCCAGCGTCGACTGGAAAAATCCCAGCTCACGCAATCGATCGGTACGGGCCCGCTCCATGAATTTGAGGTAGTTGACGTAATAGACGACGCCGCCCGCATCGGTGTCCTCGTAATAGACACGACAGCGATGGGCGAACGGCTGACCGGCATCTTGCGCGCGCATACTCTAGTGCCAGCCCCGTGTCTTGCCAATCGGGCGCGCAAGTATTTTTTTCATGGCGCGTCTCCATCATTGAACAGGTCGAGCGTTGGCCGCTCGTCCATGCGTTTCGGTGTATTGAGGCCGAAGTGCAGATAGGCGTGACGGGTCACCACGCGCCCTCTCGGGGTACGCATGATGTAACCCTGCTGGATCAGATACGGCTCGAGCACGTCCTCGATGGTGTGCCGTTCTTCGCTGATCGCCGCGGCCAGGCTGTCGACGCCCACCGGGCCGCCGTCGAACTTCTCGATCATGGTCAGCAGCAGGCGGCGATCCTGGTGATCGAAGCCGCGCTCGTCGACATCCAGCAAGTTCAGCGCCAGGTCGGCGATCTGCTGGGTGATCGCACCCTGACCGCGCACCTCGGCGAAATCGCGAACGCGGCGCAGCAGGCGGTTGGCGATCCGCGGCGTGCCGCGCGCACGGCGGGCGATCTCCACGGCGCCGCGCGCTTCGATGGGCAGGCCAAGGATGCCAGCAGCACGGCTGACGATGGTGGCCAGATCCTCGGTGTTATAGAACTCCAGGCGCTGGACGATACCGAAACGGTCGCGCAGTGGATTGGTCAACATACCGGCGCGCGTGGTGGCGCCAACCAGGGTGAACGGCGGCAGATCCAGCTTGATCGAGCGGGCCGCCGGGCCTTCGCCGATCATGATGTCGAGCTGGAAGTCCTCCAT
Source organism: Pseudomonas sp. PA15(2017) (assembly GCF_001945395.1). Taxonomy (GTDB): domain Bacteria; phylum Pseudomonadota; class Gammaproteobacteria; order Pseudomonadales; family Pseudomonadaceae; genus Aquipseudomonas. The sequence goes on along the minus strand of NZ_MSXV01000006.1, from coordinate 5,335 downwards.
CGCCGGGTACAGAACTTCTTCGACGATGGGTGAGAGACGATGGATTTCATCGATGAACAGCACATCGCCCGGCTCGAGATTGGTCAGCAGTGCTGCGAGGTCGCCCGGGCGCTCGAGCACCGGGCCCGAGGTGCTCTTGATGGAAACCTGCATTTCCTGGGCGATGATGTTGGCCAGGGTGGTCTTGCCAAGACCGGGCGGGCCGAAGATCAGGGTGTGATCGAGGGATTCCTTGCGCCCGCGCGCTGCCTGGATGAACAGTTCCATCTGCTCGCGCACCACAGGTTGGCCGATGTACTCGGCCAACTTGAGCGGACGAATGGCGCGGTCGACCTGCTCGTCGCGGTCGCGACTGCCCGCCGTCACCAACCTGTCGGCGTCGAGCATCTAGAGCATTCCTTTCAGCGCGCGGCGGATCATGTCTTCACTACTCAATCCATCTTCTTTGACTGCCGAAACGGCGCGACTGGCTTCCTGAGGCTTGTAGCCCAGCGAGATAAGCGCACTCACCGCATCATTCTCCGCGCTTGAGACTGCGCCTCCAGCACGAGGTTCAACCACCAGTGGCGCCATGCCAGGCACCGCCTCCCAGGCTTTGAAGCGATCCTTGAGTTCAACCAGCAGGCGCTCGGCGGTCTTCTTGCCGACGCCGGGGATCTTCACCAACGCCGCGGTATCCTGGGCCTGCACGCAACGCACCAGCTCGTCGATCTCCAATCCGGACATCAGCGCCAGGGCCAATTTGGGGCCGACGCCATTGAGGCGGATCAACTCGCGGAACAGCTCGCGCTCGCGCTTCTCGAAAAAACCGTACAGCAGGTGAGCATCCTCACGCACCACCAGATGGGTATGCAGGGTCAGCGGCTCACCTACGGGGGGCAAACGGTACAACGTGGTCATGGGGACTTCCAGTTCATAGCCCAGACCATTCACATCCAGAATCAAATGCGGCGGCTGTTTTTCCGCCAGGGTGCCGCGTAAACGTCCGATCACCGACGCATTCCTCACATAGAAGATTCAATACCGCCCCAGGTCACGCATAGCGTCAACAAGCCGCTGACGACCTGAGCGACTGCTTATAAACGAAGCCGACCGCCGCGCCGCTTGGCGCTGGCCAGGCCATGGGGAATCAAGCTCTGCCGGTGGTGGGCATGGCACAAGGCGATCCCCAGAGCATCGGAGGCATCGATCTGCGGTTTTTTCACTAGTTTGAGCAGGTGCATGACCATCATCTGCACCTGTTCCTTGTCGGCGCCGCCGGTGCCGACCACTGCCTGCTTGACCTGGGTAGCGGTGTACTCGCTGACCTCGAGGCCCGCCTCCACCGCCGCGACGATGGCTGCGCCACGCGCTTGACCGAGCTTGAGCGCAGAGTCGGCATTGCGCGCCATGAATACCTGCTCGATGCCCATGGTCACCGGCCCGAAGGTGCGGATTACCTCGCTCACGCCACGAAACACGATCTGCAAGCGCTCGGCCAACGGCCCGGCGCCGGTACGAATGCACCCCGAAGCCACGTACTCGCAGGTACGTCCGGTATCGCGTATCACCCCGTAGCCGGTAATGCGGGAACCGGGGTCGATTCCCAGAATCAGCGTCATGCCCGTCATCCACCTATGGCCTGGCAGCCACACTGTCTATTTATCCAGGCGCGAGTATAGGGGCCTCAGGCAGCGGCCGTCACTCAAAGGATGCGCGCCAGCGTAACTACCAGTCACCGAAACGCGCCCATGAAAAAGCCGGAAGCGCACGACGGCAAACTTCCGGCCCGGATGCAGCGACGGATCAGCCCAACTGATCCATGATTTCGTCGGAAACCTCGGCGTTGTGGTAGACGTTCTGCACGTCATCCAGGTCCTCGAGCATTTCGATCAGCTTGAAGACTTTCTGCGCCGTTTCCAGATCGGTGATCGGCGCACTGATCGACGGGATCATGGCGATCTCCGCTTCCTCGGCCTTGAAACCAGCCGCTGCCAGGGCTTCGTTGACGGCATGGAACTCGGTGAAGCTGGTCGACACCAGGGCTGCGCCCTCCTCGCCCATTTCCACATCGTCGGCACCCGCCTCGAGCACCGCTTCCATCAAGGCGTCTTCGTCCACCGAGGCAAAGCTGATCTGCCCTTTGCGCTCGAACATGTAGGCGACCGAACCGTCGGTGCCCAGATTGCCGCCGCACTTGGTGAACGCATGACGCACTTCGGCAGCGGTACGGTTGCGGTTGTCGGTCATCACTTCGACGATGATCGCCACACCACTCGGCGCGTACCCCTCGTAGCTGAACTCGACGACATTGTCGGCTTCGTTGTTGCCAGCGCCTCGGGCGATGGCACGGTCGATCACGTCACGCGACATGTTGTTGGTCAGCGCCTTGTCGACGGCCAGACGCAGGCGCGGATTGTCCGCCGGGATCGGCCCGCCGTGCTTGGCGGCGACCGTCAGCTCGCGGATGAGTTTGGTGAAGATCTTGCCGCGCTTGGCGTCCTGACGCCCCTTGCGGTGCTTGATGTTGGCCCACTTGGAATGACCGGCCATGTTCCACTCCACATAATTTCAGGTTTCACAATGAACAAGCCCAGGTTTCCCTGGGCTCGCAATACCGCTAGACGCTTACTCTGCCTTCGCCTGTTCGCGCAGGCGGATGTGCAGCTCACGCAGCGACTTGGCATCCACCACACCCGGCGCCTGGGTCATGACGCAGGCCGCACTCTGGGTTTTCGGGAAGGCGATCACTTCACGAATCGACGAAGCGCCGGTCATCAGCATGACCAGACGGTCGAGGCCGAAAGCCAGGCCACCATGGGGCGGCGCACCATATTTGAGGGCGTCGAGCAGGAAGCCGAACTTCTCCTGCTGCTCGTCTTCGCTGATGCCCAGCACGCGAAACACGGTTTGCTGCATGGCCTTGTCATGGATACGGATCGAACCGCCACCCAGCTCGGTCCCGTTGAGCACCAGGTCGTAAGCACGGGACAGCGCGGCGGCCGGGTTGGCCTCCAGCTCTGCCGGGGTGCACTTCGGCGAAGTGAACGGATGATGCATGGCGGTCAGGCTGCCGTCGTCGTTCTCTTCGAACATCGGGAAGTCGACGACCCACAGCGGTGCCCATTCAGCGGTCAGCAGGTTCAGGTCGTGACCAAGCTTGATGCGCAGCGCGCCCAGAGCGTCGTTGACCACCTTGGCGCGGTCGGCACCGAAGAACACGATGTCGCCATCGACCGCACCAACACGGTCGAGGATGGTGTTGAGGTTCGGCTCGGCAATGTTCTTGACGATCGGCGACTGCAGGCCCTCGACGCCCCTGGCGCGCTCGTTGACCTTGATGTAGGCCAGGCCCTTGGCGCCGTAGTTGCCGACGAACTTGGTGTAGTCGTCGATCTGCTTGCGCGGCATGCTCGCCCCGCCTGGAACGCGCAGCGCGGCAACGCGACCTTTCGGGTCGTTGGCCGGGCCGGAGAAGACCTTGAAGTCGACATCCTTGAGTTGGTCGGCAACGTCGACCAGTTCCATCGGGATGCGCAGATCCGGCTTGTCGGAACCGAAGCGACGCATGGCGTCGGCCAGGGTCATGTGCGGCAGCTCGCCGAACTCGACGCCCAGCACTTCCTTGAACAGATTGCGGATCATGGTCTCGGTGAGGTGCATGATCTCGGCTTCGCCCAGGAAGCTGGTCTCGATGTCGATCTGAGTGAATTCCGGCTGGCGGTCGGCACGCAGGTCTTCGTCGCGGAAGCACTTGGCGATCTGGTAATAGCGGTCGAAGCCGGCGACCATCAGCAACTGCTTGAACAGCTGCGGCGACTGCGGCAGGGCGAAGAAGCTACCCGCGTGGGTGCGACTCGGCACCAGATAATCGCGGGCGCCTTCCGGCGTGGCGCGAGTGAGGATCGGCGTTTCCACGTCCAGGAAGCCATTGTCGTCCAGATAACGACGGATACTCGAAGTGATGCGCGAGCGCAGCTTGAGCTTCTCGGCCATTTCCGGACGACGCAGGTCGATGAAGCGGTAACGCAGGCGCGTCTCCTCGCCCACATCGGTGTATTCGTTGAGCGGGAACGGCGGGGTTTCCGCTTCGTTCAGCACCTCCAGCTCGTAACCCAGCACTTCGATGGCGCCGGACGTCATGTTGGCGTTGCGCGCGCCTTCAGGACGCAGGCGCACCTTGCCGGTGATCTTGACCACATACTCGCTGCGCACGCGGTCGGCCTTGGCGAAGGTGTCGGCACGATCCGGATCGAACACCACCTGAGCCAGGCCTTCGCGATCACGGATGTCGAGGAAGATCACGCCACCGTGGTCACGACGGCGATGGACCCAACCGCAAAGGGTGATTTCCTGGCCGTCCAGGCTTTCGTTCAACTGGCCGCAATAGTGGCTGCGCATCATGATCGGGTTCGCTTCTCTGATCGGTTCTGAATTCGTCGACGTCGCCTGCCATTTGGGCAAAGCGCCTGAGCCGCACGCGTGAAAAGGGCGGAATTATATAGTCTTTATTGACAGGGCGCAGCACGTGATATGCGCCATCCCCTTGTAAAAGAGGTGAACCCGGTGCGCTGCGATTGATTCAGAGCATGGCCTTCATTGAGACGAACCCGAAGCATGTGACGAACGGTCATGATAAGCTTTTTGCAATCGACTCTTAGGGCCTGTTGCCGTTTCAACGCGAGCCGCGTTTTCGCGTAAAACGGCAACAGACCCTAGCCATTGCCTACTTAGGAGAGCAACCATGGAAATCAACATCGGTATCGCCGAACAAGACCGCGAAGCCATTGCCGAAGGCCTGTCGCGCCTGCTCGCGGATACTTACACCCTGTACCTCAAGACCCACAACTTCCATTGGAACGTGACCGGTCCGATGTTCAACACCCTGCACCTGATGTTCGAAACCCAATACACCGAGCTGGCATCGGCCGTCGACGCCATCGCCGAGCGTATTCGCGCTCTGGGCTTCCCTGCACCGGGCACCTACGCAGCCTACGCGCGCCTCTCCTCCATCAAGGAAGAAGAAGGCGTACCGAGCGCCGACGAGATGATCAAGCTGTTGGTGCAGGGCCAGGAAGCGGTGACGCGCACTGCGCGGGGTATCTTCCCGTTGCTCGACAAGGTCAGCGACGAGCCGACCGCCGACTTGCTGACCCAGCGCATGCAGGTTCATGAAAAAACCGCGTGGATGCTGCGCAGCCTGCTGGCTGCCTGACCCCCCCGTCAAAAGGGCTGCCACGCAGAGCGTGTGAAAAGTCGCTGATGCAGGTAGTGATCCCATCAGACGCCCCGACATTGTTCGGGGCGTTTGCTTTTGTACGATTCGAAAGGTCGCGACCAACCTTTCAGGTGAGCA
>NZ_MSXV01000043.1:36196-62068 GCF_001945395.1 Pseudomonas sp. PA15(2017) | reverse complement strand
AACCCCAGATCTCGACAGAGGTCTGGGGTTTCGTCTTTTCGGGCGGCGAAAATCAGCGGCTCAACGTTCGGCGGCGCCCACCGGGCACACATATGCCACACCCTGACCTGGGTATCGCTTCGCTCAACCGCAGGCTACGGAAGTGAGTTTGTGGGGGAAGGGGGGAGCGGCTTCCACCCTAGGGTGCGTATAGAACTCTCGTAGCCTGGGTTAGCCGCAGGCGTAACCCGGGGAGCGCACGGCGAGAATGGGCCGCTCAACTATCTGCTGCTCATATACGACATCGCGGAATAAATGGCGGTATCAGAGCAGAGCGGTTGGCGACGCAATACTCGGGTAATGTTTGTCGCCCAGATAATCGGTATAACTGTGGGTTGCTTTCAGGGTCTCATTTAGAATGGTCGGTATTTTCGAGAACTCCCCCCATGCCCGAGTCGGCCGCTCAACAGTCATTAGCTGAAGTACCTCTGACGGAGCTGGTCGCCTGCCACGAATGCGATCTGCTGATGCGTCGGCCGGAGATAGCCGATGGCGAGCGCGTCGAGTGCCCGCGTTGTGGCTATGAACTCTACAGTCATCGTCCTCAGGTGATACGCCGTAGCCTGGCCTTGGTGCTTGCGGCGCTGCTTCTGTACATCCCCGCCAACTTTCAGCCGATCATGCAGATGACCATGCTTGGACAGACGTCCCATGACACGGTGTGGAGCGGCGTGCTGGGGCTGTATGACGCCGGTATGCAAAGCATCGCCTTGGTGGTGTTTCTGTGCAGCATGGCGGTGCCGTTGCTCAAGCTGCTTTGTCAGTTGCTGGTGCTGTTGAGCATCTGCCTGAAGGTTGGCCGGGGTTATGGGTTTCTGCTGTACCGCATTTATCACCATATGCGCGAGTGGGGCATGCTCGAGGTTTATCTGATCGGCATTCTGGTTTCCATCGTCAAGCTGGCGGATATCGCTGAGTTATCCGTCGGCTTTGGACTGTTCTGTTTCATTGCGCTGTTGTTGGTGCAGGTGTGGCTGGAGGTGACCATGTCACCCCACCAGATCTGGGAAGCACTGGCCGGGGAGGACGCCCATGCGCGCCATTGATGCTGGCCTGATCATCTGCCATGAATGCCACCAGCTCAATCCTCACCAGCCTGAGCTGGAGCGACAGTTCTGCTCGCGTTGCGGCGGTCGTATACACGAGCGTCGCCCCAACAGCCTGGTACGTACCTGGGCGCTGCTCATCACAGCGGCGATTCTCTATATTCCCGCGAACGTGCTGCCGATCATGACAGTCAATTCCTTCGGCAAGGGAGCACCGGACACCATCATGTCCGGCGTCATTACGCTGGTCGACAACGGTATGCTGCCGATCGCCATCGTGGTGTTCGTCGCTAGCATTCTGGTGCCGACCTTCAAGCTGGTCGGCATCGGTCTTCTGCTGTATTCGGTGCAGCGCCATCAGCCGATGTCGGCCCGGCAGCGCATCTTGATGTACCGCTTCATCGAATGGATCGGGCGCTGGTCCATGCTGGATATCTTCGTCATCGCTATTCTCGTGGCGGTGGTGCGGTTCGGCAGCCTGGCCAGCGTCGAACCGGGTGTGGGAGCGGTGGCTTTCGCCAGCGTGGTGATCCTGACCATGCTGGCAGCACTGACCTTCGACCCACGGTTGATTTGGGATAACACGGAATCGGATGACGACCATGAATGATCTGCCCACCGCCAGGACGCGTCCGGCCTCCAACTGGTCTGCGATATGGGTATTGCCACTGATTGCGCTGCTGATCGGCGGCTGGCTGGCCTGGCGTGCCTACAGCGAAGCCGGCATCGAGATCCAGGTGGTCTTCGCCAGCGGTGAAGGTATCGAGGCCGGCAAGACCGAAGTGGTCTTCAAGGGCATGTCGGTCGGCAAGGTCACCAGCCTGACGCTGGACAAGAGCGACAAGCAGCGCGGCGTCATCGCCACGCTGGAGATGAACAAGGACATCGAGCATCAACTGCGTAAGGGGACTCGTTTCTGGCTGGTCAAACCCAGCGTGAGCCTGGCCGGTATCACGGGGCTGGAGACGCTGGTATCCGGTAATTACATTGCCTTCAGCCCCGGCGCTGGCGAGCCGGCTTACGATTTCAAGGCCCTGGCCCAGGCGCCACCGCTGTCCGACGAACAGCCCGGCTTGCACCTGACCCTCAAGGCCGAACGACTGGGGTCGCTGAACCGTGACAGCCCAGTGTTCTTCAAGCAGATCCAGGTGGGGCGTGTGAAGGACTACAAGCTCGCCGACGATCAGGCTTCGGTGGAAGTGAAGGTATTCATCGAGCCCGCCTATGCTCATCTGGTGCGCAAGCACACGCGCTTCTGGAACGCCAGCGGCATCAGTGTCGACGCGGATTTCTCCGGGGTGAAAGTGCGTAGCGAGTCCCTGGCCAGCATCGTGGCCGGTGGTATCGCTTTCGCCACGCCGGAGCACCGCAAGGACAGCCCGCCGACCGATCCCAGTAAACCGTTCCGCCTCTATGAAGACTTCGACGCCGCCCAGGCCGGTATCAAGGCAATGGTCAAACTCACCGATTTCGAGGGCCTGCAGGCCGGGCGCACGCCGGTCATGTACAAGGGCATTCAGGCCGGTCTGTTGAAGAATCTCAAGGTCGACCCGGATCTGAAGAGCGCCACCGCCGAGCTGGCCATGGATCCGCTGGCCGAAGACTATCTGGTTGAAGGCAGCCAGTTCTGGGTGGTCAAACCGTCGATTTCCCTGGCCGGCATCACCGGGCTGGAGGCGCTGGTCAAGGGTAACTACATCGCCATTCGCCCGGGCGAGCTGGGCGGGCCACCACGTCGTGATTTCGTCGCCCGCGCCAAGGCGCCGCCGCTGGATCTTGGTGCTGAAGGTCTGCACCTGGTGCTGTTCAGTGACACGCTCGGTTCGGTGGATGTCGGCAGCCCGATTCTCTACCGGCAGATGAAGGTCGGCTCGGTGCAGAGCTTCCAGCTTTCCCGCGACAACAAACAGGTGGTTTTAGGTGTGCATATCGAGCCCGAGTATGCCGGGTTGGTGAACCGCACCACGCGCTTCTGGAATGTCAGTGGCATCACCCTCAAGGGCGGGTTGTCCGGCATCGAGGTCAAGAGCGAGTCGCTGCAGACCCTGATGTCCGGCGGCATCGCTTTCGAGACCGATGACCTCAAGGCGCCCGCCGATGCCAAGCGTGTGCTGCGCTTCGATCTCCATGCCGATCGCGAGGCCTCATTGAAGAGCGGTGATGCGCTGAGCATTCGGGTGGAGCGTGGCGACGGGCTCTCGCCTGGCACCGAGATTCGTTACAAGGGCCTGCAGATCGGCAAGATCGAGCGGGTCGAGCTGACTGGCGACCTGCAGGCGGTGATGCTGCATGGCCGCATCACTACCGCTGCGCAGCAGGTGCTGCGCCCCGGTTCGCGCTTTTGGGTGGTCAAGCCCGAGATCGGCCTGACCGGCGCCTCCAATCTGGATACCCTGATTGGCGGGCAGTACATCGAAGTGCAGCCGTCGAACCAGGGCAGCGGTCGACAGACCGATTTCGTGGCGCTCAAGCAGGCGCCCGAGCAGGTGGTCGAAGAGCCAGGCTTGCGGCTTGTGCTCAGCGCTCCGCGGCGTGGCTCGTTGAAAGCCGACTCACCCGTCACCTACCGCGAAATACAGGTCGGCAAGGTCACGGGGTACGAGCTGGGCGCCACCGCCGACCGCGTGCTGATCCACATCCTGATCGAGCCTCGCTATGCCGGGTTGGTACATACGGGTAGCCGCTTCTGGAACAGCTCCGGGTTCGGTGTCGATTTCGGTTTGTTCAAGGGCGTGCAGGTGCGGACCGAGTCGGTGGAGACGCTGGTCGCCGGCGGCGTGGCCTTCGCCACGCCTGATCCGACCGGCAATGCGGCACGACCCGGGCAGACCTTCGCGCTGTTCGATGAGCCGCAGCCGGAGTGGTTGCAGTGGGCGCCTAAAATCGCCTTGCCCAAGTGATGAAGACAACCGGGCGCTAGCTCATAAGCTTTCCAATGCAGTGAAACGAAAAGGCCCGCGTACTCCGCGGGCCTTTTACGTTACAGGGACAGGATCACGCCGGTTCGGCCGCATCCTGTTCACTGCTGGCAGGCGTTGCAGCCTGCTCGCGGCGCTTGATGTACTTCCAGTCCGCTTCGTCGATGTAGATGCCGTTCGGGCCGCTGCCGCCTTCCAGGTCGATGGCCACGGTGGCCGAGACCTGGGGTTTCACCGAGGCGAGGATCGGTACGAAGCCGAGCTGCAGGCTGGTTTCGATCAGCGCCTGCTGGTTGCGCTCGTCGATGTCCGCCGCCTCGTCGAGGTAGTAGGGCAGGCGTACCCGGCCGGCCAGGTCGCGGTCCATCAGGTGCAGCAGCAGGTACATGTTGGTCAGCGCCTTGATGGTCATCGTGGTGCCGTTGGAGGCGGCGCCATCGATGTCGGTGTGGATCACCGGCTGGCCGTGCACCTTGGTGATCTCGAAGGCCAGCTCGAACAGATCCTTGAGGCCCAACTGGTTGCCGTTGGCGGCGACCAGGCGCGACAGGTAGTCCTTGGCTTCTTCGTTCTTGGCGTCCTGCTCGGCGTTCTGGGTCAGGTCGAACACCGACAGGGTTTCGCCTTCCTCGTACTGGCCGGCGCTGTGGATGATCTGGTCGATATGCCGCAGGGCTTCCTTGTTCGGTGCCAGCACGATGCGGAAACTCTGCAGGTTGGAGACCTGGCGCTTGTTGATCTCGCGGTTGAACAGCGCCAACTGGTGCTCGAGGTTGTCGTAGTCGCTGCGGATGTTGCGCAGGGTACGGGCAATGTCGGTGACCGCTGCGCGGCGCGCCTTGGCGAGCGTCAGGGCTTCGTCCTGACGGTGCGCGTAGGCGTTGACCAGCAGTTGCAAGCGGCGCTCCATGTCGTCTTCGCTGTCGAACTTGGCGACGCCCTTCAGGCGCACCTGGGCGTACAGCGCCTCGATCTGCCCGTCTACGCGCTGCAGGCCCTGCCAGGTGTCCTGGTAGTCGTTGAGCAGCGGCAGCAGGTTGTCCAGGGAGTCGTCGACCGGCTCCATGTACGGCGTACCGAACGGCAGGTCGGCGGGCAGCAGCTGGCGACGGCGCAGGGCATCTTCGAGGGTGCGCTCCTTGGCCTCCAGGTCGGCGATCTGCCGGCCGACCAGTTGCAGCTTGGCTGACAGTTGCTGGACGCGTTCGGTGAAGGCGTCACTGGCGCGCTTGAGCTCATCCTGGGCGGCTTCCAGCTGGGCGAGTTTCTCCAGCTTCTGCGGCTCCTCGGCGGCCAGGGTCTGGCTCTTGCGGAAGTCTTCCAGGGCCTTCTGGGCATCCAGTACCGCCTGGTACAGCTGCTCGGCCTGGGCCTTGCTGGCGGCGCGGTCGGCGGCGACCGATTGCTGGGTCTTGAGCTGCTTTAGCTCGCGGTCGAGACGATCCTTCTGGTCGCGCAGGGCGGCGCGGTCGGCCAGGGCCTGCAGGGCCGGTGGCTCGATGTGGGACAGGTCGATATCCAGGCCGGGCACCTGGAAGCGCTCGCCCTTGAAGCCGTCGAGGATGGCTTCCAGGGATTTCACCCACAGGTCGCCGTCGTCGAGCTGGATACCTTTCTCGCCTAGCGGCAGGCTGAACAGCTGGCCGTTGAACAGGCGCATGAGGCGATCGACATCGGCCTGGGAGAACTCTTCGCGCAGGCGCGAGTAGCTGTTGTTGTCGGCGTGGTCGAGCTGCTGCTTGACCGACTTGAGGCGTTTTTCCAGATCGCGCAGGCGTTCGTCAAGGTCTTCGCTGGAGAACTGACGGGACTGCGCCAGGGCGCCGGCCAGCTCGTCGTGAGCGTCCTTGGCGGCCAGCAGCTGGGCTTCCAGTACCTTGACGTCGTCGACCAGGGCAAAACGGTTCTTCAGTACCGCCAGCTCGCCCAGCCAGCGCTGGATCTCGCTGATCTCGCGCTCCATGCGCATCAGTTCCTGAGTGCCGCCGCGTTGATCGTTCTGCAGGCTGTCCTGCTCGTTACGATAATGCTCGGCCTGGATGACCAGCTCTTCCTTGCGGGCATCAGCGTAGTCGTGCCAGGTGCCCAGCAGGTTGTCGAGCAGTGGCGAGAGGCGATGCAGCTTGCCGCGCAACTGTTCGCGCTGGGTGACGCCGGACGCCAGGGCTTCGATCAACGGGCCGGCGGTGACCAGCGCCTGGTAGTCCTGTTCCATGCGGCGCACGTCGCGGAAGGCTTCCTCGGTGGCGGCGATGTAATCGACGCTGCCCGAACGCAGGCTGTGCTCGAAGGCATCGAGGAACAACTGCTTGAGCTTCGCCGCGGTGATCTCGCGCATGTGCAGGAGGTTGATGAACAGGGCGCGGAAGGTCTTCAGGCTCTGCTCGCTGGTCGAGCGCAGCGGGATCAGGGTCAGGTCCAGCGGAATGCTGGTGTGGCCGCCGACCAGCAGGCGACGCAGTTCGTCGGGCTTGAGTTCGTAGGCGGTGATGCCGGCCTGGCCGAGGTTCTTGAACAGCTCGCGTTGGCGCAGGCAGGTGCCGTTGTGCTGGTAGTGATCCAGGTCCAGCTCGCCCTGGTAGGCGAAGAACTGGTGGCCGAAACCGCCGCCCGGGCCGCGGCCGGCCACGCCGATCACATGAGGTCCGTGGGGCAGGGCGACTTCGACGAGGATGTAGCTGGTGTCGGTGGCGAAGTAGAACTTGCGCGACTGCTCCAGGCTGTACTTGCCGAAGCTCATGTCAGACATCCGCGCCAGGATCGGGAACTGCAGCGCGTTGATCGACGCCGATTTGCCGAGGTTGTTGGCGCCGTACACCGACAGCGGGTTTTCCAGCGGGAACAGGCCAAGGCTGTAACCGGCGGTGTTGAGCAGGGCGAAGCGGCGGATGCCGTAGCGTTCCTGGGTCATGCGTCTTGCTCCTGTGCGGCGCGCTCTTCGGCCATGGCGCGGGCCATGGCGTCTTCTTCGGATTCTTCTGCAGCGTCGTCGAGGGTGATGATCGGGTCGCCACTGTCGTCGTCGATCAATACCGGTGCCGGCAGCGGCAGATCGGTGCTGCGCAGGCTGGCGGCCAGGTCGCGATCGTGCTGCACTGCCAGGCACACGTCGAGGAAGCGGTGCATCGGCGGCAGGAAACGGTACACGCCGTTACTGTCCTCGGCGAAGCCAAGCTGGGTCAGGCGGCGGATGACCTTGTCTTCGAGCTCTTCATGGGTAGTGACTTCGGCCTGCAGGAACAGGTCGCGGTACTTGTCGAGCAGTGCCGGCAGCTCGTCGCGGCCGATGGTGCCGCCGTCGAGCACGGAGAGTGGGTCACGACCCTGGTCGGCCAGATGCTCGACCAGGATGAAGGTGAACAGCGCCAGACGCTGGGCGGTCTTGTTGACCTGGGGCGCGGCCTGCTCGGGTACGAAATAGTAGAAACCCCGCGGGTCGCAGACCAGCTCGAAGCCGAGGGCGCGAAACAGCGCGCGATACTGATCCTGCATGCTGGACAGCTGGGCGTAGCACTCCGGCTCGCTACGCGAGATGTGATAGCCCTTGAACAGGTCGCGGAACGCGGCCGCGAGCTGGGTCATTTCTTTCAGGTCGATATTCATGTGCGGTGCTCATGGGCAGTCGTATCGGGGACCACGGCAATCGGGGTTCCTGACGAGAGTTCGAGGTGTCCATTGGTGGGCAAGCAAAGGGTTGCCCACCCTACGAGGGATTCAGGCACTGGGGCGGCCCACCAGGGCATAGGAGCTGATGCTGATCTCATGCTCGCGGGTCAGGTAGGTCTGGCGCTCCAGGCGGTCACGCTGGAAGCGCGACTCGCGTGACAGGCGCGAGAACCAGTACAGCAGCTCGTCGGTGGCGCCTTCGGGCTCCTGCTCCAGCAGCCAGGTCATCAGATCCGGTAGCGGCAGCGACTGCTCGCAACGGTCGATCATCTCCCGGGCAGTTTTCGGCGCACGCGGGTTGTCACCCTTGCGCTTGCCGGTGGCTTTCGGGAAGTGGTTGGGCTTGGCCTCGAAACGCGCCAGGGCATAGACGTAGGCCTCGACCTGGGAGGCGCTGCCCAGGAAGTTGCTCTGCGGCCGGGTGAACAGCGGCATGGCGGCCTGCGGCACGGCGTCGATGCCTTTCTTGCGGATCACCGACAGGGCCAGCGCTGCACCACGGGTCACGGCGTTGTGCCGGCGCGCTTCTTCGCGCAGCGGCAGCAGCAATTCACGGGCCTTGCGCAGGGTCAGCTGGGCGTGGGTTTGCATTTCCAGGATGCGTGCGTGGGTGCGCAGCAGCAGGTCGTCGTCGACCAGTTGGCCCAGGCGCTGCTGTTCGCCGAGCAGCTTGAGCAGCACCTGCTCGACGCGGCGCACGCCTTGCTCGAAGGCGCCGTCGGCGGCGACCAGCTGGATCATCGGTTCGACGTATTCGTCCCAGGTGGCCAGCACTTCGGCGTAACGCTGACGCAGGGGAATCTGCCGGTCGCTGGTCTTGGCCCGCTCGGCCACGCCGATCAGCGCCTGTTCGTCGTTGCCCAGCTTCTTGAGGACGTCGCGTACACGCATGTCGAGCAGGCGCAACTGGCGAGCCAGGTCGTTGCCGTCGCGCACTTCGAAGGCGTCCTGGATGTAGCCGGCCAGGCGCTCGAGGTGGCGCAGGTAGGCTTCGATCTCCAGGCACAGGCCGAGGCGGTGCTCGCGGCGCAGGTACGACAGGAAGTCGTGGATCTGCGCATTGAGCTCGAAACGGTTGGGGCTCTTGGCCACCGGCACCAGGATGTCCAGGCGGATCCACTGGTCGAGCAGGGCGGTGACATCCACCGCCGTGCTTTGCGGCGGTAACTGGGCGGTCAGCTGGTTGCGCAGCTCCACCAGGCTCAGGGTGCCGGCATCGAAGCGTTCACCGAGCGGTTCGAGCAGGGCCCAGTGCTCGGCGAGTGCGCGCAATACGCGTTTGGGGTCGATCATCGCGGGACGGTCGCTCGCTTGCGAAAAACGCCGATTGTACGGGAAACAGACCCGCCCCTGCATTGTCACGCAGGCGTCATCCGCGCGCGGCATGCTCGGCGGCAGTCGGGCCGGGTAATGCGTCGAAATGCCCCGATATGGACAAAATATGCCCAACGGCCTTTCGATCTGTGGCCGTTGTCGGCACAATTCGCGTCCGCTTTTTTCAGGAGGCTGGCGGGCTCCTGTTGGCCGACCTTTATTACGGACTGCGCAATGATCAAAACGCCGTACTACCTCATCGACAAACAGAAGCTGTTGGGCAACATGGAGAAGATCGCCTACGTGCGCGAACACTCCGGTGCCAAGGCGCTGCTGGCTCTCAAATGCTTCGCTACCTGGTCGGTCTTCGACCTGATGCAGCAGTACATGGACGGCACCACCTCCAGCTCGCTGTACGAGCTCAAGCTCGGCCGCCAGAAGTTCGAAGGCGAAACCCACGCCTACAGCGTGGCCTGGGCCGACGACGAGATCGAGGAGATGCTCGCCAACTGCGACAAGATCATCTTCAACTCCATCGGCCAGCTCGAGCGCTTTGCCGAGCAGTCCGCAGGCAAGGTACGCGGCTTGCGCGTCAACCCGCAGGTCAGCAGCTCGGATTACCTGCTGGCCGACCCAGCGCGCCCGTTCAGCCGCCTGGGCGAGTGGGACCCGGCAAAGATCGAAGCGGTGATCGGGCAGATCTCCGGTTTCATGTTTCACAACAACTGCGAGAACGGCGACTTCGGTCTGTTCGACAAGATGTTGAGCCATATCGAAGAGCGCTTCGGCCACCTGCTGCACAAGGTCGAGTGGGTCAGCCTCGGTGGCGGCATCCATTTCACCGGTGAAGGCTACGCGCTGGACGCCTTCTGCGCGCGTTTGAAGAGTTTCTCCGAGAAATACGGTGTGCAGGTCTACCTGGAACCGGGCGAAGCAGCGATCACCGGCAGCGCTTCGCTGGAAGTCACCGTGCTCGACACCCTCTACAACGGCAAGCACCTGGCCGTGGTGGACAGCTCCATCGAAGCGCACATGCTCGACCTGCTGATCTACCGCCTCAATGCCAAGCTGGCGCCCAGCGAGGGTGAACACACCTATATGGTGTGCGGCAAATCCTGTCTGGCCGGCGATATCTTCGGCGAATACCCGTTCGAGAAGCCGCTGCAGATCGGCGACCGCCTGTCGTTCGTCGACGCAGCCGGTTACACCATGGTCAAGAAGAACTGGTTCAACGGCCTGAAGATGCCCGCCATCGTGGTCAAGCAGCTCGATGGCAGCGTCGAGGTGGTTCGTGAATTCGGCTTCGACGATTACCTGTCGAGCCTGTCGTAATACCGCAGCACCTTTCTCAACGAGCGCAGTACCCTGGAGGTGAAACAATTGAAGAAGAACGTCCTTATCATTGGTGCAGGAGGTGTCGCCAAGGTGGTGGCCCACAAGTGCGCGCAGCACAACGACGAACTCGGTCGTATTGCCATCGCGTCACGGAACATCTCCAAATGCCAGGCCATCATCGACAGCGTCAAGGCCAAGGGTAGCCTCAAGGTACCCGCCGACATCCAGGCCTTCTCGCTCAATGCACTGGATATCGAGGCGACCAAGGCGCTGATCCGCGAAACCGAATCGCAAATCGTCATCAACGTCGGTTCCGCCTTCCTCAACATGTCGGTGCTGCGTGCCTGCATCGATACCGGCGTGGCCTACCTGGACACCGCCATTCACGAAGAACCGGGCAAGATCTGCGAAACCCCGCCCTGGTATGGCAACTACGAGTGGAAACACCTCGTGGAATGCCAGCAGAAGAACATCACCGCCATTCTCGGTGTCGGTTTCGACCCGGGTGTGGTCAACGCCTATGCGGCCCTGGCCCAGCAACAGCATTTCGACAAGATCGAGTCGATCGACATCCTCGACGTCAATGCCGGCAGCCACGGCAAATATTTCGCGACCAATTTCGATCCGGAAATCAATTTCCGCGAGTTCACCGGTACCGTCTACAGCTGGCAGAACGCCCAGTGGACGAGCAACAGCATGTTCGAGGTCAAGCGCACCGACGACCTGCCGGTTGTGGGTTCGCAGAACCTGTACCTGACCGGCCACGACGAAGTGCACTCGATCTCCAAGAACCTGGACGTGCCCAACGTGCGTTTCTGGATGAGCTTCGGCGAGCACTACATCAACGTGTTTACCGTGCTGAACAGCCTCGGCCTGCTCAGCGAGCAACCGGTGAAAACCGCCGAAGGCCTGGAAGTCGTGCCGCTGAAAGTGGTCAAGGCCGTGCTGCCGGATCCGTCATCGCTGGCGCCGGGCTATACCGGCAAGACCTGCATCGGCGACCTGGTCAAGGGCACCAAGGATGGCAAGGCCCGCGAAGTGTTCATCTACAATGTGGCCGATCACGAAGATGCCTTCGCCGAGACCGACAGCCAGGGCATCTCCTACACCGCCGGCGTACCGCCGGTAGCCGCTGCACTGCTGGTGGCCCGTGGCGAGTGGGATACGGCACGTATGGTCAACGTCGAAGAACTGCCGGCCGAGCCGTTCCTCAAGCTGCTCGACGTGATGGGCCTGCCCACGCGCATCAAGGACGAGCATGGTGATCGTCCCTGGGATCAGTCGTTGTAAGGCTGGCCTGCGCGGCTTCACCATGGAAAAAAGGATCGCCGAGGCGATCCTTTTTTCATTTCCGGGCGCTGCGTTCAAACGCTGAAACGACCCACCAGGCGACTGAGGTCGGCTGCCAGGCGTGACAGCTCGTGGCTCGAGGCGCTGGTCTGATGGGCACCGGTGGCTGACTGCACCGACAGATCGCGAATGTTCACCAGGTTGCGGTCCACCTCGCGAGCCACCTGGGCCTGTTCTTCCGCCGCGCTGGCGATCACCAGGTTGCGGTCGTACATCTCGCCGATTGCGCTGGTGATCTCGTTCAAGGCATCGCCCGCGCTCTGAGCCAGCTCGCGGGTATCGCGCGCCTGGCGAGTACTGGCCTGCATGGAGGTCAGCGCCTGGCTGGCACCAGTGCGCATGCCGGAGACCATCTGCTCGATTTCCTGGGTCGAGTTCTGCGTGCGGTGCGCCAAGGCCCGTACCTCGTCGGCCACCACGGCGAAGCCGCGCCCGGATTCACCGGCCCGCGCCGCTTCGATGGCAGCATTGAGCGCACGGTCACCGGTTATGCCATCGATGGGCAGACCGGTGCACTCAAGCAGGTGAGCGAGGCCAGCGGCATTCCCGCATCACTCGGGCTGGCCCATGGTGAGGCGCGCAGCGCCGCCAACAATGACCTGAAGGACGACCCGACGCCGCGCATCTGGGCCGCCGATATTCGCCTGTCGCCCGACGGTTCGCTGCTTTATATCACCGAGCGTACCACCAGTTCGGCGTCGGCCTTCAAGGTCGATACGAAGGACGGCAGCCTGAAGTTCCTTGGCAATTACCCGGTTCAGGAAAAGCAGCCGCGCAACATCGCCTTCTTCCCCAACGGCAAGTGGCTACTGGTGACCGGCGAGAAAAGCCAGACCATCGGCAGCTACCGGATTGGTGACGAGGGCAGCCTCGAGCGAGTGAGCGAGGCGAAGTCCGGCGATGGGGCATTGTGGATCGAGATCCTCCCGATCAAACCCTGAGCGCGACGCCTGGCCACGCGAAAAAAGATCGCCTCGGCGATCTTTTTTCGTTTCACGCCACGGGTGCGGTCAGACCGTCACCACGCCCAGCACCACTGCCGAGGCCAGCATGATCAAGCTGATACCCCAGGCCCACAGCACGGTGTAGCGGATGTGCTTGTACAGCTCGACGCCGGCCAGACCGATAGCCAGGTACACGCTGGGCACCACCGGGCTGACGCCGAAGCCAGTGTTTTCGCCGATCAGCATGGCGCTGGCCACCGACGCCGGATCGACCCCGGCGGCTACCGCCACGTCGCGAATTACCGGCAGCAGAGCGAAATAGTAGGCGTCCGGTGAGAACAGCATGCCCAGCGGTACACCGAAAGCACCGATGATCACGTGAATCCAGTTGGCCGAGCCCTCGGGCAGCACGTTGATCATCCAGTGCGCCATGCCGTCGGACATTCCCGCGCCGGCCAGCACACCGAGCAGAATGCCGGCGGCGAGCATCACCAGAGCCATCTGCATGGCGTCCGTGGCGTGGGCACGCAGCGCCTTGTTCTGGTCGTCCAGGCTCGGGTAGTTGAGCAGCAGGGCGATGCCCAGGCCGACCATGAAACAAGCGAACAGCGGGAAGGCACCGGTGAACAGGCAGGCGAGAATGCCGGCAGTCAGTGCCAGGTTGGCCCAGTAGCGCCAGTTGCTGGTGGGCAGCATTTGCGAGGTGTCGACCTGCGGTTCGTCGCTTACCTCGCTCTCGGTGATCACCCCACCGGCGGCTGCGAAGCTGCGTTGTGCGCGCAGGCCGAGAAATACCGCCAGGGCCATGACTAGCACCAGACCGATGCCCTGAATCGGGATCAGTGAAATCCACAACTGTGAGGCATCCAGCCCGGACACCGCAGCGGCTCGCGTGGTGGTACCGCCCCAGGGCACCATGTTCATCACCCCGGCGCTGAGCACCACCAGGCACAGCAGCATCTGCCGGCTCATGCCCAGGCGCAGGTACAGCGGCAGCAGGGCGGGAATCACCAGCAGAAAAGTCGCGGCGCCGATACCATCCAGGTGGGTGACCGCCGTCACCGCCACGGTGACGATGGCCACGGCGAGCGGACGGCCCTTGGTGCTTTTGAGCAGGAAGCGCACCAGCGGGTCGAACAACCCGCGGTCACGCATGATGCCGAAGTAGAGGATGGCGAAGATGAACAGGGTGGCGGTCGGCGCCACGGTCTTCAGACCGTCGGTTATGAATTTGCCGATTTCCGCGGGGGCGAAACCGGCCAGCAGGCAGGCGATGACCGGCAAGGTGACGAAGGCTACCAGCGGGGTGATGCGGCGCATCAGAATCAGGATGACGATGGCGAACATCAGGGTGAAGCCGAGGGCGGTGATCATGACGATCTCTCCGGTTTTATTATTGTCTGGAGTCGCAGGGCTGACGTGATCGAGTTCAGGCGGGGGCGGGCAGCCTCAAGTCGAGCAGCGCATAGCTGAGGCTCTTGCCGTGGCGATCGATGCCGGGGCTGGCATTCACACCGCCTTCCAGGGCGTTTTCCACCACGAAGTTGAAGCCGCCCAGGTTCGGCAGCTCGAAGCGTCGCACCGTGCCGATGCGGCGGTGGGCCAGGCAGGCCGCCACGCGCTCGGCCGTCAGCTCGCGGGCCAGCCAGGCATAGTGCGCCGGCTCGTAGGCGAACACCGCCACGCTGAGAATGTTGCCCTTGTCGCCCGCGCGTGCGTGTGCGTAGTCGCAAAGCAGAACGTCGTTCATCAGAACCACTCCACCTGTTGCTGCACCGCGGTGCGAGGGACCAGGAAGCTCGCCGTACCGATGGATTCGGCCAGGTGCCGGCGCACACCGCCACCACCCGCCGGGCCATTGGTATAGAGCGACTCGGCGTCGAGCAGCAGGTTTTCCAGCAGGGCCTTGTCACGGTCGACGAAGCTGATGCGCAGGCGTACGTCCTGCGCATCCGGCGTGCTGGCCAGGAGCCGTTGCAGCCACTCGCCGCGTGCATCGTTGAACAGGCTGGCGACGCCGATCAGATCGATCCACGGCGTCAGGTGCGGCGCCAGGCGCGCGCAGCGCTGCAGCAGCACGTCACGGGCGAGTGCGGCGCGGGCCAGGGCGCCGGGGCCTGCATAGGAAATTTCTGCCTCGGCGAACCACTTGCCGCGCAGGCCGACCAGGCCCTTGAGCTCGGCGGGGCGTGGATGGCCGCGGATGCCTTCGACTTCGACGAGGTCGGGGCCGACCTGGCGAACGCGAGCCTGGCTCAAGTCCAGGGTCACGTCCGGCGTCAGGTAGGCGGCCGGGTCGTGCACTTCGTAGAGCAGCTGTTCCTTGACCGTGCGCTCGGTGACGCAGCCGCCGGTGCCAGCGGCTTTGCCGATGGTCACGCGGCCGTTGGATTCGATGCTGGCGATCGGGCAGCCGACATTGGCCAGATCCGGCACATCCTTGAGGCCCGGGTGGGCAAAGTAGCCGCCGCTGACCTGGGTGCAGCATTCGAGCAGGTGGCCCACTGCGGTGGCCAGGGCGATGCGATCCCAGTCCTCGGCCTGCCAGCCGAAGGCATGGCGCAAGGGGCCGACCGCCAGGCTTGGGTCAGCGACGCGGCCGCAGAGCACGATATCGGCGCCTTCATCAAGCGCCTGAACGATGCCATCGGCGCCGGTGTAGACGTTGACCGACACCACCTCGCCTTCGAGCGCGTCGGGCAGCCAGCTTTGCAGGCTGTCGCGCCCCTCGAGCAAGTCGTCACCGAGTACGCAGGCAATTCGCGTGGAGGCGAAACACCCGCCCTGCAGTTGCTGGCGCAAGCGCCGAGCCGCGGCGCCGGGGTTGGCCGCGCCGCCATTGGTGATGATCGGGATGCCGGCATCCAGGCAGGTCTCCAGCACCGGTTCGAGGAAGTCGAACAGCCGCGTGGCGTGGCCGCTGTCAGGGTTGGCCAGGCGGCGCAGCTGCGCTTCGGCCAGGGTGCGTTCGGCGAGCAGTTCGAAGAACAGGAAGCGGCGGCCGTCGCGTGCGGCCAGGTCGCTCGCCAACGCCAGGGCGGCATCGGGCCGGTCATTGGCGAAGCCTGCCCCGCAACCGATATGGACTGTTGTCATCGTTATGATCCAGGTCGAGGTCTGCTGGGAGCGTGCCGTGCCTGCATTTAGTTGTGAATTCGAAATGTGATATGAATTGATAAAACAATTTTATAAAAGTGTTCGCCCATGGATATCAGCTTCCGCCAGCTTCAGGCCTTCGTCCTTATTGCCGAGCAACGCAGTTTCAGCCGTGCTGCCGAGCAGGTGCACCTGTCCCAGCCGGCGCTGAGCTACAGCCTGCGCAAGCTGGAAGAGGCGTTGGGGCTGTCGCTGTTCGCGCGCAACACCCGTAGCGTGGAACTGACCGAAGCCGGCGTGCGCTTTCTCGAGCAGGCTCGGCGTCTGCTGCGTGACATGCACCACGCGGTGCACGACGCCCATGAGCAGTTGCATCTGCAAAGTGGTTCGCTGCGCATCGGCGTGCTGCCGTCGGTGGCCATCGAGCCGTTGCCGCGGGTGCTGGTCGACTACCGACAGCGTTATCCGGGCATCGAGATCAGCCTGCGCGATGGCCGCGCCGGAGAGATACGTCAGTGGGTCAGCAACGCCGCGGTGGACTTCGCCATCACTTCGGTGGCCGATGAGCCGGGCATGCTGGATTTCCAGCCGCTCTACGACGACAGCCTGGTGCTGCTGGTGCGCGGCCTGAGTGGTTTGCGCGGCAAGAAGCTGCTGTCGGCGCTGCAGTCGCTCGATTACGTGGCCACCACCCGCGACACCAGCCTGCGCACCATGGCCGATGAGACCCTGGCACGCATGGGCTTGCTGCGCGAGCCGGCATTCGAGGTCGCCTACATGAGCAGCGCCGCCGCACTGGCACGGGCGGGGCTGGGTTATGCGTTGCTACCGGCCAGCGTGGCGGACACCTTCAACGGCGATGGCAGCCTGTCCGTGCATCCGTTGCCGATGGCGCCGGCCCGTGGCATTGGCGTGCTGCAACGCAAACCCTGCTACCTGAGCCCGCCCGCCCAGGCCTTCATCAGCCTGCTCAAACAGCAGGCCGAAGCCAGTGGCCTGTAGCCACGGCTGACGTTTGGGGCTACCCGTAGCAGGCGATTCACGCGACAATCAGCGCCCTCGAAAATCGATGTGCCAGGTACCTGACGTTTGAACACCGAGCTGCGCCGCCGCGCCTATCTGGATGCCATGCAAGTGGCCAGTTGGCTGCCGCGCGTCGAACTGCCATTCGCCGCGCCATCGCGCCCCGAGTTGCTGGTCGCTTTCGAGCCGGAACCGGAAGTGGTAGCGCCGCCACCGGCGCACGCCAAACAGCCCGTACAGGCCGTGGCGCCAGTGGTCAGCGAGGTGGTAGCGCGTGAGCGACCGCGCATCGAAGTGCCCAAGCCCGGTACCGCGAGCAAGGCCAGCGAGCCTGCCGCCGAAGAGGCCAGTGCCGCGCCGACACCGCGCGAAAGGCCAACGCCACCGCCGCGTTTCGCCCTGCAATTGCTGCGTGCCGGCAACTGCGCGCTGCTGGTCGAGTTGCCCACCGGCGAGCCGTTCCAGAGCCGCGACCCGGCTTACCTGCTGCTCAAGGATCTGCTGCGCGCCGCCGGCCTGCCGGATGCCCCGCAGATCATCGGCGAGCCGGTGCGCTGGCCGCTGCTGGTGCGCGGCAATATGGATCAGGGGCCGCAGGCCGCGCTGGATTTCGTGCAGAGCTTCATCGGCGCCCGCCTGGAAGAGCAGGAGCCCTGCGCCTGCCTGTGGCTGATCGGCCTGCCGGCCATTCGTTTCGCCGGTGACGCCGATGCCGAGGCCTATAACCGCGAGTTGCAGGTTGAGGCGCTAGGGTTCGCCTGGGCGCTGCCGGGCCTGGAGTTACTGATGGATGAACCGCAGCGCAAGCGCGAACTCTGGCACGCCATGCAGCACGTTCGCCGGCGCTGGCTGGAGGCCTCAGCATGAGTGACGCGATCAGCTTCCGCCGGGCCACCGAAGCGGATATCGATGCGGTACTGAAGATCGAGTACGCCGCCTTCAGCCATCCGTGGACGCGCGGCATCTTTCTCGACAGCCTGAAATCCTACGAAGTCTGGCTGATGTTCGAAGGCAGCCAGCAGGTCGGCCATGGCGTGATCAACGTGATCATCGACGAGGCGCACCTGCTCAACATCACCGTCAAGCCGGAGAGCCAGGGCCGCGGCCTGGGCTTGCGTCTGCTCGAACATCTGATGGCCCGCGCCGCCGAGCTCAAGGCCGGCGAGTGCTTTCTGGAGGTGCGCTCGAGCAATCAGGCGGCCTATCGTCTGTACGAGCGTTACGGCTTCAACGAGATCGGCCGCAGGCGCGATTACTACCCTGCGCCGGGCGGCCGCGAAGACGCGCTGGTGATGGCCTGCACGCTGGTGGAATGAGTTAGCGGCGCGCCCAGCGCCGTTCACGGCGTTCTTCCTCGACCTGGCTCAGGTCGTATTTGTCGAGAAACTCGTGAGACCGCCCATCGCCTTCGGGCTCATCCGCTTGTATCGGCTTACCGGGCGGCCTAGCGGTTTTCTGCGCAGCGGCCTGGCCCGGTTTGCGCGGTACCAACGGCTCCACCACATCGCGCAGAATGGGCGGCTCCGCCGGTTGTTCGGTGGCCGGTTGGCGGCTGGCAGGCGGCGTCTTGTCGGTCATGACGAACTCCAGATCGTTCATTGGCTCTAGGGTCTGTTCCCGTTTCACGCACGGCCGCGCCGGAGCCAGTTTTTGTGCGAGGCAAGGGCCGCGCCCGCTCCAGGCGGGCTTGCGGCATTTCCCACATCCATGTGGGGCACACAGATGCGAAGTTTGGCGGGCCAAATGAGCCATCGAGTAACGCCGCATCGCACAAAAACTGGCCCGGCCCTTCGGGTGGGGCCGCCTAGGTTGCGCGGGAAATGGCCTCCGCTGTCGTTGCAGGACTTGGCAAGGGAGAACGCGGACGGCTAGTCCATTCCCTGCGTCCTGCGCCTAACCGGAGGCCATTTCTCGCGGCAATGCGGCTCGCGCTGAAACGGGAACAGACCCTAGCCAATGGACGCCCTCGGGCCCTGAAAGATTCAGCATTTCGGCCTTCAACCCTCTGATTCACGGGGCATTCGAGGTGCGAATCGCCTTGTCAAAAAGGCCAGTGCATCCGTATGGTGCGCATCGACCTTTCTCGGGAGCCGCCGCCGTGAGCGATCTCAAGCACCTGTTCGACAACAATGAACGCTGGGCCGAAAGCATCACCCAGAACGACCCGGACTTCTTTCCGCGCCTGGCTCGCCAGCAGACGCCCGAGTACCTGTGGATCGGCTGCTCGGATGCTCGCGTGCCAGCCAACGACATCGTCGGCCTGCTGCCTGGCGAGCTGTTCGTGCACCGCAATGTGGCCAACGTGGTGCTGCACACCGACCTCAACTGCCTGTCGGTGATCCAGTACGCAGTCGACGTGCTCAAGGTCAAGCACATCCTGGTCACCGGCCACTATGGCTGCGGTGGCGTGCGTGCGGCCATGCACAATGCGCAATTCGGCCTGATCGATGGTTGGCTGCGTAACATCCGCGACCTCTACTATGAACAGCACGCGCAACTGGCCATGCTGGAAGACGAGGAGGCGCGTGTTGATCGCCTGTGCGAACTGAACGTGATGAAGCAGGTGGGCAACGTCAGCCGCACCAGTATCGTCCAGAACGCCTGGCACCGCGGCCAGCAACTGGCGGTGCACGGCTGCATCTATGGCCTCAAGGATGGTCGCTGGAAGGATCTCGACGTCACCGTCAGCGCTGCCGATCAATTGCCCGAGCAGTATCGTCTGCGCCCACCGCAGACATGAGTGTGGGTAAACCTTCACGTCAGCTGGCGATCGCCGGTGTACTGATAGCGGTGTTGTGCTGGGCGGGTAACGCCCTGGTGGCCCGTGCTTTCGCTGGTGAAATTCCACCGTTCGCCCTGGCGTTCTGGCGCTGGAGCCTGGCACTGGTGCTGGTGTTGCCCTTCGTGGCACTGCCGCTGTGGCGCCATCGGGCGGCGCTGCGCCATGCCGGTTGGCGCCTGCTGGTGATCGCCGCATTCGGTATCGCCGGCTACAACACCTTTCTGTACAGCGCGGCGCAAACCACGGCGGCGATCAACATCACCCTGGTCAACACCTGCATCCCGTTGATGACGTTCATCTTCGCCGGTCTGCTACTCGGTGACTGGCCGGCGCGGCGCGCCTGGTGGGGCATGGCGTTGGCGGTGTGCGGGCTGCTGGTGTTGATCTGCCGGGGTGACTGGCAGACGCTGGCAGGCATGGCGTTCAACCATGGCGACCTGATCATGCTGCTGGCGGTGCTCGACTGGGCGCTCTATACCGTGCTGCTCAGGCGCTGGTCAGCGTACCTGTCGCCAATCCCGCCGCTGGCACTGTTGGGCATCTTCATGCTCCTGGGCATGCCGATGATCCTGCCGTTGTACCTCTACGAGCTGTTCACTGGCGCGCAGCTGCTGGCCACGCCGGCCAATCTTTCGGCCATCGCCTACACGGCAGTGTTCGCTTCGCTGGTCGCCTACCTGGGCTGGAACAATGGCGTGAAGGTGCTGGGCGCCTCCACCGCGGCGATGGGCAATTACCTGATGCCGGTGTTCACCGCGATCCTGGGTTGGGTTCTGCTCGGCGAGGCACTGCAGCTGTTCCATTGGTTCGGCGGGGCGATGATCTTCGCCGGGCTGCTGCTGGCTACCCTGCCGAAGCGCTCGCAGCGGACGACTGCCTGAAACACCCCCGGGCGCGACCTGCCATGAGCTGAAAACGCCCTCTTGCGAGGGCGTTTTTTATCGGCGATAGGCTGCCAGCACCTGATCGATCTGCAGGTCGACGCTCTGCAAGCCGCCGCCGGACAGATACCACAGCGCGGGATCGAGGTAGACCACCCGTTTGGCCTGTGCCGCCGGCGTACGCGCCAGTGGCGAGTTGGCCAGGGTGGCGACATCCAGCGGCGTGGCGCCAATGGCTGCGCTGCGGTCGATGATGAAGATCACGTCAGGCCGGGCCGCGGCGATGGCATCGGCGTCCAGCGGCTGCGGCCGCTGGCGAGGTGCGCCTACGGGCTGAGGCGTCGGCGCGGGCAGGGCGCGTGGCGCCTGCAGCAGGGAATAGATCAGGGCCTGTTCGGTCGGCGCGAAGCGGCCGTCGTTGTGGGTCAGCACCAGGGTGCGTTGCTTCGAGGCGGCGACTTGCTGCCGGGCCTGGTCGGCCTTGCCTTGCAGCGCGGTCAGCGCCTGCTGCGCCTCAGCCGGCTTGCCGACCAGTTGGCCGAGCAACCTGGCGTTGTGGGCGATGCTGGCGAAGTAGTCGTCGCCGCCAATGCCCATGTCCAGCGTTGGAGCCAGGGCCTGCAAGGCCTGGCGGCTTTCGCCCTGGCGGCCGGTGATCAGGATCAGATCCGGTTTCAGTGCCGCGATAGCGTCGATGTCCGGCGTTTTCATGTTGCCGGCGTCCTGGGTCTGACCGGCTTTTTCTGCCAGGTACGGCGGTACGTTGCCGGGTACGGCCAGCACCCGCTCGCCGGCGCCCAGGGCGATCAGGCTGTCATAGCTGCCGTAATCGAAGCTGACGATTCGCTGGGGATCGCGAGCGACTTCGACCTGCTGGCCCGCCTGGTTGATGCTGAGGGTGGCGGAAGATTGTCGGGCGTCATGGCTACAGCCAGCCAGTGCCAACGCCAGAAGAGAAAACAATGCGGCCTTGTTCACCTGATCGAGCTCCTTGGTTGTTCGGTTCGCAGCCGAATGCCGCAATCCTGAGGGCCAGGGAACATAGCATTCGAAGCTGATCGAGAAGCTTTCTCAACGGGTAAAGTTTGCAAATGCCCGGGTGCTGCCGGGCCTGCACCTGCATTTCCTCGGGCAATGTAGGGCTAATTTGCCCCGCTCGGAAAACTTTACGGGATGCGCGGGGGTCTATGCCGTTGGCTGGCGTTGGCAACATGTTGCCAACGCTGTAACGGGCATGAAGGCGATTCAGTTGCTAGTGTTATGCCATCTACCGAAGGAAGGGTCGTGAGTAAATGGATTACTCCCACGTCTCTCTAACTCGTGAAACGGCGCTCTCGCGCAGGCTGACGGCCGGGTATCCGTCGTTTCGTGGTGCCTGCTGGCGGGCCATGATGTTGGTGTTGCTGGTGACCAGCCTGAGTGGCTGCATACGCAATCAGGCCAACGGCGCCTTTACCAGCAACAGTGCCGCGGCCAGCCCCAGCGAACTGTTCCAGACCCATTCCGATCGACTGGCCACCATCGGCATGCGCAACAACCTCAACAGCCTCTATCGCCTGATGGACAAGCTCTACCAGCGCAACCCGCGGGAGTGGCGCAAGACCGGGCTGGGCAGCCGCGAGGTGGCGGCGCAGTCGGTGCAGCAGGCCATCGAGCAAGGCCGACCGCCGCCGGCACTGGCTGGCCGGCAGGACATCGTGGCGCTCAGCTATGCACTGAGCCCCGAGTTCCAGAGCGACCGGGTCGGCGCCTTCATTTACGCCATCGGCAGCATGGTGGTCACCGCCCACGGCGGGCGGACCCAGTTCTATCTCACCGACTCCATCGACGCGCAGTTCGTGCACAACGCCGCGCGCAACATCGAGAAGGCCACCTGGCTGCTGGCCACGCGGCGCGACGCCCAGGGCAAGCCGTTGCTGCTCTCCAATGAGCTGTCCGGTGACGCACGCAACCTGAGCTTCGCCGTGGAATTCAGCAAGATCGTCGCCCGCCTGGATTATTTGAGCGACGTGCTCGACGAGCGCTACCGGCGTATCGGCGTGAATTACGCCCACAGCCTGCTATTTCTGAACTTCCTGCCGGTGCAGTAGGCGCCCATCGCCAGGGCGCGACCGATTCAGACCTTTCTGACGAATTCCGATTTCAGCTTCATCGCGCCTATGCCATCGATCTTGCAGTCGATATCGTGATCGCCGTCGACCAGGCGAATACCCTTGACCTTGGTGCCGACCTTGACCACCAGCGAGGAGCCCTTGACCTTGAGGTCCTTGATCACCGTGATGGTGTCACCGTCCTGCAGCACGTTGCCGACCGAGTCCTTGATCACCTTGGCGTCATCGCCCGTCGCCTCGTTGTCGGTGGCCGACCATTCGTGGGCGCATTCCGGGCACACCAGTTGGGTGCCGTCTTCGTAGGTGTATTCGGAGTTGCAGGCGGGGCAGGGTGGCAGCGTGCTCACGGGGTATCCTTCTGAGACCGTGGAGAAAAGGCCGCAGATTATATAGGGTTTTACACGTTGCTGGGGATCGGCGTCAGGCGGTACTGATTCGCCTCTGTCGCGTTGCAGCAAGGGCCAGGTGGATCGAGACTGTTGCCGGTTGTGCAGACGAGCGCGGATAACCCGAACTCATCGCGGCTTCGCTGTCTCCAAGCGAGAGTGGTGGTTCGGCCCGTGCCGAGCGCTGCATCTGCCGATGAGTCCTGGGTCGCCGTTGAGCGGCCCGCCATAGCCAGTGGAGGCGCTATGTTTTTTCCCCAGTTGCCGGGTGTCAGTCTGTTCCAGGTGATGAAGAAGACGGTCACCGACTTCATTGACGACGAGTTGCCCACCTATGCCTCGGCCCTGGCCTTCCAGATGTTCTTTTCGCTGTTTCCCTTTCTGCTGTTTCTGGTCGCGCTGATCAGCCTGCTCGACATGCAGCCGTTCTTCGACTGGCTGCGTCAGCAGGCCGAACTGCTGCTGCCGCTGTCCACGGTCGAATTGGTCAACCCGGTCATCGACCAGTTGCAGACCCAGAAAGCCGGGCTGTTCTCGATCGGTATCGTGGTAGCGCTGTGGACGGCCTCGTCAGCGGTGCGCTCGACCATGGACGCGATGAACAAGGCCTATGGCGTTAAAGAGGGGCGCAAGCCGTGGAAGCGCATCCCGCTGTCGCTGCTGTACACCATCGGGATCGCGGCGGCGCTGCTGACTGCCGCCGCACTGATGGTGCTCGGCCCGCAGGTGATGAACTGGCTGGCGCATCAGCTTGGCATCGAGCAGATCGTGGTTACCTTGTGGAACTTGCTGCGCCTGCCGGTGGCGGTGTTCCTGCTGATGATCGTGGTGGCAGTGGTGTACTACGTGGCGCCTGATGTGGAGCAACGCTTCCGCTTCATCACGCCGGGCTCGGTACTGGCGGTGGTGGTGTGGATCGCCGCCTCGGTGGGCTTCGCCTATTACGCGCAGAACTTCGCCAATTACAATGCCACCTACGGCAGCATTGGCGCGATCATCATCTTCCTCCTGTACCTGCACATTTCCTGTGCGGTGCTGTTGTTCGGCGCCGAGCTCAACGCGGTCATCGAGCATTATTCGAACGAAGGAAAGGAGCCGGGCGAGAAGGAAGTGTTGCCGGAAAACGAGCCTACCTGACGGGCGACGGCTCAGGCGGCCAGGTCAGCTGGCCGCTGTCGCTGAAGCGGCGGGTACCGTACAGGCCGTCGGCGAGCTTGCCGCGCAGTTGGTAAGGCAGGCTCTGGCCCGGTTGATGAGCGCTGGCGCCCCAGGCCTGGCGCAGCACCGAATAGGCGGAGATGGTCACCGGCACCCTGATCACCGTCTCCCCAAAGCGCGGCACCTGACCGCGCTGGTCGCTGACGCCGCGCGCCAGCGGTTGGTCGTTGATGTCCAGGGCGAGCGATACGCCATTGAAGTCGATGGCACTTTCATTGGGATTCTGCACCCGCAACTTCACGGCGAAACGCGCCTCCAGCCCTTCCGACGGCAGCGGCTCCAGCCCGACCAGGTCGATATGCAGCGGATCGCGCGGTGCCCAGGATGCACAGCCGGCCAGCGCGGCAATCAGCAGCAGGGCACTCAGGTGGGGCAGTGTCGGGCGCATGGCAATTCTCCGGCAACGTTGATCGTGCAGTTGAGACCGCAGCCGGGGGCGATCGGCTCAGGCCGTCGCGCGTTGTCTGGCTGCCAGCACCAAGGCGATGCCACCCAATACGGCCAGCGAACTCAACCCCAGACGCAGGCTCAGCGCCTCCCCCAGCAACAGCCCGCCAGCCAGTGCGGTGATGATCGGCACGCTCAGTTGCACGGTAGCGGCCTGGATGGCTTTCAGGTCGATGATGGCCATGTACCAGATGGCGTAGCCAAGCCCGGAGGCCAGGGCACCGGACGCCAGGGCGTAGAGCACACCGCTTAGGTCCCAGTTCGTGGCGTGCAGCAGCGCAAGGCTGAGCAGTGCAGTCAGGGGCAGGCTGCGTACGAAGTTGCCGGTGGTGGCCGCCAGTGCATCGCTGGCGCTGCGCCCCAGCAATGAATAGGCGCCCCAGGCGATGCCCGCGATCAGCATCATCAGCGAGCCGGGCAGGGGCGGGGCGCTGGCGCCGGGAAGCAGCAGGGCCAGCAGGCCAGCGAAAGCCAGCAGCAGGCCGGCCAGGCTCACAGGCCCCGGCCGCTCGCCCTGGCGCCACCCCCAGAGCACCATGCTGATCTGCACGGCACCGAACAGCAGCAGCGCGCCAACGCCTGCATCGAGGCTCACGTAGGCGAATGAAAACGCTGCGGCGTAGACGAACAGCGCTGTCGCCCCACGCCAGCTTCCGGCCATCGCGGCCGGGCGGCGGCACATGCGTAGCAACAGGGTCAGCATCACGGCGCCGCTGGCCAGGCGTAGGCTGGTGAACGTGGCGGGGTCGATCTCGGTGGTGTTCAGGGCCAGGCGGCAGAGCAGCGAGTTGCCGGCGAACGCCAGCATGGCGGCAGTGGTGAGAAGCAGGGTGCGGGCAGGCATGGCCATCCTCTCGTGCAGGTCTGGCGGCGGGGATCTTGTTTTTGGACGTCTGAACGGATCTAAGCATGGCCGCTGCACGCGCGGCCATGGGCACAAGGTCTAGGAGCCTGCTCACGATCTTTGTGCGCATGAGGCGGTAACTGCAAGGCAGAAACGGACATCAGCGCAGTATCCGTGGGAGCGGGGGGGACGCCTGGTTGTGATCTCTCAGTAGGTTGTTCATCCGGGGCGTTCCCGGAATTCTGGAAGCGCGACCAACACAGCCTTCCAGGAGCCCCGGATGAACTTGCATAAACATGCCCGTCTTACCCCTCGAGGTCGAGCCCTTCTCGTGCAGCGCATGCTCGATGGATTACGTGTCGAAGATGCAGCACAAGCCGCAGGAATCAGTGTCCGCACCGCCTACAAATGGCTCAGGCGCTTTCGTGAGGAGGGCGAGGCCGGCCTGATGGATCG
Source organism: Pseudomonas sp. PA15(2017) (assembly GCF_001945395.1). Taxonomy (GTDB): domain Bacteria; phylum Pseudomonadota; class Gammaproteobacteria; order Pseudomonadales; family Pseudomonadaceae; genus Aquipseudomonas. Next base: position 36,212 of record NZ_MSXV01000043.1, on the reverse strand, counting down.
CCGTCACGTCCGCATC
>NZ_MSXV01000043.1:0-35600 GCF_001945395.1 Pseudomonas sp. PA15(2017) | reverse complement strand
GCGCCGGCTGGGAGTTCGTTCATGTAGCCATCGATGACGCGTCTCGGCTGGCCTTCACCAGCCTGCACCCAGATGAGCGCGGCAACAGCGCCTGTCGAGCCCTGCTGCAGGCGTTGCGTTACTACCGCGGGCTGGGCATCCGCTTCAAACGCGTCATGACAGACAATGGTGCCTGCTACCGCTCTCATTCTTTTCGGTGCTTATGTGCTCGGCTAGGGCTGAAACACATGCGCACTAAACCCTATACACCGCGCACGAACGGCAAAGCCGAACGTTTCATCCAAACGAGCCTACGTGAGTGGGCCTATGCACGCAGCTATGACAGCTCCGAACAACGAGCCAGGCATTTGCCAGCCTGGCTGCACCATTACAACTGGCACAGGCCGCACAGCAGTCTCAGCTACAAACCACCAATCAGTCGGGCTCCATTGCCACTGAACAACGTACTGGGTTTACACACCTAGTCCATGCCGCGATTTTTCGCGCGCATGGCGCGCTCCCACAGTGGGTCGGGGAACGGCCGCTCCCGCCACTTAGCTGCCCAAGTCGTCGAACCTGAGCTTAAAGATTATGAATAGCTTCCAGGTCGATCAGCAGGTACGCAGCGCTTCACTGTGCTGCAGCATGTCGATCATCGCGTCGACCATGGCGTGGGCATGGGCTTGCAGGTCGTAGGCGTCAGGATTGAGCAGCCAGTGGGCCTGCAGGCCATCCATGTAAGCATGCAGACAGATGGCCGCGCGCTGGCAGTCGAGGTCGGCCGGCAACTGGCCGCGGTTGACGGCATTGCGTAATGTTCTGGCAATGCGTTGGTCGCATTCTTGCTGGAACACCTGCATCTGCTGGCGCAGGCCGCCGAGCTCGGAGCTGTATTCACATTTGTATTGCAGAATTTCTCCAACCCGTCGGCATTCGATGTCGGCATGCATGCGCAACAGCAGTTGCACCAGCAGTTGGCGCATGTTGCCCAGTGGGTCAGGTTCGTCCTCGCTTTCGCAAGCACGGGACAGTTCTTCCTGGGGCAGCAGGCGGCGGTCGAGCATGGCTTGGAACACGTCGACCTTGTTCTGGAAGTGCCAATAGATGGCGCCACGCGTGACGCCGGCTGCGGCGGCGATGTCTGCCAGCGAGGTGGCCGACACGCCATTGGCGTAGAACACCCGCTCGGCGGCATCGAGAATCTGCGCGCGGGTTTCTTCGGCTTCCTCTTTGGTGCGTCTGGCCATAGCGCGGCTTCCAAGCGTAAAAAATTCGGATCAAAACCCCTGGCCGGGGTCACACAGGCGCGCAGTGTCACACAAAAAGATGCATTTACAAACATTCTCGAACGTAAGTATATTTGCGCTTTATTTCCCAATATCCACCTCGGCTATCTGCCAGGTATCGCCCCCGCGGCTCGAATCACTTAGACATGAGGTCCTTTCAGATGCAGAAGAAGCCAGCCTTCGCCGCTATGGTTTCCGCTATCGCTCTGGCCACGCTGACGCTCGCTGGTTGCAGCGATGAGGCTGCTCCGCCACCGCGTCAGGCGCCGACTGTCGGCGTCGTCACGCTGCAGGCAGAGCCCTATACGCTGACCACCGAACTGCCGGGCAGAACCGCTGCTTACCGCATCGCCGAGGTGCGTCCGCAGGTCGACGGCATCATTCAGAAGCGCCTGTTCAAGGAAGGTTCTGAAGTCAAAGCCGGTGAACAGCTGTATCAGATCGATTCGGCGGTGTACGTGGCTGCAGCCAAGAGCGCGGAAGCGACCCTGGCCTCGGCCAAATCGCTGGCCGAGCGTTACAAGAGCCTGGTGTCCGATCAGGCCGTGAGCCGTCAGGCCTACGATGAAGCCCAGGCGTCTCGCCTGCAGGCCGAGGCCTCGCTGGAGCAGGCGCGCATCAACGTGCGCTATACCAAGGTGCTGGCGCCCATTGCCGGCCGCGTTGGCCGTTCCGCGGTCACCGAAGGCGCGCTGGTCAGCAACGGCCAGACCAACGCCATGGCGACCATCCAGCAGCTCGATCCGATCTACGTCGACGTGACCCAGCCGACCAAGGACCTGCTGCGCCTGCGCCGCGAACTGGAAAGCGGCCAGTTGCAGAAGGCCAGCGACACCGCTGCCAAGGTGCAGCTGCGCCTCGAGGACGGCAGCACCTACGAGCACGAAGGCACCCTGGAATTCGCCGAAGTGTCGGTCGATGAAGGCACGGGCTCGGTGACCATGCGCGCCGTATTCCCTAACCCCGACCATACCCTGCTGCCCGGCATGTTCGTGCATGCCCGCCTGCCTGCCGGTGTGAACAAGGAAGCCATCCTCGCGCCGCAACAAGGCGTGACCCGCAACGCCAAGGGTGACCCGACCGCGCTGGTGGTCAATGCCGAGAACAAGGTCGAGCTGCGCCAGATCAAGGCCGAACGTACCGCCGGCAACCGCTGGCTGGTGCTCGATGGCCTGAAATCCGGCGACAAGCTGATCACCGAAGGCCTGCAGTTTGTGCAGCCGGGGGGCGAGGTGAAAACCACCGAAGCGAAGAACGTGGCCGCGCCGCAACAGGCGGCTGACCAGGCTGAGAGCCGCTAAGGAGCGATTACACGATGTCGAATTTCTTCATCGACAGGCCGATTTTCGCCTGGGTGATCGCCTTGGTGATCATGCTGGCCGGCGGACTGTCCATCCTCAAACTGCCGGTCAACCAATACCCGAGCATCGCTGCGCCTGCCGTGAGCATCCAGGTCAACTACCCGGGTGCCTCCGCACAGACCGTGCAGGACACGGTGGTGCAGGTGATCGAGCAGCAAATGAACGGTATCGATGGGCTGCGCTACATCAGCTCGGCGAGCAACTCCGACGGCAGCATGGAAATTGTTGTCACCTTCAACCAGGGCACCAACCCGGACATCGCCCAGGTTCAGGTGCAGAACAAGTTGCAGCTGGCCACGCCGCTGTTGCCTCAGGAAGTCCAGCAGCAGGGCCTGCGCGTCACCAAGGCAGTGAAGAACTTCCTGCTGGTGATCGGCGTGGTGTCCACTGACGGCAGCATGACCAACCAGGACCTGTCCAACTACATCGTCGCCAACATGCAGGACCCGATTTCCCGGACCCCCGGCGTCGGCGACTTCCAGGTGTTCGGTGCCCAGTACGCCATGCGCATCTGGCTCGACCCGGCCAAGCTCAACAACTTCCAGCTGACCCCGGTCGACGTGCGCACCGCCGTGCAGGCGCAGAACGTGCAGATTTCCTCCGGCCAGTTCGGTGGCCTGCCAGCCGGCCCCGGCCAGCAGCTCAACGCCACCATCATCGGCAAAACTCGTCTGCAGACCCCCGAGCAGTTCCGCGACATCCTGCTGAAGGTCAACCGCGACGGTTCCCAGGTGCGCCTGGGCGATGTCGCCAAGGTCGAGCTGGGCGGCGAGAACTACAACATCCGTGCGCAGTTCAACGGCAACCCGGCCTCCGGTCTGGCGATCAAGCTGGCTACCGGCGCCAATGCCCTGGATACCGCCAATGCGATCCGCGCCACCATCGAAGAGCTGAAGCCGTTCTTTCCGGCCGGCATGGAAGTGGTGATGCCGTACGACTCCACCCCCGTGGTGCAGGAGTCGATCCATGGCGTGATCATGACCCTGATCGAAGCCTTCGTGCTGGTCTTCCTGGTCATGTATCTGTTCCTGCAGAACTTCCGCGCCACATTGATCCCGACCCTGGCCGTGCCGGTGGTATTGCTCGGTACCTTTGGCGTGCTGGCGGTATTCGGCTACAGCATCAACACCCTGACCATGTTCGCCATGATCCTGGCCATCGGCCTGCTGGTGGACGACGCCATCGTGGTGGTCGAGAACGTCGAGCGGGTGATGCGCGAAGAGGGGCTGTCGCCGCTCGAGGCGACGCGAAAATCCATGGGGCAGATCCAGGGCGCACTGGTCGGTATCGGCGTGGTGCTGTCGGCGGTGCTGCTGCCTATGGCCTTCTTCGGCGGTTCGGTGGGCGTCATCTACCGGCAGTTCTCGATCACCATCGTTTCGGCCATGGTGCTCTCGGTAATCCTCGCACTGATCTTCACGCCGGCGCTGTGCGCCACCATGCTCAAACCGATCGCCAAGGGCGATCACCACGAGAAGGGCGGCTTCTTCGGCTGGTTCAACCGCACCTTCGAGCGTAGCGTCAACGGCTATGAGCGTGGTGTACGCGGCGTGGTCAAGCGCAAGGCGCCATTCCTGATCATCTACGCGGTCATCGTGGCGGTGGCGGGCTGGCTGTTCACCCTGATCCCGTCGGCGTTCCTGCCCGAGGAAGACCAGGGCGTTCTGTTCGCTCAGGTGCAGACGCCGTCCGGCTCCAGTGCCGAGCGTACCCAGGCGGTCGTCGACGACATGCGCAAGTACCTGCTCGAAGACGAGAAGGATGTGGTCAATTCGGTGTTCACCGTGACCGGCTTCAACTTCGCCGGCCGTGGCCAGAGCTCGGGTATGGCGTTCATCATGCTCAAGCCGTGGTCCGAGCGTACCGCTGCCGGCACCAGCGTCGCCGAACTGGCGGAGCGCGCCCAGGGCCGCTTCTTCGGTGGCGAGTTCCGCGATGCCATGGTGTTCGCCTTCGCCCCGCCTGCGGTCATGGAGCTGGGTAACGCCACCGGCTTCAACCTGTTCCTGCAGGACCGCGCCGGCGTTGGCCAGGCCACCCTGAACGAAGCCCGTGACAAGTTCCTGCAACTGGCCAACCAGAGCCCGGTGCTCAGCAGCGTGCGCGCCAACGGTCTGCTCGACGAGCCGCAGTACAAGCTGCTGATCGACGACGAGAAGGTGCGCACCCTGGGTGTGTCCCTGTCGGACGTCAACACCACCCTGCAGATTGGTTGGGGCGGCAGTTACGTCAACGACTTCATCGACCGCGGTCGGGTCAAGAAGGTGTATCTGCAGGGTCAAAGCGACTCGCGCATGAACCCCGAAGACCTGAGCAAGTGGCACGTACGCAACGACCAGGGCCAGATGGTGCCGTTCAGCGCCTTCGCCACTGGCGAGTGGACCTACGGTTCGCCCAAGCTGTCGCGCTACAACGGGGTGAGCGCCATCGAGATTCTAGGTGCGCCAGCGCCGGGTCATAGTTCGGGTGAGGCGATGGCCGAGGTCGAGCGCATCGCCGCCGAGTTGCCGCAGGGCGTCGGCTTCGACTGGACCGGGCAATCCTACGAGGAGCGTCTGGCGGGTTCGCAGACCCTGGCCCTCTATGCGCTTTCGCTGCTGGTGGTGTTCCTCTGCCTGGCGGCACTGTACGAGAGCTGGTCGATTCCGTTCTCGGTGATCCTGGTAGTGCCGCTGGGTATTCTCGGTGCGCTGCTGTTCACCCTGGGGCGCGGGTTGTCCAACGACGTGTTCTTCCAGGTGGGCTTGATCACCACCATCGGTTTGTCGGCGCGGAACGCGATCCTCATCGTCGAGTTCGCCAAGTCGCTGCACGAGCAGGGCATGAGCCATCTCGAGGCGGCGGTCGAGGCGTGCCGCATGCGACTGCGCCCGATCATCATGACCTCCCTGGCATTCATCCTTGGCGTGGTTCCGCTGGCCATTTCCAGCGGCGCGGGTGCCGGTAGCAAACATGCCATCGGTACCGGTGTGATCGGCGGTATGCTTACCGCGGCGGTGCTGGCGATCTTCTGGATCCCGTTGTTCTACGTGGTGGTCAGCTCGATGTTCAAGGACAAGAGCGCCAAAAAACTCAACGATGAGGAGGCCGTCCAGTGAGGCAGTCCCTGTTGTCTCTAGCCGTCGCGAGCATCGTGCTCAGCGGCTGCACCATGATCCCCGACTACCAGCGCCCCGATGCGCCGGTCGACAGTGCCTGGCCCCAGGGCCAGGCTTACCAGGGCAGCGCCGTGCAGGGCTCGGTCGCGGCGGCCGATCTCGGCTGGCGCGAGTTCCTGCGTGATCCGGCCCTGCAGCGCCTGGTGGAAACCGCGCTGAACAACAACCGCGACCTGCGTGTGGCGGCGTTGAACGTCGAGGCTTACCAGGCCCAGTACCGCATCCAGCGTTCGGAGCTGTTCCCCAACGTATCGGCCGATGGTAGCGGTGCCCGCCAACGTACCCCCGCTGATCTGTCGCAGACCGGCCGCTCCACGGTCGGTGGCCAGTACAGCGCGACCGTGGGCGTGAATGCCTGGGAAGTGGACTTCTTTGGTCGCCTGCGCAGCCTCAACGAACAGACTCTGCAGCAATACTTCGCCACCGAAGAGGCGCAGCGCAGCACCCAGATCAGCCTGATCGCCAGCGTGGCCAACGCCTACCTGACGCTGCAGGCCGACGAGGCGTTGCTCAAGCTGACCCGCGAAACGCTCGGCACCTTCCAGCGCAGCCTGGAATTGACCCAGCGCAGTTTCGACGTCGGTGTAACCGATGCTTTGTCCCTGAGCCAGGCGCGTACCTCGGTACAGACCGCCCAGGCCAACCTGGCGCAGTACACCCGTCAGGTCGCGCAGGATCGCAACGCCCTGGGCGTGCTGCTCGGCGGCCCGGTGCCGGCCGACTTGCCGCAAGGCGAGGGGCTCGACAAGCAACTGCTGGCCGATCTGCCGGCTGGCCTGCCGTCCGACCTGCTGCAGCGCCGCCCCGACGTGCTGCAGGCCGAGCGTGAACTGCTCGCCGCCAACGCCAGCATCGGCGCTGCGCGTGCTGCGTTCTTCCCGAGCATCAGCCTGACTGCCAACGCCGGTACCGCCAGCCGCCAGCTGTCGGGCCTGTTCGACGGCGGTTCGGGCACCTGGCTGTTCCAGCCGCAGATCAACCTGCCGATCTTCACGGCCGGTCGCCTGCGCGCGAACCTCGACTACGCCGAGATCCAGAAGAACATTCAGGTGGCGAACTACGAGAAAGCGGTGCAGACCGCCTTCCAGGAAGTCTCCGATGGTCTCGCCGCGCGCGGTACCTTCGAAGAGCAACTGCAGGCGCAGCGCCGCCTGGTGGAAACCTCCGAGAACTACTACGACCTGGCTGACCGCCGTTTCCGTACCGGCGTGGACAGCTACCTGACCCTGCTCGATGCCCAGCGCCAGCTGTTCAGCGCCGAGCAGCAACTGATCGGTGTACGCCTGTCGCAGCTCACCAGCGAGATCAACCTGTACAAGGCACTCGGTGGTGGCTGGAACGAGCGTACCCAGACCGCACCGGCCACCGCGGCCGCACCGCAGTCCTGATCGGTTGCGATCGCCCAATAAAAAACCCCGCTATCGCGGGGTTTTTTATTGGGCGTCAGGCTCTTATTGCGGTGTCTGTACACGCGCCGAGCTGCTCATCTTGTGGCGAATCAGCTGAATCACACCCGGTAGGATCGACACGATGATGATGCCGATGATCAGGTAGTGCAGGTTGCTCTGCACCGCCGGCAGGTTACCGAAGAAGTAGCCGCCGTAGGTGAACAGGGTGACCCACAGGATCGCGCCGACCACGTTATAAGCGGCGAAGTGGGCATAGTTCATGCGGCCCATGCCGGCGACGAAGGGCGCGAAGGTGCGCACGATCGGCACGAAGCGCGCCAGGATGATCGTCTTGCCGCCGTGGCGGGCATAGAACTGCTGGGTGATTTCCAGGTGGCGACGGCGGAAGATCTTCGAGTCCGGGTTGCGGAACAGCCGCTGGCCCATGAAGCGGCCGATGGTGTAGTTCAATGCGTCGCCGAGAATCGCCGCGGTGATCAACAGTAGCACCAGCAGGTGCACGTTCATGGTGCCGTGCACGGCGATGGCACCGGCCACGAACAGCAGCGAGTCACCGGGCAGGAACGGCGTAACCACCAGGCCGGTTTCGCAGAACACGATCAGGAACAGGATCGCGTAGATCCAGGTGCCGTATTGAGCGGTCAGGGCCGCCAGGTGCTGGTCGATATGCAGAATGAAATCGATAACCAGGTGAATGAATTCCATCGAGGGCTCCAACGATAGGGCAGCCCGACGACGATCCGGGCGGGCTGCTTGGGGGCGGCATTATGCTCGCATCGGCGTGCGAAAGCGCGAGGCTGAGGCAGAATTTGAGCCCTCGGCCGTGCAAGCGTTCCCTGCGGCGAGCGCGCTGCGATGAACGCAAGAGGGGGCGAGCGCAGCCGGGCGGCCGAGGATTACTGCCTGCTGCGTGACTGGATATGCAGCTCGGTGGTTTGTGCGTCATTGGCCTGCAGGGTGGCCGGGTCGCGCTTGCTGCCGTCCTGCTGGGCGCGTTGTTTGGCAAGCGCGGCCATATGCTCGGACCAGGCGAATTGCAGCTCGCGGTATTGCGGTGCTACCGCGGCGCTATTCAAGCGTGCCTGTTCCTGCCAGAACTCGGTATCGCCACGCCACCAGGGATCTTCACCGGGCGCCACTGGCCCTATCGGCGCAACCTTGGGGGCGGCAGCCGGAGCCGGGGTGACATTGGTGGTGGTCGGTGCTGCCTGTTGCTGCGTCGGGTAGAGGCGGGTGAACAGATGAGCCGCCCCATAAGCCAGCGCGGCACCAACGGCCACCGCGAGGGCAGTGCGCGCGAGCTCACTGCGCGGGCTTTTGGGTTTGTTTGCTGAAACTTTCATCATCCATCCCTAGAAGAGAAAGAACCGACACGAGGCATGGCGGAACCTGCGTGAATGATAGCCACTTACGCGGCGTCGTTGAGCTTTAATTTCCGTGTCGGTGCAGCGTGACAGCGCGGTTACTTGCCTTTGATGATGCGCTGAATGGTGCCGGTGTTGTTGTTGAGCAACACGTAGTCGGTACCGATCTTCACCCAATGCTCGTGCTCCTTGTCTTCGGGCTCCGGCAGGTTGTGCTTTTTCAGATCCTTGATCGCGTAGTCGTCACGCCAGTACTTGTGCGGTGCCGGGGTGCCTTCCTTGAGATCGCCGATGTGCATCGGGTCCTTGGCTTGTGGATCTTCCTGGTCCGGCTGCTGCTTGAGCACCTGATCCTGATAAACCTCACGGGCCGGTTCCTGCTCGGCCGGGTCGGCCGCATGGGCCATGCCGCTGACCAACAGGGCGCCGAACAAGATACTGAGGGTGGGCTTGGTTTTCATGTGACTCTCCTTAATCCGTGTCCATAGGAATGGACACGGGCAGGCTGCGGAAAACTCAACCTAAATTTTAGGCCACCCCACCAGCCTGTCGTCTTCTTATACCGCGTTGCCGGTGACACTTCTGCACACCCCGCTGCGCATGCCGCCGAACGGCAGTTTTTTTCCGTGAACCTTCGGGCTACAGGGGGCACTACTTATTCACGTACCTGATTCGAGTGATACATGCCTGTTGCTGTTTTTCTTGCCCTGGTGTTCGGCTGCGTCGGCGCCGTTCTCATGGGCATCGGTCTGTCCCGGCGTCATGTCAGCCGCGACTGGTTGTGCGCAAAAGGGCGGATCATTGCCAGTGACCGGGGGCTCAGCACACCGAGCCGCTACCCGCGTTTCGAGTGGCGCGACGAGCACGGCAACCGGCACATGCACGAGAGCAGCATGAGCAGTTGGCGCCACTACCGTAAAGGCGATCTGGTGGCGGTGCGCTACGATCCGGCCTTCCCTAAGCGCGCGGTGATCGACACTCCAGTGCAGCGCGGCGCCTCGTTCTTCTGGCTGGGCGGGCTGCTGTGCGGCATCGCTGGCCTGTTCCTGTCGGTCGAGCTACTGCTCAACTAGCCGACCGTTTCCAGCCGCCGGTTTCGAGCGTGTGTGACCATTGGGCACAGACGTCCAGTAAAGCCGCTCGACGCAGCAGCATAGTTGGCCATGGCCAGAGGCTTGCTGATCATCACGCCGCCGGCCACGGCCCTATAGGTCGACTTCACCGCCAGGGACCCCTCCTCGATGCCAGCCATTCAACCGAGCGATGTGGCGACCCTGGTCATCCAGCATAGGTGCGCCCCTGAATCACACGCGTACCACCCGCGCGTACGCCAACCCGCAGGCCGTTGTCTATCGCCAGCACAAAGGCTTGGCTTTTACCGGCATGCCCAGCACGCCCGCCTGTAGCCAGGTGCAACAGCCCCGAACCATAAGGTCTGACGGCGAAGATAAGGGAAGTGAGGGCAGTCACTGTTGCAGTCGGGCGCGCAGGAGAAAGCGGGTTGTGCACACCGTCCGCTGGCGTAACAGCGTCACCGCCGAATACCAGCCGATTGACGGTGCGTATATCGCCCCACGTGAGGCGGTTTACAGGCGTACACTGAACTTGCAGCTGCCGATGCAGCTCTGATGGATCAGACCACAACAGCCAGGAGGGCGAAGCATGGGACCGGAAGACCGAGAGTGGTGGCGCGAAGGCCGTCGACAGCGGGGGCACAACGCCTCATGGGACAACTTCAGCGCCAAGCCAGACCCCAAGGGTGGCAACGTCCTGCGCATCCAACGCCCCCTCAAACTCAGCACCACGCCTCCCTACCTGCAACTGCCAGCCCAGCCGCTGATCGACAACCGTGAAAACACCAGGACCAGCCGGGTACTGCTCATCTTAGGTGTGGTGACCGTGGCGGCACTGATCGTGGCGGGGTTTTTGGTGATCTAGATACAACGCATTTGCGACGAAAAGGCTTATCGGGTGATAAGCCTTTTTTGCGTTACGCGCCTGGCGCATCCAGTACTGTGACTGCAAGGTATGCTGCACGCTATCAGGCAGATGACCGTCTGTGCATTCCATCATCCAACAGTTCGCCAGCGGCTCGGATGACCATGAACAGCGCTACCTATCGTGTGATCACTTGGCCTCGGCCCTTCGTCTGTCGCCGCTGCAACAGGGCAGCTATGCCATTGGCTTGTAAACATGTGGGCATGTCTACATGCATATACGTATGATAGCAATGACTGCATTGATTTCATTTGGAGGGCCTTATGGCAACTATCACTATTCGAAATCTGGATGATGACCTCAAGGCCATGCTGCGCGTCGTTGCCGCCAGCCACGGGCGTTCCATGGAAGAAGAGGCGAGACTGATCATTCGCCAAGCGCTGACCAAGCAAGATAAGAAAGGTGGTTTAGGTAGTCGAATCCATGCCCGTTTTTCTGCAGTGGGTGGTGCTGACCTTGAAGCGCCTGAGCGAAACACTAAAGCCAGGGCTGCGAGCTTCGACGAATGATCCTGATTGATACCAACGTGCTTTCGGAGCTGATGAAAGCCAAGCCAGCGGTAGAAGTTCTGTCATGGATCGACCAGCAGCCTGCAGGGCAGCTTTATATAAGCTCCATCACCGTGGTTGAAATCCTCTACGGAATCGCTCGACTGCCGGATGGGAAGCGCAAGACTGCTTTCGCCGATATGGCGAAGCTGATGTTTGATGAGGATTTTGCGGGGCGCATTCTGCCGTTCGATACCGATGCGGCGATTCGCTATGCCAGTTTGGCTGCAGCCAGTGAGGCGAAGAGAAAAGTGTCAGATATGGCCGATGCGCAGATCGCTGCCATTGCGGCTTTATACGATGCGCCTGTTGCTACGCGTAATGTTCGGCACTTCGATCACCTGGGGGTGAGCGTCATAAACCCTTGGGTCGATTGATCGTAGTGGACACGCCATAGTCACTTTGTAGTCACCGGCGCAAACAAAAAAGGGCTTACCTTTCGGTAAACCCTTGTTTTGTTTGGTGGCTACGCAGGGACTTGAACCCCGGACCCCAGCATTATGAATGCTATGCTCTAACCAGCTGAGCTACGTAGCCGAGTGGCGCGCATTTTCCTTATCTGTCTGGGGGGTGTCAAGCCCTGAGGCAGAATAAATTTACGAACTTTCAACCGCTTAGGCGTCTGGCCTGGTTTTTCTGCCATTGCCGGTCCCTCAATTGATCTCTACGCGATTGCGGCCGTTCTGCTTGGCGCGGTAGAGCGCTTTGTCGGCGCGGCCGAAGGCGGTGTCTGGGGTGGAGTCCTGTGGTGTCAGTTGGGTGAGGCCGATGCTCAGGGTCAGGTGGATTTCCTCACCGTCGACGCGCAGCGGCTCGCTGGCCAGGGCGTGTTGCACGCGACAGGAGAAGTCGCGGGCTGGGAAGCTGCCGGCACCGCTGAGCAGCACGGCGAACTCTTCGCCGCCGACGCGGCCGGCCAGGTCGCTGGCGCGCAGTTGGCTGCGCAGGATATCGCTGAAATGGCGCAGGGCGCGGTCGCCGATGCCATGGCCCCAGCGGTCGTTGACCAGTTTGAAGTGGTCCAAGTCGCACATCAGCAGGCTCGACACGCTCATGTCGCGACGCTGGATGCGCGCCAGTTCGGTGCCCAGGTAGGCCATGAACACGCGCCGGTTGGCCAGTTGGGTGAGGGCATCCATGGAGGCGAATTCGTGCAGTTCGCGCTCGAAGCGTTTGCGCTCGGTGATGTCGGTCACCACGCCGTGCCAGGCGATGCTGCCGTCCACTTCGCGCTGTGGGCGCGCTTCCCCCAGGCGCCAGCGCAGGCCTTGCCGAGGCAACTGCACGCGGTATTCGACGTGCCAGTTGGAGAAGACTCGCTCGGCTTCCTTGCGCGCGGCGTTGTACACGGCGAGGTCGTCGGGGTGCACGCAATGGTGGATGATTTCCGGATCGTGCAGCAGTTGCTCCGGGGTGACTTCGAAGATGTCGCGTACACCGGCACTGACGTAGGTGAAGCTACCGCTGCCGTCGCGGTAGCTGAGGTACTGGAAGACCACACCGGGTACCTGGTCGGTCAGCCTGGTGACCAGCTCAACGCTATGCTGCAGGCGCTTGGCCAGTGAGCGCAGGTTGCTGATGTCGGTGGTGGTGCCGAGCATGCGCAGGGCATTGCCCTGCGCGTCGCGGGCGACCACCTTGCCGCGGCTGCACACCCATTTGTAGCTGCCATCGCGGCAGCGCAGGCGATGCTCCACATGGTACTGCTCGGTTTGCCCGTTGAAGTGGGCCTGCATTGCTTGCTGCACGTGCTCCAGCTCGTCGGGGTGAACGCGTGCGTAGCTGTCTTCGATACGCGTGCTGACCTCGTGTTCGGCATAGGCGAGCATGGCTTTCCAGGCGGTGGAGTAGTGGATTTGTCCCCTGAGCAGGTCTCGATCCCAGATGCCGGTGCCGCTGCCCTGAATGGCCAAGGCCATGCGGTTTTCTTCCCGCGAGGCGTCGTCGGTCGGCGTCTGGGCGAGCAACTGGGCAGCGCTGTCCGCTGTCGGCGATGTCCTGCAGTGTGCCCTGCAAGATGGCGTCGATCGCCTGGGCGGCCGCATCGGCCACGAAAAATATGCCGAGGCATTCGCCGGCTTCGACACGCAGTGGGTATCCGATAAAGCAACCGAGCGCGTCATGTGGGTGACGTGCGCCCAGGCGTGCGTCTGGCATGACGAGTGGTGACTGGCCGAGTCGCGTACGAATGAGCAGTGGCTGCAAGGCCTGCTGGAGGGCAGCGGGCTGCGGCGGGTCGAGCTGCAAGGGGTCATCGCCGGTGGCGATGCCGCAGAGGCCGAAGCCGCTCAGGCGGCCGGCAAGGCGCAACAGCGCAGCGAATCGCGCTGATGGGAGGCTGACCGAAGCAGAACTCGGAATGTCGGGTTTCACGGTACAGCGCCTGCTGGGGAGGGCAGGGCCAGTATACTGCTGCGCGGCGTCATGCATAGGGCGATGCTGGCAAAAAGCCGTATCGCAGGGCGCCATGTACAACTGCAGAAACAACAAAGCCGCGTTGTTCGCGCGGCTTCGTTCGTTATGGCAAGGGCTTAGACGTTGAAGCGGAAGTGCATCACGTCGCCGTCCTTGACGATGTACTCCTTGCCTTCCAGGCGCCATTTGCCCGCTTCCTTGGCACCGGCTTCGCCTTTGTACTGGATGAAGTCGTCATAGGCGATGACTTCGGCGCGGATGAAGCCTTTTTCGAAATCGGTATGAATGGCGGCCGCGGATTGTGGGGCGGTGGCGCCGACCTTGACGGTCCAGGCGCGCACTTCCTTCACGCCGGCGGTGAAGTAGGTTTGCAGGTTGAGCAGCGAGTAACCGGCGCGGATCACGCGGTTCAAGCCGGGTTCGGTCATGCCCATGGTTTCCAGGAACATCTGCATCTCTTCCAGATCGTCCAGTTCGGCGATCTCGGCTTCGATCTTGTTGCACACTGGCACGACGATGGCGCCTTCTTCCTCGGCGATGGCTCTCACCACGTCCAGGTGCGGGTTGTTCTCGAAGCCGTCTTCAGCGACGTTGGCGATGTACATCACCGGTTTGGTGGTCAGCAAGTGGAAGGTCTTGGCCAGGCGCTTCTCGTCGTCACCCAGGTTCTTGAGCAGGCTGCGCGCCGGCTTGCCTTCGGTGAAGTGCGGGATGAGCTTTTCCAGCAGCGCCTTCTGTGCCACGGCTTCCTTGTCGCCGCCCTTGGCGGTACGGGCGACGCGCTGCAGTTGCTTCTCGCAGCTGTCGAGGTCGGCCATGATCAGCTCGAGGTCGATGATCTCGATGTCGCGCTTGGGGTCGACACTGTTGGCGACGTGGATGACGTTCTCGTCTTCGAAGCAACGCACCACATGGGCGATGGCGTCGGTCTCGCGGATGTTGGCGAGGAACTTGTTGCCCAGGCCTTCACCTTTCGAGGCGCCGGCGACCAGGCCGGCGATATCGACGAATTCCATGGTGGTGGGAATCACGCGCTCGGGCTTGACGATCTCGGCCAGGGCGTCGAGGCGTGGGTCGGGCATGGGCACGATGCCGCTGTTCGGCTCGATGGTGCAGAACGGGAAATTCTCAGCGGCGATGCCGGACTTGGTGAGGGCATTGAACAGGGTGGACTTGCCGACGTTGGGCAGGCCGACGATGCCGCAATTGAATCCCATGGTGTATCCCTCGCGCCAATGGCGGTAGATGAAATTAGAGAGTGGCTTTCTGGCTGTGCAGCTTGCGCATCGCTACCGTCCAGTCACCGGCGAGTATTTCCGGGAGGACGTCGAGGGCGAAGCCGATGCTGGTATCCAGCAGTTCCTGCTCGCCACGCGGCGCGCGGCCGAGTACGAAGTTGGAGACCATGCTGGCGTGCCCAGGGTGGCCGATGCCAAGCCGCAGGCGGTGGAAATTGTTCTGGTTGCCGAGCTGGGCAATGATGTCGCGCAGCCCGTTATGCCCGCCGTGCCCGCCACCCTGTTTGAGTTTGGCGACGCCGGGAGGCATGTCGAGTTCGTCGTGGGCCACCAAGATTTCTTCGGGTTTTAGCTTGAAGAAATTCGCCAACGCCGCCACGGACTGGCCGCTGCGGTTCATGAAGGTGGTGGGGATAAGCAGACGAACTTCGCGGCCCTGGTGATTGAACTTGCCCACCAGGCCAAAATACTTGCGATCAACGCTGAGATTGAAGCGCAGGCGCTCCGCCAGGCGCTCAACGAAAAGGGCCCCTGCATTGTGCCGGGTCTGGTCGTATTCGGGGCCCGGGTTACCCAGGCCAACGATCAGTTGTACGGCAGTCATACAGGAGCCCTTTCTTGAAGCAGGCGTAGCGAGCCGGAATTACTCGGCGGTGCTTTCGCCTTCGCCTTCGGCTGCGTCTTCTGCACGAACGCGCGGCAGGTGAACGCTGGCAACCGGCAGATCGCTACCGTGGGCCAGAGCAACCAGCTCAACGCCTTTCGGCAGCTTGATGTCGGACAGGTGAACGGTCTGGTCCAGATCGACGTTGGCGAAGTCGACTTCGATGAACTCCGGCAGGTCTTTCGGCAGGCAGGAGACTTCAACTTCGTTCAGCGAGTGCAGAACTTCACCGCCTTTCTGCTTCACGCCAACGGAGGTAGCTTCGTTGATGAAGTGCAGCGGCACGTGTGCGGTCAGTTTCTGGCCGGCCACCACGCGGATGAAGTCAGCGTGCAGAACGAAGCCTTTGGCCGGGTGGCGCTGCAGGGCTTTGATCAGAACGTTTTCTTTCTTGCCGTCAACGGTCAGGTTCAGCACGTGGCTGAAGGCTGCTTCGTTTTCCAGCAACTTGGCGAAATCCTTGGCAACCAGGCTGATGGACAGGGGGGCCTTGTCGCCACCGTAGATCACGGCAGGAACCAGGCTGGCGTTACGACGCAGGCGGCGGCTCGCACCTTTCCCCAGGTCGGAACGCGCTTCGGCATTCAGGGTAAATTCAGCAGTCATTTCACTTCTCCAGAATAACCAAACCGCCCGTTACGCTTGCGACCAGCGGCGGGGCGGTTCGGTGAAAGGCCTGGCCAGGTGGCCAGGCATGTTTCGTCAGGGGCGTTCCGGGTTAACGGAACATCGCACTGATCGATTCTTCATTGCTGATGCGGCGTACCGCTTCAGCGACAACCGGTGCGATGTCCAGTTGACGGATGCGCGAACAGGATTGCGCGGCGGCGGACAGCGGGATGGTGTTGGTCACCACCAGTTCGTCCAGTACCGAGTTCTCGATGTTCTCGATGGCACGGCCCGACAGCACCGGGTGCGTGGCATAGGCGTACACCTTGGCAGCGCCGTGTTCCTTCAGAGCCTTGGCCGCGTGGCACAGGGTGCCGGCGGTGTCGACCATGTCGTCGACCAGGATGCAGGTACGACCTTCCACGTCACCGATGATGTGCATCACTTCGGAGTGGTTGGCCTTTTCACGACGCTTGTCGATGATCGCCAGATCGACGCCCAGGCTCTTGGCCACGGCGCGAGCACGCACCACGCCGCCGATGTCCGGGGAAACGATCATGAGATTGTCGAAGCGTTGATCTTCGATGTCGTCGACCAGTACGGGCGAGCCGTAGATGTTGTCGACCGGGATATCGAAGAAGCCTTGGATCTGATCCGCGTGCAGGTCGACGGTGAGAACCCGGTCGATGCCTACCACGGTGAGCATGTCGGCCACGACCTTGGCGCTGATTGCCACGCGAGCGGAGCGCGGGCGGCGATCCTGGCGGGCATAGCCGAAGTAGGGGATGACTGCAGTGATTCGAGTCGCTGAGGAGCGGCGGAAGGCGTCTGCCATCACCACCAGCTCCATCAGGTTGTCATTGGTTGGCGCGCACGTCGGCTGAATCAGGAAAACGTCCTTACCGCGGACGTTCTCGTTGATTTCGATCATGATTTCGCCGTCGGAGAATTTACCGACCGAGGCATCACCGAGGGGAATGTGCAGCTGACGAACGATACGTCGCGCCAGATCGGGGTTAGCGTTCCCCGTAAAGACCATCATCTTGGACACGCGCAGTACCTGCCGGCTGAGGGTAACCTGGATGAGTATAAAAATGGCAGGGGCGGCTGGATTCGAACCAACGCATGCCAGGATCAAAACCTGGTGCCTTACCGCTTGGCGACGCCCCTGTATCGTGTGTGACGCAATGCTGCTCAATTCGGTAGTACGAGCCACCCTTGGGTGGTTATGGCAGGGGCGGCTGGATTCGAACCAACGCATGCCAGGATCAAAACCTGGTGCCTTACCGCTTGGCGACGCCCCTGTAACGTATAACCGATGCTACGCATTCACTTCCTGGCCAGTTCTTGCAGCTTGCGGTGCAACATCGAAACGTTGGCACCCTGCGCAACAAAACTTGGCAGTGTGGCTGGAAGTTGGCGGGCGACTTTATCAGCATCGTCCCGGTTTGGGAAGCTCCCAAACACACAAGCTCCAGTGCCGGTCAATCTTGTCGGAACAAATTTGTTCAGCAAGATCAGCGCGTTACGAACAGCAGAGTAACGCTTCTCGACGACCGGCTGGCAGTCGTTACGACCACCCCCCTCAAGAAGGCTGCGAACTTTAATGGGCGGCGTATCGCGTGTCAACTCAGGGTCGGAGAAAACTTCTGCTGTACTGACAAGCACTTGCGGTACGGCGACGAGAAACCACGGCTCCGGCAGCTCGACCGGTGTGAGTTTTTCGCCGACGCCTTCGGCGAAGGCCGCGCGGCCGCGCACGAAAACCGGTACGTCGGCGCCCAGGCCGAGGCCCAGGGCCGCCAGGCGATCCTCGCTCCAGCCCAGTTGCCACAGGTGATCGAGACCGAGCAGGGTGGTCGCCGCATCCGAGCTGCCACCACCGATGCCGCCGCCCTTGGGCAGGCGCTTGTTCAGCCAGATGTCCGCACCCAGGCGAGTACCGCTCTGCTGCTGCATTTGTCTGGCAGCACGCACGATCAGGTTGCTGTCGTGGGGCACACCGTCGATTTCGGTATGCAGGCGGATCACGCCGTCCTCGCGACGCCTGAAGCCCAGTTCGTCACCGTGATCGAGGAACTGAAACAGGGTCTGCAGCTCGTGATAGCCGTCCTCGCGACGACCGAGAATGTGCAGCATCAGGTTGAGCTTGGCCGGTGCCGGCAGGGTCAGCTCGGCGTCGGCGGGGATGGCGTGGGTAATCATTGGGAATGGCTGGCAAGAGGGGATAAGTGAGTCGCGCAGGCTAGCGCAGCCCGTAGCCCGGGTCGAGCGCCGCGACACCCGGGAACTTGGTCTTGGGTACCGCTACGCTCAACCGCAGGCTACGGTGCGGGAATTGCGAGTGCGAAAGTCGCGCGAGGCGGGCGCGATTACTGACCGAGGTGGCGCGGCTGCCAGTCCTTGATCACCAGGGTCACCTGGATGTCGTGGCCTTCCAGGCGCAGGCGCTCGGGCAGCCAGTAGCCATCCTGCTCGGCGTAGCGGGTGTAACTGACTTCCCAGCCATCCTGACTCAGCTGCGCCAGGCGGCTGTCGGCATCCAGGGTGATGCGGCTCTTGCTGTCCGGTGCGGGCAGACCACGAATCCACCACAGCAAATGCGAGACGGGAAGGTTGAGGCCCAGTTGCTGCTGCAGCAGCTCTTCCGGGGACTCGGCCTGGTAGCGGCCCTGGTTGGCGACCTCCAGCTCGACCGCGCCGGGTCGGCCGGTCAGGCGCGCCGCGCCGCGGCCGAGTGGGCCGGACAGGCGGATATCGGCGTAATCCTGGCGCTGCAGCCAGAACAATGTGCCGCTGCCCGAGTCGCGTGGTGCGCGGATGCCGACCTTGCCGTTGATCTGCCAGCCATCGAGCGTGCTGATCTGCTGCTTATGTGCCTGCCAGCGAGCCGGGTCGCCAAGGCCCTGTTCCACCGCCTCGCGGGTGGAGAGGCCGGAACAGCCGGCCAGCAAGGTGACCAGGGCGAGTACGAGAAGGGGGCGAAGCGACATCAGGGTTTCTCCGATCCGGTCAGGCGCTGCACGGTGCTGCGCAGAATTTCACTTTCAGGTTGTTCCGTCAGGGCGTCGCGCCAGATCTTGCGGGCTTCGCGCTGCTTGCCCTGGGCCCACAGCGCTTCACCCAGGTGGGCGGCGACTTCGTGGTCCGGGAAGCGTTCGAACGCCTGGCGCAGCCATTTCTCCGCGTCGGCCAGGTTGCCAAGGCGATAGTTGGCCCAGCCCAGGCTGTCGAGGATGGCCGGGTCTTCCGGATTGATGTCATGGGCTTTCTGGATCAGCTCCAGGCCTTCGTGGTGGCGATCGGTACGGTCGACCAGGGTGTAGCCCAAGGCGTTGAGGGCCATGGCGTTGTCCGGCTCGCGCTCGAGGATCAGGCGCAGGTCGCGTTCCAGCTGCTTCAGGTCACCGCGTGGCTCGGCCAGCATGGCGCGGGTGTAAAGCAGGTTGATGTCGCCCGGATACTGCTTGAGCGCCTGCTGGATGAGATCCCAGGCCTGGTCGGGCTTGTTCTGCTTGGACAGCGACTCGGCTTCGATCAGGTAAAGCTGCAGGGCATAATCCGGCTCGCTGTCACGGGCTTCGGCCAGGTGCCGGGAGGCCTCGGCGCCACGGCCATTGGCGACCAGCAGATCGGCCATGCGTGCCTGGGCAGGCAGGTAATCGGTACCGCCGCCAACCATCGAGTAGGCGAGCAGCGCTTCGTCCACTTCGCCCAGTGCTTCGTGGGCGCGGCCGAGGTTGTATTGGGCAGGATCCACATGGGCGTCGCGCTGGATCAGTTCTTCCAGGTAGACGATGGCTTCGCGCCAGGCTTCGGCTTCCAGGCACACCAGCGCCAGGGAAAAGCGCAGGTCATCATCTTCGGGGAATTGCTGCAGTAGCGAGGAGAACTCGCCGCGGGCTTCATCCATGCGACCCAGCTCGACCAGTTGGCGGGCGTAAGTCAAGCGCAGGCGTTTGTCGCTCGGTTTGCGCTCCATGCCTTTTTTAAGCAGCGGCAGTGCTTCTTCACCGCGGCCCAGGCTTTGCAACAGGCGGGCGCGCAGCAGCAACGGGGCGGACTGGTCCTGCTTGGCTTCGCTGGTCTCGAGCAGCTTCAGGGCTTCCTCGGCGCGGCCGTCCTGCTGCAGCAGCAGTGCCTTGCCGAACAGCAGCTGGCCGTCGTTCGGGTACTTGCCGAGCAGGCGATCGAAGCTTTGCAAAAGGCCGGCACGAGTGTCGGGGTCGGTTTCCGCGGCGGACAGCGCGAGGAAGTCGAAATGGGTGTTGCCCTGGCGCTGGCGCACGCGCTCCATGTAGGCCATGGCTTCGTCGTAGCGACCGGCGCGGGCCAGTTGGACGGCGGCGGCGCGTTGGGCATCGACGTCATCGGGTGCGTTCTTGGCCCACACCAGTGAGGTGTCCAGGGCTTCCTGCTCGGCGCCCAGGTATTCGGCAATGCGGAAGCCGCGCTCGGCGACGCCGGCATCCTGGGTCGCATTGGCCTGCTGTACGTAGTTGCTCAGGGCAATGTCGAAGCGGTTGCGCTGGCCGGCCAACTCGGCGGTCAGCAGCGCCAGCAGGGTTTCCTGGCTGAACGAGCCGTAAGATTCCGGTGCCTTGGCGGCTGCCTCGGTGCCCGGTTCCTCGACGGGAACGCTGCCGTCCGGCGCGGACGGCGCAAAAGTCTGACAACCACCCAGCAAGGCCAGGGCGGTGAGCAACGCGATGGGTCTATTCATAAGAGGAAATGCGACTGACCTGCGGTTTTGGCCATCATGACACAAGCCGTTGGCCAAGCCCATGGGGCAGCCCGTGTGTCCTGGCGATGTCAGGTTGGACTGCCGAAGCCTGGGTGGGTTGCATCCAATCCAGGTACAGGCTTCTGGTGCCGGAAAAGTCGTTCTCATCGCCGGTCATCGGTCATGGCTATCGGCGCGATGCACGGTGCGATGGTTGTCCTGCACCGGCCGAAGTAGGACAATTGCCGGCTTCCACCCCCCTGTCAGCGACGTGCATGGCCTTTATCGCCCTCGGTATCAACCACAAGACCGCTTCGGTGGATGTTCGCGAGCGCGTGGCTTTTACTCCAGAGCAGCTCGTAGAGGCATTGCAGCTGCTTTGCCGTGATACGCCGAGCCGCGAAGCGGCGATCCTGTCGACCTGCAACCGCAGCGAACTGTACCTCGAACAGGACGGCTCGGGCGCCGAGGAGGTACTCGGCTGGCTGGCCGATTACCACCATGTGAGCGTCGAAGAGCTGCGTGCCTGCGCGTATATCCACGAAGACGATGCGGCCGTTCGTCACATGATGCGCGTGGCCTCCGGCCTCGATTCCATGGTGCTCGGCGAACCGCAGATTCTCGGTCAGATGAAATCCGCCTTCGCCGTGGCCCGCGAGGCCGGCACCCTGGGCCCGCTGCTGGGGCGTCTGTTCCAGGCCACCTTCAGCACCGCCAAGACCGTGCGTACCGATACCGCCATCGGCGAGAACCCGGTGTCGGTGGCCTTTGCCGCCGTCAGCCTGGCCAAGCAGATCTTCGCCGACCTGCACCGCAGCCAGGCGCTGCTGATCGGTGCCGGCGAGACCATCAGCCTGGTGGCTCGCCACCTGCACGACCAGGGCATCAAGCGTATCGTGGTCGCCAACCGCACCCTGGAGCGCGCCAGCAGCCTGGCCGAGCAGTTCGGCGCCCACGCCGTGCTGCTCTCCGACATTCCTCAGGAACTGGTGCACAGCGACATCGTCATCAGCTCCACCGCCAGCCAGTTGCCGATTCTCGGCAAAGGCGCGGTGGAAAGCGCCCTCAAGCAGCGCAAGCACAAGCCGATCTTCATGGTCGACATCGCCGTGCCGCGGGACATCGAGCCCCAGGTCGGCGAGCTGGATGACGTGTACCTTTATACCGTCGATGACCTGCACGAAGTCATCGCCGAAAACCTCAAGAGTCGCCAGGGTGCGGCCCAGGCCGCCGAGGAACTGGTCGCCGCGGGTACCGACGATTTCATGGCGCGCCTGCGCGAGCTGGCCGCCGTGGACGTGCTCCGCGCTTACCGCCAGCAGGCCGAGCGCCTGCGCGACGACGAGCTGGCACGGGCCCAGCGCATGCTTGCCAATGGTGCCGCTGCCGACGACGTACTGGCCCAGCTGGCACGTGGCCTGACCAATAAACTGCTGCACGCGCCCAGCGTGCAACTGAAGAAATTCTCCGCCACCGGGCGCATCGACGCGCTGGGCGTGGCTCAGGAGCTGTTCGCCCTCGACGAAGGCGCGTCGTCCACTAAAGGCATGCAATGAAAGCTTCGCTGATCAATAAACTCGACCTGCTGCAGGACCGCTTCGAAGAGGTCACGGCGCTGCTCGGCGACGCCGAGGTGATCACCAACCAGACCCAGTTCCGCGCCTATTCCAAGGAGTACGCCGAGATCGAGCCGGTGATCGTGGCGTTTCGTGAATTCCGCAAGGTGCAGGCCGACCTCGAGGGCGCCATGGCGCTGCTCAAGGACAGCGACCCGGATCTGCGCGAAATGGCCGAAGAGGAGGTCGACACTGCCCGTGCGCGCCTGGCCGAATTGGAAGACAGCCTGCAGCGCATGTTGCTGCCCAAGGACCCCAATGACGGACGCAACGTGTTCCTCGAAGTGCGCGCCGGCACTGGCGGCGACGAGGCGGCGATCTTCGCTGGCGATCTGTTTCGCATGTATTCGCGGTACGCCGAGAAGCAGGGCTGGCGCATCGAAGTGCTGTCGGCCAACGAAGGCGAGCACGGCGGCTTCAAGGAAGTGATCGCCCGGGTCGAGGGTGACAACGTGTTCGGCAAGCTCAAGTTCGAGTCCGGCGCCCACCGTGTGCAGCGCGTGCCGGAAACCGAGTCCCAGGGCCGTATCCATACCTCGGCGTGCACCGTTGCAGTGTTGCCGGAGCCCGACGAGCAGATGGCCATCGAGATCAACCCAGCCGATCTGCGCGTCGACACCTACCGCAGCTCCGGCGCCGGCGGTCAGCACGTCAACACCACCGACTCGGCGATTCGCATCACCCACATCCCCACCGGTACCGTGGTCGAGTGTCAGGAAGAACGCTCTCAGCACAAGAACCGCGCCAAGGCCATGGCCTGGCTGGCGGCCAAGCTCAAGGACCAGCAGGACGCGGCTGCCCACAAGGAAATCTCCGATACCCGCAAGCTGCTGGTCGGCTCGGGTGATCGCTCCGAGCGCATTCGCACCTACAACTTTCCGCAAGGGCGAGTGACCGACCACCGCATCAACCTGACCCTGTATTCCCTGGGCGAAGTGATTGCCGGCGGCGTCGATGCGGTGATCGAGCCGCTGCTCGCCGAGTACCAGGCCGATCAGCTGGCCGCGTTGAGCGATTGAACGGAGAGTTGGGTGGCGCGGGGTGCTTAGCCAGCGACTTCTCATTCACCCACGCTGCCGGCGCCCCGATCCGTCCAGGAAGCTAGCCATGGCCACTATCGAATCCCTGCTCAACGGCATCGCACTGCCCGACTCGCCCACCCCACGCCTGGACGCCGAACTGCTGCTGGCCCATGCCCTGGGCAAATCGCGCAGTTACCTGCGCACCTGGGCTGACCATGAGGTGGCGGGCGAAACCGCCGAAGTATTCAACGCCAGCCTGGCGCGTCGGCGTAACGGCGAGCCGGTTGCCTACATCCTCGGTCGTCAGGGTTTCTGGAGCCTGGATCTGGACGTCGCGCCCCACACCCTGATCCCGCGGCCGGACACCGAACTGTTGGTGGAGACCTCGCTGGCACTGCTGCCCGGTGGCCCGGCCAGGGTGCTCGACCTCGGCACCGGCACCGGCGCCATCGCCCTGGCATTGGCCAGCGAACGGCCGGCCTGGCAGGTTATCGGCGTCGACCGGGTGGACGAAGCCTTGGCGCTGGCCGAGGGCAATCGCGCCCGGCTGGGCCTGGCGAATGTTTCGTTCCTGGCGAGCCACTGGTTCGCGGCACTGGCCGGCGAGCGCTACGGGCTGATCGTCAGCAACCCGCCCTACATCGCCAGCGACGACCGGCATCTGGGCGAAGGTGATGTCAGATTCGAGCCGAGCAGCGCACTGGTCTCGGGCGTCGACGGGCTGGACGATATCCGCCTGATCATCGAGCAGGCACCTGCATATTTGGCGGCGCCCGGCTGGCTCCTGCTCGAACACGGTTTCGAGCAGGCCGAGGCGGTGCGCGGGTTGTTGAGCCAGCGCGGCTTCGTCGAGGTTCACAGCCGCCGTGATCTCGCCGATCATGAGCGCATCAGCCTGGGGCGGTGGCCACATGAATGAACATCTGAGTGACGAGGAACTGCTGCGCTACAGCCGACAGATCCTGCTCTCGCAGATCGATGTAGACGGCCAGCTGCGCCTCAAGGGTAGCCGCGTACTGATCGTCGGCCTTGGCGGCCTCGGCTCGCCCGTGGCCCTGTACCTGGCGGCCGCCGGGGTGGGCGAGCTGCACCTGGCGGACTTCGACAGCGTCGATCTCAGCAACCTGCAGCGCCAGGTTGCCCACGACACCGCGAGCATCGGCCAGAGCAAGGTCGACTCGGCACTGGCGCGACTCGGTGCGCTCAACCCCCAGGTCACGCTGCGTGCCCATCGGCAAGCCCTGGATGCCGACTCCTTGGCCGCTGCCGTGGCGGCGGTCGACCTGGTGCTCGACTGCTCGGACAACTTCACCACCCGCGAAGCCGTCAACGCCGCTTGTGTGGCTGCGCGCCGGCCGCTGGTCAGCGGCGCGGCGATCCGCCTGGAAGGCCAGTTGTCGGTATTCGATCCGCGCCGCGAAGACAGCCCCTGCTACCACTGCCTGTACGGCCATGGCAGCGAAGCCGAGCTGACCTGCAGCGAAGCCGGTGTGGTCGGGCCGCTGGTTGGCCTGGTCGGCAGCCTGCAGGCGTTGGAGGCATTGAAGCTGCTCGCCGGCTTTGGCGAGCCGCTGGTCGGCCGCTTGCTGCTGATCGACGCCTTCGGCTCGCGCTTTCGTGAGCTGCGGGTCAAGCGCGACCCGGCTTGCGCCGTGTGCGGGAGTGCCGCCGATGCGTGACGCGCCGATCGGTGTGTTCGATTCCGGCGTTGGCGGGCTCACGGTACTGCGGGAAATTCGCGCGCTGCTCCCCGATGAACGGCTGTTCTACGTAGCCGACAGCGGCCACATGCCCTATGGGGAAAAAAGCCCCGAGTACATTCGCGAGCGCTGCCGGCTCATCGCTGCCTTTCTGCTCGCGCGTGGTGCCAAGGCGCTGGTGCTGGCCTGCAATACGGCGACAGTGGCGGGGGTCGCCGAGCTGCGCACGCTGTATCCGCAGCTGCCGATCGTGGCCATGGAGCCCGCTGTCAAGCCTGCGGCAGCCGCGACGCGCTCTGGCGTGGTCGGCGTGCTGGCCACCACCGGGACGCTGAAAAGCGCGCGCTTCGCCGCCTTGCTCGATCAGTTCGCCGGCGATGTGCGGGTGGTCACGCAGCCTTGCCCGGGGCTGGTCGAGCTGATCGAGGCCGGGAATCTGAATGACCCGGCCTTGCATGCGCTGCTGCGCGGCTATGTCGAGCCGTTGCTGGCCGAGGGCTGCGATACGCTGATTCTGGGATGCACTCACTATCCTTTCCTGCGGCCGCTGCTCGGACAGTGGCTGGACCCATCGATCAGCCTGATCGACACCGGCGCGGCAGTCGCCCGGCAGCTGCAACGGCTGCTCGCCAGCCGCGATTTGCTGGCTACCGGGCCGCGTGGTGCCGACGAGTTCTGGTGCAGCGGCGAGCCATTGGCCATGCAACGTGCATTGCCGCATCTGTGGGGCAGTGCCGAACAGGTGAGTTCGTTGGTGGAAAATATTTAATCGGCTATACGTCATTAAATATTTCTAGAACCAACGAAACTTGTTTAAAGTCTGTAACGATGAGTTTCACGATGCCGCACTTAAAATACTAATAAGTCCCTATACAAGGATGCTCCAATGAAGAAGCTGATGGGCTTGGCCGCTGCAGTTGCGTTGTCTCTTGGAGCGGTTACAGCCGCTCAAGCAACGGGTCTGACCTTTTCCGTGGGTCAGTCTGGTGATTCCACCATGGTTTATCGCCTTGGTGCGCAATTCGATTTCAACAGCCGCTGGTTCGAAAGCAGTGTCGGTCATCTCGGTGGCTATTGGGATGCTGGTTACACCTACTGGCAGGGTGACGATACTGCCACCAATCACAGCGTTTCCTTCGCGCCGGTATTCGTCTACGAATTCGCCGGGCAGACCGTCAAACCCTATCTGGAAGCCGGTATCGGGGTGGCGGCATTCTCCAGCACGCGCCTGGAGTCCAACGACCTGGGTTCGTCGTTCCAGTTCGAAGATCGCATCGGTGCGGGCCTGCGTTTCGCCGGTGGTCATGAAGTGGGTATCCGCGCGATCCACTATTCCAACGCCGGTATCAAGAGCCCCAACGATGGCGTCGAAGCCTACTCGCTGCACTATCGCCTGAACTTCTAAGTTAGGCGCAGCAAAAAAACCGGGCGTAGCCCGGTTTTTTTATGCATGTTTTCATGTATGTATAAATGCACTTAGCGATATATCGTGTCGAGGCCGCGGCGCTCGTCCAGGCATTCGGGCGCGCCCATTTCGAACTCGCGGCAAATCAATGGCCGTAGTTCATAGATGGTGCAGCGCATGGTGTCGCGATCCAGCGCGGCGCACCAGCCGTCGTCGAGGCGACGCATCACTTGTCCGCCCCAGTCGTCGTTGTCGATGAAACGTTCGGGCACACCGGTATCGGTGATCAGCATCACTTCCAGTTGGCAGCAGCAGGCTGCACAGGTGCTGCACGAAACAGGCGCGTCTTCGGCGAGCTGGGTGTGGGGAATATGGGGGTCGTTACTCATCCGCCTAGTCTACGCCAGGCGGGCTCGCTACCGAGGGATTTCAAGCCGGGCGGGCGGTGTACAGCCGGGCAAAGCCGTGCAGCAACGGCAGCACGGCTGCCCAGGTCACCGCGAGCAGCGCCAGAGTGGCGGCATTGCCGCAGGGCAGGCGAACCAGGCCGAGCCACAGGCTGGCGCTGTAGGTGAACAGCGCCAGTGCTGCGCCGAGCAGGCTGGCGCGCCACCATGGACGGGCCGTCCAGGCCAGACAATGGCACAGGGTGGTGCCGATTAGCAGCCAGATGAGCGCTTGCCGCAGTGGAATCAGTTGGCGCGGCTCGTCGAAGTCGAACACCCCAAGCTGCAGCAGAAAACTCTCCACCGCGCAGCCAAACAACAAGGCGCTCATCAGCAGTTTTCCTTCGCGCTGCCAGTTGCCGATCCAGATCAGGTGCGCCAGCAGTACCGCCGCTACGCCCCACAGCCATGGGCCGCCGCCGAGCAGGCAGGCGAGCCAGCCAGCGATGAACAGCAGGGCGTTGAACAGGTTTCTAGACACAGGGCGGCATCCGGTGGCGGCAGGCAAAGGGCGCCGATGGTGCCTGGGCGGGCAATGCCGGCGCAAGCCTCGGAGGTGTCAGGACATGTCTCGCTCGCCACGCGTCAAGCGCCGGCTCAGGGCCAGTTGCAAGCGAGCAGGTAGCCGCCCCAACACGCCGAGCGCAGCGATTAACGGGCCTGGAAAGGCAATTTCCAGTGGGCGGGCATGCAGCAGCTTGGCGATATGTCGGGCGGCCTTGTGCGCGGACCAGCGCATGGGAGTGGACAACCCGCTGCCTTGCGCATGCGCCGTGTCGACGAAGCCTGGTGTGACCACAGTGACGGCGACGCCTTCCTGGGCGAGATCCACCCGCAAGGATTCGAGCAGGTAGCGCAGCGTGGCCTTGGAGGCCCCGAAAGCGCCGGCGCCCGGCAGCGGCAGGTAGGTGACCGCGCTGGCGACGCCGACCAGGTGCGGCGACTGGCCACGACGCAGCAGCGGCAGGGCCGCGACGATGCAGTGGCTGGCCGAGAACAGATTACCACGCATCATCTGCGCCAAGGCGTCGGCCTCGAAGTTGCTGGCATCGACATGCTCGTAAACGCCGGCATTGAGTATCGCGCAGTCCAGCGCGCCCCACTGTTCGGTGAGCTGGGCGGCGATGGCATCGACCTCGCTGGCTTCACCCAGATCGCCCGGTAACACCAGCACCCGGCCGGGAAAGCGCTTGGCCAGTGCCTGCAAGGGCTCCTCGCGGCGAGCGCTCAGGGCGAGACGATGGCCGTCGTTCAGCAGGCGCTCGGCGAGGGCATGGCCAATGCCACTGCTGGCACCGGTCAGCCAGATGCGCTGGCTGAACGCGCTCATGACGCCTTGCTGGCCGACGGCAGGTTCTTGAAGGCATCCAGCGCGCGCTGGCGGCTGGCACGCAGGTCGACGATCGGCTTGGGATAGTCCACGCCGCCGCTGAACAGGCTGGCCTGGCTCTTGCCGCCGGCATGGGGGTCGTGAATCGCCTTGTCACTGAGCGAGGCCAGTTCGGGCAGCCATTGGCGGATGAAACGACCGTCCGGATCGAAGCGCTGCGACTGGCTGATCGGGTTGAAGATACGGAAGTAGGGCACCGAGTCGGTACCCGTCGAGGCGCTCCACTGCCAGCCGCCATTGTTGGCGGCCAGGTCGCCGTCGACCAAGTGACGCATGAAGAAGCGCTCACCTTCGCGCCAGTCTATAAGCAGGTTCTTGGTCAGGAACATCGCCACCACCATGCGCAGGCGGTTGTGCATCCAGCCGGTTTCCAGCAGCTGACGCATGGCCGCGTCGATGATTGGAATGCCGGTGCGGCCTTCCTGCCAGGCCTGGAGATCCTTGCCGGCATTGCGCCAGGGCAGTGCTTCGGTTTCCGGGCGGAAGGCACGGCTCATGGAAACGTGCGGGTAGCCGACCAGAATATGGGCGTAGAACTCGCGCCAGATCAGCTCGTTGATCCAGGTGACGGCGCCCTGGCTGCCGCTTTCGAACTCACCGCTGTTGGCGTTCAGCGCTGCGTGCAGACACTGGCGAGGCGACAGCACGCCAGCCGCCAGGTAGGCCGACAGCTGGCTGGTGCCGGGGCGGATGGGAAAGTCGCGGTTGTCGTGGTAATCCTCGATCCACTCGTCGGCGAAGCGCTGCAGGCGTTCACGAGCGGCCTGTTCACCGGCAGGCCAGGCATCGCGCAGCGTCTGGCTGGGTGCTTCGAAACCCTTGACTTGGTTGGGCAGCTTATCGGCCGCGATCTTCAACTTGCCTTGCGCCTTCGGTAGCGGCACCAGGGCGGGCAGGGCCGTGTGCAGGCGCTGATAGCAAACGCCACGGAACTGGCTATACACCTTGAAGTAGGTGTCGGTACGGGTCAGCACGCTGCCTGGCTTGAACAGCAGGCGGTCGAGATGGCTATGGAAGTTGACCCCCAACTCGTCCAGCGCCGCACTCACGGCTTGGTCGCGACGGCTCTCGTTGACTCCGTACTCCTCGTTCGTATGCAAGGCGGCGGCGCCCAGTTCCTGGGCCAGATTGCCGAGCACCTTAGGCGCCGTGCTCCAGTCATCCGCTTCGCGAACCAGCAGCGGCACGTTGAGATGTTGCAGTTCGCGGCTCAATTCACCCAGGTTACGCAGCCAGAAGTCCACCTTGCACGGCGCATCGTCGTGCTGTTGCCACTGGCCCGGGCTGAGCAGGAATACCGCGACCGTCGGCCCGGCCTGCATGGCGGCGGCCAAAGCCGTGTTATCAGTGACACGCAGGTCGGTTCGAAACCACATCAGTTGCAGCATGGGACGTCCTATTCGAGCAGATGACGATCTGCGAGGTTTTGCAGCGCCGCCAGGGGGTCGGCGACGACGGCGACATCCGCCGAAGCGGGGGCGCGGGCGACCAGTTGTTCGGCCTCCTGCTGGTCCTCGATGCCGATCAGCACACAGGGCACGCCATGATCACCGAGCCAATGCTGCAGCGTGGACTGGGCGCTGGTGTTGGAGTCTGCCTCGCAGAACAGCAACACGGCACGCGGACGACGGCGACCGATGGCCAGTGGCAGCTCATTGACGGGCATCGGCCCATCGAAGGCGTCCACCGGGCAGCCCGCGGTGCCGATCAACCAGGCGCACAGCCATAGCTGCGGCGACATCGGCGCCTGGCACAGGTTGATCAGCATCAGCGGCTGGCCCTGGTGCTGGCGGTTGTCGTGATAAACCCGCGCGCCGAGCTTGCTGCGCAGCCAGCTGTGCAGGAACAGGCGCTCGGTGACCGCGCCGGGCAGTTGCGGCCAGCGCGCTTCGAGGGTCACTAGGAGCGGCAGCAGCAGGTGCTGGCAAAGGATTTGTACCGGATAGAGCGCGAGTTCGGCGTTGAAGCGCTCGTCCAGCTGCCGCTCGTCCAACGCATGGATGGCATCGCACAGACGGTCGCGTTTGTCCTGCCACTGCGAGGCCTGTTCGGCGGGCAGCGGCTGGTCGGCGCGCAGCAGGCCTTTTACCTGACCGACAGAGACCCCGCGGTTCAACCAGCCAAGTACGGCCTGGATGGTCTGCACCTGTTCCGGAGAATACAGGCGGTGACCCTTGGCGGTGCGGTGCGGCACGATCAGCCCGTAGCGGCGCTCCCAAGCGCGTAGCGTTACCGGGTTGACACCGGTGATGCTGGCCACGTCGCGGATGGGCCGGTAACCGGCGGCGATCAGGTCCTGCGTGGTGCTGGCGCCCGGCTCGCTGGATGTCGACTGGCTCATAGCGCGTTTCGCAGGCTGAGGTTTTCCGGGTGCGGTTGCAGGTAGACCTGCTGGGCGATGTAGCGATCAGGATGCAGGCGAAAATGGTGCTTGAGCAGGGTCAGCGGCACTACCAACGGAACGATGCCCTTTCGATACTGGCCGATCAGCTGCTGCATTTCCTGCTTTTCCTCAGCACTCAGGGCGCCCTTGAGGTAGCCACTGAGGTGCTGCAGCACGTTACTGTGGGTGCCACGGGTGGCGCAGCGCTTGAGAGCGGTCATCAGTTCGGCGATGTAAAGGGTCGCCAGCTCCTCGAGATCCTGCGCGGATAGGTCGCTCAACAGCCGCCCCAGGCGCTTGTAGCGCAGTGGGTCGGTGGCCATCAGCAGATATTTGTGGCGGGCGTGGAACTCGATCAGCTTGCCGCGGGTGAGGCCCGATTCGCACAGTGTCTGCCACTGCGAATAAGTGAATACGCGGGTCAGGAAATTCTCGCGCAGCACCGGATCGTTGAGCCGACCTTCTTCCTCGATCGGCAGGTTCGGGTGCCGTTCGGCGAGCACCCGGGTAAAGATGCCGCGGCCCTTTGGTTCGCTTGGGTGGCCGTTGTCCTGATAGACCTTCACCCGCTCCAGCCCGCACGATGGCGACTGCTGCATGACGATGTAGCCGCTGATGGCCGGCAGCTCGGCCGCGACCTGTTCGCCGTAGGCAGCGAGGGCGTCGGTGTGGTCCTGATCGGGATGCACGGTGCCGATGGCGCGTGGCGCGGCAGGGTCGCCCACCAGCCGAATCGGCTCGCGCGGCGTGCCCAGGCCGATAGCGACCTCGGGGCAGTAGGGCACGAAATCGAAGTGCTCGCTCAGTTGATCCAGGCACAATCTAGATGCCTTGTGCCCGCCGTTGTAGCGAACTTCGGCACCCAGCAGGCAAGCGCTGACGCCGAGCGTGGGTTTTCTGCGGTGGAGCGGGCTGACGAGCATGGCGCACCTTAAAAATTAACTTGTACAAGGATTTTTTTATGTACAGGTTTATTTCATCTTAAGCCTGATCTTGTACAAGTCAAATTTCATGTACAGGCTCATAGTCATAGAGCCGCTCGCCGCTGCCAGGTTCAACACCATCCCATCAGCCACTGCTCGGCGTCCTGTAGCTGGCGCCAATCCAGGCGCCGGGAGCGCTTGCTGAGCACGGCCTGCAGCTCTACTTGCAGCACGGTGCCTTCTTCGTCGCAGAACAGTTCGGTAACCAGAAAGTGCTTCTCGCGGTTCTGCGGCTTGGCGGCGGTCCACTTCGACAGCAGCAGTTTGCGTGGCGTCAGCCGGTGTCTGAGGCCGCTCATTGGTGATGGGCGATCAGTTTGCGGGCCGCTTCCTGGCCGCTCAGCCAGGCGCCTTCCACGCGGCCTGACAAGCACCAGTCGCCGCACACATAGAGGCCCAGGTCGGCGTCGGCCAAGGCGCCCAGCTGATGGGCGCCGGCCGGGCGCGCATACAGCCAGCGATGGGCCAGACTGAACACGGGCGCAGGCACCGCGCAGCCGATCATCTCCGCGAAGGCGCCATGCAGTTTTTCGATCACCTGCTCCTTGGGCAGATCCAAATGCTGACGGCTCCAGCTGCTGCTGGCGTGCAGCACCCAGGTGTCCAGGGCGGCATCGCGGCCGGGCTTGCTACGGTTGCGCGCGGTCCAGTCGAGCACCTCGTCCTGCACGAAGCAGCCTTCGAGCGGGGTGTTCAACGGCTCCTGGAAGGCCAGGGCGACCGCCCAGGTCGGCTCCATGCTCACGCCCGCCACGGTACCGGCCAGCTTCGGTGCCGTGGCCAGGAGCGCGCCGGCCTGCGGCGCGGGCGTGGCGATAATCACCTGGGCGAATGGGCCGTGGCTTTCGCCGTCGGCATCGAGCAGGTGCCAGTGCTGCTCGCCGCGGAACACCTCGGTGATGCGGCAGGAAAACTTCACCGGCAAAGCGCCGAGCATGGCGCGGGTGATGGCGCTCATGCGCGGGTTGCCGACCCAGCGCACCTGCTCGTCGGCTGACGGGCTGAGTACGCCATTGGCATATTGATAAAGACTGGGCGTCCATTGCTCGACCCAGCCGCGGGCCTGCCATTGGGCTACGGTGGCGGCGAAGCGCCGATCCCGGGCGGTGAAATACTGGGCGCCGAGATCCAGCGCACCAGCGTCGCTGCGTTTGCTGGCCATACGGCCGCCGCTGCCACGGCTCTTGTCGAACAATTGCACGGGATAACCGGCGGCGTGAAGCGCATCGGCGGCGGACAGGCCGGCGATACCGGTGCCAATGATGGCGATGGGGGCTGTGCTGGTCATGTTTACCTCACCTGCTGTCGAGTCGCCGTGACTGCCTGTCGTCGACTCGCTGGGCCTCAGGCTACGCCTCGAACATCGCTCGTTCAATGTACAGTCCGTGTATGAGCGCGTGTCCGTGTCGGGCAGTATCTGCAGCCAGGGCATCTACTCTTCAGAATAGGCGCGCGCGGCAATAGTTTCCCCCCGTTTGCGTCGGCTGCGGACCGAGGCGCGGATTGTTCTTGAGCAAGGTTGACCGACACGTGTCGAACATTCAGAACCTACTCACGATCTGCTGCGCGTCGGCCCTACTGCGTTAAAAACAGGCTCGGAAAGCCGCTTGCGGTTAACGCACTTTAGTGCGGCCCCGAAGGGGCGAGCGAAGCGAGTAATGCTCATTTACAGCTCGTAAACTCCGCTTCCTCGCCTGTTTTTGTGGGGCCGCCTAGGCCTTGTATGGCTCTAGCTCGCGAGATCGTGAACAGGTTCTTAGACACAGCATAACGAGGAGTCTGCCATGCATATTCTGATCACCGGCGGCACTGGCCTGATCGGCCAGGCGCTCTGCCACCAGTGGGCCGCACAGGGCCATCAGCTGACCGTGTGGAGCCGGCGACCCGAGCAGGTGCCGGTGCTGTGCGGCACCGCCGTGCGGGGCGTCGCACGCCTCGAGGATATCGGCGACGAGCCCCTCGATGCGGTGGTCAACCTGGCCGGCGCGCCCATCGCTGATCGGCCCTGGAGCAAGGCACGCAAGCAACTGTTGTGGGAAAGCCGCATCGGGCTTACCGAGCGCCTGGTGGCCTGGCTGCAGGGCCGCGAGCAAAAGCCCGCTGTGCTGTTGTCCGGTTCGGCAGTCGGTTGGTATGGCGACGCTGACGAACACATCATCGACGAGCAGGCCAAGCCCGGAGCGGACTTCGCAGCACAGCTGTGTATCGCCTGGGAGGAGAGCGCCCAGCAGGCCGAGGCGCTGGGCATCCGCGTGGTGCTGCTGCGCACCGGCCTGGTGCTGGCCAAGGAAGGCGGCATGCTCAAGCGCATGGCCACGCCATTTCGTTTCGGCCTCGGTGGGCGCATCGGCAGTGGACGCCAGTGGATGCCGTGGATCCACATTGCCGACCAAATCGCCCTGATTGATTTTCTCTTGCAGCATGAGCAGGCGCGCGGTCCTTATAATGCGTGCTCGCCGCACCCGGTGCGCAACGCCGAATTCGTCAAGGAGCTGGGCCACGCCGTGCACCGGCCGACGCTCATGGTGCTGCCGGCCGTTGCCCTGCGCGCAGGGCTGGGGGAGATGTCGTTGTTGCTGCTCGGTGGCCAACATGCGTTGCCGGTCAGGGCGCAGGAGGCGGGCTTCGAATTCCGTTTCACCCGCCTGGATGTGGCGCTGGTCGACCTGTTGAGCCTTCGTTAACACCTGCTCGCGATCCGGGTGGGTCCTGATCGCGACACTTTAAAAGGGACATTGCATGAACGATCACGCCTTACTGCTGGTCAACCTCGGCTCGCCGGCGTCCACCGAGGTCGCCGATGTGCGCAGTTATCTCAATCAGTTCCTGATGGATCCCTACGTGGTCGACCTGCCCTGGCCGCTGCGACGCCTGTTGGTTTCGCTGATCCTGATCCGTCGACCGGCACAGTCGGCCCACGCCTACGCCTCGATCTGGTGGCCGGAAGGCTCGCCGCTGATCGTGCTCAGCAAACGCCTGCAGGAAGTGATGAAGAGCCAGTGGACCCAGGGCCCGGTAGAGCTGGCCATGCGCTACGGCGAGCCTTCGCTGGATACCGTACTCACCCGCCTGGCCGGGCAGGGCATTACCCAGGTCACCCTGGCGCCGCTGTACCCGCAGTTCGCCGACAGCACCACCACCACGGTGATCGAGGAGGCCAAGCGCGTGGTGCGCGAGCGCAAGCTGCCGATCCGTTTCTCGATTCTGCCGCCGTTCTTCCAGAACCCCGACTACATCGAGGCCCTGGCGGACAGCGCACGACCCTATCTGGAAAAGGATTTCGATCACCTGCTGCTGAGCTTCCACGGTTTGCCGGAGCGGCACATCCGTAAACTGGTCAAGCACATCGACCCGAAACACGACCTGCGTCGTCCCGATAGCGTGGGGGTCAGCGACGAGGTGCTGGCGCGTTGTTACCGCAGCCAGTGCCAGCGCACCGCCGAGGTATTCGCTGCACGCATGGGCCTGCGCCCGGAGCAGTGGTCGGTGTCGTTCCAGTCGCGCCTGGGCAAGGACAAATGGATCGAGCCCTATACCGAGGCGCGCCTCGACGAGCTGGCCGCCCAGGGCGTGAAGAAGCTGCTGGTCATGTGTCCGGCGTTCGTGGCCGACTGCATCGAGACCCTGGAGGAAATCGGTGACCGTGGCCGTGAGCAGTTCCAGGAAGCGGGCGGTGAGAGCCTCGAGCTGGTGCCTTGCCTGAATGACCACCCGAGCTGGGCGGCGGCGCTCAAGCGGCTCTGCGAGCAAGCGCCGCAGAGCCTATAAAAAATGCCCGGTTGAAACCGTAATGCTGTTCACTTAAGCGGAGCAGCCTTACGATCCACTGGATATCGGGTTTTGGAAATCTTCACCGTCCTGGTTCTTCCCGGCCTTGGACGGTGATCCAGAAACATCCCTCCG
>NZ_MSXV01000042.1 GCF_001945395.1 Pseudomonas sp. PA15(2017) | reverse complement strand
ACGACCATAGAGCGTTGGAACCACCTGATCCCATCCCGAACTCAGTAGTGAAACGACGCATCGCCGATGGTAGTGTGGAGCTTCTCCATGTGAGAGTAGGTCATCGTCAAGCTTCTACAAGAAACCCCAGATCTCGACAGAGGTCTGGGGTTTCGTCTTTTCGGGCGGCGAAAATCAGCGGCTCAACGTTCGGCGGCGCCCACCGGGCACACATATGCCACACCCTGACCTGGGTATCGCGCAGGCTACGAAATGAAACGGCCGTAAAGGCTCTCGTGTCGCAGAGTTGCTGGTGGAAGGGGGAGCGTCTTCCACCCTAGGGTGCGTATAGAACTCTCGTAGCCTGGGTTAGCCGCAGGCGTAACCCGGGGAGCTGGTGTAGTTTTGCTGGAAACGCTCGAATGGCCTGCCTGGCATGGACAAGATCAGCCGAGCATATCGAGGGGATGATCTTGGCCCAGAAACGACGAAGCCCGCATGGCGCGGGCTTCGTCGTTTCTGCACTTGCTCCTTGCGCAGTGAGACCACGTTCAGTCGCCGCGGTACTCGCAACCGCTGGTGCAGGTCTCATGGATACGGATGCGCGACAGTTCCGGCAGCAACGGCTTGAGCTGCTGCCATACCCATTTGGCGAGGATTTCGCTGGTCGGATTTTCCAGGCCGGGGATGTCGTTGAGGTAGTTGTGGTCGAGCTGCTCGTAGATCGGCTTGAAGATGGCCTTGATCTCAGAGAAATCGCGAATCCAGCCGGTATACGGATCGACTTCGCCCTCGATGTAGACCGCGATGCGGAACGAGTGACCGTGCAGGCGACCGCACTTGTGGCCTTCGGGGACGTGGGGCAGCCGGTGGGCGGCTTCGAAGATGAATTCTTTGAACAGTTCCAAGGCCAATCTCTTTTCTACAGGGCAAACAGGCTGCGATTCTAGCAGCCTGTTGAACCTGTAGGGGGCTTACTGGCCTAGCGCAGCGTTGCGATCGTGACGATAGACACTCACGGCCTCGTACACTGCCTTGCGCAAACGGTTGATACCACCGATCGGGCGGTGTTCGGGCAGGGCGTGCCACGGGTTGAACGACAGGTTGTCACAGAACAGATTCTGCTCCGAGCTATCGAAGTCCTGAGCTGGCAGGCGGATGTCGGCGACGGTCTCGAACGGCGCGATCTTCTCGTCCCACTCCACGCTGGGGTCTTCGATCGGCATGTAGTAATCCGGGTTCTGCCGTTGTACCTGCAGCGCGAAGCAGGCCGGCATGCGGTCCAGGGAAAGCTGCTGATAGAGGGCGCTGCGCAGGAAGTTGGGCAGATCGGTATTGGGCTTGGGAATGGCATAAGCCGGGCAGTTTTCCGGGGTCGGGATGACCCGGTACTTGATGTTGTGCGGCCCCAGCTTAAATGGCGCGATGGAGTTGTAGGTGGTTTCCACCGGGCTGGCGGGGGCAGGGGAAAGGGTTTTCAGCGCGATGATCAGGTGGCGAACCTCCCAGGTTCGCGGATCCCAGCTCGGAAAGAAGGCCAGGGCTTTCTTGCCGTCTGCTTGCGCGGCGAAGTTGCTGCGGTACTCCGCCACATCACGCACGAAGAACGCGGGGTGATTGAACATCACGAAGTCCTGATCGCCAGCACTGCGTGGATTGTTCATCAGCTTGGCGCCCGGCACGTCGAGCAGCTTGATGGCCATGCCCCGGGCATCACGAGCGCGGTCGAATTGCGGGTAGGCGTTGCCGTTGGACAGGCGCACCCATGCCTGCCAGGTCTTGCCGGGGTCGGCGAGCACGCCGTAGCGCAGGCTTTCATCGAGTTGCGCCTTTACCGTGACCTCGGCCCTGACGCAGCCATGTGCCTTGGCGTGAGCGTCACGCAAGACCCGGGTGTTGTCACGGTGCTGCTCGACGACGCGAATGGCGTCTTCGATGATGCCGGCCGTGTAGGCAGCCTCATCGGCTGGGATTTGCTCTTTGCTGGAGACCGGACCGGAGAATTTCCAGCTGTAATAGGCGCTGCCTAGGGCCCAGCCACCCAGACCGACGGCCAGCAGAATGACCAACGTTCTGCCCAGCAGGCGCCCGAGCCACAGCCAGAATCGTTTAAGCATCGTTGGACTCCTTGTGATTTGCGTTCACGGTGCCTTGGCAGTTCTGCCCAGGATTCCAGGGCTTGGCCGGCACGTCGCTCAACTGGTTTTCCAGCGTCGGATTACCCAGCACTTTCAAGTATTCGACCAGTGCCCAGCGCTCCTCAGGCTGCAGGCCACGGCCGATGACGCCATAGTTGCGGCAGCCATCGCGGAATTCATGGCCGCCATTGCCGTTACCCTTGATGCGCGTATCGAGCAGGAAACCGCCTGGGAACTTGTCGCTGACAAACCCCACGTGCTTGGGATCGAACTCGAAATTGCCCACCCAGAAGCTGCTGGGACGCTCCGATACCGGCGACAGCAGATGAAAGAGCGTCGGTACCGAGCCGTTGTGCAGGAAGGGCGCAGTGGCCCAGATGCCATCCAGCGGCCGCACCTTGTAGCCACGGATCTCCTGGACGCCAATGGGCAGGCCGTAGCCATCCATGCTTTTGCGCTGTTCGGGCGCTATGCCATTGTCGCGATAGGCGCGGTCTTCGACGTAGGCGGTGACGTAGGCCAGCGCCTCGGCAGTGGAGATGGCACTGAAGTCGATCTTGTCGAGGCTGTTACTGAACAGTTTCACGTCCAGTTTCGCCAGCTCGGCTTTCTTCCAGCCCAGCTTGCGGATATCGAAACGGTGATCGGCGATATTGTCGGCGGTGGTGGAGTCGGTGCCCACGATGGACGTATCGACGACTTGCATGTGCCACTCGGGATCGCGATCGGGTGCCACGCGATGACCAGGCGGGACGACCTTCGGTGCGTGGCAGAGCGCGCAGTTTTCCTGGAACAGGGCGCGTCCGCGGCTGGCGAGCGGCAGGTCGATCTTGCCGAGGACCTTTTCCGGCCAGGTGGGCGGCTGCAGGTGCTTGAGCGTTTCTTCCAGCTGATAAAGGTCGTTGATACGCACGCTGGACGCGTAGCGCTGATCGTGTGGCACCGGGCGCCCGTTACCATCGAGCAATTGCAGGGTGGCGCCGACTCCGAGTGCCTCGCCGACGTTACGGGCCATGGGTTGCATGGCCGAACCGTTCCACTGCACCCAGTCGAATTTCCAGATATCCCACAGATGCGGATAGCTGACCGGCGCATCGGCTACGCGGTAGTTGGCGGCATCGATGCCGTCACCAAACACCGTATTGGCGATGCGACCGAACGCATCGGTACGGCCGAAGCCTTCTTCGGTCGGGTAGAGGCCGCGGTGCCAGTCGTTGTAGGCAGTGCTCAGCAGGCGATCGAGAACCTGCTTGAATTCCACGCGCAGGGCGTCGTAGTCGCGCTCGTAATGCTCACCCAGCACTTCCTGGGCGAAGCGGCGGAATTTCAGCGGGTTGTAGTAGGTGGACGCCATGCTCATACCGAGGGCCTGGCCAAAGCTGCCACCCTTGAGCGTCGGTACGGTAGACGCCAGCGAGTGCAGCGCGGCGCCACCATCGATGCGCACCGCCTGACCCTGGTAACGCAGCTCGCCGGTATGGCAGGCGGCGCAGGTGATGTCCAGATACTGGACGCCGCTTTCATCATCCTCATGGCGGGCAAAACCCACCGGCAGGTTGCCGGGATTCAAGGCCGTGGCTTTCTGCCCTGGCTGGGTCAGAAAGCCGAAGCGCGCCAGGTAATCCGGATCGGCGAACTTGGCCTTGCCGAACGGCATTTCCAAGGCCGTGAACCAGGCGTAGTGCAGGCCTTTCACGGTAGTGCCCTGGGGGGTGTAGTAATAGAACTGTCGCTGCTGGTCACTCCACTGGCCGAGATAGTGCACCTTTTCCACCGGTGTATAGGCCGGCAGATTGGGCTTGGCGATGTAGTAGACGATGACCAGCAGAGCGGTCAGCAGGAGCAGAGCGATGATCTGCACGGTGCGGCGAATCAGGCGCATCGGGGACGTCCTTGTTGCGTTTTTGTAGTCGTGCTCCTTTATGCCCATGCTGCCGGTTAATGGCAAGATGCCACGCTTGCCCACGAGCATTTTTCGTCGATGGCTAGCCGCTGACGCCGAGCCAGCTCGCCACGCAGCTTACCGCTGCGCGCTGGCGTTCATGCCAGGTTCCGGCGATTTCCACGACGTTCTGGCCGTTGGCCTCAAGCCATTGTGCGCAGCCCTGGTGAAAGGCCAGACGCTCCGCCAGATCCGGTTGGCAGCGCTGCCCGTCGCCTACCCATTCGACGCCGCGTGGGTCGAGCAGCAGGTGCAGGTGATATTCCCGGGCCAGCAGGGCAGGCTCCATCCACGCCGGGCAGTCAGCGAACAGGGTGCGACTCCAAAGGATGTTGCTGAGCAGGTGGGTGTCGAGAATCAGCAGGTGAGGGCGCTGCTCGCGGGCGGCGTCTTCCCAGGCGAGCTGGCCGTGGGCGATGGTGGAAATATCGGCGTAGCAGGTGTCGCGCTGCTGGGCGTCGATGAAGT
Source organism: Pseudomonas sp. PA15(2017) (assembly GCF_001945395.1). Taxonomy (GTDB): domain Bacteria; phylum Pseudomonadota; class Gammaproteobacteria; order Pseudomonadales; family Pseudomonadaceae; genus Aquipseudomonas. The sequence continues at coordinate 10,250 of NZ_MSXV01000042.1, read as the reverse complement.
GGCGGACGTATTCACCGACCACGATACCGCCGAAGCGCTGCTGCAGCTCGCTCGCCAGCCAGCTCTTGCCGCTGGATTCCGGCCCGGTCAGAACCAGGACGTTCATGGGCGCACGCCGACCAGTTCGCGCCGCCAGGTCAGCCAGCCATGGCAGGCAAGCAGTGTGAATAGAGCGTACAGCGCAGCGGTGAGGTACAGCGCCTGGTCGATGAACAGCACGACGAACAGCACGTCCAGGAGGATCCACAGTGCCCAGCATTGCACGCGCTTCTTGGCCATCCACACCTGCGCGACGAGGCTGAAAGCGCACAGAGTCGCATCCTGCCAGGGCGCGCTGGCATCGGTGTAGGTCATCACCAGCAGGCCCAGCACGGCCGAACCGAGCACGCCCAGGGCGAGGCCAGAAAGGGTCTGGCGCAGGTTCAGGCTCGATACCTGCAGGCGCTCGTCGGGGCGGTCGCCGCGTGTCCAATGCCACCAGCCGTAAAGCTGCAGGGCGGCATAGACGCATTGCAGCAGGGTGTTGGAGTACAGCTTGGCCTGGAAGAATACCCACGCATAGAGCACCACCATGACCAGTCCGATCGGCCAGCACCAGGGGTTCTGCCGCACGGTCAGCCAAACGGCGATCAGGCCGAGCAACGAGGCACAAACTTCAAGCGGTGACATGGAACCTCGCTCTGTGACGGTTTCACGGGGGCGCATTCTAGCGCTTGTCGCGCCAGGGAGATCGCTTGGCAGTCAGGAAAGTGGCAATTTCGTTTGATAGCGTTTTGAAATTGTATGGGAGTGATTTATAACTGCCGCTTTTTTCGGCCCCTCTGGAACCTCCACCAGCGGCTCCAGTCCGAGAAACAACCCTTTCACAGCCAGTTCATCTGGCACCTTTCCGAGGAGTTTCGATGGACAGTTGGCTCGCTTTTCAGGCGCTGATTCTGGGTATCGTTGAAGGTCTCACCGAATTTCTGCCCATTTCCAGTACCGGGCACTTGATCGTGGTCGGTGACTTGCTGAATTTCAACGGCGAGCGCGCCACGGCCTTCAAGATCATCATCCAGCTTGGCGCCATCCTGGCGGTGATGTGGGAGTTTCGTCAGCGCATCCTGTCGGTGGTCACCGGCCTGGGCAGCGATCCCATGGCCCGGCGCTTCACCGTCAACCTGATGATCGCGTTCTTTCCGGCGGTAGTGCTCGGCCTGCTGTTCGCCGATCTCATCGAGCACTGGCTGTTCAACCCGATCACGGTCAGCGCCGCGCTGGTCATCGGTGGCGTGGTCATGCTCTGGGCCGAGAAGCGTCAGCACCGTATCGTCGCCGAAACGGTCGACGACATGGACTGGAAGCTGGCTCTCAAGGTCGGCTTCGCCCAGTGCCTGGCACTGATCCCAGGTACCTCGCGATCCGGCTCGACCATCATCGGCGGCCTGCTGTTCGGCCTGTCGCGCAAGGCGGCCACCGAGTTCTCGTTCTTCCTGGCGATGCCGACCATGGTCGCCGCCACGGTGTACTCGCTCTACAAGTACCGGGATATCCTGCAATTGGGCGATCTGCCGGTATTCGCCATCGGTTTCGTCACCACCTTCATCGTCGCCATGCTCACGGTGCGTGCGCTGCTGGTATTCATCGCCAACCACAGCTATGCGGTATTCGCCTGGTACCGGATCGCTTTCGGCCTGTTGATTCTGGCCACTTGGCAATTCGGCTGGATCGACTGGAGCACGGCGCAGGGCTGACCGCCCAGCCGCCAAGGATGCACATGCAGAGCAGGGAACAGGCGGGCCGCCTCAAACGCTGGGACGATGACAAGGGCTTCGGGTTCATTCAGCCCGCTGGCGGTGGAGCCGACGTGTTCGCGCACATTTCGGCGATGCGCGGTGATCGTCGGCCCACTGCCGGCGACCAGGTGGTGTTCGTGGCCGGGCGCGACGACAAGGGCCGCTTGCGGGCCGAGCATGTGCGCCTGGCCGGCGAGCTGGCGGTCGATCAGCCGCAGATCCGCGTCAAACCGAATACTGCCAGGCCCAACGTCGCCAAACCGAGCACAAGGGCTGCCAGACCAACCGTGCGCGGTGCTCGACGGCCAGCGGCTACATTGCGCAATCCGCTTGTCAAATGGCTGGTTTTTGCCGCGCTGTGTCTGCTCCCTGTGCTCGGTGCATTGCATTGGCTGGCGAATGGAGTGGTATGGCCGGCGTTGCTCTATCCCGCGGCCAGCGTGCTGTGCTTCTTCCTCTACTGGCACGACAAGAACAGCGCCCAGGGAGGCCGCCAGCGCACCCCGAAAAACACCTTGCATCTGGTCGAACTGGCGGGCGGCTGGCCGGGGGCGTTGTTGGCTCAGCAGACCTTTCGGCACAAGACGCGCAAGGTGTCCTACCAGCTGATTTTCTGGGCCATCGTGGCGCTGCACCAACTGGTCTGGATCGATCAGTTGCTGCTCGGCGGTACCTACACCGGCGGCTGGTTGCGCAGCCTGTTATAGGTCGAGCAGCAGGCCGACCTGCTGTTTGCGTGGCAGACGCCGCACCACCAGTTGGTGGGAGCGGGTCAACAGGTCCCGCAGTTCCTCGTCACCCAGCGGCGGCTGGCTGCCGCTCATGCTGATCCAGTGGGCGCGGGCCAGGTAGGGCGCCGGGCGGATACCGGGCCGGTCGGTGAAGCCCAGAAACAGCGCGTCATCGACCTTGAAGGCCAGGTTGTCACCGAGAAAATCGAGGATGGCGAACATCTTGTTGTGCGCCACGGAAAACACCTGGTTGCTGCCCCATTTGTAATCCATCCGAACCCCCGGCAATTGCAGGCAGAAGGCGATCAGTTCGTCGCGAGTCACGGCTGCACCGCCTTTGGCCGCTCGGCACGGCGGAGCAGCAACAGGCTCAGCCCCAGGCCAAGTAGCGACAGCAAGCCCGAGGCGAGAAACACTGCGCCGTAGTCATAGGCGGCGGCGACCAGGCCCATCAGGGGGCCGGCCACGCCCAACGCCAGATCGAAGAACAGCGCGTAGGCGCCCAGCGCCGAACTGCGGCTGGCCGCTGGAATGTTGCCGATCGCCTCGACGCCAAGCGCCGGATACACCAGCGACAGGCCGAAGCCGGTCAGCGCTGCGCCACACAGGGCCAGAGCCGGGATCGGTGCGATCCACAGCAATAACAGGCCGAGGGTTTCGATCGCCAGGCAAACGGTCGCGACCCGGTAGCCGCCGCGCCGCTCGATGGCACCAGCGAACAGCAGCCGCGCGGCGATGAAGGCCAGGCCGAATGCGCTCAGGCAATAGGCGGCGTGTTCCCAGCCGAGGCTCGCGTAATACAGGGTGACGAAGGTCGCCAAGGTACCGAAGCCGATGGAGCCCAGGGCCAGCGCCAAGCCGTTGGGGGCGATGGCCAGAAAGACGTTGTGAAACGGCAGGCGCTTGCCCTGGATGACCGGAATGGCCGGTTTGTCGCGTGCCACCCACAGCGCACCACCGCTGAGCAGGGTGATGGCCGCGCCAATGCTCCACAAGCCGAGCTGCGAGGCCATCAGCACGCCGAGGGGCGCACCGATGGCGATGGCGCCGTAGGAGGCGATGCCGTTCCAGGAAATCACCCGGGCGGTGTTCTCGGCGCCGACCCGGCCGATGCCCCAGGTGATCGAACCGGTACCGATCAGCGCCTGGGAAATGCCCAAGGCGACACGCCCGGCCAGCAGCAGACCCAGGCCCATCGCGCCGGACGCCTCATGCAGGCTGGTCGCCGCCAGGGTCAGCACGCCGCTGCCCAGGGTGCCAGCCAAGCCGTAGACCACCGCACGCTTGGGGCCGATCCGGTCGATCAGCATTCCGGTGATTGGCCGTGAAACCAGAGTGACGAGGTACTGCAGGCTGATTACCAGGCCCGCCATCACCGAGCCGTAGCCCAGGTCATTGAGCACGAAACCGGGTAGCACCGCCAGGGGCAGGCCGACGCAGAGAAAGCCGATGAAGGTGAAGAACACCACGGCTAGAATTCGTGCGGTCTGGCCGGGTGCCTGGGGCTTGCGGGCGGTCATCGGGTGTCCTGTACGGTGAAATGGAGGATAACGTTATCAGGTTGGTCTGACTCTTAGCGAGCCAGGTCCGTTCCGGGCATCATCCAGCCCTCGCGGCTGGCCTGGATCATATGCTCGAGCCAGGCGCGCACGGCTGGCAGCATGCCGCGCCGGTGCGGGTAGACGACCTGGAGGTGCCCGCCGGGCAGGTCCCAGTCCGGCAGCAGGCGCACCAGGCGGCCTGCCTGCAGATCAATCACGCATTTGGTGTGCGGCAGCATGGTGAAACCCAGCCCCTGCAGTGCAGCCGCCCGGCGAATATCGAAGTCTTCGATGCTCAGACGTGCCTCCAGGGTCACTTCGCGACGTACGCCAGCTGAATTTCTCAGCAGGTGATGAATACGTCTGTCGCTTGCTGCCGCGCCAAGCGCCGGTAACCGTTGCAGATCGTCGGGCGTACGGATGTCCAGCCCCTGCAGCAATGCCGGAGCGGCCACCAGGTAAGCGGAGGCGGGCGCCAGTTGGCGGGCGATCAGCGAGGGATCCTCATCGCTCTGATCGCGCACGCGCAGCGCAACGTCGAGGCCCTCCTGCAGCAGGTCCACGCGGCGGTTGGTCAGCACCACGTCGAGCTGCACCAACGGATACTTGGCCAGAAAGCTGGTGATCACCGGGTGCAGCCCGGCACGCGCCAGCTCGACAGGGCAGGACATGCGCACCCGCCCGCGTGGCTCGCTGCTCAGCGAGGCCACGGCCTCATGCGCCTGCTCGGCTTCGAGCAGCATTGCCTGGCAATGACGCAGGTAGCGTTCGCCGGTTTCGGTCAGCGCCAGCTTGCGGGTGGTGCGCTGCAGCAGGCGCACGCCCAAGCGGGCTTCGAGTTCGGCCACACGCCGCGACAGACGCGACTTGGGGATGCCCAGCTGTTGGCCGGCGGCGCTGAAGCCGCCGTGCTCGACCACTTTGGCGAAGTACATCAGATCGTTGAGATCCTGCATGAAAGCTCCAGGCCTGCAAAAAAGCGGTTTGTTCTACTGATGGAACGCATCATCGCATTTTTACCCGCTAATCAGTCATTCGATCCATTGATAGGATTAACCCATCGAACAGTCAACGACCTCTTTCAAGGAGCGCCTCATGAAACTTCTGCACCTCGATTCCAGCATTCTTGGCGATGCCTCTGCCTCCCGCCAGCTCAGCGCAGCGGTCACCGAAGCCTGGAAGAACAGCCAGGCCGGTGTTCAGGTTATCTACCGTGACCTGGCCAGCGACGCCCTGAGTCACTTCTCCGCCGCCAGCCTGGTAGCCGGAGGCACGCCAGCCGAACTGCGCGACGCAGCCCAGGCGCACGAAGTGGCACTGGCCGAAGCGACCCTGGAAGAATTCCTGGCGGCCGACGCCATCGTGATCGGCGCGCCGATGTACAACTTCACCATTCCAACCCAGCTCAAGGCCTGGATCGATCGCATCGCCGTAGCCGGCAAGACCTTCGCCTACGACGAAAACGGGCCGAAAGGCCTGGCCGGTGGCAAGAAAGTGGTCATCGCTTCGACTGCCGGTGGTATTCATGCCGGCCAGGCCAGTGGCCAGGCCCACGAAGACTATCTGATTCTGGTGTTGCGCTTCCTGGGCATCACCGATATCGAGGTGGTGCGGGCAGAAGGTCTGGCATACGGTGAAGAGCCGAAAGCCAATGCACTGCGCGGTGCCCATGCGCAGATCGACGGCTTGTTCGCTGCCGCCTGATCCACTGTTCGCTCGCGGCGTCCGGGTTTCCCTGGCGCCGCAAATGTGCTTCCTTGTGCTCGGGTGCAGCATCGGCTGCCATCACTGAGTACAGACAGAGGGAACCACGCGATGAGGAAATCACTGTTGTCGGCAGCGTTGCTGGGCTTGGCCGGGTTGGCCGAGGCGGGGGTGGTGGTCAAGAACGTCCCCTACGAGATCGATGGCCAGCCGTTCGAAGGTAAGCTTGTTTACGATGACGCGGTCAGCGACCCGCGTCCGGGCCTTCTGATGGTGCCGAACTGGTTGGGCGTCACCGATGCGTCTGCCGAAAAGGCCGCCCGTGCCGCTGGCGACAAGTACGTGGTGTTCGTGGCCGACATGTACGGCAAAAGCATTCGCCCCAGCAACGCCGACGAGGCCAAGCAGGCGGCGACTACCGTGCGCAGCGACCGTGCGCTGATGCGCAAGCGTGCCCAGGCGGCTGTCGATGTGCTCAAGGCGCAAACCAGCCAGGTCGCTGTGGATACCGCCAGGCTCGGCGCGATCGGCTTCTGCTTCGGCGGCGGCACGGTCCTCGAACTGGCTCGCTCGGGTGCGCCACTGAAAGCCTTCGTGTCCTTCCACGGTAATCTGGATACGCCCAACCCCGCCGATGCCAACAACGTCAAGGCGCCGGTGCTGGTGCTGCATGGTGCGGACGACCCGGCGGTGCCGCCGGCGCAGGTCGACGGGTTCATGGCGGAGATGAAGGCCGCCAAGGTGGATTGGCAATTGGTCAGTTACGGCGGGGCGGTGCATTCGTTCACCGATCCTCTGGCCAATACTCCCGGCAGCAATCAGTACCATCCGCTGGTCGCGGCGCGGGCGTTCAAGGCCATGGATAATCTGCTCGACGAAGTGTTCGAGTAACGCGAAAAGAAGAGGGGAAGGCCGTGTGGCCTTCCCCCTTTATCGTCTTACTTGGCTGGCATGACCGCGATGTCGATGATGTCGTCGGGCAGGTTCTTGATCTCACCCAAGACTGTGGCCTTGCCCGTTTCCAGGCTGACCTGGTGCAGCGTGGTACCCGTCAGCAGATAGGCAGTATTGCCGCCCTTGCCATCGCTCTTGATGTCCAGCGCAGCGCTCTTCAGGTCGTCGGCGATCTTGCCAACCACCTGCTGGATACCGTCGTTTGGCGGGTTCTGCAGCATCAGGTTGCCGGTCGCCAGGTCGACGGTGTACAGCGCCGTCTTCTCGGTGCCCTTGTAGGCGTTGGTGTACGCACCGGCTAATACCTTGGGCGTCTTGCCGGCGTACGGGCCGTCCTGGGCATAGGCGACCTTGCCGTCCACCACCACTTCACCGCTCTCGACATTGACGCGCAGGCTGGTGCCATCGGCTGCCAGCAAGCGCAGGCGGTCAGCGACCGGGTTGAAGTCGACCACGGCCTGGCCGTTGCCCGGCAGCGCCTGGCTGAGCTTGGCGGTCTTGGTGGCTGCGCCGCTCTTGGCATCGATGGTGTAGAGCTGGCCGGCGTCATCCAGGCCATAGATCGAGCCATTGGCCGGGCGTACATCGAGGCCGCGCAGGTTGGAGACATCGCTGAGCTTCACATCGGAGGCGACGGTGAGGGCCTTGGTATCGAGGTGCAGCAGTTTGCCGTCCGCACTCAGGGCCAGCAGGTTGTCGGCGTTGGCGGTGGCGCAGCCCAGGGCGGCGGCAGTGATGGCGATACCGAGCACTTTCTTGGAAATGTTCATGAGCGTCCTCTCTATGGGTAAGGCGCGAAGGTTTCTTCGCGCTGGCATCCAGGCACCGTGGTAGAGCACCTGATAGTCATACCCATGGGATTGCTCGGCAGATGTCGACAGAAACATCTGGTTGCATCTTCCGGCTCAGTTGATTGCCGTGGTGACTGCGCGGCCGATATACAGCACCTCGCCGGTGGGCCTGTTCAAGGGCGAGCCACCGGACGGTTCGAGGGTCAGCTCGAACAACTGGCCAGCCTGTACCGCACCGATCTGCTCGGCGGACAGGGTCAACGGTTCGCCCGGCTCGACGAGGCCCAGGGAGCGCGGACCGTCCTTCGGATCGATCAGCGTCCAGAATTGCACGGAGCGATTCGTGGCGATCTGATCCTCGCCCAGCGGCTCCAGCAGCAGCGTACCGCGGGCATCGATGTGCACCACCCAACTTGGCGCCGCTGCCTCACCGGGTGGCTGCAGCACGGCGGTAAAGCTCGCCGGGGGCGTATCGGCGTGCCACGGCCTTGGCAGCAAGGCGATGATCAAGGCGAGTGCCAAGGCCGCGCTGGTCAGGCGCCAGGCATGCAGGTTCGACCACCATTGCTGCCAGGCATGGGTTTGTCGATGCAGATCGAGCGTCTGCTGCACGCGCGGCCACAGGCCGGGAGAAGGCGCCCTGGGCGGCAGTCGGTCGCTGAGTTCGAGAAAGTGCTGCTCCCATTCCAATGCCATGGCGGCAGCCTGAGGGTCGCGCTCGAGCAACTCGGCAACTTCGCGGGCCTGTTCTGCTTCGAGCAGGCCAAGAACGTATTCGCCGATAAGCGCGCGGCGTTCTGCGGGATCGGTGCTGATCATCGTTGCAAACACTCCTGCAGTGCGCGCAAGCCGCTACGAATGCGCCCTTTGATGGTGCCCAGCGGGATGGTCAGGCGCTCGGCAATCTGCTCATGGGTCAGGCCGCGATAGAACGCCAGCAGGACCGGGTGACGCCGCGGCCGCTCGAGCTTTTGCAGGCAGTCGCGCAGATGACGCCTGTTCGATTGCTGCTCGTGCTGCTGGGCAGCGGAGGGGCTGTCGTCGATCAGGTGGTCGGCAATATCGTCGGCCAGGGCTACCGTGCGGCCGCGTTGGCGCAATTGGTTCAGCGCGCGATAGCGCAGGATGCTGTAAACCCATGCCCGGCCGCTGCCCAGTGAATGCTGAAAGCGCCCGGCGTTGCGCCAGATCTGTACGAAGGCGTCGTGCAGGCAGTCTTCCGCCGCGTCACGCTGGCCCAGCAGGCTGATGGCCAGCCCGAGCATCTGCGCCGATTCCTGGCGATACAGCGCCTGAAACGCGCGCTCGTCATGGCGCGCGCAGGCTTCCAGGGTGCGGTCGTAATCGAACATCGGGTCAGACATGCCGTCATCCTGTGCTGGGCTGCGTCCTGAGGTGCAAGGTTTATACCCGAGAGCAGGCCATTTGGATGTGTCGGTAATGAAACAATTGGTCTCTTCAATGGCGCAACAGCGCAGGCCGATAGCCTGAACTTGCGCGAAGCGCGTGCAGTCTATGCTGCTCAATGACAGAGGAGCGTCTGCATGCGCCTGATTCGTCTCGGTTTTTTATTATCGGCAGGCTTGCTGGCGAGCGTTGTTGACGCGCGTGAGTATCGGTACAGCGACGCTCATCTGCATTACGTGGATTTCTTCCAGGAAAGCGCCGGCATGGACATGCTGCTCAAGCGCATGGATGAGTCCAGGGTCGATCACGTGATGTTCTCGGGCATCCCGGTCGCCAAGAAATGGCATGAAGATGAACCCAAGCGCCCACGCTATTACGCCGGTGACGACGCAGCCGCCTATTGGTACAGCGCCACCGACGTGCTGATCGCCCACGCCTACAAACAGGTGCCCGAGGCGCAGCGCCACCGTTTTCATCCGTTCCTGTCCGGCTTCAACCCCAACGACAAGAACTCCGATTCCCATATCCGCCGCATGCTGGAACTCGATCCCGGGCTCTGGCAGGGCATCGGCGAAGTGTTCACCCGCCACGACGATCTCACTTCGCTGATCGAGGGCAGCACGCCGCGGGCCAACAACGAGGCCATGACGCGCGTCTATCATCTGGCTGCCGAATACGACCTGCCGGTAATGATGCACTCCAACATCACCTCCAAGCGCGAGCGCAATCCGCTGTACCTGCAGGAAATCGAGGAGCCGCTGCGCAACCACCCGCACGTGCGTTTCATCTGGGCCCATGCCGGCACCAGCATGGAGATTCACCGCCACCAGGAGAAACTGGAGTTTCTCTTCGACACCCTGGCGCGCATGCTGGAAAGCTATCCCAACCTGTACATCGACCTGTCCTGGACGATGCTCAGGCCGTACCTGACCGATGACAGCGGCAAGCCCGATCCCAAATGGGTGAAGCTGGTCGAGCGCTACCCCGATCGCTTCATGATCGGCTCCGACGTGGTCGGTCGCTTCGACAGCATGGGCGAGTACATGCACGGTTTCGACCGCTTCCTCGACGCGTTACCCGAGGATGTCGCCCACAAGGTGGCCCGGGACAACTTCCTGTCCATCCTGCCGCGCAACGTGCAGGAGTCGCTGCCGGCGTCACGCTGATGTCAGCGGCCGAGAATCCTCCAGCACGCCGAGCAAGTTGCAGGTATAAAAAAACGGCGCCCCAGCAGAGCGTGTGAAAAGTCGCTGATGCAGGTAGTGATCCCATCAGACGCCCCGACATTGTTCGGGGCGTTTGCTTTTGTACGATTCGAAAGGTCGCGACCAACCTTTCAGGTGAGCA
>NZ_MSXV01000041.1 GCF_001945395.1 Pseudomonas sp. PA15(2017) | reverse complement strand
TCACTTGCTTGACCGCTTCGATTTTGAATTCTTCGGGGTAACGCTGGTTGCTCATGGCACCTCCTAGTGGGCCTCATTATGAGGCTTGGAGGTGTCTACGAAACTAGGGGCGATTCACGCAGCAGTTGGTGGTGGGTGTCGGTGGCAGCAGGTGCACACTGGCTATGGCCATTTGCGTTAATGTTTTTATTGTTTGGGTTGTGCCAGATGCATCGGTAATCCCTTTCTGAGTCGAACCGTCCTCCAAGATCACCTTATAAGGTAGGCACGAATAGGGTTGGCCGTTGGAGGCAGAGAGCTGCAGCTGGCAGCTAAATACTCCGGGTGGGGGAGATAGCGGGGTAGGGGGCGTGAATGGGGTGGGAACGTGCTGATTGCCAACCAGTACATCTCCAGATCCCGTAATAATTGTGCCGCCATGACTGGTCGAGCTACCGAGGAACGCGATGGGTAATCCGTTGACCAGAATGGTGCTCATGCCTTCGGCTACAGTGTCGCCACAAGCACTTCTATCGCCCACGCGCAGCGCCGGCAGGCCATTGATCAGAACGTTGGGGGAGCCGGTGACTGTTGGGTTAACGGCGTGTCCTGGGAGTGGACAGGAGTCCTGATCGCTTTTACGAGCTGCGGGCTTGGACATGTATTTGCTTCCTGCAATGGGATCCGACAGACCTAGCCCGCTCCAGCGGGCCGCTTACATAGCGTTTAAACGTAGCGAATTCTGCCCCAAGTTAACGTGCATATTCCATGACGGGCGTCGGCTTTCAACGAAGTCGCGGGGCAACGGGCAATCTGGCGTGTGGTCATTCGGCTTTAAGTTGCTGGCCATTTATCTGTTCAGTGTTATGGGGGCCTCGCTTGCCTGGATTGGCAGGGCGCGGTAAGCCACTGCCGTGGCTGAGCTGAGCAGTGGGCTCAGGTTTTCATTACCTGGCGGATATCCGCAGCCAGCTGGCGTACTCGTGCTTCCTCGGTATCCCAGGAGCACATGAAGCGCGCGCCGCCGGCACCGATGAAGGTGTAGAAGCGCCAGCCGCGGGTGGTGAGGGCGGCGATGGCCGGTTCGGACATCTGCAGGAATACGCCGTTGGCTTCGACCGGGAACATCAGGCTGACGCCGGGCACGTCTTGCACCAGCTTGGCGAGCAGCTTGGCGCAGTGATTGGCGTGGTTGGCGTAGTGCAGCCAGGCATCGTCCTGCAGGATGCCCACCCAGGGCGCCGACAGGTAGCGCATTTTCGAGGCCAACTGACCGGCTTGCTTGCAGCGATAGTCGAAGTCTTCGGCCAGCTCCCGGTTGAAGAACAAAATTGCTTCGCCGACCGCCATGCCGTTCTTGGTGCCGCCGAAGCACAGCACGTCGACGCCGGCCTTCCAGGTCAGTTCGGCCGGTGTGCAGCCGAGAAACGCGCAGGCATTGGAGAAGCGCGCGCCGTCCATGTGCAGGTTGAGGCTCAGTTCGTCACAAGTCTGGCTGATCGCCTGGATTTCCTCGGGGCGGTAGACGGTGCCGACTTCGGTGGCCTGGGTCAGGGTGACCACCCGCGGCTTGGGGAAATGGATGTCCTTGCGCTTGAGGGCGATCTCGCGGATCGAGGCCGGCGTCAGCTTGCCCTGTTCGCTGCGGGCGGTGAGCAGTTTGGAGCCGTTTGAAAAGAACTCCGGCGCGCCGCATTCGTCGGTCTCGACGTGGGCGGTCTCCGAGCAGATCACACTGTGGTAGCTCTGGCACAGGGAGGCGAGGGCCAGGGAGTTGGCGGCAGTGCCATTGAAGGCGAAGAATACGTCACAGTCGGTTTCGAACAGGCTGCGAAAGTGATCGGCGGCGCGGGCCGTCCAGTCGTCGTCACCGTAGGCGCGCTGGTGACCCTGATTGGCCTCGGCCATGGCCTGCCAGGCTTCGGGGCAGATGCCAGAGTAGTTGTCGCTGGCGAATTGCTGGGCGTTGTCGGGCATTGAGAAATCCTTGTTTGCGTCGCCCCGTGCGGGCGTATGACGGTACTGTATCCCGCCGTGCCGGTGCATAGAACTCGCTGGGGCGACATATTGTTCCGTCGGCCAGCCACGCCCCAGGCGCGCCATTAATTGTGAACTCACGGGCGCCGATGGGCTCACAAAGCTGAGAGTTCACTCAAGGACTCGCCGATCCCCAGCTACAGGAGCCCACCATGAGCTACCGTCATCTGATCGCACTGTTCGCACCGCTTGCCTTCGCCCTGCCAGCCGTGGCCGCCGAGCCCTGGTCACCCGAGGCCAAGTCGACCTTCGTTCAGGAATGCGTGAAGGGCGCTCAGTCCGGCCACTCGCAGGAAAAGCTGACCGCCTTCTGTGATTGCGCAGCGACCAAGGTCAGCCAGGAGTTCAGCGAGGCGGAAATGGCCGAGATGAGCAAGCAGGTTCCGCCGGATGCGGCGCTGCAGAAGCGTCTGGTCACGGCCTCGAGCAGCTGCAACGAAAAGCTGCAGTGAGCATCGAAGGGTGGCGCATCTCTTGCGCCGCCCTTTTTGTTTGCGCGGTAGCGCTGGCAACCTCTACCGTGATGCTTCATCCGTCAGCGTGATGCGAGTGCATGTCCTCTCTCTATCCTCCGCGGAATCTTACCGGCGGCCGTGATGCGGCCCTCGATCTGATCAAATGGCTGGCGCTGCTGACCATGCTGATCGATCACCTGCGCCATGCCTGGCCCGAGCTGTATTTCCTCTATGTGCCAGGTCGCCTGGCCTTTCCATTGTTTTGCCTGGCCATCGCCGCCAACGTCGCGCGACCGACCGTAGGCAACGCCGGCGGTGGTGTGACCGCTCGTTATCTGGGCTGGTTACTGCTGTTCTCGCTGGTTTCCGAATGGCCCTATCGATTATTGGTGCCGACTGCCGAGTCGCTCAACGTGATGCCGACCCTGGTGCTCGGGCTGCTGATCGCCAATGCCGTGCAGCGAACCGACATCCAGGCGCGCTGGCTGGGCGCCGGGGCATTGGCGACCGCCGTACTGGCTCACCAATGGCTGATGTTCGGCGTCTTCGGTGCGTTGTTGCCAGCGGCTTTTCTGCTGGCCCTGCGCGGGTCCCGTGGCCTGTGGCTGTTGCCGATGCTCGGCTGCCTGGCGGCCAATTACTGGGCGCCGTTCTATGCCGATGCGGCCCGTGGCGATCCCTTCGCCTGGAGCGTGCTTGCCATGTGCCTGTTCACGCCGCTGCTGGGCCTATTGCTGCTGCGCCGCCAGCCGCCATTCCCGGTGCCGCCGGTCAGGCGCTGGGCCTACCTGTTCTACCCCGCGCATTTTCTCGTCCTGGTGGCGCTGCGCAGTCTCTGAGCTGGCGTAACAGGCCGTTGAAAAACGTAGGCGAGGCAGTCAGTGCAAGGCCTGGGCGGCCCCACAAAAACAGCCGAGAAAGCGCAGTTTACGTGCTGTAAATGAGCATTTTGAGGCTGTTCTTAACGCAGCTATGGCAACGTAGGTAGTTTTTCAACGGCCTGTTCAGGCATGTACAAATGCGACGCTTAGGCATGTCGCAAACGCAATCTCCCGTGGCGTACATAGGCATCTGGTTGTCGAGGGCGAGTCATACCATCGCTGCAACAAGACTCATATCGAGCAACCGAGCCAGATGCGGCGCCGCGAGGCGCCCCGGGGAGAAACGTGATGTTCAGCAAGCAAGACCAGATTCAAGGCTACGATGACGCCCTGCTCAGTGCCATGCAGGCCGAGGAGCGTCGTCAGGAACATCACATCGAGCTGATCGCCTCGGAAAACTACACCAGCAAGCGGGTGATGGAAGCCCAAGGCAGCGGCCTGACCAACAAGTACGCCGAAGGCTACCCGGGCAAGCGCTACTACGGCGGTTGCGAGCATGTGGACAAGGTCGAGGCGCTGGCCATCGATCGCGCCAAGCGGCTGTTCGGCGCCGACTATGCCAACGTGCAGCCGCACTCCGGCTCTTCCGCCAACTCGGCCGTCTACCTGGCGCTGCTGCAGCCTGGCGACACCATCCTGGGCATGAGCCTGGCCCACGGTGGCCACCTGACCCACGGCGCCAAGGTGTCGTCCTCGGGCAAGCTGTACAACGCCGTGCAATACGGCATCGACACCGATACCGGCCTGATCGACTACGACGAAGTCGAGCGCCTGGCCGTAGAGCACAAGCCGAAGATGATCGTCGCCGGCTTCTCGGCCTACTCCAAGACCCTGGACTTCCCGCGCTTTCGCGCCATCGCCGACAAGGTCGGTGCCTTGCTTTTCGTGGATATGGCGCATGTCGCGGGGTTGGTCGCCGCCGGCCTTTACCCGAATCCGGTGCCGCTGGCCGACGTGGTTACCACCACCACCCACAAGACCCTGCGTGGCCCGCGCGGCGGGCTGATCCTCGCCAAGGCCAACGAAGAGATCGAGAAGAAACTCAACGCTGCGGTATTCCCGGGCGCTCAGGGCGGCCCGCTGATGCACGTGATCGCCGCCAAGGCCGTGTGCTTCAAGGAAGCGCTGGAGCCCGGCTTCAAGGACTACCAGGCCCAGGTGATCAAGAATGCCCAGGCCATGGCTGCGGTGTTCATCGAGCGTGGTTTCGACGTGGTCTCCGGTGGCACCGACAACCACCTGTTCCTGCTCTCGCTGATCAAGCAGGGCATCACCGGCAAGGACGCCGACGCCGCCCTGGGCCGCGCCGGCATCACGGTCAACAAGAACGCCGTGCCCAACGACCCGCAGTCGCCGTTCGTGACCTCGGGTCTGCGCATCGGTACGCCGGCTGTCACCACCCGCGGCTTCAAGGAAGCCCAGTGCCGTGAGCTGGCGGGCTGGATCGCCGACATCCTCGAGCACCTCGGCGACGCCGATGTCGAGGCCCAGGTGGCTGGCCTGGCGGCCGGTCTGTGCGCCGATTACCCGGTCTATCGCTAACGCATCGTCGTCACGTCGGAGCTGCCGCTTTGATGCCCTAGGACGCCGGGACCCATCGCTGATCGATGGGTTTCATCCGTCCTGCGGTTCGGGTGTGCTCCTACAGCAAGCAGAGTTCAGGAGTCCCTTATGCAGCGCTATTCCGGCTTCGGCCTGTTCAAGCACTCGTTCAGCCACCATGAGAACTGGCAGCGCATGTGGCGCAACCCGACGCCCAAGCCGATGTACGACGTGGTCATCGTCGGCGGTGGCGGTCACGGTCTGGCCACCGCCTATTACCTGGCCAAGGAATTCGGCGTGAAGAACGTCGCCGTGGTCGAGAAGGGCTGGCTGGGCGGTGGCAACACGGCGCGCAATACCACCATCGTGCGTTCCAACTACCTGTGGGACGAGTCCGCGCATCTTTACGAGCACGCGATGAAGCTGTGGGAGGGCCTGTCCCAGGACCTCAACTACAACGTCATGTTCTCCCAGCGCGGCGTGTTCAACCTCGGCCACACCCTGCAGGACATGCGCGACATCGAACGCCGGGTCAGTGCCAACCGCCTCAACGGTATCGATGGCGAAGTGGTCGATGCCAGGCAGGTGGCGGAGATGATTCCGTATCTGGATTGCTCGAAGAACACCCGCTACCCGGTGCTCGGCGCTTCGCTCCAGCGCCGTGGCGGCGTGGCCCGTCACGACGCCGTGGCCTGGGGCTTCGCCCGCGCCGCCGACGCCCTGGGCGTCGATCTGATCCAGCAGACCGAAGTGATCGGCTTCCGCAAGCAGGACGGCGCGGTGATCGGTGTGGAGACCAGCAAGGGCTTCATCGGCGCCAAGCGCGTCGGCGTGGTCGCCGCCGGTAACTCCGGGCACCTGGCCAAACTCGCCGGTTTCCGCCTGCCGCTGGAGTCGCACCCGCTACAGGCGCTGGTTTCCGAGCCGATCAAGCCGATCATCGACACGGTGATCATGTCCAACGCCGTGCACGGCTACATCAGCCAGTCCGACAAGGGTGACCTGGTCATCGGCGCCGGCATCGACGGCTACAACGGCTACGGCCAGCGTGGCTCCTACCCGACCATCGAACACACCCTGCAGGCCATCGTCGAGATGTTCCCGGTGCTCTCACGCGTGCGCATGAACCGTCAGTGGGGCGGCATCGTCGACACCACGCCGGACGCCTGCCCGATCATCGCCAAGACGCCAGTGAAGAACCTGTACTTCAACTGCGGCTGGGGCACGGGTGGCTTCAAGGCCACACCGGGCTCGGGCAACGTGTTCGCGGCCAGCCTGGCCAAGGGCGAGATGCATCCGCTGGCCAAGGCCTTCTCCATCGAGCGCTTCCACAACGGTGCGCTGATCGACGAGCACGGCGCAGCCGGCGTGGCCCACTGATTTTGGCGCCCTCTCTCGCTGAGAGAGGGACGATGGTTTTCTGGAGGTACCGAACATGTTGCACATCTTCTGCCCTCACTGTGGCGAACTGCGTTCCGAAGAAGAATTCCACGCTGCTGGCCAGGCGCACATCGCCCGTCCACTGGACCCGAACGCCTGCACCGACGCGGAGTGGGGCGAGTACCTGTTCTTCCGCGACAACCCGCGCGGCATCCACCACGAGCTGTGGATTCACGCGGCGGGCTGCCGCCAGTACTTCAACGTCACCCGTCACACGGTGAGCTACGAGATTCTCGAGACCTACAAGATCGGCGAGCGCCCCAGCGTGACTGAGGCTGGCATCGCCGCGAAAAAGGCCGCTGACCAAGGAGTAACGGCATGAGCCAGGTCAATCGTCTTTCCCAGGGCGGCCGCATCGATCGCAGCCAGCCGCTGACCTTCAGCTTCAACGGCCAGACCTATCAGGGGTATGCCGGCGACACTCTGGCCGCTGCGCTGCTGGCCAACGGCGTCGACGTGGTTGGCCGCAGCTTCAAGTACTCGCGCCCGCGCGGCATCGTCGCTGCCGGCGCCGAAGAACCCAATGCCGTGCTGCAGATCGGCGGCACCGAGGCGGCGCAGATCCCCAACGTGCGCGCCACCCAACAGGCGCTGTACGCCAACCTGAGCGCCACCAGCACCAACGGCTGGCCGAGCGTCAACACCGACCTGATGGGCATTCTCGGCAAGGTCGGCGGTGGCATGATGCCGCCCGGTTTCTACTACAAGACCTTCATGTACCCGCAGAACCTGTGGTTGACCTACGAGAAATACATCCGCAAGGCCGCCGGTCTC
The DNA here is from genome assembly GCF_001945395.1 of Pseudomonas sp. PA15(2017). Taxonomy (GTDB): domain Bacteria; phylum Pseudomonadota; class Gammaproteobacteria; order Pseudomonadales; family Pseudomonadaceae; genus Aquipseudomonas. The sequence goes on along the minus strand of NZ_MSXV01000041.1, from coordinate 31,317 downwards.
GGTCGTTCGCCGAAGGAAAACGACCCGGACATCTATGACTACCTGAACCAGCATTGCGACGTGCTGGTGGTCGGTTCCGGCCCCGCCGGCCTGGCGGCGGCCCTGGCTGCCGGGCGCAGTGGCGCCCGGGTGATCCTGGCCGACGAGCAGGAAGAGCTTGGCGGCAGCCTGCTCTCCACCCGCGAGATGCTCGACGACAAACCCGCCGCCGAGTGGGCCGCCAAGGCCATCGCCGAGCTGCAGGCCATGCCGGACGTGACCCTGCTGCCGCTCGCCACGGTCAACGGCTACCACGACCACAACTTCCTGACCATCCACCAGCGCCTGACCGATCACCTCGGTGAAGTCGCACCGCCCCTGATTAACGGAGCGTGCCAGCCGCGCCAGCGCCTGCACCGTGTGCGTGCCGGTCGCGTGGTGCTGGCCACCGGCGCCCACGAGCGCCCGCTGGTGTATGGCAACAACGACGTGCCCGGCAACATGCTGGCCGACGCCGTGTCGACCTACGTGCGCCGCTACGGCGTGGCGCCCGGCCAGAAACTGGTGCTGTCGACCAACAATGATTACGCCTACCGCGTGGTGCTCGACTGGCTCGACGCCGGTCGCCAGGTGGTGGCCGTGGCCGACGCCCGCAGCAACCCGCGCGGCAGCTGGGTCGAGGAAGCGCGCCGGCGTGGCGTGCGGGTACTCACCGGCAGCGCCGTGGTCGAAGCGCGTGGCAGCAAGCGCGTCACCGGTGCGCGCATCTGCGCCATCGACGCCGCCAAGCACAAGGTCACCAGCCCCGGCGAGACCCTCGACTGCGACCTGATCGCCAGCTCCGGCGGCTACAGCCCGGTGGTGCACCTGGCGTCGCACCTGGGCGGCCGTCCGGTCTGGCGTGAAGACATCCTGGCCTTCGTACCGGGGGAGGGCTTCCAGAAGCGCCATTGCGCGGGTGCCGTGAATGGCGTGTTCGGCATGGGCGACAGCCTGGCCGACGGTTTCGAAGCCGGTGCCAAGGCCGCCGCGGAAGTGGGCTTCCAGCCGGTTACCGGCACCCTGCCAAAGGCCGAGAAGCGTATCGAGGAAGCGACCATCGCGCTGTTCCAGGTACCGCACGACAAGAACACCGCGCGGGCGCCGAAGCAGTTCGTCGACCAGCAGAACGACGTCACCGCCGCCGGCATCGAGCTGGCCACCCGCGAGGGCTTCGAGTCGGTCGAGCACGTCAAACGCTACACCGCGCTGGGTTTCGGCACCGACCAGGGCAAGCTGGGCAACATCAACGGCCTGGCCATCGCCGCCCGTTCCCTAGGCATCGGCATCGCCGAGATGGGCACCACCATGTTCCGCCCGAACTACACGCCGGTGACCTTCGGCGCCATCGCCGGCCGTCATTGCGGCGAGCTGTTCGAGCCCAAGCGCTATACCGCTCTGCAGAAATGGCACCTGCAGCAGGGCGCCGAGTTCGAGGACGTCGGCCAGTGGAAACGCCCTTGGTACTTCCCGAAGAACGGCGAAGACATGCATGCCGCCGTGGCCCGCGAGTGCCTGGCCGTGCGCAATGCGGTGGGTATTCTCGATGCCTCGACCCTGGGCAAGATCGACATTCAGGGCCCGGATGCCCGCGAGTTCCTCAATCGCGTGTACACCAACGCCTGGACCAAGCTGGACGTGGGCAAGGCCCGCTACGGCCTGATGTGCAAGGAAGACGGCATGGTCTTCGACGACGGCGTCACCGCCTGTCTGGCCGACAACCATTTCGTCATGACCACCACCACCGGCGGCGCTGCCCGCGTGATGGAGTGGCTGGAAATCTATCACCAGACCGAATGGCCGGAGCTGAAGGTGTACTTCACCTCGGTCACCGACCACTGGGCGACCCTGACCCTGTCCGGCCCCAACAGCCGCAAGCTCTTGGCAGAAGTCACCGATATCGATCTGGATAAGGACGCCTTCCCGTTCATGACCTGGAAGGAAGGTAAGGTCGCTGGCGTACCGGCACGCGTGTTCCGCATCTCCTTCACCGGTGAGCTGAGCTACGAAGTCAACGTGCAGGCCGATTACGCTCTGGGCGTTCTCGAGCAGATCGCCGAGGCCGGCAAGAAGCACGGCCTGACGCCTTACGGCACCGAGACCATGCACGTGCTGCGCGCCGAGAAGGGCTTCATCATCGTCGGCCAGGACACCGACGGTTCGGTCACCCCGGACGACCTGGGCATGGGCTGGTGCGTCGGTCGCACCAAGCCGTTTTCCTGGATCGGCTGGCGCGGCATAAACCGTGAGGATTGCCTGAAGGAAAACCGCAAGCAACTGATCGGCCTCAAGCCGGTGGATCCGAACAAGGTGCTGCCGGAAGGCGCCCAGCTGGTGTTCGATCCCAAGCAGTCGATTCCGATGACCATGGTCGGTCACGTCACGTCCAGCTACATGAGCGCCGCAATGGGCCATTCCTTCGCCATGGCCCTGGTCAGGGGCGGCCTCAAGCGCATCGGCGAGCGCGTGTTCGCGCCGCTGGTCGATGGCAGCGTGATCGAAGCCGAAATCGTCAGCCCCGTGTTCTATGACCCGAAAGGGGACCGCCAGAATGTCTAACGTCAATGTTTACGAGCAACGCCCCGCCGACATCGCCGGGCAATCGCCGCTGCACCACGCCGGCCTGCACGAGCTGGCCGGCAAGGGCCGCACCGGCGCCGGGGTGACGCTGCGCGAGAAAAAACTGCTGGGCCACTTGGTGCTGCGTGGCGATGCCGACGACGCCAACTTCGCCGGCGGCGTGCACAAGGCCCTGCGCCTGGAGCTACCAGGCGCCCTGATGCTGGTAGCCAGCGGCGACACCTCGCTGCAATGGCTGGGCCCGGATGAATGGCTGCTGATCGTACCTGGCGGCAGCGAGCTCGAGGTCGAGCGCAAGCTGCGCGAGGCCCTCGACGGCCAGCACATCTCGGTGGTCAACGTCAGCGGTGGGCAAACCCTGCTGGAGCTGTCCGGGCCGAAGGTGCGCGAGCTGCTGATGAAGTCCAGCAGCTACGACGTGCACCCGAACAACTTCCCGGTGGGCAAGGCAGTCGGCACGGTGTTCGCCAAATCCCAGCTGGTGATTCGCCACACCGGCGAAGACACCTGGGAGCTGCTGATTCGTCGCAGCTTCTCCGACTATTTCTGGCTGTGGCTGCAGGATGCCAGCGCCGAGTACGGGTTGGCCGTGGAGGCCTGAGGTTTCGAGCAGGATTAAGTCGGTGTGGGAGCGGGCCACGCCCGCGATTCGCGCGCATGGCGCGCTCCCACAGACGCGCGTTGATTTTTGCTTTTACCTTGGTATCACCACTCCCAAAGGCCGCGCACAAGCGCAGCCGATAACGCTCCCCGTCGTGCACCGCCGGCCGGCGCATGGGCGCGATCACCATGAGGAATCGCTTGCATGAGCCGTACCCCCGACACCTGGATTCTCACCGCCCACTGCCCCAGCCTGCTCGGCACAGTGGACGTGGTGACCCGCTACCTGTTCGAGCAGGGCTGCTACGTCACCGAGCACCACAGCTTCGATGATCGCCTGGCCAGTCGCTTCTTCATCCGCGTCGAATTCCGCACCCAGGCCGATTTCGACGAGGCGACCTTCCTCGCCCGCCTCAACGAGCGCACTGCGCCGTTCGACATGCGCACCGAGCTGACGCCGCCGGGCTACCGCGCCAAGGTGGTGATCATGGTCTCCAAGGCCGATCACTGCCTCAACGACCTGCTCTACCGCCAACGTACCGGCCAGTTGCCGATGGACATCACCGCCATCGTCTCCAACCACCCGGACCTCAAGCCGCTCGCTGACTGGCACGGCATCCCGTACCACCACTTTCCGCTCGACCCCAACGACAAGCCCGCCCAGGAGCGCCGGGTGATGCAGGTGGTCGAGGACACCGGCGCCGAACTGGTGGTGCTTGCCCGCTACATGCAGGTGCTGTCCGCCGACCTGTGCCGCAAGCTGGACGGCCGGGCGATCAACATCCACCACTCGCTGCTGCCCGGTTTCAAAGGCGCCAAGCCGTATCACCAGGCGTACCAGAAGGGCGTGAAACTGGTCGGTGCCACGGCGCACTTCATCAACAATGACCTGGACGAAGGGCCGATCATCACCCAGGGGGTGGAAAGCGTCGATCATGCGCACTACCCCGAGGACCTGGTGGCAAAAGGCCGCGATATCGAATGCCTGACCCTGGCCCGCGCGGTCGGTTACTTCCTCGAGCGCCGGGTATTTCTCAATGCCAATCGCACCGTGGTGCTCTGACTACCAGCGGTGCCGCACAGAGAACGGCGGCTGTCGGTTTTGCATCCGCGGCCGCGCCTTACGCTAGCTAGTCTGGCTAGACCATTCGCGCTGCCCTCACCGTCAGCACGACAGCTCGGTAGCCGTCCTGCCCTTACCGGCGGGTGCCGAGACAGACGCTTCAATACGCCATCGCAAGACCTCGCGCCTTGCATCCACAAGAAGAAAGGAGATTCATATGCCTGATAATCGCGGTGTCGTCTATCTCGGCACAGGCAAGGTCGAAGTCCAGAAGATCGACTATCCGAAGATGCAGGATCCGCGCGGTCGCAAGATCGAGCACGGGGTCATCCTCAAGGTCGTTTCCACCAACATCTGCGGCTCCGACCAGCACATGGTGCGTGGCCGTACCACCGCTCAGGTCGGCCTGGTGCTGGGCCACGAGATCACCGGTGAGGTGATCGAGAAGGGCAGCGATGTCGAAAGCCTGAAGATCGGTGATCTGGTTTCGGTACCGTTCAACGTCGCCTGCGGCCGCTGCCGTTCCTGCAAGGAACAACACACCGGCGTGTGCCTGACCGTCAACCCGGCGCGTGCCGGCGGCGCTTACGGTTATGTGGACATGGGCGACTGGACCGGTGGCCAGGCCGAGTACGTGCTGGTGCCGTATGCCGACTTCAACCTGCTCAAACTGCCGAACCGCGACAAGGCGATGGAGAAGATCCGCGACCTGACCTGCCTCTCCGACATCCTGCCGACCGGCTACCACGGCGCTGTGACCGCAGGCGTTGGCCCGGGCAGCACGGTGTACATCGCCGGTGCCGGCCCGGTCGGCCTGGCTGCGGCGGCTTCGGCGCGCCTACTGGGTGCGGCGGTGGTGATCGTCGGTGACGTCAACCCGGTGCGCCTGGCTCACGCCAAGGCCCAGGGTTTCGAGATCGCCGACCTGTCCAAGGACACCCCGCTGCATGAGCAGATCGCCGACCTGCTCGGCGAGCCGGAAGTGGATTGCGCGGTCGATGCGGTGGGTTTCGAAGCCCGCGGTCATGGCCATGCCGGTGCCCAGCACGAGGCGCCGGCCACGGTGCTCAACTCGTTGATGGGCGTGGTTCGGGTCGCCGGCAAGATCGGTATCCCCGGCCTTTACGTCACCGAAGACCCGGGCGCGGTGGACGCCGCCGCGAAGATCGGCAGCCTGAGCATCCGCTTCGGCTTGGGCTGGGCCAAGTCGCACAGCTTCCACACCGGCCAGACCCCGGTGATGAAGTACAACCGCGCCCTGATGCAAGCCATCATGTGGGATCGCATCAACATCGCCGAAGTGGTTGGCGTGCAGGTGATCAGCCTGGACGACGCGCCGCGCGGTTACGGCGAGTTCGATGCCGGCGTGCCGAAGAAATTCGTCATCGACCCGCACAAGACCTTCAGCGCAGCCTGATGCAAGCAAGCGGAGCCCCAGGGGCTCCGCTTTTGCTCCGCCCTTCCTTTTTCCTCCTGTGGTCGCCGCCGCTGCTACCCTGTCAGGCTCGACCTGCAGGAGCACCTCATGAGCCTTGACCGACGGATTTCCCTGATCACCCTAGGCGTTGCCGATGTACAGGCCAGCGCCGCCTTCTACGAGCGCCTGGGCTGGGCGCGCTCGTCCGCGTCCCAGGAGCAGATCGTCTTCATCAAGCTCAAAGGCCTTGCCCTGGGGCTGTTCTCACGCGATGAGCTGGCCAAGGACGCCAACCTGCCCGAAGCCGGTGCTGCAGGCTTTTCCGGCATCACCCTGGCGCACAATCTGCAAAGTCCCGAGGCCGTCGACGCCGCCATGGCGCTCGCTGTCGCCTCGGGAGCGCGGCAGGTCAAGGCGCCGGAGAAAGTGTTCTGGGGTGGCTATTCAGGGTACTTCGCCGATCCGGACGGCCACCTCTGGGAGTTGGCGCACAACCCTTTCGCGCCGCTCGACGAGGCCGGCCATATGACCCTGCCGGACTGACGCAGTCGTCTCCTGTTTACGATCTTTATGTGTCTGAAGCGGCAGGGACAACGCAAAAGCGGCCGTAACCGATCCATTGTGGGAGCGCGCCATGGCCCGCTCCCACAGATACTGCGCGGGTGACCGCTCCCGCCACGTTGTTGCCAACATGACCGAGCCTGGGCTGAGAGATCATAGACAGGCTCAGCCCTTGGCTTCCTGCTTCAGCCGGGTGATCAGCGCATCCTTCTCCTCCCACAAGCCGCTGACCCAGTCCTGCACGTACAGGCGGAATTCCGGGTCGTTCTGATAGTCGCCCTGCCACAACGCAGGGGCCAGCGGCCGCGTGCGGATATCCATGATGACCTTTGGTACCTGGCCGCTGATCAGCTTCCAGAACCCCGGCGGGGTGTCCTCGGCATAGACGATGGTGACGTCGAGAATCGCGTCCAGCTGCTCGCCCAGGGCAGCGAGCACGAAGGCCACGCCGCCGGCCTTGGGCTTGAGCAGGTGCTGGTAGGGCGAGCCCTGCTGAGCCTGCTTGGCGGGGGTGAAGCGCGTGCCTTCCAGGTAATTGACCACGGTGACCGGCAGATCCCGGAATTTCTCGCAGGCGCGGCGGGTGATCTCCAGGTCCTGGCCCTTGAGGTGCGGGTACTTCTCCAGCTTGGCCTTGCTGTAGCGCTTCATGAACGGGTAATCCAGCGCCCAGAAGGCCAGGCCGAGAAACGGCACCCAGATCAATTGTTGCTTGAGAAAGAACTTGAAGTAGGGCGTCCTGCGGTTGAAGGCCTGCACCAGGGCGGGAATGTCGACCCACGACTGGTGGTTGCTGATGACCAGGTAGGAGGTGTCCTGGCGCAGCTCGGCGTTGCCGCGGATGTCCCACCGGGTGGGGGTGAGCGCGGCGAAGATGCGCTTGCAGTTCTCGGCCCAGGCCTCGGCGATATGCATCACCTGGCGCGAGCAAGCGGCCTTCGGCGCCTTGCCGGGCAGCACGAACTTGCCCAGGGCAATGAGCATCATCGGCCCGATCAGGATCAGGGTGTTGAGCAGCAGCAGAAGGGTGACGGTGATGCCGGTGAGCAGACGGCGCATGACAGTTCCTTGAGGGCACGAGGTGTTCATCATAGGCAGACCGCATGCTGGCGCCAAACCGTTGCTCAGGGCAAGGCGTTACCGGATGTCCTGCTGCTAAGCGATGGTTTTGGTAAGGCAGAAGCGGCCGTTCGCCGATCCACTGTGGGAGCGCGCCATGCGCGCGAAAAATCGCGGGCATGGCCCGCTCCCACAAATACCCCGCCGATGTCCGCTCCCGCCACTAAGCCGCCCTCGTGCACCGCTCAGAACAACCTGGCCAATAGGGCGGTAACGGCCGTTTCCACCCGCAAGATCCGCTCACCCAGTTGCACCGGCTGCAAGCCCGCCTCGGCCAGCTTGTCCACTTCGTAGGGAATCCAGCCGCCTTCCGGGCCGATGGCCAGGGTTACCGCTTGCTCGACGGCGCGCGGGCAGGCCGGGTAGTCGCCGGGGTGCCCGGTCAGGCCCAGCGTGCCGGCGGCCAGCTGCGGCAGGCGATCCTCGACGAAGGGCTTGAAGCGCTTCTCGATGATCACCTCGGGCAGTACGGTGTCGCGGGCCTGCTCCAGGCCCAGGATCAACTGTTCGCGAATCGCTTCCGGCTGCAGAAAGGGTGTCTGCCAGAAGCTCTTTTCCACCCGGTAACTGTTGAGCAGCACCAGCCGCGGCACGCCCATGGCGCTGACGCTCTGCAGCACGCGCTTGAGCATCTTCGGGCGCGGCAGGGCGAGCAGCAGGGTGATCGGCAGTTTGGCCGGTGGCGGCTGGTCGAAGGCGACCTGAAGTTCCGCGCTCGCCCCGTCGAGCTGCAACAGCTGGCCACGACCCGTCTGCCCGCCAAGGCGGCCGACACGCAAGGTATCGCCGTTCTCGGCACGGTGCACTTCATTGAGATGGGTGAGGCGGCGGCCGCTCAGGCGCACCCGGTCGGCGGCGATGAAGTCACCGTCCTCGAGCAGCAGCAGGTTCATGGCTGGACGCTGGGCGGCTGGTCGGTCGGTGCGTTTTCGTCTTCTTCATCGGGCTGGCCGCGGCGCGTGCGGATCAGGCTGCCGGCCAGGATGCCCAGCTCGAACAGCAGCCACATCGGTACGGCGAGCAGGGTCTGCGAGAAGATGTCCGGCGGGGTGAGGATCATGCCGACCACGAAGCAGCCGATGATCACGTAGGGGCGGATCTTGCGCAGGTATTCGACGTCGACGATGCCGATCCAGATCAGCAGCACCACCGCCACCGGGATCTCGAAGGCGACGCCGAAGGCGAAGAACAGCGTCATCACGAAGTCGAGGTAGCTGGCGATGTCGGTCATCATCGACACGCCTTCGGGCGTCACGCTGGCGAAGAAGTGGAAGATGATCGGGAACACCAGGAAATAGGCGAAGGCCATGCCGGCGTAGAACAGGATGATGCTGGAGATCAGCAGCGGAATGGCGACGCGCTTCTCGTGCTTGTACAGCCCCGGGGCGATGAAGCCCCACACCTGGTGCAGGATCACCGGCATGGCCAGGAATACCGCGACGATCATGGTCAGCTTGAAGGGCGTGAGGAACGGCGAGGCCACGTCGGTGGCGATCATCGTCGCGCCTTCGGGCAGGTACTGGCGCAGCGGGGCCGACACCAGCGTGTAGATCTTCTGCGCGAAGTAGAACAGGCAGGCGAAAATCAGGAAGATCGCCGCCACGCAGCGCAGCAGGCGGGTGCGCAGTTCGGCAAGGTGGGAAACCAGCGGCATTTCCTGATCGTGGTCGGGCAGTCGACTCATGGTTGCGGCGTCTTGTCCTGGCTGGCGACGGGCGCCGGGGCGGGCGGTGTTGCAGGCGCTGGCGCGGGCTCCACCGGCGCTTGCGCAGCGGGCTCGGCAGCGGTGCTCGGTTGCATGGCAGGCGGCGGCACGCTGGCCTGGGGCGCTGGCGGCAGGATGTCGTTCTTGACCGCCTGCATCTCGCGCTCCAGTTCGAGGATGCGTTCGTTATGCAGTTGTCGGCGGATCTCGTCAGCACCGATCTCGCGCTCGACTTCCGACTTGATCGCATTGAAGCTGCGCTTGATGCGCCCGATCCATAACCCGGCGGTGCGCGCTGCACCTGGCAGGCGCTCGGGGCCGAGCACCAACAGGGCAATCAGCCCGACCAGCAGCAGCTCGCTGAAACTGATACCGAACATGCTTTGCCTCAGTCTTTGCGCAGCGGTTCTTCGACCTTGCTGGCCTGGCCTTCAACGGTGTGCGGCTGGTTCAGCGGTGCTTGTTGCTGGTAAGGCTGTTGCGGTTGCTGCGGCTGATGCGCGTGCGGCTCGGCCGGCTTGCCGTCTTCCTCGTTCATCGCCTTGCGGAAACCCTTGATGGTTTCACCGAGGTCGGAACCCAGGTTCTTGAGTTTCTTGGTACCGAACACCAGCACCACGACGATCAGAATGACGACCCAGTGTTTCCAGTCGAAAATGCCCATGTCTCGTTATCCTCGTCAGCGTCTTTATTGAGTGTCGCTGCGCGCGGCTTTTTCCGCGTGCCCCGACAGGCCGAAACGGCGATCCAGTTCGTCCAGCACCGCCTGCGGGTGCTGATCCAGCGCGGCCAGCATGACCAGGCTGTGGAACCACAGGTCGGCGGTTTCGTAGATCAGGTCGCTGCAGTCGCCGCTGCTGGCAGCATCCTTGGCGGCAAGAATGGTTTCCACCGACTCTTCGCCGACCTTCTCCAGAATCTTGTTCAGACCCTTGTGGTACAGGCTGGCCACGTACGAGCTGTCCGGCGCCGCGCCCTTGCGCGACTCCAGCACCTCGGCCAGGCGCTTGAGGGTATCAGTCATGACGGTGCTCCGGCGAATAGATGGTGTGTGGATCTTTCAGCACCGCCTCGACGGTTTTCCATGCACCGTTCTCGAACACCCGATAAAAGCAGCTCTCGCGGCCGGTGTGGCAGGCGATGCCGCCCAACTGCTCGACCATCAGTACGATCACGTCGGCGTCGCAGTCCAGGCGCAGTTCGTGGAGTTTCTGCACATGGCCGGACTCCTCGCCCTTGCGCCACAGCTTGCCGCGCGAACGTGACCAATAAATGGCGCGCTGTTCGCTGGCGGTCAGCGCCAGGGCTTCGCGGTTCATCCAGGCCATCATCAGGATGCGCCCGGTCTGGTAGTCCTGGGCGATGGCCGGGATCAGACCGTTCTCGTCCCACTTGATTGCATCTAGCCAGTCGTTCATTGCGTTTCCATCTTCAATCGAAGCCAAGTGTGCCAGCCGAGGCGCGGGCTGGCTATCGGCGCAAGACCAGGTACAGACCACTGGCGCTCATCAGCCAGGCCGGCCAGGCCGTGGCGGGTTCGCTCAGGCTACCCAGGCCGAGGGCGGTAACCGCGCCGCCGCCGATCAGCGCTGCGCCGATCAGCCGCACCGCCCAGCCGTCGCGCTCGCGCCACGGCGGCGGTGGGTCGTTGGCGTGGGGCTGGGCCATGCGCTCGAGCAGGCTGCGGGTCATGTTGGCCAGGTGCGGCAACTGCTCGACCTGGCTCTGCAGGTTGTGCATGACGTTGCGTGGGCTGACGCGCTCGCGCATCCAGCGCTCCAGAAACGGCTGGGCGGTGGTCCACAGGTCCAGGTCGGGGTACAGCTGGCGGCCCAGGCCCTCGATGTTCAGCAGGGTCTTCTGCAGCAGCACCAGTTGCGGTTGGATTTCCATGTTGAAGCGCCGTGCGGTCTGGAACAGGCGCATCAGCAGCAGGCCAAAGGAAATGTCCTTGAGCGGGCGCTCGAAGATCGGCTCGCAGACGGTGCGGATTGCCGCCTCGAAGTCGTTGACCTGAGTTTCCTGCGGCACCCAGCCCGAATCGATGTGCAGCTGCGCCACCTTGCGGTAGTCACGCTTGAAGAAGGCCACCAGGTTGCGCGCCAGGTAGTCCTGATCCTCGGGGGTGAGGCTGCCGATGATGCCGCAGTCGATGGCGATGTATTGCGGGTTCCACGGCGTGCGGGTGCTGACGAAAATGTTGCCTGGGTGCATGTCGGCGTGGAAGAAGCTGTGGGTGAACACCTGGGTGAAGAAGATCTCCACGCCACGCTCGGCCAGCAGTTTCATGTCGGTGCGCTGGTCGGCCAGGGTTGCCATGTCGTTGACCGGAATGCCGTAGATGCGCTCCATCACCAGCACCTTGGGACGGCACCAGTCCCAGTACACCTGGGGCACGTAGAGCAGGCCGGAATCCTCGAAATTGCGCCGCAGCTGGCTGGCGTTGGCCGCCTCGCGCAGCAGGTCGAGCTCGTCGTAGATGGTCTTCTCGTAGTCGCTGACCACATCCACCGGGTGCAGGCGGCGGGCTTCGGCCGAGGCGCGCTCGGCCATCTTGGCGAGCAGGAACAGCCAGGCCATGTCGGCCTTGATCACCGGCTTGAGGCCGGGGCGCACCACCTTGACCACCACTTCCTCGCCGCTTTTCAACTGCGCGGCGTGCACCTGGGCCACCGAGGCCGAGGCCAGTGGCGCGGTGTCGAAACGGGCGAACGCCACGCTTACCGGCACGCCGAGCTGCTCTTCGATCAGCGCCAGGGACTTGGCCGGGTCGAACGGCGGTACGCGGTCCTGCAGGTGCGCCAGCTCGTCGGCGATATCCGGCGGCAGCAGATCGCGGCGGGTGGACAGCAACTGGCCGAACTTGATGAAGATCGGCCCCAGCTCCTCCAGCGCCAAGCGCAGGCTCTCACCACGGCTGCGCGACGACTTGCCACGCGGCACCCAGCGCCATGGCAGCAGGAAGCGTGGCGCGCGCAGCCAGAAGGGCAGCGGCAGGGCGAACAGCAGGTCATCGAGGCGGTAGCGGATGACCACGTAGAGGATGCGCAACAGACGACGAACGGCAAGCAGCTTCATGCGATGGGCTTATGGCGTTGGGCGAGGCGCTCGATGCGCGCGTCGAGACGGTCGAGGGAAAGTTTCAGGTCATCGAGTTCGGCGCAGCGGGCATCGGCTTCACGGCGGCCGACCAAGGTGCGCGATTCCTCGCTGAGGTAGTCGGCCAGACTCAGTTGCAGGCTGTGCAGGTTCTCCCGCGTCCAGCCCGCGCGGCTGCGCAGGTGCCCGGCCAGCAGCGCGGTGGGCACCGGGCCGAGCCAGCGCGACAGCTCGTATTCCCAGTCCAGGTCCAGGTCCTGCAACACGCCGGCCAGCTCCATCAGCGCGCCGCTGTCACCATCGAGTTCGACCTCGGGCTCGTGCAGCACGGCCTGCTTGTCCCGGGCCAGGGCCAGGCGCAGCAGGGCGCTGGCGGGCGCACGCAGGGTGCAGTCCACCGCGCCGGCCCATTGCCCGGCCAGGCGCAGCCCTTGGCCGTCGGCGAGGATGAATATCTGCAGTGCCGGCGACTGGGACTGCACCGCGATCACCCGGCCATTGAGCCTGGCCAGGCGCGGCAGGGCGGTGCTGTCCAGCTCGAGCACGCGGTTGAGGCCGCGCTCGACGGCCGCCAGCAAGGCCTGGGTGAGCATCAGGGCTTGATACCGCGGTGCAGGGCGACGATGCCGCCGGTCATGTTGTGGTAGGTCACGCGGTCGAAGCCGGCGTCCAGCATCATCGCCTTGAGGGTGTCCTGATCCGGGTGCATGCGGATCGACTCGGCCAGGTAGCGGTAGCTGTCGGCGTCGTTGGTGACCAGCTTGCCCACCAGCGGCATGAAGTTGAACGAATAGGTGTCGTAGACCTTGGACAGCAGGCTGCTCTTGGGCTTGGAGAATTCCAGCACCAGCAGGCGGCCGCCTGGCTTGAGCACGCGCAGCATGGAGGCGATGGCCGCGTCCTTGTGGGTGACGTTGCGCAGGCCGAAGGCGATGGTCACGCAGTCGAAATGGTTGTCCGGGAAGGGCAGCTTTTCGGCATCGGCCTGTACGAAGGAAATGTTGCCGGACACGCCGCGGTCGAGCAGACGGTCACGACCAACCTTGAGCATCGAGGCGTTGATGTCGGCCAGCACGACCTCGCCGGTCTCGCCGACGATGCGCGAGAACTGGCGGGCCAGGTCACCGGTGCCGCCCGCGATATCGAGCACCCGATTGCCGCTGCGCACGCCGGACAGCTCGATGGTGAAACGCTTCCACAGGCGGTGCATGCCGCCGGAGAGCAGGTCGTTCATCAGGTCGTACTTGGCCGCCACCGAATGGAACACCTCGGCGACCTTTTCCGCCTTGCGGCTTTCCGGAACGTCCTGGAAACCGAAGTGGGTGGTGGGTTCGCTGCTGTCGTTCTTGCGCGGATCGTTCATGTGGCCCTTTTCCTGAAGTCCGGGAGGCTTTGGCGTCTGCTCAGTGTGCGGGCTTGGAGCCCCACATGGCGTGACCGTGATCATGGGACAGCGCCGGACGCGTCTCATCGCAGCATGCCAGTGAGTCAGACAAGCGAAAAGGCGAGTTTACCGAGGTAAATAAGCGTTTCCATCGATTACTGCACGGCAGGCGGGTGCACGGCCTGTTCAACAGCGTCTACAGCGCCGAATGGCGGCATTCTAAACCCAAAAGCCAGGCGCCGGCTGCATGCGCGGTAGTGGCTCGCACGGCGCTTCTTGTATATTGCCCCGCCCGCGTTTTCAGTCAGGAGAGCCCTATGGCCAGAATCACCGTCGACCGCCCCCACAATCTGGGCATCGAGGCCGCCCGTGGCAAGGCTGAAAAGCTCGCCGAACGTCTGGCCCGCGAGTACGACGTGCGTTACCAGTGGAAGGGCGACACCCTGGAATTCAAACGCAGCGGCGCCGACGGCTGGCTTGCCGTCAGCGAAGACCGCGTCCTGCTGCAGCTCAACCTCGGCCTGCTGCTGTCGGTGATGAGCGGCAAGATCAAGAGCGAGATCGAGGACGTGTTGGATAAGGAACTCGACGCTTGACCCTGGTGGTGGGCGGAAATTACGTCACTTGACGCCTTTGATTGGCCTCGTCTTGGCCGCGAATCAGCCCGTCGCCCTGAGTCTGTTATGGTCGAGAATCGTCCGCGGGCTCCTGCAGGTTACGGCGGTCCCGCGATAGTCGTTCTGCTCGCCGCGTGGGCTTATTGCCGCTCCAGCACCCGACAATAGAAGCGCCACTCTGCATCCAGCGCATGGGCCAGGTTGCTGGCCTGGCGGAAACCGTGGCGTTCGCCGGGATAGAAATGCGCCTCGGCTTCGATGCCATTGGCGGTCAGGGCGGTGAGCATGGCGCGGGTCTGCTCGGGAACCACCACGGTATCGAGTTCGCCCTGGAAGAAGATCACCGGTACCTGGATACGCTCGGCGTGCAGCAGCGGGGTGCGCTGGCGATAGCGTTCGGCGTCGCGCTGCAGGTCGCCGATCAGCCAGTCGAGGTAGTCACCTTCGAACTTGTGGGTGACGCGGGCCAGGGCCAGTGGGTCGCTGACCCCGTACAGGCTGGCCCCGGCGCGGAACACGCCGCCACGCATCAGCGCGCAGAGGGTGGTGTAGCCGCCGGCGCTGCCGCCGCGGATAAAGGCCCTGGCCGGGTCGACCAGCTCGCGCTCGGCCAGGTGCGCGACCACCGCGCAAGCATCCTCTACATCCACCACGCCCCAGTTCTCCTGCAGCGCCTGGCGATAACCCCTGCCGTAACCGGTGCTGCCGCGATAATTGAGGTCGGCCACGGCGAAGCCGCGCTGGGTCCAGTACTGGATGCGCGGGTCGAACACCGGGTGGCAGGCCGAGGTCGGCCCGCCATGGATGAAGACCAGCAGGGGCGGCCGGCCTTCGCCCTGCTGTGCCGGGTAGAAGAAACCATGGGCTAGGCCGTCGCCGCTGGCATAGTGCAGCGGCTGTGGCTGGCTGATCCGCTCGGGCGGCAGCGGCGAGCGCCCACCGGCGAGTACCCTGACCTGGCCGTCATCACGACGGATCGCCAGCACGGCGGACGGGGCCAGCGGGTTGGCGGCGATGACGTAAAGGTGCTCCTGGTCCACGGCTAGGCTGCGGAAGCGGCTGTAGGCACTGGCGTAGTGCTGTACGCCGCCATCCTCCTGGCGGATACCCAGGCGGCTGTAGCCGTCTTCGAACCAGCTGGCCAGGTAGCTGCCCGGGCCGAGGGGTTTCCAGCTGCAGGCGCCGAGCTGCCAGGGGGCGCCTGCGTGATCGGCGGCCGAGGCAGGCAGCGCCTGCCAGGCATTTTCCACCTCGCCCCAGGGTTGCCAGAAACCGTTGCGGTCGGACAGGCAGTACAGGCGGCCACTGGCGTCGAAGGCGGGTTGCTGCAGGGCTTGCGCCTCGCCGCTGTCGCCCGCCACGCAGCGTACTTCGCCCCAACTGCCATCAGCCTGCAGGCGGGCGTGATAGAGATGCGTGGCGGTCCAGGGCTGGGCCGGGCGCTGCCACTGGATCCAGGCCAGCTGCCGGCCATCTTCGCTGAGCACCGGTGCGGCGTAGAAGTCGGCGCCCTCGGCGAGCACGCTGCGGCGGCCGTCGCTCAGGCCGATGGCCACCAGGCGATGCTCGACCCGGCCGGCGGCGTGGCTTTCTTCGACCGCCAGCACCTGCTCACCGGCCTGCAACAGATCGCCGTAGCGGCGCTGGCCCTCGGTCACCGCCTGGGGTGCGCCACCCGCCAGGGACTGTAGATAAAGCTGCTGGTCGGCGTCATTGACGAACACCAGGCTATTGCGGCCCAGGCAGAACGACCCGCCACCGTATTCGTAGACCCGGCTGCGCACGCTGAAACCGTCTGGCGTCAGGCGTTGTGGATCCGCCCCGCGCCACAACCACAGGCGGCAGCCGCCATCCACGGGATCGAATGCGTTCCATACCAGGCCGGCGGGGCCGATCCGCAATTCGGCGAAGTCGCCAGCGGCGGCCACCGCCTCGGCGGCGCTGAGGGGCTCAACCCTTGGCGATGAGGCGTGAGTTTCGTTCATTGCGAAAGGCCAGGTCGGTGATGGATTGGCTGGCGTGTTCAGCTTCCGCGCGGGCCGCGAGGATCACCCCGTGACGGTCGGACTTGCTGCACACCGGGTCGGTGTTGCTGGCATCGCCGGTGAGCATGAAGGCCTGGCAGCGGCAGCCACCGAAGTCCTTCTCCTTTTCATCGCACGAGCGGCACGGCTCGGGCATCCAGGCGAAGCCACGAAAGCGGTTGAAACCGAACGAGTCGTACCAGATGTGCTGCAGGCTGTGCTCGCGCACGTTGGGAAAGGCGATGGGCAGTTGGCGCGCGCCATGGCACGGCAGAGCGGTGCCGTCCGGAGTGACGGTCAGGAAGATACTGCCCCAGCCGTTCATGCAGGCCTTGGGGCGCTCTTCGTAGTAGTCCGGGGTGACGAAAATCAGCTTGCACGGGTTGCCTGCGGCCTTGAGCCGCTCACGGTAGTCGTTGGTGACGCGTTCGGCGCGCTGCAGCTGCTCGCGGGTGGGCAGCAGACCGGCGCGGTTGAGCTGTGCCCAGCCGTAGAATTGGCAGGTGGCCAACTCCACGAAGTCGGCTTCGAGGGCGAGGCACAGCTCGATGATGCGGTCGGTGCGGTCGATGTTGTGGCGGTGGGTGACGAAGTTCAGCACCATCGGGTAGCCGTGGGCCTTGACCGCGCGGGCCATCTCCAGCTTCTGGGTGAAGGCCTTCTTCGAAGCGGCCAGCAGGTTGTTGACCTGCTCGTCGCTGGCCTGGAAGCTGATCTGGATATGATCCAGGCCGGCCTGTTTGAAGGCGGCGATCTTCTGCTCGGTCAGGCCGATGCCGGAGGTGATCAGGTTGGTGTAATAGCCCAGCCGGCGCGCTTCACCGATCAGCTCGGCGAGGTCCTGGCGCACCAAGGGCTCGCCACCGGAAAAGCCGATCTGCGCGGCGCCCATTTGCCGCGCCTCGGCCATTACCTTGAACCACTGCGCGGTGCTCAGTTCCTCGCCCTGCTTGGCGAAGTCCAGCGGGTTGGAACAGTACGGGCACTGCAGCGGGCAGCGGTAGGTGAGTTCGGCCAGCAGCCACAGGGGCAGGCCGACCTGCACCTCAGGCGAGGGTGATCCAGTGCTCGGCACGGGCCACCTCCATGAATTGCTCGATGTCGTCGCCGACTTCGGCCGCGTCGGGGAACTGCTGTTGCAGCTGCTCGATGATGGCCGCCACGCTGCGCTGGCCGTCGATCAACCCGCCGATCAGGCCGGCGCTGTCGTTGAGCTTGATCATGCCTTCCGGGTACAGCAGCACATGGCCCTGCTGGGCCGGCTCGTACTGGAAGCGGTAGCCCGGGCGCCAGCTGGGCACGCGGTTGCGGTCGAAACTCATGGGGCGATCCCCTTGTGCCAGACCCGCTCCGGGGTCACGGTGTGATAGGGCGGGCGGTTCAGCTCGTAGGCCATGCTCATGGCATCGAGCATGCTCCACAGGATATCCAGCTTGAACTGCAGGATTTCCAGCATGCGCTGCTGGCTGGCGTGGGTAGTGTAATGGCCCAGGGTGATCTCCAGGCCATGCGCGACGTCGCGCCGGGCCTGGCCGAGGCGGGTGCGGAAGTACTGGTAGCCGGCCGGGTCGATCCACGGATAGTGCTGCGGCCAGCTGTCCAGACGCGACTGATGGATCTGCGGAGCGAACAGTTCGGTCAGCGAGCTGCTGGCGGCTTCCTGCCAGCTGGCGCGGCGAGCGAAGTTGACGTAGGCGTCCACGGCGAAGCGCACGCCTGGCAGCACCAGCTCCTGGGAACGCAGTTGATCCGGGTCGAGGCCCACCGCCTGGCCGAGACGCAGCCAGGCTTCGATGCCGCCGTCCTCGCCGGGAGCGCCGTCGTGATCGAGCAGGCGCTGGATCCACTCGCGGCGCACTTCGCGGTCCGGGCAGTTGGCGAGGATCGCGGCGTCCTTCAGCGGAATGTTGACCTGGTAGTAGAAGCGGTTGGCCACCCAGCCCTGGATCTGTTCGCGGCTCGCGCGGCCTTCGTACATCGCCACGTGGTAGGGGTGGTGGATATGGTAATAGGCGCCCTTGGCGCGCAGGGCCTGCTCGAATTCGCTGGGGGACATCGCTGGCGCGTCGCTCATGGGGCTCCTTACAGCTCAATGCTCATGCCGTCATGGGCGACTTCCACGCCGCGGCGCTGGACCTCGGCCCGTTCCGGCGAATCCTCGTCGAGGATCGGATTGGTGTTGTTGATGTGGATAAGTACCTTGCGCTGGCGCGGCAAGCCGTCGAGCACCTCGAGCATGCCGCCCGGGCCGCTCTGCGCCAGGTGGCCCATCTCTCTGCCCGTGCGGGTGCCGACGCCGCGGCGCTGCATTTCGTCGTCGCTCCACAGTGTACCGTCGACCAGCAGGCAGTCGGCGCCTTGCATCATGCGCAGCAGCTCGTCATCGACCTGGCCCAGGCCTGGGGCGTAGAACAGCGTGCCGCCAGTGTGGGTGTCCTTGACCAGCAGGCCCAGATTGTCGCCCGGGTGCGGGTCGAAGCGGTGCGGCGAATAGGGTGGCGCGGCGCTGCGCAGGGCAAAGGGGGTGAAGCTGAGGTTGGGGCAGGCGTCGATCACGAAGCTGCCATCGAGTTCTATGCGCTGCCACTGCAGGCCGCCGTTCCAGTGACTGAGCATGTTGAACAGCGGAAAGCCGGTGCTCAGGTCCTGATGGACCATGTCGGTACACCACACCTGGTGCGGACAGCCTTCGCGCAAGCTGAGCAGACCGGTGGTGTGATCGATCTGGCTATCGAGCAGGACGATGGCATCGATACCGGTATCACGCAGCGCCCGGGCCGGCTGCATCGGCGCGAACGCCTGCAGCTGGGCGCGGATATCCGGCGAGGCGTTGCACAGGATCCAGTGCTCGCCGTCATCGGACAGGGCGATCGACGATTGGGTGCGCGCCGTGGCGCGCAGGGTGCCATCGCGATAGCCCTTGCAGTTCGCGCAGTTGCAGTTCCACTGGGGAAAGCCGCCACCAGCCGCGGAACCGAGAATCTGGATGTACATGGTCTCTCCATGTCCTGAAAACGATGACGCCCCGGCGTGCCGGGGCGTCGTATCACTGGGTCGCTCAGCGGTTGGCGAAGTACATGGTGACTTCGAAACCGATGCGCAGGTCAATGTAAGCAGGCTTGGTCCACATGGCGTTGCTCCTTCCGGTTGGGGCCGAGACACAGGTCAGGGCATGCAGGCTGGCGCCGCCTGGCTTTGTTCCTTGCGGATCGGGCTGGCGGGCTCCGGCTCCCTATTTGGCGCCATCCGCACTGGGAGGTTCCACCTGACGATGGTTGCAGAATCTTGCAGAGGCCTGTAGCCGCGGCAATGGCGGCTCAGGATGCCCACGGCCAGCGGTCGGGCGCGGTGGCCTGGTTGGCCAGGCACAGCCAGCCGTGCTGGGCATCGAGCACCTGGTGCAGCAAGGCATCGAGGTGTTCCTGGCCAACCTCGAGGATGGCACCACGCAGCCGGGGCAGTGCCGGGGCCTCGCCAGTCAGCCAGGTTTGCCAGGCCCATTCGGCCACCGCAGCATTGCTCATGGCCGGCTCGTCGAACTGCTCGGCCAGTTGCTGGCGAGCCAGCGGGTCGAGGCGTACGCCCTCTGCAAGTAGCGTCAGCAGGTGGTCGAGCAGTTCTCCATGGCCGGCATGTGGGGCTTGCACGCCAAACAGCAGCCCGCCGTACCCAGCCACCTGACGAAAGCCGCTGAACACCGCATAGCCTAGCTGTAGCTCGACGCGCAGCCGCTGGTAGACCGGCCCTTGCAACAACTGAGCGAGTACGCGGCCGGCAGCCTCCAGCCGCGCCGGCAGCGGGCAGAACAGCAGCAGCGCGGCTTCGCAGCCTGCTGTGCGCACCGGTCGCCAGCGGCGACCGGCCTGGCTGCTTGCTGCCCGCGGGGAGTCCGCCTGGCCCATGATGCCGCGCAGCGACGCCCCGAGCGCACCGTGCCGGGTAGCGTCGAAACCCAGCGCCAGGCCGTGCCAGCGGGCGTGCTGCCAGAGACCATCGAGCAGAGCCTGGTCAAGAATGCAGGCAGGTTCGGGCGTGCCTGCGTCGGCGTGCAGGGCTTCGGGCAGCGCCAGCAGCAGGGCGCGGATCGGAATGGGCGCGGGCGTTTCGTCACTGGCTGCGTACCAGTGTTCACGGGCGGGGCCGCGCAGGTGCTCGAGGGCCTCGCCGGTGGCGTGGATCACGGCGTCGGGGTGGCCGGTGATCTGCAACTGCCAATAGGCGCCACTGGCGGTGAACGCCAGGTGCAGCGCAGCCTGTTCTGCACGTTCGCGCAGCGTGCTCAGGGCGCGCTCGACAATCACCTGGAAGCGCCGGCGCAGGGCCGAGTCGATACGCCAGCGCAGGTAAATGGCGGCGAACTGCCGGCAGGCCGGCAAGCTGTGGTCGATTAGCAGGCTGGCCGGTAGCGGCGCATGGTGTGCGGGCGGCGCTGCCAGCAGGGGCTCCTCCGCGGGCAGTCGCCAGTTGCCCTGATCGCACCGAGGCAGGTCATCGAGCAGGGCATCCAGGGCCTCCAGGCCGTGGCGGTCGAGCTCTCGGAACGGTTGCCCGGCACTGTCGCGACGGGCCAGTTGCAGGGCGCTGGCGGCCAACTCACGGTGTCCTTGCAGGCGGCCGAAGCCGGCGTTGAGTTGCTGGCGGTCCTGCCGGCGGATAAACCCCAGCCAGCCATGCAGCAGTGTCTGTATCCGGCTCGGGCAGGCCGTGTCGGTCAATTGCAGCTCGATGTGCCACAACAGCTGGCCGGCATGGGCATACAGCGGCTGGGCGGAGTAGCCCTGCAGCCAGCCGCGCTGGCGCAGCTCGGCCAGCCAGCCGCCCGGCCGGCTGTCACGCAGGAGGCCGAGCAGCAGGTCCAGTGCCTGCGGAGCACCCGCCGGCAGGGCCTCGTGGGCGAACAGCAGGTCGCAGTGGGGCGCGCGTGCCTCGCGCAGGCGCAACGGGCCGTCGAGCAGAGGCACCGGGGCGCCATGTGGCTGGCGGCTGCCAGAGGCGAAAAGCGCCGCGTGGCGGCGCCCCAACTGCTCCAGCTCGGCCAGCGACTGGGGCCCGGCGAGGCTCAGGGTGATCTGCCCGGCCTGGTAGAAGCGCTGGTGGTAATCCCGCAGGGCTTGTTGAAACGTAGCGGCCTGCAGCGGCAGGCTGTAGCGATTGCCGGCCTGGAAGCCGCTCAACGGATGGCGTGGCGAGACCGCCTGCAGCAGGGCGAAGCGCCGCTGCGCCTGATGGTCCCGTGACCAGGCGATGAACTCGGCGTGGATCACATCACGCTCGCGGCGCTGGCGCTCGAGATCCAACAGCGGGGCGGCGAGCATGTCGCACAGCCGCAGCAGCGCGCCATCCAGGGCACCAGGCGGCACCTCGCAGAAGAAATCGGTGTGGCGTTCCGCGGTACTGGCGTTGACCTCACCACCCAGGCGTTGGACGTGACGCATCAGTCCGTCCCCCAGCGGAAAGCGCGTGGTGCCGAGGAACAGCAGGTGTTCCAGGAAATGCGCCAGCCCTGGCCAGCGTGCCGGCGCATCGTGGCTGCCGGCATGGATACGCAGGGCCGCGGCGCTGCGCTTGAGGTGCGGCGCGTGGCGCAGGTTCAGCTGCAGGCCATTGGCGAGGGTGAGGTGGCGGGTGGTGCGCGGCATGGGATCTCCATCGTCCTGGCCGCCATCCTAGCAGGCCATCGAAAGCCCGTCGGCGTTGCCGCTCGCTGCACGTGCCCGGCGGTAGTCGGGCTATCCAGCGTTGGCCGCAGTCCGCAGTCGTTCGCGGGCACCACCGGCCACGGCCAGCGCATCCAGCCAGGTTCGTTGTGCCGGCTCGTCCGCCGGCCAGGCGCTGCTCAGCCCTTGCAGGCGCTCGAGCTGGGTGCGTTCTGCATCGAGTTCGAGCTGCTTGAGCCGTTGGCGCAGGGCGGCCAGCGCCGCATCGTCGGCTGCCGCGTCGCGCCAGCCCTGGCGCAGGGCCCTCAGCGGCGCCACCACCCCGTGCTGCCAGGTGGTGGCCAGGGCGCGCAGCTGGGCTTCGCGTTCCGGGTCATGGGCCACGCCACGGCTGTCCAGCCACAGCCCGCACAGCACCAGGCAGACATCGGCGCCGGCGGCCTGCAGCTCCAGGCAGGCGGCTTCCACGCCTGGACGGGCGTAGAGGGTGGTGGCGAAGGTCCACAGGTCAGCGCTCATGCGTGCTCCGAGTATGTGGCGAGGGACTCTGGTAGAATCCGCCGCCATTATGATCCGACTCCAGAATCTTACCCTACAGCGTGGCCCTCAGCGTTTGCTCGAGAACGCCGAGCTGACCCTGCACGCTGGCCACAAGGCCGGCCTGATCGGTGCCAATGGCGCCGGCAAGTCCAGCCTGTTCGCCCTGTTGCGCGGCGAATTGACCCCCGATTCCGGTGACTGCCTGCTGCCCGGTGACTGGCGCATCGCCCATATGCGCCAGGAGGTCGATACCCTCGACCGCCTGGCGGTGGACTACGTGCTCGACGGCGACCACCACCTGCGGCGCGTGCAGGCCGAGCTGGCCGCTGCCGAGCAGGGCCATGACGGCGCGGCCATCGCCCGCCTGCACAGCGAGCTGGACAGCGCCGACGGCTATACCGCCGATGCCCGGGCGCGCAAGCTGCTGGCCGGCCTGGGTTTCGACAACGCGCAGATGGGTCAAAGGGTCGGCGACTTCTCCGGTGGCTGGCGGATGCGCCTGAACCTGGCCCAGGCGTTGATGTGCCCGTCCGATCTGCTGCTGCTCGACGAGCCGACCAACCACCTGGATCTCGATGCGATCCTGTGGCTCGAAGGCTGGCTGCAGAGCTACCCCGGCACCTTGCTGCTGATTTCCCACGACCGCGATTTCCTCGACGCCGTGGTGGATCACGTCGCCCATGTCGAGCAGCGCAAGCTGACCCTCTATCGCGGCGGCTACTCGGCCTTCGAGCGCACCCGTGCCGAACGCCTGGCCCAGCAGCAGCAGGCCTACGAGAAGCAGCAGGCGCAGCGTGCGCACATGGAAAAGTACATCGCCCGCTTCAAGGCCCAGGCCACCAAGGCCCGTCAGGCGCAGAGCCGCATCAAGGCCCTGGAACGCATGGAGGAGCTGAGCGCGGCCCACGTCGATTCGCCCTTCGACTTCGTGTTCCGCGAGGCCGACAAGATTTCCACGCCGCTGCTCAGCCTCAGCGAAGGCCGCCTGGGCTATGGCGACAAGACTATCCTGCAGCAGGTCAAGCTGAGCCTGGTGCCCGGCGCGCGCATCGGCCTGCTCGGCCCCAACGGCGCGGGCAAGTCGACGCTGATCAAGAACCTCTCCGCCGAGTTGCAGCCGCTGAGTGGCAGCCTGACCCGCGGCGAGAACCTGGTGATCGGTTACTTCGCCCAGCATCAGCTCGATGCCCTGGACGATAAGGCCAGCCCGCTCCTACACCTGCAGCGCATCGCGCCGGCCGAGCGTGAGCAGACCCTGCGCGACTTCCTTGGCGGCTTCGATTTCCGTGGGCCGCGCTGCGACGAGCCGGTGGTCAATTTTTCCGGTGGCGAGAAAGCCCGCCTGGCCCTGGCCCTGATCGCCTGGGGCAAGCCCAACCTGCTGCTGCTCGACGAGCCGACCAACCACCTCGACCTGGAAATGCGCCTGGCGCTGACCATGGCCCTGCAGGAGTTCGCGGGTGCCGTGGTAGTGGTCTCCCACGACCGTCACCTGCTCAAGAGCACCACTGACGAGTTCCTGCTGGTGGCCGATGGCCGCGTGGCGCCGTTCGACGGTGACCTCGAGGATTACGCCCGCTGGCTGGTCGATTATCGCCAGCGCCAGACTGCGGCGGTCGTCGCCGCGCCCGCTGCAGGCGCCGGCAACGACAAGCGTGGCCAGCGCCAGGCCGCCGCGGCGTTGCGCCAGCAACTGGCGCCGCACAAGAAGGCGGCGGACAAGCTCGAGGCCGAGCTGGGCCAGGTGCAGGCCAAGCTCGCGGCGCTGGAAGAGCGCCTGGGTGACAGTGGCATCTACGAGGCCGCGCGCAAGGACGAGCTGCGCCAGGCCCTGGCCGAGCAGGCGCAGCTCAAGGCGCGCGAGGCCGAACTGGAAGAGGGCTGGCTCGAAGCCCTGGAAACCCTCGAAGCATTGCAACGTGAACTGGAGGCCGTGGTTTGAACCTGGAGCTGATCGATTGGGCCTGGCTGGTATCCTGGAGCCAGCCGCTGATGCGCGCCGGCCAGGTGCTGCTGATCCTCATCCTGGCGTGGGTCGCCCAGCGCATTCTCACCCGCGGCATCACCCGCCTGGGCCAGCGTTACCCACAGTTGCCGCCGGAGCTGCTGATGCCGTTGCGTGGCCTGACCCGCTGGCTGATCCTCGGTAGCGCCATCATGCTGGTGCTCGAGCGCCTCGGCGTCTCCGCCCAGGTGCTGTGGGGCGCGCTGACCGGTTTCGTGGCGGTGGCGGCGATCGCCTTCTTCGCGATCTGGAGCGTGCTGTCCAACATGTTCTGCACGCTGCTGATCTTCGCCCTCGGGCCATTTCGCATCGGCGACTGCGTGGAGGTGCTGGAAAGCGCCGACAAGCCGGGCGTGCGCGGCCGGGTGCTGGCCATCAACCTGTTCTACACCACCCTGGAAGACCTGACCGGCGATGCGCCGGGCACCTGGCTGCAGATTCCCAACAGCCTGTTCTTCCAGAAAGCGGTACGCCGCTGGCGCAACGGCGAGCTGCCGACGGCGCGCAAGATCGAATCCTGATCCGAGGCGCCGCGGCTTTCTCGAAAGCCCTGTGCGCCACCTATGAAAGAGCTTTCGCGACCCCTGACGCCATGACGGCAATTCAGGTAGTTTCGACGTTTCGATAACCCCTTACCGAGGTCGCCACCATGGCTCTGGAAACCTGGCTCGCTTTCTTCGTCGCCTGTTGGCTGATCAGCCTGTCGCCGGGCGTCGGGGCCATCGCCTCGATGTCGGCGGGCTTGCAATACGGCTTCTGGCGCGGCTACTGGAACGCCCTGGGCCTGCAGCTGGGCCTGGCGCTGCAGATCGCCATCGTCGCGGCGGGCGTCGGCGCGGTGCTGGCCACCTCGGCCCTGGCCTTCAGCCTGATCAAGTGGTTCGGCGTGGCCTACCTGGTGTACCTGGGCTGGCGCCAGTGGTGCGCCGTGCCCGCCGACATGACCGTCACGGGCGAGCGCCCCATCGGCCGGCCGCTGAGCCTGGTGCTGCGCGGCTTTCTGGTCAACTTCGGCAACCCCAAGGCCATCGTCTTCATGCTCGCGGTGCTGCCGCAGTTCATCAATCCCCATGCGCCGCTGACCGAGCAGTACCTGGTCATTGGCGTGACCATGGTGACCGTCGACCTGATCGTCATGGCCGGCTACACCGGCCTGGCGGTGCGCGTGCTGCGCCTGCTGCGCACGCCGCGTCAGCAGCGCATCATGAACCGCAGCTTTGGTGCGCTGTTCATAGGTGCAGCAGCGCTGCTGGCCACCGTGCGCCGCGCTCCCGTTTGAGCATGCGTGTCTGGATCGATGCCGACGCCTGCCCCCGGCTGGCTCGCGATCAGGTGGTCAAGTTCGCCCTCAAGCGTCACTTCGAGGTGGTGCTGGTCGCCGGTCAGGCGGTGGCGCGCCCCA
Organism: Pseudomonas sp. PA15(2017); assembly: GCF_001945395.1. Lineage (GTDB taxonomy): Bacteria > Pseudomonadota > Gammaproteobacteria > Pseudomonadales > Pseudomonadaceae > Aquipseudomonas. The sequence continues at coordinate 5,526 of NZ_MSXV01000041.1, read as the reverse complement.
ACTTCGCCTGCGTGAAGCTGATCGTGGTGCCCAGCGGCCCCGATGCGGCCGATGATTACCTGGTGGAGCATGCCGTACCGGGCGAGCTGGTGATCTGCAGCGACGTGCCGCTCGCCGATCGCCTGGTGAAGAAGGGCGTGTTGGCGCTGGATCCCCGCGGCCGGGAGTTCGACGAGCGCAATATGGGTGAGCGCCTGGCGGTACGTAACCTGTTCACCGACCTGCGTGAGCAAGGGCAGGTCGGCGGTGGACAGGCGACCTATGGCGACAAGGATCGCCAGGCGTTCGCCAACTCCCTGGATCGCTTGCTGACGCGCCTGTCGCGCGGTTGAGGTTTCGCTGACGAGCTTGCAGAGCCGACGCGCAGCTGGTCGTCACTCGTGGGTCATTTCCAGCACGCGATCGACCAGCTTGTTGATGCCCGAGGCCGCTTCGGCGATGGACTTGGCGAGCATGTAGGCCGGGGTGGTCACCAGCTTGCGCTCGGTGTCTTCGACGATGTCCTCGACATGGCAGTCCACGTGCTCGGCGCCCATTTGCGTCAGGGCGGCGGCGGTCTCGGCGTCGGTGCCGATGGTGCAGGTCACGCCGGCGCCGAAGATGCGCGCGGCCATGGCCGGGGCGATGCAGATCAGGCCGACCGGCTTGGCGGCGCTGACGAAGGATTGCGCAGCGGCCAGTACGTCAGCCTGCACGGTGCAATCGGCGCCCTTGCCTGCGAAGTCGCAGAGGTTCTTGGCGGCGCCGAAGCCGCCCGGCACGATCAGCGCATCGAAGTCGTCGGCACGCAGTTCGCGCACGTCCTTGATGTTGCCGCGGGCGATGCGGGCCGATTCCACCAGCACGTTGCGGGCCGGCTGCATTTCCTCGCCCTTGAGGTGGTTGATCACGTGGGCCTGGTCGATATCGGGCGCGAAGCATTGTATCTGGGCGCCACGCTGATCGAGGCGCAGCAAGGTGATGACGCTCTCGTGGATCTCCGAGCCGTCGTAGACGCCACAACCGGAAAGGATCACTGCAACTTTCTTGTTCATCGACCAACTCCTGATGAAGGGCGAGCCTCGCGCGGCACTGGAGCGAGGCGCTCGCTTGGAAAAAACCTGCTTGATGATATGACTGGCCAGTCAGCCAATTGTTACAGCCTTTTGAACGTCTCGGCACGTTCGTCAAGCCACTGTCGGCTAGCTCTCGCGCTGTCTACGACGGTACAACCAGACGCCGAGGCCAATGACCAGCAGGGCGCCGAACAAGTAGAACTGCACCTGGTGCAACTCACCGAGCAACCCCTCCAGCGCGCGGCCGAGTTTGTAGGCCAGGGTGCCGAGCGCGATGGCCCAGATGGCCGCACCAATGGCGTCGAGAATCACATAACGGCGTCGCGGATAGCCGGAAATGCCGATGGCCAGCGGCATCACCGTGCGCATGCCATAGAAGAAGCGAAAGCCCAGCACCCACAGGTCCGGGTGGCGGCGCAGGTACACCAGGGCCTTGTCGCTCAGCGCCTGCCACTTCGGCCGGCGTTCGAGTATCCGCCGGCCATGGCGGCGGCCCAGGTGGAACCACAGCTGGTCGCTGGCATAGGTGCCGATGAAGGCGAACAGCATCACCAGCTCGATCTGCAGGATGCCGCGCAATGCCAGGTAGGCCGCCAGCAGCAGCGACATTTCGCCCTCGAGAAAGGTACCCAGCGCCAGGGCCGGATAACCGAAGTGCTGCAGCAGATTTTCCAGCATTACAGATGACCGTAGAAAATGGGGAGGCAAGGCTACGCCGTTCGACACTCTAAAACAGCATTTGTCGAAAACCTGTGAAATATCCGCCGGCCCCTGTGATGTTCATGCAGACGGGGTTCGGCGAGCTTTTGCGCATTGCGATGTGCCTTATTGGCTGCGACGCACCGTCGCAGTATTCGTTGTGGTCGTCATCATTTAGTCATAATGGCGGCTTATAACTGTCACACTTCGCCCGCTCGAGCGGGCCCAGGAGTCTGCCGTGAGCTTTACCCCCGCCAACCGCCTGTTCCCTGCCACCCGCCTGCGTCGCAATCGTCGCGACGATTTCTCGCGGCGTCTGGTGCGTGAGAACGTGCTGACCACCAACGATCTGATCCTGCCGGTATTCGTGCTCGACGGCGAGAATCAGCGCGAGGCGGTGACGTCCATGCCGGGCGTCGAGCGGCTGTCCATCGACCTGCTGCTGCAGGAAGCGGAAAAGTGGGTGGCGCTGGGCATTCCGGCGCTGGCACTCTTCCCGGTCACCCCGGCGGAAAAGAAGACCCTGGATGGCCGCGAGGCCTGGAACCCGGACGGCATTGCCCAGCGCGCCACCCGCGCATTGCGTGAGCGCTTCCCTGAACTGGGGGTGATCACCGACGTGGCGCTGGACCCGTTCACCACCCATGGGCAGGACGGCATTCTCGACGAAGACGGCTACGTGCAGAACGACATTACCGTCGATGCGCTGGTCAAGCAGGCGCTGTCCCATGCCGAAGCCGGTGCCCAGGTCGTCGCCCCGTCGGACATGATGGACGGGCGCATCCAGGCGATTCGCGAAGCCCTGGAGCTGGCCGATCACGTCAACGTGCGGATCATGGCCTACTCTGCGAAATACGCCAGCGCCTACTACGGCCCGTTCCGCGATGCGGTGGGTTCGTCGCTCAACCTGGGCAAGGCCAACAAGGCTTCCTACCAGATGGACCCGGCCAACAGTGACGAGGCGCTGCACGAAGTGGCCAGCGACCTGGCCGAAGGCGCCGACATGGTCATGGTCAAGCCGGGCATGCCCTATCTGGACATCGTTTCCCGGGTCAAAAGCGAATTCAAGGTGCCGACCTTTGTCTACCAGGTCAGCGGTGAATACGCGATGCACATGGCCGCCATTCAAAATGGCTGGCTGAGCGAGGCGGTGATTCTCGAATCGCTGACCGCCTGCAAACGAGCGGGTGCCGACGGCATCCTCACCTACTTCGCCGTGCGTGCGGCCGAACTCATACGACAGGGGCAGTAGCCCCTCCAGGGTAATTCAATGAGCAACGAAGGACTCAGTGAGAACGAACAGCTCGATGCGCCGGCCCTCAGCCTGCCGGTGATCGACGAAGCACCGGTGGAGACAGTCGTGGAAACACCCGTAGTCGAAACCGCGGCAGCGCCCGTGGTCGTGGCCAACCTGGATGACAGCAGCCTGTACATCCATCGCGAGCTGTCGCAGCTGCAGTTCAACATCCGCGTGCTGGAGCAGGCGCTGGACGAGTCCTACCCGTTGCTGGAACGCCTGAAGTTCCTGCTGATCTTCTCCAGCAACCTCGACGAGTTCTTCGAGATTCGCGTCGCCGGCCTGAAGAAGCAGATCAACTTCGCCCGCGAGCAGGCCGGCGCCGACGGCCTGCAGCCGCACCAGGCGCTGTCGCGCATTTCCGAGCTGGTGCACGAGCAGGTCGGCCGCCAGTACGCCATCCTCAACGACGTGTTGTTCCCCGAGCTGGCCAAGCACGGCATCAACTTCATTCGTCGCCGTTACTGGACGACCAAGCACAAGGCCTGGGTGCGCCGCTATTTCCGTGACGAGATCGCGCCGATCATCACCCCGATCGGCCTCGACCCGACGCACCCGTTCCCGCTGCTGGTCAACAAGAGCCTGAACTTCATCGTCGAGCTGGAAGGCGTCGACGCCTTCGGTCGTGACTCCGGCCTGGCGGTGATCCCGGCGCCGCGTCTGCTGCCGCGCATCATCAAGGTGCCGGAAGAGGTCGGTGGCCCGGGCGCCAATTACGTGTTCCTGTCGTCGATGATCCACGCCCACGCCGACGATCTGTTCCCCGGCATGAAGGTCAAGGGCTGCTACCAGTTCCGCCTGACCCGTAACGCCGACCTGTCGGTGGACACCGAGGACGTCGAAGACCTGGCCCGCGCCCTGCGTGGCGAGCTGTTCAGCCGCCGCTACGGTGACGCCGTGCGCCTGGAAGTGGTCGACAGCTGCCCGAAACACCTGACCGACCAATTGCTCAAGCAATTCGGCCTGTCGGAAAGCGAGCTGTATCAGGTCAACGGGCCGGTCAACCTGACCCGCCTGTTCAGCATCACCGGCCTCGATAGCCACCCGGAATTGCAGCACGCGCCGTTCACCCCGGTGATCCCCAAGCTTTTGCAGAACAGCGACAACCTGTTCAACGTGATCAGCAAGCAGGACATTCTGCTGCTGCACCCCTTCGAATCCTTCACCCCCGTGGTGGATCTGCTGCGTCAGGCGGCCAAGGATCCCCACGTGCTGGCGATCAAGCAGACCCTGTACCGCTCGGGCGCCAACTCGGAGATCGTCGATGCGCTGGTGGAAGCTGCGCGCAACGGCAAGGAAGTCACCGCGGTGATCGAACTGCGCGCGCGGTTCGACGAAGAGTCCAACCTGGCCCTGGCCAGCCGCCTGCAGGCTGCCGGCGCGGTGGTGATCTATGGGGTGGTCGGCTTCAAGACCCACTCCAAGATGATGCTGATCCTGCGCCGCGAGAACGGCGAGATCCGCCGTTACGCGCACCTCGGTACCGGTAACTACCACGCCGGCAACGCGCGGCTGTACACCGACTACAGCCTGCTGACCGCCGACGTGGCGCTGGGCGAGGACGTTTCCAAGCTGTTCAGCCAGCTGATCGGCATGGGCAAGACGCTGCGCATGAAGAAGTTGTTGCATGCGCCCTTCACCTTGAAGAAGACGCTGCTCGACCTGATCGCCAAGGAGACGGCGAGCGCTGCCGAAGGCAAGCCGGCGCACATCATCGCCAAGTTCAACTCGCTGACCGATGCCAAGATCATCCGCGCGCTGTACAAGGCCAGCCAGACCGGCGTGAAGATCGACCTGGTGGTGCGCGGCATGTGCTGCCTGCGCCCAGGCATCCCCGGCGTATCGCACAACATCCAGGTGCGCTCGATCATCGGCCGCTTCCTGGAGCACACCCGCGTCTACTACTTCCTCAATGGCGGTGACGAGCTGATCTACCTGTCCAGTGCCGACTGGATGGAGCGCAACCTCGACAAGCGTGTGGAGACCTGCTTCCCAGTGGAGGGCAAGAAGCTCATCACCCGGGTCAAGAAGGAGCTGGAGGCGTACCTCACCGACAACACCCACGCCTGGGTGCTGCAGCCCGATGGCCGCTATGTACGGCTGTCGCCAACCGGCAACCAGAACTCGCGCAGCGCGCAAGCCAGCCTGCTGGAGAAGCTCAGCGCACCGGTGATCACCGCGCGCTGATCGGCTGGATAGGAAAACGGGCCCTCTGCATGCTGTGTGAGAACGTAGCGAGCGAGGGTCAGGCAAGGCAAAAACCGGCGAAAAAGCGCAGTTTACGAGCTGTAAATGAGCATTTTGAGTCGGTTTTTAACGCCGCATGAGCGAGCGCAGTAGTTTTCACACGGCCTGTCTCAGAGCGTGTGAAAAGTCGCTGATGCAGGTAGTGATCCCATCAGACGCCCCGACATTGTTCGGGGCGTTTGCTTTTGTACGATTCGAAAGGTCGCGACCAACCTTTCAGGTGAGCAG
>NZ_MSXV01000005.1 GCF_001945395.1 Pseudomonas sp. PA15(2017) | reverse complement strand
CAAACGAGCCTACGTGAGTGGGCCTATGCACGCAGCTATGACAGCTCCGAACAACGAGCCAGGCATTTGCCAGCCTGGCTGCACCACTACAACTGGCACAGGCCGCACAGCAGTCTCAGCTACAAACCACCAATCAGTCGGGCTCCATTGCCACTGAACAACGTACTGGGTTTACACACCTAGATATCACTGCATGGCTGCACTGGTTTCTGAACATGTTGCTGAAGAGCTTGGAGCAGGCCTTAGGCCGTATTGATAGAGTCTAGCCAAGGCACGCTTCTGGCAGAAGCATCGTAGCCAGGTTCTGTCTGTAGAACAGACCAAGGTACTTAACCGGCTGCTCGACGGTGGCGAGCGGGGCTTTGAGGAAGGCATCAGCGCAGCTCAGTACCAGGCTGTTGCCAAGGTTTCAAAAGCCACAGCAACACGGCACTTGAGCGACCTACTTGAGAGGGGCTGCATCGTCCGCCTGCCTGGAGGTGGGCGCAGCACTCGCTATCAGATCGTCACTGACTGATACAGCTAGCTTTTAATACTATCGTGCCACTACGCTAAATTTCGCTACTATACAGCTAACGCGCGACTCTCCGTAAGGTCGAGAAATGGACTTCACCCGCTGCAATCACCCAGCTCATGGGCATACTGGTCTGGTTTATCCAAGCAGCATTTCTGATTGCGCCATTCAAATCGCCATGGGCCAGGACCAAGCTGGCAAGCGACTTAAACACCTCCTCGCTCATCGAGAAATGAACGAGTCCCCCGGGCCCACTCAACAATACGGCCCACATCAATCATGCGTCCTGTCGGTTTGCGACACCTTCGTAAAATCGAGGGAGAGCGTGGCCAAAAGCATGTGCCTAACCAAACGTTACTTCGCTTCAGTGCACGGTATGACGCCAAGCGGAACGCGATCCATGCGCAGCCCTCACAAAGTAGAATGTGATGGTGCTTGATACCTGACACTACAGGTTAATGCTCCACCCAGAACGGAGCACCATGAATAAGCCTCATAACCTCGAAGAATCAGAAGGATAGAGTTTTGGCTCAACTAGAAAATATTGAGGCAATTGAGAAAAGGCTTTGGAAAGCGGCAGATACCCTTCGTGGCAACTCTGAGCTGGCCAGCAATGAATATTTCCTGCCAGTGATGGGCCTGATTTTCCTGCGTCACGCCTATAGTCGCTTCCTGGCCGTGAAGGACCAGATTGTTGCTAGCCTGCCGAGCCGGGGTGGCAAGACCCGCGATCTGACCAAGGAGGACTTTTCGCAGAAAGGCGCAATCTACCTCAACCCCAAGGCCGAATTTGATGCTCTGGTAACGCTGACCGACGCTGATGATCGTGCTGAGGCCATCATCAAGGCGATGGAGTCCATCGAAAAGGACTACGCCAACCTTGCGGGCCAACTGCCCAAGAACGAATACCGCAGTATCCCCAACGACGTTCTGGGGCAGCTCCTGCGTACCCTAAACCCGGACGAGCTGAAGAAAGCTACCGGCGATATCTTTGGTCGGATCTACGAATACTTCCTGACCGAGTTTGCCGACCAGGGTGCGCATGATGGCGGTGAGTTCTTTACCCCCGTTTCCTTAGTGCAGCTCATTACCAACGTGCTGGAACCAGATCACGGCATCGTTTTCGATCCTGCCTGTGGCTCTGGCGGTATGTTCGTGCAAAGTGCTCACTTCCTGGAAGTCCACAAGGATGATCCGAACAAACTCACCTTCTACGGACACGAGAAGAACCGGGTAACCACCCGCCTATGCAAAATGAACCTCGCGGTTCATGGCCTTGAGGGCAATGTGGTGGGCGGCGAACAGGCCATCACCTACTACAACGATCCCCATGAGAAGCTCTGGGGTAACGTTGACTACGTCATGGCGAACCCCCCCTTCAACGTAGATGAGGTGGACGCAGAGAAAATCAAGAATGATCCGCGCCTACCGTTTGGTATCCCAGGGATTAACAAAACCAAGAAGGTTCCTAACGCAAACTACCTCTGGATTCAGTATTTTTACAGCTACCTGAATGACAAAGGCCGCGCTGGCTTCGTCATGTCCTCGCAAGCTTCGGGCGCGGGCCGGGAAGACGCTAAGGTGCGTGAGCAGTTGGTTAAATCCGGCCATGTCGATGCCATGATCGACATCCGTGGCAACTTCTTCTACACACGCCCTGTGCCCTGTCAGCTTTGGTTCCTTAACAAGGAAAAAACCAGAGAACGTGCGGACAAAGTGTTGATGGTTGATGCGCGTAATGTATATCGCAAGGTCACGCGAAAGATTTATGACTTCAGCCCTGAACAGCTTAAAAACCTGACCTCCATCGTTTGGCTATATCGGGGACAAACTGATCGCTTCATCGAGCTTGTACAGAGCTACATTGATAGTACTTTGCTGGAAGCGCATGCCTGTGAAAAATCAGAGAACCTGCTAGCACAGCCGGTGCCTGATTTTATTGCTGCATTTAAAAGTCTTTATGCGGCTATGCGTCCGTTTTTGGCGCAATTAAAGAAGGGTACTGATCCTGAAGAGTTACACACCACGCTGCACAACGAACTGCTGAAAGCGATTGAGCGAATTGATGCGGATTGGTCTGATTTTCAGGTGCTGAAAAATGACCTCCACGAGTGGTGGGGTCGTCATGCTTATGATACGGCAGAAGATTTGAGCGATTTCATTGAGAGCGATATCTGCCTCAAAGATCTTGCGGAGAATGGTCGTGATCTGATCAAGCTGATTGACCATGCTTACAAGTTAGGCATGCGGCTAATTGAGCTTTGTGAGGATGAGCACGCAGCTAGGGACAGTGAATGCTGGGATTACGCTAGCATACACGGAACTCGTCGTACTAGCCTCAAGAAAGCTACAGACGAGGCGAGAAAAGCTGCAGTTGACCAACTTAAACTGGCTCGCTATTTCTATAAACAAGCACACTGGCTATTGTCACGCTTTCCAAATGGTGAGCTATGTGATGTCAAGGGACTAGTTAAACTGGTTTCGATAGAAGAAATTGAATCGGCCAACTGGGCTTTGAATCCCGCTGTCTATGTTGAAGTGGCTCCGGAGGAGGTTGATGAAGACTTCGATTTCGAGGAGGTATTAAGGGATATTCACACAGAGTTAAAGGGCCTCAATGAAGAAGCAGCAGTCTTAGCTACGCAAATATCTAGAAACATTGAGGAGTTGGGTATATGAGTCTGCAGCCCGGCCTCATAGAAATTGGCGAGCTATTAAAGGCTGAAGCAATTCTGGCGATTCAAGATGGAAATCACGGGGAGAAACATCCCAAGGCATCCGACTATGTGGATGAAGGAATTTCTTTTGTGATGGCTAATGACCTAAACAAAGGGATCTTAAATCCGCTTGAAACGGAAAAAATACCGGAAGGGCTTGCTGAGAAACTAAGAATTGGCTTTTCCAAAACAGGTGATGTTTTATTGACGCACAAAGGGACCATTGGAAATACAGCAATAGTTCCAGACGTCTTGCCCTATGTCATGCTCACTCCACAGGTAACCTATTATCGAGTAAATCCGGACTTGCTAGATAATCAGTACTTAATGTATTGCTTTCGAGATATCAGATTTCGAAAGGTCATGACCTCTTTAGCTCAGCAATCTACAAGGCCGTATATTGGAATTACTGCACAGCGAAAGCTAAAAATATTCTACAGAGGCATCGAAGAGCAAAAAGAGCTGGTTAGATTCATAAAATCTTACGATGACCTTATAGCCAACAATTATCGTCGTATAAAATTGCTCGATGATACTGCCAGAATTTTGTATAAAGAATGGTTTGTGCATCTCAGGTTTCCAGGACATGAGCATGTAAAGATAACCGATGGCACTCCTGCTGGTTGGGATATAAAGAAAATTGGCGAGATTTTGACCCTAAACTACGGTAAGGCTTTAAAGTCTGACGATAGAGTTGACGGGGACATCCCCGTATATGGTTCAAGTGGCGTAGTTGGAACTCATAGCAAGTACCTCGTCTCTGGCCCAGGGATTATAGTCGGTCGAAAAGGCAATGTAGGGTCTATACATTGGAGCACAAAGGATTACTGGCCGATTGACACTGTCTACTTTATATCTAAAGAAGAGTGCAACTTGTATTTTTACTATGCACTGCAGTATGTACAGTTCATAAATACAGACGTCGCCGTTCCTGGCTTAAATAGAGATATGGCTTACGGCAGGACTGTTTTAATCCCATCTTCATCCATCCTGGAAAGCTTTCTGAGTGAAGTTGAACCAATCCGCGCCCAGATTGAAAAGTTAGAAGAGATAAATACTAAGCTTTTATCCGCACGCGATTTGCTTTTACCTCGTCTGATGAATGGAGACATCACCGTATGAACGCAATGACCGAGGACCATCTGGCGCAGGAAACTACTGCCAATTATCTGCTGCATGACCTGCAGTGGGATGAGTCGATCTATGCCCTGAAGGAGATTATGGGCAAGGACGGCACCCTCGGTCGCACCAGTGAGTCCGAGGTGGTGTTAAACCGCTACCTCGGACAGAAGCTCATTGACCTCAACCCCGGCCTCCCCATGGAAGCCTATGAAGACGCCTTGCGTATTGTGACTGAGCACAGCAGTAGCTCCGTGCTGCTGGCGACCAATCGCGAGAAGGATAACCTTCACAAGAACGGCGTTGAGGTTAGCTTCCGCAATGAGAAGGGCGAGCGCGTCAAAAAGCGCCTTCGCCTTTTCGACTTCGATAACACGTCAGCAAACCACTTCCTTGTAGTGCGGGAACTGTGGGTCAAAGGCGATCTGTATCGCCGCCGTGCCGATATCGTCTGCTTCGTGAATGGTATCCCGCTCGTCTTCATGGAGCTCAAGAATGTCCACAAAGACATCAAGGCTGCCTACGAGAAGAACTTTGCTGACTATAAAGACACCATCCCGCACCTCTTTCACCACAATGCCTTCATCGTCCTGGGCAATGGCGTGGATGCCAAGATCGGCTCGATCTCCAGCAAGTTTGAGCATTTCAACGACTGGAAGCGTCTGCACGAAGACAGCTCCGGTGTTGTGGACATGGAGACACTGCTGAAAGGCACATGCTCAAAATCCAACCTGATAGACATCTTCGAGAACTACATCCTCTTCGATGAAAGCTCGGGGAAGCTGGTCAAGATCGTTGCCCGGAACCACCAGTTTCTGGGCGTTAATCGGGCCATCGGAGCAGTGAAGGATCGGAAAGCCCTTGCAGGAAAGCTTGGTGTCTTCTGGCACACTCAAGGCTCCGGCAAGACCTATTCAATCGTGTTTTTCGCCCGTAAGGTCCATCGCAAGCTGGGTGGCAACTACACCCTTGTTGTCCTGACCGACCGCGATGACCTGGATACCCAGATCTACAAAACCTTCGGCGGATGCGGGGTTGTGGATAACGACCGCGATCCTTGCCGCGCCACCAGTGGTGAGCATTTGCAGGAGTTGCTGGGCCAGCACAAAGCTTTCGTCTTCTCGCTGATCCAGAAATTCAACAAGAAGGTCGATCCCGAAAAACCTTACTCGGAGCGGGACGACATCATCGTCATTACTGACGAGGCACACCGTACCCAGTACGGCACGCTCTCCCTGAACATGCGCAACGCTATGCCCGGTGCCAGCTTCATCGGCTTCACCGGCACACCCCTGTTCAAAGATGACGAAATCACCAAAAAGGTTTTCGGTGAATACATCTCCACCTATGACTTCCAGCGGGCGGTGGAGGACAACGCCACCGTACCGCTCTATTACGATGCGCGCGGCGAGCAGCTGCGTTTCGTGGATGAGGGTGGCGATGAACATAGTGTTGCCGATCCGAAGGGCCTGAACGAGAAGATCGCCGCCAAGCTTGAAGAGCTGGAGATCGATGATATCGACGTTCAGCAGCGCCTGGAGCGCGAGCTAAAGCGCGACTACCACATCATCACCAGTACCAGCCGCCTCGAACAGGTTGCACAGGATTTTGTCAGGCATTACGCCAATGGCTGGGAAACCGGCAAGGCCATGCTGGTTTGCATCGACAAAATCACCTGCGTGCGGATGCACAAGCTGATAGATGACTATTGGCGAGAGCACATCGCCCGCCTGGAAAAAGACTTGCCGAGCGCTCTGGACGAGCAAGATGACATCTGGCGTCGCCGCCAGATCGACTGGATGCGTGAAACGCAGATCGCCGTCGTTGTGAGCGAGGAGCAAGGCGAGGTAGACAAGTTCCGCAAATGGGACCTTGATATCACCCCACATCGCCGCCTGATGAAAGAGGGCTTCCTGCTTGGCGACGGAAAACGCCTCGACCTTGAAAGCGCTTTTAAGAAGTCAGAGCATCCGTTCCGCGTGGCTATCGTTTGTGCCATGTGGCTGACAGGTTTTGACGTACCAACCCTCTCCACGCTTTATCTCGACAAGCCTTTGCAGGCCCATACGCTTATGCAGGCCATTGCGCGCGCGAACCGTGTTGCGGAAGGCAAGAACAACGGCCTCATCGTCGATTACTGCGGCATCCTTAAAAATCTGCGGCAAGCCCTGTCTACTTTTGCCGGTCGCGGGGATGAAGGGCATGGAGATGATGAGGGGGAACTCGACCCTACATTACCTAAGGAAGACCTTCTCGCAGAGCTCATTGAGGCCATCGGGTTCGTGCGGGACTTCCTGCAGGTTCAGGGTTTCCGCCTTGAAGACATCAACGAGAAGACCGGGTTTGCGCGAAACGCTGCCATCATCGCAGCGAAAGAAGCGGTCAATGAGAACGACCAAACCCGCAAGCGCTTCGAGATCATGGCGCGCGAAGTATTTAAGAAATTCAAAGCCTGCATCAACGTGCCCGGCGTGAATGGGCAGCGCGACGCCAGGGATGCGATCAATATCATCTACAAGAGCCTGCAGGCCGACCGTGAGGCCGCAGACATCAGCGACATCATTCGCCAGCTCCATGGGATCGTTGATGTAACGATCCATACCCGTGCGTCTGTATGCGAGGATGCTGGGGTCTATGACATCAGCAAGATCGATTTCGAGCGGCTGCGTCTTGAGTTTGCCAAATCTCCTGCCAAGCACACCGCCGTACAGGGTCTTAAGGACGTCATCGAAAAGCGTTTGAACATCCTGCTGATGAAGAACCCGCTACGCACCGATTTCCAGGCGCACTACGACAAGCTTGTCGATGAATACAATATTGAGAAAGATCGCCTGACTATCGAAAAGACCTTCGAGGCGCTCCTGAAGCTCGTCGATGATCTAAGCGCGGAAGAGCGCCGCGCCATGGAGGAAGGCCTAGATGAAGAAACGCTAGCCTTGTTCGATCTGCTCTCAAAGCCACAACTCTCCAAGGGCGATACGGCCAAAATCAAGAAGGTTGCTTCCGAACTGCTCGGAACTCTGAAATCCGAGCGGCTCAGGGTCGAAAACTGGCGCGAGAAAGAAAGCACGCGCGATGCCGTGAAGCAAAAAATTTATGACTTCCTGTACGACGACAGCACAGGGCTTCCGGAGAGTGATTACAGCGTGGATGACATTAAGGCGCTCACTGAAAATGTCTTCCGCCACGTGTATCGGGCTTACCCGACAGTGCCATCGCCGATATACAGGCACTGATAATTTAGAAAAATAAGCTGTAGTGCCAGTCGCTACGTTGCTTTTGCCGGGAAGGGAATGCTTATGGCAAGCAAAGCAAATGAATTCGATGCAACAGCGTCAATGCTTGGTTACCTGTACCAGGCCCGGTACGCCTTGTTCTTAAGTCTTCAGAAAATCCGGGAGGTCCAGGACCCGGATGAATGTTTCGTTTCTATCGAAAAGCTGGACGATATCGCTTTTGAGACAGGTGGAAACCCCGCCGACATTCTTCAGACCAAATACCATGGCACTGAAGGAAACCTGACCGACAGAAGCGTCGACCTGTGGAAAACCATCAGGGTTTGGGCAGAAGGCATAACAAAGGGCGGCCTTGACCCCGCTACGACGAACTTCACCCTTATCACGACCCAGAGCGCGCCTGAAACCGGGCTCGTGGCGGCTTTGCTGCCTGCTTCCTCCCGTGACATCAAGGCGGCACGGGATCTTCTCGATGGGATTTCCGTCGAGACTTCCAACGCGACAAACCTACCGGCCTATGCGGCATACAACGCCTTGCTGGACTGGCAGAAGGACCAGCTTATCGGCTCCATCAACATCTTGTGCCGCTCCGCGAGCATTCTGGATGTAGCGGAACTGATTAAAAAAGAACTCAGGACCACTGCTGAAAAAAGACACATCGATGCTTTCAGCACACGCCTGGAGGGTGAGTGGTTTAAGTGCTTTATCAGCGCCATGTCGTCGCCAGATGAAAAGGAAGTCTGCCTCGGTGAAGTCGTCGCCATCATCGACGATCTGCGCTCTCAGTTTTCCTTGACCAATCTGACAGCAGATTATGCCGACGCGGAGCCAGAGGATATTGATGTCGATGGCGACGATAGAAATTTTGTAGAGCAGTTGCGTCTGGTAGGGATACCAAACCAGGCGATTCGCTTTGCGATAATCAATTATTACCGTGCTTGCGAACAGCGTTCACGCTGGTCAAGAGATGGGCTCGTCAAACCTGGCGAACTCAAATCATATTTTAAAAGACTGGAAGAGGAATGGTTAAACCATTCGTCTCTCATTCTTCCAGACATTGACGCTAGTAATCTCGAGCAGTGTAGAAAATCTGGGCGAGATGTCTACGGCAAGTGCCAGAACGAAGGCGCACTGGCCATTCGGCGAGACTTTAACCATCCCTACGTCGCCAGAGGAAGTTATCATACTCTAGCTGATGAGCTGAAAATAGGCTGGCACCCCAATTACCAATCCCTTCTTTTAAAGGAAGATAAGAAGGGAGCGGCCTGATGTCGTTGAGAGAAATTCTGACGCAGGAAGAGATCAATCTATACAACCCGGCCTATACCGGCTTTCTTTTCCTCTCATCATTGCGGGCCTATTGCGAAGTCAATGAGAAGGGGATGCACTGCGCATTGCCCTATATCGTGGTCCCGATGGCGCTATCGCCGCGTATCGCGGCCAGTCTGCCGACGACCTACAGGACTCCCATCGCTTCATGGGTTGCTGAGCAAGGAGGAGAGTTATCTGATTTTTCAGCGATGGCGTCAGCCTGTATTCCTGTTGTCAACGCTGCCAAGCTCTTTTTGCTGGATAGGAAAGTCATCCAGCTGACAGAAGAGGCGTACTACCTTATTGCCAGTAATAAACTAGCTAAAGCGCCCAGTCTATTCAATAAGAGCGAGAGCATGAAGCAAGCTCTTCATGCAGCCAACTTTATAGGAAAATGGTTTGCCCATTCCTCGACCGTTGAAACCATTTACGCACAGCTAGGGATCAGGCCATGACCATGCAGATTCTACAAATATCCGTCTACGGCAAAAACGGAGAGCGTCGAGATGTGAAACTTAATCCCTCCCGCGTCAATATCATTACGGGAGCATCCAAGACGGGAAAGTCATCCCTTCTGGATATCGTAGAGTACTGCCTGGGTTCCAGTGAGTGTGGAGTTGCAGAAGGCTTCATCAGGAAAACCGTCGATTGGTACGCCATCCTTCTTCAATTCCGTGATACGCAGGTGTTCATTGCCCGCGCTGCTCCACTGCCGGGGCAAAATTCCGGCAGCACATCGCATATGATTGTGGAGGCGGACATAAAGGTTCCGGACAGGTCGGAGCTTAAGTCATCCACGAATATTGACAGCGTTGTTAATTTCCTGACGGAAAAGCTTGGTGTCCCGGAGCAGGAAACAGAAGTTCCTGAAGGTCAGACACGCGCTTCCATCTCCATCGATTTCAAACACTCAAGGTATTATCTCTTTCAGAGCCAGGATGAGATCGCCGCTAAAAAGATCCTGTTTCACCGACAATCAGAACCGTACATTCCCCAGGCGATCAAAGACACCATTCCATATTTCCTGGGGGCTGCTGAAGATGACCGCCTGAAGGACCTCGCCTCCTTGCGGGGCCTGAAGCAGGAAAAGACACGCCTCACCAAGAAGCTGTATGAACTTGAATCCCTGAAAGGGGATGGGCTTCAGAAAGGTTATGTCTTGCTGGCAGAAGCCGCAAAAGCCGGTCTTTATACGGGTGAAAATCTCATCCCCAACGAGAAAGACCTGCTTGCTAGCCTCTCCCGCATCAGCAACTGGGTGCCGCCGCTCCTTCCTGTTGAAGACAACACCGACGATCCGTTGCCCGCACTGGAGCGCGAATACCAGCGCTTCCAGCAGCAAAAGCGTGAGGTACGGTTCAAGCTCAATGCCGCCAACGAGTTCGCAAGGTCGGAAACCGGCTTCGAAAAAGAAGCCGAAGAACAGAGTTTCAGGCTGCAATCCATTGGCCTCTTCAAGAAGGCATCGGCAGCCGAACATATCTGCCCCATATGCGACTCCCAGCATGAAGCCGCTGATAGTGCCGGGGGTATCATTCAGCAAGCCCTTGCAGACATTGCGCACAAGCTCGATGGCGTCGAGCGAAACCGCCCACGGATTACGGGTTACATTCAGGGCCTGATCAAGGAGCACAATGATCTGGCAGATAAGATCAAGAAGACTCGTGACAGCATGGATCAGATCAGGTCCAAGGACGCTACTTCGGAAGGTTTGCAAGACAGGAATCTGCTGAAGTCCAGAGTCGCTGGTCGGGTATCGCTCTATCTGGACGGCATCAACTGGGCAGACGATACCGGGCCGATCAAGAGACAAATTGCTGCGCTTGAGCCACAGATCGAAGAGCTCGAAGAAAGACTAAATCCTGATGCTCTCAAAGAGAGGCTAGACGCCCAGATCAGCATCATCAGCGAGGATATGACGCGGTGGGCAAGGGAACTTGGACTGGAACACTCGGAACATCCTATCCGTCTTGATATACCCAAGCTTACTGTCGTGGCCGAGACGCCCCACGGCAGGACGCCGCTCTATCGCATGGGAAGCGGTGAAAACTGGGTTGGTTATCACCTCGTGGCTTATCTGGCATTAGCCAAATGGTTCATCAAAGAAAATCGTCCCGTCGGCAGGTTCATCTTCTTTGATCAGCCCACTCAGGTGTACTTCCCGTCTGACAAGGCCGTGACCGGAAACATTGACGAAATTGAAAGCGACGAGGACCGCAAAGCGGTCAAGAAAATGTTCGAATGGCTCTTCAAGGTGGTCGAAGAGGAGCTGGGGCCTGACCTTCAGGTGATCGTCACCGACCATGCCGATATTGAGGAGGACTGGTATCAGTCCGCTATCGCCGATGAAAAATGGCGTGGAGATGTTGCGCTTATTCCAAAGCATTGGTACGCGGAAGAGTAAACGTGGCTCACGTTTTCACCTTAGATCCAATGACAGCTGACAGAAACCGCCTAGCGGTTTCTTGCTTGTGCCGCTGAAGCCACACACTGTGCTCTCAAAGGTACATAAAACAGTACGTTAGCAGTACAGTGTTCAGTTTCTGAGGCTTTCTCCAAATTACGCTCAACACCAGTATTCATGATGCTTCCAGCTCACTGTACCTACGCTAACCTATGTACGGTTTCACTAGGCTTGCAGCGTCTCTAGGCAACTCATAATCCTTTGGTCCACGGTTCGAGTGCCTGTGGGCCACCTCCTTCAAGCCGCGCACTGCGCGGCTTTTTCGTTTAAGTTTGGCCAGTGGTAACCGTGTTGGAGCGCTTGGCATATATCGCTTTGGAGCCACCTCCCAGAGCCTATCACTTAGTTAAAGGTTCAGCTGTCTCCACCATTATTGCCAGCCAGTTCATCCTCAAGACGCTGCACAAAGCTGCTTAAGCTAATGCCCAGCACCTGACAAACATCCCGCAGCTGTATCAGGTCCAGCCGACGTAGCCCGCGCTCTACATCGCTGACAAACGACTGTGGGCGGTCGAGCGCTTTGGCGAAGTCGCCCTGGGTCAGCCCCGCCTCGACCCGGCACTGTTTGAGCAATTTCAAGAAAACTAGGTTTTCGTCTCGGTAAACCGACTTTTCCACAGGAGGCGCATCCGTCCGTTGACAGAACAGGTACGGTATATCTAATCTTCAGTTATCTGATTTTCAGATATTTAGCTTTAGCCGATGGAGGCCTTATGGAAGAAGCCCTTACCCCCACTGTACTGATGCGCCATCGCCGCCCATTGCGCGGTGTGATGATCGACCGCCAGCCCTGGGTCTGTGCCCGTGAGTTTGCGCGGTTGCTGGGGCATCGCCACCCGGAGCGGATATGTCGCTTGATGGATGCCGATCAGGTGCGGGTTGTGCATTTTCAGCTGGCCAGTGGGCAGCTGGAGGCGGTGGAGGTACTTAGCGAGTCGGGTATGTATCGGGCGCTGTGGCGCTTCTCGCATCCGGAGAACCGGCATCTACGCGGCTGGCTTAGCCAGGTGGCGTTACCGGCGCTGCGCGACAGTGAGGCGAGGGCGGATCACGGGCCATCCCGATGCCTGATGGTCTGGGATAACCAGCAGGTCAATCTGCTGGAGTGGCAGGGGCAGTTGTGGATCGCGCTGCACGAGTTACCTCGTTTTCATCGGCAGGCACACCTAGCGCCACACGAGCCGCCATCATGGTTGGCGCGCTGGTGGCGTGGACGTTTCCGAGCCAGGGCGGCGGGCTGAGCGCCAACTCTGTGCCACGCTTATCGCCGCCAACAGATCGACATGCATTTGCCGATCGTTTTCATGCTCGCCATAGAGCACGTCAGTTTTCCTGAACCTTTCCCACCCCCATCCAGTCGGCTCTAGAACCGTCGCGTTTCGCGGCGCCGGCACAGGATGCGTGTTATGCGAGACCGCACCAGCAGGATCGCCACTTCACCACTGCACGTCGAACAGCTCTGGCAGCGTTACCAGCGTGTACGCGCTGCCAGCGAGCGGCTTTGCGAGCCGCTGGAGGCCGAGGATCATGTGATCCAGAGCATGCCGGACGTGAGCCCGCCGAAGTGGCATTTGGCTCATGTCACCTGGTTCTTCGAGGCCTTCGTGCTGCAGCCGTTCTTGCCGGGCTATCGCCCGCTGGACGAGCGCTACGACCATCTTTTCAACTCCTACTACAAGACTCACGGCACGCCCTTCGAGCGGGCGCGGCGGGGGTTGTTGTCGCGGCCGACGGTGAGCGAGGTGTATGCCTATCGCAGCCATGTCGATCTGGCCATGGAGCAGCTGTTCAGCCAGCGCGGTGCTGAGTTGCCCGACGAGGTGTTGCAGCGCATCGAGCTGGGGCTGGAGCATGAGCAGCAGCATCAGGAGCTGCTGTTGATGGATATCAAGCACATCTTGGCGCAGAACCCGCTGCGGCCGGTTTATCGCCATGACCTCAAGCCGGGTGGCGGGGCAGCCAGCGAGCTGCGCTGGATCGAGTTTCCCGCCGGGCTGCGCCAGGTCGGTTATAGCGGTGAGGGCTTTGCCTTCGATTGCGAGCGGCCGCAGCACCGGGTGTTCGCCGAGGCCTTCCAACTGGCCAACCGGCCGGTGAGCAATGGCGAGTATCTGGCGTTCATCCGCGATGGTGGCTATCGCAGCACGGCGCTGTGGCTGGCGGACGGTTGGGATCACATTCAGCGCGCCGGCTGGCAGGCGCCGCTGTACTGGGAGCGCGAGGGCGACGACTGGCTGGAGCTGACCCTTGGTGGGCCGCGTGAGCTGGATCTGGCTGCGCCGGTCTGCCACCTGAGCTACTTCGAGGCCGAGGCGTTCGCCACCTGGGCCCAGGCGCGCTTGCCCCGCGAGGAGGAGTGGGAAGTCGCCGCCCAGGACGAGCCTATGTGGGGCAACTTCGTCGAGAACGATCACCTGCAGCCGGTGGCGGCGGGGCAGGGCGATGGCCTGCAGCAGCTGTATGGCGATGTGTGGGAGTGGACCGCCAGCGCCTACCGGCCGTACCCCGGCTTTCGCCCGTTGGGCGGCAGCCTGGGTGAGTACAACGGCAAGTTCATGTCCGGGCAGATGGTATTGCGCGGCGGCAGCTGCGCCACGCCGGAAGACCATGTTCGCCCCACCTATCGCAACTTCTTCTACCCCACCATGCGCTGGCAGTTTTCCGGCCTGCGCCTGGCCAAGGAGCTCTGAGCATGGCACTGGCAATCCGTACCCACGAACAACCCCAGAACCTCGAGCAGCAGGCGCTGCGTGACGAGGCCCTGCGCGGCTTCGCGGCCAGCCCGAAGGCGATGTCGCCGAAGTTCTTCTACGATCACCGCGGCTCGCAGCTGTTCGAGCTGATCTGCCAGCAGCCGGAGTACTACCCGACGCGCACCGAGGAAACCATCCTGCGCCTGGCGGCGGACGCCATCGCCGAACTGGCCGGGCGCAACGCCAGCCTGGTGGAGCTGGGCAGTGGCGCCAGCCGCAAGATTCGCCTGCTGCTCGAAGCCCTGCGCCCGGCGCGTTACCTGGGCATCGATATCTCCCGCGAATTCCTGGATATCTGCACGCGGCGCTTGGCCGCCGACTACCGCTGGCTGGACGTGCATGCGCTGTGCGCCGATTTCAGCCAGCCACTGAAACTGCCCGCCGAAGCACTGGGGCAGCGGCCGTTGGCGTTCTTTCCGGGCTCGAGCATCGGCAATTTCGACCCGATCGAGGCGCGCGCCTTTCTGCGTAATCTGCACCAGGCGCTGCCGGCCGGCAGCGGCTTGCTGATCGGTGTGGATCTGGTCAAGAACCGCCAGGTGCTTGAGCGCGCCTACAACGATGCGGCCGGGGTCACCGCGCTGTTCAACCTCAACCTGCTCGAACGCATCCGCACCGAACTGGACAGCGACATCGACCCGCAGCGCTTCGAGCACCGGGCGTTCTACAACGAGCAGGCCTCGCGCATCGAGATGCACCTGGTCAGCCGCGAGAAGCAGCAGGTGCGCATCGAAGACCGCGTGTTCGATTTCGCTGCCGGCGAAACCCTGCACACGGAGAATTCCTACAAGTACACGCCCGGCACCTTCCGGGCGTTGGCAAGCGAGTGCGGCTTCGCCTCGGTGGCCATGTGGCGCGACCCCGCGCAGCTGTTCAGCGTGCATTTTCTGCGGCGCGAGTGAGGGGCGCGGCGGTCGGAAATCTCGGCAACGATTGCGCGGCGTAGGTGTCTGTAAGCATCGGCACGGCGGGCCTGATTACCTTCAGGCGCCGCGCCGACTGCACATACCCTCGAAAAGGATGCCAACCTTGCAACGCTTGTTAACCCTCGTCACCCTGTCCGCCCTGATCTCCGCCTGTGGGCAAAGCGCGCCATCGGAGTCGGAAATTTCCAAAACGCTGGCCGACAGCATTTCCCGCAAAGGCTGCGCCACCTCGACACTGTTCAAGACCTTCCCGATTCCGCCCTCCATGGCCAGCAGCAACGGCGCCATCACCCGGCCATTCGAGGACATCGGCTTTATCGCGCAGAGCGCCGATGGCTACCAGCTGACCGAGAAGGGCCAGGCCGAGTACGACGCCGAACGCTCCGGCTTCTGCTACACGGACAGCTACCAGATCAGCGACATCAAGGTCATCGGGGAAGAGGCCGAGGGCGACCTGCCGCCGGCCCTGTCCGGCGCCTGGACCGTGAGTTTCACCCTGGCCCCGGCCAGCGTCGACGAGTGGGTCAAGAACCCGGCGATCATCGAGGCGGCGAGCCGTGCGTCCCTTGAGAAAATTGTCGAACCGCAATCCTTCAACGTGCGCGTGGCCAGGGAGAAGGGCAAGGACGAGCTGATCGTCGCCGATCCGAGGTTCAGCTTCAGCCCCGGTATCCATTTCAATATGGGCTGGTAAGGCGGCCAGTGAACCGAGGGGCGTCGCTGCCATGGTTTGCCCGGGCGTATCCAGGCCGCCAGCACTGCGCCCGCAGCGAACGGTCCAGCACCTTATCGCGCCAGTCTGTGAACCAGTGCTGGCGCGCTTGGCTAGATGACCTTAGTCTGAGCCCATGACCCACACGCCTCCCATCCTCGAACGATCCGCGCAAGAACGCATCATCGTGGCCGATGATCACCCGGTGTTCCGCGACGGCTTGAGCCGTATCGCGCAGCGGGTGTTTCCCCATGCCTGCATTCTCGAAGCCGGGGATATGGACGAGGTGCTGACCCTGGCCGCTGCCGGGGCGCCACCGAGCCTGTTCATGCTCGACCTGCTGTTCCCCGGGCAATCGCCGGAGGCCATCGGTGCCTTGCGTCAGCGCTTCACGCGCAGCTCCATCGTGATCGTGTCGATGGTCGACAACCGCGGGTTGATCGACGAGGTGATGGCGGCGGGAGCCGATGGCTTTATCGGCAAGGCGACGCCGCCTGACGAGATCGCCGAGGCGTTGCAGGCGGTGCGTGACGGGGAATTCGTGCTGACCCTGGGGCCGGCCGGCGTGCCGGCTTTTGCCGAGTCGCGGCACCTGCTGGAGCAGCTGACGCCGCGGCAGCAGGACGTGCTGCGCCTGCTGGTGCGCGGCCTGGCCAACAAGGAAATCGCCCGCGAGCTGGATATCTCGCCCTTTACCGTGCGCATCCATGTGTCGGCGCTGATGCGCACGCTGGATGTCAGCAGCCGCGCCGCGGCAGCGGCGATGGGCGCCAAGGCTGGGCTGCGCTAGGCTCTCTACGGAAAGTGCCTGCGCTCGGTGATGCTGCGTTGAAATGTCTCTCAGAATGCTCATTTACAACACGTAAACTGCGCTTCTTCGAG
Organism: Pseudomonas sp. PA15(2017); assembly: GCF_001945395.1. Classification (GTDB taxonomy): domain Bacteria; phylum Pseudomonadota; class Gammaproteobacteria; order Pseudomonadales; family Pseudomonadaceae; genus Aquipseudomonas. Next base: position 10,288 of record NZ_MSXV01000005.1, on the reverse strand, counting down.
CCATTTCGCCTTGCCTGACCTTCGCTCGGCAACTTTCCGTACGGAGCCTAGGCCGCTTAGGCCACTTGGGCCTTGAGCTTCAGCGCCACCAGCAGCGAGCGCAGTTCGGCCGGTTGCACCGGTTTGGAGAGAATCGGAATCGCGTCGTCGCCCACCGCTTCCTGCACGCGGCGCACGTCGTGGCCGGTCATGATGATGGCCGGCACCTGACGAGCGGCGAGGGCGCGTACGTGGGCGATGCAGTCGGCGCCGGAGGCTTCCAGGCCGAGGTCGAAGTCGGTCACCACCAGGTCGATATCCGCCGCCACGTCGGGCAGCGAAGTGTAGGTATCGACAACGCAGCCCCATTTCTTCAGCAGGGTGGCGGTGGCCAGCAGCACGTTCTGATCATCCTCGATCAGGCACACGCGCAGGCCGTTCAGCACGCTCGGCGCCTGTGGCCTGGCCGACGGTACCGCCGCCTGCTGGGTGGGTGCGCTGGCCAGTTGCAGGCCGTCGATAGCCGCCAGGGTGCCTTTGCCTTCCACTGAGCGGATGCGCACCTGCAGGTTCATCAGCTTGCCCAGCCGGCGCACGATGGTCAGCCCCAGGCCCATGCCCTCCACGTCGCTGTCGCGGGCCTGCCGTACGCGGTAGAACTCCTCGAAGATATTTTCCAGGTGAGCCTCGGCGATGCCGCGGCCCTTGTCGTGGAGTTCGATGGAGAGGTGCGCGCCGCGCCGCCGGCAGCCGATCAGCATGGGCTGGCCGGGGGCGTACTTGAGGGCGTTGGAGAGCAGGTTCTGCAGCATGGTGGTCAGCAGGCCCTGGTCAGCCTGTACGTGAATGTCCGGGCAGTGCAGGCGGATCTCCACGCCGGCCCAGCGCGCCGCCTCAAGGTTCTGCTGGACCAGCTGGCGCAGCAGGCCTTGCAGGGGCAGGGGCTCCATGTGCGCGACGACCTTGCCGCTGTCCAGCGAGTACATGTCCAGAATCGTACGGAACAGCCGGGCGACGCTGTTCAGAGACTTGTCGATGTTCTCCACCAGGCGGTGCTGCTCGCCGTCCAGACGGCTGTCGCGCAGGCAGGCGGTGAACAGGCTGATGGAGTGGATGGGCTGGCGCAGATCGTGGCTGGCCTGGGCAAGGAATTGCGACTTGGCACGGTTGGCGGCCTGCTCGGCCTCGGCGGCCAGGCGCGAGCGCTTGAGCAGGGCGTGCATGTAGGCCGGCACCATCAGGGTGGTGAGCAGCAGGGTGACGATCAGGTAAGGCTGCGACTGCCAGTAGGCCGAGATGCTGGCGATGATCGCCAGCGACAGGGTGGCCAGCGCGGTCGCCAGCAGCAGGTAGCTGGAGCCGTAGCGCAGGCCATAGCCCACCGTCACCCAGATCAGGATGGCGTAGACCGGCAACATCGGTTCGCCGCCAATGCCGATGGTCAGAGTGATGCAGGTGTAGTCACTGAGCATGGTCAGCACGCGGCGTACCGGGTGGTTGCCGGGGCGCCGACGGATATCGATCCACAAGGCCAGGGATGCGGCCAGAAATAGGCTCTCGAGCAGCAGAATCCAACCCGCCAGCGTGGGATCGATGGCCGAGCGCAGGTGCATCAGCAGGGTGTAGCCGATGGCGATCGGCGCGATGATCAGGCGCACCACCGCCTGGGCGCGTTCTACGTCGTATTGTGGAGAAGCGGTGGCCAGCATGACGGTTCCCTGGGTGCTAACGCGGATATCCGCCCACCATAGGCCGCCGCCGCTCGGCGGTGCAAGGCGTGCGTGGGGTGCAAAGGGCCTTTAGCACACCCGTACTATTCCACCGCGCCGGCGTGCTTCCTAGAATCCCCGCCATCGCTTCGGTACCAGGCCGGAGCCCAGTGATCGAGGGAACAGAAATGAGTATCAAAGGAACGCTTGGGGCTCTGCTTTTTGTCCCGGTACTGGCCTCACTCGCCGGATGCCTGGCGCAGAACACGCAAAGCCAAGGGCTGCACAGCTCCCAGGTGGCCAATGGCGCCGCACCATGCACGCCGAGCAACTCGGATAACCTGATCTCCACGGGCCGCAGCCTGCTGAGCATCGCCAACTCGGTGCTGGAAACCCAGCAGAGCATGCAGGGCAACTCGACGACCTATGCCCAGCGTATGGATGCCGCCGAGAAGGCGCAGCGCGTCAACCAGGGCAACAACGTGCTCAATAACGTCGAGAGCATGACCGCCGGCCTGGGCGCAGGTTCGCCGTGCACGGCAGCAATTGCACCGGCTGCTGCATCGCGTTGATGAAAGCGGCACAGCCGCGCGACCCCGTTTGAAAGACCCGCCGAAAAAGCCGCGCCTTTGCGCGGTTTTTTCGTTGTGGCTGTCCCGGATGAGCTCAGGTCGGCTCAGTGAGGGAGCGTCGCCCACGGCGCGAAGCGATAGTTGGCGCGAGGGGGTATTGTCGCGCCGCCGCCATTCGCCCCCGGGCGGGGTTGCTATGCCGTAGTGGGCTCGTCGCCAGCACCTTTTCCGCAGCCAAGAAAAAGCCCGGCATCAGCCGGGCTCTCGCATTGCTGCGCTGACGCTTACTTGCCGTACACCGGCAGCTTGGCGCAGATGGCCTTGACCTTTTCGCGAACGGCGTCGATCACCGCTTCGTTGTTCAGGTCGGCGAGGATGTCGCAGATCCAGCCAGCCAGCTCGCGGCACTCGGCTTCCTTGAAACCGCGGGTGGTGACGGCCGGGGTGCCGAAACGCAGGCCCGAGGTAACGAACGGCGAACGCGGGTCATTCGGCACCGAGTTCTTGTTGACGGTGATGTAGGCCTTGCCCAGCGCGGCGTCGGCGTCCTTACCGGAGATTTCCTGCTTGATCAGCGAGAGCAGGAACAGGTGGTTCTGGGTGCCGCCGGAAACCACGTCGAAACCGCGCTCGATGAACACTTCGGCCATGGCCTGGGCGTTCTTCACGACCTGCTGCTGGTAGGCCTTGAACTCGGGCTGCAGGGCTTCCTTGAAGCAGATCGCCTTGGCGGCGATGACGTGCTCCAGCGGGCCGCCCTGGGCACCCGGGAAGACCGCGGAGTTGAGCTTCTTCTCGATGTCGGCGTTGGCCTTGGCGAGGATCAGGCCGCCGCGCGGGCCGCGCAGGGTCTTGTGGGTGGTGGTGGTAACCACGTCGGCGAACGGCACCGGGTTGGGGTACACGCCAGCGGCAACCAGGCCGGCCACGTGGGCCATGTCGACGAACAGGTAAGCGCCAACCTTGTCGGCGATGGCGCGGAAGCGCGGGAAGTCCAGCACCTGGGAGTAGGCGGAGAAGCCGGCGACGATCATCTTCGGCTTGTGCTCGATGGCCAGGCGCTCGACTTCGTCGTAGTCGATCAGGCCGTCGGCGTCGATGCCATACTGGACGGCGTTGTACAGCTTGCCGGAGGAGGAAACGCTGGCGCCGTGGGTCAGGTGGCCGCCGTGGGCCAGGCTCATGCCCAGGATGGTGTCACCGGCGCTCAGCAGGGCCAGATAGACGGCGGCGTTGGCTTGCGAACCGGCGTGCGGCTGGACGTTGGCGTAGTCGGCGCCGAACAGTTCCTTGGCTCTGTCTATTGCAAGCTGCTCGACCACGTCGACGTACTCGCAACCACCGTAGTAGCGCTTGCCTGGGTAGCCTTCGGCGTATTTGTTGGTCAGCACGCTGCCCTGAGCTTCCATCACCGCTGGGCTGGTGTAGTTTTCCGAGGCGATCAGCTCGATGTGCTCTTCCTGGCGCAGAGCTTCTTGCTGCATGGCGTCGAAGAGCTCGGCGTCGTACTTGGCAATGGTCAAATCACGGCTGAACATGGCAATCCCCTGAAAGTCAGCTGAGCGGAAGAAATAGGGTGCGGATTCTACCGCATCCGAACTGGCCAGGCATATGAAGCGTGATCATGACCGGGACAAGTGGCGCTCACGATGTGTCGCGGTCGCTAGAGCATGAACAGGCTGCGCCCGCAGAATTGCGCCTCGAAGCGATGAGCGGGCATCGGCCGGCCCAGCAGGTAGCCCTGCACTTCGTCGCAATCGTGGATGCGCAGGAAGTCGAGCTGTTCCTGGGTTTCCACACCCTCGGCGATCACCGACATGTTCAGGCTGTGGGCCATGGCGATGATGGCGCGGGCGATCTGCCCGTCCTGCTCGCCCTGGGGCAGGCCGTCGACGAAGCTGCGGTCGATCTTCAGCACGTCGATGGGGAACTGCTTGAGGTAGTTGAGCGACGAGTAGCCGGTGCCGAAGTCGTCGATGGCGATGCACACGCCCAGATTCTTCAGGCCCGCCAGGGTCTGCATCGCGGCGCCGACGTCCTGCATGAGGATGCTTTCGGTCAGCTCCAGCTCCAGGCACGCCGCCGGGATGCGGCTGTCGGTGAGGATGCGTTCGATACGCTGGCGCAGGTCGCCGTCGCTGAACTGACGCGCCGAGAGGTTCACCGACACCTTGGGCACACGGATCTTGTTGTGGTGCCAGATGTTCAGCTGACGGCAGGCTTCGGCCAGCACCCAGTCGCCGACCTGCACCACCAGGCCGAGCTCTTCGAGCACCGGGATGAACGCATCGGGCGCCACCAGGCCGCGCTTGGGGTGCTGCCAGCGCAGCAGCGCCTCGACGCCGGTCAGGCGTTTGCCGTTGCCGGAGAACTGCGGCTGGTAGTGGAGCAGGAATTGGTCCTGTTCCAGCGCGTGGCGCAGGTCGCCTTCGAGCTCCAGGCGCTCCAGGGCGCTGGCGTTCATGTCCGCCTGGTAGAACTGGAAGTTGTTCTTGCCGCGCTCCTTGGCGTGATACATGGCGGTGTCGGCGTTCTTCATCAACTGGCTCGGCTCGTTGCCATCCTGCGGGCCGAGGGCGATGCCGATGCTGGCGGTGACAAAGAACTCGCGGCCTTCGAGCACGAAGGCCTGGGCCAGGCTGGCGAGAATCTGCTCGGCGACGTGGATGGCGCGGTGCAGGGCCGTATCGCGGCTGGCGCTGGAGCGCAGCAGCAGGGTGAACTCGTCGCCGCCCATGCGCGCCACGGTGTCGTCTTCGCCCACGCAGGCGGCCAGGCGCACGGCCACGTCCTTGAGCATGCGGTCGCCAGCGGCGTGGCCGAGGGAATCGTTGATCGGCTTGAAACGGTCGAGATCGAGAAACATCAGCACCACCCACTCGCGGTGCCGCTCGGCATGCTGCAGCGCAGTGTGCAGGCGGTCCTGGAACAGCGTGCGGTTGGGCAACTGGGTCAGGGCGTCGTAATAAGCCAGGCGATGGATGCGCTGCTCGCTGGCCTTGCGCTCGCTGATGTCGCTGAAGAAGCACACGTAGCTGACCAGGTCGCCTTCCTCGTCGTGTACGGCGGTGATGCCGACCCACGCCGCGAAGTTCTCGCCATCGCGGCGTTTGAGCCAGATCTCGCCTTCCCAGGTGCCGCGCTGGTGCAGCTGGTTGAGCACGTAATGCAGGTGCGTGCTCTGCTGGCTGTCGGCGGTGAGCATGCCGGGCAACTGGTCGAGCACCTGCTCGGCGCTGTAGCCGCTGACCCGGCTGAAGGCATTGTTGACCTGCACGATGTAGCCCGCCGGGTCGGTGACCAGGATCGCCGCCGTGGAGTGCTCGAATACCGTGGCCGCCATGCGCAGGTCCTTCTCGGCGCGGCGCTGCTGGGCCACGTCACGGCCCACGCCGAGCAGGCCCTCGAACTTGCCGTTGTCGTCCCACATCGGCAGCAGGCGCAGCTCCACGGGAATCTTGCGGCCATCGGCACGTAGAAAATCGAGAATGAACAGCTGTGGGGTGAGGGTCTGGCGCAGCTCGTGCATTTGCTGGTGCACGCCGAGGGCACCTCGGATGCGTTCGAGCAGGGCGTACACCGCGGCGAGTTGCTGCGGGTTGGTGGCCAGGCCGCCGAAACCGTTGGCCTGCACCCACGCGGCGGAATAGCCCAGCACGGTCTGCACCGAGGGGCTGACGTAATTGAGGTTGAGCTGGCTGTCGGTGGAGAAGATCACGTCGCTGATGCTTTCGGCGAGCATGCGGTAGCGGTGCTCGTTCTCACGCAGCGATTCATTGCGGGCGATCTGCCCGGTGATGTCCTTGGCCACGCTGATCAGGCGGCTGACCCAACCATTGGCGTCACGCGCCAGGGCCTGCTCGGTGATGCTGAACCAGCGCCAGGCGCCGTCACGGTGGCGCACGCGCAGCTGCGATTCGAGCAGCACGCCGTTGCCCAGTACGCGCTGCTGGTTGCGCACGCGCTCGTGCAGGTCGTGGTCATCGGGGTGGACGATCAGCCTCCACCAGTCGTCGCCCTTGCCGCGTACGGCATTGTCGTCATAGCCCAGACGGCTGGCGAAGTCGTGGTTGCTGAACAGCAGCGTGCGGGTGGGCAGGTCGGTGACGTACAGGGTATCCGGCACCGCACGCACCACCTCGGACCAGAAGCGCTCGCGCTCGACCAGCGAGAGCTCCATGCGTTTGCGGCTGGTGATATCGCTGATGCTCAGGGCGACCGCGTGCAGGTCTTCGGGGCATTCTGGCAGGCGCATCACCAGCCACAGGTGGCGGGTGATGCCGTTGGCGCCTTCGATGTGGCTTTCCAGCTCCAGGTGGCCGCCGCCATCGAGCAGGGCCGCGCTGAGCTGGGCGCGAAAACCGTCGGCGCGCACCGCACCGCGGTTGATCAACTGCTCCCAGGCCTCTTCGGTGGTGCTTACGCCAAGCAGGCGCAGGGCGATCTGGTTGGTTTCGGTGAAACGCATGTGCTGCAGCAGCTCGCCATGGCGCTGCGGGTTGGCATCCAGCCAGGATTTCAGTTCGGCGCCGCTGTTCAGGCCCTGCTCGAGCAGGAAGTGATAGAGGCTGGCGAGGTCGAGCACGCACAGCGCCGTGCCGGTGCCGTCGAAGATGTCCTGATAGCGCCGACGGGTTTCCTGCAGCACACGGGTTGCCTGCTGCTGCTCGGTGACGTCGCGCAGCACCCAGACGAAACCCAGCTGGCGGGAGGCGTCGCGCAGGTCGCTGCGGGTGATGGTGAACAGCCGGGTCTGGCCATTCTGGCGGATTTCCACCACGTCCGGGCCCTGGTCGCTGTGAAAGGCCGTGGCGTGCAGCAGTAGCGGGTCGAGGCCCGGCAGCAGTTCGAGCAGGTGCCACTGGCGAGCGTGCTGGGTGGTCAGGCCGAACATCGTTTCGGCCTGGGGGTTGAGGTAGGTCAGGCGACCGGTCGCGTCGGTGACCAGCACCCGCTCCTCGATGGCGCTCAAGGCACTGGCTGCCTGGTGCAGCGAACGCCGCGAGGCGGCGTTGAGCGCGTGCAGCTGGCTCTGTTCGCGCACCAGGCGGTAGAGGGCGAACAGGGTGAGCAGGCTGCACAGGGTGAACAGCAGGATCTTGCCGAGCATCTCCGGCAGCACCTGGGCCTGCACCTTGCTTTCATCGAGCATCGCGCGCAGTTGCCAGTCGGAGCCGGGCAGATCCTGTAGCACGATGGTCTGCGCCTGGTTGGCGGCGGTGACCGACGGGTAGTTGCGCTCTTCGGCGCTGACACCGCGCGAGTCGGCAATCACCCGCTGGTTGGTGGCGTCCTCGAGTTGCCAGGATACGTCTTCCTGAGGCGCCTTGAGCAGCCAGCCGCCAAGGGCGCTGGCATCGAGCTGCAGCGCCCAGTAGCCATCGTCGACGCGCAGCAACAGGTCGAGATGGCCGCCATCGGTCGGGTCGAACACGTAGTAATAGCTGTGCCTGCTGCTGCGGCCGATCAACTCGGCGAGCAGCGCCTGTTCGGCCTGCGCCAGGCTGCTGCCCGGCCGCGGCTGCCCGCTGGCATCCAGGTGGGCGAGGCCCCGCAGGGTCGGGAAGACCACGCGTAGGTTGTCCAGGTAGCGTTGCTGCTGGTCGGCTGAATCCAGCGGCTCGCGGGTGGCGTGCAGCACTGCGGAGCCGGCGTTGGCCATCGAGGCCATGCTCAGGCTCAGTTGCTTGGCCAATTGTTCGCTGACCGCCAGGTTGAGGGCGCGCTGGTCGTCCTTCAGCTGGCGGAATTCGAATTGCAGTTGCCACAGCAGCAGTACCAGCAGCCCGAGCACCAGCACGACCAGAGCGCCCTTGAGGGAGCGACGCATGGGAATGATCGTGGTATCGCGTTGAGGGCGCATGGTTTCGGCGGCTGACACGTGATGACGTCCTGCAACGGCGGGGTCGAGTAGGCAGGTGGTGCTGCGATGAAAGGGTGTTCAGGGCGTCCGCTTCCCAGGGCGGCTAGCATGCCACAAATATGGCTAAGTGCCAGCCTGGGCGACGAACGTCATGCGCCGCCAGCTCTTCCTAGTCGCGGGCAGATCGCCGAAAATGCCCGGTCACCGCTGTACCGTCATCCGGGCAGGTCACCTCTATTATGTCAGGGCGTGCGGTACGGCTTGGCGCGTCGGTTGGCGCGGCATTTATCCGTTTGCGTGAGGCGGCGTCTTGGCATAGGGTGCGCGCCATCGTCGCCATTTATTAGTGAGGTCTGAATTTTGGCTCAATACGTCTACACCATGCATCGGCTGAGCAAGGTCGTGCCGCCGAAGCGCGAGATTCTCAAGAACATCTCCCTGTCGTTCTTCCCCGGCGCCAAGATCGGCGTGCTGGGCCTCAACGGCGCCGGTAAATCGACCCTGCTGCGCATCATGGCGGGCGTGGACAAGGAATTCGACGGTGAAGCCCGGCCGATGCCGGACATCAACGTCGGCTACCTGCCCCAGGAGCCGAAGCTCGACCCGGCCAAGACCGTGCGCGAAGTGGTCGAGGAAGCCGTCAGCGTCGTGAAGGACGCCCAGGCGCGCCTCGACGAAGTCTACGCCGCCTACGCCGAGCCGGATGCCGACTTCGACAAGCTGGCCGCCGAGCAGGCCAAGCTGGAAGCCATTCTGCAGGCCAGCGACGGCCACAACCTGGAGCGTCAGCTGGAAGTCGCCGCCGATGCCCTGCGCCTGCCAGCCTGGGATGCGAAGATCGAGCACCTGTCCGGTGGTGAGAAGCGCCGCGTTGCGTTGTGCCGCCTGCTGCTGTCGGCCCCCGACATGCTGCTGCTCGACGAGCCGACCAACCACCTGGACGCCGACTCGGTGGCCTGGCTGGAGCGCTTCCTGCACGACTTCCCGGGCACCGTGGTGGCGATCACCCACGACCGTTACTTCCTCGACAACGTCGCCGGCTGGATCCTGGAGCTCGACCGCGGCGCGGGCATTCCGTACGAGGGCAACTATTCCGGCTGGCTGGAGGCGAAATCCGACCGTCTGGCCCAGGAATCCAAGCAGCAGTCGGCCCACGAGAAGGCCATGAAGGAAGAGCTGGAGTGGGTGCGCAAAGGCGCCAAGGCCCGCCAGTCGAAATCCAAGGCGCGTTTGCAGCGCTTCGAGGAAATGCAGTCCCAGGAATTCCAGAAACGCGCCGAAACCAACGAAATCTACATCCCGGCCGGTGCGCGCCTGGGTGACAAGGTCATCGAGTTCAAGAACGTCACCAAGGGCTACGGCGATCGCGTACTGGTCGAAGACCTGTCGTTCAGCGTACCCAAGGGCGCCATCGTCGGCGTGATCGGTGGTAACGGTGCCGGTAAGTCGACCCTGTTCCGCATGCTGATGGGCAAGGAGGCACCGGATTCGGGCAGCATCGAGATCGGTGAAACCGTGCAACTGGCCTGCGTCGACCAGAGCCGCGAAGACCTCGACGGCAGCAAGACCGTCTGGGAAGCGGTGTCCGATGGCCTGGACATGATCAAGATCGGCAACTACGAAGTCCCGTCCCGTGGTTACGTGGGCCGCTTCAACTTCAAGGGCGCCGACCAGCAGAAGTTCGTCAAGGACCTCTCCGGTGGTGAGCGTGGCCGCCTGCACCTGGCCCTGACCCTGAAGGAGGGCGCCAACGTCCTGCTGCTCGACGAACCGTCCAACGACCTCGACGTGGAAACCCTGCGCTCGCTGGAAGACGCGCTGCTGGACTTCCCCGGCGCCGCCATCGTGATCTCTCACGATCGCTGGTTCCTGGACCGCGTGGCGACCCACATCCTCTCCTACGAGGACGACGGCGTGCTGTTCTTCGAAGGTAACTACACCGAGTACGAAGCCGACCGCAAGAAGCGCCTCGGCGACGCCGCCGCCCAGCCGCACCGGGTACGGCACAAGAAGCTGGCGCAATAAGTGCTGTTGTAGAAAACGGAGTCTCAGCAGACTGTGTGAAAACCTAGCAGTCCGAGGGTGAGTTGAAGACAATGCCTCTATCGGTTGATAGGGGCATTGTCGTTTATGGGTTATATCCAGGGCGAAGGTCGCGGGCAAAG
>NZ_MSXV01000040.1 GCF_001945395.1 Pseudomonas sp. PA15(2017) | reverse complement strand
GCGTTGACGCTACCGCCTGAAACTTGCTGCCATCAATGGCGACCAGGTTACCGGTGATCAACCCCGCCTGGCGACAGAACTGCACGAAAGCTCGGCAAGTCGCCTGGAACGCTGCACCATTGTCCTTGCGAAAGTCGGCAATGGTCTTGAAATCCGGCGCCAAACGGCCCAGCAGCCACATCACTTCAACATTGCGCTGGCACTCAGCCTCCAGACGGCGCGATGAGCGGATGCGCTGAAAATAGCCATACAGGTAAAGCATGAGCAGATCGGCCGGGTCATAGCCAGGACGCCCCGTGCGATGAGCCTTGGCTTTGCTAAAGCCCAATGCCTGAAGATCCAGCCTCGCTACATAGGCCTCGATCACCCGAACCAGATGATCCTCGGCGATCAGCTCCTCCAGCGTGACCGGAAATAGACTGCTTTGCCCGCGACCTTCGCCCTGGATATAACCCATAAACGACAATGCCCCTATCAACCGATAGAGGCATTGTCTTCAACTCACCCTCGGACTGCTAGGTTTTCACACAGTCTGCATGGGCCCGGTTTTTGATTAGGCGACGTATCAGCCGCGGCCTTCGCGGTACAGGTGCTCGAAGCAGAAGTTGGTGGCTTCGATGTAACCCTCTGCGCCACCGCAGTCGAAACGACGGCCTTTGAACTTATAGGCCAGCACACACCCGTCCTGCGCTTGCTTCATCAGCGCGTCGGTAATCTGGATCTCACCGCCCTTGCCCGGCTCGGTGTTCTCGATCAGCTCGAAGATATCCGGCGTCAGGATGTAGCGGCCGATGATTGCCAGGTTCGACGGCGCGTCTTCGGCCTTGGGCTTCTCGACCATGTGGCTGACGCGGAAGATGTCGTCCCGGATGGTTTCGCCGGCAATCACACCGTATTTGTGGATCTCGTCCATCGGCACTTCCTGCACCGCCACGATCGAGCAACGGAACTGGTTGTACAGCTTGACCATCTGGGTCAGTACGCCGTCGCCTTCGATGTTCAGGCACAGGTCGTCGGCCAGTACCACGGCAAAAGGCTCGTCGCCGATCAACGGACGACCGCTGAGAATGGCGTGGCCCAGACCCTTCATTTCCACCTGGCGGGTGTAGGAGAACGTGCAGTTGTCGATCAGGCGACGGATGCCGACCAGGTACTTTTCCTTGTCGGTGTTGCGGATCTGGTGTTCGAGCTCATAGCTGATGTCGAAATGGTCTTCCAGCGAACGTTTGCCGCGACCGGTGACCATGGCGATCTCCGTCAGGCCGGCATTCAGTGCTTCTTCGACGCCGTACTGGATCAGCGGCGTGTTGACCACAGGCAGCATTTCCTTGGGCATGGCCTTGGTCGCCGGAAGGAAGCGCGTACCGTAACCGGCGGCAGGGAACAGGCATTTCTTGATCATGTGGTTTCCTTGAAGGGTCGATGTTGCTCAAGTCGCTGAAACGTCGGCATCAGGAGGTCTGACGCAGCCGTTCGTAGTAATAGGGCAGTCGCAGCAAGGCATGGCGTGCGGCAGCCGCACGTCGTTCGTTGTTGTCTCCGGGAAAGGTCACGGTCTCGCTGGTCACCCCCTGGTGCTCGGCCAGGCGCGTGGCGCAGGCGAAACACATGGCGCCGTCGTAGACTTGCTGACCGCGCTTGTCGTCGGCGGTCGGGGCACCAGTGATGGCCAGAATGATGTCCGCGCTGCTGGTCATTAGCACGCCCAGCGCCATCTCCCGCGCGACCTCTTCGCTGTTCATGCCGAAGGTCTCGATGGTCTCCGGCTTCACGCCCAGCGAGGTCTGCATCGCGCGCTTGGAGTACACCACGAAGCCGCTCTCGAGCACGCCGTCACACCCCTGCACCGCAGCCACCGTGGCGGCCAGCAGCCCGGCCGTGGCGGACTCCGCCGTGCTCAGCACCAGGTTGTACTTTTCCAGGAAATGAACCGCCTGCTCGATGTTTTGCATGCCCGCGAATGTCTCTTAGCCAATTGTTACCGTGTGTCTATGGCAGTGATTGGGGGCTACAAGTTCCGAAGCATTTGGCAGCGACCGCTGATCGTGCCGGCTGAACTCCCCAGGCAGGCTGTTTTTCTCAGCCTGGAGAGCCGAAGAACCGAGGGGACGACAAGTGAATACGCTGCGCAAACCGCAAGAAAGCCATGGCTTGCATGACGTCAGCGACGACTCGCTGCGCCAGGCATTCATTCAGGCGCTGAGCGACAAGGCACGCCCGCTGTTCGAGGAAGCGGCCAGCTACGCACGCAATCATGACCTCGACGTGGTGGTGGATCTGGTGCTGGAACATGAAAGGCCGCGCCTGATCCTGGCGGTCAGCCGCCCCGGCGAGGACACCGTGAGCAGCTACAGCCTGGTCGCCAACCTGGCCTCGCAACGCATGCTCCACGAGGAGTTCTACGCCGACAGTGGCGACATCCATCGCCAGGAGTCGTTGCTCGCCTCGATCAACGAAAAGGTCATCGATACCCGTCTGGCCAATTTCTTTCGCAAGGGCTTCGCGCTGCCGTTGGACTACATCAACGAGCGCCACCCCATCGGTTTCTGGTAGCCCCTGGATTGACTGATCCTGCGCAAGACTTGCCGGCACGTGCCGATCTAGACTGCCGGCCGGTCTTTGACAGGAGAAACGGCCATGAAAACCGATGTCGTCGTCGTGGGCGCCGGGCCTGCCGGCCTATGTCTGGCGCGTTCGTTAGCGGGCCACGGTCTGTCGATCTGCGTCATCGAGCGGCAGCCCGAGGGGGAACTGGCTGCACCGGCGTTTGATGGCCGGGAGATAGCCCTGACGCACGCCTCCCAACGAATCCTCGAAGACCAGGGCCTTTGGCGGCGATTCAACGCCGATGAAATCGCGCCGTTACGCGACGCTCAGGTACTCAACGGACCCTCGCCCTATGCCTTGCGCATCGCCGCAGCGGCGGCCGGTAAGGAACGTCTCGGCTGCCTGGTGCCCAACCAGGCGATTCGCCGGGCCGCTTATGGCGCAGTGAGCGAATGTGCGGACATCGAGCTGCTCTGCGAGCGTACGATCAGCGAGCTGAGCTGCTCGGCTGCAGGCGTCGCCCTGCGCTTGGACGACGGCACCACTCTGAACGCACGCCTGATCGTCGCCGCAGACAGTCGTTTTTCCGATACCCGCAGGCGCCTCGGTATCGGCGCGCGCATGGAGGACTTCGGCAAGACCATGCTGGTATGCCGCATGGCCCACCAGCGCAGCCATGAGCACGTGGCCTGGGAATGGTTCGGCTATGGGCAGACCCTTGCCCTGCTGCCATTGAACGGCAACCGCGCCTCTGCGGTACTGACGCTTGCACCCGCGGAAATGAGTCGGGTCATGAGCCTTGATGACCAGGCCTTCGCCCGCGAGATGGAGCGGCGCTTCGATCATCGCCTGGGGCGCATGGAGCTGATTGGCGAGCGCATCACCTATCCGCTGGTGGGCGTTTATGCCGAGCGCTTCGCCGGGTTGCGCTGCGCCTTGGTGGGTGACGCTGCGGTGGGTATGCACCCGGTCACGGCCCATGGTTTCAACTTCGGCCTGCTAGGCCAGCAGCGCCTGGCCGATACCCTGCTCGGTGCATTGCGCCAGGGCCGGGACATCGCTGAGCCAGGCGTCCTGCAGTGTTACGCCAGTGCCCAGCAGCGGGCCAGCTGGCCGCTCTACCAAGCCACCAGCCTGTTGGTGCGGCTGTACACCGATGATCGCGGCCCTACCCGCCTGCTGCGCAATGCCGGCCTGCGCCTGGCGCAGAATCTGCCGCCCTTCAAAGCCGCACTGGCCCGGCACCTGACCCAGATTGCGCGCTAATCAGCTGTCGGCGGCGCGCTGCATATTCACCCGCTGCCGCCATTCCATGTAGGTCTTCAGCAACAGGGTGAGCAGCGCCATGCAGGCCAGCAGCGCTGCCGCAGTGAAGGCGGCGACCGGCTTGTAGTCGTTGTTGAGCTGGTCGACCAGCAACGGCAGCGTCAGGGTCTGGTTGAGAATGGTGCCGGAGACCACCGACACCGCACCGAACTCGCCAACGGCACGGGCGTTGGTGACTACCACGCCATACAGCAGCGCCCACTTGATGTTCGGCAGCGTGATATGACGGAAGATCTGCCAGCCATTGGCGCCCAGGCACAATGCCGAGGTTTCCTCTTCGTTGCCTTGAGACTGCATCACCGGAATCAGAATGCGCGCCACGTACGGAGCGGTGACGAACACCGTGACCATGACGATCCCCGGCCAGGCGAACATCAGTTGCATGTCGTTATCGTAGAACCACTGGCCGAGGGCCGTTTCCAGCCCGTAGACCACCAGGTAACAGAGGCCGGCGACCACCGGCGACACCGCATAGGGAATGTCCACCAGGGTGGTCAGCAGTTTGCGGCCGCGGAAATCGTAGTGGGTCACGCACCAGGCCAGCAGAATGCCGAAGCACAGGTTCAGCGGCACGGTGAGCGCGGCGACCAGCAAGGTCAGGCCGATGGCGTGCTGCATGTAATCCTGGGACAGGTTGTCGACCAGCATCGCCCAGCCACCGCTGAGCGCCCGGGTGAAAATCAGCGCCAGGGGTACCAGCAGCATCAGCGCGACCGCGCCGAGGCCCAGCCCGATGAGCACCCATTGGTGCCAGTGTTGGGGCTTCTTCATCGGCCTTGCCTCTGCCATTTGAACAGTCGTCCCTGCACTACCTGCAGGCTGAACAGCAGGAACAGCGACGCCAACAGAATCACCGAGGCGATCGCCGCCGCTGCCGGGTAGTTGAATTCCTGCAGGCGCACGAAAATCATCAGCGACGACACTTCGGTCTTGTAGGGAATATTGCCGGCGATCATGATCACCGCACCGAACTCGCCCAGGCTGCGCACGAAGGCTTGCGACGCACCGGTGATCAGTGCCGGCGCCAGGCTCGGCAGCACCACGTAGGCGAAGCTCTGCCATTTTTTGGCGCCCAGGGTACGCGCGGCTTCCTCGTATTCGCTGCCCAGGCTCTGCAGCACCGGCTGCACGGTGCGCACCACGAATGGCAGGCTGGTGAACACCATGGCGATCAGCAGGCCCGGATAGGCATAGGCGATCTTGATGCCCGCGGCATCGAAGTACTGGCCGAGCCAACCGCCGGGCACCAGCAAGGTCGCCAGGGTCAAACCGGCCACCGAGGTCGGCAGCGCGAATGGCAGGTCAACCAGCGCATCGACCAGCCGGCGGCCCGGAAAGTCGTAACGGGTGATGATCCAGGCGATCAGCAAACCGATCAGCAGCACGATCACGGTCGAGTAGAAGGCGCCGCTGATGGTCACCTTGTAACTCTGCACCACGCGCGGATCGCTGATCGCCTGCCAGTATTGCGCCCAGCTCATGTCGCTGACGTACAGCAACAGGGCGGACAGCGGAAACAGAATGACCAGCGACAGGTAGAAGACGCTGAAACCGAAGCTCAGGCCGAAACCCGGCAGCAGCGGATTCTGCAGAAAGAAAACGGGGGTCTTGCTCACTCGAAAATCCTTGAATGCACAAACCGCCGGTGGTCGGCGGTTTGTGAAATACGGCTGATGCGGCTCGATAGTCAGGGTAGTTCGCCGCTCGCGGCCCGCAGCTGGCCCCTATTCTTCTGTCGCGGTAACGCCCTCTGTATTGACTGCAAAGTGGCGGGAGCGGCCTTTGGTAGATTACCTGTGGGAGCGGGCCATGCCCGCGAAAAATTACGGGCATGGACTGGGCGTCCCCGCCCGCTCCCACAATGAATCGCTAAGCCGCTTTTGCCTTATCGCCGTCGGTCGACTGCAAGCCGATTACCGGCCTTCGGCCAGAAGCTGGTCAAGAATACCATTGCCATCGAAGTGCTTGGCAGTGATCTCGTCCCAGGAGCCCAGCACATCGGTCGGGTTGAGCAGGCGCAGTTCCTGGAACTGGCCAGCGGTCTCGGCAGCCACTTCCTTGTCCTGCACACGGTAGTGGTAAGTGGTCAGCAGCTTCTGGATGTCTTTGCTGTACTGGAAGTCCAGGTAGGCCTTGGCCACGTCGCGGGTGCCCTTCTCGTCCACCACCTTGTCGACGATGGCGACCGGGAATTCGGCCAGCACGCTTACCGGTGGTACGATCACCTCGAACTCGCCGGACTTGAATTCCTCGCCCTTGGCTATGTTCACCACTTCCGATTCGAAGCTCAGCAGCACGTCGCCCTGCCCGTTCTGGGCGAACGCCACGGTGGCGCCACGACCGCCGGTGGGGAAGTTCTCGACATTGCGCAGCACCTTGCCGACGAATTCCTTGATCTTCGCTTCATCACCCTTGAACGCTTCGTTGGCGTACAGCCAGGCGCCCAGGTAGCTGTAGCGGGCATTGCCGGAGGTTTTCGGGTTGGGGAACACCAGCGTCACGTCAGAACGGGCCAGATCGTCCCAGTTCTTGATGCCCTTGGGGTTGCCCTTGCGCACCAGGAAGGCGGTGGTGCTGTAGTACGGCGAGCTGTGGTTGGGGAACTGCTCGGCCCAATCCTTGCGTACCAGGCCACGCTTGGCGAGGATGTCCACGTCGGTGACCTGGTTGAAGGTCACGGTGTCGACCTTCTTGCCCTGGATGATGTCCTGGGCCTGGCGCGACGTGCCGGCGAACGACTGGTCGATCTTCAGATCCTTGCCGGTCTCGGCCTTCCAGTGAGCCTGGAACTTGGGGTTGATCTCGGCGAACAGCTCGCGGGCGACATCGTAGGAGGCGTTGAGAATCGGCTTGTCCGCCGCCGATGCGATAGCGCTGCCAAGCAGCGACGTGGTCACGGCAGTCGCCAGCAGGATGTTCTTCAGCATGATCCAGTGTTTCCTTACGAGAGGGCAGATAAGGGTGGCAGTCTGCCTGATGGCCTTATGCCTTAAAAGAATCCTTTTACCATAACCATATTCCACTACGCACTGAAGTCCGTTGACGTTTCATGCACGGCTGCGCCGTAGCCCATCTATCGCAGGCAAGGACGCCTTCATCAGGGCAGAACGACACCGGGCGCCGCAGGTCTGAATCCTCAGGCAGACGGGCCTCCGTCGTTCCCCCCATGAAGGTAACTGGTATGCAAGAACAAGCAGACGGCAAGACCCCCGGCCTGTCAGCCGAAGAAGAGCGCGAGATCGATGAGAAGCTGCCGCCGCGGGCGGCGGTGTTGCATGAAACCATCAGGATTCAGGGCGACCATGAGCTGGAGCGCAGCATTGCAGCATTATGGTGGTCGGCGCTGGCCGCCGGGCTGACCATGGGCCTGTCGCTGATGGCCATGGGTTTGTTCCGCTCTCGGTTGGGCCCCAGCGATGAAAGTCATGTGATTGCCAGCCTCGGTTATTCGGCAGGTTTTCTGGCGGTGATCCTCGCCCGTCAGCAACTGTTTACGGAAAACACCCTGACCGCCGTGCTGCCGGTGATGAGCAAGCTGAACCTGAACAATGTCGGGCGACTACTGCGCCTTTGGGGCGTGGTGCTATGCGGAAACCTGGCCGGCACCCTGCTGGTGGCCTGGGTGATGCTGCGCCTGCCGATTTTCGATACCCAGACCGACCTGGCGTTTCTGGAAATCGGCCGTAAGGTGATGGAGAACGACGTGTCCAAGATGCTTGCCAAAGGCATCATCTCGGGCTGGATGATCGCCACCATGGTGTGGATGATCGCCTC
Source organism: Pseudomonas sp. PA15(2017) (assembly GCF_001945395.1). Taxonomy (GTDB): domain Bacteria; phylum Pseudomonadota; class Gammaproteobacteria; order Pseudomonadales; family Pseudomonadaceae; genus Aquipseudomonas. Next base: position 24,091 of record NZ_MSXV01000040.1, on the reverse strand, counting down.
GATGGAAAGCGCCAAGATCGCCATTATCGTGCTGATCACTTACCTGATGGCACTGGGTGACTTCACCCATATCGTGGTTGGCTCGGTAGAGGTGTCTTATCTGGTGTATGCCGGTGAGGTGAGCTGGGGCAATTTCTGGCTGGTGTTTGCGGGGCCTACCCTGGCCGGCAATATCATCGGCGGCAGCTTTATCTTTGGCCTGCTCAGCCACGCCCAGATCCGCAGCGAGCGTGACGTGATTGCCAAGCGCGAGCGCGACAAGCACAAGTTGCTGGAGGAATTGCGCCGCAATCGCAAGGACTGACTGTGCAAGATCGCCAAAGACCTCAAGGTCGCGGTGGCCGCTTTTCTCGAAGTCGAGTCTTCGCAGGCGTGGCACCGATGCCGGCGAACCAGCAACCAAGTCGCCACGCTGACAGAAGCGCCCAGTATCCAGGGCGCTATCCAGTTCAACGCTGGTCAGCTACCCGGATTGGCGTAGGCTTCTTCGAAGAAGTAATCCTTCCAGGAACTGGCCTTGTTCTTCAGCACGCCCAGCTCATGCAGCTTCTCGGCGTAGATGAAGGTGCGCTGCGGCGACACGGTGAAGTCGTTTTCCGGGTCTTCGATGATTTTCTTCACGAACTCCAGCGGCAGCTTGGAGTTCTCCACACGGATGTAGGTCTCGGCCGCAGCGGCCTTGTCGGCCTTGATGATCTGCGAGGCCTCGACCAGCGCGTCGTAGAAAGCCTTGTAGGTCTTCGGATTGGCGTCGTGGAACTTCTCGGTGGCGTACAGCACGTTAAAGGTGGCTTGGCCACCGAGAATGTCGTAGCTGCTGATCAGCTTGTGCACCTTGGGATTTTCCAGCGCCTGGTACTGGAACGGCGGGCTGGAGAAATGCGCGGTGATTTCCGAGCCGCCCTTGGTCAGTGCCGCGGTGGCATCCGGGTGCGGCAGGCTGACGGAAATCTTGTCGAAACGCTGGAAGTCGGCATTGCCGTAGCGCTTGGCGGTTTCGATCTGCAGGGTGCGCGACTGGAAACCGACGCCGGCGGCCGGTACCGCGATGCGGTCCTTCTCATCGAGATCGTCGAGGGTCTTCACTTCATCGCGATTACTCAGCAGGTAATTGGGCAGCGAGCCCAGCGAGGCCACGGCCTTGACGTTCTGCCGGCCATGGGTGCGGTCCCACACGGTGAGCATCGGCGGCACGCCAGCCGAGACCACGTCGATGGCACCGGCCAGCAGCGCCTCGTTCATCGCGGTGGCGCCGGAGATGGTCCGCCACTCGACGTCGATGTTGTCCAGGCCCTGGGCTTTGGCATGCTTCTCGATCAGTTGCTGGTCCTTGACCACGTGCAGCACCAGGTAACCGATGCCGAACTGCTGGGCGATGCTGATCTTGCCTTCGGCATGAGCGGCCAGCGGAGTCGCCAAGGCGCCGAGCAAGCCCAGCGCGGTGGCCAGGCGGCCGAATTTGAACGTGTTGGTCATCGTCACTTCTCGTTATGTGATTCAGTTTCGTAGGGTGGATGACGTTTTTTCATCCACCGTTGCGGTCGTGGATGGCGGATCGGTGAAGCGTGATCCACCCTACGGATCAGCGCTGCATCCCCCAGCGCTTTACGGTCACCCGCTCAATGCTGGCGAAGATCAGGTTCTCCACCAGCAGGCCGATCAGGATCACCGCCACCAGCCCGGCGAACACCTTGTCGGTGTACAGCTCGTTGCGGTTCTGGAAGATGTACCAGCCCAGGCCGCCCTTGCCGCTGGAAGCGCCGAACACCAGCTCGGCAGCGATCAGCGTGCGCCAGGCGAAGGCCCAGCCGATCTTCAGCCCCGAGAGGATCGACGGCAGCGCCGCCGGGATCAGGATGAACAGCACGAAGCGCAGGCCCTTGAGCCCGTAGTTGCGCCCGGCCATACGCTGGGTCTCGGAGACGCCGAGAAAGCCGGCGTAGGTGTTCAGCGCCAGGGCCCAGAGCACCGAATGCACCAGTACGAAGATCAGGCTGTTCTCGCCCAGCCCGAACCACAGCAGCGACAGCGGCAGCAGCGCGATGGCCGGCAGCGGGTTGAACATCGAGGTCAGTGTCGACAGCAGGTCGCGGCCGAGCTGGGTCGACACCGCCAGGCTGGTCAGCAGAAAGGCCAGGACGATGCCGATCAGGTAACCCTTGACCAGCACCGATAGCGAGATCGCCACCTTCTCCAGCAACTCGCCGCTGCCGATGCCCTCGACGAAGGCCTTGGCCGTCTGCAGGAAGCTGGGCAGCAGCAGGTCGTTGGCCTGGTAGCGGGCCGCCGCCTCCCAGATCAGTGCCAGGGCCAGCAGAATCAGCGATTTGCGCAGCCAGCCCTGTTGCCACAGGCGCTGACCGAGCGACAGTTCGCGTTCCAGCTTGAGGCCGGGTAGCGGCTGCAGGGGGATTTCGTATTCCTCACGCCGTGCAGGGGAAAGACTCATGATCGCGGCTCCTCAGTAGGCGATGCGGATATCCTGGAAACCCAGTTCAGCGGCCGCTCCGCCGTCGACGTCTTCATCGAACAGCAGACGGTGAATCCGCTGCGCGGTGTGCTGGAAACCCACACCGCCTAGGCTGTGCAGGTCGAACTGGTGGCTGTTGATTTCCGCCCGCACGCGGCCCGGATGTGGCGACAGCAGCAGGATACGATTGCCGACGATCAGCGCCTCTTCGATGGAGTGAGTGACGAACAGCAGGGTGAAACGCACCTCTTCCCACAGCTCCAGTAGCTCTTCCTGCATCTTGCGGCGAGTCAGCGCGTCGAGGGCGGCGAAGGGCTCGTCCATCAGCAGGATCTTCGGCTGCATGGCCAGCGCCCGGGCAATCGCCACCCTCGCCTTCATGCCGCCGGACAGGGTGTGCGGATAGGCATCGGCAAAGGCAGCCAGGCCAACCTTATCCAGGTAATGCAGAGCGCGCTCCTCGGCCTCTTTACGACCAAGAGTGCGCGAGGCCAGCAGTGGGAACATGACGTTCTGCTTGACCGTCTTCCACGGCGGCAGCTGGTCGAACTCCTGGAACACCACGATGCGATCCGGGCCGGGCTCATGCACCTCGGCGCCGTCGAGGCGGATGCTGCCGGCGACCGGTTCGATGAAACCGGCTACCGCCTTGAGCAAAGTGGATTTACCGCAGCCAGAGGGGCCGAGCAGCACGAAACGATCGGCACGATCCACCTCGAAGCTGACTTCGTGGGTGGCGCGTACGACGCGCTGCGGGGTGCGGTACTCGAGGCTGACCTTGTCCACCTGAAGAACGGTATCGAAGGTGCCTCGATCCAGGGCGCTGGCCGTGTGGCCTTGCAGAGGGGCATTCATGTTTTCAGCTTCCCTCACCGATGGCGGCGTCTTCGAAGAAGTAGTCCTGCCAGCTGGCCGGTTTGTGTTTGATGGCGCCGACGCGGTGCAGGAAGTCGGCCAGTGGGTAGGTGTTGGTGGGCGTGACGGTGAACTGGAACTGCTCGTTGTCGATGATTTTCAACAGTTCTTCGCGGCTGATCTTGGCGCCGGTGACGCGGATGTAGGTATCCGCCGCGGCACCCTTGTCGTTCTGGGCAAAATCCGCCGCTTCGGCCAGGGCGCCGACGAAGGCCTTGTAGGTCTTGGGGTTGTCGGCGCGGAATTTCTCGGTGGCATACAGCACGGTCGGCGAGTTCGGGCCAAGCAGCTGGTACGTGTCGAGCACCACGTGCACATCCGGGTTCTCGAGTGCCTGATTCTGGAACGGCGGGTTGGAAAAATGCCCGCTCAGCTCGGTGCCACCGGCTTTCAGAGACGCCGTGGCGTCCGGGTGCGGCAGTGCCACGGTGTATTTGTCGAGGCGGTTGAATTCCTTGTCGCCCCACTGTTTGGCCGCGGCGTATTGCAGGAAGCGCGACTGCACCGACACGCCCACGGCAGGCACGGCGACACGATCCTTGTCGGTAAAATCGGCAATGGTCTTGACCTTGGGGTTGTTGCTCAGCAAGTAGTACGGGAAGTTACCCAGCGAAGCGACACCCTTGACGTTCTGCTTGCCCCGGGTGCGATCCCACACGGTGAGCAGCGGGCCGATACCGGCACCGGCAATATCGATAGCGCCGGACAACAGCGCATCGTTGACCGCCGAACCACCCGACAGCTGCTGCCAGTCGACCTTGATATCCAGGCCTTCGGCCTTGCCATGCTTTTCGATCAGTTGCTGATCGCGCACCACGTTGAGCAGCAAGTAGACGATACCGAACTGCTCGGCAATACGAATCTGCCCCTCGGCATGGGCGACTTGCGGCGCCGCCAGGCTGCCGGCCAGCAGGCTCAGACTCAGGGCGATACCGACAGCCAAACGGCCAAAACGAGGAATAAAGGGAAAGCGCTTACCTGCCGACATGTCGAGGCTCCAGTCAGAAATCAAAAAATGGGTCTAGCGGGGGAAGTGGCCAGTTAGAACGGCACATCACCCTGAATCGTGGTGCGGTGCATGCGTCGCCGCAGATGACTCGGGCAACCCGTGGCCAGGTGGATCAGCGCGCGGTTATCCCAGAACACCATGTCGCCGTTCTGCCACTGATGGCGGTAGATGAATTCCGGTTTGGCGCTGTGGGCATACAGCTCGGCGAGAATCTGCCGACTCTCGTCCTCGGCAACGTCGAGAATGTGGGTGGTGAAGTTCTCGTTGACGAACAGGCCCTGGCGGCCGGTTTCCGGGTGGGTACGCACCACCGGATGAACCACCGCCTTGACCTCGGCCAGCTGCGCCTCGGTCAGCGTCGGGCGGCGAATGCCGGCGAACACCTCATCGGCGTAACGAGCGGTATAGGAATGGGCAGCGCGCTTGCCGTCGATGGCCTGGCGCAGCTCGGCCGGTAGCGTCTCGAAAGCCAACTGCTGGCTGGCGAACAGGGTATCGCCACCCTCCTCCGGCAGTTCCTGAGCGTAGAGCATGGAACCCAGGCTGGGGAATTCCTTGTAGGAAAGATCCGAATGCCAGAACTTGCCGGCATCGCCCAGGCCGATCGGCTGCCCATTCTCCTTGATGTTGGAGATGATAAAAATTTCCGGGTGGTTGGCCAGCAGGAACTGCTTGAGTACGTGGATCTGCAATATGCCGAAGCGGCGGCTGAAATCGATCTGCTGTTGTGGCGTGATGCGTTGATCGCGAAACACCACGACGTTGTAGTCGAGGTGCGCCTGGTGGACGCGGGCGAAATCGACGTCGTTCAGCGGGCGGCCGAGGTCGAGGCCGACGATCTCGGCACCGACTGCAGCGGAAAAGGGGCGTACTTCAAAGTTCTGCTCTGGCTGGTGATTGGCAGAACTCAACGACACGGCGGGCATTTGCGCAACTCCACACGGTAAGGACGCCAACGAGGCGCGTCTCAGAAACAGGTGTTCGGCACCTGTATTCAGTCGTGCGGCGCGCCGGTTAGCCAGCGGGTACGCATAGGCAAACTATATCGATATAAAAAAATTAATTTAAATACCTTTTTAGCATTTGCTTATGGCGAAGCGCATCCGCCGCCACAAAGCAAAACGCCGACAGGATTCAGGCCTGTCGGCGTCTGGTAAAGCGGGCGTGACCCCCATAACCCATTCACGACTTTCCGGCTCGGCTTCAGCGCGTTGACTGTGAAGTGCCGGTAGCAGTCATCGCCGCAGTACCTGTGGGAGCGGGCCATGCCCGCGATTTTTCGCGCGCATGGCGCGCTCCCACAGTGGATCAGCGAACGGCCCTTTTGCCTTGTGGCCGCCTCTTCATATCGCCGAAAAAGATCGCGGACAGGTCCTTAGAACGCAGGCACCACGGCGCCCGAGTACTTCTTCTCGATGAAGGCCTTCACGTCCGGGCTGGTCAGCGCATCCGCGAGCTTCTTGATGGTTTCGCTGTTCTGGTTATCCGGGCGGGCAACCAGGTAGTTCACGTACGGCGAATCCTTGTTCTCCAGCACCAGCGCATCCTTGTTCGGGTTGAGCTTGGCTTCCAGCGCGTAGTTGGTGTTGATCAGCGCCAGGTCAACCTGATCCAGCACGCGCGGCAACATGGCCGCCTCGAGCTGCTTGAACTTGAAGTTGTGCGGGTTGGTGGCCAGGTCTTTCGGGGTGGCCTGGATGTTGGCTGGATCCTTCAGGGTCAGCAGGCCGGCATGCTGCAGCAGCTGCAGGGCACGACCGCTGTTACTCGCCTCGTTGGGGATGGCGATGGTGGCGCCATCGGGCAGTTCATCGAGGCTCTTGTACTTGCGCGAATAGCCGCCGAACGGCTCGACGTGCACGCCCTTGACGATCACCAGGTGAGTGCCACGACTTTCGTTGAAGCTGTCCAGGTAAGGTTTGGTCTGGAAGTAGTTGGCATCCAGTTGCTTCTGCTCGACCTGCAGGTTGGGCTGTACGTAATCGGTGAACACCTTGATCTCGAGGTCGACGCCCTGCTCCGCCAGCTTCGGCTTGATCAGCTCGAGGATTTCGGCGTGAGGAACCGGCGTAGCGGCCACGGTAAGTTTTTCCGCGGCGAATGCCTGGGTAGTCAGGACGGAGGCCAATGCAGCCAACAGAAGCGTTTTTTTCATGTTTATTCTCGGTAGTTGTCGCTGGATCGACAGCGGCATGGGGATGATTGGCCAGGCCGGATAGGGTCGGCGCGCTGACGATACGGCCCTCAGTTATACGTGGAAAATACTTTTAATTCATTCTCATATTTCTTATCAGAATAAGCAGTGACGGGCGCACTTGTTGTGTTTCGGGCGGTCACTTCTAAAGTGAAGACACCCCCAATGCGGATTGACGAACATGATCAGCGAAGCCCTGAGCCGTTTCGAGCGCCTGGAACTGGTTCCCCATGCCACCCCGCTGCAACACCTGCTGCGCCTGTCGCACCATGTGGGCCGCGACATCTATGTCAAACGCGATGACCTGACCCTGTTCGCCCTGGGCGGCAACAAGGCCCGCAAACTGGAATACCTGGGTTCCGATGCACTGGCCCAACACGCCGATACGCTGATCACCGCGGGCGCCATCCAGTCCAATCACGTACGCCAGACTGCCGCGCTGGCCGCCAAACTGGGCTTGGCCTGCGTGGCTCTGCTGGAAAACCCCATCGACACGCAGGAACAGAACTACCTGCACAACGGCAACCGCCTGCTGCTGGACCTGTTCGGCACGCGCGTCGAGCACGTCGACAACCTCGAGGAGCCGGACCTGATGCTGATGGCCAAGGCCGACCGCCTGCGCGCCACGGGCAAGAGCCCTTACGTGATTCCGATCGGCGGCTCCAATGCCCTCGGCACCTTGGGTTACGTCAAGGCGGGCCTGGAGTTCGCCGAGCAGGTCGCTGACAAGGGCCTCGACAGCGGCACCCTTGTGCTGGCGTCGGGTAGCGGTGCGACCCATGCGGGCCTGGCGCTGGCGCTGGCCCACGTGCTGCCCGAGTGGCGTGTGCTCGGCATCACCGTATCGCGCCCTGCCGATCTGCAACGTCCCAAGGTAATGGGCCTGGTGCAACGCACCGCCGAACTGCTGGGCGTCAACGTGCCGCAAGCGCTGACCATCGAACTGTGGGACGAGTACTACGGGCCGCGTTATGGCGAACCGAACACCGGCACGCTGGACGCCATCCGCCTGCTGGCGAGCAGCCAGGGCCTGCTGCTCGACCCGGTCTATACCGGCAAGACGTTCGCCGGCCTGCTCGACGGGGTGCACAAAGGTGCGTTCGAGGAAGGCAAGCCGATCGTGTTCCTGCATACCGGGGGTGCGCCGGCGCTGTTCGCGTATCAGTCCTTGACTCTCTGAACGGCATATACAAATAATTTTTTATTATTTTCTCGACTACCCAGGCAACCGTAGAGTGCCGCGTCCCAACCGCACCTGACAAAACCACCCACCGAGGCTCGCTCATGATAATCGCCACACTGCGTCGACATTTCCTTATTGGCAGCCTCGGTCTGGCGCTGTTCGCCAGCGTCGGTGGTCAGGCTTACGCAGCCGATGACCTGCAGAAGATCAAGGACAGCGGCAGCATCAAGGTAGGCCTGGAAGGCACCTATCCGCCCTTCAACTTCCAGGACGAAAGCGGCAAGCTCGCCGGCTTCGAAGTGGACCTGGCCAACGCATTGGCCAAGGAGCTGGGTGTGACCGCCAGCTTCCAGCCGACCAAATGGGACGGCATTCTCGCCTCCCTCGAATCGGGCCGCATCGATGTGGTGATCAACCAGGTGACCATCTCCGATGAGCGCAAGAAGAAGTACGATTTCTCCACGCCCTACACCGTCTCCGGCATCCAGGCCCTGACCCGCAAGAGCGAAGCGGACAGCGTGAACACCGCTGCAGACCTGGCCGGCAAGAAGGTCGGTGTGGGCCTGGGCACCAACTACGAGCAGTGGCTGAAGGAAAACGTGCCGCAGGCTGACATCCGCACCTATGACGATGATCCAACCAAGTTCCAGGATCTCAACGTGGGCCGTATCGATGTGGTGCTGGTCGACCGCCTGGCCGCGTTCGAGATGGTCGCCAAGACCGGTGAGCGCATGGCCGTTGCCGGCGATGCCTTCTCCCGTCAGGAGTCGGGGATCGCGATCCGCAAAGGTAACCCGCAGCTGCTCGCGGCCATCGACAAGGCCCTCGCCAAGCTGCGCAGCGACGGCACTCTGAAACAGCTCTCCGAGAAATGGTTCAAGGCTGACGTCACGCAATGATGCCGGACACCTTCCAGCTGGTGCTGGACTCCCTGCCCTTTCTCCTCAAGGGCGCGATTTGGACCATCGTTCTGAGCCTTGGCGGCATGTTCTTCGGCATGCTGCTGGGCTTCGGCCTTGCCCTGGTCAGGCTCTATGCCATCGCCCCACTGGGCTGGCTGGCCAGGGTCTACATTTCGTTCTTCCGCGGTACGCCGCTGCTGGTACAGCTGTTCGTCATTTACTTCGGTCTGCCTGAACTGGGGCTGCAACTCGAGCCCCTGACCGCAGCGCTGATCGGTTTTTCGCTGAACATGGCGGCCTATGTCGCCGAGATCATGCGGGCAGCCATCGCCTCCATCGACCGTGGTCAGTGGGAGGCAGCTGCCAGCATCGGCATGAGCAAGAGCCAGACGATGCTGCGCGCCATCCTGCCGCAAGCGATGCGTACGGCCCTGCCGCCGCTGGGCAACAGTTTCATCTCGCTGGTCAAGGACACCGCCCTGGCGGCCACCATCCAGGTGCCGGAGCTGTTCCGCCAGGCCCAGTTGATCACCGCGCGCACTTACGAGGTGTTCGCGATGTACCTGGCGGCAACGGTGATCTACTGGATTCTCTCCAGCCTGCTCGCCCACTTGCAGAACCGCCTGGAAGCACGCGTCAACCGACACGAGGCGGACAACTGATGGCTTCGAGCATGATCACCGTTCGCAACCTGAGCAAATCCTTCAAGGGCCAGAGCGTACTCGAGGGTATCGACCTGGATATCGCTCCCGGCGAGGTCGTCGCCATCATCGGCCCCAGCGGCTCGGGCAAGACCACCCTGCTGCGCTGCCTCAACCTGCTGGAAACGCCCGACGGCGGCAGTATTCGCGTTGGCGACATCGAAATCGATGCCGGCAAACCGATCGGCCAGCAACAGGGGCTGATCCGCAAGCTGCGCCAACACGTGGGTTTCGTGTTCCAGAACTTCAACCTGTTTCCCCACCGCAGCGCCCTGGAAAACGTCATCGAGGGCCCGGTGGTGGTCAGGAAGCAGCCGCGCGACAAGGCGATCGAACTCGGCCGCCAGTTGCTGGCCAAGGTTGGCCTGGCCGGCAAGGAAGATGCTTACCCGAAACGCCTGTCCGGCGGCCAGCAACAGCGCGTCGCCATCGCCCGGGCGCTGGCGATGGAGCCGGACGTGATCCTGTTCGACGAACCCACCTCGGCGCTGGACCCGGAACTGGTCGGCGAAGTACTGGCGACCATCCGCGCTCTGGCCGAAGAGAATCGTACCCTGGTGATCGTTACCCACGAGATGAGCTTCGCTCGTGACGTGGCCAACCGCGCCATCTTCATCGACGGCGGCGTGATCGTCGAACAGGGCGACGCCCGCGAACTGTTCAGCGCACCCAAGCAGGCACGCACCCAGCAGTTTCTCAGCAAGTTTCTCGGCGACGAGCCCGCACGTCCCTGACCTGCACGTCGACGAAGCCGAATGAAACGCGCCAGCCCCCAGGCTGGCGCGCGTTTATTCGCGATTGAGCAGATGGAAGCTGGGCAGCGAAAACCGCCAGCGGATGGCGGCCAGGCGAATGCCCAGTACCACCAGCATGGCCACGCCAGTATCCAGCCAGTGCGGGGTTTGCAACATGCGCAGCAGCACGAAGGTCACTGCGCCTGCCAGGCAAGCGGTGGCGTAGATTTCCTTCTTGAAGATCAGCGGAATCTCGTTGCAGATCACATCGCGCATCACGCCGCCGGCGACACCGGTCATGACGCCCATGATCACCGCCGTGCTGGAGGACATTGCATATTGCAACGCGACCTCGGTGCCAATCACGGTGAACACGGCCAGCCCGAAGGCATCGGCGATCAGCAAGCCCTTCTCGTGGATCGGCCGGGTCATGCGCACCCAGACCACCGTGCCCAACGCTGCCAGGGTGGCCACAAGGATGTAGGTGTCGTTGCGAATCCAGCTGACTGGGTGGTTACCCAGGATCACGTCACGCAGGGTGCCGCCGCCCAGGGCGGTGATGATGGCGATCACCAGCACGCCGAACAGGTCCATGGACTTGCGTCCGGCCATCAGCGCCCCGGTGATGGCGAACACCGCCACCCCGAACAAATCCGCGAAATAGAACAGCTGGTTCATCGACAAGTCAGCTCACCGGCGTACGCAAGGTCACGAATTCCTCGGCAGCGCTGGGGTGTACACCGATGGTTTCATCGAATACCTGCTTGGTCGCCCCGGCCTTGAGCGCGACCGCCAGGCCCTGGACGATTTCGCCAGCATCGGGCCCGACCATGTGGCAGCCCAGCACACGATCGGTCTTGGCATCGACCACCAGTTTCATCAGCGTGCGCTCGTCGCTCTCGGTCAGGGTCAGCTTCATCGGCCGGAAGCGGCTCTCGAAGATCTTTACCTCGTGCCCCGCTTCGCGCGCCTGTTCCTCGCTGAACCCTACGGTGCCGATGTTCGGCAGGCTGAACACCGCCGTTGGGATCATCCGGTAGTCGACCTGGCGATATTCCTCCGGTTTGAACAGGCGCCGTGCCACCGCCATGCCTTCAGCCAGCGCCACGGGGGTGAGCTGCACGCGACCGATCACGTCACCAATGGCCAGGATCGACGGTGCGCTGGTCTGGTACCCGTCATCGACCTCGATATAGCCCTTGTCGTCCAGGCTGACCGAGGTGTTTTCCAGGCCCAGGTTGTCGAGCATCGGGCGGCGACCGGTGGCGTAGAAGATGCAGTCGGCTTCCTGCGTACGGCCATCCTTGAGGGTGGCCTTGAGGCTGCCGTCGGCCTGCTTGTCGATGCGTGCGATGTCGGTGTTGAACTGCACGTCCAGGCCACGCTTGCCGAGTTCTTCATGCAGATGGGTACGCAGGGAGTTGTCGAAGCCACGCAGAAACAAATCGCCGCGATACAGCAGAGAGGTCTGCGCGCCAAGGCCGTTGAAAATCGAGGCGAACTCCACCGCGATGTAGCCGCCGCCGACCACCAGGATGCGCCTGGGCAGCTCCTCCAGGAAAAACGCTTGGTTTGAGTTGATCGCATGCTCATGGCCCGGGATCTCGGGCACATGGGGCCAGCCACCGGTCGCGATGAGAATACGCTCGGCGCTGTAGACCTTGCCGTCGACCTCCACCCGATGCTCGTCGAGCAGGCGCGCATGGCCCTCGACCAGGGTGACGCCACTGCCCACCAGCAGTTTGCGGTAGATGCCGTTGAGGCGTTCGATCTCGCGGTTCTTGTTGGCGATCAGCGTCGGCCAGCTGAAACTGGCCTGGCCGGGCGTCCAGCCGAAACCTTCGGCGTGTTCGAATTCGTCGGCGAATTGCGCCCCATAGACCAGCAGCTTTTTCGGCACGCAGCCGACGTTGACGCAGGTACCGCCCAGATAACGGCTTTCCGCCACGGCCACCCGGGCGCCATAGCCCGCCGCGAAGCGTGCCGCGCGTACACCGCCGGAGCCGGCGCCGATTACAAACAGATCGAAATCGTAGGTCATAGAAGCCTCCTGAACAGACGCAGAGCATACCGTAAACGCAGCGCCCTGCCCGCCTGGCACATGGGGCAAACTTGTCATCGACACCTTGGGTCTAGAACCGGGAGGAGGAACAAAGCATGCGCCCGATTCTCACCCATCTCGCCCTGCACGTACCGGACCTGCAAGCCTGCATCGACTTCTACAGCGACTTTTGCAGCATGCGGGTCATCCACCGTCGCCCTGGCAAAGGTTCGCAGATCGTGTGGATGGCCGAGCCGGGGCGTGAGAGCGACTTCATCTTCGTCATCATGCCCGGTGGCGAGCCTCGCCAACTGGCGCCTGGCGATTACAGCCACTTCGGCTTCGCCCTGCAGAGCCGGGACGAGGTCGACGCGGTGGCCGCCAAGGCCGAAGCCGCCGGATGCCTGCTCTGGGCACAACGCGACGAACCTTACCCGGTGGGCTATTACTGCGGCGTCCGCGATCCGGCTGGCCATCAGGTCGAGTTCAGCTATGGCCAGCCGCTGGGCCCTGGTACGACGCCGATCAACGCCAACTGAGCGACTCTGGTTAAAAAACGGCAGGCACAAAAAACCGCCCAAAGGCGGTTTTTTTAGGCACGTAGCAGGCGAGGCTCAGCCTTTACCGGTCTTGTACAGATTCTCGAAGCAGAAGTTGGTCGCTTCGATGTACCCCTCGGCACCGCCGCAATCGAAACGCTGGCCCTTGAACTTGTACGCCAGCACGCAGCCATCCTGGGCCTGCTTCATCAGCGCATCGGTGATCTGAATCTCGCCGCCCTTGCCCGGCTCGGTCTTCTCGATCAGCTCGAAAATGTCCGGAGTCAGGATGTAGCGTCCGATGATCGCCAGGTTGGACGGTGCATCTTCGGCCTTGGGCTTCTCGACCATGCTGTTCACGCGAAAGATGTCGTCGCGGATCATCTCGCCGGCGATCACGCCGTACTTGTGGATCTCGTCCGCTGGCACTTCCTGCACCGCCACGATCGAGCAGCGGAACTGGTTGTACAGCTTGACCATCTGGCTGAGCACGCTGTCGCCTTCCAGGTTCAGGCACAGGTCATCGGCCAGAACAACGGCGAACGGCTCGTCACCGATCAGCGGACGGCCACTGAGGATGGCGTGGCCCAGGCCTTTCATTTCCACCTGGCGGGTGTAGGAAAAGGTGCAGTTGTCGATCAGGCGGCGGATACCGACCAGGTACTTTTCCTTGTCGGTGTTACGGATCTGCTCTTCCAGCTCGTAACTGATGTCGAAATGATCTTCCAGCGAACGCTTGCCACGACCGGTCACCATGGCGATTTCGGTAAGGCCCGCCGACAGCGCTTCCTCCACACCGTACTGGATCAACGGCTTGTTCACGATTGGCAGCATTTCCTTGGGCATGGCCTTGGTCGCCGGGAGAAAACGAGTGCCGTAGCCAGCGGCAGGAAACAAGCATTTCTTGATCATGGAAGTCCCTGAATGAGAGAGGGTTATCGACGCCGCAGCAGTCTAGCAGGACGCGCAACGCTTACAACGGGAGCAATGCAAACAGCTCAAACGTTTGCGGCGAGGGGCAGTCACAACAGGTGAAACCCACCGCAACGCGAGGCTCGCATGTCCATCGACAATGACCTGAAGAAAGAAGTTCTCACTCGTTTGCTGCACGCGCATCCGGCAGGCCTGGGCAAAGAGGTGCTGGACAATTTCCGCGGCGAGTACGCGGTCGTGGATGTGCTCAGGCATCTGCACAAAGGCGGCCTGATCCACGATGGCAACCTTTCCGAATCGGACGGCGAGCTGTCCATTAACTACCCCATCAAGCTCAGCTCATCCGGCGTCGATACGGCCAAACAACTAGACGCCTGATCCGCGCCCGCATACCGCTCGAACTGCGCCGCTTGCCCTTAAAAGGGCAGCGGCGCAGCTGTTTCTAGGACTCGCCCGAGAGGCGCCGTATCGGATACCGGCAAATCCTGTAAACTCCCGCGCCGCGCGCAGCCGGGATGGTCGTTGCAGAGCCCTCGCCTGTCTGCGCCAACGCCTTGGGCAGCCGGGGCGGCTTTGCGCGGCGGCGTTGCGTCGCGACTATTCAACATTTGCCGGAACACCTTTCGATGAAACACACCGCAACCTCCCTGTTGCTGGCGGGCAGCCTGCTGGCGCCTGTCCAGACCATGGCCGATCTGCTGCTGTGGCAGGACAACAGCCTGACCTACCTCAACGGCATCGACTTCAAGGTCGATCCGCCTCGCCAGCAGACGCTGACCTTCGAGCATGCCAGCGGCTGGAGCTTCGGTGATCTGTTCCTGTTCGTCGACGGCATCAAGTACAACACTGATGCTACCAACGGTGCCGGTGACGGCCACACCTTCTACGGTGAAATCAGCCCGCGCCTGTCATTCGGCAAACTCAGCGGTGCCGACCTGTCGTTCGGTCCGGTCAAGGATGTGCTGCTGTCCGCCACCTACGAATTCGGCGAGGACGATGTCGAGGCCTACCTGCTGGGCCCGGCGGTGGATCTGGCGATTCCCGGCTTCGACTACTTCCAGCTCAACACCTATCTACGCCGCCCGGACGGCGGGCGCGACGGCCGCAACGTGTGGCAGATCACCCCGGTGTGGAGCTACACCATCCCGGTCGGCCGCTCCGACCTGGTGATCGACGGCTTCATCGACTGGGTGGTGGACAACGATGACAGCTACCATGCCAACCTGCACATCAATCCGCAGATCAAATATGACCTGGCCAAGGCCATGGGTTGGGGGCAGAAATTCTACGTGGGCGTCGAATACGACTACTGGAAGCACAAGTACGGCATCGATAACGACAGCCCGCTGGGTGACGACGTGCTCGGCGGCACCAACCAGAGCGCCATCAGCCTGCTGGTCAAGGCGCACTTCTGACATCACGTGCTGGCCGTCACCCAGACGGCCAGCCTCGCGATCAGCCGGGTCAGCAACCAAGAATCTGGAAAAAGTGGCAGTGCGCTGTCCATGCCTCACCCGATGCGCCTGTCTGGCACGCTCGAGGGAGCAAGTGGAAAGATGCGCAGGCTTCGCACCAGCCGACGCCGGAAATGGTGCCCCGAGCCGGAATCGAACCGGCAAGGCCTTGCGGCCGGCAGATTTTAAGTCTGCTGTGTTTACCAATTTCACCATCGGGGCGGCGAAATATGCGAGGGCAGGACTATATACACCCCCAGGCAGCGCCGCAAGTTTAAAGCATGCAATAAAAAACCTCGTAAATCAGTGATCTACGAGGTTATTGCGCTGAGCTATCGATTTAGCTGTTCAACGGCATTGGCCGTCTCTGTGGGCTCAGGCAGCTGAGCGTCGACAGTTACTTGCTGCTGCGGCCGACCAGCAGGCCGACTAGCAGACCGAAACCAGAGGCAACGGCGACCGAAGTCCACGGGTTGCTTTCGATGCGGTCCTGAGCGTTGCCGATGGTTTCACGGCCAAGCTCGACCGCCTCACGGCCTTTGTCAGTAATGGTACCTTTGGCCTCGTTCAGCAGCGCGATTACCTTCTCACGAGCTTCGTGGGCCTTGTCGCCGGAGAATGACTCGGCATCGCCCAGCGCTTTGCTGGCCTGGTCGAGAAGCTTCTTCAGTTCCTTGGCGCTTTCCTGTTGAAACTGATCCAGGCCGCTCTCAAGTGAAGTTTTACGTGCCATTGGCGAGTGCTCCATAACAGTGAGTGATGTTTTTTGGAGGCCTGGCCCAGCAGCAGAGTTCAGGCTTTTTACCGCTGGCGACCTTCACGCTTTCAGGCGTCGAGCGGGATGATGCCGGTGTGGGCCACATGATCACCCGCCATACCCCTCACCCGCGCACGCAGGTCGAAGGGCATATCCGGCTTGAAAGTGACCGCATGACCGATCAACTGGCCGTTTTCGTCCACGCGTTCGCGCTCGTCCTGCATCCAGGTTTGCAGCTCGTCCTCGGTCAGCCCAAGCTCTTGCGCCAGCAAGGCGTTGAAACGCTCGAGGTCGAAGCCATCGAATTTGCCGCCGTCCATATCGTCGCCCTCCTCAGTCAGTGTTGCTAACTGAGGCCGCCCGCCCCGGCCGGCAGTTCCCCCTGTCTTTCGATCCCGTTCAGGCTTGGCGTTTGCCGGTACCGGAATTCAGGGTGAGCAGATCCTGGCGAAGTTGCATCACCAACTGCGAAATCTGCCGCGAGGTGGACAGTTCGGCCCGGGAGATACCGGTGACATTGAGGTAGACCTGCGCGGTAACCGGGTCCCTGATCTGAATCGTCACCGACTCGCTGCCATCAATGGAGCAACTGCACGCCAACGGCAAAAAGGCACACTCGACTATATGACGCTGCTCGAGAACGGACATCATCCTGGAAACTCCTTCCTCACATTGATGACGAGTGGAGTCTAGCTGTCGTGCAAAATCTGGCATGAGACATTTTGTCCCGTCCATCGGCTGGCCACCCTGGCTCTGTTCAGCGCCCGCTCGTAAGCCATCCCACTCCGCTGTAGGTAAGACGAGAACGGCGGGCGGCACAGAGCAAGAGGCTGCGGCCAGTGCTCTCAAGGACAAGGCGTCAAGGAGACTGTCCCGATCAAAGAAGCGGTCTCGACCTGAAACAAGTGATCAGCGACCTAGGACGATCAGCATGGTGGTGGGCGTGATTCGCAGCAGCAGTCGCCGGACCTCGCCTGGCGTCTCGACGTTGAAGAACACCCGGTAATCGCTGCCATCCGCGTAAGGTCGCGAGTGGATAAACCAGTTCGAGAGCAGGCTTTCGCTGAGGCCAATGTCAGAGGCAATCTCAAGGTCATTCAAGCGCCTTTTCAATCGCTCGGATAGTGATGCACGCATCACGCTACCGGCTTTCCATGCCGAACCCGAGTTGACAGACAATGTCACTGTGCCACGTTACATGACATATAATAATCATTTCTTGCGTGTGTCGGATTTTTCGGTAAGTGACGACTGGTCGACTTATTTACGACCAATCGTCCGGGCGACTGAACTATCGTTGCAGATACCATCAAATAGCTAGTATTACTCGATATAGAGGAACCAATCGTGAGCAAACCCATTTTCAATGCCCGCACCGCGGACAAGTTCGTCGTCCGTTTGCCTGACGGAATGCGCAAACGCATCGAAGATCTGGCCAATGACAACTATACGAGCATGAACACCGAAATCATTCGCGCTATCGAAGCTCATCTCGAGGGCCAGGCCAGGCAGACGCTGCTAATCGATGCGCTGGAAGCCAAGCTGAAGAGCGAACTGCAAACCGCGGCGAAACCAGGCAATAAAGCTCAGGAAGCCAATATCGATTATCTCGACGGCCTCAAGACAGGCACACGCTGACCGCGTAAGCCGCGTATCGGTCGAACAAAGCCCCGAGTATTCGGGGCTTTTTATTTCCGCCGGTCAAGCGGGTGCCAAGAGCCACCTCGAAGTCATGGAAAGCGACTGGACGTGAGACACAGAAGCCTGATCGTCGGATTGTTGCCCCGTCGAAGGGTTGCAGCTTTCAAGATTTGCGCTGGAGGGCTACGCTATCGAACAGGAGCCACACTGAGCAAGGACACACCCTCCATGATGCACCACACTGTGAAGTACGGCGCTTGCCTGCAAGAGTTTTCACGCGTTCTCGACCTGGCGATGAAGAAGCATGACGAGATCATGCTGGTACCCGGGATCATCAGCAGCCTGAACGAGCACATCGAAAAGCTCCTGGGCCCGGTTTTCGCCCGTCGCCTGTTCAATGAACGCCAGGCCACCCTGACCCTGCCAAGCGGTAGCAAGAAGACCATTCACCTGGCATCGCTCTCAGGATGCTACGGCTTCGAGGACGGCGCGATCGTGTTGCCCTGGGTGTCACTGCAGACCGTCTCCCTCGCCGAAGAAAAACATCCCCGTTCCGACAAGTTCTATATCCCCAATGACGGCCCCGGCGCACCGCATCGCGCGCCAGGCCGGGATGAACTTTCCCGCTTTCTCACCAGCTACCCTCGCTCGAGAGCGGTGTGAATCAAGCCTGACTGCTTGGGCATAAAACGCACTGGAGTACTTGCCTGCCTTCACGGGGTTGAAGTGCCGCGCCTGCTGATCTGTCGCCAGCGTCTATCGCAGTCGAGATCATCAATGGGATCCAACGACGACGCTTGAGCGAAACCGAGCCAAGCCTTCGGATGCCCTGGCGCACCTAACCCGATGCATAGCTGACGCGTATTTTCTCAGGTGCAATAAAAAAGCCCCATAGCCATTGGCTACGGGGCTTTGCGTTTGGAGGCTGAGGTCGGAATCGAACCGGCGTTCACGGATTTGCAATCCGGTGCATAACCACTCTGCTACTCAGCCTTAAACTGAACGGGCCGTACATGACGGCCCGTTGAAACTGGAGCGGGAAACGAGACTCGAACTCGCGACCCCGACCTTGGCAAGGTCGTGCTCTACCAACTGAGCTATTCCCGCTTGTCTTGTCGACGGGCACCATTCTATATCTTCACGACGCCCAGTCAAGCCCTTGATTCAAAAAAGTTATTTCTTTTCTGCGGTGACGCTCAGATGGGGCCACGCAGCGAGCAGATACTGCACCATCGACCACAGCGTGAGCGCTGCCGCCACGATCAGCAGCACGTAACCCATCAGCACCCAGAAACCGAACAGCGGCGGGTTGCCGAGCAGGATCACCAACGCCACCATCTGCGCCGCAGTCTTCCATTTGCCCAGGTTGGAAACTGCAACATGCGCCCGGGCGCCCAGCTCCGCCATCCATTCACGCAGTGCCGATACGACGATCTCGCGGCCAATGATGATGGTTGCCGGCAGCGTCAGCCACAGGTTGGCGTGCTCGGCCACCAGCAGCACCAGCGCGGTGACCACCATCAGTTTGTCGGCAACCGGATCGAGAAACGCGCCGAACGGCGTGCTCTGCTCCCAGCGGCGCGCCAGATAACCATCCAGCCAGTCGGTTAGCGCAGCGAAAGCGAACACGGCGCTGGCAGCCCAATAGCTCCACGAAAATGGCATGTAGAACAACAGGATGAAGATCGGGATCAGCAGAACGCGGAGCACCGTTAGGAGGTTGGGGATATTCATCGGCTCGACTGGACGGTTAGGTGAGGCAGCATTCTACTCGCTGTGCAGTGCCGCATAAATCAAACCGGCGAGCTTTTTACTGATGCCGGGTGCTTTGGCGATTTCTTCCGTGCTGGCGCGGGACAACTCTTGCAGACCGCCAAAATGGTTGAGCAGTTCACGGCGCCGTTTCGGCCCGACGCCAGCCACCTCCTCCAAGCTGGAGGTGCGACGTGCCTTGCCGCGGCGCGCCCGGTGGCCGGTAATGGCGAAACGGTGCGATTCGTCACGAATCTGCTGGATCAGGTGCAGGGCTGGCGAGTTGCCCGGCAAGGTGAATTCGTGGGCGGCATCGTTCAGGTACAGCGTTTCCAGGCCAGGCTTGCGGGTGGTGCCCTTGGCTACACCGAGCAGAATCAGCGGTGGCACGTCGAGTTCGGTGAGCACCTCGCGGGCCATTGCCAGCTGACCCTTGCCCCCATCGACCAGCAGAATGTCAGGCAACTTGCCTTCATTCTGCTTGGCCTTGCTGAAGCGCCGGGTCAGCGCCTGGTGCATGGCGGCGTAGTCGTCGCCGCCCGTCACGCCTTCGATGTTGTAACGTCGGTAATCCGACTTTATCGGGCCTTCAGGGCCGAACACCACGCAGGATGCCACTGTCGCCTCGCCACTGGAGTGACTGATGTCGAAGCATTCGAGACGCTGGGGCACCTCGCCCATTTCCAACGCCTCGGCCAGCGAGTCGAAGCGCCCCGCCATATGCTCGCGATTGGCCAGCCGTGCGCCAAGCGCCTGCTCGGCATTGGTGACCGCCAGCGCCTGCCAGCGCGCACGCGTACCACGAACCCGGTAGCTGATGGCCAGTTCGCGACCACGCAGCTCCTGAATGGCCGCGATCAGCACGGGATAGTCTTCGTGGGGCGCATTGACGATCAGTTCGCTTGGCAGGTCCCGCTCATGACTACCGAGGTAATACTGGCCAAGAAAGGCGACGAGTACGTCCTGCGCCTCCTCTTCGATCGCCACCTGGGGAAAGAAATTCTTGCTGCCCAGCACCCGCCCGCCACGCACGCTGATCAGATGCACGCAGGCGCCGCCCGGGTTGACCATGGCCGCGATGATGTCGACGTCGCCGCTACCGCCCTCCATGCTCTGCTGGTCCTGGACGCGGCGCAGCAAAGCCATCTGATCACGCAGCTCGGCGGCCTTCTCGAAATCCAGCGTGGCGGACGCCTGCTGCATGCTGGCGGAAAGCTCGGCATTCAGTGCATTGCTGCGCCCTTCCAGAAACATCACCGAGTGACGCACGTCCTCGGCATATTCGGCCGGCTCGACCAGATCTACGCACGGCGCCTTGCAGCGCTTGATCTGATACTGCAGGCACGGCCGGGTGCGATTGCGGTAGTAGCTGTCCTCACATTGGCGAACCAGAAAGGTCTTCTGCAACAACGCCAGGCTTTCGCGGATCGCGCCAGCGCTGGGATAGGGGCCGAAATAGCGACCTTTGCGGTTCTTCGCGCCACGGTGGATGTCCAGGCGCGGGTAATCGCCGTCAGACAGGAACACGTAAGGGTAGGATTTATCGTCCCGCAGCAGGATGTTGTACGGCGGGCGCCACTCCTTGATCAGCGTCTGCTCGAGCAATAGCGCTTCGGTTTCGTTACCGGTGATGGTGGTTTCCACTTGGGCGATCTTGCCCACCAGCGCCATGGTCTTGGTCGCTAGCCCGGTTTTGCGAAAGTAGCTGGCGAGTCGCTTCTTGAGGTTCTTCGCCTTGCCGACGTACAGCAGATTGCCGCTCGCGTCGAACATGCGATAGACGCCCGGGCGCCCACTGCAGGTGGCGAGAAAAGCACTGGAATCGAACACTGGGGTCACTTCAGCTGGTGGCATCGACCATGCCATGACGGACGGCGAGCAGCGCCAGCTCTACATCGCTGGTGATCGAGAGCTTCTCGAAGATCCGATAGCGGTAGGTGTTGACCGTCTTGGGCGAAAGGCACAATTTGTCGGAAATGCTCTGCACCTTCTGGCAGCCGGCGATCATCAGAGCGATCTGGATCTCACGCTCGGACAGCAGGTCGAATGGCGAATTGCTGCTTTGCGGCTGGAAGGATTTCAGGGCCAATTGCTGGGCGATCTGCGGGCTGATGAAACGCTGCCCGGCAAACACCATACGGATGGCCTGGACCATTTCCTCAAGCCCGGCGCCCTTGGTCAGGTAGCCAGCGGCGCCCGCCTGCAGCAGGCGGGTCGGAAACGGGTCTTCTTCGCACACGGTAACCGCCACGACCTTGAGATCGGGATGGCTACGCATCAATTTGCGGGTCGCCTCGAGTCCACCAATGCCGGGCATCTTCACGTCCATCAACACGACATCGGGCTTGAGCTCACGAACCTTCTGCAGCGCTTCTTCGCCTGAGCTGGCCTGGCCGGTGACCTGCAAACCGTCAATGTCGGCGAGCATGCGCGAAATACCCGTACGAACGAGGTCGTGATCATCGACAACCAATACCTTAATCAAACGAACACCTCGTACCTGCGCGAGCGCCGCACGGCGACTACCTGAGAGAAATACACCATAACAAAAAACCTGGCGGGTGAGTTAGCCATAAGCGTCAACTTACAAGCGCCAAGTAACCCGCCGGCAGCAGAACCTGACAAAGATGCATTTTGCAGATTCACCACCTTCTCCTTCCGACACTGCAAGGGGCACCGGTCATGCGCCGCTGGAACGTGATCACTAACGACGCATCTGGAAATCGATCCACGAATAATTTATGCGGAACGCGGCTCCCGAGGCATGGCTCTGAATTTACAGACCGTGAACCATACCGAGGGATTTTCCATGGACATGCTCATCAAGCAGCTCAAAACCGTAACCGCTGGGCGTTACCACATCGTCGCGGAAACCTCTGCCGATGGCTTGCAGGTCGACTGCCTCGATCTGCAGTGCAACCTGGTGGCGACACGCCGCCTGACCGCCGCCCAGATGCAGAACAAGATCCTCATGACCGCGGTGTATGCCGACCTGAAAGGTACATTGGGTTATTGATCGAAGCTGCCGAACCGGCCCGGATCATCGCCGTTATCACTGCGCGGACTCGAAACGCCTGAGCCGCGCTGAAAGCTTGTACGTCCACGCAACGCCCTCTGCCCCGCCTTCAACTCGAAGCCGTGCTCGCATTGCGAACGCCCGCCGCGCATACGCTTCTTGATAGATCAGATTCGAGTTGTCCATCAGCTGCGCACAAGATGACCGATCGGTCGCACAAATTCCCTGAACGAACTGGCCAGGTGCCCATTCTATTTCGATCATGTCCGACCAGGGCCAGTGGCCAGCGGGCATTTCGTAACCAGCCAATAATGAGCATGATCATGATCTGGATAGCACTCGGCGTCGCCCTGTCACTCGCCTCGCTTATGGGCGCGGGCATCTATTCGCTGCTGCAGATCCTCGGGGAGTTCAGCCAGAGCTGAACCTCACAATTTGCTGGACTCGACCAGTCGCGCCCGGTCGCATATCGCCTGCCCGGGCACGGCACTCATGCTTTACCGAACGCAATGAACGAATGACAGCGTGAGCCTGCTAAGAACCTGTTCAAAGTCTGCTGCGCGTCGGCACTGCGGCGTTAAAAACAGGCTCGGACTGCTCATTTACAGCTCGTAAACTCCGCGTCCTCGCCTGTTTTCGCCTTGCATTGCTCTAGCTCGCGAGACTTTGAACAGGCTCTAAGGAAATCAGCAGCTCGAACATCTGCACAAAGGCAGAAACAGGAATGAAAAAGCCCGGCAATGCCGGGCTTTTCTTTTATGTGGTGGAGGGCCAGGGATTCGAACCCTGGGAACGCTATTAACGTTCGCCGGTTTTCAAGACCGGTGCATTCAACCGCTCTGCCAACCCTCCAGGTCGACATGAAACGCATCGGCTCGCCGAAACATTCCTTTGCAACCTCACAGGCTGCGGGCGACATCTTACCGGAACGCAACACACTGTCAAACACTCTGACTTGGCAGTACCCAAGGCTCTGTTAAGATGCTTCTCGACCTTGGTCACGGACCAACAGCATTTACTAGGAGTGTCGCCATGCGCGAACAAGATTACGCCCATAGCCCTTCACGGGTTGAACAAACCGCAGTCAGCAGCGTTCTGCGCAACACATACGGTTTGCTGGCTCTCACTCTGGCATTCAGCGGCATCGTGGCTTTCATGGCGCAACGTGCCAACGTCCCCTACCCGAACATCTTCGTGGTGCTGATCGGCTTCTACGGTCTGTTCTTTCTGACCGCCAAGCTGCGTGACTCCGGCTGGGGCCTGCTGTCGACCTTCGCCCTCACCGGCTTCATGGGTTACACTCTGGGCCCGATTCTCAACCGTTACCTGGGTATGGCCAACGGTGCCGAAGTCGTCAGCTCCGCGTTCATGATGACGGCGGTAGTGTTCTGCGGCCTGTCGGCTTACGTGCTGACGACCCGCAAGGACATGAGCTTCCTGAGCGGCTTCATCACCGCCGGCTTCTTCGTTCTGCTGGGCGCGATTCTGGCCAGCTTCTTCTTCCAGATCAGCGGCCTGCAACTGGCGATCAGCGCTGGCTTCGTGCTGTTCTCGTCAGCCTGTATCCTGTTCCAGACCAGCGCGATCATCCATGGCGGAGAGCGCAACTACATCATGGCGACCATCAGCCTGTACGTTTCGATCTACAACCTGTTCGTCAGCCTGCTGCAGATCTTCGGCATCATGGGCGGCGACGATTGATCGTCACCCGCAAACAAAAAACCCGCCTATATCAGACTGTGTGAAAACCTAGCAGTCCGAGGGTGAGTTGAAGACAATGCCTCTATCGGTTGATAGGGGCATTGTCGTTTATGGGTTATATCCAGGGCGAAGGTCGCGGGCAAAGCAGT
>NZ_MSXV01000039.1 GCF_001945395.1 Pseudomonas sp. PA15(2017) | reverse complement strand
TGCTCACTTGAAAGGTTGGTCGCGACCTTTCGAATCGTACAAAAGCAAACGCCCCGAACAATGTCGGGGCGTCTGATGGGATCACTACCTGCATCAGCGACTTTTCACACGCTCTGCTAGGCGCCGGTTTTCATCGGGGCAGGTGAGTGCTCAACTGCAACCCTCTACGTAGAACACCGCAGGCGGCAGGCCGATGCGCCAGCGGGTCACCAGGCCACTGCTATCGGTTTCGAACACCAGCCGCGCGTCGCTATCGACGTAGGGCGTGACGATGAAGTCGGTGGCACCTGGCTCGTACTTGTTGGGCTGCTCCTCGAAACGGCCCGGGTAGGTGGCGCGAATCTGCTGGGAGCTGCTGCCCACCTGCAGGCCACGCGGCGCCTTGCGTTCGCGGCTGTCGATGTCGTAACGCACGAACTGGCCATTCTCGAGCATGAACGAGGTGCCGAAGCCCTTGGCCGGGCGCGGCTCCTGGAACAGCTGGCGGCAGGTGTCCGAACCCCCACCGTCACGCAGCGAACCTTTCCAGGCGGCGCGCACGGCGGTTTCGTCGCTGCCGAAGCGGGCGCTGGCAAAACCGGTAAACGGACTGAGATCCTCCTTTTCCTGGAGCTTGGGCGGGCTGCTCTGGGCGGCGGAGGCGGTTTTGGCGGGGGTCTTGCTGGCGTCGCTGCAGGCGCTCAGCGCCAGGATACTGGTCATCACAACAGCGGAAATTGAAAGCGTACGGTTCGCCATGAAAATCCAACCTTCGTCTCGAATGGGAACGGCCGCACCTGGGTGCGGCCGAATCTATGAGGCATGAGACTGGTTGAATCAGGGCATTTGCATGCCGGGTTGTCAGTCAGAAAGCCCGCTGCGTATGCAGGCCTTCCATCGCAGTCTCATGCTGCGTGGCGTTTGGCCACATTTTCGGGAAAAAGATCCCGGCTTTTATCCAGATGCTGATCGACCAGCCACTTGCCGTGGGCGATCGACGCCTGTTGGGCCTTGGTCAAGTCGTCGAGAAAGGCGCCGTTGACGGGCAGGGCCAGACGGCGCGTGGTGCGCCCGTCGGGAGTGGTGATGCGGCAACCGCCTGCCCAGGGCGTGGGAATACCGGGGTGCTCCATCACCTCGGCACTGATGTGATGATCGCGGTAGGTGCACTGCAGCGTACTCATGGTGTGGTACCTCGAGGGTCTTGCCCCCGGCAGCACGATGATCTGGCGCCGCCGGCAGGGCGATGGCTTCATTCTCGGGTATAGCACGCTGATGTGGGCCGGCGCGGCAGGCCGACGAGCTGCGACGAAGATAGTTGCATGACCCGGCGCGCGCTGCGGTCTACTCTTCGAGGGCGTGCTGCGTTGATTGAGCACGTACCTCCAAGCTCGTACCGGAGGCCCTGAGCCTTCGCGTCATCACGGTGCGCCGTGTGTTGCATGTTGAGACAGATCGCCGGTTTGACGGCGTATCAATTCCTCGTCCGATGGAGATCAACTATGAGCACGATTCTGCACGAAGATGTTGGTAGCGGCATTCTGCGCCGCATGAAGGAGGGCGGATTCGATTTCGCCAGCGTCCATCCCATCGAGTTCTATGCCATTTTCCCCGATCAGGATCAGGCCTTGAAGGCCACTCGCAACTTTCGTGGCGAAAGCCTGCATGCCCAGGTCACCGAGCGTGACGAGGGCGACTGGTATCTGCAGGTCAGTAAAGTCATGCATGTCACGCCCGCCGGCATCGGCGACTTCGCCCAGGATCTGGAATCCGTGGTGATTCCCCTTGGCGGCGAGCTGGATGGCTGGGGCGTGACCCAGCAGATCAGCGCCGCCAGCGCTCGGGAATAGCGCCGGGCAGCACTACAGACCTTTCTCCCAGAGCGTCACCAGATCCCGAGGAGCCTGCTCCTCGGGAACGTTCAGCACCAGTTCCTCCTGCGCAGGGCGTGCACAGGTCTGCAGCTCGATACGATAGAACCGCTGGTCGCCACGCCCCGCCGCATCGCTGGCAACGGGCAGGCAGGCTTCCAGCAATGAGCATACCTGGCCGCGCTGGGTCGGGTCGCACTGGGCGAAATCGATCTCTCGCGGGCGACTGAGCGCGGCGACGCCCGCGAAGCCGCCCTGTCGGGAAATGCGTACCAGCGCCTCGTCGCTCAGTGGCGGTAGCTTGTTCATGGTGCGACGTCCTCGACACCTACGTCACTCCAGGCCTTGGCCACCGCGGCGGCCTCCGCCGAGCCCTTGCCGAAGCGTTGCTCGGCACGATCCACGCACAGGCGCGCGAAATCGATGAAGTCAGCGTCGTTGCCCAGGCGCTGGTCACACAGGGTGTCGTACCAGACCGGCCCGGCTTTCTCCCAGGCATGGCCGCCCAATGCCTTGGCCGCCAGGTAGAACGCGCGATTGGGAATGCCCGAATTGATATGCACGCCACCGTTGTCCTCACGGGTCTCCACGAAGTCGCGCATGTGCCCTGGCTGCGGGTCCTTACCCAGCAGCGGGTCATCGTAGGCGCTACCGGGCGCCGACATCGAGCGCAGCCCCTGGCCATTCACCGATTCGGTCAGCAGCCCGGCACCGATGATCCAGTCCGACTGCTCGGCAGTCTGCTGCAGGGCGTACTGCTTGGTGAGGATGCCGAACACGTCGGAGAGCGACTCGTTGAGGGCACCGGACTGGTTGACGTAAACCAGTGCCGCCTCGCTGTCGATGACGCCGTGGGTCAGCTCGTGGGCGACCACGTCGAGGGCGATGGTGAAGCGATTGAAGATTTCGCCGTCACCGTCGCCGAATACCATCTGTTCGCCATTCCAGAAGGCGTTCTCATAGCGCTGACCATAATGCACGGTGCCCAGCAGCGGGATGCCGTTGCCATCGATGGAGTGGCGGCCGAGCACTTCCCAGAAGAAGCGGTAGGTGGCGCCCAGCGCATCGTAGGCCTCGTCGACGGCTTTGTCGCCGCTGGCCGGCTGGCCCTCGGCACGGGCGAGCTGGCCGGGCAGCTGCATCTGCTGCCCGGCATCGAAGATGCTGCGCTCGGGTTGGCCGGCCGCTACCGCGCGACGTGCACTGGCCGAACGCGGCTTGCCGTAGTTACGCCTGAGCGAGCTGACATGCTGCAGGGTGTTGCGTGCGCAATCGCGCTGACGCTCGGAGCCGTGGCCGATGATGCGGTCGAGAATGTAGGGCGGTATCAAGCTGTTCATCGTGCATTCCTTGTCCGGAGAAGCGGGTCGGCCAGGCGCAAAACTGACCTCTCAAAGGTGGGAACGCAACGCGTCGGCAATGTTTCTGCCGCGCCGACATTTCTGGACAAAAGGGCGTGAGAGAAAAGTGCAATGCTTTGCCGCCTCGCCTGTCTGAAATTTCACGGGGGCAGACATGCCTCGCCAGCCTGAATGGACGTGATGCATGGGAACCGCGCACGCGGCTCACCTGCGCCTGTGGAACACGCCTCAAGATGGTGCAAAGCGGTTTCGGTTTAAAAAATAAGTAGTTGATCTTGAAGAAATAAAACCGCTGGCTCGGCGCTTGCAATGATCGGGTCGAACTGGGCTGCAAGGAGTACAGCATGACCCGCACCTTTTATGACGAGATGCACCTGCCCGATGGTGTCTGCCGCCCCCATTACCAGGCCTTTTCCCGTTGGCTGCAGGAAACCCCCCAGGACCTGCTGGACCAGCGCCGCCGCGAAGCGGATCTTCTCTTTCACCGTGCTGGCATCACCTTCACCCTGTATGGCGACGCCCAGGGTACCGAGCGACTGATTCCCTTCGACATCATCCCGCGCAGCATTCCGGCCAGCGAATGGCGCATCGTCGAGCGTGGCTGCATCCAGCGGGTGCAGGCGCTGAACATGTTTCTCGCCGACCTGTATCACGATCAGCGGATCATCAAGGCTGGTCTGATCCCGGCCGAACAGGTGCTGGCCAACGAGGGCTATCAGCTGGCGATGCAGGGCCTGGATCTGCACCGTGACCTGTATGCGCATATCGCCGGCATCGACTTGGTACGCGATGGCGACGGCACTTATTACGTGCTCGAGGACAACCTGCGTACCCCCAGCGGCGTGAGCTACATGCTCGAAGATCGCAAGATGATGATGCGTCTGTTCCCCGAGCTGTTCGCCAACCAGCGCATCGCGCCCATCGACCATTATCCCAGCCTGCTGCTCGACACCCTGAAGAGCTCCAGCCCGCTCGACAACCCGACCGTGGTGGTGCTCACGCCAGGGCGCTTCAACAGCGCCTACTTCGAACACGCGTTCCTGGCCCGGGAGATGGGCGTCGAACTGGTAGAAGGCGCCGATCTGTTCGTGCGTGACGACAAGCTGTTCATGCGCACCACCGCAGGCGCCAGGCAGGTCGACGTGGTGTACCGCCGCCTGGACGACGCGTTTCTCGATCCGCTGGCCTTCAATCCGGAGTCGATGCTCGGGGTGCCCGGGCTGCTTTCCACCTATCGCTCGGGCAACGTGGTGCTGGCCAATGCCATTGGCACCGGCGTGGCGGACGACAAATCGATCTACCCCTATGTCGGCGAGATGATTCGTTTCTATCTGGATGAGGAGCCGATCCTCAAGAACGTGCCGACCTGGCAATGCCGCAAGCCGGCCGAGCTGTCCCACGTGCTGGCCAACCTCAAGGATCTGGTGGTCAAGGAAACCCAGGGCTCGGGCGGCTACGGGATGCTCGTCGGCCCGGCGGCCAGCAATGCGGAAATCGAGGCCTTTCGCCTGCGCCTGATCGCCCGGCCGGAGGCCTACATCGCCCAGCCGACCCTGTGCCTGTCGACCTGCCCGACGTTCGTCGAGAACGGCATCGCACCGCGGCACATCGACCTGCGCCCCTTCGTGCTGTCCGGCAAGGAAACGCGCATCGTACCCGGTGGCCTGACTCGGGTGGCGCTGCGCGAAGGCTCGCTGGTGGTCAACTCGTCGCAAGGCGGCGGTACCAAGGACACCTGGGTGGTGGAGGACTGAGCATGCTATCGAGAACCGCCTCCGACCTTTATTGGATGTCCCGCTACCTGGAGCGCGCGGAGAACCTGGCACGCATGCTGGACGTCAGCTACTCACTGTCGCTGATGCCCCAGGACGGTCGCCGTGATGGCCTCGACGAACTGGCGATGCCGCTGGTGATCACCGGCACTCTGGAGGAATACCAGCAACCCCACGGTGCGCTGCATGCCGAGCGCATGCTGCATTTCTTCGCGCTCGATGCGCAGAATCCGGCGAGCATATACAGTTGCCTGGGTGCCGCACGCAGTAACGCGCATGCCGTACGCGGGCGCATCACAGCCGACATGTGGGAGAACATCAACGCCACCTGGCTGGAAATCCGCGGCATCGCCGAGCAGGGCCTGGGCCGTTATGGCATCAGCCGGTTCTGCGAGTGGGTCAAGGAGCGTTCGCACCTGTTTCGCGGCGCTACCTTCGGCACCATCGTGCGTGGCGAGGCTTATCGTTTCATCCGCCTGGGCACCTTCATCGAGCGTGCCGACAACACTTTGCGCCTGCTCGACGCGCGCTACGAACTGCTCGGCGAGGACATCGACGATGCTGATGGCCGGCCCGCCCATAGCTACTACCAGTGGAGTGCCTTGCTGCGCGCACTGTCCTCGTTCGAGGCGTTCGCGGAGGTCTATCGCGGCTCGCCTGGCGCGCGCAAGGTATCGGAGTTGTTGCTGCTGCGCCGCGACGTTCCACGCTCCCTGAGCGCCTGCATGGATGAGCTGTATCAGATGCTCGCCGGGTTGCCGGGTGACAACGGCAGGCCAGCCCAGCGCCTGGCCGCTGAACTGAATGCGCGGCTGCGCTACACCAGCATCGACGAGGTGCTGGACGAAGGGCTGCACGCCTGGTTGACCGATTTCATCGAGCAGATTCATCTGCTCGGCGGTGCCATCCACACGTCTTATCTGGAGGTCGCATGAGACTGTCCATTCGTCATAACACCAGTTATCACTACGAGGACCAGGTGCGGGCCAGCATCCAATACCTGCGCCTCACGCCTCACGACAGCCCACGCCAGCAGATACTCGACTGGCAGCTGGATCTGCCCCGGCCGGTTCGCGCACAGCGTGACCCCTACGGCAATATCCTCCATGTGCTGACCCTGGACGAACCCCACGAATCGATCGTCATCGGCGCCCGGGGGCTGGTCGAGATCGACGAGTCGAGCGATGCCGAGCACGAGAGCCAGTCGGCACTGCCGTTCCTGCGCTTCACCCAGCTGACCGAAGCGGATGCGGCGCTGCGGGATTTCGCCTGGATGCAATGCGCCCAGCGTCGTGACCGCAACGCGCTGATCGACCTGATGCACGGCCTCAACGACCATATTCGCTACCAGCCGGGTGCGACCGCCGTCGAGACCAGTGCCGCGCAAGCCTTCGCCGGGCGCCAGGGTGTCTGCCAGGATCACGCTCACGCCTTCATCGCCTGCGCGCGCAGCCTCGGTATTCCGGCGCGCTACGTCTCTGGCTACCTGGTCACTGACAATCAGGATCACCTGGCCAGCCACGCCTGGGCGGAAGCCTGGCTGGACGGCGCGTGGTACAGCTTCGACGTGACCAACTGCCTGGCCCGGCCCGAACGTCACCTGAAGCTGGCGATCGGCCTGGATTACCTGGACGCCTGTCCGGTGCGCGGCATGCGCCGCGGCGGCGGCAGCGAGCGGATGATGGCGCGGGTGGATGTGGAGCCATTGCTGAGCGCGCAGGCGCAGTGAGCGGAGAGGGCGCGTCATTCGCGCCCGTTGATGCCGACATGGCTTGCGATGAAGGGATGATCGCTTCTAGCATGGCTGCTTTGCCCTAAGGGAAAGGCCATGCTGGCCGAATTGTTCGCTGTTCTGGCGCCGGTAATCATCGTCTCCGGCATCGGTTATGCCTGGGCCCGCAGCGGCCAGGCTTACCCCACCGAATTCATCGCCCGTCTGGTGCTGACCGTCGGCACGCCAAGCCTGGTGCTGGCGACCCTGAGTCGTACCGATCTCGATCCCGACGCATTTACCAGCATGGCCCTGGGCTGCGTGCTGGTCACCGCCTGCATGGGGCTTTTCGGCGTGTTGTTCAGCCGCCTGTTTCGCCAACAGTGGAAGGTGCTGGTACCGGCGTTCCTGTTCCCCAACACCGGCAACATGGGCTTGCCGATCAGCCTGTATGCCTTCGGCGAACACGGCCTGGCGCTGGCTGTGGCCTTTTTCCTGACGCTGTCGGTCATGCAGTTCAGCGTCGGTATCGCCTTGTCGGGCAACGCCGCCTCCATCAAGGATCTGCTGCGCAACCCGATCATGATCAGCCTGCTGCTGGCGCTGCCGATGATTTTCATGGATCTGCAATTGCCGCGCTGGCTGGCCAACACCGTCGGCCTGTTGGGCGGCATGACCATTCCGCTGATGCTGCTGACCCTGGGTGTTTCGCTGGCCAGCATTCGTCTGCATCACTTGGGTTCCGGGCTGGTGCTGGGAGCGTTGCGTATCGTGCTGGGGGCTGGCGTCGGCTGGGGTATCGGTGCAGCGATGGGCCTCGAGCCGCTGACGCACGCCGTGTTGGTGGTGCAGTCGGCGATGCCGGTGGCGGTATTCAACTACCTGTTCGCGGTGCGCGCCAATCGCTCGCCGGAGCAAGTGGCGAGCCTGGTGATGTGCTCGACGCTGCTGGCGATCGGCTGGTTGCCGCTGATCCTGGCCTGGTGGATGCCGCGGGTCGCCTGATCAGCCGATCATCCGGCCCAGGTTGGGAAGAATCAGCAAGACGGCGGTTGCGAAGAGGATAAGCCCCGCCTGGCGGAATTTCGGTTTCTTGAACATGGCCGTTCGCCTTTTGATTGTTTTGATGGGCGCCGCTCGTCCCCAATGCCTCGGCAAAAATCCGATGACGTATGTATTGACTGTAGAGGGAGCGGGTTAGTTTTTTAGATCGCTTGTTTCTAAAGAAACATCAAAGCGCGCTTGCACGGATATGGAACTCTTCTCCATTACCCTATAACCCTGGCGCCGGGCGTCACGCGCCTTGCAAGGGGTGATCGCTAGCCCATGACCGTTCGTCCGAGACTTTCACACGCATAAAAAACCGGCCGCTTGCAGACTGTGTGAAAACCTAGCAGTCCGAGGGTGAGTTGAAGACAATGCCTCTATCGGTTGATAGGGGCATTGTCGTTTATGGGTTATATCCAGGGCGAAGGTCGCGGGCAAAGCAG
>NZ_MSXV01000038.1 GCF_001945395.1 Pseudomonas sp. PA15(2017) | reverse complement strand
ACGGAAATAGCCACACTGGAAGGCAAGCTCTTCCTATGCGTGGTGCTTGACCTGTACAGCAAGCTGGTGATCGGTTGATCGATGCATCACCGTCAGGATCGGCAGATGGTGATTCGAGTGGTGGAGATGGCGATCTGGCAGCGCCAGGGTGACTGGTCGGTGATCCTGCATTCGGATCGCGGCAGCCAATTCACCAGCGCTGACTACCAGCGTTTTCTGAATCGCAATACGCTGGTCTGCAGCATGAGTGCCGTCGGGCATTGCGGCGACAACGCTGCCTGTGAAGGCTTCTTCGGTCAGCTTAAGCGGGAGCGCGTTGCCCATCAGTCGTATCAAACTCGTGATGAAGCACGGGCAGATTTATTCGACTACATCGAACGGTTTCATAACCCACGAATGCGTCGTAGAGTCGCCCGGCAAGACCTGAAGTTTTCAGCCCTTTTCAAACCGTCCGTGGAAATGGGGTAGAACCCGGCAAGGCTACAGTTGCCCTGGAGTCGCCAAGTCCCTCGACGCGGGCGAGACCACAGTACGCCGCTGAGTCGCCCAGTTGCAATTAGGGCGCGGGGAGCGCCATGCCGACTGCCAAGGCGCTGACGCCGAAGCAGCAGACAATCCAGGAACCGCAATCGAGTATCTAGACAAAGTTAGTGTCCGTACAATGCGCAGGGTAGTTCAGGCGCCGGGTAGAGAGGGATACTGAATCCTGTGCCCGATGAGTAACCGAAGTTTGCGAAACCGTGGAATGACCGAATGCACCCGCTGCTAAAACAAACGCTCGATATCATCGCGATTGAGCGCAAGGCCGCCGAATACGACCTGGCCTTTGATTCTGTGCGTGAGGTGGTCAGCGTGTTCGGCGAGCTTAACCTGGCCAATCGCCTGTTCGAGGAAATACCTGAAACAGTCGCCGCTGGGCTGGTTGGTGACCTTTTCAATCTGTTGGCTTGGCAAACAACCGACAATGGTTCTGCCATGACGCGTGAGGTCGAGACGTGGCTTAGGGAGGGGCAGGACGCGCGTAAAATTACGATTGCCCTGAGCCTGGATGTCTATCCATTTATAGACGCCCACGAGATGTATCAAGTGGTATCGAAGATAGCTGCTGCTAACCCGGAAATCGCAGAGAGATGCCAAGCACTCATCACGCTACGTAAGGCGAGTCCGAACGGTTGACCATCATGAACGAAGATGAATGCGCCACTTTTATGGATGCGCCCAGCTGGGCTCTGGAGTTTCCCTCCAGAGGCACGTACATCCGCTTCTGCAAAAACGAGCCGCTCCTCGAAGTGCTTCGCAGTATTAAAAACGGTAGCTCTGAATGGGCGTACCGTTACGTCACGCTGTGCTATGCCGGCTCCGCCAACAGCGGAATACTGCTTTACCCGCTTCAGGACTCGGAGGCGCCATATTTCGACTTTAGGTATGGTGCTAGCGTGGATCCGCGGCAAGTTCTGAGGCCGCTGCTTGAAAGATTTCCTCAGTGCTGCATTCTCGATTGGTCAAGAGGCCGGCAGGCTTGCCTTGAAGCGGTTGGTGCGGACGTCGAGTTGCTAGCCGAAATCATGCAAGAGATAGCGGGCCTGCTCTGGGGTGAGCAGAGCCATCTTGTAGATGGTTGGTACGAAGAAATGGGAAGGGCTTGAGAGGCCCGCTACCGGCCATAAGATGCCTGTCGACTGGCCATATAGCCCGTCAGCCCAGAGCAGGATCCTCGACGATTTATCGAGCACACCATGGGCACACTTGCTTGTGCCACTCATCGACGATGACCTTCGATCTTGCTGGACACTGACCGTCCATCAATGATCAGATGCGCGCCTGTTTCAGGTGTCCCATGCCGCCGTGCATGGGATGAAACGGGAAGCCGGTTCGTCACTCAGGTGATCAGTCCGGCGCTGCCCCCGCAACGGTATGCGAGCGAAGCATTCGAAACACCACTGTGCTCTGGCATGGGAAGGTGAATGCTTCATGACCCTCGCGAGCCCGGAGACCGGCCTGGAACTTCGTTTGGCAAACCCGCGGTGGGCGGGCGCAGGCCGGTTCCGTGGGCTGTTGCGCCTGCGATTCCCTATGCGTTGTTCCCTCCGGGATTTTCTCATTCCTGTTCGAGTGGAACGATATGTCCCGTAATTCTCTGTTTGATGCCCTGTCGGGCAAATCTCTTCGCCGATGCCTGGCGCCTTGTATGCTGCTCGCGCTGCCGGTTGACGCCGCTGAAGATGATGGAGCTCTAGCGCTGCCTTCTACAGCGATCACTGGCGCCGCTGACGTAGCACCTCAACCCGACCAGCATACACCAACCACGTCTGGCTCACGTTTGGGGCTGACCGCGCTGGAGACACCTGCCAGTGTCACCAGCATGGGTGCTGAGCAGGTGCTCAAGCGCAATAATGCCACCGTGCAGGACGCGGTGACTCGCTCCCCAGGCATCACCTTTATCGGTACGCCCGGCAACGGTGGCACAGCATTGTCTGCGCGAGGTTTCGCCGGCCATGCCTCGACCATGCAACTGTTCGATGGCAATCGCCTGTACGTGGGCGCCGGTACCGTGACCTTTCCGGTCGATACCTGGTCGGTCGAGCGCATCGACATTCTGCGCGGGCCTGCCTCGGTACTCTACGGAGAAGGGGCCACGGGTGCCGTAATCAACGTAGTGCCGAAGAAGCCTTTCGAAGGCGACATTCGCAACCGCATCCGTCTGGGTTATGGCTCCGATGATCGCCGCCAGGCTGCGTTGGACAGCGGCGGTTCGTTGAGCGATAGCCTCAGCTACCGTCTAAATCTCAATCAGCAGGCCAGTAACGGCTGGGTGGATCGCGGTGACTCGCAAAGCCTGGCGGTCAGTGCCGCGTTGCGCTGGGACGCCACCGATAACCTGAGCTTTACCCTGAGCCATGATCACGGTGATCAGGAGCCGATGCAGTACTTCGGAACCCCTCTGGTCAATGGACGTTTCCGCGAAAGCCTGCGCGACAACAATTACAACGTCGCAGACCCGACCATTCGCTACAACGACCAGTCGACCCGACTGGTGACCGACTGGACGATCAGCGAGAATCTGAGTGCCAGCAATCAGTTGTATTTCCTGAAGATGCAGCGCCGCTGGCGTAACGCCGAGACCTACGCCTGGCAACCAGGT
Source organism: Pseudomonas sp. PA15(2017) (assembly GCF_001945395.1). Lineage (GTDB taxonomy): Bacteria > Pseudomonadota > Gammaproteobacteria > Pseudomonadales > Pseudomonadaceae > Aquipseudomonas. The sequence goes on along the minus strand of NZ_MSXV01000038.1, from coordinate 69,415 downwards.
GACCTGGTACAGCGCAGCAATTTCATCAGCATCAAGCAGACCCAGGAACAGATCGGCGATCGCCAGACCTTCACCTTGAAACACTCGCTGTTCGGGCTCGACAGCCAGACCGTGTTCGGCGCCGACTACAACGCCATTCGTTTCGTGCGAAAGCACGATTTTGGCAATACCTACAGCGACACCATCGGCCTGGGTCAATCAGGCGGCGGCGACTATGTGAGCACCGATCCTTACCGCTCTCGCGAAGCCAACCAGGCTCGCCAGTTCTCGCTGTTCGCTGAAAATCGTACTCAGCTCACCGAGCAGCTTTCCCTGATTACCGGTGTACGCCGCGATCAGGTGCATCTGAACCGGGATGATCTGCTCGCCGGCACCCGCAGTGATCGTAGCCTTAGCGGTGGCAACTGGCGAGCCGGGCTGGTGTTCGCGGTTACCGAGGATCTGTCGCTGTATGGTCAGTACGCCACCAGCACTGAGGGCGTGAGCAACCTGCTGACGCTGACGGCGGCTCAGCAACAATGGGATCTGAGCACTGCCAAACAAACCGAGTTGGGTATCAAGCAGCAGTTTCTCGAGGGTAATGGCGAGTGGACGCTTGCCGCCTATCACATCGTGAAGAAAAAGCTGTTGAGCGCTGATCCGCTCAACCCTGCCATTCAACAGCAGGTCGGTCAGCAATCCGCCGATGGCATCGAGGCAACCCTTGAGCTGCGCTTGCCCCATGACGTGCAATTGTCTGCCAATGCTTCCTGGGTGCGTGCCGAGTACGACGAGTTCATCAGCGGCAGCAGCGATTTCTCGGGCAACCAGCCGCTCAACGTGCCACGTCGCTCCGCCAATCTCTGGCTCAGCAAGGACTTTGCCGAGCGCTTCAGCGCCGGAGCTGGGGCGCGCTATGTGGACAGCCGCTACGGCGACAATGCCAATACCGTTGAGGTGCCGAGCTACACCGTGGTCGATGCCAACTTCGACTGGCACGTCCAACCTGACCTGACACTTGGTCTTCAACTGAACAACCTGTTCGATCGCCAATACGCCACGACCACCAGTAACAATGGTCGGCAGTGGTATTTGGGCGAGCCGCGCTCGTTCTTCGTCACCGCCGACTACAGCTTTTGAGCGAAGGCGCACCGGCTGATCGCTGGTGCGCTTCGGAGGGCGACTATGTCGACACTGAACATCGAAGGCCTGTCCTGGGCCGTTGATACCCGAAGCCGCGAGCCGCGCTGGTTACTGAGCGCTATCGACCTGTACGTTGATGAGGGTGAGTTTGTCGGGCTTATCGGCCCCAATGGCAGCGGCAAGACCAGCCTTCTACGTTGCGCCTATCGCTCCACGCAGCCGGCCAGTGGCCGATTAGAGCTGGATGGCGAGGATCTTTGGCGCCGTTCACCACGCTGGTCGGCGCAGCGTATCGCGGTAGTGCTGCAGGAGTTTCCCCAGGAGTTCGGGCTGACAGCAGGCGATATTGCAGCCATGGGCCGCACACCGCACAAGGGCTTACTGGACGGCGACACACCTGAAGACGCTCGGGTCGTTGCACAAGCGTTGCAACAGGTCGGCCTTGGCAGCCGCGTCGATCATGCCTTCGCCACCATGTCGGGCGGAGAAAAACAGCGTGTGCTGCTGGCGCGCGCCCTGGTTCAACAGCCAGGGCTGTTGATTCTCGACGAGCCGACCAATCACCTGGATCCCCGCTATCAGCTGGAGCTGCTACAGCACCTGCGCAGCCTGGGCCTGAGTACCTTGGCCAGCTTTCATGACCTGAACCTGGCCGCTGCCTTTTGCGATCGCCTGTACGTGATCGACGAGGGCCGGCTGATCGTCAGCGGTACACCCAGCGAGGTGCTGACAGCCGAATTGCTGCAACAGATTTTCGGCGTGGAGGCGTTGGTCGACAACCATCCCTTGCACGGCTACCCACGAATTACCTGGATTACTCAACCATGATCAAACCTTTGCTGGTCGGCTGCTTGCTGAGCGTGACGGCCATTGCTGCCAGTGCTAGCACCACTGACTATCCGCTGACGGTGCGAAGCTGTGACCGCCAGGTGACCTTCGATCAGGCTCCGCAGCGCGTGGTGGTGCATGACATCAGCCTTGCCAGCATGCTGCTGAGCCTCGGTCTGCATGACCGTATCATCGGCTATACCGGCTTTGGCGACAGCAAGCCGCGCGAGCCTTGGGTGCTTGAAGCCATGGCGGATATTCCACAGTTGGCCAGCCGCTATCCCTCCATCGAAACGCTGCTGGATGCAGAGGCCGACTTGTTCTTCGCTGGTTGGAGTTATGGCATGCGCGTCGGTGGGCCGGTGACGCCGGCAACCCTGCAGCCATTCGGGATCGCCGTCTATGAGCTGACCGAATCGTGTTCGCGGATCATGCAGCAGCGCCGGGCGAGCCTGGATGATATGTACCGCGACCTGCTCAACCTGGGCGAGATTTTCTCTGTGCAGGCCGACGCCGAAGCGCTGGTGGCGCAGCTGCGCTCGCGCATCAACGCGGTGAGTGACACCGTCAGCCAGGCGAGCGAGAAGCCCAGGGTGTTTCTTTACGACAGCGGCGAAGACCGACCTACCACATCAGGGCGCCTGGGCATGCCCCAGGCGCTGATCGATACGGCCGGCGGCCACAACATCATGGATGACGTAGCGGCCAGCTGGACGCAGGTGAACTGGGAAAGCGTGGTGGAGCGCGATCCCGAAGTGATCGTGATCGTCGACTACGGCCCACGTACCTGGCAGCAGAAGCGCGACTTCCTGCTCCAGCAGCCAGCCTTGAAGGAGGTACGGGCGATCAGGGAGCGGCGCTTTATCGTGTTGACCTATCTGGAAGCCACACCCTCCGTGCAAAACGCGCTGGCCATCGAGAAGCTGGCGACAGCTCTGCATCCACAACTCGTCAAGGATGGGCAGCACTAATGCCTGTTCGTAGCGCTGCTGCCTATCGCTGGCTGATCCTGGGTCTGCTGGCTTGCCTGTTGTTGTCCAGTGTGGGCGCGTTGGCTTTTGGCCCTGCTGCCGTACCCATTGGCAATGTTTGGGGAATACTCGGCAAGCAACTGGGTTTCGCTGATGGCGGCGAGTGGAGCCGCAGCCAGGAGCAGATCGTCTGGATGATCCGCGCGCCACGGGTATTGCTCGGCGCACTGGTAGGGGCCGGCCTGGCCTTGGTGGGCACTGCGTTGCAGGCCGTTACCCGCAACCCGCTGGCCGATCCTCATCTGCTGGGCGTCAGTTCCGGTGCTGCGCTAGGGGCGGTGCTGGTGGTGATGTACCTGGGCGAGTTCATCGGCATTTTCAGCCTGCCGTTGGCCGCGTTTATCGGCGCGTTCGGCAGCATGCTGTTGGTACTTGCGGTGGCCAGGCGTAGCGGGCGACTGGACAGTGACCGACTGCTGCTGGCCGGCGTGGCGGTGTCCTTCGTGCTGATGGCGCTGGTCAATCTGCTGCTCTATACCGGCGATCACCATGCTGCTGCATCCGTGGTGTTCTGGATGCTCGGTGGCTTGGGGGCGGCGCGCTGGGACGTGATCTGGCTGCCTGCGGTTTGTGTGGCGCTCGGCCTCGCTGCGCTGCTGGTCATGGCACGCGGTCTGAATGCCCTGATGAGTGGCGAGCAAGCCGCCGTGAGCCTGGGCTTCAGTGGCAAGCACCTGCGCCTACAGGCGTTTGTCTGTACGTCGCTACTGACCGGTGTGCTGGTATCGCTGTCCGGCGCCATCGGCTTCGTCGGCCTGATGATTCCGCATATCGCCCGCAGCCTGGTCGGTGCCGAACATCGTCGGCTGTTGCCGGTCGCAGCGCTGCTCGGGGCATTGTTTCTGATCTGGGTCGACGTAGCGGCAAGAACACTGATCGCCCCGGAAGACCTGCCTATCGGCATCGCTACGGCAGCGCTCGGTGGTCTGTTCTTCATCCTGATGCTCAAGCGTCGAGCCTAGTTTCCAGCCTTTGCAGATGCATCCATGTGCGTAGCGCGACCAGAAGAACGCCGGCTCCTGCCACAAGCGCTAGAAGAAATCCTGCCTGGGCTCCTTCCTGGTCGACAATCTGGCCGGACAGAGCAGCTCCGAACGCCACGCCTACGTTCAAACCGGCTAGTAGCCAGGTCATTCCTTCTGTGAGCTGTCGCTCGGGCGCTAGGCGTTCGATCAGGGTCATCGCCACAATCATGGTCGGAGCGAAGAAAAGACCCGCGATCAATACCGCGGCAGCCAGGGCAGGAATGCTGCCGACGAACATAAGGGGAAGAGTTGTCGCAGCTGTGGCCATGGCCCCGGTTAATAATTGGACACGCAGCGAGACTTTTGGTCGAAGTGCACCGAACAGCAGTCCGGCTGCACAAGAGCCCATGGCGTAGGCTGAGAGCACCAGGCTGGCTGCTGCTGGCTGTCCGATCTGTTCAGCGAATGCCACGCTGACGATATCAACCGTGCCAACGATAACGCCCATTGCCACCATCAGTAGCGCCAGCAGCCGAACGTTCGCCAGACGGATCACGGAGGTTCCAGAGCCTGACGAGACGGCCTGAGGGTCGACAGCCGGTTCAGTCGATCGCTGTACCAGCAGCGCGAATACGCCGAACACCAACAGCATCATGGCGACCAGAAGTCCGGCCTGGGGCATGACCACGACGGATAGTCCGACCGCGATGGGTGGGCCCAGGATGAACGTGAACTCATCAAAGACGGTCTCCAGCGAATAAGCGGTCTGCAGGTGCGGCTGACCTCGATAGAGTGCCGTCCAGCGTGCTCTTACCATCGCAGACATACTTGGCATGAAGCCCGCGAGCAGCGCACCAACGAACAGGTACAGGTGAGGTGCGCTCCACCAAGAGGCGCCGATCAGCACCAGTAGCCCGAGGGCGCTGATGCCGGTTGCTGGAGGCAACACGCGGCTTTGCCCGTATCTGTCTACCAGGCGGGAAACCTGGGGCGACGCCAGCGCGTAGGTAAGCACGAAGGTGGCGGATACCATCCCTGCAAGCGCGTAGCTGCCGTAAAGCTGAGCGATCAACGTGATGATACCGATGCCCGTCATTGGCAATGACACGCGCGCTAACAGGCCTGCCAGCGCAAAGGCCTTGCTGCCAGGTGCGTTGAATAGTTCGTGATAAGGGGTGGCCATTTGACGCTCCTGAAAAACCCGCTTGCAGGCTCATTGAGTGAGATGGAGAATACATACGCAGCGTATGAATAAAATCCTATATTCATACGCTGCGTATGTAAATGCTCATGCAGGCCGGTTCAAGGAGAAGTCTGATGGTTCGTCGTACCCGCGCCGAGATGGAAGAAACCCGTTCAACCTTGGTAGCCACCGCCCGCAAGGTGTTCAGCGAGTGTGGTTTTGCCGATACATCGATGGATGACCTCACCGCCAGGGCAGGTCTGACGCGAGGCGCGCTCTATCATCACTTTGGCGACAAAAAGGGTCTACTGGCAGCCGTGGTCGAACAGATCGACGCTGAGATGGACTCGCGGCTACAGGCTATTTCCGACAGTGCCGACGACGCGTGGACGGGCTTTCGAAGCCGCTGCCTGGCCTATCTGGAGATGGCGCTCGAGCCTGAGTTTCAGCGCCTGGTGTTGAGAGATGCCAGATCCGTTCTGGGCGGTGCTTCACCCGAGGCGCAGCGGCATTGTGTTGAGTCCATGCAGCGCCTACTTGATGAACTCATCGAGCAGGGCGTGGTGGAAGACACAGACTCCGAAGCGCTGGCATCGCTGATCTATGGCAGTCTTGCCGACGCTGCATCCTGGATTGCTGAGGGTGATCAGGGCTCAGCTCGCTTGGCGAGGGCGAGCAGTGCCATGGAACTGATACTGCGCGGGCTGCTGGTGCCATCCTCATAACGGCAGGACGCGCACCGGGTTCAGGAGGCGCCAAAGAGCTTCAGGTGATGCCAACCAAGCCCCGAGTGGTCGGCAGGTCTTGGCTGATCGCCCTCTGCCAAAAAACTGTTGTCGGGCCCTGGTTTGCAGCAGCATTCGACAGTTCTGCAGTTATCGGTTATCTCGGGTTCAAGCTTCGAACCTTGGCGATAAGATGAGGCATTGCTTGCTTCTCGAACGTGCAGAGATGACCAATCTCACATCAGTGCTATCTGACGCGAAGCAAATGCTCTTCAGTCTCAGCGGAAAAGAGTGCAGTGCCTCAGCCTGAACGCCAGCTACCTTCGTCAAACCAAGCGAGAAGGGCGACTGGCGATAGGGGTTTTGCGAAGTAATACCCCTGGCCTTGCTGACAGCCCCAGCCTCGCAGCAGGTGGTAATGCAGCTCTGTTTCAACCCCTTCCGCGACGACGGTCAGGCGCAGGTCACGCACCAGGCTGATCAGGCCACGGATGATGTGCCATTCGCTATTGCCCGGTTGGAGATCAGCCAGCAGCGAGCGATCGAGTTTTACGCTGGTTGCCGGAATTTGGCGCAGGTATGCCCAGTTACTGTATCCACTGCCAAAGTCATCGATGCCAATGGCCACCCCCAGATCGCGGAAGCGTTGCAACTGAACTCGCACGGCCTGGAAGTCGGTTACCAGGACACTCTCGGTAAATTCGAGTTCGACGGATCGGGGTTCCACCTTGAACGCTCGCAGAGCCTCGAGCAACTGATCGAACAGATGCCCGTCAGTCAGGTCCAGTGCCGAGACGTTCAAGGAAACGGTTATTTCCAGGCCTTGGGCGCGCCAGTCCGACAACTGCTCGCAGACGCGCCTTACCACCCAACTGGTGATATGACGAATCGAGGCGGTAGTTTCAGCCAGCGGGATAAATTCAGTGGGGCTGATCTCACCCAGCGTGGGATGCGACCACCGCAGCAATGCCTCAACGGCAACGCACCGGTTGCTGGCCAAATCGACACGAGGTTGGTAGACCAGCCTGAACTGATCAACGGCGGCAAGTGCCGCTTCGATGTCATTGAGCAGTGCGGTGCTACGTCGCAGGCTCGAATCGATCGCCGGATCGTAGTCGAGCCAACGCAACTCACTTCGGCGCGCCGTATCGGTGATGCTCGACATCAAACGCAGGATGTCCGTTGGCGCGCCGGCTTCGCCCTTGAGATGCAGCACGCTGATTCCCACATCGGGGAAAACCGGGATATCCGCACAGTAGAGCGGCCGTTCGAATGCATGCACCATACTGTCGACCAGGCAGGACAGCGACAGTGCTCGGGAGCTGAGCAGCGCGACGAAGCCTAGAGTACCGGAGCGGTACAAACGCGTTTCCGCGGGCAGCAGCTGCAGGAGCAGTTCTTTGACCGCCAGCATGAAATGGGTGAAGAACTCGCTCCCGAGCGACTTCGCCAAGCTGTCCATCCCACTCGCAGAGAGTGGCTCGACAAGAATGGCAACGCGCTCCTCGTGCTCGAGCCTCTGCTGAATGTCCGCATCAAAACGTTGGCGGTTGGGCAGGCCTGTCATCGGATCGATGTAGTGCGAGCGATGGATGGATTCCAATCGCTGTACTACCACCTGAGCGGCGTTACGCAGAAGGCTTCGTCCTTGCTCGCTCATTGGTGCATGCGTTTTATGGTCAATGATGCAAAGCCGGCCCAGGCTCTGTCCTGAGCTGATTGTCAGCGGAGCACCTGCGTAATACCGGATGAACGGGGCAGCTGTTACCAATGGATTATCGGAGAAGCGTGGATCGGCGACAGGGTCGCATATCTCCAATAAGGACCCCTCGTCGAGACCATGGACGCAGAACGACATTTCCCGTGACGTACGTTCAGGCTCCATCCCCACGCGAGCTTTGAAAACCTGATAGTCGCGCTCGATGATGCTGACCAGCGACGTGGGCACCTCGAAATAGCTGGAAACCATCGCCACGATGCTGTTGAGGACAGGATCAGAGCCGCTCTCCAAATCCGAGGTCAGCCGGTCTACATCGACCAATCGTGCGCGTTCTTCTGCGGGTGGTAAATGGCACGTGGTCATGTCGGCTACTATGAGTACCAAGGGGGTTGAAATAGTAAAATCAGGTGTTCACTGAGTGCCTTGAGTTTACCACCTCGCCGTATCCACACAATTGTGGTTGGCCATCAGGCTGTTGGTCAGAAACTATGGGGCTGGATGCCGAATTACTTAAAGCTGCACGGGCGACTGCCGATAATCAGCTGCGGTGGAAACCTTCCGCCTTGCCGACTGCCGACAATTCGCATCAGCGCTCTCCCACCTGGCCCCAACGGAGCCTCATTTGATCGGTATTCTCTCTCGCAGCCTTGAGCTGGTTCGCCGGCTGGCGCGCTTCCAGCCAAGCACGGCGGTTCGCTACGCGGGCACCGTCATGGTGATCGCGCTATGTGGCGCGGTGCGCTTTCAGCTTCCGTTCACGGCACTACCGTACCTGTTTTTCATACCGGGGCTGATGTTCATCGGTTTTTGCTTTGGTGTTGGCCCGTCCGCCCTGGGCTGCGTTCTAGCAGTGCTCACCGCACACTACTTGTTCATTGGCGAGATTGGCCTCAACGATGGCTCGACCGCCTGGATCAGCAGCGCGAGTTTCGCCCTGGTGACTTTCGGCATGGCCGTTGTCTGCGCCCTGTTCCAAAGAACCCTGAACGCACTCTACGATGTCAATCATCGGCTGGAGCATGAGGTCGAGCGCCGTACATTGGAGCGCGATGGCATCTGGAATGTATCCCCCGACCTGATCTGTACGGTTTCCGAAGGCGGGGACATCGTGGCGATGAATCCGGCCTGGCAGACCGAAACCGGGCATACCGACCAGGAACTCAAGGCCGGTGCATTTTTCAGCTTCATCTCCCCCTCACAACTCTCGGATGCTCTGCGCAGCCTGGACAAAGGGGCCATCGCAGAGCTCGATACCCAAGGCTTTCGTGCCAGTGGCAAACCGCTGCACCTGAACTGGCGGATTGCACGCCGACAGGGGCTTTATTTCGCGGTCGCGCGGGACATCACCTTGTACAGGGAGCGCCAGGAAGCGCTCGAGAAAGTAAGCTCGCAGTTGCAGCAAAGCCAGAAGATGGAAGCTGTGGGCCAGCTAACAGGCGGGTTGGCCCACGACTTCAATAACCTGCTGACTGTGATCACCGGTAGCCTGGACATGCTGGAGCAGCGTATCGCTCAGGGAAACCAGGCGGATCTGCCGCGCTACGTCGCGCTGGCCCGTAATGCGTCAGGACGTGCAGCCTCGCTCACCCACCGCCTGCTGGCCTACGCAAGGCGTCAGCCGCTGGCCAGTTCAGTCGTCGACCTGGGGTTGCTGGCTCAGGATATGAGAGAGCTGATCAGTAGAACCCTCACGCCGCGGATTGATCTGGAGATAGTCGCGCCGGACAACGCCTTGCTGTGCTTTTGTGATGCCCATCAGCTGGAAAACGCGATACTGAACCTGTGCATCAACGCCCGCGACGCCATGCCTCATGGGGGCCGGCTACAGATCGAGATCAGCCAGACCCGCATTGATGCCGCGCAGGGCGCCGCGCCCCTGAATGCCGGGCAATACGCACTCTTGCGGGTGACGGATACCGGAATGGGTATGCCACAAAGCGTGCTCGAGCGTGCGTTCGATCCCTTTTTTACCACCAAACCGCTAGGCTCTGGCACGGGCCTGGGCCTTTCGATGGTGTATGGCTTCGCCCAGCAATCATCGGGTGAGGCTCGCATCGAGTCGGTAATGGGCAAGGGCACTTCGGTAAGCCTTCTCCTGCCTTTGCATCACAGTCAGGCGGCCATTCTCGATGTGAGTCTGCCCACCAGTGTCGAGCAGGATTTCCAGGCAGATAGCGCCACAATACTGGTGGTCGACGATGAGGCAGCCATTCGCGACCTGATCGCCGAGGCGCTGGAGGAGGTCGGCTACAAGGTCTCCAAGGCCGGGAACGCGGCACAGGCACTTCGGGAGCTGGAGGGCGATTCCGAGGCAGCGCTGCTGATCACGGACATCGGCCTGCCCGGCGAGATGAGCGGCGATGAACTGGCGGTGATCGCGCTCGACAGGTGCCCTACGCTCAAGGTCCTGTTCATTTCCGGCTTCGTGGAAAATGCCGTCCCGGCAATCGCCCTCAAAAGCGGCCAGACCGAACTTCTGCTGAAGCCCTTTGCCGTGAAGGAGCTGAAGGCCATTGTTCAGCGCTTGTTGTCTCTGCGCTGAACGGGCTTGGCGCCTGTTCATAATCTTTCGGTCCAGACTGGTTGATTTTGGCGGCTGAATGGGGAGCGGTCGATCATTCCCGTAGCATGGAATGGTAACTATCTGTGGGCGGTGCCTTCTGCCTCGTAGTTGCCGCTGCATGCGCCTAAAGATCGTCAACAGGCTATTGGAACCTCGACGCGCCGCCGTCAGGTCGCGATATCGTGGAATTGCCCGCACGCTTAGATATCATAATGACGGCAAAAAAGGCGCAACCTTTCAGGTGTGCGTCAGTCCTACCCGACGCTGACCGCTCATCTATCTGCGGCACAGCGTGGCCACCCAGCTGAAAAGCACACCCGTTCGCCATGGATTCGGCATTTCTCGCATTCCCCTCTGAGTACCGAACCATGCTCCATCTCTTTCGTCCGCGCAGTGAGCTCGAGGCTCTCAAACAACTGAGCGCTTCGCTACCGATCTGCGCCCAAGGTGCGGCCAGCCATGGGGCTGCCAACTGGGTAGAAGTGCAGCGTGAATGGACCTCACGCGAACAGAAAGCTGTGCAGAGCGACTCGCGCATTGCCGAGCTCGAGCGCGAGCTGGCTGCCACACGGCGCATGTTGGCTGAGGCAGAGGCTGGCGCGCGCGCCTCGGAGACGCGCTTCGATCTGGTCAACCAAGCTTCCAGCGAAGGTCTCTGGGACATGGAAGTGGTAGCCGGCGACCCGGTGAACCCGCGCAACCAGTTTTGGTGGTCGCCGCAGCTCAGGGCCATGCTGGGTTTTCGTGATGAGCGAGACTTTCCCAACGTACTGGCCAGCTGGGCCGACCGCCTGCATCCCGAGGACAAGGCGGCGACGCTGGATGCCTTCGCTCGGCACTTGAACGACAAGTCTGGCATGACCCCTTATCGGGTCAGAAATCGCCTGGCCATGAAGGACGGCACCTACCGCTGGTTCTTCGCCCAGGGCGAAACCCTTCGTGATAGCCGTGGCGTAGCGCTACGGGTCGCCGGGGCGCTACGGGATATCCACGATGAGCTGCAGCGTGAGGAGGAGCACGATGTAATCATCACTCGCTTCGAGCTTGCCCGGGAAATGCTCTCGGACGGCCTCTGGGACATGGAGGTGATCGCCGGTGACCCAGTCAACCCGAAGAACCCGTTTTGGTGGTCGCCGCAGTTCCGTCGTCTGCTGGGCTTCGAGACGATTGAGGAGTTCCCTGATGTGCTGGACAGCTGGGCATCGCGCTTGCATCCAGAGGACAAAGCCTACAGCCTCGAAGCGTTCCAGGCCCACCTTAACGATCGTTCAGGCAAGACGCCTTTCGACATCGAATATCGTTTGAAGATGAAGAGCGGTGAGTACCGCTGGTTCCGGGCTCGCGGGCAGACCAAGCGTGACGCCGCAGGCGCGCCGCTGCGAGTGGTCGGTGCCTTGGTGGACGTTGATCTCGAACATCAGCAGAACGCCATGCGCGAGACCGAGGTAGCTCACCAGCGCAGCCTGGAAGCCAACATCGTGAAGCTCACGCAGATTGTCGGCACCATCCAGAGCATTGCCAGCCAGACCAACTTACTAGCGTTGAACGCGGCGATCGAGGCGGCCCGAGCCGGAGAGGCAGGAAGAGGTTTCGCTGTGGTCGCCGATGAGGTGCGAAAGCTAGCGACCCGGACGACGGAAGCTACCGAGCAGGCGGCGCAGATGATGCGTTACTGATCGGCAAGCGTTGCCGGGTGAATCCACGGCTGCCTAGTTTCCTGCTAATCGGCTTTGATGGGACCTGTCGCAGCGAACTTCGTGGGCGGCCGCTATTCATCTTTGCAAAGGCTCAAATCAAGGTCTGCCCAGGATAGGCAACTGCGGACGTTTATATATAATGCGACTCACTTTCAGTTATCCGCATTCTTCTCATGGCCAAGTCTCCTCCCAACTCGGAACTGATCAGCGCTCTGGCGCTGCATTATGATGACTTGGTCGCCTATATCCGCCGGCGCTTTCACGGCAGTCAATTTGCCCGCGATGTAGTGCATGACGTTTGCCTACAGCTACTGGAGAAGCCACCCCAGCAGGCGGTCAAGCTGCCGTTCGCCTTCTTGCGCCGTACATCCTTCAATCGCGCCATCGACCGTCGACGCGCGGACATTACCCGTGATGCCTATTTCGAGCCGACTGCCGACGTACCCGATTTGCATGTGCATGGGTTCGACGGTGCGGCGGCGCTGGATTTCGAGCAGCAACTCGAGGCACTGCTGTCCATCATCGATGCGCTGCCGGCCCGGGCGCGACAAGTCTTTCTGCTGCACCGCATCCACGATATGCCACAGCGTGAGATCGCTGACGAGCTGGGCATTTCGGTAAACATGGTCACCCAACACTTCGCCCGAGCCATGCGCGGCATCGCCCAGAACTGGGAACCGGCGCGCCAAGCCCTGGCAGGGCGTCGCTGAATCATGACTGAACCCCGCCGCCCCGATGGTAATGACCCGCTGACGCCATTCGAGCAGGCACTGCGCAATCGAGTGCCGTCTCGCGAAACGCTGCTAGCCGAGGCCAAGGCGCAGACGGCCCGCCAGCGACGGCGTAAGCAGTTGCTCGGAGGTAGCCTTTCGTTAGTGGCGGTGGCTGCGCTGCTATGGGCCGTCGATCCGGCCTGGCATAGCGACGAGATTCGTACGGTCTACGGCCAGCGTGACCATTTGCTGATGGCCGACGGCAGCCAAATCGCCCTAAATAGTGCGACCCATCTGCGGGTCGAACAGCGCTTGCGCAGCCGGCAATTCGAGCTGCTGGAGGGCGAGGCGACCTTCACCGTGGCGCCGGGTGACAAGCCCTTCATTGTGCGCAGCCAAGGCGTTTCGGTGCGCGACATCAGCACGGTATTCAACGTGCGCAGCGACAGCCGCGGGGTGGCTGTCGCCGTCATTGACGGCGCGGTGGACGTATCGTCGGCCCAGGCTGCACCGAAGCGCCTGAATGGTGGCCAGCAACTGCTGGCCAGTGGCGAGCGGCTGGGTTCTGTGACCTCGCTCGACCCACTCCGCGCGACCGCATGGCAGCAGGGCAAGCTGCGCTTCGACGGCACACCGTTGCGTGACGTGCTCGCCGATATCCGCCGTTACCGCCAAGCACCGATTCGCCTGGCCGATCCGCGTCTTGGCGAGCTGCGGGTGTCCGGCGAGTTCGACAGTGCGGCGGTGGAATCACTGATCGACCTGTTGCCGGCCATCCTGCCGGTGATGCTCAGCCGCGGTGGTGATGGCAGCGTTGTGGTGAGCGGGCGATAGAGAAACAAGCGTTCTGCGAACGACCGTGTGAGCGCGCAATGGGCGCTAAATCACGCCCCGATCCTATAAATCGGATCCGTATTCGCTCTCGGCAAAGCGGCTTCAAAAATAAACGAGAATTTTTCACATTCCGACCTCAACATCCCGCGACGCTCATCCGCCTTCTCCCATGAACGTCATTTCTGATCGCGTCATTGGGGAGCTTCATGAACAACAACGTACCATCGCGCCGCTCGCGGTTCGACCGGCTGTCACTGTTGACTGCCAGCATCCTGCTGGCTTCCAGCCTGCATGCCCAAGAGGCCAGGCACAGCGTCAATTTGCCCGCTCAGCCGCTGGACCAGGCGCTCAATGCCCTGGCCGAACAGACCGGCACGCGCATACTGTTCGCCACCGATAGCGCCGAAGGCCTGCGGGCTCCAGCGTTGAGTGGCGAGCTGAGCGTCGAGCAGGCCTTGCAACAGCTGCTCCGCGGCTCGATCCTGAGAGTGGAGAAAACGACAGATGGCAGCTTTATAGTGGCCGAGCCTGTTTCAGCGGACAACGCAATGAATCTTGGCGCGACGCTAATTCAGGGGCAGGGCATGGGAGAGGCCACCGAGAACAGCGGTTCCTACACCACGGGCCTGGTCAGCGTGGGTTCCAAGACGCCGGTCAGCCTCAAGGATACGCCCCAGGCGGTGTCGATCATCAGCCAGCAGATGATCGAGGACCAGCGCATGACGGCCTTGGCCGACGCGATGAAGTGGACACCCGGTATCACGCTACGCAATGCCAACTACAACACCCTGGCGTTCTACTCCCGCGGCTTCGGCATCGACAACCTGCAGATCGACGGCGCCGCGCCCATGGATATCGGTACTGGCGTGGGTACCTTTTACAGCGAGCGGCAGTACGACATGGCAGCCTACGATCATATCGAGGTGTTGAGAGGCGCCAGTGCGCTGCTGGGCGGTAGCGGCGATCCAGGCGCCATCGTCAATCTGGTGCGCAAGCGCCCACTGGACAGTTACCAACTCAAGCTCAATACCTCCGCCGGCTCCTGGGACAACTACCGCAGCGAGGTCGACCTGACCGGCCCGTTGGGATTCGAGGGCCGCTTGCGTGGTCGTGCCGTGGCAGCCTACACGGATCGCCAGTACTTCATGGACAACCGCGGTACCGAGAAGCCCTTCCTGTATGGCATCGTCGAGGCCGATCTGACCTACGACACCCTGCTGACACTCGGCGGCAGCTACGACAAGGTCAAGGAAAACGGCACGGGTGACGGCTTGCCGCGCTACAGCACAGGCGGTGATCTGAAGTTGCCGCGCCACCGTTGGTTCACCAACAATCGTGCGTGGAGCGATAGTGAATCTCGCGAGTGGTTCGCCAAGCTCGATCATCATTTCAACGAGGATTGGACACTCAATACCTCCTATACCCACTCCTTCAATACCGCCAGCACCGAGGGCATCATCCCCTACGGTTCGGTGGATGAAACAACCAATACTGGCACGTACTGGTGGGGCAGCTACGTGTCAAGCTGGAGCAAACAATCGGTATTCGATGTGAATCTTTCTGGTAGTTTCGAGGCCTTCGGCCGTCGGCATGAATTGCTGTTGGGGGCCGATTACCAGAAAGTCACCAGCCGCTGGCGTGCGGCGCTGGGCGTCAACGGCAAGGGTGGGTTGATCGACCTGTGGAATCCGGGCGCTACTCCGCTGCCGGACACTGGAACGAGCCGTGGTTTCTGGCGTGACTACTCCCCCAACACGCGAGAGCAATATGGGGCGTATTCGACCTTGCGTCTGCAACTCACCGATCCCCTCAAGCTAGTACTGGGTGCGCGCGCCCAGCGCTACAAATTCGAGCACGCGTACAGTACGGCTGCCAATACCGATGGCACGGGTGGCTGGACGACGGATGACCCAGTGCACGACCGAGTGGGGACAACGCTGATCCCCTATGGTGGCGTGATCTATGCCCTCAGTGACGAGTGGTCGGCCTATGCCAGCTACTCGCAAATGTTCAAACCGCAATCGCTGAGCATGCAGGCGCCCGAGGACGCACCGACCTCCATCGAGCCCATGACAGGGAAGGCCTACGAAACGGGGCTCAAGGGCGAATTGTTCGGGGGCGCGATGAACGTCAGCGCCGCGCTGTTCTACATCACCCGTGAGAATCAGGCAGTCACGGACCCCGCCTATCCCAATCCACCTTTCGGCTATAGCGGATCCTGCTGCTTCCTCGCCCAGGACAAGATCACCAGCAAGGGCATCGACCTGGAGGCCAGCGGGGAAATTTCGCCAGGTTGGCAATTACTGGCCGGCTACACCTATAACCAGGTGCGCAACGACACCGAGTCGACGCTGCACAGCACGATCACGCCCAAGCACATGCTCAAGCTGTGGAGCGTCTATACCCTGCCAGGTTCTCTCTCGGATTGGCGCGTCGGCGGTGGGTTAACGGCAACCAGCCCTACCTACGTATCGGGCAAGGCATATCGTTTCGATAATGCTGGTAATGCCGTCGATAGCCATGACTACGACTTCAGCCAATCGGGCTATGCGCTTTACGATGCGATGGTCGAGTACGACATAGATGAGAACTGGACCGTGGCCCTCAATGGTCGGAATCTTCTCGATCGTACCTATTACGCCAGTGTCGGTACCTCCGAATACGGTAACTACTACGGTGAGCCGCGCAACTTCACACTGACCCTACGTGGAACCTTCTGGTAACCAGGCAATTATGCTGTAACGCCCGCCGTGAACAGCGGGCGTATTGCTAGGGATACCAACTGGGCCGACGAGCAGCATCTGGTGAGCTAAGTGACTCGCGAGCACGGATGTTCGCAGTTAAAGGTCAATGGTGCATGCCCCTTGTGGCATCGGATGCAATCACTAGGCTTTGCAGGGCTACCAGGGCCTGGATCTCAGGCTCGGTAAGTGTCAGCCGACTGGGGCAGTCCACCTCGGGCTAGATGCCGGCAGGGAGGGGCAGGGCGGTAGTAGACTTGATGCGCTCCATGGCAAAGCTGGAGCTGATATCGGCGATACCGGGTATCTCAATCAGCCGCTTGTAAACCGCGTCGTAGCCTTCGATGTCCGGTACGACCACACGCAGCAGGTAATCGGTGACGCCAGCCAGCCGGTAGAAATCCACCACCTCGTCAATGGCCGACACCTTGTCATGAAACTGCTTGAGCCAGTCGGCGTTGTGCTGATTGGTTCGCACGAAGGCGAAAACCGTGACCGGCACACCGACCTGGCGCGGTTCCAGCAGCGCCACCCGCGCGCGAATCACCTTGCTCTCTTCCAACTTTTGAACGCGTCGCCAGCAGGCGGTGTTGCTCAGGCCTACGCGCTCGGCCATTTCGCCCAGCGCGAGGGTGCAGTCGTGCTGCAGAAGACTGAGGATGGCGTGATCGAACTTATCCATGGTGTAGCTCGTTAAGATGATTGAGGAATAACAAAAGCACTTAATCAAATATTATTGGAAGTAAATTCTATTTAAATGGTTTTTGGTAGAAATAAATTTCTTTTCTGCTTGAAGGTAGCAGCTAAATATCAAATTTATTCTTGTGCCTTTCCCCTAGCATGTTCGCTCTGATCCGCCGCTTTAGGTGGCGTTTTTTCGACCCAGAAGGCGGTATCCCCATGACAGAGCGCTATTTTGACTACGCAGCCACCACTCCTATCGATGATGTCGTGATTCAGGACATGCTGGCCCACATGGGGCGCAATACCATTTTCGGTAACCCTGCTTCATCCTCGCATTCGTTTGGGCAGCGGGCACGTGATGCTGTAGAGACGGCGCGTCGACAGGTTGCCGAATTGGTCGGCACTACTGCCGACAACTTGGTGTGGACCTCGGGTGCTACCGAATCCAACAATCTGGCGCTCAAGGGCGTGGCAGCCACCACACAGGGGCGCCGGCATATCGTGACCAGCAGCCTGGAACACAAGGCCGTGCTCGATACTGCCCGGCAGCTGGAGCTAGAGGGCTTCGACGTCACCTGGTTGCAGCCCGATGGTGATGGACTGATCCAGCCTGATGCGGTCGCCGCAGCTTTGCGTGACGACACCCTGCTGGTGTCGCTCATGCGCGTCAACAACGAACTCGGCACCCTGACCGACATCGCAGCGATCGGCGAGCGGGTTCGCCAGCGTGGCGCACTGTTTCACGTGGACGCCGCCCAGGCGACCGGCAAGGTGAAGATCGATCTGGCCCATTTGGCGGTGGATTTAATGTCGTTTTCGGCGCACAAGACCTATGGCCCCAAAGGCATTGGCGCTCTATACGTGGGGCCGCGTGCGCGCCCGCTGGTGCAAGCACAGATTCATGGTGGTGGCCATGAACGGGGCCTGCGCTCCGGCACCCTTGCCCCTCACCAGATCGTGGGCATGGGCAGCGCGTTCGCATTAGCAAATGAGGTAATGGACGAGGAGAATCGGCGTATCGCGCAGCTCAGCGTGCAAATGCGCGAAGGCTTACTAAGCCTTCCTGGGGTGCAGCTCAATGGATGTAGTACTCAACGTGTGCCGCACACGTTGAATCTGCGCATCGATAACCCCTGGTTCAATGTCGAAAGCCTGAGCCGCAGCCTGGCTTTTTCGTCCACGTCGGCGTGCAATTCGGCCAGCAATGCGCCGTCTCACGTGCTTCTCGCGCTGGGCCTGGATGCAGCTCAGGCGTATCGCAGCATCCGTCTGAGCCTGGGGCGTTACACCACGCTCGAGGATGTCGAGGCTGCCACGGATGCGATTCGCGAGTGCCTGCCGAAGTGATGCGCTGAGCAGCGCTTCACGCTGCTCTTGTGCCGTTCGAGCGCCGTACCCAGCAGCTATGTCGTGATGGCAGCGGCGCGCCAAGTCTTCACACGAGAGAGCCTGGCAGACGTATTGCAGTCGTGTCCGTCAGGCGCATCGGTTGCTGGCGCTGAGGTTGCGCCGACCGCGCACATTTAAAAAATATGGCTATCAGACGCCCCCTGGAGGCTGCCCCGAGGGTAGTGAGGGCATGCTCAACCAAAGCTTCAGGCCGCGCACGATAAGGCTCCTAGCTGTTTTTATATACGCTAAAGCTTTCTTGAGAAGCTCAGTCTATACCTCCCGTTTATATATATAGCGGAATTAATTCGTTCGAAAACGACCTCTTCTAGTCTAGGTTAGCGGCTATCCGTAGGCACCACAGGCCGGCCCTGTGAGCTGCTCACTGCCACTTCATAGGCCGCCGAATGTCGTTATCCATCGCACTTTCTTCACAGCCCGTCGACACCATCAGCCAGGGTGATTCGGCTTACGCTCGCATTCGTCGCGACATCCTCTCCTGCCGGCTGATGCCCGGTGCATTGATGACCGAGCCAGGGTTGATGGAGGCCTATGGCATTGGCAAGAGTAGCTGCCGCATCGCCCTTACTCGCCTGGCCCACGAAGGGTTCATTCAGTCGCTGCCACGTAAGGGCTATCAGGTTGCGCCGGTGACGGTGAAGGATGTCGAGGAAGTGTTCACCCTGCGCGTGCAGCTTGAACCGCTGGCCGCTCGTCTGGCCGTCGGGCGCGTGGACATCGAGCGCCTTCGCGTGTTGGAGACAGCTTGCCGGGTACGCCACCCGGTGCCGCTGCCTGATCAGATCGACGTGTTCATGGACGCCAATAAGGCGTTTCACCTGGAGATCGCCAGAGCTGCGGGCAACGAGCGTCTGTTGCGCACACTGTCCGGACTGATGGACGAGATGACGCGCCTGGTAGCACTGGGCTTCAACGTCCAGGGCACCAAACCCGAGATCAAACATGATCACAACGCGATGATCGCCGCGTTCGAAGACGGCGACGGCAAGCGCGCTGAGCTGATTGCCCGCCGGCATATCGAGACCTTTCAGGCCATGACGCTGGAAAAGGTCTATGCCAGCCTCAGCGAAGCCGGCGCGTCGCTGCCACTGTTGGCCGCGAGATTGGCCCGATGAACGCGGCGCTGCAGCAGCACCTTGCGACAGCGGCGATCAGCCTGCACGGGGTCGGCAAACGCTTCGATGCACTCGAGGTGCTGCGTGATATTTCCTTCGACGTCGGGCAGGGCGAAATAGTCGCGCTGCTGGGCACGTCGGGGTGCGGCAAAAGCACCTTGCTCAACATCGTATCCGGGCTGCTGGCTGAGGATCAGGGGCACCTTCGCCTCTTTGGTGACACCGCTGCGGCGTTCAGCGACTGGCGACGCATCGCCTACCTGTTCCAGGAGGACCGCCTGCTGCCCTGGCGCAGCGTACAGGCCAATATCGCCTTTGGGCTGGAGGGCGCAGGCATCGCCAAGGCGGAACGTGACCAACGTGTTGCCGAGGTGTTGCGCCTGGTGGGTCTCGAGGCCTTCGCGAAAGCCTGGCCGCATCAGTTGTCCGGTGGCATGCGCAGCCGCGTGGCGCTGGCGCGCAGCCTGGTGGTAAAGCCCCAGGTGTTGCTCATGGACGAGCCGTTTTCCAAGCTTGATCCGCAGACCCGCAGTCAGATGCACGATGAGCTGCTGCGCCTGCAGGCACTCACCGGGATGACGGTGCTGTTCGTCACCCATGATGTGGAGGAGGCCGTGGTCCTAGCTGACCGGGTGGTGGTACTGGAGCCGCGCCCCGGGCGCATTCGCGCGATTCATTCGATGGCCCTGCCGCGCCCGCGGGTGCCCACCGAGCCCGCCGTCAGCGAGCAGGTTCGCCGCCTGCGCCTGGAGGTCTGACATGGAAACCGCCAAGCGATTTTCCAGCCTCGCCCTGCAACGCTTCGCCCTGATCGCCGTGGTCGGTCTGCTCTGGTGGTACGCCGCAGGTCGCTTGCCATCGTTCGTGCTGCCCGGGCCGGAAAAGGTCTTCGCCGCGCTTGGCAGTCTGCTACACAGCGAGACCTTCTGGCATGACCTGAGCGCCACCCTCGGGCGCGTGTTCAGTGGCTTCGCATTAGCTACGCTGGTAGGCACCCCCCTGGGGCTGGCGCTGGGCAGCAGCCCGGCGCTGGCGCGCTTCTTCGAGCCGGTGCTGTCGGTGTTCAACACCGTGTCGTCGGCGATCTGGGCGATCTTCGCGATCATCTGGTTCGGCATCTCCGACGCCACCACGGTGTTCGTGGTGTTCATGACCGCCATGCCGCTGATCCTGACCAACGTCTGGCAAGGCGCGAAGACGGTGGAACGGCAATACGTGGAGCTGGCGCGTTCGTTTCGCCTGTCGCGGCTGCAGATCCTGCTGAAGATCTCTCTGCCGAGCATTCTGCCGTACTTCTTTTCCGGCGCACGCCTGGCGTTCGGCTTTGGCTGGCGGGTATCGCTGGTGGCCGAGACGCTCGGCGCCTCGGATGGCATCGGCTATCGCCTGCGCCAGGCGGCGGACCTGGTGCGGAGCGACCAGGTGTTCGCCTGGACCGTGCTGCTGGTCGCCCTGATGTTGTCGCTCGAGGCGGGCGTGCTCAAGCCCCTCGAACGTCGGCTGTTTCGTTGGAAAACCCCCTAGTTTCTTCCTCTATCAAGGATCACTCCATGCGTAAGTTGATTGCCGTCGCGGCCCTCGCCGCGAGCGCGGTGCTGCCTCTTGCTGCCCATTCGGCGGACAAGGTCCGCATCGGTTACTGGACCAGCGGCGTGAGCCTGGGCTACGGCTCGGTGCTCGAATCCAAGGATTTCCTCGCCAAGCGCGGCATCGAAGCCGAGTTCGTGCACTTCCCCGACGTCAATGCGCCGATTCGCGCACTGGCCGCCGGCTCCATCGACCTGGCGTTCGGCGCTCCACTGGCCGGGGTGTTCTCGACGGCTGCCGAAGGCGTGCCGATCCGCATCTTTGCCGCGACCCAGCCGGCCGACGTGCAGTTCGTGGTGCCGGCCGACTCGCCGATCACCTCACTGGCCGAACTCAAGGGCAAGAAGATCGGCATGTCGCCGGCGGGCTCCTCGGTGGCGGTGATCGCCGGTGCGGTGCTGGCGGGCAACCACGGCATCAAGACCAACGATTTCTCCTTGGTCGGCGGCAACGAGTCGCGCCTGGCGCAGTTCCTGGCGCAGAAGCAGGTCGATGGCGCGGCCCTGCGCTCGGTCACCATCGCCCAGCTCGAAGACGAGCTGAAGGTCAAGCGGCTGGGTAGTTTCGCCGAAGAGTGGAAGGCCCTCACCGATTCCGACGCGGTGCCCTACATCGGCGTCGGCACGGTCAGCGCCAAACTGGTCGACGACAAGCCGCAGGTGGTCGCCCGGGTCATCGCCGGCCTGCGCGACACCCTGGCGTGGGGCAAGGCGCACCCGGATGAAGTGGTCGAGATCCTGCGCAAGAGCGCCAACCTGCCGGAGAAGGATGCCCGCGTGTACGTCGGCCAGTGGGATGCCATGAATCGTATCGCCTTCGAGCCGGCGGACATCGAGACCCTGCGTCGTCAGCACCAGGTGTTCATCGACGGCGGCCTGATCAAGGGCGCACTGAAGGACGACCTGTTCGCCACCGAACCCTACACCCAAGCCAAACAAATCCAGTAATCACGGAGACAACGACTGTGAGCAAGACCATGAAAGCCCTGGTACTCGACGAGCACGGCGACCTTGACCAGTTGCGCGTCGTCACCGACAAGCCGATACCGGCAGTGGGCAGCGGACACGTGGTAATTCGCGTTGGTGCCTCGTCCTTCAATTACCACGACGTCTTCACGGTGAAAGGCATGCCCGGCATCAAGGTGCCGTTGCCGGTGGTCATCGGCCTCGACCTGGCTGGCACCATCAGCGAACTGGGCGAGGGCGTGGAAGGCTGGAAGGTCGGGGACCGCGTGCTGATCAACCCGCTCAAGCCCGATGTCGGCCTGATGGGCGAGATGGTCGACGGCGGCATGGCCGAGTACGCACGCGTCGATGCGCGGCAACTGATCCGCCTGCCCGATGCGGTGAGTTTCGAGCAGGCCGCGGCGCTGCCGGTGGCCTACGGCACCGCCCACCGCATGCTGATCACCCACAACACCGTCAAGGCCGGGGATCGCGTGCTGATCCTTGGCGCCAGCGGCGGCGTGGGCACCGCCTGCGTGATCCTGGCCAAACTGCTGGGCGCCGAAGTGATCGCCTGTGCCGGCAGCGACGAGAAGGGCGAGCGTCTCAAGGCGCTGGGCGCCGACCACGTCATCAACTACCGCGCTACCGACTTCTCCAAGTGGGCCATCGCCCAGTACGGCAAGCCGCAGCGCCGTACCTACGAAGGTGGCGTGGATGTGGTGATCAACTTCACTGGCGGCGACACCTGGCTGCCCTCGCTCAAGTGCATCAAGCGTGGCGGCACGCTGCTGGTGTGCGGCGCTACTGCCGGCCACGACCCCAAGGAAGACCTGCGCTACGTGTGGAGTTTCGAGCTCAACATCAAAGGCTCGAACAGCTTCTACGAAGATAACCTGGTCGGCCTGCTCGACCTGATTGCCGAGGGCAAGATCGATCCGATCATCGACCGCGTCCTGCCCCTCGAACAGGCCGCTGAAGGCCTGGCGCTGATCCGTGACCGGGAAGTGCTGGGCAAGGTGGTCGTCACCCCTTGATCGGCTTGCATCGATCTGCACCGTGCAGTCGCCCGTTTGTGGGCGACTGCACGACCTTCTGAACACTCAACAGGATTGATCTCATGACCGAAACGACACTTCCGAGCGCTGCCGACATTCAGGCCAAACTGCTCAAGGGCCCCTATCACCAATGGCTGGGCCTGCAGGTTCAAGCGGTGGGCGAGGGCAGCATCGAACTCAGTGCGACATGGCGCGAAGAGTGGGTGGTCAACGTCGAGGGTGGTTACACCCACGGCGGCATACTTGCCGCACTCGTCGATCTGACCGCGGACTGGGCGCTGGTGTCCAGGACCGGCAAGGGCGTGCCGACCATCGACCTGCGAGTCGATTACCACCGCCCGGCCAAGGGCGATCTGCGCGCCAAGGGCACGGTCATCAAGTTCGGCAAGCAGTTCTCGGTGGCCGAGGCGCAGGTCTTCGATGGCGAAGGCAACCTGGTCGCCAGTGGCCGCGGTGTCTATGCCACGCCTGCAGCGAAGGCGTGATTCCATGAGTGCGGTACTGGATCACCTGGTCATCAACGCGCGCTTCGATCTCGATGGGGCGGCAGAGGTCTTCGCGGGGCTGGGGTTCACCCTCACGCCGCGTGGGCATCATTCCCTCGGATCTATCAACAACCTGATCATGTTCGCCGAGGGCTACCTGGAGCTGATCGGCTTGCCGCTCGGGGGCGAGCGTTTGCGACAGGAAATTCTCGACAGCCCCCTCGGCATCGATGGCCTGGTGCTGGCCAGTGAAGACCCGCGCCGCACTCATGCGGCTCTGGTGCAGGCCGGTTTTCTGGTGCAGCCGGTACAGCATTTCTCCAGGCCGGTGGAGGTCGATGGGGCCTCTGTTGAGGCACGCTTCGGTACCGTCCGGCTGCTGCCTGGGCAGTTCGAGGCAGGCCGCGTGTATTTCTGCCACCACGAAACCCCCGAGCTGGTATGGCGACCCGAGTGGCTGGGCCATGCCAATGGCGTGCACAGCATCGAGCGCTTGACGGTGGTCAGCGAGCAGCCGGCGCACACGCGCGAGCTATTCGGGCGTCTGGGGCGCTTCGATGGGCGTTTCGCACTCGAGGTCATCGACGCGCAGGTCTGGCGCACCCGGGATATTGAGGCGCCCGAGGCCGCGCAAGCGCGGCCGGAGCGTTTCGTGTCGATCGGCTTGCGCGGTGGTGACCCGGCGGATCTGGCGCAGCGGGCGGCGAGCCTTGGTTTGCCGCATCGGCAGGCGGTAGACCGGGTGGTGATTGCCATCCCGGCGTTCTCCACCGTACTGGAGTGCCTGGCATGAATCCGCAGACCCGTAACCTAGGCCGCGTGCTCGACTCGCAGGCCACTGGCGAGCGACTGGCGTTTATCGGTTTGGACAATCAGCTCAACGAGTCGCGTTGCACCTATGCCGAGCTGGATGCGCTGGCCGATGGTATCGCCCGTGGCCTGCTGGCCCGTGGGCTGGGGGCCGGAGAGCGTGTCGCGCTGCTGGCTTTCAATTCGCCGGCCTCGATCGCCGCGCTGCTGGGCATCATGCGTGCCGGGCTGGTGGCGGTGCCGGTCAACCACCGCTTCCCCAAGGCGCTGATCGACTTCGTCATCGCCGACAGTGGTGCGCGCCTGCTGTTCTGCGACGCGGCCCATGAACAGGTTGCAGAGGGCAGGGCCTGGGTGTCGCTGGAAGCGGAAGGTATCGAGGCATTCACCGAGCCCGGGGCACTCAGCGCCTTCGAACCCGAGGGCGATGAGCCGGCGATGATGCTCTACACCTCGGGTTCCACCGGCAAACCCAAGGGTGTGGTGCTGAGCCACCGCGCCCACTTGTGGATCGTGCGCACCCGGTTGCAGGCCACGCCGCTGGCCGATGAGCGCACGCTGATCGCCGCACCCTTGTATCACATGAATGCCCTGGCCCTGGCGCTGCTGGTGCTGGCCAGCGGGGCCACCGCGGTGCTGCTGCCGCAGTTCGGCGCTGCGGCCTACATCGAGGCGATCCAGCGCTACCGTTGCACCTGGCTGACCGCCGTGCCGCCAATGATCGCCATGATGCTGCGCGAGCAGGCGCTGCTGGCGCATGCCGACCTGTCCTCGGTAAGGGTAGTGCGCATGGGCTCGGCGCCGGTGAGTGCCAGCCTGCTGGCGCAGATCCACCGCTTGCTGCCCAATGCGCGGGTCATCAACGCCTACGGCACTACCGAAGGCGGGCCGGTGGTGTTCGGGCCTCACCCCCAGGGCCTGACCAGCCCGGCGCTGTCGGTGGGGCATGCCCTTCCACACGTGCAGGTGCGCCTGCGTAACGAGGCGGGCGCGCTGGGTGATGAGGGCGTGCTGGAGCTGAAAAGTCCGGGATTGATGTCCGGCTATCACAACCGCCCCGATCTGGCCGTACCGTTCACGGTCGATGGTTTCTATGTTACCGGCGACGTATTTCGCCGTGATGCCGACGGCTTCCATACCTTCGTCGGCCGCCGTGACGACATGTTCGTCAGTGGCGGCGAGAACATCTATCCCGGTGAGGTGGAAAAGCTTCTCGAGCGTCACCCCGAGGTGCAGCAGGCCTGCGTGGTGCCGGTCGAGGACGAGATCAAAGGGTTCAAGCCCATGGCCTTCGTCGTCCGGCGCCAGGGCAGTGCAGTCGGGGAGGCGGCCATCAAGAATTTTGCCCTGGCCCATGCCCCGGCCTACCAGCATCCGCGTCGGGTGTGGTTCCTCGACAGCCTGCCGCTGGCCTCCACCCACAAGATCGACCGCAAGGCCTTGCTCGACAAGGCTCGGCGAAACCTCCTGGACAGTGACCGGACCACCGGACCGTCTGAATCGCAATCTGCCTAGGACCTACCACCATGCGCTTCGCTATCCGTTTCTTGCTGCCCCTGACGCTGGCCGTTGCCGGCCAAGCCCATGCCCTCGACGAGGTCACCGTCGCCCTGGCCATTCCACCAGCCGTCCACGACGGCGCGCCTTACGCTGCAGCCCAGGAGCTGGGCCTGTTCAAGGAGCAGGGGCTGAGTGTCAGTACCGTGGTGTTCCAGGGCGCCGGCGCCTTGCTTCCGCAGGTCGCCAGCAAGCGGGTGACCTTTGGTTTTCCGGTAGCTGAACCGGTGCTCTCCAGCCACTTCAACAAGAACCCCTTGCCGCTGCGCTACTTCTACAACGGCGTTCCCAGTCAGACCCTGGAATACCAGGTGCTTGCCGATTCGCCGATCAAGACCCTGGCCGATCTCAAGGGCAAGAAGATCGGCGTTGGCGCCCTGACCTGGGGCACGCTGCCCAACAGCCGCGCGGCCCTGCGCGTTGCCGGGCTGGAGCCTGGCAAGAACGTCGAGTTCGTCGCCGTCGGCGCGCTCGGCGCGGGCTTTCAGGCATTGCGCAGTGGCCAGGTGGACGCGCTCAATTTCAACAACAGCTGGGGCGACATGCTCGAGCTTTCCGGCACGCAAACCCGGCGCATCCAGTATCCCGAGGTGTTTCAGGAAAACCCCGGTAATGGCTTCATAGCGCACCAGGATACTTTCAGCGAAAACCCGGACCTGATCCGCCGCTTTGGTCGTGCCTATACCGAGGCGCAGTTCGTGTGCGAGGTGAACCCGGCTTTCTGCGTGCAGGCGTTCTGGCGCCAGCATCCGGAAAGCAAGCCTGCCGATGCCCAGGGCAAGGGCCTGGAAGATGCCAAGACGCTGCTCAGTCGGCGCCTGCAACGTACCCTGTACTTCCCAGGTGGCAGCCCGCGTGTGCCGGGGCAATACGACCTGCAGGCGATCCGCGCGGCGGTCAAGGCCATGGTCGAAGCCGGCGAGTTCCCCAGCGCTGAGGTGCCGGTGGAGCAAGTGTTCTCCAACGAGTTCGTGCCGGCGTTCAACGACTTCGACCGTGATGCACTGCGCAAGCGGGCAGAGGCGGCGCAATGAGCCCGGCGTTCGAGATCGACATTGCCGATGGACTGATCGACCAGCCACGGCGCATTTGCGTAGGGGGGCTGAACCCAGGGCTGGCGCGCTTGACCACCACCCTGGAGCACCCCGATGGCAGCTTGTGGCAGAGCGAAGCCCGCTTCGACATCGGGGCCGACGGTGCGCTGGATATCGATGCACAGCTGCCATTCGACGGGGACTGGAGCGAGCTGGAAGCGCTGGCGCCCGTGTGGTCGTTGCGTCAACTGAGCCCGCCCCATAGGCCGCAAGCCAGTGAAGGGCTGGAGCCGTTGTCGATTCGCTTGCAGGTCCGCGACGCAGCAGGGGCCAGTGCCTCGGCCACGCTAACTCAGCGCTTTCTCGCCCCCGGCGTAAGCCGCCGGGAAATTCGCGAAGAGGGACTCAGCGCAACCTTGTTCAGCCCCGAGGCTGCAGGCCCTCATCCTTTGGTCATCGTGCTCAATGGCTCGGGCGGCGGCACGCCGGAACAACGTGCAGCGTTGTATGCCGCACAGGGTTACGCGGCATTGGCGCTGGCCTACTTCAAGGCGCCGGGGCTGCCTGAGCACATTAGCGACACGCCACTGGAGTACTTCGAGCAGGCGCTGAACTGGGCGGCGCGCACGTTGCAGCCGCGGCACGGTTTCATCGCCGTCGCCGGGCTGTCGCGCGGCGGCGAGCTGGCGTTGCTGCTGGGCGCGACCTTTCCCGAGCGGGTATCGGCGGTGATCGGCTACGTGCCGAGTGCGGTGATCCATGGCACCTTGCGTGCCGGGCGCCCGGAGCAAGCCCGCGACGCCGATGCCTGGACCTGGCGAGGCCAGCCGCTGCGCAATGTCTGGCGGGACAACCCGGCAGCCGACTGGCGGGCCTTCGACCAGCCGCCCGAGCCCGGCGCGGCGATTCTCCAGGCGCCGGCGTTCGTGGCGGTGGAGGCACATGCCGCCAGTGTCGAGGCGGCGCGTATCCCGGTTGAGCGTATCAAGGGGCCGGTGTTGCTGATCTCGGGCAGCGATGATGGCTTCTGGCCGTCCAGCGCCTACAGCGAGCGCATCCAGGCCGAGCTGCAGGCGGCCGGCCATGCCTGGCCGGTCACCCATGTGCGCGGTGAAGGGGCGGGCCATGCCATCGGCTTTCCGTTCGTGCCGACCACCCAGATCGCCAGGGTTCATCCGGTTGCCGGGGTACTGATCAGCGGCGGCGGCACTCCTTTCGCCAATGCCCGGGCCAACCGCGAAAGCTGGCACGTCGTGCTGGCCTTCCTTGCCGATGCGCGGCGTACCCGCGAGGCGCAGTCATGAGCGCGGCCCTGACCCTGCAAGACACAGGGCTGACCTATCAGACCCGACGTGGCGAGATCCAGGCCCTGGCCGAGGTGAACCTATGCATCGAAGACGGCGAGTTCGTGGCCGTGCTCGGGCCTTCGGGCTGCGGCAAGTCCACCATCCTCAAGCTCGCGGCGGGCCTGCTCGAGGCCAGCGCCGGGCAGGTCAGCGTAGCCGGGCAGGGCATCGACGGCCCGAGCCGGCACACTGGCGTGGTGTTCCAGAAGCCCAATCTGCTGCCCTGGAAAACCGTGCTGAACAACGTGCTGCTGCCGGCACGTACCCTCGGCCTGCCCATCACCGAGGCGCGTCAGCGGGCACTGGCATTGCTCGAGCTGGTCGGCCTCGCACCGTTCGCCAACGACTACCCGTTCGAGCTGTCGGGTGGCATGCAGCAGCGGGTCGGCATCGCCCGCATGCTGCTGCACGACCCGCGCCTGCTGCTGATGGACGAGCCGTTCGCGGCCCTCGATGCGCTGTCCCGCGAAGCGCTGACACTGGAGCTGCAGCACATCTGGAGCCAGCAGCGTAAATCGGTGCTGTTCATCACCCACAGCATTCAGGAGGCGGTGTTCCTGGCCGACCGGGTGCTGGTCATGTCGCCGCGGCCTGGTCGCATCATCGACGAGGTGGCGATCACGCTGCCGCGGCCCCGTAGCCTAGAGACCCTGGTCGATCCAACCTTCACCGCACTCTGCCAACAGCTGAGAAGGCACTTCACCCATGCGTAGACTGCTGCCCGTGCTTTACCCCCTGACCAGCCTGGCGGTGTTGATCCTGATCTGGGACCTGTCCGTACGCCTGCTGGAGATTCCCGATTACCTGCTGCCCGCCCCAGTGACGGTCTATCAGGCGCTGGCCGGCGGTTTTGCCGATGGCAGCCTGTGGCCACACATCGGCGTCACCCTGGGCGAAACGCTGAGCGGATATGCCATTGGTTGTCTGCTGGCCATCACCTTGGGCGCCTTGCTGGCTGAGTCAGAAACCTTCGAGCGCTTCGTCTACCCGTTGCTGATCGGCCTGCAGGCAACCCCCAAGGTCGCCCTGGGGCCAATCATTCTGGTGTGGTTCGGTTTCGGCATGACTTCCAAGATCGTGCTGGTGGCATTGGTCTGCTTCTTCCCGCTGTTCGTCAACACGGTAAACGGCATTCGGCGTACCGACCCGGAGCTGCTCGACGCCTGCCGTTCCTTTTCCGCCTCGCGACTTTACCTGCTGGTTCACGTGAAGTTCCCGGCCGCGGCCGGCGAGGTATTCGCCGGCCTGCAGATCGGCGTGTCGCTGGCGCTGATCGGCGCGGTGGTCGGTGAATTCCTGTCGGCCCAGCGCGGGCTCGGTTATCTGATCGCTTCAAGCTCGGTAAGCATGAGCCTCGCGACCATGTTCGCCGGGGTCATCCTGCTGGCCTTCATCGGCCTGTGCGGGGCACAGAGCGTGCGCTGGCTTCAGCGCCGCGTGATTTTCTGGGAGCCGGGCGCCGCCCGGCCCCGTAAACATTGAAGGAGAGTTTCATGTCGTTCGACTGGCGCAACCCCTACCCAACGACCCGTATCCCGTTGTTCGCCCGCAACGTGGTGTCGACCTCCCACCCCATTGCGGCCCAGGCCGGGCTGCGCCTGCTCCTGGCCGGCGGCAACGCCGTGGATGCGGCCATCGCCGCGGCTGCCACCCTGACCGTGGTCGAACCGGTTTCCTGCGGGTTGGGCAGCGATGCCTTCGCCCTGGTCTGGGACGGCGACTCGCTGCATGGGCTCAACGCTTCCGGCACCGCGCCCGACGCCTGGACGCCAGAGTACTTCCGTCAGCGCTATGGCGAGGACGGCCATGGCCATGCGAAACGGCCCGTGCGCGGCTGGGACTCGATCACCCTACCCGGCGCGGTAGCCGGTTGGGGCGCGTTGCACGAGCGTTTTGGCAAGCGCCCCTTCGCCGAGGTGCTGGCGCCGGCGGTGGAGGTGGCCGAGCGCGGCATCACCATCGCGCCGATCGTGGCGCACAAGTGGGCGGCAGCGGTTCCCGAACTGCAGGGCCAGCCGGGTTTCGCCGAGGCCTTCATGCCCCATGGTCGGGCGCCGCAGACTGGCGAGAAGTTCGTCTTCGCCGACGCTGCGCGCACCTTGCGGCTACTGGGCGAGCAGGGCGCGCGGGCGTTCTACGAGGGTGAGATCGCCGAGGCCATCATCGGCCATGCCCGAGCCACGGGTGGCAACCTCACCGCAGCGGATCTGCGGGGCTATCGCCCCGAGTGGGTCGCGCCGATTTCACAGCGTTACCGTGGTTACGATGTGCACGAGATTCCGCCGAATGGCCAGGGCATCGCGGCGCTCATCGCGCTGGGTATTCTCGAGCACTTCGACCTGGCGGCTCTGCCGGTCGACTCGGCGGCGTCCCAGCATCTGCAGATCGAAGCCATGAAGCTGGCCTTCGCCGACGTTTACCGCTACGTCGCCGATCCGCGCAGCATGGAGGTCACGCCCGAACAGATGCTCGAGCCGGCGTACCTCGCGCAGCGCGCCAGGGCCATCGACCCGCGCAAGGCCAGCCGGCCCGGCTTCGGTCTGCCCAGGTCGGGTGGCACCGTTTACCTCAGCGTGGCCGACGAGGACGGCATGATGGTGTCCTTTATCCAGTCCAACTACATGGGCTTCGGCTCCGGCATCGTGGTGCCGGGTTATGGCGTCAGCTTGCAGAATCGCGGTGCCGGTTTCTCCAGCGACCCGGCTTCGGCCAATGTGGTGGCTCCCGGCAAGCGGCCGTTCCATACCATCATTCCGGCTTTTCTCACCCGTGATGGTGTGGCGCAGATGAGTTTTGGCGTAATGGGCGGTGATATGCAGCCCCAAGGCCATGTGCAGACACTGGTGCGCATGCTCGATTACCAGCAACAGCCCCAGGCGGCCTGCGACGCACCCCGCTGGAAGGTCAACCGGGATTTCTCGGTGGATCTGGAAGCCAGCATGAATGCCGATGCCGTACGCGGCCTGGAGGCACTGGGCAACCGTCTGAAATCCGTGGAAGACCCCTACATGGACTTCGGTTCCGGGCAGTTCATCTGGCGGCTATCGGATGATCCTGCCCATGGCTATGTGGCTGCCAGCGACAGTCGGCGAGACGGACAGGCTGTGGGGTTTTAGTTCAGAAGCAGGGCTGCACTCGCGTGCCGGAATGTTGATCGGCACAAGGGTGCATACAGAGAAAACATTCAGACGTGCGCTAGGGTCATGGAGCGGCTGTCAGGTCGCTCCTCTGCTAAGCCTTTGCCACCTGCTGTGCTGATGCAACCATACAGGCGCCAACAGGGCGGACATGCATACCCGCTATTGGTCTCGCTGTCATGCGCAGATGAACTGCGCATGTTCGCGGCCCGCTGCGCCAGTCCGATTGGGCCCTGTATGTCACGCGGCAGTTGCTGATCGCTAATCTGCTCCAGCGGTACCTGCAGTTGGCCACCGGAAAGCTGCTTTGACCATCTCGCGATGCTCCAGCAACTGGGCACAGGTGAGCTGCAAGCTGTTGATGTCGGCATTGGTCTTGGTGCGAAGAGCCAGGGTCGTGGCGTTCTCGTTCCAGATGGTGTGCTCCGGCGGGTTGGCACCGCGAAAGTGCGAGCCGTCGATCTGCAAAGCGCTGTTCCTGATCGAATAGTCCAGAAGCGTTTGACTGTTTACCACCGAACAGCCAATCAGCATTGCTGTGGTCGTCTATGCATTTCTCTTGTTTCTCACTTTATATAACTCTATGTAAACAAAAGAATTATCAGTTGGCATGAATCGTGTTGATAGAGCTACAAGCAGCACCGCCACAGGTGCCGAGCCTATTGAGCAGGAGTCCCCATGCCACGTGAAATTCGTTTGAACGCCTTCGAGATGAACTGTGTCGGCCACCAGTCGCCCGGCCTCTGGAGGCACCCCAAGGATCGCGCCTGGCAATACAAGGATCTGGATTACTGGACGGATCTGGCCAGGTTGCTGGAGCGTGGCAAGTTCGACGGCATCTTCATCGCCGACGTGATCGGTATCTACGATGTGCTGGGCGGCAATGGCGACGCGGCCATCCGCCGGGCGACCCAGGTTCCGGTGAATGATCCGCTGGCGCTGATCACCCCGATGGCGCTGGTTACCGAACACCTGGGCTTCGGTCTCACCGCCTCGCTGACCTTCGAACACCCGTATCCCTTCGCCCGGCGTCTGTCGACTCTGGACCATCTGACCAAGGGGCGCATCGGCTGGAACATCGTCACGTCCTACCTCGACAGCGGTGCGCGCAACCTCGGGCAGAAGGCCCTGAGCGATCACGATGCGCGCTACGACTACGCCGATGAATACCTTGAGGTGCTCTACAAGCTGTTTGAAGGCAGCTGGGAGGAGGGAGCGGTGGTACGTGATCGTGAACGCGGGATCTTCACCGACCCGAGCAAGGTTCACGAGATCCGCCATCAGGGAGAGCACTTCCAGGTGCCTGGCATCCACCTCTGCGAGCCGTCGCCGCAGCGCACGCCGGTGCTCTACCAGGCTGGCGCATCGAGCCGCGGCAAGGACTTCGCCGCCGGGCACGCCGAGTGCGTGTTCGTCGCCGCACCGTCCAAGGTGATTCTGAAGAAAACCGTGGCAGACATCCGCCGCCGCGCTGCCGAAGCCGGGCGCGATCCACGCAAGGTGCTGATCTTCAACCTGCAGACGGTGATCGTCGACGAGACCGACGCCAAGGCCCAGGCCAAGTGGCAGGAGCTGAAATCCTATAGCAGCTACGAGGGGGCGCTGGCGCTGATTTCCGGCTGGACCGGTATCGACTTTGGCCAGTACCAGCCGGATCAGGTGCTCAAGCACATCCACACCAATGCCATTCAATCGGCAGTGGAAACCTTCTCCACCGCCGACCCGGACAAGCAGTGGACGGTCCAGGAACTGGCTGACTGGGTTGGCATTGGCGGCTTCGGTCCACTGATCGTCGGCAGTGCGCAGACCGTTGCTGACGAGCTGCAGGCCTGGGTCGAGGAGACCGACGTGGATGGCTTCAACCTGGCTTACGCCCTGGCCCACGAAACCTTCCGCGACGTGGTCGAGCTGCTGGTGCCCGAGTTGCAGGCACGCGGTGTGTACAAGACCGATTATCGCTCCGGCACCCTGCGCGAGAAATTGTTCGGTGATGGCCCGCGGCTGCCCGCCAACCATCCGGGCGCCGGTTATCGCGACCTCGGCCAGCAGCGCGAAACCCTCAGTGTCGGCCTGGCCGAGCCCGCCTGACTCGGCAGAGGAGTCATCGCATGAGCATTCATGAACTCAATCCGCCGTTGCCTGATGTGGTGGGCGACAGTGCCCTGGCGGCGTTGCAGCGCTGGGCCAGAGAACGACCGACACGCATCGCCCTGCGTCATCGCCGCCTCGGTGCGTGGAAGGCCTGGCGCTGGATCGATGTGCAGCGCGAAGTCGAGCGGGTTGCCGATGGCTTGCGTCAGCAAGGCTTTGCTCCTGACGCGCGGCTGGCCTTGTGCGGCGCCTATGAACCGAGCCTGCTGATTCTGGCGCTGGCTGCCCGGCAGCTTGGTGGCCAGAGCCTGGTGATCGACCGCGACAGCCGTGGCGATGAACTGCAACGGCAG
Organism: Pseudomonas sp. PA15(2017); assembly: GCF_001945395.1. GTDB lineage: Bacteria > Pseudomonadota > Gammaproteobacteria > Pseudomonadales > Pseudomonadaceae > Aquipseudomonas. The sequence goes on along the minus strand of NZ_MSXV01000038.1, from coordinate 35,682 downwards.
CTGCGCCAGGTGCGCCCTACGTTCGCGTTCGTCCAGCGCCGCGAAAACGTGTCGCACTGGTTGGGCAGCGGCCTTGTCGAGCAGTGGCCACTGCATCTGTTTTGCGCCCAGGCCAATGCCGTGAGCAACGGCTCGTGGCAGGTGCAGCCGCTGTCGACGCTGTTTGTCGGTGAGGCGCCGGCAGTGCAGCGTGAGGGTTGGGCGCAAGCGTCTGAGGATGATGTGCTGTGGATCGATGAGGGCACCGAATGGCATGAAGGATTGGGGCATTTGCTGAGCCGCTGGTTGGCGCATGGCGAAGGCCTGGCCTTCCCGGAGACCAGCGAGTCTGCCGCTCGCGACCGCCGCGACATCGCCCCGACCGGGTTGCTGCTATCTGCTGCGCGTGCCGAGGCGCTGGCTGGCGAAATCCATGCGCGTCTGGCGCCGCCAGGCACTTGGCGCCGGCGTCTTTGTGACTGGGCGCTGGAGAATCCGCGCCAGGGCTTGCGTCGCTGGCTGAAGGGGCGGGTGCGGCGTCTGCTCGGCTTCCATCGCTTGCGTCGGATCGAGGCGCCAGGTACGTCCGTCAGCAGGACGTTACAAAGCCCGGCGCGCCTGTCATGGCTGCATGAACATCTGGAGCGGGTGGCATGAGCGCCTTGCTGGAGATACGCAACGTGTCGCTGTCGTTCAGGGGCGTGAAGGCGATTTCCGATCTGTCGTTCAGCGTCAGGCGCGGCGAGATCTGCGCCCTGATCGGGCCGAACGGGGCTGGCAAGAGCTCGTTGCTGAATATCCTCAACGGGGTCTACCAGGCCGATACCGGACAGTTGTACTTCGCCGCCGAACCGCTGCGCCGTCCGCACCCGCTGAAGGCTGCGCGGCTCGGGATTGGCCGCACCTTCCAGAACAACGCGCTGTTCAAGAAGATGAGCGTGCTGGACAACCTGCTCACTGGCCTGTCGCGTTTTCAGCGCAGCTTCTTTCTCGAGCAGGCATTGGGCTTGCCACGTGCCCGGCGTGAAGCGCGCGCTTTCGCTGAACGCGCCGAGAGCGTGCTCGAGTTCCTCGAGCTGCAGCCCTGGCGCGACGTTGCCGTGGGCAGCCTGGCCTACGGCCTGCAAAAGCGCGTGGAGCTGGGCCGCGCACTGATCGCGCAGCCGACCCTGTTGCTGCTCGACGAGCCGATGGCGGGGATGAACGCTGAAGAGAAACAGGACATGAGCCGCTTCATTGCGGACAGCAACCGCGATCTCGGCACCACGGTGATTCTCATCGAACATGACATTCAGGTGGTCATGGGGCTGTCCAGCCACGTGGTGGTGCTGGACTACGGGCGCAAGGTCGGTGACGGCACACCGGCCGAGGTTCAGGCCAACCCCGATGTGATCGCCGCTTACCTGGGGACGGCAAACGGATGACCTTCTTTCTGGAAACCCTGATCGGCGGGCTGCTCGCCGGCACCATGTATTCGCTGGTGGCGATCGGCTTCGTGCTGATCTACAAAGCCAGCGGTGTGTTCAATTTCGCCCAGGGCGCGATGCTGCTGTTCGCTGCGCTGACCTTCGTCAGCCTGCACGAGCAGGGACTGTCTTTCGCCCTGGCGCTGGCCGTGACGGTGCTGGTGCTGATCATCGGCGCGCTGCTGATCGAGCGGTTGGTGCTGCGGCCACTGGTCAATCGCTCGCAGATCACCCTGTTCATGGCCACCCTCGGCCTGTCGTTCGTCATCGAGGGCCTGGCACAAGGGCTGATGGGCGCCCAGGTGCGTGCGCTGGATCTGGGTATCGAAGATATCCCGCTGTTCGTCGGCGAGATCATGATCAGCCAGTTCGACCTGGTCGCCGCGAGTGTCTCCGCACTGCTGGTGGTGGTGTTGGCGCTGCTGTTCAACAAGACCCGAATCGGCGTGGCATTGCGGGCGGTGGCCGACGACACGCGAGCGGCGCTGTCGCTGGGCATCAACCTGAACCGCATCTGGCAGATCGTCTGGGCGGTGGCCGGGGTGGTCGGGCTGGTTGCCGGGCTGCTCTGGGGGGCGCGCCAGGGCGTGCAGTTCTCGCTCTCGCTGGTGGTGCTCAAGGCGCTGCCGGTGCTGATCATCGGTGGTTTCACCTCGATTGGCGGGGCCATCGTTGGCGGCCTGATCGTCGGCGCCGCGGAGAACCTTGCCGAGGCCTACATCGGCCCGCTGATCGGTGGCGGCATCACCCCCTGGTTCGCCTATTTCCTGGCTCTGATCTTCCTCTACATCCGTCCGGCCGGCCTGTTCGGCGATCGGGCCATCGAACGGGTATGACGCCATGACCGCTACCGTTTCGCGCCTGCGCGCTCGCTTCGACGAAGCGCCTCTGATCCTGGTACGCCATCGCTGGCCGCTGGGGTTGTCGTTGTTGCTGCTGGTGGCCTTCGTCGCGCTGCCCTTGCTGGGTAACGACTACTGGCTCAACGCGATCCTGATCCCCTTTCTGGTGTTGTCGCTGGCCGGGCTGGGGCTGAACCTGCTGACCGGCTACACCGGGCAGACTTCGGTCGGCGCTGCCGGCTTCATGGCGGTTGGAGCCTTCGCCACCTACGGCCTGTTGCTGCGGGTGCCTGGGCTGCCCCTACCGCTGGCGCTGATCGGCGGCGGGCTGATCGCTGGCCTGGTTGGCTTGCTGTTTGGCATTCCCAGCGCGCGGATCAAGGGTTTTTACCTGATGGTCACCACGCTCGCTGCGCAGTTCTTTCTGGAGTGGGTGTTCGCCAAGTTTCCCTGGTTCTACAACTACGCCTCGTCCGGCACCATCAGCGCGCCGCGTCTGGAGTTGTTCGGCTACAGCCTGGCCACACCGGTCGGCCGCTACCTGCTGACCCTGAGTTGCGTGGTGCTGCTGACCTGGGTGGCGGTCAACCTGGTGCGTAGCCAGGTCGGCCGCAACTGGATGGCGATTCGCGACATGGATACCGCTGCGGCAGTGATCGGCATCGAGGTGGATCGCTACAAGCGGCTGGCCTTCGCCGTCAGCTCTTTCTACCTGGGTATCGCCGGGGCGCTCTGGGCGTTCGCCTACCTGGGCACTGCCAGTGCCGGTAGTTTCGATATCAACCGGTCGTTCCAGATCCTCTTCATCATCATCATCGGTGGCATGGGCAGCATCGCCGGCAATTTCATCGGTGCGGCCTTTATCAGCCTCACCCCGATTCTGCTCAGCCATGCCGGGCAATGGCTGTTCGACGGCAACGTCGATGCCGGGCAATTGCAGAACCTGCAGAAGATCCTCTTCGGCAGCCTGATCATCTGGTTGCTGATCAAGGAGCCGGAAGGGCTGGTACGCCTGCTCGGCGACTGGCGCGAGCGAGCCAGGATCTGGCCGCTGAGATTCTGAGCCCCACGACCAGAACGTTCCCACGAACCTTGACCCGACCCCGGGAAAGGAGGCTTCCAACACCGCACAAGAAGTACACATCATGCGTAAGAATCAGCATCGCCACCTGCTCGCCAGCCTTCTCCTGCTTGGCGCCCAGGCCCTGTCACCGGTGGTCGCCCAGGCGGTCGACAACCAACAGTTCATTCCCATGGCCACCTACCGGGTCGGCGCCTATGCCTCCAGTGGCATTCCCTGGTGGGCCGGAGAGATCGACTACTTTCGCTACATCAACGAGGTGGAAGGCGGCATCAATGGCGTCAAGCTGGTCTGGCAGGAATGCGAGACCGAGTGGAACGTCGACCGTATCGTCGAGTGCTACGAGCGCCACAAGGGCGGCAAGGACGGCGCATCGACGGCGTTCTTCTTCACCCACAGCACACCGGGTTCCTACGCACTGATGGAGAAGGGCGCAGCCGACCGCATCCCGTTGATCGATGGCGCCGGCGGGCGTACCGAGTCCACCGACGGCCGCGTGTTCCCCTATGCCTTCCCACTGCTGTTGAACTACTACGGCCAGGCTTCGGTGGGCATCAATTACATCGCCGAGCGCGAGGGTGGTTTCGACCCGCTCAGGGGCAAGAAGATCGTCACCGTCTACCACGATTCGGCGTATGGCCGGGAAACCCAGGCGCCGATGAAGCTGCTGGCGGAAAAGTACGGCTTCGAGAACATCCAGATTCCGGTGGCCGACCCGGGCAACGAGCAGTCGGCGCAGTGGCGCCAGGTGCGGCAGATCAAGCCGGACTGGGTGTTCCTGCGTACCTGGGGGGTGTCCACTCCGGTGGGCATCAAGACTGCCGCGCGCTTTGGCATCCCGGTGGATCGGATCATCGGCGACGTCTGGGCCGGCTCCGAAGCTGACGTGATTCCGGCTGGTGTCGCGGCCAAGGGTTACCAGGCGCTGGCGCCATTTCCGGGCGGTGACGGTTTCGAGATCCATCAGCGCTTGGGCCAGCACATCCTCGATGCCGGCAAGAGCGACCTCAAGGACAAGGGCTACTTCGGCAAGGTGTACTACAACATCGGCCTGATCAATGCCGCGATTGCCGTCGAGGCACTGCGCACTGCCCAAGGCAAGTTTGGTAACCGCCCGCTCAACGGCGAGGAAGCGCGCTGGGGCTTCGAGCACCTGGACATCGATGCGGCGCGGCTCAAGGTCATTGGTTTCGAAGGGCTGTTGCCCCCGCTGAGGCTGTCCTGCTCCGACCACGAGGGCGGCGGTGCTGCCCGTGTGCAGCAGTGGGATGGCGATAAGTGGGTGCTGGTGACGGACTGGATCCAGGCCGACCGCGCCACCCTGCGTCCGCTGATCGAAGCCAAGTCCGCTGCCTACGCCAAGGAAAAAGGCATCACCCCGCGCGACTGCGCCAACGAGCACTGAGTCCCTATCAACCAGCGCCTGGCCGCGGTTGCGCAGGCCAGGCGCGCGAGTGAGAAATTATCATGAATGCAACCCTGAAACGCCGCTTCGCCGCCTTCGGCCTAGTGCTCGCGACCTATGCCGCGCTGCCGCTGACGGCTCAGGCGGCCAATGAACAATTCTTCCCGCTGGCCACCTACCGGGTCGGTGCCTATGCCTCCAGCGGCATTCCGGTGTGGGCCGGGATGATCGACTACCTGCGCTATATCAACGAGGTGGAGGGGGGCATCAATGGCGTCAAGCTGGTCTGGCAGGAGTGCGAAACCGAGTGGACGGCGGAGAAGGGCATCGAGTGCTACGAGCGCTTCAAGAACGGTCTCAATGGTGCACCAGTGGCCGTCTACCAGCCCAATGGCGCGCCTGCGGCCTATGCCCTGGCGGACAAGGCCGCGGCCGACAAGATCCCGCTGATCACCCTTGGCTACGGCCGTACCGAGGCTACCGACGGCCGCGTGTTCCCCTATAACTTCCCGGTAATGTTGACCTTCTACAGTGAGGCCTCGGCATTCATCAACTACGTGGCCGAACGCGAAGGCGGGCTGGACAAGCTCAGGGGCAAGAAGATCGCCACCGTCTATCACGATTCCGCCTATGGCCGGGAAACCCAGGGGCCGCTCAAGCTGCTGGCGGAGAAGTACGGCTTCGAGAACATCCAGATTCCCGTTGCCGACCCGGGTAACGAGCAGGCCTCGCAGTGGCGCCAGGTTCGCCAACTGAAGCCGGATTGGATATTCCTGCGCACCTGGGGCGTGTCCACTCCAGTGGCGATCAAGACGGCCGCACGTTTCGGCTTTCCGGTCGAGCGCATCATTGGTGACATCTGGGCCAGTTCCAACGAAGACGTGCTGCCGGCCGGCGAGGCGGGCAAGGGTTACCTGGCGCTGACGCCCTATCCGGGCGGTGCCGACTTCGATATCCACCGGCGCATCAAGGAACACATCCTCGACAAGGGCAAGAGCGACCTCAAGGACCCGAAAAGCTTCGGCAGCGTCTACTACAACTCCGGCCTGGTGAACGCCGCCATTGCCGTCGAAGCGATTCGCGCCGGGCAGAAGAAATTCGGTAACCGGCCACTCAATGGCGAGGAAGGTAGCTGGGGCCTCGAGCACCTTGATCTCGACGATGCGCGACTCAAGGAGATCGGTTTCCTTGGCCTGATGCAGCCGCTGAAACTGTCCTGCAGCGACCATGAAGGCGGCGGCGCGGCCAAGGTGCAGCAGTGGGATGGTCAGCGCTGGAACCTGATCACCGACTGGGTCCAGGCCGACCGCACCACCTTGCGCCCGTTGATCGATGCCAAGGCGGCCGAGTACGCGAAGGAGAAGGGCGTGACGCCGCGCGATTGTAATGCGCAATAGCCGCTTGCCCTGAACCGGCAGCGAGGTTGAACCGCGCGACATACAACCGGGCGCGAGGGCGCCGACGGAGGATGAAGAGATGGGCAGTGCGCCGAATGCGGGTGCCGCGAGCCAGGAACTGCTGGCGGTAAATGATATCGAGGTGATCTACGACGGCGCGATTCTCGCCGTGGCTGGCGTGTCCCTGCGGGTCGGGCAGGGCGATATCGTTGCCTTGCTCGGCGCCAACGGGGCTGGCAAGAGCACCACGCTCAAGGCTATCTCCGGGTTGGTGCAAGCTGACCGGGCCCAGGTCAGTCGTGGGCAGATCCGTTTTCAGGGACAGGACACCGCTGGCGTTGCCGCCAATGTTCTGGCACGCCAGGGCATCATCCATGTGCTGGAGGGGCGGCATGTATTCGCCCATCTGACTATCGAGGAGAACCTGCGTAGCGGCGGTTTCCTGCGCAAGCCCACGCGACGCCAGCTGGAGCAGGATCTGCAGCGCATCTACGCCTGGTTTCCACGCTTGAAGACCAAGCGCAAGACCCAGGCCGGGCTGACCTCCGGCGGTGAGCAGCAGATGCTTGCCATCGGCCGTGCGCTGATGACCAAGCCGCGTCTGATGCTGCTCGATGAACCTTCGATGGGCCTGGCGCCGATCATCGTCGAAGAGATATTCGCCATCGTCGCTCAGCTCAATGCACAGGAGGGCGTGAGCTTTCTGGTCGCCGAGCAGAACATCAACGTCGCCCTGCGCCACGCCAGTTACGGCTATATCCTGGAGAACGGTCGGGTGGTGGGTGAGGGCGGCGCTACCGAGTTGGCCGCGCGGGAAGATATCCAGCATTTTTACCTGGGCGCAAAGGCCGACTGAGCGGCGCTAACGCCGCCGAGTCCAACGTCGACGAGTTGCGGCTGATCGTCCAGTCCCCGCTGGATATCAGCCTCTGCAGCAACTGTTCGCTTGGCAACAGCCAATCCGCAGTTTGCGTCGCCAGGCACTTCCCGATAACGGGGACGGTTCGCCAAGCCACTGAATTGAAAGGATTTACCAGGTTGGTACGGGCTGTGCTGTAGCCCTGGGGAATCCGTCATTCATGGAGCAGCACATGACCCAGCCACAATCAGCCGACCGGCCTGCGCAGGGGCGCTCGGCGCCGCAGCGTGCGGCTCATATCATCCGTCACGATGCCGAAGCCATCGACGTGGCGCTGCGTATGGCCGATGATTTCGCCCGTGAGGCGGCCTCTCGTGATCGCGAGCGACGCTTGCCCTGGGAGGAGCTGGAGCGCTTCTCCGAAAGCGGTCTGTGGGCGATCAGCGTACCGAAAGCGTACGGGGGCGCCGGGGTGTCGTACGTCACCCTCAGTGAGGTGATCGCGACCATCTCCGCCGCCGATTCGTCGCTCGGCCAGTTGCCGCAAAACCACTTCGGCGTGCTCAGCAACCTCGGCCTGACCGGCAGCGAGGAGCAGAAGCGCCGCTACTACGCCAAGGTGCTGCAAGGCTACCGTTTCGGTAACGCCTTCTCCGAAGCGCGCAGCCAATACGTCACCACCTTTCAGACGCAGATCCGCTTCGCTGGCGACACGGCCGTGCTCGACGGCGAGAAGGCCTACTGCACCGGTGCGTTGTTCGCGCATATCGTCCCGGTTGCGGGTGTCGACGAGGAGGGCCGCCCGCACATCGCATTCGTTCCGCGCGATGCCGCCGGCCTGACGGTGATCGACAGTTGGGACGGCTTCGGCCAGCGCATCACCGCCAGCGGCCAGGTGCGTATCGACGGTGTACGCGTGCCGGTGAGCGATGTGGTGCCGGCCTGGAGGGCTTACGACCAGCCAACCGCCGATGGCCCTATCTCGCAGATCATCCAGGCCGCCGTGGACACCGGCATCGCCCGTGGCGCCCTTGCCGAAACCCTGCGCGTGGCGCGTCAGGCACGCCCTTGGGTCGACAGCGGGTTGCAGCACGGCTGGCAGGACCCACTTGGCCAGGCGCTGATCGGTGAGCTGGCCTGGCGCCTGCAGGCGGCCGAAGCCATCTTGCAACGCGCTGCCCAGGCGGTCGATCGCGCCGTCACCGAGCCCAGTGAAGAGCACGTGGCAGACGCCTCGCTGGTGGTCGGCCAGGCTAAGGTGCTGTCCACCGAGATTGCCCTGGAGGCTTCCAGCCGCCTGCTGGAGCTGGGTGGCACGCGCAGCGTCTCGGCCAGCCAGGGCCTGGATCGCTTCTGGCGCAACGCGCGCACCCACACCCTGCATGACCCGGTGCGCTGGAAGTATCACCTGGTCGGCAATCAGTTGCTCAACGGCATCAAGCCGCCACGCCATTCCTGGAACTGAGGTCACGCCATGTCCATTACCCATTCACAAGGCCGGGGCGACCTGGCTCACGCTCGTCATGTCGAGGTGTCGCTGCTTGATTACCTGCGTGGACAGAGTGCCCGCCACGAAGCACTGGTGATTGCCGCAGTCGGCGAGCTGCGTATTCGCATCGATGCCGCTGATGCGCTGCTGGGGCACGCCGGTACTTCGCAATCGGCCGCCATCGCCTTTCGCCTGGCGGCTGCCGAGGCGGCACGTCTTGCCACCCAGACGCATTTCGAGCTGGCCGGCAGCAGCCTGTCGCGACCGCAGCCGGACAGTGCCGAGCCGGCATTGCCGACGCAACGGCGGCTGCTCGGTGACCATTACTTAAACGGCGCCGCCCTGGCCGATGAATTGGGAGGGCAGGCATGAATCGGGTCCCGGCGTTGCTCGCCGGGCTGATGCTGGCGCTGGCTGGCGGCTTGGTGCAAGCCAAAGCGTGGTGATTTGTGAGAGGGGCTTTAGCCGCGATTGGCGCTGCTTGGGCGTCAAGAGCTGACGGCTAAAGCCCCCTGCCACGAGTCGTGCGACCGGCTGCTCCGGCCTATTCGTTGATCTGTGCTAACTAAAGGATCGTGATCAGGTTTCAAGGTCTGGAGAGTGCTCTCCAGGCCTATGTATGCCGTCAGGACTGCTTGGCGCCACCACCGATCTGCCAGACATAGGGCGGCTCGGTGCCGTTTACATGCCAGTCGCCGATGATGCGCTCCTTGTAGATCACCGGGTTGTGCGAGGCGGCGGTACGGGCGTTGCGCCAGTGGCGGTCGAGCTGTTTGGCGGTGCTGGCGCCCGAAGCACCCAGCGTGTTGAACAGGTCGCTGGTGGCGCGCAGCACCAGCTCCACGGCAGCCACCTGTGCCTGGGCCGATTCCAGTTCGGCGGCGCTGTTGGCCTGTTGCTCGGCCGTTTCATCGCTGCCAAAGCGTGCCAGGTAGGCCCGCTGAGCTGCTTCGGTGGCGCGCAGGGTGCCCGCTTCGGCGGCATAGACCAGGCCACTGGCCTTGCCGATCACCTGCAGTACCTGTGGATCCTGACTGACGGTCGGCGCGTTGCCATGGCTGAACACCCGTGTGCGCTTGCTGGTTTCTCTGCTGAAATCACGTACGGCGGCGCGGCCTGAGCCAACGATGACGGCCAGCAGCACCAGTTGGTAGAACGCCGTCTGGTATGTGAAGCGGGTAGCGAAGTCGATGATGTTCTCTTCCTCGACCACCGCGTTCGCGAATACCGAAGTGCCGCTGCCGGTGGTGCGTTGGCCGAAGCCGTCCCAGTCGTCGCTTTGGGTGATGCCTGGCTGCCGAGTGCGGATTGCCGCGATCACGTCGGCGCCGGTGTCATCGCGCCGGGCGAACAGGTCGATCCAGTCGGAGAAGAGACTGCCGGTGCTGTAGTACTTGGTGCCATTGACCACCCACTGTTCGCCCTGGCGTGAGACCCGGGTGATGACGTCACCGATCTTCACCGTGCCCACTTCCGTCCAGGCGCAGCCGACCAGATCACCCCCCACGAAGCGTTTGAACCAGACGTCCTGCGGCGTGCTGGCATGAGCATTGAGGCGATCCTCGACGAATGCGAAGTGCCCGCGCAGCGCCTGCGGCAGGTTGGAGTCGGCTTCGGCCAGTTCGATCAGCAGCTGGAACAACTGCGGCAAGGATGCGCCGGCGCCGCCGTGTTCGACCGGCACGCGCACGGCGCCGAAGCCGGCCTCCTTCAGCCAGCGGATGGGCTCGAATGGCAGGCTGCGGGTGCGCTCACGTTCGACACTGCCTTCGGCGACGCGCGCGAAGATCGGCCGGAAGCGGGCGACGAGGGATTGGTAGTCGGTGCCGGTAGACAGGTGTGGCACATGGGCTTGAGCGGTCATCGCAGTTCTCCTCGGGTGATGCGATTGCTGACGGCTGATCCTTCGCAAATTCCGTACCCTGTATGAAAACCTCTATAAATCAAATGGTTGTGATTTTTTCGGGCAGGTTGGCTGTACCAGTACCAACAGCTTGTTGAACGTCTGTTGAAGGGCGGGCAGTACTGCTGCTTGGCGCTACTGTTTCTCGGTGGTCAGTGGTTCAACAGCTTGCACGCGGCGGGGCAGCTGCGGTTGTTGCTGGTTGATCACAACTCATTGAATCAACTGGAGTTAACCCATTGGCATGGTTGCTGCTCAAGCTCTCTCGAACGATGACCAGGGGCGGAGGGATGAGCATGAGCACAAGCGTTATCAAAGTGGTGGTGGTGTCGGGCAGTTTGCGTGCGCCATCACGTACGCATGGGCTGCTGGAGGCCCTGGTGCAAAGGCTGCAGGCAAGGCTGCCGAATCTGCAGGTGCATTGGGTGCGCATCGCCGAGTTGTCCAGCGCGTTGTCCGGCTCACTCGAGCGCGACACGGCCTCTGCCGATCTGCAGCCGCATCTGCACGCCATCGAGCAGGCTGACCTTCTGTTGGTTGGCAGCCCGGTCTATCGCGCTTCCTACACCGGTTTGTTCAAGCACCTGTTCGATCTGGTCGAACACCAGTCGCTCAAGGGGGTGCCAGTCGTGCTGGCCGCTACCGGTGGCAGCGAGCGCCATGCACTGATGATCGATCATCAGCTGCGCCCGCTATTCGCGTTCTTCCAGGCCCATACCTTGCCGTACGGCCTGTACGCCAGCGTCGAGGCCTTCGATGACTATCGCCTCGCCGAAGCGGCGCAGTTCGAACGGATCGAACGCGTGCTCGACACCGTCGCGGCGTTCTTTCATCTCCCGGTCGCCAGTGCGGCCTGACTTTTCCGAGCTACAGAGGAGCCACCGTCATGAGCCAACCGATCAAATTCGCCTACTGGGTACCCAACGTCAGCGGCGGCCTGGTTGTCAGCAAGATCGAGCAACGCACCAGTTGGGACATCGACTACAACCGCAAGCTGGCGCAAATCGCCGAGCGTTCCGGGTTCGAATACGCGCTGTCGCAGATCCGCTTCACGGCCGGCTATGGCGCCGACAACCAGCACGAGTCGGTGACCATCAGCCATGCGCTGTTGGCCGCTACCGAGAAGCTCAAGGTGATCGCGGCGATCCTACCCGGGCCGTGGACGCCGGTGCTGGCGGCCAAGCAACTGGCGAGCATCGATCAGTACACCAACGGACGCATCGCCATCAACGTGGTGTCTGGCTGGTTCAAGGGCGAATTCCGCGCCATCGGTGAGCCGTGGTTGGATCATGATGAGCGCTATCGCCGTTCCGAGGAGTTCATCCGTGCCCTGAAGGGCATCTGGACGCAGGACAATTTCAGCTTTCACGGCGATTTCTACCGTTTCAACGATTACACCCTCAAGCCCAAGCCGCTGCAGCGACCGCACCCGGAAATCTTTCAGGGCGGCAGCTCGCGAGCCGCGCGCGACATGGCCTCACGGGTTTCCGACTGGTACTTCACCAACGGCAACAGCGTCGAGGGCATCAAGGCCCAGATCGACGACATCCGTGCCAAGGCGGCAGCCAACGGCCATTCGGTGAAGGTCGGCGTGAACGCCTTCATCATTGCCCGCGACACTGAGGAACAAGCCCGCGCGGTGTTGGCCGAGATCATCGCCAAGGCCGATCCGGAGGCCGTCAACGGCTTCGGCAGCGAAGTGAAGAACGCTGGTGCAGCCAGCCCGGAGGGCGAGGGCAACTGGGCCAAATCCACCTTCGAAGACCTGGTGCAGTACAACGACGGCTTCAAGACCAACCTGATCGGCACGCCACGGCAGATCGCCGAGCGCATCGTCGCGCTCAAGGCCGTCGGCGTCGATCTGATCCTCTCCGGCTTTCTACACTTTCAGGAGGAGGTCGAGTACTTCGGCAGGCATGTGTTGCCGCTGGTGCGTGAGCTGGAGCAGGAACAGCCGGTAGGCAAGGCAGTGGCTTGAAACGAGGACGCAGCGTAGCCGAAAGAAACCGCCAACCCTTTGCGGGACGGCGGTTTTATTTTGCTCGTCTTGTGGCGTGGCGGTGCGCCAGGCGGCCAAGCCGGAGGCAGGGCCAGGTCGGTCGTCCGGCGCGCTGCACCGCGCTTACCCCAGGTCAACCCGAACAGCCACTCGGCATTGCCACCGAAGAACTTCTCCACCCCCTCATCCTCGAGCCCCCGGTATGCCACCGAAGGGCTGCAGGTAGGCTGGGCGACAGCACAGGTCGCTGATCTTCATGCGACTTGCTCCTTGCCGGCACGCACGTCGAACGCACCACCGGTGAACGCACCGTCGACGGTGACCTTGCCCTTGCCGGGCAGCAGCGGGAACACCAGTTCGGCGAAACGGTAGGCTTCTTCCAGGTGCGGGTAGCCGGACAGCACGAAGCTGTCGACGCCCAGGTCGGCGTATTCCAGCAAACGTGCCGCGACCGTTTCCGGGTCGCCCACCAGCGCTGTGCCGGCCCCGCCGCGCACCAGGCCGACGCCGGCCCAGAGGTTGGGGGCGACCTCCAGCTGGTTGCGGTCGCCTCCGTGCAGCGCGGCCATGCGCCGTTGGCCTTCGGAGTCCATCTTGGCGTAGTTGGCCTGGGCCGCAGCGATGGTGGCGTCGTCCAGATGGCTGATCAACTCGTCAGCAGCGGCCCAGGCCGCATCAACGGTTTCACGCACGATGACGTGCAGGCGCACGCCGAAGCGCACGCTGCGACCCCGTTTGGCGGCACGAGCGCGAACATCGGCAATCTTCTCGGCCACGGCGGCCGGGGGCTCGCCCCAGGTCAGGTAGGCGTCGACGTGCTTGGCCGCCAGTTCGTGCGCGGCAGGTGAGGAGCCGCCGAAGTACAGCGGCGGGTAGGGTTTCTGTACCGGCGCGAAGAAGTTCTGCGCGCCGCGCACCTTGAGGTGCTTGCCGTCGAAGTCGACCTTCTCCCCTTGTAGCAGGCGGCGCCAGATGCTGAGAAATTCATCGGAGGCTTCGTAGCGCTGGTCGTGGGCGAGGAATACGCCGTCGGCTTGCAGTTCGGTGGCATCGCCGCCGGGCACCACGTTGAGCAGCAGGCGACCGCCGCTGGCCTGATCCAGGCTCGCCGCCTGACGGGCCGAAGCGGTGGGGTTGCCCAGCGAGGTGCGCAGCGCCACCAGCAGCTTGATGCGCTGGGTGACCGGCGCCAGGCTGGCGGCGGTGACCCAGGGATCCAGGCAACTGGCGCCGGTGGGAATCAGCAAACCGTCGTAGCCGAGCTGGTCGGCGGCCACGGCAATCTGCCGCATGTAGGCGTTGGTGGCCGGACGGCCACTGCCGGAGTGACCGAGATAGCGGGTGTCGCCGGAGGTGGGCAGGAACCAGAAGATGTCGAGACTCATGATGTTTTCCTCGTTGCGGTGGTTGAGGCAACGCAAGGTAGGTAGTGAGCCGATGGGCGCCGGCTGCTCATATCGATAGCTGTACCGCCCGATTGGGTTGTGTGTGGGGGGCCGGCTTGCGGCGATTGACCACCAGCTCGCCGATGGCGATCAGCCGCGCGCGCGTGATGTTACGGCTCAGCCCCAGCAGGCTGGCGGTGTGCACCTGGTTGTAGTGGCAGAAGCGATATGCCGCGCGCAGCAGACTGTCCTCGACCTTCTCGTGCAGGCCTCCGGCCTGTTCCTCGAACAGGCGCTGAAAGGCGCGCAGCAACTGTTCGTCGGCGTTTTCCTTTATTGGCGCCGGCGCCTGATCCTGGCGCTCGATGCGCAGGTGCGACAGGCGCAGATCATCGTCCTGCACCAGGCCGTTGCGGCACACCAGCAGGGTGTGGTGGATGACGTTCTCAAGCTCGCGAATGTTGCCCGGCCAGTCGTAGCTCACCAGCTTGCGCTCGGCTTCGGGAGACAGCCGCACTTCGCCGTAACCCAGGCGGTTGCAGTAGGTTTTGATGAAGTGGCGGGTCAACGGCAGGATGTCGCCCGGCCGTTCGCGCAGCGGGTAGAGCTGCAAGCTGACGACGTTGAGGCGGTAGTACAGATCCTCGCGGAAGTTGCCGGCGCCGATGGCCTTGTCCAACTGCACGTTGGTGGCGGCGACCACGCGCACGTTGATCGGGATGCTCTTGCGCGAGCCCAGGCGCACCACCTCGCGCTCCTGCAAGACCCGCAGCAGCTTGACCTGGATGGCCATGGGCAGATCACCGATTTCATCGAGGAACAGCGTGCCGCCATTGGCCTCCTCGAACCAGCCGGCCTTGGCCGCCAGGGCACCGGTGAAGGCGCCTTTGTCGTGGCCGAACAGTTCCGCCTCGACCAACGATTCGGAGAAGGCGCCGCAGTTGACCGCCATGAAGGGGCCATTGCGTCGGCCACTCAGATTGTGGATATGGCGTGCGACCAGCTCCTTGCCCGTGCCGGTTTCGCCGATGATCAGAACGCTGGCCTCGCTGGGGGCGACCTGTTGCAAGTGGGCGAGAAGCGCCTGCGATCTAGGGTCTTCGAAGACCTGTGCGGTTGCCCGGATCGAGGTGGCCAGTGTCGGCGAGGGGGGGAGGGTCAGCAGTTGCATGGGGATCCCTACGAATAGAAAGACGGGGTGGGACGCGTCTGGTTCAGTGCCCACTCACCCAGCTCGTGGAGCTTGTAGTCCACTGGGTCGTGCAGGCTCTGGGTACGCAGGTTGCGCCAATAGCGGTCAAGGCGTAGCGAAGCGTGGGTGGCGCGGGCGCCGGTCACCTCGAACAGACGGTTGCAGATATCCAGGCCGGTGCGGGCAGCCGCCACCTTGGCCGTGGCGATGGACAGTGCCAGTTGCGCGCGCTCCTCGGCACCGAGGGCGTGTTCCTTGTGCCAGGCTTCGTCGAGCTGCGCGGCGGCGCGCTGCACCAGCAGGCGCACGCCTTCCAGGCCAACCCAGAATTCGCCGTAGTGGCGCAGCACGTAAGGGTCTTCGCTGACGTGCTGGACCTTGGAGCGGAACCAGGGCCGGCCTTCCTTGAGGGTGTACTGACGGGCTTCCTCCAGAGCGCCTTCGGCGATGCCGAGGAAGATATGGGCGAAGTGCAACTGGGCGATCAGTGGGCGCAGGCAGGCAAAGGGCGTGCTCAGCGGGCCGGGGTCGAGCAGCAGTTCGTTCTCTTCCACGCGCACGCGCTCGAAGGTGGCGCTGCCACTGTCGGTCTGGCGCTGGCCCATGTTGTTCCAGTCACCATGTAGCGTGATGCCGGTGCGGCCACTGGGAATGGCAGCGATCAGCAGTTTGCCGCCGGCGCTTTCGTCGACCGCCGAGGCAATCAGCATTTCCGAGTCGCTGGCGCCGGAACAGAAGCTCTTCTTGCCGGAAAACTCACGCCAGCGATCGAAGGTTTTGACCACGGTGCGGGTATCCAGCGGATTGAGCGCATTGCCCCAGAACCAGTTCTTGCGCGCAGTCTGCTCGAACCAGGGCTGCCACTGATCGGGGCGGGAGAACAGGCGCACGGTGGCCAGCATCAGGTGCTGGAAACCGAACACGTGGGCGATGGAGCTGTCGACCTTGGCGAACTCGCGCACCACTTCCAGGGTTTCGCTCCAGCTGGCGCCGAGGCCGCCGAACTGGGTCGGGATGCTCAGCGCCAACAGGCCGCTCTGACGAATCGCATCGCGTTGCTGCTTGGGTGTGCCGCCGGCCTCGTCGCGTTCGACGGCGGTCTCGGCGAAATCCGCAGCCAGCCGGCGAGCGGCCTGCAAGGGGCTGAGCACGCTGGGTTGTTGGTTGGTTCTCACGCGATGTCCCTCGCTTGCTGGCCTTGCTGGCAAATAGTGTGCTGGCGCATGCGGGCTCCTCAGGCGATCTTGCGCAGGGCATGCGCTTGGCCGCGGAACAGGCCAGCGGCACGCTCTGCCGCCAGTTCGATACGCGCTTGCAGGGGCTGACTGACGATGCGGTAGTCGGCGAATTCGGACTCGCTGGCGTAAACGCCGATGGGCAGGGTCAGCGACTGGAAGAAACTGAACAGCGGGCGTAGCTGGTGGTCGAGCACCAGCGCATGCCGCTCGCTGCCACCACTGGCGGCGAGCAGCACCGGTGTGTCGATCAGTGCGTCCTGGCCGATAAGGTCGAACAGGTGCTTGAACAGCCCAGGGTAGGTGCCGCGATAGACCGGCGCGGCGACTACCAGTAAATCGGCTGACTCGATCTGGCGCAGCTCGTGTTCGACGGTTGTCGACAGCTCCGTGCGCCACAGCGCACCACCGAGCGGGCGAGCGATGTTGCCTAGTTCGATCAGGTGGGTGTCGATAGCCAGATGCTTGCCGATTTCGCTGACGATGGCTTCGGTCAGTGCCAGTGTGCGCGAGGGACGGGAGGTGCCACCGGAAACGGCGACTATTTTAAAGGGAGTGCTCATCCGAGATGTTCCTGTAGTGCTGTTGCTCGAGGTGAGGCACTTGGAGCAATCGCCATACCAGCAGCGGTTCCCCCGGAAAAACTGGCTTGGCTGGCAACAGGCAGCTTGGAGTCTGTTGATCTGGCACACGGATTGTTGAATCGCTGTTGTTGCGGCAGCAGTTGGTCTGCTGTTGCCGTGGCAGCAGCTTGCAGGACGTGATCGGAGGCAGGTAATGGCTCAGGCATGAGCTTTGCCAGGTGTTCGAGCATGGGCGGTGGAGCCTTTTTGCAGCCGTGATACCTCGTCTTATAAAGGTTGGAGGGATATCTCTAAAAATAATATAAATAAATATTTATATTATTTTTAGAGATAAGAGATGTTGCTGCGCGAGCCGCGCTCTAGCTGCCAGCAGCAGCGCCTTTGCTTCTGCGCCAACAGTTGCGGCGGTGAATTACGATTGCTGGCGCTTACCCAAACTGCTTTCGATACGCTCCGGGCAGCGCCCCGATCACCTTGCCGAATGCCCGTGTAAAGGCGGCCACCGACTGGTAGCCGCAGGCATCGGCTGTCTCGGCGACCGGTTGTCCTTGTTGCAGCAGGCGACACGCCTGGCGCATGCGCAGGGTCAGCAGCACGTGGCCAGGCGAGGTGCCGGTCAGTTCCTGGAAGCGTTTGCAGAAAGCCGAGCGCGACAGGCCGGTCAGCTCGGCCATCTGCTCCAGTGGCCAGGCTTGCTGGAGCTCTGCGATCAAGCGTTCGAGCAGGGCGGCGAATTGGGGGTGACGGGCCAGGCCCAGCAGGCCGCCGAGGTTTGCCACGGCCTGGCCCTGTTCGCGCAGCACGTAGAGAAACAGCAGGTGGCTGAGGCGCTCGAGCAGGGCGCCGGCCGGGCCTTCGCTACGTGAGCATTCCTCCATGATCAGTTCGAACAGCCGCCGTGCGGCACTGGAGCCTGGATCACCAGCGCGCAGGATCAGGTGATCGGGCAGGGCATCGATGATCAGGCTGCTCAATCCTGGACGGAAATGAAAGAAGCCACAGACCAGGCTCACCCCATCCTGGGCGCCGGTGTCCAGTGGCTGCATGGCGATGCGCGGGTTGCACTGCGCCTGTGCGGGCGAGGCCGCGTCGGACAACCGATAAGGCAGATCGCGCAGCAGGAACACGGCGTCGCCGCTGTGCAGGGGGATGCCTTGGTCGCGTTCGGCCAGGTGCAGCCAGCACTTGCCCTGTACCAGCAGGTGGAAACTGGCCCGTGCCAAGCCGTGGGTACTGGCCTGCCAGCTGCCACAGTAACGGCCGACATGGAACAGGCTGGCGTCCAGTTCCAGGCTGTTTAATAACCATTCAAAAGGGGCACTGGAAGAATTCATCTAATGGAAAGACTCAAGAGCAAGTGAATGCGACTTTAGAATATGGCTCATGATTTTTATAACCAAGACAATAGTGTCGTACCTCTTGGTCAGGAGATGAACCATGTCTCGCGTCACCCTACAGACACTCGAATCGGCCCCGCAAGAAGCTCGTCCTTTCCTGCAGAACGCCCTTAACAACTCGGGTTTCATCCCCAATCTGCTGGCTGTCTTGGCCAATGCGCCGGCTGCCCTGGAAACCTATGTCACCGTCTCCGCGCTCAACGGCAAGGCCAGCCTTGGCCTGGCCGAGCGCGAGGTAATCCAGTTGATCGCCGCCACCACCCATGGCTGCAGCTTCTGTGTAGCTGGCCATACGGCGGTCGCCCAGAACAAAGCCAAGTTGCCGGCCCAGGTGATCGAGGCGTTGCGTGCCCGTGGCGAGTTACCCAATGCCCGTTACGAGGCCCTGGCCGCCTTTACCCGAGCGGTGATCGCCACGCGTGGCAACGTCAGCGATACCGACTATCAGGCGTTCAAGGATGGCGGTTTCGAGGAGGGCCAGGCGCTGGAGGTGATTCTCGGCGTGAGCCTGGCGACCTTGTGCAACTTCGCCAACAGCTTTGCCCATACGCCGCTCAACCCTGAACTTGCGCGCTATCGCTGGGAACAGGCAGAGGCCTGATACCCGGCTTGCTGAAGGAGACCGACCAGATGCTCGATCACTCGTTGCGCCAATGGCTGGATGCTCAGGCCGATGCACTCGACCGTGGCCTGCTCGAC
This sequence comes from Pseudomonas sp. PA15(2017), assembly GCF_001945395.1. Lineage (GTDB taxonomy): Bacteria > Pseudomonadota > Gammaproteobacteria > Pseudomonadales > Pseudomonadaceae > Aquipseudomonas. The sequence goes on along the minus strand of NZ_MSXV01000038.1, from coordinate 16,770 downwards.
GGCGAAACCCTACTCGGCCAGCTAGCCGCCGCTGATCTGTTGCGCCATGGCGTTGCGCCCGAGCAGGGCGGCGTGAGTGGAGACGTGACCGATGGTGTCGAGGCCATCGCCCAGGTCGCCAGCCATTCACTCACCGCCGCGTTCGTGTTCTGGGGCCAGCGCGCCTTTATCGAGTACTTGCTGCAGAGTGACAACGCCGGTCTGCGCGAACGATTGCTGGCTGATCTGCTCAGCGGGCGCAAAGCCGGGGCCACCGGCTTGTCCAACGCCATGAAATTTCTTTCTGGTATCGAGCAGCTGAGCGTGGTGGCCCAGGCGCAGGGCGATGGCTGGCGCCTGGACGGCCAGTTGCCTTGGGTGACCAACCTGCGCAAGAGCGGCTTCAGTGTGGCCGCCGCCATCGACCTGCCGGGCGCACAGCCTTTCGTGGCGGCGCTGCCGGATGACTTGCCGGGGCTGGTGCGCAGCGACGACCTGCAGCTGCTTGGCCTGCAGTCGAGCAACACCGCGGCGATTCGTATCGACGGCGCAGCTCTCGGCCGAGACTGGTTGATCGCCGCCGATGCGCGCCGTTACCTGCCGCGCGTGCGCCCAGCCTTTCTTGGCTTGCAATGTGGCCTGTCAATTGGCCTGGCGCGCCGATCCCTGGCGGAATCCAAGGCGAAGTTAGGCGGAGGTCGTTCGGTACTCGAAGGCGAATGGCGGGTGCTCAGCGACGAACTCAAAGGATTCGAGCGTGCGCTACGCGACGGACTGAAACACGGCTATTTCACCGCTGGACCGGTACAGCTGTTCAAAATCCGCATTGGGCTGGCCCACGTGGCGGCCGAGGCGGTGCAGTTGGAGTTGCAGGCCAGCGGCGGCAAGGCCTACCTGCAAGCTTATGGCAGCGGTTTTGCCCGGCGCCTGCGCGAGTCTGCCTTCGTGCCCGTGGTTACGCCGAGCTTGGTGCAACTGCGTAGCGAGTTGCGCAAGCACGGTGAGCTGGCCGCATGACCGTCCTGCATGCGCGTGACATCAGCCTGGGCTACGCCCAACGCCGCGTGCTGGAAGGCTTCCAGCTGGAGCTGCGTGCCGGCGAGCTGGTCAGCATTCTCGGCCCCAGCGGGGTGGGCAAGTCCAGCCTGCTGCGCGTGCTGGCCGGCCTGCAGGCGGCGCAGCAGGGCAGGGTGGAGTTGTTCGGCGAGGCGCTGAATGGGCCGCACCCACGGGTGGCGGTGGCTTTTCAGGATCCGTCGCTGCTGCCCTGGCTGAGCCTGGAACAGAACGTCGGCTTCGGCCTGGACTTCGTCCGTCAGCCGAGGCGCTCGAGGGCGCAGCGTCAGGCGCTGATCGACCAGGCGATTGCCGCCGTGGGTCTGGCCCACGCCCGCGAGCGCTACCCCGGTGAACTCTCCGGCGGCATGGCCCAGCGTACCGCGCTGGCCCGCTGCCTGGCCCGCGAGCCGCACGTATTGCTACTCGACGAACCCTTTGGCGCACTGGACGAAGTGACCCGTGCCGACATGCAACAGTTGCTGCTGAACCTGATCCGCGAGCGGCATACCGCCGCCGTGCTGATCACCCATGACATCGATGAAGCGTTGCTGCTGTCCGACCGTATCCTGCTACTGGGTGGCACCCCGGCGCACACGCTCGATCAGTGGCGCATCGACCTGCCGCAGCCACGCGCTGACCTGGTCGATGAGCTTGGCGCCCTGCGCGTCGACATCCTCAAAACCCTACGGCGGGCGAGCCGCAACAACGGACATCTAATCGAACCGCTGGAGCCCTGCCATGTGCCTGGACGATCCTACCCATACCCGTCGTGATTTCATCAAGTTGACTGGCCTGCTCACCGCAGCCGGCGCCTTCCCGCTGTTGACCAGCCTGCAGGCGCGAGCTGCCAGCGAGCCCGATGCGCCGGTGCGCATCGGCTATCTGCCGATTACCGATGCCACACCGCTGTTGGTGGCACACAACAACGGCCTGTTCGAGGCCGAGGGCATCCAGTCCGAGCGCCCGGTGTTGCTACGCAGCTGGGCGCAGGTGATCGAGGCGTTCATCTCCGGCCAGGTCAACGTCATCCATCTGCTGTCGCCGATGACCGTGTGGGCGCGCTACGGCAGCCAGGTGCCGGCCAAGGTGGTGGCATGGAACCACGTCGGCGGCTCGGGGCTGACCGTGGCGCCGGGCATCGAGGATGTGAAGCAGCTCGGCGGGCAGTCCATCGCCATTCCGTTCTGGTACTCGATCCACAACGTGGTGGTGCAACAACTGCTGCGCGACAGTGGCCTGACCCCGGTGAGCAGGGCAGCAAACGCCAATATCGCCGCCAACGAGGTCAACCTGGTGGTGCTGGCACCCTCGGACATGCCGCCGGCCCTGGCCAGCAAGCGCATCGCCGGCTACATCGTGGCCGAGCCGTTCAATGCCCTGGCCGAGAACCTCAAGGTCGGGCGCATCCAGCGCTTCACCGGCGATGTGTGGCGCAACCACGCCTGCTGCGTGGTGTTCATGCACGAGCACGATCTGAACAACCGCCCCGAGTGGTCGCAGAAGGTGGTCAACGCCATCGTCAAGGCGCAACTGTGGACGCGCGACAACCGCGCGGAGGCCGCGCAGCTGCTATCCAAGGACGGTGCCAATCGCTACACCCCGCATACACCGGAGGTGCTCGGCCAGGTGTTGGCGCCGGCGGCCAGCGAACGTGACGCTTATCTGGCCAGCGGCGCGATCCAGCATGGCGACTGGGCCGACAAGCGTATCGACTTCCAGCCGTATCCCTTCCCCAGCTACACGGAAGAGCTGGTCAAGCGCCTCAAAAGCACCCTGATCGAAGGCAATAGCCGTTTCCTCGCCGATCTCGACCCGGCTGCCACGGCGCGCGATCTGGTGGACGATCGCTTCGTGCGCACGGCCATCGAAGCGGTCGGTGGGCTCAAGGCCTTCGGTGCGCCGGAAAGCTTCGAGCGCGTCGAGGAGATCGCGGTGTGAGCACTTCGCTGAAGAGCTGGGGGCTCGGCCTGGCCGGGCTGTTCGGTCTGTTCGTCCTCTGGTGGTTACTGCTGGCGCTGTTCAGCAGCGGCCAGGGCCTGGTCGCGCTGTTCACACCTCAGGCCACGCTGGCCAGCCTGGTCGAGCTGCTGCAACGGCCGGAGCTGTTCGAGCATGTGCTGGTGAGCCTCAAACGCATCTTCATAGGCCTTGGTCTGGCGCTGCTGATTGGTGTGCCGCTGGGCCTGCTGGTGGGCAGCTGGCGTAATCTGGAGTGGGCGACTACTCCGGTGTTCCAATTTCTGCGGATGATCTCGCCGTTGTCGTGGATGCCGATTGCCGTCATGGTGATGGGTGTCGGCGACCAGCCGATCTACTTCCTGCTGGCCTTCGCCGCGGTGTGGCCGATCCTGCTCAACACTGCCGCCGGCGTGAAGCAACTCGACGGCCGCTGGCTGCAGTTGGCGCGTAGCCTCAGTGCGACACGTTGGGAAACCCTGCGCCGGGTAATCGTGCCCGGCGTGCTTGGTCACGTACTGACTGGCGTGCGCCTGGCAATCGGAATTCTGTGGATCGTGCTGGTGCCCTGCGAGATGCTCGGGGTAAGCGCCGGCCTTGGTTACTACATTCTCGATACGCGCGACCGCCTGGCCTATTCCGAGTTGATGGCAATGGTTTTACTGATTGGCGTATTGGGATTTTGCTTCGATGCTGCGGCGCGCTCGCTGTATGCGCGGTGGAGCCACGTTGCCAGTGGCTGAATCAGTGTGTGAGGCTAACGTCAGCCTGGCTCCATAATACCTGGGTTCCGGCCGGCGGTTCGCGAGCGCAGTTTCTTCACACAGATCAGGCGGGCCGATGAGTGACGGCCAGCAATTGGCGCAAATCGTCTCGAATCTTCCGGTAGCTCCGTCGGCGGCATCTTTGTTCGGCCACGGGTGTACCATCTAACCCAACTGGCGACCACCGTGCCGCCGAGCCTCAGCTAGCGACGTACCGTTGCCCTCGGCAGCGGAACATGGCGCAGGATCGGGCGGGGTGCATGGCGGCAGCGACGATGATCATTCAGAACTACTGGAATGTCGGTATGACCGTGTGGATCTATGCACTCGTGTTGGCAGCAGTCGCGCTCCGCGTGCTCTTTGTGTTCTTCAAGGCCAAGCGCCGCAAGCGAATCAGAAAAAACCAGGCTTCCGACTCCGGCGGCTCGACCAGCACCCTGGTCGATGACAACCACAACTCTGACGATCACGGCGTGGGTGGCGGGGACGGCGGTGGCGATGGGGGAGGCGGGGGCGGCGACTGAGCGCTTGCGATTCGCCGCCAGGCGGGCAGTGTTACGGATGACCCATCGAGCAGTAGCGCTGGGTGGTTCGTTCACGATTAGGCTCCGCGGGTTCGCTCGGCACGCGTTGTATTTTTCGTTTCTTTAGCTATACCTTGGGTCTCCTGGCACAGCTTCTGCTTGTTCAGGTGGGCCGCGGTCTGTCGCCGTGCAGAGCGCGCAAATGCCTGCGCGTGTGTGCGTCAGCGTCTCCCATTGAACAAGGATCGACCATGAACAAGCTGTTGTTCGCCAGCCTCAGCCTCGTCGCCTGCTCCTTCGCCCAAGCCAACGACAAACAGGTGCACTTCTACAACTGGTCCGACTACATGGGGCCAGATACCCTGAAGAACTTCGAAAAGGAAACGGGGATCGCCGTGGCCTACGACGTCTTCGAGACCAACGAAATGCTCGAAGCCAAGCTGCTGTCCGGGCACTCGGGTTATGACCTGGTGGTGCCGTCCAGCCAGTTCCTGTCCAAGCAGATTCGCGCCCAGGTCTATCAGCCCCTCGAGCGCAGCAAGCTGCCCAACTGGTCGCACCTCGATCCCCGTCTGATGCAGCGCCTGGAGGCAGCCGACCCCGGCAACAAGTACGCGGTGCCGTACATGTGGGGCACCGTGGGCGTCGGCTACAACGCCGAGAAGGTCAAGGCGGTGTTGGGCGATGGCGCGCCGGTGGATTCCTGGGAGCTGGTGTTCAACCCAGCCAACCTGGCCAAGCTCAAGAGCTGCGGCGTGGCCTTTCTCGATGCGCCGGTGAAGATCATTCCCCAGGCGCTGCATTACCTGGGCCTGGACCCCAACAGCCACGAGCCGGATGACTACGCCAAGGCCTCGGCACTGCTGCAGAAGCTGGCGCCATTGGTGACCTATTTTCACTCGTCGCGCTATATCGCCGACCTGGCCAACGGCGATGTCTGCGTGGCGGTCGGCTATTCCGGTGACGTGATGCAGGCCCAGAGTCGAGCCAAGGATGCCGGCAAATCGCTGGACATTCGCTACGTGATCCCCAAGGAGGGCGCCAACCTGTGGTTCGACATGTTCGCCATTCCTCGCGATGCGCGTAATGCCGATGGCGCTCATGCGCTGATCAACTACCTGCTGCGCCCGGAGGTCATCGCCCCAGTGAGCGATTACGTGGGCTACGCCAACCCCAACAAGGACGCCACCGCGTTGTTGGAGCCGAGCGTGCGCGACAATCCGGGCATCTACCCGGCAGACGAGGTGATCGCCAAGCTCTACGTATCCGCGGATCTTCCCGCGCCGATCCAGCGGATCATCACCCGTGAGTGGACGCGGATCAAAACCGGGCGGTGATCCGAGCTCATGGTGTCTGGCACTTATCGCCAGGCGCCGCCATACCGCCTGATCATCCGCCGTTTCGTGGCCAGCAGGGCTGGTGCCTGGGCCGACCATCTGTGTAGGATGGCGGCCGGGTGTTAGCCGCATTCTGCGGTGAGACAGGTCTGTTGCGTTGGTCGGGCCGCCGCGCGGAGCCCGCTCGCCCATGAAAACGCGTCCGTCCCTTCAGGATCTTCCCCGTGCCCAGCATCTTGCCGAGCGCACGTTCGACTTCATCCGCAGCCTTTTTCATCGCGAAGCCTTCAGTGGCGTGGTGCTGCTCCTGGCCACCGCCGCGGCGCTGATCTGGGCCAATTCGCCCTACGCCGACAGCTACCACGCGCTCTGGCATGCGCCGGTGTCGTTCGGTTTCGGCAGTTTCGGCTTTTCCCAGTCCCTGCATTTCTGGATCAACGATGGTCTGATGACCCTGTTCTTCCTGGTGGTCGGCATGGAAATTCGCCGGGAGATGCACGACGGCGCCCTGGCCGACCTGCGCCAGGCGTCGTTGCCGATCGCGGCCGCTTGCGGTGGCGTGATCATGCCGGCGCTGATCTACGCCAGCCTCAATCTGCAGGGGGCCGGTTTGCACGGTTGGGCGATCCCCGCGGCGACCGACATCGCCTTCGCCGTCGGCCTGCTGGCGCTGCTGGGCAAGGGCATTCCTTCCGGTGTGCGCATCTTTCTGCTGACCCTGGCGGTGATCGACGATGTGATCGCGGTGATCCTCATCGCGCTGTTCTATTCGAACGGGCTTAACTACAGCGGCTTTGCCCTGGCCGGCGTCGGTGCGCTGGTGGTGCTCGGCCTGCAGCGTATCGGCATTGGATCGGCTTTGGCCTATGTACTGCCGGGCGCGCTGATGTGGGGCGGTTTGTTGATGACCGGCGCGCACCCGACCCTGGCCGGGGTGATCCTCGGCCTGATGACGCCGGTGATGTGCCTGCCGACCCGTGAGGTGCCGCGTGACGCCGTGGGCCGTATCGCCCGTGAACTGGAGGACGACAGCGGCACTGCGGTGGCGTCCAACGAGGCCGCGCAGTCGTTGCGCGAGTTGCGCCTGGCCCAGCGCGAGCTGCTGCCGCCGGTGGTGCGCGTACAGCTGGCGCTGCACCCCTGGGTGACCTTTGGCCTGATGCCCCTGTTCGCCCTGGCCAACGCCGGGGTGAGCCTGGGTGGTACCGATCTGTCGTCGGCCACCTCGCACTGGGTGATGATCGGCGTGGCCGTCGCGCTGCTGGTCGGCAAGCCGGTCGGCGTGATCAGCGTCAGTTGGCTGATGGTCAGGCTCGGCCTATGCCGCCTGCCGGCCGACGTGTCCTGGCGCGGCGTCGCCCTGATCGGCCTGCTGGCCGGCATCGGCTTCACCATGTCGATCTTCATCGCCAATCTGGCCTTCACCGATGCCAACCTGCTGGCTGCCGCCAAGCTCGGTGTACTGCTGGGCTCGCTGGCTTCGGCGTTGGTGGGGCTGACCTGGGGCGTGCTTTACGTACGTCGCCTGCGTGCGGCTCAAGTTGCCAGCGCAGCTAATCGGTAAAGGGAATTTGCGGTGTGTCCGGGTTCAACTGCTGGCGGCGAAACTGGCCAGGCGGCAGGCCGTGGATCTGCCGGAAACGCCGGGAGAAATAGGCCTCGTCGGCGAAGCCGCATAGCCGCGCCACTTCGCCCACCGGCTTGCTGCCATTGAGCAGGTGATTGCGGGCGGCGTGCATGCGCCGCTCCAGCACCATGTCACTGAAGGTCTTGCCGACTTCCTTGCGCAGCCAGTGGGTCAGGTAGCTCGGCGACAGGTAAGTGGCCGCCGCCACCTTCTTCAGGTTCAGATCCGGGTCGGCGATATTGCGCCGCAGGTATTCGGACATCCGCCCCAGCGCATCGCGCCGGCTCGCCTGGGCCGCATTGCTTTCCGCCAGTTGCTTGAGCGGCTCGGCGTAGAGCATGCACACCAGGCCGATCAGCTGCAGCATCAGGCCCTTGAGGATTTCCCGCACGCCGAACTGACGGCTGACGTCCAGTTCGCGCATCTGCTCGATCAACGCGCACACCTGGGCGAAATGGCCATCGTCCAGGGTGAAGTCCAGGTACTGCTGGAAACGGAAGGGCGACAGCTCCGGGGCCAGGAGAATGGACACGTCTTCGAGATCCATCGGGTCGCACTGCAAGTGCGGCAGCAGAAAGGTCTGCGAAAAATTGATGACGATGAAATTGCTTTCCGGCGGGTGGGGAATCACGTGCACCCGGTGAGGCAGGATGAAGGCCAGGGTATTGCGTGGGAAGGGCCGCTCGACGTTGCCGATATGTTGCACGGTGTCGCCGCCCAGGTTGATCTGCACCTGAAAGTATTCGTGGCGGTGGGGCGCGGTTTCGGCGCGACGACCTCGCTTGTCGCGGATATAGAAGTCCGTCAGCTCGCTACGCTGTTGCATGAAATAGGTAGGAACCTGACTCAGTGACGACATGTACCCGCTCTCTATCAAGAATGTTTCGCAACATATTGGATGCTCGCGAAGCGCTCTGGCAAGCGGGTTGTACGATGATCTGCCTTCGCAACGACGATAATTCTCCGCGCTGCTCGTGAGGGGCTGTCCAAAATATGGGAGGGGCGTATTTTAGCCACAGAAGCCTCTAGCACGGTGTTTTCAATCGGTTTTGACAGGTTGTCTGGGGAGCCCGGTGCAGCAGGATTTTTTGGACTGGTTCAATCGACCTGAAAGGCACCAGAAAAAACGATCTAACGGAAATATTGATTTACAAAGGTTGTACGATCACCTTGTGGGCCATGCACAGCGACATCTCATCCAAAAACAATCACAGGTGCAGCTCGATGGTTTCTCGCCCCGTTTCACCGCCCTCCGCCCATTCGCCCCCACATCCAACGTCGTGCCCCGGTCGCGCGAGCTGATGCTGCGCGCCGCCATTTTCTAGCCCCAACGCCCATGAACACGCTCACCCCGGTTACCGCGGGTGCAGGACGCGTTCGCCCGAAAAAACTCGATATTCCAATTACAAGAGGTCACCCATGTCGAGCATTCCCACTTCCCAGGCCGCTGCTGCCGAGCACTCCGGTGCCACCGAGGCCGCCGTACCACGCAGCCTGCCGACCCGTCGGCGCTGGTTCATGCTGTCGCTGCTGCTGATCGCGACCATCATCAACTACGTCGACCGGGTGAACATTTCCATCGCCGCGCCGTTCATGGCCGAGGACCTCGGCCTGGACAAGATCCAGATGGGCCTGATCTTCTCGGCGTTCGCCTGGACCTACGCCCTGGCCCTGGTGCCGGCGGGGTTCGTGGCCGACCGCTTCGGCTCGCGGCTCACCTACGGCGTATCGCTGATCAGTTGGTCGGCGGTCACCGTGTGCCAGGGCCTGGTCAGCAGCTTCGGTGCGCTGTTCGGCCTGCGCCTGGCGGTCGGCGCCATGGAAGCGCCGGCCTTTCCCGCCAACAGCCGGGCAGTGACGGTGTGGTTCCCGGCCCGTGAACGCGGCATGGCCAGCAGCATCTACGTGTGCGGTCAGTACCTGGGTACGGCACTGTTCACCGGCGCGCTGCTGTGGCTGGCGACGACCTACGACTGGCGGCACATCTTCTACACCACCGGCGCGGCGGGGATCGTGTTCGGGGTGATCTGGCTTTACCTGTACCGCGATCCGATGAATTGCAAGAAGGTCAGCAAGGAAGAATTGCAGTACATCGAGGAGGGCGGGGCGCTGGCCAAGAGCAGCCAGCAGCGCACCAGGTTCAACTGGCGCCAGGTCGCCGAGTTGTTCCGCTACCGCCAGGTGTGGGCGATCTGCATCGGCAAGTTCGCCAGCACCTCGGCGCTGTATTTCTTCCTGACCTGGTTCCCGACCTATCTGATCGAAGAGCGCAACCTGACCATCATCAAGGTCGGCATCTTCGCGGTGATGCCGTTCATCGGTGCCACGGTGGGCATCCTGCTGGCGGGGATCGTCTCTGACCTGCTGATCCGCCGCGGCTACTCGCTGTCGTTCGCACGCAAGCTGCCGTTGGTGGTGGGCTCGATGCTCGGCATGTCGATCGTGCTGGTCAACTTCACCGACTCCAACGTGCTGTGCATCGCCATCCTCACCCTGGCGTTCTTTGCCCAGGGTATCGCCTCGTCGTCCTGGGCGGCGGTTTCGGAAGTCGCGCCCAAGGAGCTGATCGGCCTGACCGGCGGCGTTACCAGTCTGGCGGCCAACATCGGCGGTATCGTCACGCCCATCGTGATTGGCGCCATCGTGCAGGCCACGGGCTCGTTCGCCATGGCCTTCTGGTTCATCGGTGGCGTGGCGCTGATGGGCACGCTGTCGTACTCGCTGCTGCTGGGCCGGCTGTATCGCATCCAGTTGCAGGCACGCTGAGCGGCAATTGGCTGGTTTTCTCCAAGAGCAAGCGGTTTTCGTCCAACTTCTCGCGCTCAGCCGGCTTTAGGCTGAGCGCTCCAGACAGGAGTTCACCAACCATGACTTCCCCTTCCTATGTGTTTACCCCTGAGCCCCAGGTGAGCCTGCCGGTAGCCGGCAGCTCCGCGCGCTTTCCGGTGGGCCGCGTGTTCTGCGTGGGGCGCAACTACCCGTGGCCAGGCGCCAGTGACGTAAAACCCGAGGCGCCGGTGTTCTTCATGAAACCGGCCAGCGCTGTGGTCGAGGCGGTGGGCGAGGTGATCTACCCGCCGATGACCGACGAGTTCTGCCATGAGATCGAATTCGTGGTGGCGATCGGCAAGGCTGGCACCGCCATCGACCAGGCCGATGCCCTACAGCACGTGTGGGGCTACGCAGCCGGCCTCGACCTGACCCGCCGCGATATCCAGATGCGCGTAAAGAGCGCCGGCATGGCCTGGGAAATGGCTAAAGTGTTCGAAGGCGCCGCGCCGATCACGGCGGTTGTGCCAGTCGCAGCGGTCGGGCATCCGGAGCAGGGCGCGGTGTGGTTGAGCGTGAATGGTCAGGAACGCCAGCGCAGCGCACTCGACGAGCAGATATTCTCGGTCGGCGAGGTGGTCAGCCTGCTGTCGCACCTGGTGCCGCTGCGTCCGGGCGACCTGATCATGACCGGCACCCCCCACGGCGTCGCCGCCTTGAACCCCGGCGATGTGATCAACGCCGGCATCGACGGCGTGGCCGAGCTGGAAATGCAGGTTGGCAGCCGCCGTTAGAGTTCGCTCAACCGTCACCTGTGGGCGCGCGCCATGCTCGCGAAATCACCGGCATGGCCCGTTCTCACAAGGGTTCTGATCATTTCGTATCGGCAGAACTACAAGCCGTGAACCGTTCACTGAGGAGATCCACCCATGCCCCAACAAGCCTTGAACAAGGTTGCCCTGATCACCGGATCCGGTAGCGGCATCGGCAAGGCCGTGGCCGAAGCGCTGATGGCCGACGGTTTTTCCCTGGTGCTCGCCGGGCGTCGCCCCGAGCCGCTGCTGGCGATGGTCGAGGCGGCCCGCAGCCGCGGCCAGAGCGCCATCGCGGTGCCGACCGATGTCCGTGATCCTGCTAGCGTCGACGCCCTGTTCGCCAGCGTCGAGGAGGCCTATGGCCGGCTCGACGTGATCTTCAACAACGCTGGCGTCAACACGCCACCCGTGACGCTGGACGAACTGGATGTCGAGCAGTGGCGCAACGTCATCGATACCAACCTCAACGGCGTTTTCCTCTGCGCGCGCGGCGCGTTCCGGCTGATGCGCAAGCAGTCGCCCCAGGGCGGGCGAATCATCAACAACGGCTCGATCTCGGCGCACACGCCGCGGCCCTGCAGTAGCGCCTATACCACCAGCAAGCATGCGGTCCTGGGGCTCACCAAGTCCCTGGCACTCGACGGCCGCGAGTTCGGCATCGCCTGCAGCCAGATCGATATCGGCAATGCCCTGACCGAGCTGTCGGTGCGCATGACCAAAGGTGTGCGCCAGGCCAATGGCGAGATCGCCGTCGAGCCGATGGTCGACGTCAGCCACGTTGCCGACGCAGTGCGCTACATGGCCGCACTGCCGCTGTCGGCCAACGTGCTGAACATGACCGTGATGGCCACCAACATGCCCTTCGTCGGGCGTGGCTGATCGGCACGTCGTCAATACGACCTGCCCAAGACAACAATCGAGGTACCCATGAAACCAGAAGTCCTGCAGCTCAGCCCCATCCTGATTCCAGAGATCCGCGACCAGCTCGACGAGCTGTTCACCATTCGCCGTTACTACGAGCAGGCCGACAAGGCCGCTTACCTGGCGCAGCACGGCGCCAACATCCGCGGGGTGATCACCGGCGGGCACACCGGCATCAGCCAGGCGGTGATGGCGCAGTTGCCGAATCTCGAAGTGGTGGCGGTCAACGGTGTGGGTACCGATGCGATCGATCTGGCCTATGCCCGTGACCGCGGCATTCAGGTCACCGCCACCATCGGCGCGCTGACCGAAGACGTCGCCGACCTGGCCATCGGCCTGCTGATCGACCTGTGCCGCGGCATCAGCACCGGGGATCGCTACGTGCGCAGCGGCCAATGGGCGAAAAGCGCCACGCCGCTGGTGCCGTTACCGCTGGCCCGGCAGTTCTCCGGCATGCGCATCGGCATCGTCGGCATGGGTCGGGTAGGGCGCGCGGTGGCCGCCCGTGCCGCGGCCTTCGGTTGCCCGATCAGCTACACCGATCTACAGCCGATGAACGATGTGCCGCACACCTTCGTGGCCGATCTGCCGAGCCTGGCCAATGGCAGCGATGCGCTGATCCTGGCGGCGGCCGCGGACAAGGGTGAGGCCATCGTCAACGCCGAGGTGCTGCATGCCCTGGGGCGCGACAGTTACCTGATCAACATCGCTCGCGGCAAGCTGGTCGACGAGCCTGCCCTGGTCGCCGCGCTGCAGAGCGGGCAGATCGCCGGTGCCGGACTCGATGTGTTCGCCGATGAGCCCCAGGTGCCAGGCGAACTGTTCGAACTCGAGCAGGTGGTGCTGCAGCCGCACCGCGCCAGCGCCACGGTGCAGACCCGTACGCGCATGGGGCAGATGGTCGTCGCCAGCCTGGTGGACGTGTTCGCCGGGCGCAAGCCGAACGGCAGCGTCACCGGCTGAGTCTTGCGGATGGCGGCTCGCCGAGCCGCCCTTTTGGGGCCGTGCGGCCCCTGTTTTATCCTACGCCAGCGAGCTGGCCAGTCGACAGCGCGCACGCCTGACCCGACCAGGCCTTGTCCGCCCTGGCAAGCGATTTCCCGGCAGAAAAAATGGTTTTTTCGCGCGGCGCTTTTGAGTAAAGTGCGGGCCTCTTTGGGGAGTAGCCTGCTTCCGGGTTCGCTCGGCAGCGTTCGTATCAACATTCTCGGCAGCAGCCGTGGTACGAACACCTTTCGGTTGGTGAGACCAATGACAGATACGTGCCTAAGGTCGGGCGCGTGTATCCGTCATTGACTCATAGCCCGACCGAGACGTAACCGTGAGCCTCCTTTCTCTTGTTTTCCTGGCCTTCGCCATGTCCACCGATGCCTTTGCTGCCGCTGTCGGCAAAGGTGCCTCGCTGCATAAACCCAGGTTTCTCGATGCACTGCGCACCGGCCTGATCTTTGGCGTGATCGAAGCCATCACCCCGGTGGTCGGCTGGTTCATTGGCCAGGCGGCGGCGGGGTACGTGGAGGAGTGGGATCACTGGATCGCCTTCACGCTGCTGTTGCTGCTCGGCGGCCATATGATCTACGCCGGCCTGCAGCCCGAAAACGACGATACCGAAGAAGACAAACCCAAGTCCCATTCCTTCTGGCTGCTGGCCGCCACGGCGTTCGCCACCAGTATCGACGCGCTGGCCGTCGGTGTCGGCCTGGCATTCGTCGACGTGAATATCTGGTTCGCCGCACTGGCCATCGGTCTGGCGACCATGACCATGGTGACCGTTGGCGTGATGCTCGGCCGCCTGATCGGCACTGCCATTGGCCGCAAAGCGGAAATTCTCGGCGGCCTGGTATTGATCGGCGTGGGCGCGGCAATTCTCTACGAGCACACCCTGTAAGAGCCTGTTCATAATCTTTGGGCCCAGGTTTGGCGGCTAGGTGGCGGAAGCGGCCGATCATTCCCGAAGGATGGACTGGTGATTAAAGGATGGACTGGTGATTACCTGTGGGAGCGCGCCATGCCCGCGATTTTTCGCGCGTATGGCGCGCTCCCACAGTGGATCGGCGCACGGCTGCTTCTGCCTTGTAGTTGCCTCTTCATGCAGATACAAGACTTTGAACAGGCTCTGAGGAAGGCGGCTGAGTTCAAGCCGCCATTCCAGCGTCGAAAAATCAACCCCGACCAACATCGGCAAACCTGATACATATAGATGAATAACTTCATGTTTCCGAATGTTTCGGCGACCGCTGCGCTTGTATAATTTCTGGTTAACCGCCCGTTGGGCTCTTTTGTAACGATTTCGTGGGTTTTTCGATGGCAAATGATTCATCACCACCTTCGGCTGTCGCACGCCTTTGGCTCGCTGCGCTCGGCTTGGTCATCCTGGCGACTGGGCTGTTCTTCGGCATCCAGGGTTACCGCCTGGTCGCGCTAGGCGGCAGCGTGTATTTCCTGATTGCCGGCGTGATGATGCTGGCGGCGGCCGTGCAGATCATGCGCGCACGGATTTCCGGTGGTGTGCTGTTCGCACTGGTGTTCGTCGGCTCGCTGGCCTGGTCATTATGGGATGCCGGGCTGGATTTCTGGCCGCTGATCTCCCGCCTCATGGTGCCCACTGGTTTCATGATCTGTGTGGCGCTGTCCGTCCCGCTGTTGCAGCGCGGTAGCCGCCGTGCCGCGACGCCGGCACCGGCCTTCGTCGCCGCTGGCGTGTTGACGCTGGGCTTCGGTGCCGCGGTGTGGGGCATGTTCCAGCCCCATCCGGTGGTAGCCGCCAGTGGCCAGTTGCCGGTGGCAACACCGGCGAGCGAGGCGCAGCAGAACTGGGAGCACTACGGCAACACGCCTGGCGGCTCGCGGTTCGTCGCGCTTGACCAGATCACGCCCGAGAACGTCAAGGCGCTACAGGTCGCCTGGACCTACCGCACCGGTGACGTACCGCAGAGCCCGACCGGCAATGGCGCCGAAGACCAGCAGACGCCGCTGCAGGTCGGTGACCGGGTATTCCTGTGTACTCCGCACAACAACGTGATCGCCCTGGAAGCGGCCACCGGCAAGGAAATCTGGAACCGGCAGATCAACGCCCAGCAGAAGAAGTGGATGCGCTGCCGCGGCCTGGCGTATTTCGACGCCACCCGGCCCATCGCTCAGCCGACGCAGCCGAACTCCACGCCTATCAAGGTGCCCAGCGTGCCGGCGGGTGCTGTTTGCCAGCAGCGCATCCTGATGAACAGCATCGAGTCCGAACTGATCGCCCTGGATGCCACTACCGGTGAATTCTGCGCGGATTTCGGCGTGCAGGGCCGTGTCGACCTCAAGGCCGGTATCGGCAAGGGCGCCGACGCGGGGCAGTACTCGCTGACCTCGGCACCGACCCTGGCCGGCACTACAGTAGTAGTGGGTGGCCGGGTGGCCGATAACGTCAGCACCGACATGCCGGGCGGGGTGATGCGCGGCTTCGACGTGATCACCGGCGAACTGCGCTGGGCCTTCGACCCAGGCAACCCGGACGAGCGCGAAGCGCCTGCGGCGGGCGACACCTACACCCGTTCCACGCCCAACGTGTGGGCGCCGATGTCCTACGACCCGGACTCCAACACGGTGTTCATGCCGGTCGGCAGCGCTGCCATCGACCTGTGGGGCGTCAAGCACACCGCGCTGGATCGCAAGTACGGCGCCTCGATGCTGGCACTGGACGCCACCACCGGCAACGAGAAATGGGTCTACCAAGTCGTGCACAACGACCTCTGGGACTTCGACGTGCCGATGCAGCCCAGCCTGATCGACTTTACCCAGGCCGATGGCAGTAAGGTACCAGCGCTGGTATTCGGTACCAAGGCCGGCCAGCTGTTCGTGCTCGATCGCCTGACCGGCAAGCCGCTGACCGAGGTGCAGGAGCGTCCGGTGCAGCCGGGGCAGATCAAGGGCGAGAGCTACTCGCCTACCCAGCCGGTTTCCGTCGGCATGCCGCAGATCGGGGCCGATACGCTGACCGAGTCGGACATGTGGGGCGCGACGCCATTCGACCAGCTGATGTGCCGCATCAAGTTCAAATCGATGCGTTATGACGGCCTGTTCACCGCGCCGGGCACCGACCCGTCGCTGAACCTGCCAGGCTCGCTGGGCGGCATGAATTGGGGTGGCCTGTCGGTCGACCCGACGCGCAACTACTTGTTCGTCAACGACATGCGCGTCGGCCTGCAAGTACAGCTGATTCCCCAGCCTGCCGAGGGCAGTGCGGCGAGGAACGACGGCGGCGAGGCAGCCAATATCGCCAACGCCGCGGTGCCGCTGGAAGGCACACCGTATGCGATCAACGCCAAGCTGCGCTTCACCTCGCCGCTGGATATCCCGTGCCAGAAGCCGCCGTTCGGCACCCTGACCGCCGTTGACCTGAACACTCGGCAGATCGCCTGGCAGGTACCGGTTGGCACCGTGCAGGACACCGGCCCGATGGGTATCAAGATGCATCTGCCGATTCCGGTCGGCATGCCGACCATCGGTGGCACGTTGTCCACCCAGAGCGGCCTGCTGTTCATAGCCGCCACCCAGGATTACTACCTGCGCGCTTACGACAGCAGCACCGGGCAGGAGGTCTGGAAGGGCCGCTTGCCGGTCGGCAGCCAGGGCACGCCGATCAGCTACAAGGATCCGGCCACCGGCAAGCAGTACATCGTGATCTCGGCCGGTGGCGCACGTAACTCGCCAGATCGTGGCGATTACGTCATCGCTTACGCACTGCCGGACTGAGCCGCCAAGCCCCTGCCGCAGCCGTGCTGCAGGGGCTTTTCTTTTCCAGGCGTCGCTCGACGGCCTGATTTGCAGATGCGCGCCGAGGTAGCGCGCGGCCCTGTATCCGCCTCTGAGAACCTGTTCATAATCTTTCACTACAGGCTCGTCGATTTTGGCAGCTAGGTGTGATCTCTCAGTAGGTTGTTCATCCGGGGCGTTCCCGGAATTCTGGAAGCGCGACCAACACAGCCTTCCAGGAGCCCCGGATGAACTTGCATAAACATGCCCGTCTTACCC
>NZ_MSXV01000037.1 GCF_001945395.1 Pseudomonas sp. PA15(2017) | reverse complement strand
CTGCTTTGCCCGCGACCTTCGCCCTGGATATAACCCATAAACGACAATGCCCCTATCAACCGATAGAGGCATTGTCTTCAACTCACCCTCGGACTGCTAGGTTTTCACACAGTCTGCACGGCAGCCCTGTTTCGTTTCAGCCCGCTACAACCGGCAACACAGCGCCACCCATTTGAGTAGCCCTTCTCTTTGCTGTTAAATACGTCCCGTGCCGCCATCCCAACTCATGGGCCGGCGCATAGGCTGGCCCTCCCGAACTCTCATCGCCCTTACGTCACGGCAAATCGCGTGGAGCCAGCTGTTCCTGGTGATCCTTTTATCGAGTGAGTGCGTTGAACATGTTGAAAATCGTCCACCTGCTGGTGGGGCTGTCGGCCCTGCCGTTATCCATCGCCCCTGGTCTCAATGACGGCCAGTCGTTCCTGCAACACCCCGACGCGCTGTGCCTGGCGCTCTTTGGCTTTCTCAACCTGCTGCTGGCTACGCAGTTTCCGCTGTGGCACAGCAATGCGCGTCAACATCTGCAAAACCTGGCGTGCGCCCTGCTGATCCTCGGCACACTGCTGCAAGCCCTGATCCTGCTCGCCCCCTTGCCGCTCATCGCCGAGCAACCTGCCCTGCTGTTCAGCCTGCTGATCATCTCCCTGGCCGTTGCCCTGCACCTGGGTACCAACCTGCGCTTCGACCGAAAGAGGTCCGTGCCGCAGCAGGACCTGGGCGATCGCGAAACCGGTACCGTGAAGTGGTTCAACACCTCGAAAGGGTTCGGCTTCATTTCTCGCGATGCTGGCGAAGACATCTTCGTGCACTTCCGTGCCATCCGCGGCGAAGGTCACCGTGTTCTGGTGGAAGGCCAGCGTGTGGAGTTTTCCGTGATGCAGCGCGACAAAGGCCTGCAGGCTGAAGACGTGATCGCGGCGCTGCCGACCCGGCGCTGATCCGCCCGTCAACGAAAAGCCCCGCGATGCGGGGCTTTTTCATTCGAGCGGGGCGCTATCAATAATGAGGCGGCGGCGCTTCGTCCTGCGACGGGCTGAACGGATTCACTTCTTCCTGACGCTTGGCCAGCGCCTGCATCTGCACCTGCAGTCGCTCGATCACTTTCTGCTGCTCCACCAAGGCATCGTTGAGCGCCTGAATGGTGTCGTCCTGAAAGGCCTGGCGACTCTCCAGCTCGACGATACGCTCCTCAAGCCCACTCATTCAGACCTCTCCTGCCCGGTAATGCCCCGGCATGACCGAACGCAACCTGTCTCGCAGGGCGGCGACCTGCTGCGGATCATAGGGCTTGGCCGGATGGCGCCCCCACACCGGAGCTGGCCAGGCGTCATCACTGCGGTAACGGACGATCACATGCATATGCAATTGACTGACGACGTTACCCAGGGTGGCGATATTGATCTTGTCGGCCTTGAACGCATCCTTGAGCACCTCGCCCAACAAGGCAGTTTCCGCCCATAACGCCTGTTGATCCTCGGCGCTCAACTGGAACACCTCGCTGACATCCTCGCAGCGCGGCACCAGAATGAACCAGGGGTAACGGGCATCGTTACTGAGCAGCACGCGACTCAACGGCAGATCGCCCAGTACGAAGGTGTCTTGCTGCAGGCGCGAATCCAGTACGAACATTTGCTCACCTCATCTCAAGGGGCCGCCCATCCGATCAGCAACCCATAGGCGCAGCAGGATACCCGGCAAGGCCTTGAAAATTAACCCCGAATCGGATGCACCCAAAAAGCGCAAGAGCAGCACTGATGAGTTTTACAACGCACCATATTGTTTCCCAAAGTAAACATCTGGCACCCCTCCAAAATGCCAATTAAAACTCATTATCAATAACCTGGCCACATAGATAGCAAGCTACTTAGAAGCACCCTAACAAGAGTGCAGAAAAACGGTTATTTAAGTCGATAATTTGTACTTCACCACAAAATAATGTGCATAAACCGTAGCAATTCAGGCGCCTTGGTAATTTTGAGCACGGCTTTTGCTTTAAACTCGCAACGCTCCCAAATAGGGCCCTGCGGTAACGCTCCCCGGCCCTATGTTAGAGCTGTAAATCGTTGGATGAGCCGCGCAGGCGGGGTTTGTCTCATTACGACGCACCTTTCGCGCTAGACGACAAGCGCAAAGGTTGCGACGAAATGGATAGATCGAAACTATCGCCAATACAAAGTGCCGTGCTATAAGTTCCATCCGACACAAAAAGAAATAGAGCTGCTCGCCATAACAACCTTATTGAGCAGCGGAAGTACTCTTCTAAACCAAAGGAGCAAATCACGATGCGAGTGATGAAGTGGAGCGTAATCGCCCTGGCTGTGGCCGCGGGTACCTCTCAGATGGCAGTGGCCTCGGAGCAGTCCGAGTCGAAGGGTTTCGTTGAAGACAGCACCCTGTCGCTCCTGGCGCGCAGCATGTACTACAACCGTGATGCCCGTAATGGCGCATCCCGCGGCACCGAAGGCAAAGGGTACTCCGAGGAGTGGGGTGCCAGCGCCCGTGCACTGTTCGAATCCGGCTTCACCCAGGGCACCGTTGGTTTCGGCGTTAACGCTTATGCCGGCACTCTGTGGCAGCTGGACACTGGCGGCGGCCGTCGCGGTGTTGGCATGTTCCCGGAAAACGGAGGCAAAGACCTGACCATCGCTAACGCCGCCGTCAAAGCACGCATCTCCAGCACCACACTGACCTATGGTTCGCAGCTGCCTGCCCTTCCGGTTCTGGCCTACGACGATGGCCGCCTGCTGCCGGAAACCTTCGAAGGCACCATGATCACCAGCAAGGAGATCGAAGGCCTCGAACTGAATGCCGGGCGTTTCACCGCCTACAACACTATGCGTCAGTCCGGCCGCGACAGCGGCGGCCTGAAGTCTATCGATGTAATCGGTGGTTCCTACGCATTTACCGATGACTTCACCGCTGCGCTTTACTACAGCGACCTGGAAGATCAGTACAAGCGTAAGTACGCCAACCTGAACTACAACCTGCCGCTGACCGAAGAACAAGCGCTGGGCTTCGATTTCAATATTTACAAGAGCGACTACAACCGTCAGGTCGGCGGTGGCGACAACACCATTTGGAGCCTGGCAGCCAAGTATAGCGTTGGTGCTCATGCCTTCATCCTGGCCCACCAACGCAACACCGGCAGCCAAGGTTTCAACTACGGTAACGGTGATGGTGGCGGCGCAATCTTCGTAGCCAACAGCTTCCTGTCCGACTTCAACCTGGAAGACGAACGTTCCTGGCAGGCCAGCTACGAGCTGGACTTCGCTACTTTCGGCGTTCCGGGCCTGAGCTTCAAAACTGCGTACATTTGGGCTGACAACATCACCTCTCGCGAAGACGGCGTGATTACCAACACCAATGGCAAAGAACACGAATTCTTTAACCAGGTGAAATACACCGTCCAGAGCGGTGCGGCTAAGGACCTGTCCTTCCGCCTGCGCGCTTCGGTACTGCGGGCCAACTCTGAGGTCAGCAACGTCAACATCGACGACACCAACGAAGTCCGCTTCTACGTGAACTACCCGCTCAGCGTTCTGTAATCGCGCGCAAGCCTGATGGCAGTTCAAAAACCCGGCTTCGGCCGGGTTTTTTATTGCGCATCGAATCTCGCCTGATCTCTCGCTCGAAGATTCGCCCAACCAAGCCATAGACCGATCAACCCTCTGCGCGAGCCCTCAGTTGATCCACCTGCTCCATCGCAGCACTTCACATCCTATACGCCACCAGCCACGCGCCGTACAATGCCGAGCCATAAAAATCCCTTTGCAACCGACAGAACGGCCCATCATGCGTACCAGTCAGTTCCTGCTTTCGACCCTCAAAGAAACGCCCTCCGATGCCGTGGTGATCAGCCATCAGTTGCTGCTGCGCGCTGGCATGATCCGCAAGCTCGCCTCCGGCCTTTACACCTGGCTGCCAATGGGCCTGCGTACCCTGCGCAAGGTCGAAAGAATCGTGCGTGAAGAGATGGACGCGGCCGGTGCGCTGGAGGTGCTGATGCCCGCCATCCAGCCTGCCGAGCTGTGGCAGGAGTCGGGCCGTTGGGTGCAATACGGGCCGGAGCTGCTGCGCGTCAAGGATCGCCACGACCGCGAATTCTGCGTCGGGCCAACGCACGAGGAAGTGGTGACCGACCTGGCCCGCAACGAGCTGAACAGCTACAAGCAATTGCCGCTCAACCTGTACCAGATCCAGACCAAGTTCCGTGACGAAATCCGTCCGCGCTTCGGCCTGATGCGTGGCCGCGAGTTCATCATGAAGGACGCCTACTCCTTCCATGCCGACCAGGCTTCCCTGCAGCAGACCTACGACCGTATGCACCAGGCCTACTGCAACATCTTCACCCGCCTGGGCCTCAACTTCCGCCCAGTGGTGGCGGACAACGGCTCCATCGGCGGCGCCGGCTCCCACGAATTCCACGTGCTGGCCGAATCCGGTGAAGACGATATCGTGTTCAGCAACGCCTCCGATTACGCCGCCAATATCGAGAAGGCCGAAGCCATTCCCCGCGAGTCCGCCCGCCCGGCGCCGAGTGAAGAGCTGCGCCTGATCGATACCCCGAACGCCAAGACCATCCAGCAGTTGGTCGAGGGCTACGACCTGCCCGTCGAGCGCACCATCAAAACGCTGATCGTGCATGCCGAAGAAGAAGGCAAGCTGATCGCCCTGATCGTTCGTGGCGATCACGAGCTGAATGAAATCAAGGCCGCCAACCAGCCTGGCGTCGCCAGCCCGCTGGTAATGGCCTCGGACGCCGAGCTGCGCGATGCCATCGGAGCCGGCGCAGGCTCTCTGGGCCCGCTGAACCTGCCGCTGCCGATCATCATCGATCGCTCGGTGGAACGGATGAGCGATTTCGCCATTGGCGCCAACATCGACGACAAGCACTACTTCGGCGTCAACTGGGAGCGCGACCTGCCGGTACCGGCCGTCGCCGACTTGCGCAACGTGGTGGCAGGCGACCCGAGCCCGGACGGCAAGGGCACCCTGGAAATCAAGCGCGGCATCGAAGTCGGGCACATCTTCCAGCTGGGCACCAAGTACAGCGAAGCGATGAACTGCCAGGTGCTGGGCGAGAACGGCAAGCCGGTGGTGCTGAGCATGGGCTGCTACGGTATCGGCGTATCCCGCGTGGTGGCCGCCGCCATCGAGCAGAACAGCGACGAGCGCGGCATCATCTGGAACGATGCCCTGGCGCCCTTCCAGATCGCCCTGGTACCGCTGCGCTACGAAACCGACGCGGTGCGCGAAGCGACCGACAAGCTGTACGGCGAACTGACCGCAGCCGGCTTCGAAGTTTTGCTCGACGACCGTGACAAAAAGACCAGTCCGGGCATCAAATTCGCAGACATGGAACTGATCGGCATCCCGCATCGCATCGTGGTCAGCGACCGCGGCCTGGCCGAAGGTAACCTGGAGTACAAGAGCCGTCTGGAAACCGAGGCTCAGCCAGTCGCCGTCGGCGAGATCCTGTCGTTCATCCAGAACCGTATCCGCCGCTGACCCGCCAAAGAGCCGTCATGTTCAAGCGAAGCACCCTACGCCTTCTCGGCGCCACCACCTGTGGCGCCTTCTTTCTCGCCGGCTGCGCCAACCATCTGCCGCAGCGCAGCGAGCATGAGGAGCGTGTCGAACGCAAGCTGCTGAGCCACAGCCTGCAGATCGACGTGGGGCAGCCTGAAGTGCTGGAGCTGCCCCAGCGCAGAGTGCGCGTACATGAGCAGAAGGTCTTCGAGGTGACGCCGTTCGAGGTCACCCGCCATTACGACCGCTATACGCCTTACCAGCCTTGGCGGGAAATTTATGAGATCCCGCTGGGCGCGGTGGCCATCGTCGGTGGCATCGGTGCCAACGTGCTCAACGTGGTCGCGCTCGGGCGCATTCCGGACACCGCCACCAAGGATTGGATCAGCTACGGCGTGGCGGGCATCAACCCGTTCATGAACGTCGAATCCAACGGCCGCTCCCAGCAGAACCTGGCCGGCATCGACGAAAAGCGCCAGGAAACCCGTACCGACTACTCCAGCCTGCCCTGGGCCGAACGCCCCGTGACCATCAAGGCTGGCGCGCAGACCCATGAGCTGCTCACCGACCGCAATGGCGTGCTGCGCCTCAACCTGCTCGATGGCCCGTTCGCCGATCAGGACATCGCCCGTGTCGGCACCCTGCTGCTGACCGTAACCGACGAGCAGGATGCCACCAGCGCCGAGGCGACCTTGCTGGTCAGCCGCACGCTACGCGGCAAGCTGCGCGAAGCTCATGACCTGATCTATGACGACCTCGAGGGGGCGGAAGTCGAACAATGGGTGCATCGCGTCAAGCGCCTGTCCGACCTGGGTCTCGAAGAGGAAGCCAGCGAGCTGGAACAGAGCCTGATCGAACTGACCCGCAACGACCCGGAGCTGCAGGCCGAATTTCTCCGCTCGCTGTCCCAGAATGCCGGTCGTCTCGCCGCCGACCCCGGCGAAGACTGACAGCTAGCGCTGCACGACGAAACCCTGAGCGTCCTCGACCGGGCGCTCCTGCAGTGTCACGGCAAGCACTCCGGCACCGGGCGGCCCATGCTCCAGCCATTTGGCCAGCGAGCGGACCGCATCGCTTTCACCCTCCAACAGAACCTCCACGCGGCCGTCAGGCAGATTGCGCACCCAGCCCGACACTTGCAAACGCGCGGCCTGCGCGGCCGTGCCCTGGCGAAAGCCGACACCCTGCACGCGCCCTTCGACATATCCGTGCAGACAAACGCTGGCCATAGAATCAGCTCTCCTGGCGCAGCGCTGCCAGCCGCGCCTTGAGGCCTTCGGCGTCCTGCTCGCCGAGCAGTCGCTCACGCACCTTGCCTTGGTCGTCGACGATATAGGTGACCGGCAGCGCATCACTGGGCGGCAATCCATAACGCTCCGCGGGGTCCTTGGCCAGCACCGTGAACTTGATGCCCAGCGCCTCGGCCGCCTTGCTGAGCGCCTCGCCCTGCAGGCCATCGAAGTTCACACCGAACACACCGATAGACTGTTTCTCCAGTTCCGGCGCCAGGGCATTCAACTCAGGAATCTCGGAGCGACAGGGGCCGCACCACTCGGCCCAATAATTGATAACCAGCCACTGGCCTTCAAGGCGCTCAACCGCTACCTTCTGCCCATGCTGGTCGACACCCACGTCATCCGTGCACCCTGCCAGCACTGCGCCGGCGATGAGCACCATCATGAGCCGAATGACTGACGCAAGTCGCTTTACCATGGAAATGGTCCTCGTACCGATAAGGTTGCTATGACACTGGATGCACTGCAGCTCGATGTCCCCGACGCTCTCGACGCTGACCCGCTCGACCAGGCAACCCTGGGCAGCAGCCTGAGCGCGGCTCGCCAACTGCCGGTCGAGACTGGCCTGCTGGAGCTGACAGCCCTGCTCACGCGCCTCAATCGCAGCGCGATGACCTTACTCGAAAGACAGCGGACGCTGCAAAATTTCAGCGATGAGTATCGCCACTATAGTGCGCAGCGCTGTCCTGCAGCAGCCGCCGAACAAACGCAGCTGTGCAGCGAGCTCGCCATCGGCTACAAGCGCCTGCTGCTGCAGATACTGCAGGGCCACAAGCCCTCCCAGCCGCACCTGGCCTGGTGCCTGTACATGGCTCAGCACTTCATCACCCAGGCTCTGTTGTGGCATTTTCGGCAGTACCGTGAGCCAAATGCCGACCTGTGGCGCGACAGCCACCTGCTGTACTGGCTGGGCGAGCGTCATGACTGCCTCGACGAGCCGGTAGCGGCAGCATTTACCCCCACGCCCGCCGACACCTTGCGCGGGCTCTATCAGCAGACACTGCTGCTGGCACTGAGCAATCCCCCGCACCTGCACCCGGACGAATGCCTGCGACTGTTCGCAGCCCTGGCGCCGCTGGCCGCCCTCGCCCGCCTGCTGCCCTGGGACGCGGAGGACAAATCCGAAGGCCCGCTCATCGACCTGCAACGTGCGCAGGCATGCCTGACCTACCAGCAACGCCCCCAGGCGTGCAGCGAAACCCTGCGCCGCCTGGAGCTGGGCGCACTGCTCGTCGCACTCGGCGAGCCCGCGCCGCTGCGCAGCGCTGGAGAGCGTGACCTGCTCGAGCGCGTGCACCCTCACTGGTTGGGTACCGACCAGCGCCGCCATTCGCGGACCCCGCAACAAAGCGACTGCCGGCTGGCCATCGGCATCCCGGCCATCCACGCTCAGCTGCTCGAACAGCGGCCGCAGTGCACAGCGGCGCAGATTCTCGATATCGGCCCAGGCGGAGCGCGCCTGCTGTGCCCCGCGTACGCCGCCCACAACTTGCCGATCGGCCAGCTGGTGCTGCTGATCGCCGACAGCGACGTACTGGCATTGGTGTGCTGGCGTCACCTCAATAGCGAGGGTATTCACCTGGGCCTGCGTTACCTGAAGGGCCTGGCGCAGCCGACCTGGCTCAGACGCGCCCCCAGCAGCCAGCCGCACCTGGGCATCCTGCAAAGCACGCCCAAGCCACGGGAGGGCTGGCATCACGGCCTGTGGGTGCCGCACAATCAGTTCAGCGACGGTGAAAACCTGTGGCTGCAATTGCCCAACGCGGTCAACCAGAACCGCTTGCAACTGCCCGCTGGCAACCTGGCCAGCGCCACGGTAAGCCGTCACCCCCTGGAACTGCCCTGATTGAGAACTCGATCACGCGCATGGGCGGCCTGCCGCACAGTTTGATCGAGAGCATCCTTCTTATACTTCCCCGCTGACGTTCTTCGCCAGCCAGGGAACTCGCATGCCTAATGCCCACGACACACTGATCGGCCAAGTACCCGCACACCTCATCCAGAGCGCCCACCTGCAGTTGACCGCCTACGACGGGCGGGTCGCGGAGTTCAACGTGGCCGCCTGGCTGCATCTGCCGGGCCAGGCAGGCAGCCTGGTATCCCTGCAGGTACGCTATCGCGATGGGGATCAGCTGCGCTCGATCAATCTGGATCACGCCAAGGTAGGCATGCAGGACAGAATCCTGCTTTCCGGCATCGCGCGCCTGCCGGTGACCCAGCGCATCGAAGACATGCAGATACGCCTGCGCTCAGCGCAGTCCCAGGTCGACGTTAAAGTAGAAGAGCTTTTCGTGCAGGCCGCCGAGCCCACGATCGCACTCGCGCGCGTCAGTCAGGCCAACGCCTGACCCATTCTTGCGAGCGACTTACACGGCTCGCGCGGCGCCTCGCCTGTTAGCGGAACATCATCCACTGTGCCTGCCAGCGACTCGGGCCAGCTGCTGAAGCGCAGCCCGGTGATTCGGTTGAGATTCTCCAGCGCCCGCTCGCTATCTCGCCCATGGAGCATCACGACCTTGGAGGATGGTTTTGGCATTGCACGTACTCTTGGTGGCGCGAGATCGACTGCACGTAGCATAGCCAGAAACATGCCATGTTACTGACGCCAACGCCCCGGCACCCTGACATGGCAACAGGCTATCAGTCGGGCCTGTGCTGGTGTCGATAAACGTCACTTCCTGTCACTGCCCTGCCCCTCCAGCCAGTGGGCCAGGGTATCGCCGAACAGCAGGCTTTGCTCTTCATGCAGGCGCTGCAGTGCTTCACGCAACGCCGGATACCAGGGCTCATCCAACTCATCAGGCAGCTGGCTCAAGTGCGGCAATGGCCACGGGCTGCGCTCGAACAACTGCTGCAGCGAATAATGGGACAGATCACGACTGAGCATCCAGCTATCGCCACCGATGCTGGCGACCAGACGTTGGCTTTCCAGAAAGCTCAGCACCTCCTCCCACTCATGCTCGGGCAACAACCAGCCCTGGCGCTGTATATCCCGGTGGCGAACCTTGAGCCCGGTGCGCTGGCGCGCGTGAAACACCCGCAGGATGCCCAGCAGTACCAGTGCCCGGGGCACCGCGCGCTTGCGCCACTGATGAGAAACCCCGAGGTTGCACACCAGCTCGGCCCCCAGCAGCACGATCAGCCAGCACAAAAAGATCCACAGAAGAAACAGCGGCACCGTGGCGAAGGCCCCGTAGATCAGCTGATAGCCCGGGAAGAAACGCACGTAGAAACCGAAGGTGGCCTTGGCCAGCTCCAGCAATATCGCCGTGAACAAACCGCCCCACAAAGCGTGGCGCACCGGTACCCGGGCGTTGGGCACCGCCGCGTAAAGCAGGGTGAACGCCGCAACGCTGAACACAAGCGGTGTGAAGCGCAGCAGCGTTTGAGCCCCGACCACCGCATCCGGTCCGGTGAGTAGCGACAGCGAGGCGACATAGGTGCTGATCGCGAAGCCGGCGCCCAGCAGCATCGGCCCCAGGCTGAGAATCGCCCAGTACAGCAGGAAGGTGGCGATACCGCGCCGCGGCTGGCGCACCCGCCAGATGGTGTTGAAGGTGCGCTCGATGGTGACCAGCATCCAGAAGGCGGTGACCGCCAACACCGCCACCCCGATCCAGGTCAGCTGCCGCGCCTGGGTGGTGAAATTGCGCAGGTACTCCTGCAGCGTCTCGCCGGCAGACGGCACGAAATTATGAAAGATGAACGCCTGAATCTGCTCGCCAGTCCCCTGGAATGCCGGTACCGCGGAGAGCACGGCAAAGGTCACCGTCATCATCGGCACCACGGCGAACAGCGTGGTATAGGTCAGCGCCGCGGCGTTATCGGCGCCGCGATTGTCGAAGAAGCGCTGCCAGAGGAATCGCCAGAACTCGAGCCAATCGTGCAAACGCTGCTGCATACCCACCTCACAAGGGCAGTCGGAAACGTGCGCATCATCGTCAGGCCGGCGCCATCAGGGCCGCAGGCAATGCAGACGAGCGGGAGAAACTGGCCACGAGCCGTTGTGACCGACGCATTACAGACGCTGGCTCACCACTTAGGTTCGCCCTGATTGGCGCCCCCAGTTCAGCGCGAGCCGCCGACGCGGTTAGAATAGCTGCCAACTGCCGCCAGAAGCGACGACCGCCATGACTGAATTGATGCTTTATCACAACCCGCGCTGCTCGAAATCCCGCGCGGCTCTGCAACTGCTCGAAGAGCGCGACCTGCAGCCGGTCGTGGTGCATTATCTCGACACTCCACCTAGCGCCGCACAACTGCGCGATGTGCTGGATAAACTCGGCCTGCCGCCCCGCCACCTGCTGCGCAGCGGTGAGGACGAATATCGCGAACTCGGCCTGGCCGACCAGGCGCTGAGTGACGAGCAACTGATCGCGGCCATGGCCGCTCATCCGCGCCTGATCGAGCGACCGATCCTGATCGCCGGGGATCGCGCCGTGATCGGTCGACCGCCGGAGAACATCCTGGAGCTGCTGCCATGACCACACCTTACATCCTGGTGCTGTATTACAGCCGCCAAGGCGCTACCGCCGAGATGGCCCTTCATATCGCCCGCGGCGTGGAAATGCAGGGCCTCGAAGCGCGCCTGCGCACCGTGCCAGCGGTTTCCGCCGAATGCGAAGCGGTCGTCGACAGCATCCCTGCCGAAGGCGCTCCCTATGCAAGCCTCGACGACCTGAAGAACTGCGCAGGTCTGGCGCTGGGCAGCCCGACGCGCTTCGGCAACATGGCCGCGCCCATGAAGTATTTTCTCGACGGCACCAGCAACCTGTGGCTGACCGGTAGCCTGGTCGGCAAGCCCGCGGGCGTTTTCACCTCCACTGCCAGCCTGCACGGCGGCCAGGAGAGCACGCTGCTGTCGATGCTGCTGCCGCTGCTGCACCACGGCATGCTGGTCGCCGGCCTGCCGTACAGTGAATCTGCGCTGGTCGAGACCCGCGGAGGTGGCACGCCCTATGGCGCCAGCCACCATGCCGGCGCTGACGGCAAGCGCGCCCTGGATGAACATGAGATCACCCTGTGCCGTGCTCTCGGTCAGCGGCTGGCCGGCATCGCCTGCAAGCTGAGCGACGGCCATGGCTAAAGCCGCCAGAGCGCTGCCAAACGTGGACTGGCTGCTGCCGCGCCTGCGCATCAGTCGCTATCTGAGCCTGGCCAGTTTCGTGGCGCTGGCGGCGCTGCTGCTGATCTGGAATCTGGGCTACGCGGCGGTCCCCAATGCGCTGCTGTGGGCAGTACTGGCCTTCCAGCTGTTGCCGTTGCTGCTGCTCGCCCCTGGCCTGATCGGCGGCCACCCACGCACCCACTCGTGGGCCTGCTTCGTGGTGAACCTGTATTTCATCCAGGGCGTGCTGGCCGCGTTCGATCCTTCCAAGCGGCTGTTCGGCTGGCTGGAGATTCTGCTGAGCCTGACGTTGTTCGTCAGCGCGCTGCTGTACACGCGCTGGTGCGCGCAATACCAACGGATCGGCAGCGCTGGCGAAAGCCGTGAAGAGTAGGCGCTGTCCAGGACGGCGCCAGGCTACCAGTCCAGGGTTTCCTTGAGGAAGGGAATGGTCAGCTTGCGCTTTTCCTGCAGCGAGGCCTGATCCAGGCGCTCGAGCAGATCGAACAGCGCGTTCATGCTGCGTTCGCCGCGAGTAAGGATGAAACGCCCCACGTCGTCGCTCATATGCAGGCCGCGACGCGATGCTCGTAGCTGCAGGGCGCGCAGCTTGTCCTCGTCGGACAGCGATTGCAGCTGAAACACCAGGGCCAGGGTCAGGCGCGACTTGAGGTCGGGCAGCTTGATCGACAGTTCCCGAGGCGATGCGTTGGCGGAAAGCAGCAGACGGCGACCGCTATCACGCAGGCGATTGAACAGGTGAAAGAGCGCTTCTTCCCAGGCGCGCTGGCCAGCAGCAGCCTCCAGGTCATCCAGGCAGACCAGCTCGAACTGCTCCAGATTGTCGAGAATCGCCGGGCCGTACTGCACCACCTCGGCCAGAGGCAGGTAGACGGCGCGCTCGCCGAGCTGCTCGAAGCGCAGGCAGGCCGCCTGCAGCAGGTGGCTGCGCCCGACGCCTTCGCCACCCCACAGGTAGATCAGGCTCTCCGTCCAACCCGCCTCGGCCTCGCACAGACGCTCCACGTACCCAAGGGCAGCGGCATTGGCGCCCGGGTAGTAATTGGCGAAGGTGGCGTCGTCGCGCAGACGCACACCCAGGGGCAGTTGAATCGGCTTCATGCTGGAGAGAATGGCTCGTCGGAGCCCGCTTGGCGCTCTGAATAAAGGTGGCGCAGTTTATACCCTTGGCGGCCGCCTGTCATTGCCGCACTTTCCAAGGCAATACAACAGGTTAGCCGCCAGCGACAAGCCTCAACGCGCTTTGCGGCCCGGTTTTGGCTGAAGCGGAGCCTGCCCCGCGTAGGCGTCGGACTGTTTGTACAGCTCGTGCACGTGGCGCAGCAGCACCATGATCACCGCCGCCACCGGCAGCGCCACCAGGATGCCGGTGAAACCGAACAGCTGACCGCCGGCCATGATCGCGAAAATCACCGCCACCGGGTGCAGGCCGATGCGGTCGCCGACCAATAGCGGCGTCAGTAGCATGCCCTCGAGCAATTGGCCGACCACGAACACGCTGGCAATCATCAACAGCGGATAAGGGTCGCCGCCGAACTGGAACAGCCCGGCCAGCAGCGCACTGCCGATGCCCACCACCACACCGAGGTACGGCACGATGCTCGCCAGGCCTGCCAGCAAGCCGATCAACAGCCCCAGTTCGAGGCCGATGGCCATCAGGCCGACCGCATACATCGCACCGAGCGCCAGCATCACCAGAAGCTGACCGCGCAGGAACGCGCCGAGCACCTCATGACACTCACCGACCAGCTTCACCACCACACCTTCATTATCGCGCGGCACCAGGCTGCGCAGCTTGCTGACCAGCAGGTCCCAGTCGCGCATCAGGTAGAAACTGACCACCGGAATCAGCAGCAGGTTGGCCACCCAGGCCACCAGGGCCAGGCTCGACGCGGTGACCTGCGACAACACCAACCCGGCGATATCGGTGGTTTGCCCCAGGTGACCGGACAACGCTTTCTTCAATTCATCGAAGCGCCAGAAGCCCTCGTTCAGGCCGAGCTTGACCTGAATCCATGGCAAGGCCTGGTTCTGTGCCCAATCGAGCATCTGCGGTAGCAGCTCATACAGCTGTACCAGCTGTTTGCCGAGCATCGGAATCAACACCAGCAAGGCCAGGGCCATCAACAGGGTGAACAGACCGAATACCACGATCACACCCCAGGTACGCGAAAGCTTCAGGCGCTCCAGGCGATCGACCAGTGGATCACCGAGGTAGGCGATCAGGATGCCCATCAGAAACGGCGAAAGAATCGGGTGCAGCACGTACAGGAAGCCGCCCAGCACCAGCACGGCAGCGATCCACAGCCAGCGAGACGAAACGGGCATGCTCGATCCTCAGAAGCGATTATCAGGTCGGTGCGCACGCGCAAAACGACCTCGGCCATGGCCGAGGTCATCGAAAGCGAAGCGGTTCAGATTGGGCGCAGTCTACCAGCGAAAGTACATAACCTCGCCAGATGCAGTGGCCGGCGCTGCTGGTGGCGCAGCCTGAGGTTGCACCGGCGCCTGGCTGGCATCGATGGGTGCCTGAGACTCGGCGGGCACCTGCGAGGCCAGTTCGGCAGCCGATTCCTCGTGCAGTTGCAGTAGCCCCAATTGGGTGCGCAACTGCTCGGCACTGGCATTGACCTTGTAGATCAGGCGGTCGGCCTGTACCGACTGCAGCTGCGCGCCAAAAGGCTCGAGCACCCGCTGCAACTCGGCGTAGCGCGACAGATCGGCGCCGATGACTTCCACCGTCTGCGCCGAACTGGCACCCGGCGCGACGACGAATCGCGGTGCCAGGCGCTCGCTCACCGCCAGCAACACCGCATCGGCCAGCGCGGCCTGATCAGCGCCCTCGGCCTTGCCCTGCTCGCGCTCGTCGCCCAGCCACAGCTGCCAGTTGGCCTGCCATTTGCCGTCCGCTTCACTGGCGCGCACGGCCAGCAAGGCGTCGGCGCCGTAGCGCTCGGATGCCGAACGCAGCTCACCCGGTTCCTTGGCGCCGAGCGCCTCCTTGGTCGCCACCAGTTGCTCGCTGAGGTCGGCCAACGGCAGGCGCAACGGCAAGCCACGGTGCCGGGCGGCCTCGCGCAGCGGCTCGGCAGCGGTCTGGCCATCACCGACCATGTTCGCGCCGTCGACCGTCTCGTTCAGCCACCAGGCGAGAATCGCCGGGCGGTTGACGCCCCACAGCGGCAAGCCGGCCTGACGCAGGGAGCGATCGGTGGACACCGCGTCGAAATCGACCACCAGGTGATCACCCTCATAACCGTACTGGCTGATGATCTGCTGCGGATCCTTGCGCAACTGCGCCAATGCCGAGCCCTTTGCCGCTTCCGGCTTGCCGGTCAGGCGCAGCACCAGCGTCTCGACCGCGCGCTGCAGGGCGGCATCGCGCTCTTCGGGCTGCTGGCTGGCAACCGTCTCGCGCACCTGATAGAGGTCGCTCACGGTCGCGGCCAGGGTCGGCAGGCTCAAGAGTGACAGACAGAGAAGCAGGGGGCGGAAGATCGGGCGCATGAACGGAAAACTCTCGGCTGAAGGAGGCGGCGCGCGGTAACAGGCCGTGGCGCTATACCTTAGGGGCTGTTGCCATGGCATCGCAAGCCACGCGGCCATCGCTACGCAACCAGGCTCGCGTGTGACCCGCCAGGGCCAGCCAGGTTTCACGCCACCTGGCAACCCGCACTCGGCACGGTGGCTGGCCGCTGCCGGGCAAGCCTGATAAAATCGCGCGCCTTCGCAGAACGGCCCCGAGGGGCCGACGCTATTCCGACTTTCCCCTTCCAAAGGCCTGGATCTATGAGCAAGCAACCCTCCATCAGCTACAAGGACGCAGGTGTGGACATCGACGCGGGCGAAGCCCTGGTCGAACGCATCAAGGGCGTGGCCAAGCGCACCGCCCGTCCTGAAGTCATGGGTGGCCTGGGCGGCTTCGGCGCCCTGTGCGAGATCCCGGCCGGCTACAAGCAACCGGTGCTGGTGTCCGGCACCGATGGCGTAGGCACCAAGCTGCGCCTGGCGCTGAACCTGAACAAGCACGACAGCATCGGCCAGGACCTGGTCGCCATGTGCGTCAACGACCTGGTGGTCTGTGGCGCCGAGCCGCTGTTCTTCCTCGACTACTACGCCACCGGCAAGCTGAATGTCGACGTGGCCGCCACCGTGGTCACCGGCATCGGTGCCGGTTGCGAACTGGCCGGCTGCTCGCTGGTCGGTGGGGAGACCGCCGAGATGCCGGGCATGTACGAGGGCGAAGATTACGACCTGGCCGGTTTCTGCGTGGGTGTGGTCGAGAAGGCCGAGATCATCGACGGCTCCAAGGTCGCTACCGGCGATGCGCTGATCGCGCTGCCCTCCTCGGGCCCGCACTCCAACGGCTACTCGCTGATCCGCAAGATCCTCGACGTGTCCGGCACCGATATCGAAAACACCCAGCTCGACGGCAAGCCCCTGGCCGATCTGCTGATGGCGCCGACGCGCATCTACGTCAAGCCGCTGCTGGAGCTGATCAAGAAGACCGGCGCAGTCAAAGCCATGGCCCACATCACGGGCGGTGGCCTGTTGGACAACATCCCGCGCGTGCTGCCGGACAACGCCCAGGCAGTGATCGACGTGGCCAGCTGGCAGCGCCCGGCAGTGTTCGACTTCCTGCAGGACAAAGGCAACGTCGACGAGCATGAAATGCACCGCGTGCTGAACTGCGGCGTGGGCATGGTCATCTGCGTCGCTCAGGATCAGGTCGACACCGCCCTGCAGAGCCTGCGCAGCGCCGGTGAGCAGCCCTGGGTCATCGGCCAGATCGCCGCAGCAGCAGAAGGCGCCGAGCGCGTCGTGCTGAACAATCTGAAAAGCCACTGATGGGCACCTAATGCCGCGATCCTGCAATGTAGTGGTGCTGCTGTCGGGCACCGGCAGCAATCTTCAGGCGCTGATCGACAGCACCGCTGATGGCGAGAACCCGGTGCGCATCGCCGCGGTGATCGCCAATCGTAGCGATGCCTACGGCCTGCAACGTGCGCAGGCCGCCGGCGTTGCCACGCGGGTTCTCGAACATGGCGATTATCAGGGCCGCGACGCCTTCGACGCCGCACTGATGCAGGCCATCGACGATTTCGACCCGCAACTAGTGGTACTCGCCGGCTTCATGCGCATTCTCACCCCTGCCTTCGTGCGCCACTACCATGGCCGCCTGCTGAACATCCATCCCTCGCTGTTGCCACGCCACAAAGGCCTGCACACCCATCAGCGTGCGCTGGAAGCCGGCGACACCGAGCACGGCTGCAGCGTACACTTCGTGACCGAGGAACTCGATGGGGGCCCTCTGGTCGTACAGGCAGTAATCCGGGTACATTCTCACGACACGGCCGCCAGCCTGGCGCAACGGGTTCACGCTCAGGAACACCGGATCTACCCGCTGGCCATACGCTGGTTCGCCGAGGGGCGTTTGCTCCTCGCCGATACCGGCCCCCGGCTCGACGGTGTTGCACTGCCGGCCACCGGTTACCCTATCAATAGCAAGGAGACTCCATGCGCCGCGCCTTAATGCTTGCTCTGGCGTTGTTCAGCCTGCCTGCCCTCGCCGCAGAGCCGAAGCCCTTCTCCGCCAGCTACACCGCCGACTGGAAACAGGTTCCCGTCAGCGGCTCCGCCGAACGCAGTCTGCAGAAGCTCGACGACGGGCGCTGGCAACTGGTGTTCAAGGCCTCCATGCTGGTCGCCGGCCTGACCGAGCAAAGCACCTTCTCGGTCGAAGGCGATACTTTCCTGCCGCAGAGCTACAAGTTCGAGCGCAGCGGCCTGGGCAAGAGCAAGGACATCGAGTTCGATTTCGACTGGTCGCAGAAACAGGTGATCGGCAGTGATCGCGGCGACCCGGTGCGCTTCCCGCTCAACCGTGGCATGCAGGACAAGTCGACCTACCAGTTGGCCCTGCAGCACGACGTGGCCGCTGGCGAGAAAAGCATGAGCTATCAGGTGGTCGATGGCGACGAGATCGAGACCTACGATTTCCGCGTGCTCGGCGAAGAAGTAGTGCGCACCGCTGCCGGTCTGATCGACGCCATCAAGGTCGAGCGGGTACGCGACCCGACGCAGAGCAGCCGCAAGACCATCCTGTGGTTCGCCAAGGACTGGGATTACCTGCTGGTTCGCCTGCATCAGGTAGAGAAGGACGGCAAGGAATACCAGATCATGCTCAAGTCGGGCACCGTCGATGGCAAGACCGTGCAAGGTCGCCGCGACTGACCTGATCGCCATTTATCAGAAGAACCGGGGCTTTCCCGGTTTTTTTATGCCCGGATTCAGCCTCTGCCATCGAGAATTGCCAGAAAATGCAGCAGCTGGGAACTTGTAACCAATTAATACAGTCACAAAATATGTCGTTGCTTAGCAGGCTAAGCACGAGCGCAACCGCCTTGCGCAGCATTTGTCCGGCAATACTGGAGAAATAGAATGAGCGTACTAGTAGTGACCGAGCGTGACGAACACCATATGTCCCACGAAGCCCAGGCCGAGGGCCTGCGGGTCTGGGATGTGTACCAAAACGATCAGCTGGTCGGCATCTTCCCCTCCGAGGAGGAAGCCGTCGCGTATCAGGCAGAGCTGAAAGCCCATGACCATGAGGCAGCCCATTCGGAATAAATCGAAATTCCATGAAAAAGCCCGCTGATCGCGGGCTTTTTCATGCCTGGAAGCTCACCACATCAGGTCATCGGGCACCTGATAGGCTGCATACGGATCGTCCTCGTCCGGCGCTTCGGTTGGCGTGTTGAGCAGCAGCACGCGCTGCGGGTCGCGCTCCTGAATGCGCAGCGCCGCTTCACGCGGAATCACCTCGTAACCACCACCATGACGCACGATGGCCAGCGAGCCGCGGCTGAGCTTGTCGCGCATCAATGCGTTGACCGGCAGGCGCTTGACCTTCTTGTCATCGACGAAGTTGTAGTAATCCTCGGTGGTCAACTTGGGCAGCCGTGACGCCTCGATCAGTTGCTTGATCTGCGCGGCGCGGGCTTTCTGCTCAGCCTTGTCCTGCTGCTGACGATTGAGCTCCTGATCGCGCGCCGCTTTCTCGGCCTTGGCCTGCTGGGCCGCAAGCTGGCTGCTGTTGTCCTCTTCAGCCTGGCCTTTCTTCACCATGCGCTGCTGTTTGTGCTGTTGCTTGCTGGCCTGCTTGACCTGCTTCTCGTTGACCAACCCGGCTTTGAGCAACTGGTCACGTAGTGAAATCGCCATAACCTACCTATGCGCAGACAATTTAACGGGATGGGACAAGCCCATCTGACTTGAAGCGTTCAGCAGCCTGACTGCCGCTCACTTTTCTTGGCCTCGCCCCACAGGGCGTCTAGCTCGTCCAGGGTGCAATTCTCGATGGGCCGCCCGGCTTCGCGCAATGCCTGTTCGATGAAGCGGAAGCGCCGCTCGAATTTGCCATTGGCCGCCCGTAATGCCGCCTCGGGATCGACCCGCAGATGTCGAGCCAGATTGGTGGCGCTGAACAGCAGATCACCGATTTCCTCGGCGATGGCTTCAGGGTCGTTCTCGCTGATCGCTTCGAGCACTTCATCGAGCTCTTCGCGCACCTTGTCGAGCACCGGCAAGGCATCCGGCCAGTCGAAACCGACACGGGCCGCGCGGCCCTGCAGCTTACTGGCGCGGCTCAGGGCCGGCAGCACATTCGGCACGTCGTCGAGCAACGACAGCTGCTGCGGTGCCGCAGCTCGCTCTGCGCGCTCTTCGGCCTTGATCGCTTCCCAACGTTGCTTGACCTCCGCTTCGCCAAGGCGAGGCTGATCCACCGGCCCATACAGATCGCCATCGGGAAACACGTGGGGGTGGCGGCGTACCAGCTTGCGGGTGATGCCATCGACCACCGCGGCAAAATCGAAGCGCCCCTCCTCCTCTGCCAGCCGGCTGTAGTAAACGACCTGAAACAGCAGGTCACCCAGCTCGCCCGGCAATTCGGCGAAGGCGCCGCGCTCGATGGCGTCGGCCACTTCGTACGCTTCCTCGAGGGTATGCGGCACGATGCTGGCGTAGGACTGCTTCAGGTCCCATGGGCAGCCATGCCGAGGGTCGCGCAGGCGCGCCATCAGGTTGAGCAGGTCAGGGAGTTGGTACATAGCGGGGTCCAGTGAATGCGGGCCCGAGGTTCACCACCTCGCGCCCGTTTACGACTCAGGGCGCGCGGTGACGGCGCGCCTCGATGATATTGGGCAGTTGCGACAGGCGGCCCAACAGCCTGCCCAACGCGTCCAGCCCCGGAATTTCCACGGTCAGCGACATTGACGCCGTATTGTCTTCCTTGTTCGAGCGGGTATTGACCGCCAGCACGTTGAGCTTCTCGTTGAGCAGCATCTGCGTCACGTCGCGCAGCAGACCGGAACGGTCGTAGGCGCGGATGATGATGTCCACCGGGTAGGTTTGCACCGGCACCGGACCCCAGCTGACCTGGATAATCCGCTCCGGCTCGCGGCTGCCGAGCTGCAGCACCGCCGCACAATCCTGGCGGTGAATGCTGACGCCACGGCCCAGGGTGATGTAACCGACGATGGGATCGCCCGGCAGCGGCTGGCAGCAGCCGGCCATCTGGGTCATCAGGTTACCCACGCCCTGGATCTGGATATCGCCACGCTTGCCCGGCTTGAAGCCCTGGGCCTTGCGAGGAATCAGCTCGAGCTGCTCGTTGCCACGCTCCGGCTCGACCAGTTGCTGAGCCAGATTGACCAGCTGCGCCAGACGCAGATCTCCCGCACCCAGGGACGCGAACAGATCCTCGGCGGTGCGCAGGTTGGCCTTCTCGGCGAGCTTCTCGAAGTCCACCGGCGGCAGGGCAACACGGGCCAGCTCACGTTCGAGCATGGTTTTGCCGGCGGCAACGTTCTGGTCACGGTCCTGCAGTTTGAACCAGTGGACGATCTTCGCCCGCGCCCGCGAGGTGGTCACGTAGCCCAGGTTGGAGTTCAGCCAGTCACGGCTCGGCGTACCCTGCTTGCTGGTGATGATTTCCACCTGCTCGCCGGTCTGCAGGCTGTAGTTGAGCGGCACGATGCGCCCATTGATCTTGGCGCCGCGGCAGTTATGGCCGATCTCGGTGTGTACGCGGTAGGCGAAGTCCAGCGGCGTGGCGCCCTTGGGCAGGTCGATAGCATGGCCATCCGGGGTGAACACGTAGACCCGGTCGGGCTCGATATCAACGCGCAGCTGCTCGGCAAGGCCACCGATGTCGCCAAGCTCCTCGTGCCATTCGAGCACCTGGCGCAGCCAGGAAATCTTTTCCTCATAATGGTTGGAGCCGGATTTGACGTCGGTGCCCTTGTAGCGCCAGTGGGCGCAGACGCCCAGCTCGGCTTCCTCGTGCATGTTGGAGGTGCGGATCTGCACTTCCAGCACCTTGCCTTCGGGGCCGAGTACCGCCGTGTGCAGCGAGCGGTAGCCGTTCTCCTTGGGGTTGGCGATGTAGTCGTCGAATTCCTTGGGAATGTGCCGCCACAGGGTATGCACGATACCCAGCGCGGTGTAGCAATCACGCACCGCCGGCACCAGCACGCGCACTGCGCGCACGTCGTAGATCTGGCTGAACTGCAGGCCCTTGCGCTGCATCTTGCGCCAGATCGAATAGATATGTTTCGCGCGGCCGCTGATATCGGCCTTGATGCCGGTGGCCTCGAGCTCCTCGCGCAGCTGGCCCATCACTTCGTTGATGTAGTGCTCGCGATCCAGGCGGCGCTCGTGCAGCAGGTTGGCGATCTGCTTGTACTGCTCCGGCTCCAGGTAGCGGAAGGACAGGTCTTCCAGCTCCCACTTGATATGGCCGATGCCCAGGCGGTGAGCCAGCGGCGCGTAGATGTCGAAGACCTCGCGGGCCACGCGCTGGCGGCGCTCCTCGTCGGTGTCCTTGACGGCGCGGATCGCGCAGGTACGCTCGGCCAGTTTGATCAACGCGACGCGCACGTCGTCGACCATGGCCACCAGCATCTTGCGCAGGTTGTCGACCTGGGCCTGGGAGCCGAGCACCGTGGACTCGCCGCGCGGGTTGAGGCTGGCACTGATGGCCGCCATGCGCAGCACGCCCTCGATCAGCTTGGCCACCACCGGGCCGAAACGCTGACGCACGTCAGCCAGGGGAATCTTGCCTTCACGCACACCGCGGTAGATCACGGCGGCGACCAGGGAATCCTGATCGAGCTTGAGGTCGGCGAGGATCTCGGCGATCTCCAGGCCGGCGCCGAAACTGGACGCGCCTTCGGTCCACAGATTCTGCGCCGCATTGGCCTGTTGCTCGGCCGCCCGGGCGAATTCACAGGCGGCGCGCAACGCATCACGATCGAGAGCCGGGTCGACACTCGTGACGTGCTCCAACCAGGCCTCGAGATTGATACTGCCATCATCGTTGATGGGCTGGTGCACTCTAACCTGAACCATCTAATACCTTCCCTATCGCGGGGCACGCCCCGCTGAATGTCGCCAGGCTTCTGCGAGCCGGTCGGTTGACCAATCGGCGCAATCCCTGTGCGCCATATCACTTGCCTTCAGCGCTCGAACAGCGCCATCGCTTCCACATGGGCCGTCTGTGGAAACATGTCCAGAATACCGGCTTTTTTCAACCGGTAACCTTGCTGCAACAATTCGCCACTGTCACGCGCCAGGGTGGTCGGATTGCACGATACATAGACCAGCCGATCGGCGCCAAGACTGGCCATCTGCCTGACCACCTGCAACGCGCCGTCACGCGGCGGGTCGAGCACGATGGCATCGAAACCGCCGGCCGCCCAGCCAGTCTCGGCCAGCGGATTGGACAGGTCGGCCTGGTGAAAGTGCGCATTGGCCAGGCCGTTGCCACGGGCGTTTTGCGCCGCCCGCTCGACCATCGCCTGCACGCCTTCCACGGCAATCACCTCACGGGCGCGCTGGGCCAGCGGCAAGGCGAAGTTGCCCAACCCGCAGAACAGATCCAGCACCCGCTCGTCTTCACGCGGCGCCAACCACTGCAAGGCCTGGGCCACCATGGCGGCGTTGACGGCCGCGTTGACCTGGACGAAATCACCCGGTCGGTAAGCCAGCTCCAGATCCCACGCATCCAGTCGATAGCCCAGCGACTGGCTGGCGCCAAGCGTTTGCGGTTCACCCTCGCCCTGCAGCCACAATTGCGCTTCGTGCACCGAACAGAACGCCTGCAGACGGGCCGTATCCACTTCGCTCAAGGGCTCGGTGTGGCGCACCAGCATGGCACTGGCGGTGCCCTGAAACAGTTCCACATGACCAATGGCACGCGGTGCCTGCAAGCCACCGAGCAGCGCCGGCAGTGCGCGCAGGATCGGTTGCAGCGGCTCGACCAGCACCGGGCACTCGCTGATGGCGACGATGTCCTGGCTGGCCGCCGCACGGAAGCCCACATCCAGGCGCTTGTTGCGTGCATCCCAGCGCACCGCGATACGGGCGCGGCGGCGGTAGGCGAACTCGGGACCGGTCAGCGGCTCGGCCCAGGCCTCGGGCTGCTGGCCGCCGAGGCGCTCGAGTTGCTCGGCGAGCTGGCGCTGCTTGAGCGCCAATTGATCGCGATGGGCGATATGTTGAATGCTGCAACCGCCACAGATACGCGCGTGCACGCAGGGCTCGGCGCGCCGCTCGG
This sequence comes from Pseudomonas sp. PA15(2017), assembly GCF_001945395.1. Lineage (GTDB taxonomy): Bacteria > Pseudomonadota > Gammaproteobacteria > Pseudomonadales > Pseudomonadaceae > Aquipseudomonas. The sequence continues at coordinate 166,283 of NZ_MSXV01000037.1, read as the reverse complement.
GGCTGGCCTGGAACACCCGCTCGGTGCGTGCATCGATCACCTTGCTGCGGGCATCCAGCACCCGGGCTTCGATTTCCTCACCCGGCAGTGCGCCGCTGACGAACCAGGTGCGCCCGTCGATGAAGGCGATACCGCGCCCGTCATTGGCCAGGCGCTCGATCTTCAGACGCTGCTTCTTGCCCACCGGCACCTGGGCGGCACGGGTGCCGCCGCTGGGTTGAAAGCGCAGGCCGCCGTTCTTGCGGGCCATCAGTTCGCCACGGCGTCGTATACGCCGGTGGACAGGTAGCGGTCGCCGCGATCGCAGATGATGGCGACCAGCACGGCGTTCTCCAACTCCCGGGACAGGCGCAGCATGGCCGCCACCGCGCCGCCGGACGACACACCACAGAAGATGCCCTCTTCGCGCGCCATGCGGCGCATTACGTCCTCGGCTTCGGCCTGGGCCATGTCGACGATACGGTCGACGCGCTCGGCTTCGAAGATCTTCGGCAGGTACTCTTCCGGCCAGCGGCGAATACCCGGGATCGCCGCGCCTTCCATCGGCTGCAGGCCGACGATCTGCACGGCCTGGTTCTGCTCCTTGAGGTAGCGCGACACGCCCATGATGGTGCCGGTGGTGCCCATGGAGCTGATGAAATGGGTGATCTGCCCGCCGGTCTGGCGCCAGATTTCCGGGCCGGTGCTGGTGTAGTGGGCGACCGGGTTGTCGCCGTTGCCAAACTGGTCGAGCACCTTGCCGCGGCCGTCGGCCTGCATGGCCAGCGCCAGATCGCGGGCGCCTTCCATGCCCTCTTCCTTGCTGACCAGAATCAGCTCGGCACCGTAGGCGGTCATCGCCGCCTTGCGCTCGGCGCTGGAATTGTCCGGCATGATCAGGATCATCTGGTAACCCTTGATCGCCGCGGCCATGGCCAGGGCGATGCCGGTATTGCCCGAGGTGGCTTCGATCAGCGTGTCACCAGGCTGGATGTCGCCGCGCAGCTCGGCACGGGCGATCATCGACAGCGCCGGGCGGTCCTTCACCGAGCCGGCCGGGTTGTTGCCTTCGAGCTTCACCAGCAGGGTATTGCTGGTGGCACCGGGCAGGCGTTGCAGGCGAACCAGCGGTGTGTTGCCGACGCATTCGGCGATCGTGGGGTATTGCTGGGTCATGGCGTCGATCGGGTCCAGACGGCTGCAGGGGGCGGCCATGATACCGGCAAATCAACGCAACCCCTACTCCCCGCTGCGCGCGATAACGCAGCCTTGCAAAGCGGCCCGCTCGCGGCGAAGCCCGCAGTGATCAGCCTTTGCGGCCAACGCACGGCAGCCGGTGAACCAGGCGATCTAAGCTGATAACCGATTCATCTAACGCCTCGTGATGCCGGCGATCACCGGCGTCCCGCTGACCGGGTCGCGCATCAGCGTGCAGCGCACGTCGTACAGACGCTCGACCAGTTCCGGCGTGACGATGGCACCTGGCGCGCCTTCGGCGACGATCTGCCCGGCTTTCATCGCCACCAGATGGTCGGCGTAACGGCAGGCGCTGGACAGGTCGTGCACCACCATGACCACGGTCTTGCCCGCCGCGGCGAGGTCACGAATCAACTCGAAGACCTCGATCTGGTGGCCGAGATCCAGCGCTGAAGTCGGCTCGTCGAGCAGCAGCAACGGCGTCTGCTGGGCCACTGCCATGGCGATCCAGGCACGTTGCCGCTGGCCGCCGGACATCGACTCCAGCGGGCGCTCGGCCAGGGCGTGCAGGTCGGCCACGCGCAACGCTTCGTCGACGATGGCCTGGTCCTCGACCGACCACTGGCGTAGCAGGCTCTGGTGCGGTTGGCGGCCGAAGCGAATCAACTCGGAGACGGTCAGCCCGTCCGGCGCCGTGGCGTCCTGGGGCAGCAGCGCCAGTTGCCGGGCGACCTGTTTGGACGGCAGGCTGCCGATAGCCTTGCCGTTGAGCAGCACCGCGCCGGCCGTGGGCTTGTGCAGGCGCGACAGCCCCGCCAACAGCGTGGACTTGCCGCAGCCATTGGGCCCGACGATGGCCGTGACCTGCCCCGGTGGGATGCGCAGGGACAAGTCGTCGATGATCGCCGCCTGCGGGTAACCCAGGCTCAGGCGCTCTGCCTGCAGGGTGATCGCGGCCTCGGGCCTGGTGGCGAACAGGTTGGAGGTGGTCATTGCTTCAGCTCCACAGCAGCCGCACCCGCGGGGCGGCCTTTCATGACAATCTGCGCGCGGGTTGGCGCAACAGGATCCACAGCAGGTAGGGGCCACCCACCACGGCGGTGATCACCCCGACGGGAATCTCGATGGGCGCCAGCCATGTGCGTCCGACCCAGTCGGCGACGGTCATCAACAGCGCGCCTGCCAGCGCCGAACAGAGTACCGGCACACCACGGTGGCCACTGAGGTAGCGAGCCATTTCCGGCGCGGCGAGCGCCACCAGCCCCACTGGGCCAGCCACGGCGACCGCCAGGGCGGTGAGCAGCACCGTGGTGATCAGCGTCAGCAGGCGCATGGCTTTCAGGCGCACCCCCAGGCCCACTGCCACGCTGTCGGAAAAGCGCATCAGCTCCAGGCGCTGGGCCAGGTACTTGACCAGCGGCAGGCTCAGCAGCAGGCCGGCACCCAGCAGCCACACCGCCTGGGCGGGCCGCGCGTTGAGGCTGCCGACCGTCCAGGGATAGGCGACGTTGGCGGCGTCAATATCGGCTCGCGCCAGCATCAGGTTGGTCAGCGCGCCAAACACCGCGCCCACGGCAATGCCGACCACGATGAAGCGATAACCCCGCGCTCCGGCGCCGGCACTCAACCCGAAGGCCAGTACCGCGGCCGTGGTGGCGCCAGTAAGCGCCAGGGCGGAAGGCGCCAGGGTGGTCGGCACGGCGACGATGGACGCCACCGCGAAGGCCGTGGCGCCGTCGTCGATGCCGATCACCCCGGGTGTGGCCAGACGATTGCGCGCCAGGGTCTGCAGCAGGCAACCGCCGATGCCGAACGCCGCCCCGGTAAGCAAGCCGGCGATCAGGCGCTGCAGGCGCAGCTCCTGCACCAGAAACACGTGCATCGGCTCGCCCTGGCCAAAAGCAGCGGCCAGCGCCGTCCACGGTGACAGGCCGGCGGCGCCGGATGCCAGGCTGATGCCGGTAATGATCAAGATGGCCAGCGAGAGCCCCAGGGCGGCGAACACGCCTCGACGGTTGAGCAGCACGCGCAGCGAGCCGAGTGCCAGCAACCAGTAGCCGCTGGGCGCCTTGAGTGAAGTCGCCGCTTTCATAGGGTCGGCAACCTGTGGCTGCGCACCACCGCGATCAGCACTGGCGCACCGATCAGCGCAGTCACCACGCCGATCGGCAGCTCGTAGGGGCTGACCAACAGGCGCGAGAGGATGTCGGCGAACAGCACGATGATTGGCCCGAGCAGTAGCGACAAACCGATGGTGCGGCGGATGTCCGGCCCCACCAGGCGGCGCGCCACGAAGGGCACCACCAGGCCGACGAAGGCCATGGGCCCGGCCGCCGCCGTGGCGGTGCCGACCAGCACGGCAACGCCGAGCAAGGCGCCCAGACGGGTCAGGCCAGGATGATGGCCGAGCCCGGTGGCCATCTTCTCGCCGAGGGCCAGGGCTGCCAGTGGACGAATCAGCGGTGCCAGCAGCAACAGGCCGAGCAGCAGGCCAGGCGCGCTCCAGGTCAGCACGTCCTGGGGGCGACCGGCCAGGGCGCCGATGATCCAGAAACGGATCTCGTCGGAGCTGCGCTGGTCGTGCAGCAGAATCAGCGTGCTGATCGCCGTGAGAATGCCCGAGAACGCGGCACCGGCCAGTACCAGGCGCACCGGGTCGTCACCGACGCCGCGCACCTGGGTGACCAGCAACACCAGCAGGCAACCGGCCATGGCGCCCGCGATGGCCACGCCGAGGTTCAAGGTCGCCGCGCTGGCGCCCAGGCTGATCGCAACGACCACGGCGAACGAGGCCCCGGCGCTGACGCCAAGCAGACCGGGCTCGGCCAATGGGTTGCGGGTCGCTGACTGCAGCACCACGCCCGCCGCACCCAGCGCCACACCGACCAGCACGCCAAGCAGAGTGCGCGGCAGGCGCAGCTCGAAGAGCACGAAGCGCGCCTCGTCATCCACGGCGCCGACCAGCGCCGACAGGCTACGCAGGATGCCCACTTCCCCTGCACCGATCAGCAGGCTGGCAACGCACAGCACTGCCAGGGCAGCACTCACCCACGCCAACGCAGCGGCCAGCGTCAGGCGAGCGGGTTTTGCCGCACGGCTCATTGCGAGGCGACGGCCTTCTCCACGTCATCGAGAATCACCTTGGCGGCCAGCGGCCCTGCGCCGCTGCTCCAGATCTGCCCGTCGACGCTCTGCACATGGCCACTGCTGACCGCCTTGAGGCGCGCGAAGGCCGGCTGCTGGCGCGCCTGTTCCAGCGCCTTGTCACCGTCGGCGTTGAGGGTGGCGAGAAACAGCCAGTCGCCATCGATGCGCGACAGGTTCTCCAGGCTCAGGGCATCGCTATGGGGCTTGCTGGTCAACTCGGCGGCCATGGCCGTGCCCTTGAAGCCCAGTTGGTTCAGCAATTGGCCGACGAACAGATGTTGCGACATCACGCCCGGCCCCTGGGGGCTCCAGCGCACCACTGAGGCGACCTGGCCCGGCTCGATCTTGCCTTTGAGGCCTTCGATGCGGGCATCGACCGCGGCGATGGCGGCCTTGGCCTCGGGTTGCTTGCCCAGCGCCTGGCCATAAAACTCGACGTTGTGACGCCAGTCGGCGAAGGAGTTGCCCTTTGGCACCAGGGTCGGCGCGATCAGGCTGAGTTTATGGTACTGATCCCGGGTCAGCTCCGGCGCGGCCAGGATCAGATCCGGTTGCAGGGCGAACACCGATTCCAGGTTGGTTTCCCGCGCAGTGCCGACGATCTTGATGTCGCCTGCCTTGTCTTTCAGGTACGTCGACACATCGCTGCCGCCGCGGGTGGCCACGCTGCCCAGCGGTTTGACGCCGACCGCCAGGGCTACGTCCAGCGCATTCTCGCTCAGGGTCACCACGCGCTGGGGCGTGCCGTCCAGCTTGATCTCGCCGTAGGCGGTATCCAGGCTGCGCGACTCGGCCAAAGCAGCGCCCAATGGCAACAGAGCGAACAGGCCAGACAGCGCCAGCAGGCGCGAGCATCGAGATAGGCGAGCGATCATCAACATATCCTTTCTTCAACGGTAAAACGTGCCACCGCGTCTGATGACCGTGGCACGGCAGCGGCAATACTGCCGCACAAATGCGTGGGATTTTCATTTACATATGTAAATCCCGGGCGATTCACTTCGACGTCCAGCGGGTAATCACCTCGTCATCCCCGGCACTCAGGCGCAGCGCCGGCCCCAGCGAAGCCGGCAGCATCGGCCCGTGGCCCAAGTCGGCGTAACGCTTGTAACGAACCGGGCCGTGGCCGGCAGCCGCCAGTTGCTCGGCGAGCCGTTCGGCGGCATTGTCCGGCAGGGCCGCAACGGCTTCACGGCGGGCGCGTACCTGCGGGTCTTCGTTCTTGCCGGCTGGCGGGCGTTCGCGAACTGCGCCACCGGTCAGCAGCGTCAGGTCGAACGCTTGCGGGCGGGCCAGAAACGCCCGGGCCTCCTCGAGAATGAAGCCGCCCTGCCACCACAACGACGGATCGGCGGCGATATAGCGTTGGAAGCTCGCCGGCCGGGTGAACAACGCGTGCAGCGTCAGCAGGCCGCCATAGGAATGCCCCCACAGGCTCTGGCGCGTCGGGTCGATGGGTGCCTGCGCCTGCACCAGCGGCTTGATGCGCTGCTCGATCAGGTCGAGAAACACATCCGCCCCGCCGCCGGGTCGCTGCCGGGCGATGTCGTCGATCACCGGCTCGCCACCTGGCAAAGGCGGCGTGTAGTCGTAAGCGCGCGCCGTCACGTCGAAGCGCAGGTCGGTGGCGTAGCCGATGAACACCAGCACCGGCGGCCCGCGCCTGGCGAGATCGGCCAGTTGCGCCTCCTGCAAGGCGCCCAGCGCCGCATTACCATCGAGCAGGTACAGCACCGGATAACCCGCCGGGGGCGCGGCCTGCTCGGGAACGGCGATCCAGATACGGTAGTGGCGCTGGCCATCGGCCGAGGCGAGTTCCTGCCGGCTGAACCGGTAATGGGGCGAACCATGATCGGCCAGGGTTGGGCCCAATGGCTGGGACAGATCAGGCTTGGCCACGGCGGCTCCGCTGATCGTCAGCAGCACCAGGAGAATGCTCAACCATCGGCTCATGAGCCCACCACGCCGAGCTGTTGCCAGACCGGCAAGGTATCGCGCTCGAAGCGTCCCAACTGGGCTTGCAACGAGTCGGTGGGGTTTTCCAATGGTTGCCAGCCGACCTTGCGCAACAAGGCATCCACGGTCTGGCACAACAGCGCGCCGCGCAGCGCCGGATGGTCGAGCAGCACGCGGGCGGCAGCCATTTCGAGGAAACTCGCGGCCAACCCGGAGCCCAGGCTCGGCGCCGCCAAATGGGAATAGCGAGCGCCCGCCAGCACACGCTCGCTGATCACCCGATTGAAGGCTTGACAACCCGCCACATTAATTTGCCCAGGCAGCAGTGGGTGCACATGGCCTGCGGCCGTCAGCGCCTGGAGCGCAGGGCTGATGCTACCCGCCTGCCCGGCCAATGCCGGCAGCCGCAACAAACCGGGAAAACTCTGTGGCCGCTCGGCCAGCGCTTCAAGGATCGGGGAGAACAGCGACGCTGCACCTTCGACCGCACCGATGCGCGTCTCGAACGTCACGCCACCTTGGGCTGGAGCGCCGGGTAACGCAGCCACCACCTGATCGAACAGCGCAGCCTTGTGAGCGTATTCGTCCAGCTCCTGCGTATCGCGCTGATAGAGATCCCGGCGCTGGGTCTGGTTGCGAGCGAGATCCTTGAACGTCTCCCGCAACGCGATGCCCTCAAGGTCAGCCAGTTGCTGGATCACGTTGGCTGGCAGGGACAGATCGTCGATGTTGTCCATCAGGCTGGCGCTGCCCATGTACCCGGTGCCACAGGCTTGGAATGCGGCCATCACCTCGGCGACCGGCAGCGTGTGCCAGTGTTGGTTGAGCAACTCATGGGCGAGGTAATGCGGATCATCCTGCAGGCTGCGCTCCACATAGGCCGCTACCTGGCGGTCATGGGCGAACAGCCCTGCGCCACTCGCCGCCAGGCGCTGCAGCGCGCGCAGCGACTCGACGACGCGCTGCGCCGAAGTGCCTGACAGGGTCTGGGCATACTGCTGGACGAAACGCCGCGGCGCCGCGAAGAAATCCAGCCCAGGCTGGGCCATGTAGCCGACGAAGGCGATGCCGCCGGGCTTGAGCTCGCGCTCGACGAACTGCCGCAAACGCTGCTGATCCGCTGTCGACACCCAGGAGTAGATGCCGTGCAGGATGATGAAGTCATAACGCGGCGTTGCCGCAGCTCGATCGAGCATGCCCTGGAAACTGTTTTCGACGAACTCCACGTTGGCCACACCGGCGGCCTGGGCCAGCGCCTTGGCATGGGCTATATGTTCAGCGTTGAAATCCACGCCGACGAAATGGCCCTGGGGATTGGCGACAGCTTGCAGCAGCGTGGCGAACCCCTGGCCGCAGCCCAGTTCGCAGGACACGAAAGGCTGGCGCAGATCAGGGCTCGGGCGGCCCAGCGCACGCGCAGCGAAACTCAGCCAGACTGGCGTGGTTTCGCGCTGGAAGAAGTGTGGATAGGCGACGTCGGTGATGTAGTCGGCAGTCATCGTGCTCAATCCGTTTCAATGCAAAAAACCACCGCCCTGATTGGGGCGGTGGCTTGGGTGCCGCTCATCAGAACGAGGTGGTTGCCGACACATAGAATGCCCGGCCCGGCTCGTTGTAGGTATTCGCACCTTCACCGCCGGCAATGCTTTCACGACGAATCTGCTTGTCGAACAGGTTGTTGATACCGGCGCCGAAACGCCAGTTGTCGTTCAGCTCGTAGTTGGCGCTGAGGCCCACCAGCGTGTAAGGATCCCTGGCCCGCAACGCATCACCGGTGGCGGCACTGCCCTGACTGGTCAGGCGCCGTGGTTCCTGCTTGCCGTAGTGGGTGACGATCAGCGAGAGATCCAGGGCCTGGGTCACGCTCCAGTCGAGCATCGAGTTGACGGTGTACTTGGGAATCACCGACAGCGGTTCCCCGGTGCTCTTGTTCTTGTTCTGGATCATGTAGGTGAAGTTGTTGCTCCAGCTCAGCGTTTCACCTTCGCTGCCCAGCAGCGGAATGGTGAGGTTGCCCTCCCAACCCGAGACGATTGCCTTGGGCGCGTTGACCCACTGGTATACCTCGGCGTAGTTGCCAGCGCCCGGAACCACCTGAATGGGATCGGAGCCGTCGCCCATTCCAGCCACGACCTTGTTCTTGTAGTCGTTGTGGAAATAGGTCAGCCCTGCAACCCAACCGGCGTCGTCGAAGGCGATGCCCAGTTCCTTGTTGATACTGGTTTCAGCTTCCAGGTTGGGATTGCCCAGGATATAGCAGCCACCACCACCGCCCGAGCCGTCCGGGCAGCCGTTGCCCTTGGTGAAGTAGATGTAGTTGGGGTTGGACTGATAAAGGTTGGGCGCCTTGAATGCCTTGGCAACGCCGCCCTTGAGGGTGATGGTGTCGGTCAGCTTGTAGGCGCTGTTGAGGCTGGGGCTCCAGTTATTGCCGAAGATGCTGTTGTCGTCGAAACGCAGCCCAGGGGTCAGCGTCCAGTCGGGGGTCAGCTCGATGTTGTCTTCGATGTAGAGCGCGTAGGTGTCGGCATCCGACTTACCACTGCGGGGGCCTGCAGCGAAGCCTGGCAGCGTGATACCGCCAAACGACGAGGCCTGGCCATTGGAGTACGGGTCGTTCAACTCCTCACGCACGTACTCGCCGCCGATGGTCAACGTCTGGTGCAAGCCCAGCTCCAGCGGCAGGTTGAGTTCGCCGTGCAGGCGATAATTGTCCAGCTCGGAGGTCGATTTGTCCTGCCGGCTGATGCCGGTTTCCGGCCCGCCGGCCAGCGCCTCGGCCATCCGCCGATTACGGGTGTTCTCGTAGGAAATGCCGACCTGAGAAGTACCGATGTCCCAGTCGCCACGATGGGTGATGGCTGCGGTCTGGCGGTACATGGTGTTGGTTTCGCGACCCAGCAGCGCATTGGTGTTGCCCACCGTGCTGGGGTGATCCTGGGCGCGCTCGCCTGCGTAGATGTTGCCTTGGCGACTGAAGCCGGTTTCGAATTCGAGGGTCTGCTGCTGGGTGACGTCCCAGCGCAACAACGTGTTGATGTCTTTGTTGCGAACCCCTTCGCGCCCGGCCGGTGCGGGATTGCTACCCACGGCGTAGCCGTCGTTCAGCCCAGCATCATCGGCTTCGGTCTTGTTCAGGTTGCCGTAAACCCGAAACGACAGGTTGTCGGTCAGCGGCCCGGCGGTGTTGAAACTCAAGCGCCGGGTAGCGCCCTCGTCACTGTTTTCAGGAATGTTGGTGTACGCGGTGACCGACCCCGATACCGTCTTGCCCGGCGCCTTGGTGATGATGTTAACCACCCCGCCAGCCGCGCCCGAACCATAACGGGCAGCTGCCGGGCCACGCAGTACTTCGATACGTTCGATCGCCTCGGCCGGCACCCAATTGCTGTCGCCGCGACCGTTGCGCTCACCGGAACGACCCATGCGCACAGCATTACGCGAGGCAACGGGGCGGCCGTCGATAAGGATCAGGGTATTTTCCGGGCCCATGCCGCGCAGATCGATCTGCCGGCTGTTGCCGAACTGCCCGCTGGCACTGTTGCCGGTGAGGTTGACGCCTGGCATGCGGCGGATGATTTCGGACAGGTCATTGGCCGGCGGGTGGCGCTGAATATCGTCGGCCGTGATGATCGACACCCCGGAGGCCTGCTTGAGCTCCTGCTCGGCGGTGCCAACGATCCGCGTTTCGCCGATTTCCAATCCGTGGCTACCCTGCTCTACCTGCAGCCCTTCGCTGGCCGCCGCGTCATCGAGGGTGATTTCGCTAGTTTGCGCAGTCACTGCAGCCGGCGCACTGAACGCCACCATGATGGCCGTGGCCAGCAGACTCGGTTTGTATTTCGGATTCATCGACGTCCCCATACCGGATATTGTCAGGCCCAGGTGGGCGAAAACGGCGGTAGTGGGTCTCCTGAAGGCGCTCCCCAGAGCCTTCCCGCCGCTATAACGGCGCAAATGATAGTTAATATCATATGAGAGTAAACGTCATTTACAGTCTATACACTTTGCTCCGGCACTTCGGCGGCTGGCAGCGCCAGGTGCATCTGCAGCCCGCTGCCGGGCGGGCTTTGCGCCCACAGGCGACCGCCCTGCAGGGCAATGGCGCTGCGTGCGATGCTCAGGCCAAGGCCGAAGCCGCCGTCACCGGGGCGGGCGCAGTCGAGCCGCGAGAAGGGTTCGAAGATGGTTTCCAGGTAACGCTCATCGACACCGGGGCCGTCATCGACCAGGCGCAGATGCCAGCAGTCACCCTCCCGAACACCGCTCAGGCGCACCGTTCCTGCGGGTGGTGAGTGGCGAATGGCGTTACGCAGCAGGTTTTCCAGGGCCTGGGCCAGGCTGGTCAGGTTGGCGTATACGGTGCAGTCTTCATCGACCTCGAACAGCAGCCGTTCGCTGGGCCAACCGGCTTCGAAGCAGGCGTCCTCGACCAGCATGTCCCAGAGTTGCAGCACGCGGATCGGCTCGCGGGCGAACTGCGGTCGCTCGGAGTCGAGCCAGGCCAGCTCCAGGGAATTTTCCACCAGGGTCTGCATGATGGTGATTTCCCGGTCGAGTCGTTGACGCAGCACCTGCGGGTCGCTCTCGCCATCACTGGCCACGCGCAAGCGGCTCAGCGGCGTACGCAACTCGTGGGACAGGTCGCGCAGCAAGCGCCGCTGATACACCACGGTGCCCTGCAAGCGCTCGGCCATGTGATCGAAGGCGCGCCCCAGTTCACCCAACTCATCCTGGCGGGAAGCCACCGGCGCACCGACCCGCGCGCTCAGATCGCCGGCGCTCAGGTTGTTGGCCTGACGGCGCAGGATCACCAGCGGCGCGATGAGCCAGCGGTACAACAGGGTGCCCAGCAGAATCGCCAGGCTGGCCGGCAGTACGCTGCGCAGGAAGACATCCCACAGCGGGCTGTAATTGCGTGGGTCGAGGCGTCGCGGCAGTTCCATCACCAGGCGCCCATCGCCATCACTGAAGGGCACGTAGAAGACCGGTTGGCCACCAGGCCGGCCGACCTTCTGGTCGAGCCGGCGTACGAAACTCAGGCGCAGCGCCTCCTCCTCACTGAGCGGCAGGGAAGACAACGACCGATGCTGCTCGTCGACCACCACCACCCAGACCCGTTCGCGCTGATGGAGGTCTTGCAGATATGTGTCCAGCCCGATCCGGCCCTGCTCACGCCAGGCCGTTTCCGCCTCGCGGGCGAACTCGGTGAGTTCCCCCCGGCTGCTGGTGGAAAGCGTGGACATCGAGTCGTACACCCGCTGTTCCAGGTCCAGGTGCATGCTGACGGTCAGCAGGCAGAACAGCGCCAGGCCGACGATCAGTTTCCAGAACAGCGAATGCCACCCCGGCACCTCAGGACTCCCGGGCCGTCAGCACGTAGCCCTTGCCCCACACCGACTCCAGGCGCTTGCCGCTGTAGCCGATAGCCTTGAGCTTGCGGCGCACGTTGCTGACGTGCATGTCCAGGCTGCGATCATGCTGGGAGTAACCGCGGTGCAGCACGTGCTGATAGAGAAAGGCCTTGCTGAGGACTTCCTCGGCATGCCGGGAAAAGGTTTCCAGCAGCCGGTACTCGGTCGAGGTGAGCGTGGCCCACTGGCCGTCATGGCAGACGTCACAGCGGTCCTCGTGAAAGGTCAGCGCGTCGGCCGGCAGCGGTGGTTGCCCGCGGCGCTCGTAGGCGACCCGGCGCAGGATGGCCTCGATGCGCACGCTGAGTTCGCCCAGGCTGAACGGCTTGGGCAGGTAGTCGTCGGCGCCCTTGCTGAAGCCGGCGATGCGATCCGGCTCGGCGCCCAGGGCGGACATCAGGATGACCGGCACGTGGCGCTGCTCGCGCAGGCGTTGCAGCACGTCCAGGCCATTGCTGCCGGGCAGCAGGATGTCCATGAGGATCAGGTCGAAGTGCTGCGCCCGGGCCAGGCGCAGGCCTTCGCTGCCATCGTGGCTCATGGTCACGTCGAAGCCGCAGCCCTGCAGATGCGCCTGCAGGTGGGAGGCCAGGGCGGGGTCGTCTTCGACCGCGAGAATACGGGTGGCAGGGGTGGCGAGAAGCGTCATGGCAATGTGGCTCTGAAAAGCGAATGCGAGCGATTCTACCTTTTGCCCAAGCGTCCGTAACCCGCCTCACGACGGGCAAGCGCCGCCCGGCCGGAATCGCTACACTGCCTGGCATCGTCGAAAGGGGGCATCGCGTGTTCAAGGATATCGGCATCAAGGGTCGGGTACTGATGCTTACTCTGCTGCCCACCAGCCTGCTGGCGCTGGTACTGGGCGGCTACTTCATCTGGATGCAGCTCTCCGGGCTGCAGGCGCAACTGCTGCAGCGCGGCCACATGATCGCCGAACAACTGGCGCCCCTGGCCGCCCCCGCCCTCCTGCATGGCGACCAGGCGCTGCTGCAGCGCATCGCCACCGAGGCCCTGGAGCAGCCCGACGTACGTGCGGTGACCTTCCTGACCACGCAAAGCGATCGTCTGGCCCATGCAGGCCCGAGCATGCTCAACCAGCGTCCGGTGATCGACAGCAACACCGTGGACATCGCCGAACGCAGCAACCAGGACGCGACCCGTTTCCTGCTGCCGGTGCTGGCCCAACACCTGACCCTCAGCGGCCAGGAACGCACCAGCGCCGAGGCCGGACCGATCGGCTGGGTGGAGCTGGAACTGTCGCACCACAACACCCTGCTCAGCGGCTACCGCAGCCTGCTCACCAGCCTCCTGCTGGTGGTCACCGGGCTGATCATCACCGGCCTGCTGGCGCTGCGCATGAGCCGCAGCATCAACGACCCCCTGCTGCGCATCAAGCATGGCGTGGCCCTGCTCAAGGACGGCCACCTGGAAACCCGCCTGCCACCGCTGGGCAGCCACGAACTCGACGAACTGGCCTCGGGCATCAACCGCATGGCCGAGTCCCTGCAGGCCGCCCAGGAAGAAATGCAGCACAGCATCGACCAGGTCACCGAAGACCTGCGCCAGAACATGGAAAACATGGAGATCCAGAACATCGAGCTGGACTTCGCCCGCAAGGAAGCCCTGGAAGCAAGCCGCATCAAGTCCGAGTTCCTGGCCAACATGAGCCACGAGATTCGTACGCCGCTCAATGGCATTCTCGGCTTCACCAACCTGCTGCAGAAAAGCGAGCTCAGCCCGCGCCAGCAGGATTACCTGAGCACCATCGAGAAGTCAGCCGACAGCCTGCTGAGCATCATCAACGAGGTGCTCGACTTCTCGAAGATCGAGGCCGGCAAACTGGTGCTGGAAAACATCCCCTTCAACCTGCGCGACCTGCTGCAGGACACCCTCACCATCCTCGCGCCGACCGCCCACGAGAAAAAGCTCGAACTGCTCTCGCTGGTCTATCGCGACACACCGGTGTGGCTGTCGGGCGACCCGCTGCGCCTCAAGCAGGTGCTGACCAACCTGGTCAGCAATGCGATCAAGTTCACCCGCGAAGGCAGCATCGTCATCCGCGCCATGGTCGAGGAAGAAACCGCCGACCGTGCGCAACTGCGCATCAGCGTGCGCGATACCGGCATCGGCCTCGGCGAAGAGGATTTGCGCTCCCTGTTCCAGGCCTTCAGCCAGGCCGACAATTCCATGTCGCGCCAGGCCGGCGGCACCGGCCTGGGCCTGGTGATTTCCAAGCGCCTGATCGAGCAGATGGGCGGGGAGATCGGCGTGGACAGCACGCCGGGCGAAGGCTCCGAGTTCTGGGTCAGCCTCAACCTGCCCAAGGCGCGCAGCGAGGCCGACGAGCAGCCCCGCGCCCTGGCCGGGCGCCGGGTGGCGATTCTCGAGGCCCACGAACTGGCCCGCCAGGCGCTCCAGCATCAGCTGGAGGATTGTGGCCTGCAGGTGGTTGCCTTCAGCGATCTCGGCAGCCTGCAAGACGCGGTCAACTCAGCCACTGGCGGCGCACAGGCGTTCAGCTGCGCCGTGCTGGGCGTCACGGCCGACGATTTGCCCCCCGCGGCGCTGGGCAGGCAGGCCTGGGCGCTCGAGGAGCAGGGCTGCAAGAGCGTGCTGCTCTGCCCCACCACCGAACAGACGCTCTATCAGGACAGCGTGCCGGACTGGCACGGCCAGCTGCTGGCCAAACCGGCCTGTACGCGGCGTCTGCAACGCGCACTGATCGAGCTGGTGGCGCCGCGGCAGGCACGCCAGGCGGCGCGCCACAACCCGATGCGCTCGCCGGCCATCCTCTGCGTCGATGACAACGCCGCCAACCTGCTCCTGGTGCAGACCCTGCTAGACGACATGGGCGCCAAGGTCACGGTCGCCAGCAGCGGCTTCGATGCCCTGGCGATCGCCCAGCAGCAGGACTTCGACCTGGTGTTCATGGACGTGCAGATGCCCGGCATGGACGGTCGCCAGACCACCGAGGCGATCCGCCAGTGGGAACACGACAACGCCCGCACGCCGATGCCCATCGTCGCCCTCACTGCCCATGCCCTGGCCAACGAGAAGCGCACCCTGCTGCAAAGCGGCATGGACGACTACCTGACCAAGCCGATCAGCGAGCGCCAACTGGCCCAGGTGGTGCTCAAATGGACCGGCCTGACCCTGGCGGGCAACACCCAGGAGTTACCACCTGATACCGCCGCGCCCCCTGCCACGGCGGTGCTCGACAAGGAAGAAGGCCTGCGCCTGGCCGCCGGCAAGGCCGACCTGGCCGCCGACATGCTCAACATGCTGCTCGCCGGTTTGCCGGGTGACCTGCAAGCCATCCTTCAGGCACGCGCCGATGGTGATCGCAACGCCCTGATCGAACGCATCCATCGCCTGCACGGCGCGACCCGCTACTGCGGCGTGCCGCAACTGCGCGCCGCCTGCCAGCACAGCGAAACCCAGCTCAAGCAGGAGCAGCCGATCCGCAGCAGTGGCCTGGATGAGCTCGAGCAGGCGATCGTGCGCCTGCAGGAGGAAGCGCAGCATGCAGCCGTCTGATTTCGAGGCACATGCGGCAACCCTGCAGATGACGTCGCCTGCGCAGCTGCCACTGAGCAAGCGCTTGAAAGCCGGCACCCGCCGTGATCACGACAGTGTCGATACACTGATCATGCAGTCTCGACCTTTCGAGAGCCTGCAGCGTTACGATTACTTTCTGCGTCTGCAGCACCGGTTTCATGGTTCGATTGATGCGCTATACGACGATATCGAACTCAATCGCCTGCTACCGGGCCTGAGCGAGCTGCCTCGTTTCGAGGCGGTGCGCGCCGACATCACGGATCTGGGCCTGCCACTGCCGCCGACGCCGCCTGCCGTTGCGCCCCCCAGCACGCACGCCGCGCTGGGCTGGCTGTACTGCAGCGAAGGCTCCAACCTGGGCGCTGCGTTTCTGTTCAAGGAAACCCAGCAGATCGGCCTGAATGGCGAAAACGGCGCTCGCCACCTGGCGGCTCACCCGGACGGCCGGGGCCTGCACTGGCGCCAGTTCGTCGCCCTGCTCGATGGCCTGGAACTCAGCGAAAGCCAGCGTGAAGAAGCCGTCAGCGGCGCGGTAGCGGCATTCGATTTTTACCGCGCGGCCCTGCGCGAACTGTTTCCCACCATCTAAGAATCTGTTCACGATTTTTTTGGCGACATCAAAAGGCTGCTGCAAGGCAAAAGCGGACATCGATGCATTACCTGTGGGAGCGGGCCATGCCCGCGATTCTTCGCGCGCATAAACTTGGCGTCCCCGCCCGCTCCCACAGTGAATCGGCGAACGGCCGTTCCCACCACTTAGCTGCCAAAATCGACGAACCTGTACGTAAGGATTCTGAACAGGTTTTAGCTATCTCGACGCGACGCCGGGCTAGCCCCAAGCGTCGCCACCCCGCCCGCCTCGGTCGCGGCCTGTTAGTATGCCCTCCTCACCCGGAGGACCCATGGCCGAACACGATTTTCGCTACAACCTGCTCAACCCCGAACACACCCTGATCGAGTGCCGTGCCCTGGCCCCCGGACGCTATCAGGTCACCGGTAACGGCGGCTCGATCAAGGGCAACGACACCCTGGTCGTCAGCCTCAAGGGCAGCCGCGACCTGAGCATGCGCCTGCAGGTCGACAAGGTCCGTCATCTGATCAATCCGCCCGGCCAATGGGTCGCCGTCGCCCACGGGCCGGCGTTCACCGAGCTGTCGATCTTCAATTGGCAGGTCACCTGCGACAGCTGCGGCAAGCAGCTGGACTTCGAATTCGCGGTAGACAGCGCGCTGGGCAAGAAGGCCCAGGCACCCGCCGCCGATGCACGCCTGGCCGAACTCGGCTGGCGCAAACAGCAGGACAATCACCTCTGCCCTGCGTGCCTGACCAAGGAGGCCTGATGAAACCGCTTCTCGCCTTGGGCCTGCTCGCCGCAGCCTTGGCTGGCTGCGCCGGCAAACCGGTGCAACTGGAACCCGAGCGCACCTACAGCGTGGAATGGATCGGCGAACGCCCGCTGATCGACAACAGTCACCTGACCATCATCCTCGGCGAAGATGGCCGCGCCTACGGCAACGCCGGCTGCAACCACTGGTTCGCCAGCTATCAGCGTGACGGCGACAAGTTGACCTTCAGCGACGCCGGCAGTACCCGAAAAATGTGCGCACCGGCATTGATGGAGCAGGAAAACCGCTTCCTGCAGAGCCTCGCGACCATCGAACGCTGGGACGTTTCGCCGATCGACCAGCTGCGCCTGTGGCCGGCCAGCGGCAAACCGATCCGGTTGTGGCCTGACGAATAAAAACGCGCTATGGCGGACGGGCGGCCCCACTCGCCTGCCATGCCGGTTCCTATGATTCGGGCGTGGTGAACAGATCCAGCTGTTCATGCTTGCCGCGCAGGTCCTGCAAACGTAAGCCAACGCCGAGCAGCCGCACCGGCTTGTTACCGCGCGCATGGGCGCTGGTCATCAGTACCCGGTAACTCTCCAGGTCGCGCCCAGCGCCGGCCTGTTCCATGGTGGTCTGGGTGAAGTCGTGGAACTTGACCTTGACGAAGGGCTTGCCCGCCCGATAGCTGCCATCCAGGCGCGTCATGCGTCGTTCCAGTTCTTCCAGCAACGCCGGCAGTTGCGCCAGGCAGGCGTCGAGGTCTGGCAGGTCCTGATCGTAAGTGTTCTCCACGCTCATCGACTGGCGACGGCTGTCGGTCTGCACGATACGCTCGTCGATACCATGGGCCAGGTTCCACAGCCGCTCACCGAAGCTGCCGAACTCGCGCACCAGGCGCAGCTTGTTCCACTCGCGCAAATCACGGCACGTGCGTATGCCCAGGCGGGTGAG
The DNA here is from genome assembly GCF_001945395.1 of Pseudomonas sp. PA15(2017). Classification (GTDB taxonomy): domain Bacteria; phylum Pseudomonadota; class Gammaproteobacteria; order Pseudomonadales; family Pseudomonadaceae; genus Aquipseudomonas. The sequence continues at coordinate 148,750 of NZ_MSXV01000037.1, read as the reverse complement.
CTTGTCCGCGGTGACCTTGCCGACCCCATGGAGTTTGTTGACCGGCAGCTCGGCGACGAAATCCTCGACCTGATCCGGGGTGATCACGAAGATGCCGTTGGGCTTGCGCCAGTCGCTGGCGATCTTGGCCAGGAACTTGTTGGGCGCCACCCCGGCGGACACGGTGATGTGCAGATCGCTGGACACGCGCCGGCGGATGTCCTGGGCGATCCGCGTGGCGCTGCCACCGAAGTGCTCGCAATTGGAGACATCGAGAAAGGCTTCGTCGAGCGACAACGGCTCGATCTGGTCGGTGTAATCGCGAAAGATCCCGTGTATTTCCCGAGATACGGCGCGGTAAACGTCGAAACGCGGCTTGACGATCAGCAGGTCCGGGCACAGCTTCAGCGCATGCCCCGAGGCCATGGCCGAGCGCACACCGTAGGCCCGCGCCTCGTAATTGCAGGTGGCGATCACCCCGCGCCGATCCGCCGAGCCACCGACGGCCATGGGCTTGTCGGCCAGCGCCGGGTTGTCGCGCATTTCGACCGACGCATAGAAGGCATCGCAATCTACGTGGATGATCTTTCGCTGCGCCATAGACCTGAGAGAGCCAGCCGACCGCGGGCGCGGTCGGCGAGAAAGGATAGAAAGCGCACCTTACTGTATATAAGAACAGCCTTCCAGCCCATGGCTTGCCATTCATCGTTACCAGAGCCCGTCATGAAAACGCCACAAAACCGCCTGAGACGCCCGTGCGGCAGGGCCTCGAGCACTTTAAAATGTACGATTCGAATCGCTAACCAATTGACGGTAAAACGTTTTTCCCAGATAAGCGTTGACAGCAGGTCTCAGATGAATAGAATGGCGACCGCGGGATGGAGCAGTCTGGTAGCTCGTCGGGCTCATAACCCGAAGGTCGTCGGTTCAAATCCGGCTCCCGCAACCAGATACTCAGAAAGGCCACTCAATCGAGTGGCCTTTTTGTTTTTCTGCTTCCTTGATTTAACTAATTGATTAAAAAGCAGAAATCGATTGACACAAGCTTCATCCTGTATAAAATGGCCGCCGCGGGATGGAGCAGTCTGGTAGCTCGTCGGGCTCATAACCCGAAGGTCGTCGGTTCAAATCCGGCTCCCGCAACCAGATACTCAAAAAGGCCACTCAATCGAGTGGCCTTTTTGTTTTTCTGCTTCCTTGATTTAACTAATTGATTAAAAAGCAGAAATCGATTGACACAAGCCTCATCCTGTATAGAATGGCCGCCGCGGGATGGAGCAGTCTGGTAGCTCGTCGGGCTCATAACCCGAAGGTCGTCGGTTCAAATCCGGCTCCCGCAACCACCTTCGAAACGAAAGCCCTGACAGTTCGCTGTCGGGGCTTTTGTTTATGGGCGCTGAAAAGCTCGCCTCCCTACACGCCCCACGCTGATGGACTAATCTTTCCAGGCGCCTGCCATAGACACCTTGAAGCGGTTCGCTCAAGCTCATACATTGCTTGATACAAAATGGAACTTGGATTCCGTCCTTCAATCTGAGCCGCACTGCCCAAGAGGTATCCGATGCGCGCCAGCTCCGACGCTACTGCCCCACCCTCTCTGCCCAAATCTCAACTTCTGCTCTGGCGCCAACGCCTGGATCGCTACCGCCAGCCGCTGGGCTTGACTGTCGCCCTGGCGCTGTTCGTCATCGCGCTACTGGCCTGCCGCCACCTGCTCGATGAACTGGACCCCAGCGCGCTGCATGCCTCCATCCTGGCGGTACCGACCGCGAACCTGTTCGGTGCCGTGGGCCTGACCGTCATCGGTTTCATCGCCTTGCTCGGCTACGAGTGGTCGGCCAGCCGCTATGCCGGCGTCAGCCTGCCCGGCCGTACCTTGGCCACTGGCGGTTTCTGCGCGTTCGCCATCGGCAACGCCGTGGGCCTGTCGATGCTCTCCGGCGGCTCCATCCGCTACCGACTGTATGCCCGCCACGGCATCGGCGGCGTGGAAATCGCCCGCATGACGGTGTTCGCCAGCCTGTCGCTGGGCTGCGTACTGCCGATTCTCGCCGCCCTGGCGGCACTGGCGGACCCCGCCGACGCGTCCGCCGCGCTGCGCCTGCCGCAACCGATCCTGATCGTCATCAGCCTGATGCTGCTGGCACTCGGTGCGGGCCTGCTGCTGATGCTGCATCGCGCGCGCCTGGGCGAACGCCCGAACGCCGATTGCGTGGCGGTGCGCGTGAGCCGCCACCTGCTGCGCATGCCGGGCGCACGCCTGACCCTGCTGCAAGTATTGATCACCCTGGTGGACGTCAGCGCTGCAGCCGGCGTGCTGTATATGCTGCTGCCCGAGGCACCGCCGTTCACCACTTTCCTGCTCGTCTACCTGCTGGCCCTGGCCGCCGGCGTGCTCAGCCACGTGCCGGGCGGCGTCGGGGTGTTCGAGGCAGTGCTGCTGGCCGCCTTTGCCAGCGAGCTGGGCGCTGCGCCCCTGGCGGCTGCACTGCTGCTCTATCGCCTCATCTATATCATACTGCCGCTGCTGGTGGCCTGCCTGCTGCTGCTGGCCATGGAGCTGCGCCGGCTGATCAACGCCCGCCAGGCGATCCGCGCTGCCAGTGGCCTGGCCGCGCCGATCCTCGCGCTGCTGGTATTCATCTCCGGTATGGTGCTGCTGTTCTCAGGCGCTACACCGAGCCTGGACGAGCGGCTGGAGATTCTCGACTTCCTCATACCGCACCGGCTGATCGACGCCTCGCACTTCGGCGCCAGCCTGATCGGCCTGTTGTGCCTGCTGCTCGCTCAAGGCTTGCGCCGCCGCCTGTCAGCGGCCTGGGCGATGACCCTGGGCTTGCTGGTGACCGGCGCGATCCTGTCGCTGCTCAAGGGCTTCGATTGGGAAGAAGCACTGCTGCTGAGTATCACCGCCGGCCTGCTGGCGCTGTTTCGCCCCTACTTCTACCGCCCCAGCCGGCTGATGGAGCTGCCCCTCTCGCCCTGGCACCTGGCGGCCAGCGCCTGCGTGCTCGGTGCGTCGATCTGGCTGCTGTTCTTCGCCTACCAGGACGTGCCCTATGAAAACCAGCTGTGGTGGCAATTCGCGGTAAATGCCGATGCGCCGCGTGGCCTGCGTGCCGCGCTGGGCTGCGTACTGATGCTTGGCGTGGTGTTCCTGGCCTGGCTGCTGCGCGCCGCGCCACCGGCCATCACCCTGCCGAACAGCGAGGAGCTGGACCGCGCTGCACGGATCGTCAAGGCCTCCGACCAGGCCGATGGCGGCTTGGCGCTCACTGGCGACAAGGCCCTGCTGGTGCACCCTGAAGGCGACGCCTTTCTGATGTACTCGCGCCGCGCTCGCAGCATGGTCGCGCTGTTCGATCCCATCGGCACCACGCAACGGCGCGGCGAACTGGTGTGGCAGTTCCGCGACCTGTGCGACCGCCACCACACCCGCCCGGTGTTCTATCAGGTGCGCGCCGACAACCTGCCGCTGTACATGGACATCGGCCTGACCGCCATCAAGCTCGGCGAGGAGGCGCGGGTCGATCTCAACCGCTTCGAGCTGGAAAGCACCGGCAAGGCCATGAAAGACCTGCGCTACACCTGGAACCGCGGCCAGCGCGACGGCCTGGTGCTGGAATTCCATGAGCCCGGTCAGGCGCCGTTCGACGAGCTGCGCGCCATCTCCGATGCCTGGCTGGGCGGCAAGCAGATGCGCGAGAAAGGCTTCTCCCTCGGCCGTTTCGATCCGGCCTACCTGAACCGCTTCCGCATCGTCATCGCCCGGGTCGAGGGCCGCGCCGTGGCTTTCGCCAACCTGCTGGAAACCGACAGCCGCGACCTCGCCACCCTCGACCTGATGCGCGTGCTGCCCGATGCGCCGAAGCTGACCATGGAGTTCCTCATGCTCGGCCTGATCCTGCACTTCAAGGCCGCCGGCTTCGCCCGCTTCAGCCTCGGCATGGTGCCGCTCTCGGGCCTGCAGCCGCGCCGTGGGGCACCCCTGGCACAGCGTCTCGGCGCGCTGGTGTTCAAGCGTGGCGAGGCGTTCTACAACTTCCAGGGCCTGCGCCGCTTCAAGGACAAATTCCAGCCTGACTGGGAGCCGCGCTACATGGCCGTGCCGGCCGGGCTCGACCCGCTGGTGGCACTGACCGACACCGCCGCACTGATCGCCGGCGGCTTTACCGGACTGGTGAAACGCTGATGACCCGCACTGCAAAACGTCTGTTACCGATCCTTGCCTTGCTGCTGGCAGTGGTTGCCGGCGGCCTCTACCTCTGGCTGCGCCCTCCAGCCGCTGCCAGCCTGGCGCATCATGGGCTGGCGTCCGGCGCTGACCTGCAGGTCGCCACGCCGGGCGGCAAGGTGCAGCGCCGCGTGCTAGTGGTGCTGCCGAACGATCAGTTGCTCGATGAAACCGAACTGCTGGAACTGGCCCAATCCAACCACGCGCTGATCGGCCAATACCCGCTTCAGGCGCAAAGCTGCGACGCACAAGCCAAGACCCTGCAAGACGCCGCCGCGCAACTGGGCGGCCCGCCGAACATGGTCGCCGGCAGCGAAAGCAGCGCCATGCTCGCCTGGCGCTGGCTTGCCACCCAGACTGATGACAAGGCCCAGGCGCTGTCGGTGGGCTTCTCCCTGGAAAAGCCCGATTGCGCCACGCCGCCGCCAACCGGCAGCGCCCATGGCCACTGGCTGGCCGCCTGGAACGATAACCCGGATGACGCCAGCGCCCGCTTCGTACGCGAGCAGGCCAACGCCGAGACCCTGATCGGTGACTACGACACCGCGCCCAAGGCGCTGCTGATCGCCCAGGTGCGTCGCCTGCTGCAAGGCGCCAGCGATGACCTGCCGGTGGTCGAGGTGCCGTCCACGCCGCCCGGCGATACGGTCAGCCTGTTCTACTCCGGTGACGGTGGCTGGCGCGATCTGGACAAGGCCGTGGCCGAGCAAATGGCCGAGCGTGGCTACCCGGTGGTCGGCGTCGATACCCTGCGTTACTTCTGGCAGCGCAAGAGCCCGGATCAGGCCGCCAGCGACCTCTCCGAGATGATGCGCGAGTACCGTGAAAAGTGGCACGCCAAGCGCTTCGTGCTGATCGGCTACTCCTTCGGTGCCGACGTGATGCCGGCGCTCTACAACCGTCTGCCCGACAGCGACAAAAAGCAGGTCGATGCCGTGCTGCTGCTGGCCCTGGCGCGTAGCGGCGCCTTCGAGATCCAGGTCGAGGGCTGGCTGGGCAAGGACGCCGACGAAGCCGCCACCGGCCCCGAGCTGGTCAAGCTGCCCGCCGCGAAAGTGCTGTGCGTGTACGGCACCGAAGAGGCGCCGGAAAGCGGCTGCACCCAGCAGCAGAGCGTCGGCGAGAAGCTGGAGCTGCCTGGCGGCCACCACTACGACAAGGATTATCCGGCGCTGGCCGAACGCCTGATCGCGGCGATCAAGAAGCGCCAGCCTGCGGCGCAGTGACTCCGGTACTGCCGGCGCCTGCCGGCAGCACGCCTCGCTCACACCAGAAAGTAGAACGCCCCGCCAATCACCACGCCTGAATACAGCAGCATGATCAGGCAGTAGCCCATGATGTCCCGCGCGCCCAGGCCGGCAATGGCCAGCAGCGGCAGCGCCCAGAACGGCTGGATCATGTTGGTCCAGGCGTCGCCCCAGGCAATCGCCATGGCGGTGATCTCCGGCGCCACGCCAAGCACCTCACCGGCCGGCAGCATGATCGGTCCCTGCACCGCCCACTGGCCGCCGCCCGACGGGATGAACATGTTCAAGAGCCCGGCACTGAGGAAGGTCAGCAGCGGAAAGGTCTCGGCCGATGACCAGTCGATGAACAGGTCGCTGATCAGCTTGCCGAGCGTCTGCCCCTCGGCGTTGGCACCGACCATCATGCCCATGATCCCGGCGTAGAACGGGAACTGGATGATGATCCCGCTGATGCCACCGACGCTGTCCTGAACCGCCCGCCCGTAGCGCTCCGGCGAGCCATGCAGCAACAAGCCGGCGAACAGGAACATGCCGATCACCAGGTTCAGGGTCAGCCCGAAGCCGTTGCTGGCGAAGTGGTAGACGAAGTAGATGGCCGCCAGGGCGACGATCAGCAGGCCGAGGATGCGGCTGTCGTCCAGGCGTTGGGCGCCGGTGTCGCGAGGAATGACCGGCGCTGGTGGGTCGATCAACAACTCGGGCGCGGCCACCGTGGGCGTGCGCGGCATCATCGCCCGGTTGAGCAGCGGCGCGCCGATTACCAGCAAGGCGATGATGGTCAGGTTGAGGGTGGTGAACAACGTGTGCTCGACGCCAATGGCAGCGGTCAGCACGCCGCCGCTGATACGTTGCAAATCCGCACCACCGGTGGCCAGGGACAACGGCACCGAGCCCGACAGGCCGCCATGCCAGACCAGAAAGCCCGAATAGGCAGCCGCCACCAATAATGGGTAATGCACGCCCTGAACCTGCCGCGCCAGCGCTCGCGCGAATACGGCGCCGACCACCAGGCCGAAACCCCAGTTGACCCAGGATGCGGCCATCGCCACCAGGGTGACGAACACGATCGCTTGCCCTGGGGTGCTGGGAATGCGCGCCAGGCGATCCAGCAGCCGGGCCACCGGTGGCGCATTGGCCAGGGCATGACCGGTAACCAGCACCAGCGCCATCTGCATGGTGAAGGTCAACAGGTTCCAGAAACCGCCGCCCCAGTGCTGGGCCATCTGCGGCAGGCTCTGGCCGGTGGCGAAGATGCCCAGCGCCAGCACCACGAGGGTCAGCAGCATGGCGAATACGAAGGGAGAAGGCAGGAAGCGCTGAACCAGATTGACGCTCAGCAGCGTGATCCGTGAAAACATCGGGTAGCCCTTTTGTCATTGTTATAGGGATGCGCGGCGGTGCTCGCCGGTCGCTCGGGCACGCTAACAGGCCCTGGCACGGCGGATGGGCGGAGTCTGCAACAGCATCTTTCAGAGCGATGGGCGCAGCCCGCCACCACATCCTGTCGGCAGTGCTGGAAAAGTGCCTCACACGCCGCTAGAATTGCGCACTTTTTGACCAGAGGCGCGCAAAGCGCCCGGCCCGTCTTAGCCCTGAGGTTCACCTGCATGACCACCACCGCCACCCCCAAAGTTGGGTTCGTTTCCCTTGGCTGCCCGAAAGCTCTGGTGGACTCCGAACGCATCCTGACCCAACTGCGCATGGAAGGTTATGAAGTGGTGCCGACCTACCAGGACGCCGACGTGGTGGTGGTCAACACCTGCGGCTTTATCGACAGCGCCAAAGCCGAGTCCCTGGAAGTGATTGGCGAGGCCATCAAGGAAAACGGCAAGGTCATCGTCACCGGCTGCATGGGCGTCGAGGAAGGCAACATCCGTGACGTGCACCCCAGCGTGCTGTCGGTCACCGGCCCGCAGCAGTACGAGCAGGTGGTCAACGCCGTGCACGAAGTGGTGCCGCCGCGCCAGGATCACAACCCGCTGGTCGACCTGATCCCGCCGCAAGGCGTCAAGCTGACCCCGCGCCACTACGCCTACCTGAAGATTTCCGAAGGCTGCAACCACAGCTGCAGCTTCTGCATCATCCCCTCGATGCGCGGCAAGCTGGTCAGCCGCCCGGTCGGTGACGTGCTCAGCGAAGCCGAGCGCCTGGTCAAGGCCGGGGTCAAGGAACTGCTGGTGATCAGCCAGGACACCAGTGCCTACGGTGTCGACCTCAAGTACAAGACCGATTTCTGGAACGGGCAGCCGGTCAAGACGCGCATGAAAGAGCTCTGCGAAGCGCTCTCCAGCATGGGCGTATGGGTACGCCTGCACTACGTGTACCCCTACCCCAACGTCGACGACGTGATCCCGCTGATGGCCGCCGGCAAGCTGCTGCCGTACCTGGACATCCCGTTCCAGCACGCCAGCCCGCGCGTCCTCAAGCTGATGAAGCGCCCGGCCTTCGAAGACCGCACCCTGGCGCGCATCAAATCCTGGCGCGAGCAGTGCCCGGACCTGACCATCCGCTCGACCTTCATCGTCGGCTTCCCCGGCGAAACCGAGGAAGACTTCCAGTACCTGCTCGACTGGCTGACCGAAGCCCAGCTCGACCGCGTCGGCTGCTTCCAGTACTCGCCTGTCGAAGGCGCACCCGCCAACGACCTGGATGTGGACATCGTCCCTGATGACGTCAAACAGGATCGCTGGGACCGCTTCATGGCCCACCAGCAAGCCATCAGCACCGCCCGCCTGCAACTGAAGATCGGCCGCGAAATGGACGTGCTGATCGACGAAGTCGACGACCAGGGCGCCGTCGCCCGCTCCTGGGCCGACGCCCCGGAAATCGACGGCAGCGTGTTCATCGAAGGCACCGACTTCCAGCCGGGCGACAAGGTGCGTGTGCGTATCGTCGATGCCGATGAATACGATATGTGGGCCGAGCGGGTTTAAGCCCCTTGTATCAAAACGCCCACTGCGTCGCCTGACCCAGTGGGCGTTCTTGTATTGGCGCGATGGATATGGCCGGCACAAGCCGAGTAGTGTCTTGCCAGCCCCAACCAGGCGTTGATGGACCTTGAGCCGCTACCGAAACGCCAAACGCTCAAATCGGATCTGAGCTGTGAGAGCCTGTTCAAAATTTTGTATGCGCACGAAGCCGCGACTGCAAGGCAGAAGCGGCCGTCCCCGATCCACTGTGGGAGCGCGCCATGCGGGCGAAAAATCGCGGGCATGGACTAGGGTCTGTTCCCGTTTCACGCACGGCCGCGCCGGAGCCAGTTTTTGTGCGAGGCAAGGACCGCGCCCGCTCCAGGCGGGCTTGCGGCATTTCCCACATCCATGTGGGGCACACAGATGCGAAGTTTGGCGGGCCAAATGAGCCATCGAGTAACGCCGCATCGCACAAAAACTGGCCCGGCCCTTCGGGTGGGGCCGCCTAGGTTGCGCGGGAAATGGCCTCCGCTGTCGTTGCAGGACTTGGCAAGGGAAAACGCGGACGGCTAGTCCATTCCCTGCGTCCTGCGCCTAACCGGAGGCCATTTCTCGCGGCAACGCGGCTCGCGCTGAAACGGGAACAGACCCTAGGTGTCCCCGCCCGCTCCCACAAATACTCCGCCGATGACCGACCGCACATCTAGCGCTGCTCATCACCTGCTGCCCAGCTTTCGCTATCGCCGCCACCCCGAACATGGCAGGCGACCATGTGGGCCAGATCGAAAACACCGGCAAGCTGGACAAGGTCGTCACCTCCCTGCGCTGGAGCGGCAAACACACCCTGTCGGGCACCTGTGTGCTGACTGAACAGAATGGCGAAACCAAAGGCCGCCCGAAGGATTGCAAGCGCCTGCGCAGCCGGCTCTTGAAGTGCGTGTGGATAGACAAATACGGCTACGGCCATCTCGAGATCAACTTCGGACCGCTTCACGGCGTTTTATGGTGAATGGAGTTATTTCGAGGGTGGGGAGCGGTATGTGTGGAATGGCCTGAAGCAGCGTTAAAGGCCGCAAGTAGCATGCACAATGCGAAGCTTGTCCATCGATCCTCAAACACTACGAGACAAGGACAGTTTTCCGAAATTATTTATAGCCATGGTGGATGAAAAGAGCGTCATCCACCCTACTCGTTAGTTTCGGCTGGTAAACAGTCGATAGGCGATGGCGCTGCGCCCGAACCGCTCAAAGTTCCCCCGTCAAGCGACCACACTGTCTTACTTTGTCCAACCTTCGCGCCCATGGATGCATACGATTCGCGCCTGCAAACGATTCGTAAGGAACATTCCATGCACGCGCCCTTCTCTCGCCGCCTTGTCGGCACGCTGGCTCGCCTGGCAACGTTTTGTCTGGCAACCGGCAGCACCCTCGCCCATGCCGAGCCTCTGCAGCTGGACGATATGGTGGTGACCGCCTCCGGCTTCGCCCAGAATCTGGAAGACGCACCGGCGTCGGTCACGGTGATCAGCGGTGACGACCTGCGCAAGCGCTCGGTGCAGAACCTTGCCGATGCCGTGCGTGATGTGGAAGGCGTGGTGGTCAACGGGGGTGCCAACGAAACCGACATCCAGATCCGTGGCATGCCGGGCGACTACACGTTGATTCTGGTCGACGGCAAACGCCAGAGCGGGCGCGATTCGCGGGTCAATGGCAACCGTGGTTACGAGCAGAGCTTCGTACCACCGGCTGCGGCCATCGAACGTATCGAGGTGGTGCGCGGACCGATGTCTTCGCTGTACGGCTCCGATGCCATTGGGGGCGTGATCAACATCATCACCCGCAAGGTATCACCCGAGTGGGGCGGCAATGTGTCCTACGACTATTCGGCGCGCCCGAACAGCGATCAGGGCAATGCCCGCAATACCCAGTTCTATCTCAACGGCCCGCTGGTCAACGAAGTGCTGGGCCTGCAGGTATGGGGCAACTACCTCGACCGCCAGGCCGATGACGACGTCGAAACCAACGAAGGTTTCGCCAAGTCCGACAACAAGAGCCTGACCGCGCGCCTGGCCCTGACGCCGTCCGAGAACCACGACTTCCTGCTCGAAGCGGGCGCCTCGCGCCTGAGGAACGGCGACGGCCTGAGCGCCAACTGGTCGACCCGGGAGCAGAAAAACAACCGCGATCACTGGTCGCTGACCCACGAGGGTCGCTGGGGCTGGGCCGACTCGACGCTGTCGTTCGCCGAGGAGACAACCAGCCGCGAAGGCAAGGCCACACCGGCGCAGGCCGATGTGTTCGGGCGCAAGCCGGAGATCCGCAACCGCGTGCTGGACGGCAAGCTGGTGATCCCGACCGACTACCACGTCACCACCGCCGGCGTGCAGTGGAACGAAGCCACCTTGACCGATTGGAACCAGGCCAACCGCGGCACCGCTCGCGAGCGCGAGAACGAGGAATACTCGGTGGTGCAGAAAGCCCTGTTCGCCGAAGACGAATGGTCGATCACCGACGATTTCGCCCTGACCACCGGCATGCGTCTGGACCACCACGAGCAGTACGGCAGCCACGTAAACCCTCGTGTCTATGGCGTATGGCACCTGACCAACGAATGGACGCTGAAAGGCGGCGTGGCCCGTGGCTTCAAGGCACCGGAACTGCGCGCAGTGATCGACGATTACGCGGTGGTGCGCCGCAACCGCTTCGTGCAATTCGGCAACTCGAACCTCAAGCCCGAGAGCAGCACCAACTACGAGCTGAGCGCGATGTGGTCGAACCGTGACGACCTGTCGGCCGGCGCCACCCTGTTCTACAACGACTTCAAGGACAAGCTGTCCACCGTCACCACCACCGAGCAGTGGCAGGGCCTGACCGTGATGGAGCGAGTCAACGTCGACAAGGCGGTGATTCGCGGCCTGGAGTTGAGCGGTAACTGGCAGGCACTGAGCAACCTCGCGATCAAGGGTAACTTCACCTACCTGGATTCCGAGCAGAAGAGCGGCGCCGACAAGGGCCGGCCTCTGTCGTTGACGCCCAAGCGCAAGGCGAGCCTGCGCGCCGACTGGGACATCACTGACCGAGCCCTTGCCTGGGCCGCGACCCATTACAACGGCGAAGAGTACGGCGCCACGCTGACCGGCCAATCGTCCCGCACCTATACCACTGCCGATATCGGCGGCTCGTACAAGCTGACCGAATCGCTGACGCTCAACTCGGCCATCTACAACCTGGGCAACAAGCGCCTGAATGACGAGGACGACGGCACGGTCAATTACGGCCGCACTTACTGGCTGGGCGCCTCGCTGGACTTCTGATCCGAAGTGTCGGGACGGCAATCGTCTCCTGGGTTTCGCTGCGCTCTACGCCAGGCTACGCAATGGCGTGCAGCGCAGACCGTAGCCTGTCACTGAGCGCAGCGATGTGCAGGGAGCGATCGGTCAGGCGGCCTGTATCTCGTGGAGATCGCTTCCCGGGTTTCGCTGCGCGCTACGCCAGGCTACGGAGCGCCGCGCAGGAACGCTTGAGTACTGCAACACTAGCTGCTGGCAAGCGCCACCCTCGTGCCCTCTTTCGCCTCCGGCGTGGCGCACCTGCTCATCTCGTCGGCCTGCCTGCCCAGGTACCAGCCTAGCGCGCCCCAGACCAAGGCGCAGCCCGCACCCACCAGCGCCACCAGTACGGCACCCTGGCCGAGCAGATCGAGAAAGCTCTTCACCCAGCCGCTGAGCGCATCGCCGGCGCGGTAGATCACGGTGTCGATGAAGTTCTTCGCCTTGTACTTGCTCTGCGCGTCCAGCGGGGCGAAGAGCATTTCCCGGCCGGGCCGCACGAAGGCGTATTCGCCGATACGCCGCACGATCATCAGCGCCGCCAGCATGGCGAAGGTCGGCGCCAGGGCGAGGCCGATGAAACCTACGCAGACCAGCAGCGGCACGATGGCCAGTAGCACCCGCACGCCCAGCTTCTGGGCCAGGCGTCCGGTGATGAACAGCTGCGACAGCAAGGCGCCGGCCTGCACGATCACATCGATGATGCCGAACACGCGGATCTGCGCATCGCGATCCGGAAAGCGCTCGGCCACCAGGCGCGCCTGCTCGAAATACAAAAAGGTGGTCACCGTGGCGAGCAGCACCACGAACCCGGCGATGGCCAACAGATAGCGCGATTGCAGCACCCGCGTCAGGCCGCTGAACGGGTTGCCGGCCACCGGCTTGCGTAAACTCTCGGCCTTCGCGGCGCCTGGGCGGCCCGCGCCGCCGACTTCCCGCCAGCGCATCAGCGGCGCCTTGAGGGCCAGGGCGATACCCAGCAGCACGCCAGCCAGCAGCGCCAGGCCGCTTTCGCCGACAACGCCGACCAGCAACGCGCTCATGGCCGGCCCGACCAGGCCGCCGACACTGGCACCGGCGGCGATGAAGGCGAACAGCCGCTTGGCCTGCTGACTGTCGAACACGTCGGCCATCAGGTTCCACGCCACCGAGACCACGAACAGGTTGTAGACCGAGATCCACACGTAGAACACCCGCGCCAGCCAGACGCTGTCGTCACTGAGCTGAAACAGCACGGCAAAGGCCAGCAGGTTCAGGCAGAAGAAGCCGTACACCCAGTCGACGAAATGGATGCGCGGCACCCGCGAGCTGAGCCAGGCGAACAACGGCACGGCCACCAGCATCACCACGAAGGTGGCGGTGAACAGCCATTGCAGGTTCTCCACCCCGGCCATGATGCCCATCGATTCGCGAATGGGCCGCAGCATGAAATAGCCGGAGAACAGGCAGAAGAACAACGCGAACCCGGCCAGTGCCGGCCCCAGCTCGTGGCGCTCGGCGTTGATGGCGACGCCAAGGCGCCGCACCAGAACGGTGGGAAACATGATGGGCGCTCCTGGCAGTTTGTCAGCGGTAGGTGACGCCGGTCAGTTGCTCGGCCATCGTCCACAAGCGTGCGGCGGCCTCGGCATCCTGAGCAACCGCCGGCACCGTGGCGAGGCCCAGCGGCCCGCGTTTTTCGTCTTCGCCGGTCGGCCCGTAATAGGCACCGCCCTGGGCCTGACCGGCGGTGGCGGCATACAGCGTCGGCAGTGCGCCCTGGGCAGCGGAGTGGTACTCGTCGCGATCCTTGGCCCAGTTGCGGCCGAATTCGCTGTCCAGCCCTGGCCCACGGGCAATCAGCTCGGTCACGGCCACGCCGGGGTGCGCGGCGATGCTCTGGATGCCCCAGCCCTGCTGCTCACTGCGCCGCTGCAGCTCGAAGGCGAACATCAGGGTCGCCAGCTTGGACTGCGCATAGGAAGCGTAGGGGTTGTAGGCCCGCTCGGACTGCAGGTCATCGAAGTCGATGTTGCCACGCAACACCGCGATGCTCGACAGCGTGACCACTCGTGGCGCAGTGCTCTTGCGCAGCAGCGGCAGCACGTGGCCGGTCAGCGCGAAATGGCCCAGGTAATTGGTGGCCAGCTGAAGCTCATGGCCGTCGGCCGAGGTTCTGCGCTGAGGCGGCGCCATGACCGCGGCATTGTTGATCAACCCATCGAGGCGCGGCAGTTTGGCATTGAGGCGCTCACCGAGGGCTTTTACCGAAGCCAGGTCGGCCAGGTCGACTTCCTCGAACTGCACCTGGGCGCCGCGGACTTCCTCCTTGATGCGCGCCATCGCCTCCCTGCCGCGCTGCGGATTGCGGGCGGCGATCACCACTTCGGCGCCAGCGGCGGCCAGCGCCTTGGCATCCTCGAAGCCCATGCCGCTGGTGCCGCCGGTAACCAGGAAGATGCGCCCGCTCTGGGATGGCATATCGGCCAGGGTCCAGTCCGGCTTGGGTGCGGTTTGCTGGGCGGGGGCACTGTTCGCCTCGAGAGCGAAGCCCAGGGTCAGGCTGAGGGTCGCCAGCCACTTGCGCCAAGTGGCGCCGGGGCTGGCCAGGGTGTCGGTTGATACGATGGCGGTTGGCATTGTTCGGTCCTCTCGTCGGTGGGAGTTCCGACGGCTCGCAACAGCGCGGCCCGTCGACGTGGACCATTGTTCAACGGGGCGCAGGCCACGATAAGCCGTATAAAACTGGACGCTGTGTACGCTCAGCCGTACGATCAGAACATCCCGTTCGAGAGTCATCGCCATGCGCCAGCCCAACCTGACGGACGTCGCCCTGTTCGCTGCCGTGGTCGAAGCCGGCGGTTTCCGGGTGGCGGCGCAGAAGCGCGGCATGCCGGCGTCGTCGATCAGCGATTGCGTGCGCCGCCTGGAAAGCGATCTCGGCGTGCGCCTGCTCAACCGCACCACCCGCAGCGTGTACCCCACCGAAGTGGGTGCACGCCTACTGGAGCGACTCCGCCCGGCCCTCGATGAAATTGGCGCGGCCTTCAGCGACCTCGACGACGAGGCGAAACAGCCGGTCGGCACCCTGCGCCTCAACGTGCCGGTGCCCATCGCCCGCTTCGTGCTGCCGCGCCTGATTCCCGCCTTTCTCGAGCGCTACCCCGGCGTGAGCGTGGAAGTGGCCATGGACAACACCTTCATCGACGTGGTCGCCACCGGCTTCGATGCCGGCGTGCGCTACGAGGAAAGCCTGGCCAAGGACATGATTGCCGTGCCCATCGGGCCGCGCCGGCAGCGTTTCGTGGCCGGCGCATCACCGGCTTATCTGGAGCGTTATGGCATGCCCCGGCACCCGCGCGATCTCCTCGAACACCGCCTGATCGGCCACCGTTTCGAAAGCGGCAAGCTGGGCGTCTGGGAGCTGGAAAAGGACGGCGAGATCGTCCGCGTGCCGCCCCAGGGGCCGCTGTTGTCCTCTTCACAGGATCTGGAGGTGGGCGCCGCCGTGGCCGGTGTCGGCATCATCTACACCTTCGAGGAATACCTCGGCGCGCTGTTCGAGCAGGGCGCGCTGGTGCCCGTACTGGAAGACTGGTGGCAAGCGTTCGACGGCCCCTACCTGTACTACAACGACCGCCGCCACGTGCCCTCGCCGCTGCGCGCCTTCGTGGATTTTCTCAAGGCCGAGAACGGGGGCTGAGGGCGGCGGCACCCGCAAGCTGGCCCTGGGTTTAGTGCTGCTCTATGAACCTGTTCACGATCTTTTTCAGGCGAGATGAACAGATCGCTGCAAGGCAGAATCAGCCGTTCGCCGATTCACTGTGGGAGCGCGCCATGCGCGCGAAAAATCGCGGGCATGGCCCGCTCCCACAAATACTCCACCAATGGCCGCTCCTGCCACTTAGCTACCAAAGTCCGACGAACCTGGGCGGGAAGATCATCAACCGGCTCTGAGCCAGGCGTCGGGAGCGAACCATGGACGCTTGCCCGGCATACGGCGGGCGTAAAATGGCCCGAGCCTCAAGGCTCTGCCGGTAACCGCACCACGGCGCACAAGCCTGCAGGCGCGCGGTTTTCCAGGCTCAGTTCACCGCCATGGGCCTGCACGCAGGCACGGGCGATGGCCAACCCGAGGCCCAGGCCCTTGCCGCGCCGCTCACCACTCAATTGCGCGAACGGCTCGAACATCTGCTCCAGCTTCGCCGGATCGATGCCCGGCCCGTGATCGAGAATCTCCAGGCACAGCTCACCGGATGAATGGCACTGCAGGGTAATCTGCGCATCGCCGCCATGCAGCAGTGCGTTGTCGATCAGGTTGGTCAACGCCCGCTTGAGAGCCAATGGCCGACAGCGGCAGAAAACCGTTCCGGCGATCTGCCAGCCGACGGGCTGATCGAGGGTGCGATAACGCTGCGCCAGGTCGTGCAGCAGGTCGTTCAGGCACAGGCGCAGCGTCGGTTCCTGCACCGCATCGTCGCGGATGAAATCCAGCGTCTCGGCGACCATGGCGCGCAGCTCGTCGAGGCTTTCCAGCAGGTCCTCACGCAGTGGGCCGTCATCGAGCAGTTCGAGCTGCAGGCGCAGTTCGGTCAGCGGCGTGTTGAGATCATGGCTGAGCGCCGCCAGCATCCGCGTACGCCCTTCCACGTGGCGGGCGACACGTTCCTGCATGCGGTTGAATGCCTGGCTCAGCTCCTGCGCCTCGCGCGGCCCCGCCAGCGGCAGCGGTGCGATCCGGTCACCCCGGCTGATGCGCTCGGTAGCCGCAGCCAGGGCGCCGAAGGGCCGCACTACCCGGCCCATGAAGAACAACAGAATGAACAGAATCGGCACGATGCTGACCGGCAACGCGTAAGCCAGGAGACGACTCCACTCATAGGCCCCGGACGGATGCTGCAAGGCGTTCAGGTACCGCCCGCCAGGCAGCCTGATGCTGCTGCGCAGCCGCAGAGGTTCCCAACCGGCCGGGCTCAATACATCCTCCCGGGCCGGGCCGCCACCGACACGTTCGAGTTGCATGTGGATCGCGCTCGCCGGCAGCCGCAGCTCCCCGGCAAACTGGTCGGTCAGGCGGCGCTCTTCGGCGTGCATCGAAAACGGCTGCACATCGGCGTCATTGGCCAACCAGAAACGCGCCTCGGCGCCGCCCATGGCCGCCAGCAGCCGTGTGGTATCGCCTGGGCTCAGTTGCGTGGCGCCGTGATACGCGGTGCTCAAGCGCTCCAGCACCTGGGCGCGAGACAACGGGTGCACCAGTGCGCCGGTGCGCTGCAACAGCAGTACGGCAATGGCATGGGACGCTAGCAGCGCGATGATCAGCAACACGGCCAGTTGATGAACCAGTCGCTGCGGCCACAAACGCGCCAGTACCCTCATGCCGGCGTGACATCCGCTACCAGCATGTAGCCGCCACCCCATACGGTGCGCAGCAGGTCGTCACGTCCAGAGATGTCGATGAGCTTTCGACGCAGGCGGCTGACCTGGCGGTCGATGCTGCGATCGAACACGTCGCTGTCCGCGCGCATGCTCAGGTCGATCAGTTGCGCACGGCTCAACAACTGATTGGGATGTTCGAGAAACACCTGCAGCAAGCGCCCCTGCGCGGTACTCAGGCGCGTGACTTGCCCGGTGCTGTCACAGAGGCTGGCGCTACCACTGGCGAACGCCAGGCCGGCGAAGCGGTAATGGCGTACCTGCGCGGCAGGCTCGACCCGCGGCGGCTGCGCCGCGACCGGGCCGCGCCTGCGCAATACGCTGTTGAGGCGCGCCACCAGCTCGCGTGGCTCGAAGGGTTTGGTCAGGTAATCGTCCGCGCCCAGATCCAGGCCACGAATACGATCGCTGGCGGTGTCGCGGGCAGTCAGCAGAATCACCGGCATGCCGCTGCGCCGATGCAAACGGCTGCACAACTCGAAACCGTCGCCATCGGGCAACATCACGTCCAACACCACTACGTCGAACGGCTGACCCTCGAGCAATTGCCACATGCCCTCG
The DNA here is from genome assembly GCF_001945395.1 of Pseudomonas sp. PA15(2017). Taxonomy (GTDB): domain Bacteria; phylum Pseudomonadota; class Gammaproteobacteria; order Pseudomonadales; family Pseudomonadaceae; genus Aquipseudomonas. Next base: position 131,074 of record NZ_MSXV01000037.1, on the reverse strand, counting down.
GCACTTTCCGCGGTACGCACGTCGAAGGCGTGCTTGCGCAGGTAGACGGCCAGCGGCTCGCGAATCTTGCGGTGATCATCGACGACCAGCACGCGCGGTGCGGCAAGTGGGGAAAGTGGATTCATCGAGGCGCAGGGTCGGCTATGCAGAGGATTATCATTTGCATGCCGATGATACCTCAGCGCCCTCCGCCCTGCCGAGTCGCCGCAGCGCTCAGCTCATTTGCTGACATGCAGTTTCGCGTCGTGCGCGCTGCGGCTTATCATGCCGGTCATGATCAAAGACCCGTTCCAACGCCTGAACCTCGACCGCGAGGTGCTCAGCGTCAGCCAGCTCAACAACCGCGCGCGCCTGCTGCTCGAAGATGTCTTCGGCGGCATCTGGGTCGAGGGTGAGATTTCCAACCTGGCGCGCCCGGCCTCCGGGCACATCTACTTCACCCTGAAGGACAGCCAGGCCCAGGTGCGCTGCGCGCTGTTCCGGCAGAACGCGGCGCGGGTGCGTCAGGCGCTACGCGACGGCCTGGCGGTCAAGGTGCGCGGCAAGGTTTCGCTGTTCGAGGGGCGTGGCGATTACCAGCTGATTCTCGACGCGGTCGAGCCCGCCGGCGACGGCGCCCTGCGCCTGGCCTTCGAGGCGCTGAAGGAAAAGCTCGGTGCCGAAGGCCTGTTCGCCGCCGAAAGCAAACGCGCCCTGCCCGCCCACCCACGGCGCATCGGCATCGTCAGCTCGCCGACCGGGGCGGTGATCCGCGACATCATCAGCGTGTTCCGCCGCCGTGCCCCGCAGGTCGAGCTGAGACTGATTCCCACCGCCGTGCAGGGCCGCGAGGCCACCGCGCAGATCGTCCGTGCCCTGAAGCTGGCCGATGCCCAGGGTTTCGATGCGCTGATCCTGGCCCGTGGCGGCGGCTCGCTGGAAGACCTCTGGTGCTTCAACGAGGAAGCCGTGGCCCGCGCCGTGGCCGCCTGCGTGACGCCCATCGTCAGCGCGGTGGGCCATGAGACCGATGTGTCGATCAGCGATTTCGTCGCCGACGTGCGCGCGCCCACGCCATCGGCCGCCGCTGAGCTATTGGCGCCGCACAGCAACGACCTGACCCAGCGTGTCAACGTGCTGCAACGGCGCCTGACCCTGGCGATGAACAGCCGCCTGGCCCGCGAGCGCATGCGCCTGGACGGCCTGACCCGGCGCATGCGCCACCCCGGCGAGCGGCTGCGCCAGCAGGCCCAGCGTCTCGATGATCTGGACATGCGTCTGCGCCGCGCCTTCGCCCAGCAGCTCAATGGGCGCAGCCACAAACTGGCGCAACTCGAAGCCCGCCTGGCCGGTCAACATCCCGGGCGCCACCTCAAGTTGCTGCGCCAGCGCCTCGACAGCCTGGCCGAGCGCTTGCCCCGAGCCATGAAGGAAGGCCTCAAGGCCCGCCGCCTGGCACTGCACAGCCAGATGCAGACGCTGCACGTGGTCAGCCCGCTGGCGACCCTGGGCCGTGGCTACAGCATTCTGCTCGATGAGCGCGGCCGGGCGATTCGCAGCGCGGCGGCCACCCAGCCCGGGCAACGCCTCAAGGCGCGCCTGGGCGAAGGCGAGCTGGAGGTGCGCGTCGAAGACAATCACCTCGCGCCCGTCACATTGTCGTTGTTGGACTGATAAGGAAACCCCATGCGTTTAGTGCTGTTGCTGCTCACCCTGTGCCTCGCCCTGCCCGCCCACGCCGAGGGCTTTATCAGTCGCCTGTTGAACAAGCCGGTGCCCGGTGGTGTGGCAGTGGTCGACCTGGGCAGTGGCGCCAGCGCGCCGAGCGCGACCTATCAGGGCAAACCGGTGCTGGTGGTGCATGAGGACGGGCAACGCTGGATTGCCATCGTCGGTATTCCGTTGAGCGTCAAACCCGGTACCCAGCAGATCGAATCCGCCGGCCAGCGCCTGAGTTTCCAGGTGGGCAGCAAGCAGTACGTCGAGCAGCGCATCACCATCAAGAACCAGCAGCAGGTAAACCCCAACGCCAAGAACCTCGCGCGCATCGAGAAGGAACTGGCCGAGCAGACCCGCGCCTACCGGCAATTCAGCCCGCGCCAGCCCAGCAACCTGTTATTCGACAAGCCGGTCAACGGGCCATTGTCGAGCCCCTTCGGCCTGCGCCGCTTCTTCAACGGCGAAGAGCGCAACCCGCATTCCGGGCTGGACTTCGCGGCCAACCGCGGCACGCCGATCAAGGCGCCGGCGGCGGGTACGGTGATCCTGGTCGGCGACTACTTCTTCAATGGCAAGACGGTGTTCGTCGACCACGGCCAGGGCCTGATCAGCATGTTCTGCCATCTCTCGGAGATCGGCGTGAAGGTCGGCGACGAGCTGCCCCGCGGCGGCGTACTCGGCAAGGTCGGCGCCACAGGCCGCGCCACCGGCCCGCACCTGCACTGGAACGTCAGCCTCAACGATGCGCGGGTCGACCCGGCGATCTTCATCGGCGCCTTCAAGCCCTGAGGCGCTAGGCGGCGCTGCAGGTTCGCGTCTACGCTGAGCGGCAGTCGCCCAACCTTCCCGAGGAGTTTCGATGATCACCGTCCACCACCTGAACAACTCGCGCTCGCAGCGCATCCTCTGGCTGCTCGAAGAGCTGGGCGTCGACTACCGGATCAAGCGTTACGAGCGTGACCCGAAAACCCTGCTCGCCCCGCCCGAGCTGCGCGCCGTGCATCCGCTGGGCAAGTCGCCGGTGGTCACCGACGGCGAACTGACGGTGGCCGAGTCCGGCGCCATCATCGACTACCTCGCCAACCGTTATGGCGCGCACCTGCTACCACCGGCCGAGAGCCCCGAGCGCCTGCGCTGCAATTACTGGCTGCACTACGCCGAAGGCTCGGCCATGCCGCCGCTGCTGCTCAAGCTGGTGTTCGACAAGGTGCAAAGCAGCCCGATGCCCTTCTTCGTCAAACCCATCGCCCGCGGCATCGCGCAGAAGGTCAAAAACGCCTTCGTTGCCCCGCAACTCAAGCTGCACTTGGACTACTTGGAAAGCGAACTCGGCAAAAACACCTGGTTCGCCGGCGAGCAGTTCAGCGCCGCCGATATCCAGATGAGCTTTCCTCTGGAAGCCGCTGCCGCGCGTGCCGGCCTGGACGCCAGCCGCCCGCGCCTGATGGCCTTTCTCGAACGCATCCACACCCGCCCCGCCTACCGCCGTGCCCTGGAAAAAGGCGGCGAGTACGCCTACGCCAGGTGAAGCGCTGGTCAGCCCGGCGATGGGGCGCGTCACTTATCGCGTGTCAGCTGCTGAAATCCATGGGCGCCATTTATCGTCCACAGGCCTGCGGCATTGCAAAGAGCCGGCCCGGGAATGACAATGCGAGGTATTATCAGACTCACTTCTAGCCACTCATGTCCGCCCTCGACTCACCGCAAAGCACTGTCATCCACACGCTGTACAGCGACCATCATGGCTGGCTGAAAGCGTGGCTGCGCGGCCGCCTTGGCAATGCCGCCGATGCGGCAGACTTTGCCCACGACACCTTTCTGCGCGTTATCCAGCGCTGCGACCTGACTGCCATCGATACGCCCCGCGCGTTCTTGCGCACCGTCGCGCGTGGTCTGGTGATCGATCACTGGCGTCGTGAGGAGCTGCAACGCGCCTGGCTGGAAAGCATCGCTCACCTCGACGACGCAGAAGCGCCGTCTCCCGAAGCCCGAGAGCTGGTGCTGGAGTTGCTCGAGCGCATCGCGCTAATGCTCGACGGTCTGAAACCTCGGGTTCGCACTGCCTTTCTGCTGGCCCAGTGCGAAGGCCTGTCGTACCGGGAAATCGCCCAGCGCCTTGGGGTATCGGTTCGCTCCGTCGAGCGCTACATCGCCGACGCGCTGTACCACTGCTATCTGCTGCGTTACGGCGACGACGAGCAATGAGCAACCCGGCCAACAAGGACGCGGAAGCCATTCGAGTCAAACAGGCGATTGGTTGGCTGATACGCCTGCAGCAGAACGACGCTCCAGCGCTTCGCCGCCAATGCGAACAGTGGCGGCGCGCCAACCCAGGCCACGAACGAGCCTGGCAGCGGGTCAGCGGCATGCACGCCGAACTGAGCCAGGACTTGCGTGCTCTGCCAGTCGGCACCGTAAACACCCTTGAAAATTCGGCGTTGCGCCTGCAACGCAGGCAAGCGCTCAAGCTGCTGTCCTTGACGGCTGTCGCGGGAGGCAGTGCGTGGCTGGCCAAGGATCTGTCCGCCATCCAGCCGCTACTGGCAGACCAGGCGACCGCCGTGGGCGAGCACCGTCATCTGGCACTCGGCAACGGCGACGAGCTCGATCTCAATACGGCCACCGCCGTGGACGTGCGCCTGGGCGCCAGGCAGCGGCTGATCGTTCTGCGCCAGGGTGAGCTGTTCGTGAACTGCACCGCCGACAGCCAGCGCCCATTGCAGGTCAGCACCCCGCACGGATTGTTCGAGGCCAAGGCAGGCGCCGAACCAGTCACTCGCTTCGGCCTGCGCCTACGTGATGGCGGTATAAACCTGAACGTTGAACAAGGTCAGGTTGCAGTGGCCGGCATACCCGTTTTTAAGGCTACGGCCGGCAATCATTACCGGGTTGCCGATGGCAGCGCTTCACGTTACCAACGTGGCGATATGGATCCCTCCGCCTGGCGCGAAGGCCTGATCGTTACCCGCGACATGCGCCTGGAGGACTTTCTCGACGAAGTAGGTCGCTACCGCAGCGGGCATCTCGGCTACACTAGAGGCGTTGCCGATCTGCGTCTGTCCGGCGTGTTCCGTCTCGACGATACGGATGAGCTATTGCGCGTCATGGCGCAGACCCTGCCCATTCGCGTGCAGTACATGACGCGCTGGTGGGTTCAAGTGAAAGCAGCCTGACGCCAACCGCCGCCCATCTGCATGCAACGCTGATAACACATCACTCTCGCGCAAAAAAATTTGAAAAAAACTGTCGGCTTTTCCGACGAGGTTCGGCAAGGAATCAGAACCATTCCTATTCATCGCCGTTCTGTCGACAGTGAGCCCCATGCAACCACGCTTAGACGCCGCCCGCCTCACCCCGCTCAATCGCGCCCTGCGCTACGCCCTGTTCGGGGCAGCCCTGGGCTTCGCCGCTGCCCCGACCACGCTGCTGGCCAGCGAGCCTGGCAGCACTGCCAGCGTTAAACGCTATTCGATTGCTGCAGGCCCGCTGGGCGATGCCCTCAACCAGTTCGCCCGCGCTGCCGGCATCACCCTTGCTGCGACACCTCAGCAAACCACCGGCAAGAACTCGCCCGGCCTGCAGGGCGAATATGAAGTTCATCAGGGGCTCAACGAGTTGCTGCAAGGCAGCGACCTGGAAGCACTGAACCAGGGCAACGGCAGCTTCATCCTCAGTGAGCGCATGGACGTAGGCAGTGCCATGGAGCTGGGCGCAACGGCGATCAGCAGCACTGGCCTGGGCGCTACCACCGAAGGCAGTGGCTCATACACCACTGGCACTGTAAGCATCGGCAAGACGCCGCAATCGCTTCGTCGCACTCCGCAATCGGTGACGGTGCTGACCGAACAACGCATGAAGGATCAGAACCTCACCAACCTCAAGGAAATGCTTCAGCAGACACCCGGCGTGGTGGTCGACCAGACCGACAGCGAGCGGGTGAACTACTACTCCCGGGGTTATCAGATCGATGCACTGCAATTCGACGGTGCGACACTGAACATCGATTCGCGTAACGGCAACTTCATCCAGCCAGATGTGGCAACGCTCGACCACGTTGAAGTTTTGCGTGGTGCCAGCGGCATGCTGCGCGGCTCGGGCAACCCATCCGGCACTGTCAATATGGTGCGCAAACGCCCAACTCACGAGTTTCACGGCTCGGCCAGCTACACCGCTGGCTCCTGGGACGCGAACCGTTACACCGCCGATATCTCCGGCCCGTTGACCGAAGGTGGTGCCATCCGCGGGCGAGTCATCGCGGTGCATAGCGACAAGGATTTCTTTCAGGACGCCCGCATGGAGCGCAAGAACGTGCTCTATACCGTGCTGGCAGCTGATCTCAGCGAAAGCACCACGCTGACCGGTGGTTTCGAATACACGGAGATGGACGCCACAGGTGCCTGGGGCGGCCTGGTGCCCGATTTCGACGGCTCGCCATTGTCGTTCTCGCGCTCGACCTTTCTAGGTGCCAACTGGGCACGCTGGGATCGCACCAACGCTCACAGTTTCCTGGAGCTTGAGCACGCCTTCGACAATGGCTGGAATCTCAAGCTAAGCGGCAACCGCAGCCGCCTTGCCTACAAGGATCACGGGTTCCAGCAAACGTCGCTGGCCAGAACGGCTGGCGCGACCAACCCTTATCTGTGGGACGTGAACTACAACTTCAGCGATGGCGGCGGTAGAACCAACTACAGCAATGTCGGAGCTGTACTCGATGGCCCGTTCAGCCTGTTCGACCGTGAACACCGGCTCACCGTCGGTGCAGAGTGGAACGAGGCGGATGCCATCGGCAACGAATCCGTATGGGGCTACAACGCCCGCGGTGTAGACGTGCGCAACTGGGACCCGTCGGCGGTCAACAAAACTCGCGTCAACCCGACGGTCAATCCGCAAGCGCACACCATCACGACTCAGAAAGCCACTTACGCCACTCTCAACATGTCGCTGGCAGATCCGCTGAACGCCATCATCGGTGCACGCCTGAACTGGTATGACTTCGCCAATGAGAACAGCAACACAGGCGACTACAAGGTCACTCAGGAAGTCGTTCCCTACGCCGCGCTGATCTATGACCTGACCGACAACATCAGCGCGTACACCAGCTACACCGAGATATTCGCCCCCCAGGCGGTCTTCGACTCTACAGGCTCGGTGCTCAAGCCAATGACTGGCGAGGTTTACGAACTCGGCCTCAAGGGCGAGTTTTATGAAGGCCGGCTGAACAGCTCGATTGCCGTATTTCGTACCAACCTGATTGGCAAGGCGCTGGACGATCCATCCGTTACCAACGGTGTGCAGCAATGCCTTCCTTCGTACCCGACAGGGTTCTGCAAGACGGCGGCAGGTAAAAGCCGCAGCGAAGGCATCGAAATGGAAATTTCCGGTGAGGTACTGCCTGACTGGCAGGTGACCGGCGGTTATACCTACACCACCACCGAGTACCTGAAGGACACCGCCAGTAACCAGGGCAATGCCCTGCGCACCACGGATCCCAAACACCTGCTGCGACTGTTCACCTCTTACAAACTGCCAGGCCAGCTCGCTGGCTTCACGATAGGCGGCGGCGTTCAGGCACAGAGCGATATTTACGCAACCAACGCGACGAAAACCGCCCGCGCCGAACAAAGCGGCTATGCAGTCTACAACGCCATGATCGCTTATCGTTTCAACGAGCACTACTCGGCACAGTTCAACGCCAACAACCTGTTCGACAAGTATTACTACGAGAAAATTGGCATAACCGGCGCCAACTATTACTACGGCGAACCCCGCAACTTCGCCCTGACCCTGCGCGGCGAGTTCTGATCGCCCCTCTGCGCCCCCGAGCATTCGCCGGGGGCGCCCCGCCTGACTTCTCGAGTTCAGTACCACGCCATGCTCGCCTGACTGAAAGGTAAGTAAATCGTGCGCGTCCGCCCGTCCGTCACCCGGGTTTGCTAAGGTACGCGCCCCATCGCCCAACGCGCCGGCGATGGCGGTCTTGAAACCAGCGAGAGACGTGATGAAAGAACACTACCAGGCCACACTCGCGTGGCTGCAGCAATACCCCGAACTGCATACCCTGATCAGCCTATGCCTGCTGATCGCTGGCGCCTGGCTGGCCAACTGGGTGGTCAAGCGTATTCTGGTGCGCGGCCTGTACCGCGCGCTGCGCTCCACCGCGGTGGGTCAGGACAAGGCTCTGGCCGATTCCCATGTGGTGCGCCGCCTGGCCAATATCGTGCCGGCGCTGATCCTGGCCAGCGGCATCAAGGTGATCCCCCACCTGCCCGAGGCCGTGGTCACGGTGGTGGAGAACGTCTGCAGCGCCTTCATCATCCTCACCATCGCCCTGGCGATCGGCGGCGTGCTGAACCTGGTCAACCTGTTCTACCAGCGGCGCCCGAATGCGCACCTGAAGCCGATCAAGGGCTACATCCAGGTGGTGACCATCGTCATCTACGCCATCGCCACCATCCTGATGATCGCCACGCTGATCGATCGCTCGCCGCTGATCCTGCTGTCCGGCCTGGGTGCCATGGCCGCGGTGCTGATGCTGATCTTCCAGGACACCCTGCTGTCGCTGGTCGCCAGCGTGCAGATCTCCTCCAGCGACATCGTGCGGGTCGGCGACTGGGTGGAGATGCCGCAGCTCAACGCCGACGGCGCGGTGATCGATATCGCCCTGCACACGGTGAAGGTGCAGAACTGGGACAAGACCATCACCACCGTCCCGACCAAGCGCTTCATCAGCGATCCGTTCAAGAACTGGCGTGGCATGCAGGAGTCCGGTGGCCGCCGCATCAAGCGCGCGATCTACCTCGACCAGACCAGCGTGCGCTTCCTGAGCCCGGACGAGATCGCCCGGCTACAGCGCTTTCTGCTGCTCGGCCAATACTTGAGCAGTAAACAGAGCGAGCTGCTGAGCTGGAACGGTGAACTGGCCGAGGCCGCCCAGGAGCCGGCCAACACCCGCCGCGTCACCAACCTGGGCACCTTCCGCGCCTACGTCGAGCATTACCTGCGCCAACACCCGGGCATCAACCAGGACATGACCCAGATGGTGCGCCAGCTGCAGCCCACCGCCGACGGCCTACCGCTGGAACTGTACTGTTTCACCAATACCGTGGCCTGGGTACCGTACGAGGGTTATCAGTCGGACATCTTCGATCATCTGCTGGCGATCCTCCCGGAGTTCGGTTTGCGGGTGTTCCAGCACCCGAGCGGAGCGGACATGCGCGAGTTGCGCCCAGCGCTGCATGGCAGCGGATCTGCCAGCGCCTGACCGCCACGCAACACGCTTGCAAAAAACCAATACAGCGCGCAATAAAAAACCACCAAGAATCATACCTTGGTGGTTTTCACCAATTTTCAAGACAGGCTTGCCAGCTTTACCCTCAGTGGTTAGGGTTGAGCCCATGACTACCTCCAAGACCCTCATCCTGCTTCGGCAACACGCCAATCTTTGCCTGGTCGCTCAGCGACTGCGCTAGGGTCTGCCGGCCCCCTTCTCGTCTTTCGTTTTATCCTTGTTATTCAGCACGGCCCACGCTGGCCCTCGCCTTCAGGATTGATTCATGAGCATGCTCAAAGACCCGTCGCAAAAGTACCGTCCGTTCACCCAGATCCAGATTCCCGACCGCACCTGGCCGGACAAGATCATCGACAAGGCGCCGATCTGGCTGTCCACCGACCTGCGTGACGGCAACCAGTCGCTGATCGAGCCGATGGACGCCGAGAAGAAGATGCGCTTCTTCAAGTGCCTCGTGCAGGTTGGCCTGAAGGAAATCGAAGTGGGCTTCCCGTCCGCTTCGCAGACCGACTTCGACTTCGTGCGTGAGCTGATCGAAGGCGGCCATATCCCGGACGACGTGACCATCCAGGTGCTGACCCAGGCCCGTGACGACCTCATCGAGCGCACCTTCGAGTCCCTCAAGGGCGCCAAGAAGGCCATCGTCCACTATTACAATGCCTGCGCACCGAGCTTCCGCAAGATCGTCTTCAACCAGGACAAGGCTGGCGTGAAAGCCATCGCCGTGGCCGCCGGCACCACCATCAAGCGCCTGGCCGATGCCGCGCCCGAGACCCAGTGGGGCTTCGAGTACTCGCCGGAAGTGTTCAGCAGCACCGAGATCGACTTCGCCGTCGAGGTGTGCAACGCGGTGATCGACGTGTTCCAGCCGACCCCTGCCAAGCCGCTGATTCTCAACCTGCCGGCCACCATCGAGTGCGCCACGCCGAACAACTACGCCGACCAGATCGAGTGGTTCGCCCGTCACGTCGACAAGCGCGACAGCGTGGTGATCAGCGTGCATACCCATAACGACCGTGGCACTGGCGTGGCGGCTTCCGAGCTGGCCGTCATGGCCGGCGCCGATCGCGTCGAAGGCTGCCTGTTCGGCAACGGCGAACGCACCGGCAACGTCTGTCTGGTGACCCTGGCGCTGAACCTCTATACCCAAGGCGTCAACCCGCAGCTGGACTTCTCCGACATCGACGCGGTGCGCAAAGTGGTCGAGGACTGTAACCAGATTCCGGTACACCCGCGCCACCCATACGTGGGCGACCTGGTGCATACCGCCTTCTCCGGCTCCCACCAGGATGCGATCCGCAAGGGCTTCACACAGCAGCAGGAAGGCGCGCTGTGGGAAGTGCCATACCTGCCGATCGACCCGGCCGACATCGGCCGCGACTACGAGGCGGTGATTCGCGTGAACAGCCAGTCCGGCAAGGGCGGCATCACTTTCCTGCTCGAGCAGGAATACGGCATCAACCTGCCGCGCCGCATGCAGATCGAGTTCAGCCAGGTGGTGCAGAAGGAAACCGACCGCCTGGGCCTGGAGATGACCGCCTCGCAGATCCACAAGCTGCTCGACAGCGAGTACCTCAAGGCCACGTCACCCTACGAGCTGAAGGGCCATCGCCTGGAAGAGGAGAACGGTGAAAGCCGCGTCGACGCCAAGGTGCAGGTCAATGGCCAGGAACAGCGCTGGAGCGGTTCGGGCAAAGGTGCGCTGGAAGCCCTGGCCTCCAGCCTGCCGGTCGCCGTCGAGGTGATGGACTACCACGAGCATGCCATCGGTGGCGGCGCCAACGCCAAGGCCGCCTGCTACATCGAGATTCGCCTCGATGGCCAGCGCCCGCTGCACGGCATCGGCATCGACGAGAACATCACCACGGCGAGCTTCCGCGCCCTGTTCAGCGCCCTCAACCGCGCAGTCAAACAGGCCGAGGAAAAGACCCAGGCAGCGTGATCAGCAGCCTGCGGTAAACGACAAAGGGACGCTTCGGCGTCCCTTTGTCGTTCTGACACCAGGTAGCCTGGCGTTGAGCATAGCGATATCCAGCTCATAGGGCGGACTCAGGAGCGAAGCGAACAGTCCGTCATAATCCATCGATCCCGAGACAACGGCAACGGCGTACTGCTTCGCGAGTACGCCCTACCGCGCTGACACCAGGTAGCCTGGCGTTGAGCGTAGCGATACCCAGGAGGCTCCCGGGCATCGCTGCGCTCGACCCGGGCTACGGGTTGGCCGTTACAGCTTTGCTTTTGCCGGCTTCATCTGCTTCTGCAGCGTGTTGCCCCTGAAGAACGCCGGCGCCTGCCAGCGGGCGATGAACATCAGCACCAGGCCGAGCAGCAGGATCACCACGGCGATCACGAACACCAGGCCGAGGCCGCCGATGTGCGAGCCGCTGCCGAAGTCCGGCGACATGCTGTCCAGGGTGGTCTGCCAGAAGATGATCGACAGCATCACTGCGCCAACCAGCGGGCACAGGCCGCGCATGAAGAAGTGCCGCGCGCTGTCGAACAGGCTGTGGCGGAAGTACCAGACGCAGGCGAAGGCCGTCAGCGCATAGTAGAAGCAGATCATCATGCCCAAGGCGGTGATGGTGTCGGCCAGCACGTTCTCGCTCAGCGTGCGCATGGTCACGTAGAACACTGCGGTGGCGATGCCAGCGGCGATGGTCGCGTAGCGCGGCGTCTGCGAATGCGGGTGCACGCTGGCGAAGCGTTTCGGCACCGCCCGGTAGTAGCCCATCGCAAGCAGCGTGCGCGCCGGTGAGATGAAGGTCGACTGCAGCGACGCGGCGGTGCTGGCCAGCACGGCGATGGACATCAGGATCGCCAGTGGGCCCATCACCGGGCCGGCCAGGTGGGCGAAAACGTTTTCCTGGATCTGCGCATTGCCCAGGCCCAGGCCGGTTTCACCTGTGCCAGCGAACTGCAGGGTGGCCGCCGCGGTGAACAGGTAGAGAGCAAGAATCAGTAGTACGGTGAGGGTCGCGGCGCGGCCGGGCACCTTCTCGCTGCCTACCGACTCCTCGCTCACCGTCAGGCACACGTCCCAGCCCCAGAAGATGAAGATCGACAGCGACAGGCCGGCCGCGAACGCGGAGAACGAATCGATATTGAACGGGTTGAACCACTCGGGGTGAAAGACCACTGGCGAGCTGTCCGGCGCGGCGGCGAAGGCGGCGATGGAGAAACCGATCAGTACCACCAGTTGCAGCGCCACCAGGGTGTATTGCACGCCCATGGTCATGCCGATGCCCCGGCAGCATACCCACACCGCCATGGCGATGAAGACGCAGCAGGTGACGATGTTCACCAGCAGGTTGCGGGTCAGGTCGGCCAACCAGTCCAGCCCGGTGAGCTGGGCGAGGAACAGGTAGAAGAAATCCACGGCTATGCCTGCCAGATTGGAGAGCACGATGGTGGTAGCGGTAACCAGCCCCCAACCGCCGATCCAGCCGATCATCGGCCCGAAGGCCCGCGCCGACCAGGTGAACGAGGTGCCGCTGTCCGGCTCCGCGGCGTTGAGTTCACGGTACCCCAGGGCCACCAGCAGCATCGGCAGGAAGCCGACGATGAACACCGCCGGCAGGTACACACCGACTTCACGGACGGTCGGGCCAAGGGCGCCAGTCAGCGTGTAGACCGGTGCAATGGTGGAAATGCCCAGAACCACGCAAGCCAGCAGACCGACCTTGCCTTGGGCCAGGCCCTTGCCGGAAACTACCGCAGCGGCGCCAGCGACAGGGGTTGCCTGCACGTGCGATGCCGCCGCGTTCGTGTAATCACTCATAAGTCTCTGCCATCGTCTTGGAATTGTCTCCGAACGTGGCCGGGATCTGCCTGGCGCAACTCGCTGCGCCGGCGGGCAGCCGATCCCGACCCGTTCAGGTCAGAGCACCCGGAACCCAGACGGGTTCAGGGCGGATTCAGCGGGCGTCGCGCGCCTGGGCGTAGGCCTGGCAGGCATCGCGGAAGGCCTGGAACAGCGCCAGCGATTCGGGGTTCTCGGCGAAGCGCCATTCCGGATGCCATTGCACGCCGATCAGGAAGCCCGGCGCATCGGGGATCGACACCGCCTCCACCAGGCCATCCGGCGCCCTCGCTTCGACGCGCAAGCGCTCGGCCAGGCGGTCGATGCCCTGGCTGTGCAAGGAGTTGACCTGAAACTGCAGCGGCAGGCCGATGCGTTCGAAAACGCCGCCCGGCTGCACGGCGACCGCATGCTGCGGCGCGTACTGCTCGGCGACCGAGTCGCGCTGTGGCTCGCGGTGATCCAGATAACCGGGCAGCTCCTGCACGCGCTGGTGCAGCGTGCCGCCGAGGGTCACGTTGAGCTCCTGGAAGCCGCGGCAGATGCAGAACACCGGCACGCCCTTGTCGATGGCCAGGCGCAACAGCGGCAAGGTGTTGGCATCGCGGCTCGGGTCGTGCTGGGTGCCTTCCAGGCTCGGCGTGCCCTGATAGTGGCGAGGCTCGACGTTGGACGGCGAGCCGGTGAAGAGAATGCCGTCGAGCTGTTCGAGCAACTGCTGCGGGTCACTTGGCGTGCTGCGTGCCGGTAGCACCAGCGGCAGGCCGGCGTAGGCCGCCGCCTCGACGTACTTGTCGCCGACCGTGTGCGAATCGTATTTACCAAGCGTCTGCCGACAGGCAGTCACCCCGATCAAAGGCATGCGGGTCATGGTGTTCTCTCCGGAAAAGCCTGCCGGCGGAGCACGCCGGCAGGCGCAGCATCAGATACCCAGGCGGTCACGCAGCTGGTAGTAAATAGCGCCCAGGGCGGTGAACGGCACGCGCAGCAGCTGCCCACCCGGGAAGGGGTAATGCGGCAACCCGGCAAAAGCGTCGAAGCGCTCGGCCTGGCCGCGCAGCGCCTCGGCCAGCACCTTGCCGGCCAGGTGCGTGTAGGTCACGCCGTGGCCGCTGCAACCCTGGGAGTAGTAAATGTTCTCACCGATCCGGCCAACCTGGGGCAGGCGCGACAGGGTCAGCAGGAAGTTGCCGGTCCAGGTGTAATCGATCTTCACGTCCTTGAGCTGCGGGAAGGTCTTGAGCAGCTTGGGGCGGATGATCGCTTCGATGTCTGCCGGGTCGCGGGCGCCATACACCACACCGCCGCCGTAGATCAGGCGCTTGTCGCCGCTGAGGCGGAAGTAGTCGAGCAGGTAGTTGCAGTCTTCCACGCAGTAGTCCTGGGGCAGCAGGCTGCGGGCCAACTCGTCGGACAGCGGCTCGGTGGCGATCACCTGGGTGCCGCAGGGCATCGACTTGCTCGCCAGCTCGGGCACCAGGCCACCCAGGTAGGCGTTGCCAGCGACCACCACGAACTTGGCCTTCACCTGGCCATTCGGGGTGTGCACCACGGGCTGCGGGCCACGGTCGATGCGCGTGGCCGGGCTCTGCTCGTAGATCGCACCACCCAGGGATGCCACCGCAGCGGCTTCACCCAGGGCCAGATTGAGCGGATGGATATGGCCACCGCTCATGTCCAGCATGCCGCCGACATAACGGTCGGTGCCGACCACCTCGCGGATGCGGCGCTGGTCCATCAGCTCCAGCTGGGTATGGCCGTAGCGCTCCCAGAGTTTCTTCTGGGACTCGAGGTGGCCCATCTGCTTGTCGGTAATGGCAGCGAACACGCCACCGTCCTTCAGGTCGCACTGAATGCCGTACTTGGCGACCCGCTCGCGGATGATGCGTCCGCCTTCGAAAGCCATCTCGCCGAGCAGCTGCGCCTGGCGCGCACCGACCTGCTTTTCGATGACGTCGATGTCGCGGCTGTAGCTGTTGACGATCTGCCCGCCGTTACGGCCCGAAGCGCCGAAGCCGACCTTGGCGGCCTCCAGCACGGTCACCCGGAAACCGTTCTCCAGCAGGAACAGCGCGGTGGAAAGACCGGTGTAGCCGGCACCGATGATGCACACGTCGGTCTCGACGACGTCGGTGAGCGCAGGGTAATCGACCCGCGGGTTGCGCGAGGCGGCGTAGTAACTGTCGACGTGTTGAGTCATGGAGTATCTCCCAAGGCGCCTGAATATGAGGCCAAAGCACTGGCGGCCCGCTGTGGCAGCGGACCGCATCCCTTGCTTAGAGCTTTATCCAGGTCGCTTTCAGTTCGGTGTACTTGTCGAAGGCATGCAGCGACTTGTCGCGGCCATTGCCCGATTGCTTGAAGCCGCCGAACGGCGCGGTCATGTCGCCACCGTCGTACTGGTTCACCCATACGCTGCCGGCGCGCAAGGCCCGAGCGGTGCGGTGGGCGCGGGAAACGTCGCGCGTCCACACGGCTGCCGCCAGGCCATAGGGCGTGTCGTTGGCGATGCGAATGGCTTCTTCATCGCTGTCGAAGGTGATCACCGACAGCACCGGGCCGAAGATTTCCTCGCGGGCGATGCGCATGGTGTTGTCCACACCGGCGAAGATCGTCGGCTGCACGTAGCTGCCGCCGGTTTCCTGCAGGGCGCGTTCGCCGCCAATCAGGATCTCGGCGCCCTCCTCGCGGCCGGCCTCGATGAAGCCGAGCACGCTCGCCAGATGGCCGTCGTCGACCAGCGCACCGACGCGGGTCTGTGGATCCAAGGCATGACCAGGTTTCCAGCGCTGCAGCGCCTCGACCACCATGGGCAGGAAGCGCTCCTTGATCGAGCTTTCCACCAGCAGGCGCGAGCCGGCCACGCAGACTTCGCCCTGGTTGAAGGCGATGGCGGTAGCCGCCGCGTCGGCGGCGGCCTGCAGGTCAGGCGCGTCGGCGAAGAGGATGTTCGGGCTCTTGCCACCGGCCTCCAGCCAGACGCGCTTCATGTTCGACTCGCCAGCGTAGATCATCAGCTGCTTGGCGATTTTGGTGGAGCCGGTGAACACGATGGTGTCGACATCCATGTGCAGGGCCAGGGCCTTGCCCACGGTGTGGCCGTAACCGGGCAGCACGTTGAACACGCCGGCCGGAATGCCCGCCTCCAGCGCCAGCTGGGCGACGCGGATGGCGGTCAGCGGCGACTTCTCGGAGGGTTTGAGGATCACCGAGTTACCGGCGGCCAACGCCGGGCCGAGCTTCCAGCTGGACATCAGCAGCGGGAAATTCCACGGCACGATGGCCGCCACCACGCCCACCGCCTCACGGGTCACCAGGCCGAGCTGGTCATGGGGCGTGGGCGCCACTTCGTCGTAGAGCTTGTCGATGGCCTCGGCGCTCCAGCGGATGGCGTTGGCCGCCGCCGGTACGTCGATGCTCAGCGAATCGCTGATCGGCTTGCCCATGTCGAGGGTTTCCAGCAGCGCCAGCTCCTCGGCATTGGCCAGCAACTTGTCGGCGAAGGCGATCAGCACGCGCTTGCGCTGCGCCGGCGCGAGTTTCACCCAGTCGCCACGCTCGAAGCTGGCCCGGGCGGCCTTGACGGCAAGCTCGGCATCATCGGCCATGCAACTGGCTACGCTGGCCAGCTGGCGGCCGTCCACCGGGCTGATGCTGTCGAAGGTCGCGCCGCCCACGGCATCGCGGTAGGCGCCGTCGATAAAGGCCCGCCCCTCGATGCGCAGGCTGCTGTAACGCTGCTCCCAATCCTGGCGAGTCATGCTGCTCATGTTCATCACTCCGTCAGACGGTATGCAGGTACCAGTTGTATTCGAGGTCGGAAATGGTGGTCTCGAACTCGTGCATTTCCGCTTCCTTGCAGGCGACGAAGATGTCGATGTATTCCGGGCGGATGTACTTGTTCATCACTTCGCTTTCGTCCAACTGGCGCAGGGCGTCGCGCAGGTTGTTCGGCAGGCTCTGCTCCAGCTGCTCGTAGGAGTTGCCTTCGATGGGCGCCCCCGGCTCCAGCTGATTGGTCAGGCCGTGGTGAATGCCGGCGAGGATCGACGCCATCATCAGGTACGGGTTGGCGTCGGCGCCGGCCACGCGATGCTCGATACGGATGGCATCGCTGCTGCCGGTCGGTACGCGTACCGCAACGGTGCGGTTGTCCAGGCCCCAGCTTGGTGCGTTCGGTACGTAGAACTGCGCGCCGAAACGGCGGTAGGAGTTGACGTTCGGGCACAGGAAGGCCATCGACGCCGGCATGGTGTCGAGGATGCCGGCGATGGCATGGCGCAACGGTGCGTGCTGCTCCGGATCGTCGGTGGCGAAGATGTTCTGCCCGGTCTTCTTGTCGAGCAGCGAGATGTGCACGTGCAGACCATTGCCCGCCTGGCCCGGATAGGGCTTGGCCATGAAGGTCGAATCCATCTCGTGGTCGTAGGCGATGTTCTTGATCAGGCGCTTGAGCAGTACCGCGTAGTCGCAGGCCTTGATGGCGTCTTCGACGTGATGCAGGTTGACCTCGAACTGCGCCGGGGCACTTTCCTTGACGATGGCATCAGCCGGCAGGTCCTGCTCCTTGGCCGCTTCGAGCATGTCCTGCAGGCAGTCGACGTACTCGTCGAGGTCGTCGATCAGGTAGACCTGGGTAGAGATCGGGCGCTTGCCGGAGATTGGCGAGCGCGGCGGCTGCGGCCTGCCGTTCACGTTTTCCTGATCGATCAGGTAGAACTCCAGCTCGAACGCCGCGCAGATGGTCAGGCCCAGCTCGTCGAACTTCTCCACCACCTGGCGCAGCACTTCGCGGGGGTCGGCGAAGAACGGTGCGCCATCCAGCTCGTGCATGGTCATCAGCAGTTGCGCGGTGGGGCGCTTCTGCCAGGGCTCTTTGCACAGGGTGTCGGGAATCGGGTAGCAGATACGGTCGGCGTCGCCGATGTCCAGGCCAAGGCCGGTGCTTTCCACGGTGGAGCCGTTGATGTCCAGGGCGAACAGCGATGCCGGCAGGTTGATGCCCTTCTCGTAGACCTTGTGCAGGCTGGCGCGCTCGACGCGCTTGCCACGCACGATGCCGTTCATGTCGGTGATCAGCAGGTCGACGTACTGAATCTCCGGGTGATCCTTGAGGAAAGTGTTCGCTTCGTTGAGCTGAACGACACGTGGGGAAACCGAAGTCATGGGAAATACATCCTTTCGCATCGGCGCCCCCGCGCAAGACATCTCACGAGCCTTGGCGCCTCATTATTCTGGGTATCCGCTAGCGGATTTGATTCTAGGCAACGCCTTGAGTATAAGTGGGCGCACACGCAACCGATACTGGCAGCAGAGCAATTGATGATTGCATCTACGCAATATCAGATCAGCCACGTCGATCTCGCGCTGGTGCTCGCCCTGGTGCGCGGACGCTCTCTGGCCCGGGCCGCCGAGCAATTGCAGGTGGATGTGTCGACGGTATTCCGGGCCATCCGCAAGCTCGAGGCCAATCTGGGCATCGCCCTGTTCGAGAAAAGCCGCCGCGGCTACATGCCGACCCAGAGTGCCCAGGCCCTGGCCGAGCAGGCCGAACGCGCCGAGCAGGCCCTGGATGCGGCGCGGATCGCCCTGCAGCATGGCGAGAAAGTCATCAGCGGCACGGTGCGCCTGACCTGTACCGACGCGGTGCTGCAAAACCTGCTGCTGCCCAGCCTGGCCGAGCTGATGCCGCGCTACCCAGCGCTGTCGCTGGAGCTGGCCACCACCAACACCTTCGCCAACCTCAGCCGCCGCGACGCGGACATCGCCCTGCGTCTGTCCAACGCGCCGCCCGAGCACTTGGTCGGCCGCCAACTGGGGCACACCGCCTATTACATCTGCGGCCGCCCGGAACACCGCGACGCCTTCTTGCAGGCACCCACCTCGGTGCCGTGGATCGCCCCGGACGACTCCATGCCCGACCACATCACCGTGGCCTGGCGCCATCAGGTGCATCCCAGCCTGGTGCCGCGCTACCGCTGCAGCAGCATGTCGGCGGTGGCGACCCTGGTACAGGGCGGCCTGGGCATCGCCGCCCTGCCCGATTTCATGGCCCGCAGCCTCGATGGCGTGGAGCGCCTGAGCGAGGCGCTGGTCGATTGCGACACCGACCTGTGGCTGCTGACCCGCCCGGACTGCCTGGCGCTACGCTCCGTGCAGACGCTGTTCGACGAACTCACGCCGCTGCTGCGCACGCGCCTCAACAGCCGATAGTCCCGCCACTCTCGATGGCCTGCGACGCAGCGCGAGGCTGCCAGCGATTCGTGTGGCCATGATGCTGCGTTCGGGAACTCTCTGCTGATCCCTGCCTTCTTAAATAGCCACGGAGGATCAGGACAGACAGCGACAGGATTGTGCAATCGACCCGACACCGGGCTGCACTACGCTTATCCATCCACACGGCCATAAGCCGTTGATTTACAACCGATAGGAATGCCCATGACCACCATTCTCGGCTATGCCGCCCAGGACTCCAGCAAACCTCTCGCGCCCTACCGCTTCCAGCGCCGCGCCGTCGGCACCAACGACGTGCAGATCGATATCCTCTACTGCGGCGTCTGCCACTCCGACCTGCACACCGCGCGCAACGAGTGGAAGAACACCCTGTACCCCTCGGTGCCCGGCCACGAGATCGTCGGCAAGGTCACGGCCGTCGGTAGCGACGTGACCGGCTTCAAGGTCGGCGACCTGGCCGGCGTCGGCTGCATGGTCGACAGCTGTCGGAGCTGCTCGTCCTGTTCCGAAGGCCTGGAGCAGTACTGCGAGAACGGCTTCACCGGCACCTACAACGGCCCGCTATTTGGTGGCGAAAACACTTTTGGCGGCTACTCAGACGCCATCGTCGTCGACCAGAAATTCGTCCTGCGCATCCGTCACACCGACAACCTGGCCGCCGTCGCGCCACTACTGTGTGCCGGTATCACCACCTACTCGCCGCTGCGCCAGTGGAACGTCAAGCCGGGCGACAAGGTGGGTATCGTCGGCCTCGGCGGCCTCGGCCACATGGGCGTGAAGATCGCCGCCGCCATGGGCGCTCACGTGGTGCTGTTCACCACCTCGCCGAACAAGCGTGAAGACGCCCTGCGCCTGGGCGCTGCCGAAGTGGTGGTATCGAAGAACGCCGACGAGATGGCGGCCCACGCCAACAGCTTCGATTTCATCCTCAACACCGTGGCCGCCCCGCACAACCTGGATGCCTTCCTCGGCCTGCTCAAGCGCGACGCCACCATGACCCTGGTCGGCGTACCGGATTCGGCACACCCGTCGCCGGAGGTCTTCGGCCTGATCTTCAAGCGCCGCCGGCTGGCCGGCTCGCTGATCGGTGGCATCGCCGAAACCCAGGAAATGCTCGACTTCTGCGCCGAGCACAGCATCGTCTCGGACATCGAAATGATCGACATCCAGAACATCAACGAAGCCTACGAGCGCATGCTCAAGAGTGACGTGAAATACCGCTTCGTGATCGACATGGCTTCCCTGGCCAAGGATCAGGACGCGGCGTAACGTCAGCGCCTGATCGCCCAAAGGCCCGGTCTCGCCTGCGCGAACCGGGCCGTTGTTTTTATACCGGCATCGTCACGGGACTCAACCCGTTACGATCAGGCTTTCCTGATACCGGGCCTCGGTCCAAGGCGTGCTTGAACTGTCGGCCCCCGTTAACCTTACCACTCATTTATTGGGACACGTGCGGGTTGCACCGCTAGCCGATAAGCCCTTTGACTTCGCCCTTGGCTTGATTCAGCAGACCCGGAGATTGAGGCCCGGACTTGGCATCGCCCTTGTCCATCATACCCACGGCCTGACTTAGCAAAGTCGAAGGCGGGAGCCCGGTTTTGGCGCCGTCCTTGTCCATCAATTTCATGGCTTGACCTAGAAACCCGGGAGACTGGAGCCCAGGCTTGGGATCATCCTTGCCCATCAGGTCCATGGCCTGGCCCAACAAATCACTCATATCACCTGACTCCTTGGCAGCTTTGACCGCCTTCGCCGCTTCGGCGGCTTTGAAGATGGTTTGCAGGTCCGGCGTAATGGCGGTTTGCTCGGTAAGCGGTACCGGCAGCGGCATGCTGCTGAGTTTGGCCACCACATCGCCTGGGTTCTGAGTGAACGCACGCAGGGACTGCACGCCGTCCATCATTGGCAAAGCGATACCGGTTAATGGATCGAATGCGCTGATCTCCGGGAAATCTGGCAGGCCAACTCTGCCTGTCAGCACAGGTGTCGCCAGGGACGGAAGGAAAAGGCCCAGCAAGTAACGCGGGTTGCGCTTCTTGACCGACAACCCAACGCTGGCCAGCGCAATGCCCACGCCAACCACGCGCCCGGCTGTTGCCAAGACCGATAGGTTTTTGTTCGATTCGTTGTCGAAGTGAACCAAGCGGATGCGGAAGTAATCGGTAAAAGGCTCGCGCTCTCCAAGAGCAGAAGAATTCATGAACCAGGCACGCGAATCGTGTACCTGCTCGTCGAAGAGCTCCACCAGCGCTTGTTGCCCATTGGCAATAACTCCGGGCCTCACAAACAGCTCGCGATTACGCGCGGTTCCATTCTTGTAAAGCTCGGCATACTCCTGGGCTTCGTCTTCTTCGTTGATAAGATAAACGGTGCCGCCCAACAGCATGTTGATTACGCCACCGATGCTAAAGGTGTCTTCGTCAACACCCCAGCTACGATCATAATCACGCTTGAACTCAGCGGCGGCACGGCGCAATTGCTGATCGTCGAGCGCAGGCTCGAATGTCTTGTTTGTGTTGATGCGCGTATAGGCCTCAGTGCCCCCGACCAGCTTGAGATCAGCCTCATGCTGTTGCTGTTCGCGCTCGCTGAGTACAGGCAGCTCCTTGCCCTGAGCCGCTGCAGAATTTTCTGCCAGTTTATGGGCATGCAGACGTTTCAGAGCGGCCTGTTGCTCCTTGCTCATGTCCTGCCCTTTCACACGGCTGTAAAAGCCTTGCTTGTCGATGCCACTCGCAAAACCTTGCTTGTCGATACCGCCCGCATAGCGGTCGATACGCCAGGCCGTGATCAGGGCCTGCTCTCGCTTGATTACATCTTCAAGTGAACCTGCCACGGCTTGTTTCTGCCAGGCGTTGAAGCGGGTGACAAGCATCTCAGAGACAGAGAATTCAACTTCTGTCTTAGGCTCCATGATGCGCCACTCTTCTACTTTCTCGGTGCCGCTTAAAGCCGAACTAGGTATTTGTAATGGCGCCCCCGCAGCAAAGGCTGATCGGTACATATGGTGCAAAGGAATCTGCGACATAAGCTCCCCCTGACCACCTCGAGCCTTGCCTTGATCACCTGGGGGATAACCGCCGCCTACATCGGAATGCATACCGGGATAGACATACTCCCAGGTGTCCTTGCGATAAACAGATGCTCGGGCGTCGTCACGCGTCCCATCAGAATTTTTTTCCCGACGACGAATGGAGTCCAGCGGGAAGCTAGCGCGCTGCTCATGGGCCGAGACCAGATGCACGCAGCGCTTGAGGAAGCTGCAATCTTCAGGCAAACCGGTTGGCATGCAGGCCTGCCGCAGATCTTCGTCCGGCAAGCGCATGGTGCCGCTGGCCCAGTCCATATGGCCAGCTGCAAAAGGCGCACTGTCAGCCAGGCCGACAGCAGCCACGGTATCGAACAGCCCCAGGAACTCGATGGAAATGGGTAGCCCGGCGAACCGGTATTCGCTGGCTTCACCGTTCTGCTGGCGCGTCAGTTCCATCAGCCAGTTGGCAAAAGTGCGGGCCTGGGCGGCACCACGGGAAAACCCATAGACATAGAGGCGCAGAGCGAGGATTTCCGGCTTCTTCTCGGCAATTCGCCGCTGCTCCAGCAAACTGGAAAGTTTGTCCTCGTAGGGCTGCATCGCCGCCTTGCGCTTGCGTGCGCCATTTTCCAATAGCCCAGCGCTTAACACCGACTTTGCCCAGTTAGTGCCCATGGCCTCAACCAATGCCTGCGTCTGATCCAGTTGCAATCTCGACTCTGGTGTCAACGTCGTTTGTAAAGCATCAACGAGCCGAGTAAGCCCCCAGTTGATCCTATCTTCTCCACCACGGGCACCAATGAGCCCGTTTGAATCAGGTACATACTCTTTAATCTCCTCGAATACAGTACCCACTCCTGGGCTGTAATAACGAAAAAAACCATCATCTATTTTTTCGATGCTTGCATGAAGTAGACGCGCTACGTTGCTCGTACATCTAGGATCGGCAATAGAGTCCGAGGGCTCATGGTTATTTGTGCCATCGAAGCAAAGGCTGATATGCAGCGTTTTGCAGCAAGGTTCGGGGGCTTCTTCACCTTGCTTTGCCCCAACGCTGATCGACTTGCTCCAGAATTTCTTCTCATCTCGCTCTTGGGCCCGAATATTAAGGAGCACTTCCGAGGAGTCCAACGGTAGGCCTGTACGATCGAAAGGACGTGCAATTAGCACGCTGGCAGGCGGCGGCTTCATTACTTGGGACATTCCTTATCCTCCATCTTCCGCGGAAAGTTATAGGGGTAACCAGGATGGCCTGGAACTATAGGTGTGGCAGCGACGCGCACGGTGTCGCAAGGAAGAAAGTGCACGATGAGAGGACCAGGATTATCGTACTCATGTATTTCTACAACTGCACGGTGATGAGTGTAGTTAGCCGCATGTCTTTTATAATCATCAGGGTCTAGAGAACCGTATTTATTGCGCTTAAGTGGTACCGCTGGGCGTGGATTAGGATCTTTCTCCCACTCCACAATGGCTCTTAGCCCTGGACGCCACTGACGGGGTAGAGAGCCACAACATACCTGTCCACCGCCACCGCTATAAGGCCCTAAATTGGGCCCACCAGCGCCGTTGACGGTAAATCTGTTGATAGCGGCAGACGTATGGTTGTACCCCTCAACAGGTGCACCAAGCATCTCGGACTCCCTGGCCATACAACCGCTGACCAGCAATAACGTCAGTGGCAAAGCAGCAAATGGATAGCGGAGTATCGAGTTACGCGCAGCCGGTGACTTCAGGCTTTGGGACATTCCTTATCCTCCATCTTGCGTGGAAAGTTATAGGGGTAGTCCGGGTGGCGCGGCGTTACGGCCGCAGCCGTAACTCGGACTTGATCACAGGGGAGAAAGTGCACAACGAGAGGGCCAGGGCTGTCGTACTCATGTATCTCCACAACTGCGCGGTGATAGGTGTAACTAGCCGCATGTTTTTTGTAGTCATCCGGATCGAGAGAGCCATATTTGTTGCGCTTTAGGGGAGTAGCTGGTCGAGGATTGAGATCTTTTTCCCACTCCACAATAGCTCTCATACCTGGTCGCCAATAACGAGGTACTGAGCCACAACAAATCTGCCCACCGCCACCGCTATAAGGCCCTAAATTCGGCCCACCTGCGCCATTGACGGTAAACCGGCTAATGGCCGCAGAAGTATGGTTATAACCCTCAACAGGTGCTCCGAGCATCTCGGACTCCCTGGCCATACAACCACTGATCAATAATAGCGTCAGTGGCAAAGCAAAAAATGGATAGCGGCACATCAAGTCACGCGTTGCCGGTGGCTTCAGGCTTTGGGACATTCCTTATCCTCCATCTTACGTGGAAAGTTATAGGGGTAACCAGGATGGCCTGGAACTATAGGAGTGGCGGCGACGCGCACGGTGTCGCAAGGAAGAAAGTGCACCACGAGGGGGCCGGGGCTGTCGTACTCATGTATTTCCACAACTACACGGTGACGAGTGTAATGACTACGGTGCTCATCCATGCGTTTATTCCATGCATCAGAATACAAACGCTCAGACCAATTGGCATACCAGTAAGGCGAAGGGTCTTTCTCCCACTCCACAATTGCCCTTAACCCTGGTCGCCAGTATCGGGGGACCGAGCCACAACAGACCTGCCCACCACCACCGCTGTAAGGCCCTAAATTAGGATCACCAGCACCATTGACGGTGAATCTGTTGATGGCCGCGGATGTATGGTTATAGCCCTCAACAGGTGCGCCGAGCATCTCGGACTCCCTGGCTATACAACCACTAATCAATAATAGCGTCAGTGGCAAAGCAGCAAATGGATAGCGGCGTATCGAATTACGCGCTGCCGGTGACTTCAGGTTTTGGGACATTCCGTATCCTCCATCTTGCGTGGAAAGTTGTAGGGATACCCTGGGGTATCGTAGAAATTATTGTCCGCCGAAACGCTTACTTGATCACAGGGAAGAAAATGCATTTTCAATGTTCCGGCTTCTTGATACAGGGGGATATCCACTACCATACGGTGACTCGTGTAATTGGCCGCATGCTTTTTGTAATCATCCGGATCGAGAGAGCCATATTTGTTGCGCTTTAGGGGGATAACTGGTCGAGGGTTAGGATCTTTTTCCCACTCCACAATAGCCCTCAGCCCTGGCCGCCAATAACGAGGCACCGAACCGCAACAGACCTGCCCACCGCCACCGCTATAAGGCCCTAAATTCGGCCCACCTGCGCCATTGACGGTAAACCGGTTGATGGCCGCGGAGGTGTGGTTATAACCCTCGACAGGCGCACCAAGCATCTCACTCTCCTTGGACACACAGCCGGTTTGCAGTAACGCCACCAATACCGTGCTTACAACTAAAGCTCCGCGACTCACGCCCAAACCTCGGCCTCTTCGACAGGCGGCGCGATCGGCGAGTTTTCGGCCAGCCAGGCGCGCACGAAGGTGTCACGCTGGTCGAGGTCCTGTACCCCCTCTCGGTTCGCCGCCAACTGCCCGTGCATCAGGTGGCGCATCAACAGTTCCTGCAGCGCCAGGCCGTAGTCTTGTGGCTGCACGCCCCAGCTACGGCGATAGTTTTCTGCAGCGCTCCAGGCGAGCAGGCCGGCCACCTGTGCTCTGGTCAGCCGCAACGGGGGAAGTGGCGAGGGCAGCTCGGTCGGGCGCATGAGGTTACCCGCCAAGCTGCGAGGCATGCGGTCGCGGTCCTGCCAGTGCCAGGTAATGATCGGTGCGTGAAACCACGCCTGATGAGGGTCCAGCGCTTCACTGGTGGGAACCAGCATGCGTGGGTCATAGAAACGCAGCAGGCCACTGCCTCGGCCGTCGTTCCATTCGGCCTGGGTACAGTGGCTCAGGTGGCTGGCAAGCTGGACGAACGGCCATGGACTGATCAGCGCCAGGAGATGCTGATGGGCATTTTTGCTGGTGAGCAATTCGTCGAGCCAGGACCGCTGTTTGAGCTGCTCAGCTCTCATGCGCAACAGGATAGGCCCATCCGCGGCGATGGCTTCTTCCGGAGTGCCCTGAAGAAGCATGGCCATTTCCGGCGGCTGCTCGATTTCATCGAGGCGCGAGAGCAATGGGTATTGGAGGTTGCTGGCATCGACCAATAGATTGACATGCTGCAGGCCCGCGTCTGCTGCCTGCTCGCCAAGCAGCGTGAGCCAACTGTGGGTTGGGGATTTCATCGTCGCTCCTTGCTTTTAACGTGCGACTAGCACTTGGGCTTTGCTTTGCGCGCGGCGCAAACACTCTTCACAAACCGCCGGCTGCGGTTTTTCCACGCAGTTGCTGGCCACCTCTTCCGGTATTTCGCCAGCCTTGTCGCTATCCGCCGCCCCCGGTAATACAGGTGGTTTGATCGCAATACCCGAACCACTGCCTGGCGAGCCACCGGCATTCACCTTGACCGTTGGCCCGATCATGGTGATGCCGCTCGGATCCAGCTTGATGAAGCTGCCGCCGGCCTTGACGGTGAGCTCCATGCCCGCCTCGATCACGATCTTTTCGCCGGCCTTGAGGTGGATCTCCCTGCCAGCCTGAGTCAATTGCGCAGTGCCCAGCTTCACGTGCTGGTTCTGGGCGACGGTCAGGTGGTCATCGGTGCGCACCTCGACCTTACGGTCGGCGTGGGTGGTGCGGTGCTCTTCGGCCTTCAGTTCGGTGTAGGTGTTCTTCTCTACGGTGTCGTGGCGTTCGTTGCCGACGCGGATCTTCTGGTCGTGCTCGATATTTTCATCCCAGTCTTTCTGGGCATGAATGAAGATCTGCTCGGCACCCTTCTTGTCTTCGATACGCAGCTCATTGAAGCCGCCACCACCCGGGGAGCTGAGCGTCTTGAATACGGTGCGGGTCTTGTTCGCTGGAAGCGGGTACGGAACCTGATTTTCCTTGTGGTAAAGGCAGCCGCTGATCAGCGGCTGATCGGGGTCGCCTTCGAGAAAGGTGATGAGCACTTCCATGCCGATGCGCGGAATGGCGATGCCACCGTAGCGATCCCCTGCCCAGCCGCTGGAAACGCGCATCCAGCAGCTGGTCTTGTCATCTGCCTGGCCTTCTCGATCCCAGTGAAACTGCACCTTCACGCGACCATATTGGTCGCAGTGGATCTCTTCGCCAGCGGGCCCGGTGACCACGGCCGTCTGGCTGCCGAGCACGCGCGGCTTGGGGTGCAGCAGGGCTGGCCGGTACATCACGGCCCAGGGGGTGGCGAGAAAGCGGTTGCGGTAGCCCTGGTGAAAATCGTCCTTGTTATCGGTGGTATCGCTGCTTACCGACTCCTCCAGCACTTGCGGTTGTTTGCCTTCATGAAAGATTTCGGTCAGCAGCCACAGGTCGTTCCATTCGCTGCGCGGGTGTTCGGAAAGTGCCAGGAAATGACCACTCACCAGGCGGGTCTGATCGCCCCAGCCCTCGGCTTGCTGGTAGTCCGCGCGGTGCCGCTCCAGCGCCCGCTGACTGAGGAACTTGCCACGGGCGCGCTCGGCGTAGCGCCCTGGGTAATCGTAGTCCTCAAGATCCGGTTCGGTGCTTTCGCCGCTGGGCTTGTAAGCGGCTTCGAGCTGCAGCCTTGGCTTTTCGAAGTCATAGTCGCGGCGCGTAACGCGGCTGGTGCGGGTTTCCAGGCGCAACTTGAAGCCTTTGATGACCGGATCATCTGCCACCAGGCCGCTGCCCTGCACATAAGCCGTGGGCTGGCCCAGTTTCGGGAACACGGTCTGGTCATCACCGAACACCAGCAGATGGCCATCGGGGCCGTGCTGGAAGTGGTAGTGAATGCCCTCCTCCTCGCACAGGCGCTGCACGAAGTGCAGGTCGCTTTCGTCGTACTGCACGCAGTAGTCGCGCTCAGGGCACGGCTGACTCAATTGGAAGTTGTAGGCATTGGCCTTGATGCCATGTTCTTCGAGTACTTGCGCAATGATGTCCGGTGCGGACATCTGCTGATAGATGCGCTGATTGGCGCGGTGCTGCAGGTACTGCAACTGCGGAACGATCGACACCGTGTAGCGGCTCAGCCGCTTACCGGCATCGCCTTGGGCTACGCGGTAAATCTGGCCGTGAATGCCGCTGCCTTGCGGGTCGAACGCCAGGAAAGCCTGCTTGTGCAACAAGCTCTCCAGATCCAGATCGTGGTTTTCACTCACCAACTCCAGATCGAAACGATAGGGCTGGCTGACACCCTCGGTGCCCGTGAACGACAACACCTGCAGGTCGCCCGCAAACTCCTTAACGCTCAGGCTGAAGTGTGTTTCGTTAGAAGGATTGAACATCGTGTACTCCCTGTTCGGTTGTCATCCGTTGTGCTGGCCGGTCAGGCGTTTCAGCCAGGACGGCGGGGCGTCCAGTGCATCACGCAATTGCTGGGCAGTGATGGTGCGCTGCGCGGGATCGAAGGCCAGTGCAGTCTTGAGCGCCGGCCAGCAGCGCCTTGGCAGGTGCCTGGGGGCATGCAGCTCACCTTCGAGTCGTTCATCGCGCGCCTGGTTGGAAGGCAGGCGGCGGAACGGGTGCTTACCGCCCGCCAGCTCGTAAATCACACAGGCGGCCCCGTAGATATCGGCCCTGGCCGTCAGTGGCTCGCCATCCAGCAGTTCCGGCGCTGCGTAGCCTGGCGTCCAGGCATTGAAGCGCTCTCGGCTCACATGCGGTAAACCTGGCAACACACCCTCTTGCGCCTGCCCCAGGCCAAAGTCGAACAGCCTTATGCCGTCCTCGCTGACCATGACGTTGCTCGGTTTCATATCGCCGTGCAGTACGCCTCGAGAATGGACGTGGGCCAATGCATCGAGCAGCGGTAATGCAATTGTGCGCAGCTCTTGCCAGACAATACCCAGAGGCCGTTCACAGAGCAGCTTATCCAGCGTCAAACCATGCATGAGTTCCATGGTGAAAAAGGCCCGCTGGCACTCAGTGTCCACCTCGAAGGCATGCGCACGTAGCACATTGTCGTGGCGTAACCGCCGCGCAAGGGCGAATTCGCTATACAGCAGGGCACTTGCGTCGGGCGACTCGGCAAACTCCTCACCGAGAATCTTCAAGGCGATGTGAGGCTCGGGATCGCCAAACTGCTCGGCGAGCAGATCGCGTGCCCGGTAAACCAGCCCCATGCCCCCGGCCCCCAGCAGACGCTCGATGCGATATCGGCCGGCCAGCACTTCAGGCATCGCCGGCAAACGGGTTCGGCCGGCAGGCGACGAGGCTTTCGCCACCTTGGCAAAAGCGAAATACGTCAGGTCGCGCTCCTGCACGGCATCCACCGGCAGCTCGTCAGCAATACGCAGCAGTTTGCTCATTGGCGGATCACCACTGCGGTCAGGTTATCCCGCGCAGAACCGCGCAGAGCGCCATCGAACAGGCGCTCCACTGCGATATGTGGCGCTGCAAGGCTAAGTGCGTTCCCGAGTGCGTCACCGCTGATACCGTTGTAAAGACCGTCGCTGCACAGCAAGTAGGCGTCACCGGGATGAACCTCGAACTCCAGTACATCGAGGGTCAAGTGCTCGGCCGCTCCGACTGCGCGAGTCAGTGCGTGAGCGGCCGGGTGAACCCTTGCTTCGGCCGGAGTCATTTGGTGTTCATCGATCAATTGCTGTTGCAGCGAGTGGTCCTTGGAAAGCTGATACAGCCGCTGTGCCCGCCACAGATAGCAACGGCTGTCTCCAGCCCAGATACAGGCGCCGCGACTGCCCTCCACCAACAGCACCACCACGGTGCTGCCGATGATGTTTTCGGGGCGCTCAGCGACGATGGTCAGCTCCTGGGACAAGCGGCGATTGAGCCAGTGCAAGCATTGGCGAATCGCTGTGAGTCGCTCGTCGAAGCTCTGCTCGACCGGCAGATCAGCCAGGCTGGCGACGATCAGTTGGCTAGCGACGTCGCCACCCTGATAGCCGCCCATGCCATCGGCGACCACCCACAAACCATCTTGAGGGCAATCGAGAAAAGCATCTTCGTTGCGCGCACGAACCTTTCCCGTATCGGTTCGTGCGGCGCTACGCCACGGGCTGACCACCAGCATCAGAGCTGCACCGGCATACGGAAGCTACGCAGCGCGCTCATATCGAACGGATTCGGCGCACGCTGGCTGGTCAACAGGTAGTTGGCACGCATACCGCCCACGTCGGCCTTGAGCACCAGCACATCGCGGCCCGTGAGGTACTCGGTCTCCATCAGATCGAACAGCCTGAACAGTGACCAGGGGCCGGTGTTCTTCTCGATCCCCAGTGGCCGACCGACCATTCTGTCGAGCACCAGGCTGGTACGCCCGCCCTCGGCATCCGTCGGCCATTTGAATGCCATCGGCACGATCGGGCCATGGCGGTACTCCATGGTCTTGTCGCCGAGCTTGAATTCGGAGCGGCTGACTGCCGAATCCAGCGTGTAAGGCTCGAGCTTGAACTGCACCTGCGGTTCGGCCGGGTTATCAGCGAAGAAGCTCTGGCGGATAACCTGTGCAGCCGACATCTGGTCGAGGTAAGTCCTGGAAATCGGCAGGCTATGGCCGTCGACGCTACGCATGCGGTAACTGCCCGAGTCGCCATTGACGAATGGACGCATGTAACTGTCGAAGAAGCGATCGAAGATCCCCTGGGTCTTGAAGAACTCACGGAAGTCCGCAATCGCCACATCACTGGCGCTATGAGCGTCGAAGGGATAGCGCTGGCGAATCGCCTTGCCATAGAAGCTATACAGCTCGCTCTGATAACGCTGGTTCAGATACTGATAGGAGTCGCTGAGCACCAATCGCCAGGTATCTTCAGCCAGCACGTTGAACCAGCTGCCC
This sequence comes from Pseudomonas sp. PA15(2017), assembly GCF_001945395.1. Lineage (GTDB taxonomy): Bacteria > Pseudomonadota > Gammaproteobacteria > Pseudomonadales > Pseudomonadaceae > Aquipseudomonas. Next base: position 100,264 of record NZ_MSXV01000037.1, on the reverse strand, counting down.
ACGGGGCGTGGCAGGCGGCCGGCGGAACTTCGCAGAGCGCTCAGCGCGTCACGCTGCCCCCCCATGCGGTGCTTGGCCATCTCGAAAGCGGCCTGCTCCGGCGCACTGGCACGGGCAAGGCTTGCTACCTGCATCTGCAGGTCGTTGAGCGCCGTCAATGCTGGAAGCAAGTCGGCAGTCGGCCCATTGTTATCATCGAGCAGGCGATGTAGCGGCTCGAAGCGGCTCTGCAACGATTTGCGCGATGTATCCGGCAGATTTTTCGCGCTGTCGGTGGCCTTGTCGGCAACGGCGTTGGCCAGTTTGCCGTTCTGATCCGCCAGTTGTCCCGCCGCCTCTGCTGCACCTTCTGCGGCATCCGCGATAGTCGCGAAGCGGGTGTTTTCCCTCACTTCTACCAGCAACTGCAGTATCGGTGAATTGGCGGAGGTGAGGCCGGCAAGCTGCTCAGCGCCCTCGGCGAAATCGTTGGCCGCCAGCAGGCCAATCTGACCCAAGGCTTCGCTCCAGTAATTGGCGTAGTCGCGGAAATACAACTGCTCGAGTTCAACCATCAAGCGGCGCATATCCATCACGCTAAGGTCGGAGCCCTCCCCCAATACCCAGTTGTCGCGCAGGATATCGCTAACGAGCATCGAGCCCTGTACCGAGAAATACTGCTGATAACCTTGTTGGGTATAGAAGCCTGGAATGACGTAGTTGCCGCCATAGAAAAGCGAGCCTTGCGGCCCGAGGTGTTGATCAAGGCGGTATTCGGGCAGCGTACGAGCCTGCTCGCGAAGCACTCGGTAAACCACGTTGGCCAACGACTCGCTACGCAGGATCTGACGCGCTTGAGCAACCAACTGCTCGTTCAGGGGATAAACGAATGGTTGCTTCAGCAAACGCTCGAAGTGCGCGTTCAGGCCATTCTGCACGGCGGTATTGCCGGTGTAGCGCTGGGACCAATCGGCCGCGACCCAGTCTTTGAGCCACTGTGCGTCGCGACGATCCTTCATGTTCAGCATCAGGTATGCGCGCAGGCCGTTGAGCAGGCGATCACGATCCTTGGTGTTGGCTCTGACCTGCCCCTCCAGCATGCCGGCAACCCGGGGCAGCAACTGTTCTTCCAACTGACGCTCGTAGGCCGCCACAACGACCGGCTCGACCTCCTCGCCCTGATACAAGCCACCACGCTCGTGGTAACTCACATCGCCTTTGTCTGGAAAGACCTGCGTCCCGGCATAACTGGTATCGAGCACCTTGAGAGCAGCCATCGCGTCGTCCCGGGCACTCAGAGCCGAATGCTGCTGGGTCCAGGTTTGCGCCAACGCGCGCAGCTTTTCAAGTCGCTCGTAATTGGCGGAAAAGCCGGTGGCCCAGAGCACACCGAACACTGCCAGGGCAGCGAGCGCGCCTACGTACAACGCACGTTGCCCCCAATGAATACGGTTTCGCTCACGTTTATCCAGCCCCGCAAGGTCGGCTTCGGGAAAAATGACCCGGCTGAGCAAGTGATGGATGAATCGCGAGCGGCCGTTGCGTAAGGTCGGCAATACCCCGGCACTCATGCCAAGGTTGGCACCAATGCTGGCAGCGGTAGCGTCCATTTCCCCGGTCAGGTGGGGTGCACTGGTCAGATAGAAGCCACGCAACTGGCTGGCGCGCTGATAACGGTTACCGGTGAATGCCATGTCCACGAACAGGCAAAGGCGCTCGCCGATCTGCCCCAGCTGATGCGGAAAGTCGAGAATACGGCCGCGGCGCTGGGTATCACGCTCCTGATGCATGCGCATGATTACCTGGCTGTTGAGGCGGCGCAGCAGCTCTTCGAACTCGTTGCGCAGCACCGCCACATCGGTGCCCGACTGCTCCTTGCGGAAGCTGGTGCCAAGCACCTGATCGCTTTCTTCGCGGGTCAGCTGATCGAAGAACTCATCGAAACCCAGCAGGCTGTCGGCCTTGCTCAACACCAGATACACCGGCACATCGACATGCAGTTTCTGATGTACGTCCTGCAACCGTGCACGCACCTGTCGAGCGAGGATCTCGAGCTGCTGCTCGCTATCATGCAGCAGGGTCTCGACCGGAATGGTCACCAGCACACCATTCAACGGTCGATTGCGACGACGCTTGCGAAGCAGGTTGAGCAACGTGCTCCAGGCGTTGCCATCGACTTCGGCATCCGGCTGGGTCAGATAACGGCCAGCGGTATCGATCAGCACGCCATGGTCGGCGAAGTACCAATCACAGTGCCGGGTGCCCAGGGTGTCACGGGTCAGCTTGCGCTCGATCTTGTTGATCGGGAACTCAAGCCCCGAGAAGTCCAACAGGCTGGTCTTGCCCCCGCCCTGCGGGCCGATCAGCAGGTACCAGGGCAAATCGCTGCGCCAGCGCTCGCTACGGCCGCGATACAAGCTCGATGTCTTGAGCGTGACGAGTGCTTCCTTGAAACGCGCCTTCAACTCCTTTTGCTCTTCGTCGATCAGTTCTTCACGACGAATGCGCTCCTGGCCGTCGTCACTTTCTTCTTCAGCCTTCTTGCGCACGCCAGCTCGCCAGCTGACGAAGACCATGGCCAACCCCCAGACGAGGAACAGCACACTGATGGTCAGCAAGCGGGAAGTCGAACTGGCCCAGAACTTGTAATCATCGACCGCCAGCAGAGGCCCAACGAACCATACGAGCAGTGCGACGAAGAGCACTAGCAGCAGCGTCCACACCCAAGTCTTACGCAGGAACGCGCCGACCTTCTTGAAAAAATTCTTCATTACACGTCCCTGTTTACGGCTGCGACTGCGGCTGAGCCGCTACTTGATCGAATGGCTGATACGGTTGCAGAACGGTGTCTCGCTGCTCGCTCAGCACCCAGGCAAAACCCGAATACATCACCACCAGGCAAACCAAGGTGAACAACACCACCATCCAGGCGGGCACAATGCGCACCAGGCTGCGACGTTGGTCGTTCAATCCCTCCCAATGCGGTGAAAGCTCGCGCGGCACATCCCCGCGTAATTGTCGGATCTGGCGATACAGCGCATCACGAATGCCCTCGAGTTCGAGCATGCCCCGCGCCTGCACCCGGTATTTACCCTCGAAACCAAGGGACAGGCACAGGTACATCAGCTCCAGCATGGGCAGGTGTTTGACGGGGTTCTTCGAAAGCCGATCGAGGAGCTGGAAGAACTTCTCGCCGCCAAAGGTCTCGTTGTGAAAACTGCTCAGCAAGCTCATCTGCGACCACTCACTTTCATTGCCCCAGGGCGTAGTGACGACCGCTTCGTCCACCACCGTGCAAAGAACGTAACGAGCAGCCATCACCTGGCTGCTTTCCGCTCCGTTGTGCAATGCACGAACTTCGAACAGCTTCAAGCCGGCTGTCAGCCGTTCATTGAGCGCATAAAGATCTTCATAGCTGTCGCTGTGTTTGAGGCGCACCACTTCGGACAACAATTCCGAGGCCGCGGCCACGAGCGAATTGAGGCTGACGTTGAACGCCTCGGCGGGACGCAGGCGAGCCGCATAGATCATACGTTCTTCCAGCTGCTCGAAACGCGGTGGCGCAGCGAAGTCGGTCAGCGGGCTTGAGGCAGGCCCCTGCCCCTGACGATCGAGCAGGATCGTCTTGTCGTCCTGATGGTAATCCGTGTCCTTGATCATGTCGGTCAGTTCCTTATGGCCCAGAACTTCAGTTCAAGCTCAGCGAATTCGCCAGACACATGGAATGCGAAACCACCGGAGCGCTCGAGTTGAGCGAGGTCTTCGGAGCTGAGTTCGAGAATGAAATAGGTTTTGTTGGAGTGGAATGCGATCTGCCGTGGAGCGACGGGCAACGGTTTGACCTTGATGCCCGGCAGATGCAGATTGACCAACTGGCGGATGCGCTCGACCGGGCCAACCTTGAGGTGTGCCGGCAGCCGGTGACGAAGCTCCTCCGAATCGCAGTTGGCGCTGGCGGCCAGCACGAAAGACGCCGAGCCCAACAGTTTGTGGTCGTGCAGCGGCGACACGATGATCCCGTATTGGCGGGCCTGCAGGATAAGCTCGATGGCATGCTGCTCCAGCACCATGGACAACACCTGACGAATCGCCTCCATCAATTTACGGAAGCTGGCGCCTTGATCGCTATGCTGGTAGCGGCTGTCCAGGCGGGGTCTCTTGCTGTCGCTCGAGAAAGTCGCCAGATCACCGAGCATGGTCAGCAGCGTGCGGTACAGCTCTTCGGGATGCACCTGTTCCAGGCTCAGGTAATGGCGCAACAGCAGCTCGGTTCGGTTGATCAGCTGCAGCATCATGAAGTCTCCGACCTCCGCTCCGCCGACCTTGCCATTGGAACGAATTCGCTCAGCGAGGGTGTCGCCCCGATGGCTGAGCATGCTGATGACTTCCTTGAGGCACGACAGCAGGTAGCTGGATGCATGCGCCTGTATGTAGGTCGGTACGAAGTCTGGGTCGAGGCTGATGACGCCGTCTGGCGTGGCATCGAGCACCTCACACAACTTCAGCTTCACGTAAGCCTGATCGCTCTGCTGCTCACCGAGCAAAAGCCGGAAGTCGGGGCGACCGCAACTGACCTGGCTGGACGAATCGTCACCGGCATTCGAGTCGGCAACCTCCGCCTCATAGGCGGTGTAGCGAGCCAACACATCGGACTGCTCCGGGCGACGCGCCTCGATATGGTTGCCCGTTACCAAAGGCAGTGCCAGATAGATAGGCGTATTGCCGGTATTGGGCGGCACATCGAGAGCCAAGGGTTCGATATTGCCGCCCAGCTCGAAAAGGCTGCCATCGGGAAGAATGCCGGACGCCTGGCTGACCACCAACTTGCCCATGTTGAGAAATTGCAGGTCGATATCCAGGCTCAGAAAGCCCCAGGTATAAGCACCCAACAATTGGGTTCGGGTTTTCAACTGATGGTCGTAGTAACGATCGCTGTGCTGGAAGTGCTGCGGGCGCAGCAGCATGCCTTCCTGCCAAATGACTTTATGAAAATTCACGTTCAGTCACCTGCCTTGGGAATCGCTGCATCGGTGTTGCGAATGCCGTTCTGATCGAGGGTCAGATCGGCCTCGGTAACTTGCAATGGGGCCACTTGAAGGGTGTAGCGCCACCGAGCCTCTGGTAGATCCCTGTAGGCCGCCAGCACACCGACGTAGCGGCTCCCCTCCTGGATACTGAGTTTGAGATCGACTGTTTGCCCGGGGCGCAGCTCGAGCTCTTCGGTCGCGACCATATCTGGCGCCAGAGACTCCTTGGCGCGTTCGTAGAGACTGAAGAAGTCCGCGTTCTCGAACGCGACCGGATGTTTAAGCTCATACAGACGCAAGACGATTGGCGACGGACGCCCGTTGAGATCAGGGTTCAGTTGGTCACTCGCCGTCAGCTTCAGGTTGAGCTTGGTGACATGCGAGTACGGTGAGAGCGTCGAGCAGGCGGCCAGGGCGACCAAGGCGCTCAATACTGCCAACGATTTGATTAAAGCGTTCGAACGACGAAACATGTGCATCATCCTTGACGGTCAGAATCCAGTGTTGAAATAAGGCGCACCTGCTCTTCATAGGCCTGTGCGAAGTCACGTGCCAGCAGACGCTCACTCCAGTCATCGTCCTGCCTCAACGCCTGGTGATAACGCCCGTAGGCCCTCCAGCGGCTGCCAGCAGTGGTAAATAGCGGTTTGGTGTCACGCTCGAAACGCAACGTGAGTTGCTGTGGCGAAAAATGCTCCAGGGTGCCGCGAACGGCGGCCCGGCTCGCCATCAGCATGGCCACCTGATGAGCCTGCAGGTCACGGAACGAGCGTGATATCGCCTGCTGCGCGGTGAGCTGTCCTGGCTTATTCGCCTGCAGCAAAAGGCTCAATGCTTCACCGGCATCGCCGGCGAATTTGAGGGGATTCTTTTGCGAGCCCAACGCCGTGGTCTGAGCGAGGCGTAACTCGTTTTTCAGCTCACTGCGCGTGCGCAAACTCTGCTGCAAGCCCGCGACGCTTTGCTTGAGCAATTGTGCAACGCTCACAGCCAGCGACTCCTTTGCCTCGTGGTCGTAGCCAGAAATATCCATGCCCAGCGCATCGGCGAACTTTTCCCAAAAGCCTTCGGATTGCCGTTCGACCGGTGCTGGCGCAGGCGCCGACTCAACCTTCTGTGGTGCTTCGACCAGCTCCGGTACCAACAGGCTTTCCATATCGATACGCGCATAGTCGGCACGCTGACGACTATCGTCGGCTGCGGCGGCGGGCGAAATCAGCTCCTCGAACTCCGAGTAGACGCGCTCCTGCTGATCGAGTGCGGCGAGCGGATCCAGGTCGAGAAACGCGTCATCGGGAATGATGCTACCGGCGGCTTGAGGTCGGCCCACTTCGACGTCGAACATCGCCGGGTCGCGAACCAGCCGCGCGCGAACCTCGAAATCCCCAAGTAAATAAACGCTGCCATGTTCGATACGTACCGCCTCGCCCTTGCGCAGCCGGGCACCACTCGAACCCTCCTGAATACCGTTGCTGCTGGTATCGGTCAGGAAGAAGGTGCCGTCGCGATAGCTGACCAGCGCGTGGTGGTTGGAAAGGTGACGCTTGCGATCCGGAATGATCCAATCACAATCCTCTCCCCGCCCGATCACACCGCCGGCCTGCTTGAATGTCTTCTGGCACAGCTCGGCAGGCACGAACTGCTTGGTGTTCAACACTTCGAAAACCAGCTCCATGATGATGCTCCTTGCGGTCACTTGCCGCGGTTGACCGCTTGCGGATCACCCAGAGGGCGATAGGTGTCGTCATTGAATTTGTAATTGCCGCCACAGCCGCTAATGCCGCACAGCACGAAAAGGCTCAGAAGAAAGACTTGCCAGTATCGAACAGGCATCAGAGGTCTCCAGAAGTACGCAACATGCACCGATTTTTCACAGTGGTATCGCTGCCATGAACAAAGAGTGAAACCGGGCGCTCACTGCTACCCATTGAGCTCACCCAGGTTGATATTCAGACGTCCGAGGCGGTAAAGCAGCGTGCGCCTGGGCAGGCCTAGCTCTCGCGCCGAAAGGGTTTGGTTGCCGGCATTCTTGCGCAGGCAATCGAGCAACAGGCTGCGCTCCACCTGCTCCAGGCGCTCGCGCAAGCTGAGGTTGCTGTCGACAGATTCGGCATCGACGCGCAGGGAAAAATGCTGGACCAGAAGCTCGCCGCCCTCACAAAGAAGAACAGCACGCTCGACCAAGCCCTTGAGCTCGCGCACGTTGCCTGGGAAGGTGTATTGGGAAAGATGATCGAGTGCGCCATCCGACCAGCGCACCGGGTCTCGCTGCAGAAACGCACAGGCTTTCTCGGCGAAGTGACGCGCCAGGTCGAGAATGTCGCCCTCCCGATGACGCAATGCCGGTAGCTGGATAGGAAATTGCGCCAGCCGGTAGTACAGGTCTTCGCGAAACTTGCCTTCGCTGACCATCACCGCAAGGTCCTGGTGGGTAGCGGCGATAATCCTCACGTCGATCTTGTGGGTATCGTTGGAACCCAGTGGGCGGATTTCGCCCTCTTGCAGCACGCGCAGCAACTTGGCCTGCAGCGAAAGCGGCATGTCGCCGATTTCATCGAGCAAAAGCGTGCCGCCATCAGCTGCATCGAAAAGGCCCGCTCGGTCACGTTCGGCACCGGTGAAGGCTCCTTTGCGATAGCCGAACAGCTCGCTTTCCAGAAGGCTTTCCGGGAACGCGGCGCAATTCTGCACGATGAACGCGCGCGAGCGCCGTGGACCACAATCGTGAATCGCTCGTGCAACGACTTCCTTGCCGGTTCCCGTTTCGCCACGCAGTAAAACGGTATAGGGGCTGTGCAAAACCTTGCTGATTAGCGAGTAGGTTTGTCGCATGACAGCGCTCTTGCCGATCAGGCCATAGCCGCTGGCGACCGGTGTGCTGTGAACGGCGGAGCTTGCATCACCCGATGACTGACGCAAACGCTGTAGAAGATGCAGCTGTACGAGCACGAACGAACCCAGCTTGCAAAGGGAATCGGCGAACACCTGCAATTCGCTGCTGCGACGGCTAGCGCAAACCAGCAAACCTTCGACCGCTTTCTGCTGATTGATCAGTGGCACGCAAAGCAGCGTTTCCCACTGCGCTGCAGAAGGAGGTAGAAAGCTGGTTTCATACAGGCTGCCGCTCAGCTTCTCGACAAACACCACGCGATTCTGGCAGAGCGCGAACTGCAACAGCTGCTCTCCGTTGTAATCGACAGGCAAGCTATCGGCCTCTCGCGGTTGCAGTTGGCTATCCAGATACTCGGCTTGCATACCCAAACAGGTATGCGTGGCATCGAGCAGGTACACCTGAGCCAATTCGCAGCCACTGAGCTCGGTCAATGCGCGTACGAAGTCACCCAACAACGCGGCAACATCCGATGCACGTGACAAGCTGGCGAACTGTGCGAGTAGGCGCTCTGCATAAATCAGCGGCTGCGGCACTTGAGCAAACATCACACCCACCTCAGGCGAACTCGCAGGCCACGCTGCCATCACCATCGAGCGTGGCATGAACACGTTCGAGGGTTTCGCCCGTGGCCATCGCATCGAGCAATCGGTCCGCAACCAGCGGCAGAACGTGCTGATCCAGTAAATGATCGATCAGGCGTGCACCGCTCTCGCTTTGCGTGCAGCGTTCGGACAGGTGATCGACCAGGTTCTGGCACCAGGTGAAATTCAGCTGACGACGGCTCAAGCGCTCGCCCAGGCGGCCCAGTTTGATCTCGATCAGCTCACGCAGAACCGGGCCGCCGACCGGGTAGTACGGCACCACTTTCATCCGCGCCAGTAATGCAGGTTTGAAGTGTTTGCTGAGCACCGGGCGAATGGTTTCTTCGAGAACCTCGGCGGTTGGCCGTGAGCCCTCTGCGCAAAGCTCGCTGATGCGGTCGCTGCCCAGGTTCGAAGTCATCAGAATCAACGTATTGCGAAAGTCGATTTCGCGCCCTTCGCCATCGTTGGCCACGCCCTTGTCGAAGATCTGGTAGAACAGGGTGAGCACATCTGGATCGGCCTTCTCGACCTCATCGAGTAGCACCACCGAGTAGGGTTTCTGCCGCACAGCTTCCGTCAGCATGCCGCCCTCGCCGTAACCGACGTAGCCCGGCGGCGCACCAATCAGACGGGAAACGGTGTGTTTCTCCTGGAACTCGGACATATTGATTGTGGTGATGAAGCGATCGCCGCCGTAGAGCAGGTCAGCGAGCGCCAAAGCGGTTTCGGTTTTACCAACGCCGCTCGGGCCAACCAGCAGAAACACGCCGACCGGTGCATCTGGTTTGTTCAAACCAGCAGCGGTGGCGCGCATGGAACGATCCAATGCATGCACGGCTTGTTCCTGCCCACGGATACGGGTGCGCAGGTCCGTCGCGAAACTGGCGATTTTGGCGTTGTGCTCTCGGGCCAATTGCGTCAACGGGACGCCGGTCCAGGCGCTGATCACTTCAGCCACCAAGCGCGGGCAGACCTCGAAGCTGACCAGGCGCTCTTTCACCTGTGCGGCAGTCAGCGCCTTGTGCGTTTCGTTGAGCCGAGCTTCCAGCGCTTCGACGTTGAGCATTTCATCGGCCTCGCCAACTACCCGTTCAGGCACGTCGTCTTCGGTGCTGTCCGCAACGCCGATGGCTGCTTCACCTTCTCTAGCGTCGCGCGCCATGGCCAATTGCTGGCGCAGTTCCAGCAGGCGCTCGGCCAGTTGCTTCTGTTCAGTCCACAGCGCTTCCAGCGCGACCCGCTCAGTCTCGGCTTCGTCCAGTCGCGCTTCCAGCGCTTGCAATGCGTCATGATCGATCAGAAGACCGGCTTCGCCATCGCGGCGCAGCGCCTGGCGTTGACGACCACCTTCGGCCAGCTCACCGCGCAGGCGCTCGAGGCTTTCCGGCGCGGCGGCAAGGCTGATGCGTACGCGCGCGCAAGCGGTGTCGAGCACATCGACTGCTTTGTCCGGCAGTTGCCGACCGGCCAGATAGCGCGCCGATAGTTCGGCGGCCGACACCACGGCGTCATCGCGCAGGTAGATGCCGTGGCTCTTTTCGTAGACTTGTGCCAGGCCACGAAGAATGGTGATCGCTTCGTTCACCGTCGGCTCGTGCAACTGCACTGGCTGGAAGCGTCGGGCCAGCGCAGGGTCTTTCTCGAAGTACTTCTTGTACTCGGCCCACGTGGTGGCCGCGATGGTGCGCAGCTCACCGCGGGCGAGCGCCGGTTTCAAGAGGTTGGCGGCGTCGGAGCCCCCGGCGTTGCCGCCAGCGCCGATCAGGGTATGGGCTTCGTCAATAAAAAGGATGATCGGTTTCGGCGAGGCCTTGACCTCGTCGATGACGCCTTTGAGGCGACGCTCGAATTCACCTTTGACGCTGGCGCCGGCCTGCAAAAGGCCCATGTCCAGCGACAACAGCTCTACGCCCTTGAGCACCTGCGGCACTTCACCGGCCGCGATACGTGAGGCCAGGCCCTCGACGATGGCGGTCTTGCCGACCCCGGCTTCACCCACCACGATCGGGTTGTTCTTGCGACGACGGGCCAGGATGTCGACCATCTGCCGAATTGCACCATCGCGGCACAGCACCGGGTCCAGTTTGCCGTAGCGGGCTTGCTGAGTCAGGTTGTGGGTAAAGCGCTGTAGCAGCGACTCGCCCTGCGCAACCGGCTTGCCGTCGGCCTGCGTCTGAGGCTGTTGCGACAGGGCGAACGCCTTCAGGCGCTCGATGTTCAACCTGGCAAGCAGCGGCTGGTAACGGCTGCCTGCATAGCGCAGCGGGTTGCGCAGCAGCGCGAGGATCAGTGCAGCATCCTCGACCTGAGTCTGGCCCAGCTCGAGGTTGGCCACCAGCAGGGCATCCTGCAGCCATTGCACCAGTTCCGGAGCGAACACAGGGTTACGTGACTCGCTGTGCTCGACGCGGGTCTGCAAGGCGGCGCTCAGCTCACCGACATCCACGTCAGCGTCTTGCAAGGCGCGAGACAGCAGGCCGTTCTGCCGTTCCAGCAAGCCCAGCAGCAAGTCTTCGACGAGAATCTTGCTGCCGCCGCGGGCGACGCAACGCTCAGCCGAACGCTCCAGATCACGTCGGCTTTCAGCGTCCAGCGCCTGGATGAGTTGTTGCAGGTCTACATTGATCATGGGTCATCTGTCCTTAATGAATTTTGCTGCCCAGCGTCACCACGCCGTCCGCTTTCTCGCGGCCGAGCCAACTGGTCCATCCTAGGCGGCATGCGTTCTGCTCGCCGATGCGCAGTTCACGAATTTCTTCCTGACGCAGCACGAGGCGAATGTCGTAATCGAGTGGGTCACGGAGCGTGAATCGCACCAGGGCACAGAGCGGCTGGTAGCCGAAACCGATCGGCAGGAACTCATGGAAGCGCTGCCAGTCGAGTTCGCGGATATGAATGCGGAATTTGCCGCTGCGGTCGCGTACGTGTTCGCCGAGGACGAGGTCTTCGCCAAGCAGACTATTGGCTCGCCCCAGACGATTACGCTGCTCCTCGAGAATTTCCACGCGGCGCTCGATGCATTGCTCGATGGTCAACTCAGCGTGCTTGAAGTAGTAGCGCAGCACCGCCTCGATCAGCGCCGCCGAGTGCGCACGAAGGCTGAGCAGGCCCAGATAAGGCAGGAGGCGTTTCCAGTTCAGTTCCTTGGCACGCCGGATCTCCTCGCCACCCAGGCCGATCAAGCCAAAAAGGTGTGACGAGAACGGATCGACGGCGCCGCTTTCGAAGCTTGCGCGATATCGATACTTCTTCCAGATCGGCAGCATCAGGCGTTGCAACCGATGATGAAACAGATCCAGGAAATTGCGCGTCGGGTTGCCGTCTTCGCTATCGCCCAACGCCTGCTCGCCATAGAACGCAGGCAACGGCGAACCCGAACCGACCAAGCCGATCAGGTTGAAACGCATACGCGCCCGCATACGCCCGTGCTCTTCGAAAAACTCGACACGGTCAACATCGCTGCTCGGGAAGCCCAGACTCGGATTGGCCTGGAATTCCAACTGGTCATACAGTTCCTCTTCGCTCAGGTACGGGTGTGCCTGGCGCAACCGGTCAAGCACCAGTAATACCGCCTGAAACAGCGAGTACTCGCGTATGCTTCGTGCCAGCCCGCTCAAAGCAGGGGCTGCAGGCCCATACGTGGTGTCCATTGGTACACCTCTCCCTGTGTGCTGTTTACCCGTAACTCGTGATACGAGTTCAGGCTGGCGTACAACGCGAAAAACTCGTTGAGCACGGAAGCGAAAACGAACAGGTCGCCCTCACCGATATACCCCTCAGGGTCGATCGTCAGCTCGGTGCGCAACCCACGTACTGGCAAGCCACGATGCAAACGATCCACGTGGTGATGCTTGATGTGCTTGAGCCCACCGAGCAGGCGCTTGCTGACCTTCTCCGCGTGCTGGTCGTAATAGCGCGGCAGGTCGTAGGTCTCCAAAATCACCTTCAAAGCATTGACGTCGGCCAGCGACAGGTAGTTGAGCGACATGTTGCTGATCAACTTCCACAGAAAGTCGCGGTTCAACGGCGGCGCAAAGCTCGATGTGGCCGGCGTGATATTGCGGAAACTCAAAAATTCCGGGGTTTCCTCGCACGCCACGCAGATGTCGCCAAGCTTGAGCTTGCGTGGCAGATTCTGATTGGTACAGGTCAGCTCGATGGACAACGTTTCATGAGCCTCTGCGTGACGGATGCCGAAACTCAGATAGGTATCCAAGCCGTTGTGCAGCAGGGACGGGCGCTGGCGAATGCTGTAATGCGGCCGGCTGTTCGGCACGTCGAAACTCGGGTCATGCTCGAAAGACTCGAAGGGCACGTATTGCTGGTAACCCAGGCCACCGGGCTTCCACCCCGTAACGCCCTCGACGGAAAACACGCCGCAGTTTTCCAGATCGTATTCGGCTGGCAGCAGCAGGTACTCGTCCTGCTTGCCATCGAGACGGATCGGCAGGGCGTCATGCTCGAACAGATTGACGATAGGGGTGCAGAACAGTTTGACGTTATCCAGGGTTGGCCGCAGGCGCTGGATGCCGCTCTTGCGAATATCGAATCGCAGCTCGAAGCCACGTGACTGTTTGAGCGTGTCTTCTGGGAGGGCCTTGAGAATGTCCAGACCCTCGACATCGACGAACAGGAACTTGTCCTGGAAAGCGAAGTACTCCTGAAGGTAGCGATAACCGCGGAAGGTATTCAGCGGATACGGGATCAACGCCTCCTCTTCGGCGAACCCCACCGGCTGTACACGGTTACCCGGTATCTTGAATGCCATCGGCACACCATTGGCGCCCTGGATGGGTTTACCTGCCGCGTTCAGCGGAATCAGTTCGATACCTTGGAGGTTGCGCAGCAGGCTCAGGTACAGCATCTGGCTGATGTAACGCTCACCGGCGAAGTGCAGCCGCAGCTTGCTCAGTTCCAACTCGCCAAGATGGCCATCGGCGCTCATCCCCAGGCGCAGGCTCAGCAATGCGCCGTCGCCCTTGACCGAGTAGTTCAATGCAGCCAGGTTCAGCGCCAATACCTCTGTCGGGTAGCAGGTACGGAAACGGCAGCGCACGTCATTGATCGGCACGCTCTCGATTGGCGTATCACGCTCGACCTTGAGTGCCGGGCCGGAGCGCTTGAGCGGATCGAACTGCAAAATGCTGAATGCCGGCAGCGGCCGCATGTAATTGGGCCACAGCAACTGCATCAGCGAGTGGCTAAGCTCCGGCAACTCGTCATCGAGTTTCTGGCGCAGGCGCCCAGTGAGAAAGGCAAAACCTTCCAGCAACCGCTCCACATCCGGATCCCGCCCGGCCTGCCCCAGGAACGGCGCCAACGCCGGACTACGCTCGGCGAAACGACGACCGAGCTGGCGCAGTGCGGTAAGTTCGCTTTGGTAGTAGTGGTTGAAGGACATTTAGGTCAGCTTTCCATATAGATGTAGGATGTTTTGCTGGTGAACATGTTTAGTCAGCTCATGCTCAGGCCGGTGTCTGATTTAGATAATAAGTTCCAATAATGTGAATAACCGGCACAATCAGAACACATACATACATCATTACCTTGTGAGCGCGCTTTTCCTTTATGCTCCGCGATATCCCGAGTGCAGCCACCAATAAGCAGACGATTGCGCCCCCCCGAAGAGATCGCTGTCCGCGACGCTTGCAAAATAACCCTGAATGGTCATTTATTGATCCATAAATTTTGCCATAGGAACAGGTTCAATTGCCGCAAACAATATCGACCTCGACAAACGCTCATCACCGAATAAATCCTTATCAACAATAATGCTCCAATCGCTCACACTCCCTCCCATCCTGGGCATGTTGATCAGTTCTCCAGATGGGTATAAGGAGTATTGCTGACAAATACATTCAGCCAATTTCCCTTCCACTGCGGCATCGAAATCGCGAATTCCTTGTGTTTTTTATCGAAATCAATCCAAGTAACACCAACCTCGACATCATCTTCGAATACGCGCATGTCCAGTGATTGAGTATCATAGAGCGGAGTTCGATAGACCCGCCTCGGTTCTTGCGTATCGATAACCCTCAAGTACCCCATACCACCAAGCATAAAAACCCGATCGACACGCACACTTTCCATAACATAACGCCCCGACGGACTGACCTGACTCGAACTGGCAGGGTATCCGAGCATGGCGTTAACGCCATATGTAAAAACCGCACAGCTGGCTATTAGTAGAACACCTAGCATCCAAATCCGCTTAGCTCGAATCAACCAATCTGCCCCGCCATAAGTCGAAATCAATTATTGCGTCCTTTTTTGCAGAACACCGAGTCTTGAAATCCTTTGGATCAAACCCCTCACAGCTATTGTTTTTGGCCCATCAAGATCACAGCCGGTCTGTCCCAGAAAAGGGGCCGACACAGGACTACGCTCAGCGAAACGGCGGCCCAGTTGGCGCAGCACGGTGAGTTCGCTTCGGTAGTAGTGGTTAAAGGACACGCTGTAGTACCTGCTTGGTAGTGAAACTCATCTAAAACAAAATCCGGTCGACCGAGCGCTCTGCGCGGTCATCTTGCTGCCAATACTCTGCTGCTCGCCTCAATCGCTTCCGACAATGTCGTATCTAGTGTTACTGATAAAGCTATTGAGCCAATGCGACCTCCACTCGGGCATCCTGATGCCGAAGTGCTGATCGCGTTTGTAAAAATCGATCCACACTATTCCAACAATGACATCGTCCTCATGAGCACTCATGTCCACCGCACTTCGTGGGTACAAAGGTGAGCGAAAAACCGCATTGGAATCTCGCTTATCGGTGATTCGCAGGTACGCCAGATCATCAAACGGTACTAGCCATCCTCTGACGGGCACATTTTCGATCAGATAATCGCCTGACTCGCTAACGACTGAGCTGCTGGCCGAGCGCGTGAAAAGATCATTCACGGAGACGCCAAACAGACCGACGGCAATGACTAACAAACCGATGAACAAGAATGCTCTTTTAACGGTCATCATTTTTTCACCAGCTCAATTGAAACCGGAGCAATGGTTTCGTAGAAAATATCAGAAAACAGCTTGAAATCCCCGCCCTTGGAAAACTGCTTTCTATACGCCACGAAATGCTTGTTCTGGATTAAGAAATATCGTCTATTTGACGCTTCAACGAACTGCTTCTGCACCGCATCACTCGCACCGAAGATAGATGACCGCCCGATAGCAGCCATTTCTTCATTGATTGCCATATTCTGCGCATTGGCTTCAATTACCCCGGCGACACCGTCAAAATTCCAGTACCCAAGGGGCTGGCTGACAAAATCGTCACCATCGCTGAAGTCGTAGTTATCTTCAACGTAGTAACCCAATCGGTCGGCGACGAATACAATTTTCTTATCAAAGACATTCACCGCGCCCTCGGCAATGACGCGCATATTGAAGTTGGCCAACGCTCCACGAAGCTCGTCAAGCTCGCCACCACCGAATTGACTGAAGTTAACCGCACGCGAATTAAAATAGCCAAACCTCTCTGCAGCTCGACCCCGCCCGTTGAAAGTTACTGGATAACAACCGGGCCCGGAATTACCAAATGCACGCAGTATCTTTGTGCGTATTTCTGGCATAGCCTTCGCATTATTCCACGCAGCCTTGAGCACTTGGCGCGTCTCTTCAGGCTTTTTGAATTTCAGTACCCAGTTCATCTTAACAATGCTTTCTTCGATGTACTGGTCAGGCACTGGCCGTGTGCGCTCTTTCTCTTCTGTTCCCATTCCACCGCTAGCGTTTTCCCAAGGAGTGCCGTTGAACCAGTGGCGCATCAACGCAGCAGCAACCGGCCACTTCATCTTGTCCATGGCGCCAGGAATATCGCTGACTTTGAAAAGTCGCACGGCAGTAGATTGCCCGGCACTATTGTTGGCGGGGGTAAGGCTCGAGGATACTACTGTGTCTGCCATATCAACGACCTTTCCTTAAACGCTTGCGGCATCAGAAAAACTACTCACCCAATCAACACTTCGGTTTGCTGCTCTATGAGCAATTCCACAGTCTCCGCTTGAGCAGAGGAAATCTTCTGGGTCTTTCCATCTTCGTTGGTAATTCCGCAGATGATCTTTCCCGAAGCGGTTTTCAGCGTGTACGACACGCAAGCCATTGGCTTACCGGTATCCTGGCAATTGATCACAAAGTGCTCGTCAAATGGCCACTTGATCTCCACCGGCAGCGGCGGCACAAACGGCGCCGGCGTATGCGAATTCCCGATAATCACCGTGCCTGATCCGGCGGTGACTTTGTTGCCATGGGTGCCCACCGAATCAACGGTGGCGGCGGGCTTGCCGTTGATCAGCACCGTGGTTGCCAGACCGCCCGACATCGCACCACCACACGCCGAGGCATCGCCCTGGCGGGCGGCCGCGAGGCCGTCGAAGAACACGTCGCCGGAACCGGCGGCAATCGGGCTGGTTCCGTGGCCCGGCTTGGGGCAAGCGGTGGGGTCGGACAGGCGTGCTGCGGGCTTACCGGACATCGAAGTCTCCTTACTTGACCTTCACTTGACCGCTGCCATCCAGGCGCGCGGAGAAACTGACCTGCCGCTTGAACCCATCGACTTCCAACAGCCCTTCAATGCTGAAGGACAGGCGAAGCCGATCATTGTCACGCGGTAGGGAAACGACACGCACATTGCTCATCCGGGGCTCGTAGGCCTCGATGAAGCGCTCTATCGCCAGGCGTGCCTGGGTCAGGGAATCGTGCAGACTCAGGCGCATGTCGTTGAGATCGGGCAACCCGTAGTCGGACAGTGTCTGCACACTGCCGGCCCGGGTGCTGAGCATCTTGGCCAGATGGGCAGCCACGGACGCCATGATGGAAACCTCGCGGCTCCAGGCGGCGCGTTTGTCCGCGTCGCCGTTCAGGCGTTCAAAAAGGCTGCCGTATCCGTTCATGAGTAAGCTCCGTTTACTCTTTGTCCAACTTGCCGACCAGCGACAGGGTGAAATCGGCACCCATGTACTTGAAGTGCGGGCGCACGTTCAGGCTGACGCGGTACCAGCCCGGCTCGCCTTCCACATCACTGACGCTGATTTGCGCAGCACGCAGCGGACGACGGCCACGGACTTCAGCGCTCGGGTTTTCCTGGTCGGCCACGTACTGACGGATCCACTTGTTCAGCTCCAGCTCGAGATCGGTACGCTCTTTCCACGAACCGAGTTGCTCGCGCTGCAGTACCTTCAGGTAGTGAGCCAGGCGGTTGACGATCATCATGTAGGGCAGCTGGGTGCCGAGCTTGTAGTTCAGCTCGGCAGCCTTGCCTTCTGCGCTGATGCCGAAGAACTTCGGCTTCTGCACCGAGCTGGCGGAGAAGAACGCCGCGTTGTCGGAGCCTTTGCGCATGGTCAGGGAGATGAAACCTTCCTCGGCCAGTTCATATTCACGGCGATCGGAAACCAGGACTTCGGTAGGAATCTTGGTTTCGATTTCGCCCATGCTTTCGAAATGGTGCAACGGCAGGTCTTCGACGGCACCGCCGCTTTGCGGGCCGATGATATTCGGGCACCAGCGGAACTTGGCGAAGCTGTCGGTCAGGCGAGTACCAAACGCGTAGGCGGTGTTGCCCCACAGGTAGTGTTCGTGGCTGTTAGCGACGGTTTCTTTGTAAACGAACGACTTGACCGGGTTTTCTTCCGGGTCGTACGGGTTGCGCAGCAGAAAGCGCGGAACGGTCAGGCCGACATAGCGGGAGTCTTCGGATTCGCGGAAGCTCTGCCACTTGGCAAATTGCGGGCCCTCGAAATGATCTTTGAGATCCTTCAGGTCCGGCAGACCGGTAAAGCTCTCCAGGCCGAAGAACTTCGGACCGGCCGCGGCGATGAATGGCGCATGGGACATGCACGAAACGCTGGCGACGTACTGCATCAATTTGACGTCAGGGGAACTCGGCGACATGAAGTAGTTGGCGATGATCGCGCCCACCGGCTGGCCACCGAACTGGCCGTACTCAGCGGTGTAGATGTGCTTGTACAGGCCAGACTGCATGACCTCTGGCGAATCTTCGAAATCGTCCAGCAGGTCTTCTTTGGAGACGTTGAGGATTTCGATCTTGATGTTTTCACGGAAGTTGGTGCGATCAACCAACAGTTGCAGGCCACGCCACGAGGACTCCAGCGCCTGGAAGTCGGGATGGTGCAGAACCTCGTCCATCTGGCGGCTGAGCTTGGCATCGATCTCGGCGATCATGCGGTCAACCATCGCCTTCTTGACCGGCTCACCGTTGTTGTGCGGCTTGAGCAGTTCTTCGATGAACGCCGATACACCACGCTTGGCGATGTCATAGGCTTCGTCATCGGGAGTCAGGCGAGTTTCAGCGATGATGCTGTCGAGAATGCTGTATTCGCCGCTATCGTTGCTCTTTTGCTGTGCTGCGCTAGTGCTCATTGTGTTGGCTTCCTTGACTGATAGGGGCTCAGGCGTTCGGTGCTGTGGCGCTCAAGCCCAGCTCACCCAGTACGCGGTCACGGGATTCATCGTCAGCGAGAACGCCTTCGATGGCTTTGCGGAACGCCGGTGCGTTACCCAGCGGGCCCTTGAGGGCCACCAGTGCATCACGCAGCTCCATCAGTTTTTTCAGCTCAGGCACTTGCTCGACCAGGCTGGCCGGGTTGAAGTCCTTCATCGAGTTGATGCGCAGTTGTACGGCCAGCTCGTCAGTTTCACCGTCTTCTTGAAGGCGATTGGGCACGCTCAGGGTAAGGCCCAGTTCCTGCTTGGAAAGAACCTCATCGAAGGTCATCTTGTCGATGCTGATCGGCTTACGATCTTCGATCTTGCGCTCGTCTTTACGGTGGGTGTAATCACCGATCGCCAACAACTTCAGCGGCAGCTCAATTTCCTCTTGAGTGCCACCGATGGCGGGTTTGAAGGTGACGTTGATGCGTTCCTTTGGGGCTACCGAGCCTTCTTTGGCCATGGCTTTTCTCCTTGCGGTTGTGGCCCGGAGGCCTAATCGAGTACCACTTCGAGGTCGAGGTGGCACAGCCTGCGATAAATCTCTTCCTTACGTTCACGCACTGCATGGTTCTGCGGTAAAAGCTCACAGCAGTTGTGCAGCAAATTCAGTACTTGCAGCGAAAGATCGGGCTCCCAGTCGTGCAATCCGGAAGCTTGCAGTGCCTGGTCAAGCGCCTCGAGCTGGGTCTTGGCCAACTCATACTTCTTGGCCATGAAACACAGTCGCGCCATGGTGAATTGCCAGAAAAAACGGACGCGCCCACCATGGGCGTTCTGCAAACCTTGCTTGAGTATCTGCACGGCAGACTTCAACCCGTCGCGCCGCAAGATCGGAACGACTTCGTCCAGTGCTTTTTCCCAGGCGGGCTGGCTTTCAACGTCGGTTTCGATCTTGCGCGGTGCACTGGGGCTTTGCAGATGCGGCATCACATTGGCGACGATCCAGGCGCGAGTAGCTGGATCGGCAAATGGCTCACCGTCGTGGAAACGCAACTCGATGATGCCGGGCAGACGCTGGATCAGCAGGGCAAAGTGAATCTCGACTTCGCGCATGGCCATCTCGGCATCCAGCCCTTGCAGGCATTCCCAGACCATTCGCTGCCCGTCAAACCAGAACGGCGCCTTGGCCAGACTGGCCTCGAGTTCGACCAGCAGATCCGCATACTTGCCTTGGTCCAGACGTTCCTGATAAGCCTTGAGCTTATCGGCTGGCAGCCCTCGCAACGCCGTGATTTGTTCGCCATTGCGCTCGGGCAGAATGTCTACTCCAAGCCACAGCAGCGTCCGGTTCAGGCGCAGAGCCCGTAAGTCGGTAGCCTTCTGCTTGAGCCACCAGGCACATAACGGACGCGAGTTCTCCTGCTGGGCACGCAGTGCCTTCTGCGCCTCTTTCTCGTTATCGATAGGCGCGCCTGGCGTGAAGAGCTGAGTCGCCGCCTGTTTGACCTGCGCGACGGTCGCACTCACCACGCCAGGCTCGGGCTGGTTGTTGGCCGCGCGCTGCACCATGCCACTCAGGCGGCGTGAAATGGGCAACAGCAGCGGTGCGTCACTGCCCAAGTGCTCGGTGCAAACGGCGTCGAGCGCCTCCAGGTGCTCCACCATGCGTCGAAACAGGGGCAACTGCTCTTTGATCGCGACATTTTCGGTGAGCACTTGCTCGATACGCGAGAGCAACCAGCTGATGGCAGCGGCGCGCGTTCGCGCCTTTGCCGGGTGTACGTCGGGCCAATGGTGCTCGCATAAGTGGCGAAGCAGACCTAAGCCGGCGAGCAGCCCCTGAAACGACTCGCGCTGATACAACGCCCAGGTCAGCCACGCACTTACGCGCAGATCCTTGGACTGTGTGCGCAATAGGCTCTCGCTATTTTCACGAATCTTCAACCAATCGATTTGGCCGTTTTCGTGCATTGAGGATGCTTTCGCCAACTCACTTTCCAGCGCCTCATACTCGCTGGAAAAGCGAACATCTTCGCCAGCGAAAAGCACGTCGGAAATAGGAGTTTTAGCTAGCTCTAGATAATGAGCTGAAAGCTTACTTGAATAAGACATCCTCGTCCTTTACTAGGTAACGTCCATGTAGTCCTGAAAGTCGCATCGACTAAAACGTCGCTCGCGACACTGCTGATTCGGTTGAGTCCACAACCCTCAGGCGCTGAAATCCTAGGGATCAGACCACTGATTGGCAAGCGTGGCACAATCATGGCGCTTGGAATTTGCCGAAACGGAGAAGCAGCTCGCAAACCCGGTAAAGACCGCGTCACAGTAAGCCCGGCAATGAGATCCCAATCGAGATGATTCTAATTGGCCATCACTTTGAGCCACTTCGACAGTTACCTACATGCGCAGAAAGTTGCGCACTTTTCTTGTGGATAAAACTGTTGATAACCAAACAATCCGCAGAAGAAATAAGGCTGTCGTAGAACTGCGCAAGAAGTTGCGCACCACTGCGCAACTTCTTGCGCACTTTTTTTGCGTGATTAGCTGGTGTAATGGCTAACGTTCAAAAAATTGCTGCTGCGATGCTCTGCTGATACGGAGGCGCCCACCAAGGCTATCCGGGGGAAAATGTTCAGCGAAATTCGAACGGATCAGCATCCTGATGCGCTGGGAAGCGCTCGCGGTAGGCGGCCAGGGCCAAGCCGTCGAGGCGCTGTTGAAATACGCCGGCCCTATCGCTGGCATCGAGCAGGCTGTCGCCCTGGAAATCCAGCACCTGGGAATCGCCGCTGTAGGGATGACCCTTGCCGTCCACACCGATGCGATTGACCGCGGCCACGTAGCAGAGGTTTTCGATGGCCCGCGCCGGCAACAGGCGGTTCCAGTGCAGGCGCCGCGCTGCCGGCCAGTTGGCGGTATAGAGCAGCAGGTCGGTGCCTTCGGCATCGCGGCTCCATACTGGAAAACGCAGGTCGTAGCAGATCAACGGGCGCACGCGCCACCCCTTGACCTCGAACAGCGCCTGACGCTCGCCGGCAGCGTAGTGCTGGTGTTCGCCGGCCATGCGAAACAGGTGGCGCTTGTCGTAGTGGGCCAGCGAACCATCCGGCCGCGCCCACAGCAGCCGGTTGCGGTAGCTGCCGTCGGCGGCCTGGATGATCAGGCTGCCGGTGATCACCGCATCGGAGCGCTGCGCCTGCTCGCAGAGCCAGCGGCTGGTCGGCCCATCTTCCAACTCGGCCAGATCGGCGGACTGCATGGAAAAACCGGTGCTGAACATCTCCGGCAGGATTATCAGATCGGCGTCCACGGCCTGCTGCAGCTGCTTTTCGAAATGCGCGCGATTGGCCGCAGGATCGTGCCAGGCGAGGTCGCTCTGGATCAGCGCCAGTTCGAGGTGGTCTTGTTTGCTCATCGATGTCGCTCCCGTGATATCGCATACCAGGCGGTGGACAACGCTTCGCGGTTGTCCGCCCTACAAGGTGCTAGATGGCGCGCAGTCTTTCCGCGGCCTGGCGCAGGGTGTCCTCGCGCTTGGCGAAGCAGAAGCGCACCAGGCGCTGCGCCGGGTCGGGCCGCTCGCTGAACACCGAGACCGGAATCGCCGCCACGCCATGCTCGCGGGTCAGCCACTGGGCCACGGCCACGTCGTCCAGATCCGGACGGATCGCCGCATAATCGGCCAGCTGGAAATAGGTGCCCGGCGTACGCGTGAAGGTGAAACGCGAACCGGCCAGCAGGTCGCAGAACAGATCGCGCTTGGCCTGGTAGAACGCCGGCAGCTCGCTCACATGCTCGGGGCAGGCGGCCATGAAATCGGCCAGCGCGTGCTGCAATGGCGTCACCCCACAGAAGCTCACGTACTGGTGAACCTTGCGCAGCTCGGCGCTCAGCGCGGGCGGCGCCACCACGTAGCCGGTCTTCCAGCCGGTCACGTGGTAGGTCTTGCCGAACGAGCTGACCACCAAGGCCCGTGCGTACAGCTCGTCGTGAGCCAATATGCTGGCGTGCTGGCGGCCGTCGAACACCAGGTGCTCGTAGACTTCGTCGCTGACGATATGGATGTCGCGAGCGCGGATCAGCGCGGCCAGGCGGTCCAGCTCGTCGCGGCCTATCAGCGCGCCGCTGGGGTTGTGCGGCGTGTTGAGGATGATCAGCCGGGTACGCGGGCTCAGCGCTGCCTCCAGGCGTTGCCAGTCGATGGCAAAGCTCCCCTGCGCCAGCGGCACGTGGATACAGCGCCCACCGGCCAGGGTCACACTCGGGTCGTAGCTGTCGTAACAGGGGTCGAAGACGATGGCCTCGTCGCCGGGATGGATCAGCGCCTGGATCGCGCAGAAGATCGCCTGGGTGGCGCCCGGCGTGACGGTCACCTCGCTGTCCGCACTGACGTTGCGCCCGTACAGCCGCTCGATCTTCAGGGCGATCTGCTCGCGCAGTGCCGGCACCCCGGTCATCGCTGCGTACTGGTTGTGCCCCGCCGCCACATGCCGGGCCAGTGCCTCGCGCAGCGCTTCGGGGCCGTCGAAGTCCGGGAAGCCCTGGGACAGGTTGATGGCGCCCGTCTGGGCCGCGAGCTGGGACATGGTGGTGAAGATGGTGGTGCCGACAGCGGGCAACTTGCTGGTGAACATCGACGCGTCCTGGGCAGTTGAGGCAGACGCCGAGGATAGCCGATGGCGTGAAGCCCACGCACCCGGTAATAATCGCCGCCCTGCCAACGAGAATGCCCATGAACGTCGAAGACCTGCGCCTGTTCGTCACCACCCTGGACGCCGGCAGCTTTACCGCCGCCGCCGATACCCTCGGGGTGACCAAACAGTACGTCAGCCGTCGCGTCGCCGCCCTGGAGGCACTGCTAGGCGTGCGCCTGCTCAACCGCACCACGCGCCGTCTGCAGGCCACCGAGCTGGGCCTGCTGCTATACGACAAGGCCACCACCATTCTCGCCGACCTGCGCGATGCCCAGGAGCTGGTGTCGGCCCAGGGCGCGTCTCTGCGCGGTACCCTGCGGGTCAGCGCACCGATGACCTTCGCCACCCTGCACCTGAGCCACGTGCTGCCGCTGTTCATGCAGCAGCACCCGCACATCAACCTGGAGATCGACCTCAACGACCGCGCCGTCGACCTGCTCGCCGACGGCTACGACATGTCGATCCGCATCGGCACCCTGGAAGACTCGAGCCTGATCGCCAAGCGCCTGACCGACATGCAGACCATCCTCTGCGCCAGCCCCGTTTACCTCCAGCAACATGGCACACCGGCCGACCTCGACGCCTTGCAGCAGCACGCGTGCCTGCTCTACGGGCACAGCCGCCACGTGGAGTGGCGCCTGCGCGAGGCCGGCAAGCCGAGGAACCTGGGCATGCGCGGCCAGCTGCGTGCCAACAACGGCGAGCTGATTCGCGATGCGGCCATCGCCGGCATGGGCATCGCCTACCTGCCCACCTTCATCGTCGGCCAGGCCCTGGCGAGCGGTGCGCTGGTGCCGATACTCGAACAGCACTGGCCGGCGTCGGCGGCGGTGTATGCGGTGTATCCGCAACATCGCCAGTCGGCCCGTGCGGTGCAGGTGTTCTCGGATTTCATCAAGCAGCAGATCGAGCACCTCAGCGCCTGAAACTGTCAACCTGAAACGGACAATAATTCCATTTTCAGCCGGTTAATCAATCCGAAGATAGTCAGTAACATTCCTTCCATGCCGCCGATAGAGGCAGCGCCACCACCTGGAGGATTCATCATGCTGGCTATCCGGAAATCGACCGATCGTGGCCACGCCAATCATGGCTGGCTCAATTCCTTCCACACCTTTTCGTTCGCCAGCTACAACAACCCGAAAGAGCGCGGCTTCTCCGACCTGCTGGTGATCAACGACGATACCGTGGCCGCCGGCCAGGGTTTCGGCGAGCACCCGCACCGCAACATGGAGATCTTTTCCTATGTGCTGCAAGGCGCACTGGAGCACAAGGACAGCCTGGGCACCGGCTCGGTGATCCGCACTGGCGACGTGCAACTGATGAGCGCCGGTACCGGCGTGTCGCATAGCGAGTTCAACCACTCGCGCAGCGAGCCGGTGCACTTCCTGCAGATATGGATCGTGCCGGGCGAACGCCAGGCCGAACCGCGCTACCAGCAGGAGCACTTCCGCGAAGCGCAGAAACGCGGCCGCCTGCATCTGATCATCTCGCCCGATGGCGCAGATGGCTCGCTGACCGTGCGCCAGAACGCCCGCGTCTACGCCGGTTTGTTCGACGGTGACGAGCAGGCGCACCTGCAACTCGGCGATGACCGCTACGCCTACGTTCATGTGGCCCGCGGCAGCGTCCAGCTCAACGGCGAGCAGCTGCAGGCCGGTGACGGTGTGCGAGTACGCGATGCCCGCGACCTGCACCTGAGCAATGGCCATCAGGCCGAAGTGCTGGTGTTCGACCTGCGGCCCAACGAGCTGCCGTCGTTGTACTGATGGTCGATGACTGCGGTTGAGCGGTAGCCGGAACGCATCGTCCTGGGTATCGCTTCGCTCAACCGCAGGCTACAAATTGAGTGACCAATACAGAAACGCCCCGGCCGAAGCCGGGGCGTTTCTGTTACGAGTCAAAAACGTGATCGGTGAGCGTTTAGAGTGTCCACTTCAACGAGAACATCAGGTTGCGCGGATCGCCATACACACCGCCACCGCCACTGCCAGGAAGACCATCCCAGTATTTTTTATCAAAGACGTTATTGAAATTGACGCGGCCATCCCAGTTTTCGCTGAATCGGTAGCCGGCCATCAACCCCACTACCGAGTAAGCATCCTGCTCGGAATGTCCAGTACCTACGCGCCGATAGGTGTCGCTCTGCGTGACGATGTCGGCACCCACACGCCACCCGCTCAACTCACCACTCAGGTCATAACTGGTCGCCACCTTGATCAGATGCTTGGGCTGTTCCGGAGCAAACAACTTGCCTTTATTGCGGGCATCCTTGGTGTACTTGCTATAGAGGTAAACGTAAGAAGCCGAGAGCTGCCAATTGGCTGTCAATGCTCCACTCAGCTCGGCATCGATACCTTGGCTGCGCACTTCGCCAGCAGCAGCAGAGCATGTAATGTTTCTATCCCTGCAACTTTGCGGCTGAGGATTCAGCGCGTAGGCCCGCCCATGCTGAGTCATATCGAACAGTGCAACGGAGGCATTCAACCCGCCCTCGAAATACTCACCCTTCAGGCCGATCTCATAGCTTTTTCCGGTCATCGGGTCTAGCACCGAATCGGAAGTATCTCTTGCATTTTGAGGCTGGAAGATTTCGGTATAGCTCGCGTATACCGAGTAAGTGTCATCAAGGTCGTACACGACGCCAGCATAGGGCGTCACTTCACGAACGACTTTGTAGTCTCTACCGCCGGAACGGCTCTCGTATTCGTACCAACTGGCACGCCCGCCAAGAATTACGTGCAGCGGCTCGATGGGGTTAAGGCGTACACCACCATAAACGGCTTCTTCGGTCTTTGTGTAGCGTGATGCATAGGGATTACGGGGGGTCGATGGTTTTGGAACATTGTGATAGAAATTATAAATATTGATGCGCTCATCACTTGGCCACCAACCACCGACCTGATCGAATTTTTCCTGGCGGCGGCTGGCGCCCAGAAACGCATTATGTTCTTGCCCAAAAAGCTGGAATGGGCCTGAAAGCGATGCATCCAGATTATTTTGTTTATCCTTATTAAAGTACTGCCCGCTCGACTGAATGACATCGGAGCCACGCCACTGTGGGTAGCTGGAAAAGGTATCAGCCTCCGACCACGTTTTGGTACCCGACAACTTGGCAACCCAACCGTTGTCCATTTGGTGGGTGATATCGGAGAACAGGGTGTAGTGCTCCTGATCCCAACGTGACCAGTCGTTGGCCAGGAAAGCGGAACGTGACAGACCAAGCTTCTCGCCATTGGGACCACTTGGTAGGGCGCCCCAGTCAGATCTCTTGTCTTCACGCTGATAGCTGGCACCGATGCTCCAAGTGGTCGCATCGTTCAAATCAGCTTCCAGAATGCCGTAAAAGGTCTGACGCTGAACCTTACGCACATCGGTAAAACTCTTGTTGTCTTCGTAGGCCCCTACGAAACGGCCGCGCAGGGTGCCCGAGTCGTTCAGCTTATTGGAACCGTCGACCTCAGTTCGGTAGCGGTCCCAGCTACCGGCGCTGCCGCTGATGCTCAGGTAAGGCGCATCAGTAGGCCGCTTACGTACCAGGTTAATGGTTGCCGACGGGCTGCCCGCACCGGTCATCAGGCCGGTGGCACCGCGTACGACTTCGATGCGGTCGAAGATGGCCATGTCAGCCGAGGCAATGGTGTCCTGCGTGAAAGTACTGGTAGTGGTAGGCAGCCCGTCATACATGATGTTGTCGATGTTGAAGCCGCGCGCCTGAAAACTATGGCGGTCAGAGCCGAATTTGTTGAGGGTAAGCCCTGGAGCAGCGCGCACCAGATCCTCCAGATCATTGATGCCTTGATCCTCTATGCGTCGGCGAGTGAACACACTGACTGATTGGGGGGTTTCACGGATAGAGAGCGGTAATTTGGTTGCGGTACTCATCGAGCCCGTGGTGTAAGACTGCGTACCCTCGGTGGTCGCTGCCCCCATCAGGCGCCTCTGTGCGCTGATGTTGAGACCGTCGAGCAGTACAGCCCCCTCGCCGCTCGCGTCCGTATGAAGCTGGGCGGTGTCACCACTCACGGTAGCGACCAAGCCGCTGCCAACCAACAGCTGGCGCAGCGCCTGTGCAGGCTCCAGGTTGCCGCGCACGGCAGGTGCCTGCTTACCTGAAACGATTTGCGGGTCGAAGGCTACACGCAATCCACTGACCGCCTCCAACTGATTCAAGGCGCTGGAGAGTGGTTGGGCCGATAGATCGACATTCACGGGCGCAGCGACAGCGTAGGTACAAAGGCACAGCGATAGAGCACTGGCCAGGCGTGAATAGGCTGGGCAAAACATGGATGAACTCCTAAGTGTGTGTGGTGGTTTGCTAGCTCCCTACCCATCCCCTTGGGTAACCGGAGAGCATTACCTGCTTGCAGGACCATCAATGATAACAATTCTCATAATCATATGTAATGTCATTACGCCACATTCAGATTCTCATAGCTGCACGACCGATTGCTTTTGCCGAGGGGCTTTCGATTTCCAACACTTTGCCAGGACAGCATCGCCACCCTGCACGACGGCGAAGGTGTCGATGCCAGAAGCTCGAGATGCCGAACCGCTTGTCAGAGCGCTCGACAGAGCTTATGTGATACGCGCCTGGGCAAGAGGCGTTTCATTTCACGGCGCCCCAGGCAGCTACCATTCACCCCGTAAAGCGGCTGTTCTCGATGCGTGGGAGCAAGCGCCGTATACCTGCAGCCTCGGTCGAGCAAGGCATTCAGCCCATTGCCACAGCTTGGTATGCCGTAATGTCGGCTCGCTATAGTGGGCGCTTGGTTGGCACCGGATCGAACTTTCAGTGGGATCGTAGAGGACGGCGATGCCAGTGTAGTGGCCGAAACCATCAATGGTTCTGCCTGTATGAAGCGCGACGATCGAGCGGTACTCCTGCGAAACAGACAGGCCGTAGATTTGGAAAGGCCGCGGCAAGCGAGCTGGCTCAACAATCGATGGCTGCTGGCATCCATTGGCAACATGGCGCCAGCGCCAGTGGATTGATTATCAAGCAACTTGTCGGGTCAACCTAAACTCCGGGCGTCACGGCTGTTGCAGGAGCTGAGTGCAACCGCCGGTGTCAATCCGGCGCAGGCGAGCGATCCCCTCAGGTCGCCAATGGCAATGCACCTAGGCGCCTCCCCAGCACTGCCTTAGAATGAGCCCCCGCCGCCCGCCGGCCATCTGCTCAGTCGAAAACTTCCATGCGCTGGTTGCTCGCCTTCACGCTCTTCTTATTGGCTCTGGCCGGGCATGCAGCCGCTGCGCCCGCGTCTCCTGTGGCCACCGTCGACAAGGTGTTGGTGGAGAAAGCCCAGCGCCGGCTGCAACTGATCAGCCAGGGCAAAACGCTTAAGTCTTATCGAATTTCCCTGGGCAAGCAGCCGGTCGGCGCCAAGTTGCGCGAAGGTGATTTGCGCACGCCGGAAGGCTTCTACTGGATCGACTGGCGCCGCAAGAGCGAGAAGTACAACCTGTCCATGCACATCTCCTACCCCAACGCCCGTGACCAGGCGCAGGCCAAGGCCGCAGGGGTGAAGCCGGGCAGCATGATCATGATCCACGGCACGCCGCTGGACGACGAATACCCCGAGTGGTTTTTCCACACCCTCGACTGGACCGAAGGCTGCATCGCCATGAAGAACGCCGACATGCGCGAAGTCTGGGCGCTGGTGAAGGATGGCACGCTGATCGAAATCCGCCCCTGAGACGCGGCGCTTACCAGCGGATCCTGCGCGACACCTCGCTACCGCCCGGCGCCAGCCATTGCGCGCTGATCAGTACCGGCTGCAGCGCCGCGCCAGGCTCGACCCGCCCCGTCAGCCGCGCCTGCCGGGCAAGCAGATCGGCGGCCAGGTCGGCCTGATGCTGCCCCGGCAAACTCAACTGCCCCGCCAGTTTCCAGCCGCTGCTGCAGTCGAGCGCCAGACGTGCCTGCCCCAACTCCAGCTGCCAGGGCGCAAGCAGAGCCAGATCATCTCCCTGCAGATTTCCGTTGGCTGACAGGCAACGCGCGCCGCGGCCCTCTAACTCGATATGCCCCTGCCATTGCCCTGCCAGGCGGTAACCGGTCTCCAGCGTATGCGGGTCGCTGACGGGGCGTAGCGAGGCATGCCAGGCCCACGGCCAGCCGGAGACCTGCAGCTGCCAGCGCTGCCCCTGATAACCGGCACTCGCCTGTGCATTGAGGCGCCAGGGTTGCCAACGCCAGTGCAGCGGGCCGAGATCACCGAGGCGCTCGGCCTCGCCCTGCCAGATGCTGCCGCTGATGCCTGCCAACGGCACAGGCAGCGGCGCCATCAACCAACGGGCGGGCAATTCGACCAGCAGCGTCACGGTAAATACCAGTAACGCCCACAAGCCTCCACGGCGCGTCATCGCTGCAGCGCCAGGTCGAACTGCAGCGCCGAATCACCACGCCGCAGCCCCCACCGCAAGGGTCGCGCACCCTCTCGCTCCAGCTGCTGCAGCCAGTCACCGAGCACGCGTTCATCCTTCACTCGACCACGCACCAACCATTGCTGGTTGCCGACTTCCAGCGACTCGATGCTGATGTCACGGGCCTTGGCGGCCTGATGCAGCTCATCGGTGGTCAGTGTCCGTTCGGCGCGCATGGTCAGGGCCGACTGCGCCAGTGCCTGCCATTGGCGGAATACCTGCCAGCGCTGTTGACCTTCTCGCCAGGCCAGTAGCGCGAGCAATACGATGATGACTGCCGCTGCCAACAGGTGCACGTTGCGGCGCTCGAAACCCAGGTTCATGACGCGGCTCCCAGATCGAAAGTCAGATTGAGTTGGTCACCGGCCTGGGTCACCTGCACCGCTACGCCAAGGGCGCGGGCCATTGCCTGCCAGGGTGCTTCGTCGATGGTTTCGTGACCTTGCAGCCGCAGTGTCCAGCGCTGCCCATCGAACTCGGCAGCACTGAGTTGCCAGCTCACGTTGGTGCGCAACCAGCCATCGAACTCACTCTGCAGGTGCTCCAGTTGTCGCAGGCGAAGCTGGCGCTCTTGCGCCCCCAAGCGCTGCTGTTTGAGCCGCTGCATTGCTTCGCGCAGCGAGGCAACCGACCCAACCACGTCCTCGACCTGCGCCCGATACATAGCCTGCTGCCGCCATTGCTGGTTACACCACAGGCCTGCCCAAAGCACAGCCAGTGCCAGACACGCGGCCGGCAGACGCCACGCACCTGGGCCGAGCTGGCGGCGCTGGCGTATTGGCCGGCGCCGTTCGAACAGGCTGGGCATGCCATCCAGCGCCGCGAAAACCTCGGGCCACTCGCCCACGACTGACTGCGTATCCAGATCGGCCCAAACCCCAGCTGGCGTCGCCGCCTGAGGCTCGAGCGGCCAGGCCAGCCAGTGCTGGCGTGCTTCGCTGTCGCTACCGACGAACAGGCTCAATCGCTCACTCTGTCTCCAGCACCACGCCGAGCCCGGAGATGGCATCGGCAACAGCTGGAACTGCGCCCAGCAACGCTGCACATCGAGTTGCCACTCGGCGCATTGCGCCAGCCAGCCATCGAGCAGCGCTTGCTCCACGCAGACCAGTCGCATGGCGCCGGGCTCACGGGCCAGGCAGCCACAGGTCACATCCTGAGCACCCTGCAGCAGGCGGTCTTCGAGTAGCAGCGGCCATTCGTGCCGTTTGAGGCCCGGCGGCGCCGGAACCTGGAAGTGGCTGCACGCCTCGCCCGGCAACACCAGCGCCACCCGTGCGCCCGGTATCGCTGGCGGCATTGCAAACCCTGACGCCCGCACACGTCCCTGCTCGACCCGTGCCCACTGCCAGGCCTCGCCATGGGTGCCCGGGCGCACCAGCAGCCAGGGCCGCGCTGTGCGACGACGCCAGCGCTCAAGGTTCATGAGCGGCCCCACGGCAGGGCGAACGTACAGACATAAGGTGCTCCATCGCGCTGAAACGTCAGGCGCACGCCCCTGTCGGGGCGTAGCCTGTCCGTCGAGGGCCAGGCCAGCCAGCGGCTGTCCTGGCGAAAGCTGAAACTCACCGACTCCACTCGATCCAGCTGCTCGCGCAGGGTCCAGATCGGTGCGGCGGCGGCGTACAGGTCACTGGAGGTGTGCAGCAGCAGGCGCTGGCTGCGGCGGTCGTAACCCAGACGCTGGCGCTGCAACCGGCTCCCGCCTTCCGCGCTCGGCCAGGCGCCCAGGGCCACCCACTGCAGCTGCAGCTCGTTCGCTCGCCAGTCCAGCCAGTTCAGGGCCAGTGGCAAACGCTGCTCATGAAGCTGACGCAGCACGGTGGTATCGAAGCGGCGCTCCAGCGCCAGGCACAAATCCAGTACCGGCATACCTGGCGAGCCTTGCGACAGGCGCTCGCGCACGTTGATCCAGCCGTTGATCAGTGCTGCCAGCAGCACGCCCAACAACGCCGTCAGTGCCAGGGCGACCAGCAGCTCCATCAGAGTCAAACCGCGCTGCCCGCCCCTCACGGGTGCACCAGAAACAGCTGATACAGCCCCAACGACTCACGACGATCGCTATCGGCGAACAGGCTCAGCTCGGCGCGGCGCAGGCCGCGTACGCCAGTGCCTTTCATCTGCAATTGCCAATGGCAGTTACCGGGGCCCTGGACGAGAATCCCGGCGAGGCTGTTCTGCGCCGGCCAGAGCTGCTCGACCGCGAAGCGTGCTTCCAGCTCGCGGGCACACAACGCGCCGAGTTGATGCTGCTGAACGCTTTGCTGAACGGCCAGGCGCTGACGTAGTACCTGGCTGGTCATGACCGCCAGCGTGGCGGCGATAGCCAGGGCGACGGTCACCTCCAGCAAGGTGAAACCGCGCTGGTGCCTCATGGCAGAGAGATCCGCTGCAAGCGCCCGGCACTGTCCCACTGCCATTGCTCGCCGCCATCGGGCCACTGCCAGCGCAGGCCCCGCGGGCCACCGACGCCATTTGGGGTGAACACCAGACGCGGCTCACTGGCCGCCGGCCAGTCGGGTCTGAGCGTCGCCGGCCACTCGCCCAGCGCGACCGTTTCGACCTGCCAGCGCAGGCCGTCCTCACCGCGCACCTGGCGCACGAACTCCGGGCGCTGGCCATTCCAACGCAGGCCATGGATCTGCCCCGCATGCAGCGCCACGCCCGCCTGGGCGCGGCTGGCGGCGGCCAGGCGCTCGAGGGCTTGCTGCGCCGGCGCCTGGCCGCTATCGAGCCAGGCCACGCTGAGGCTGGTCAGCAAACCGGCGATGGCCAGCACCACCAATAGCTCCAGCAGACTGAACCCACGCTGCGCAGGCGTAGGGTGGATGACGCTCTGTTCATCCACCATGGCGACAGTGAAACGGTGGATGGGTGAAGCGTCGTCCACCCTACATTGGTTGACCACCACCGCGTTCTGGCCAAAGGTCATAAGCAGTCGCTCACAGCGCCCAATTGCCCAGGTCGGCATCCAACCCTTCCCCGCCCTCGATGCCATCGGCGCCCAGGGAATAGATGTCCACCCGGCCATGCTCGCCCGGGCTGCGGTACTGGTAAGGGTTGCCCCAGGGGTCCTCGGGCAGGCGGCGGATATAGCCGTCGGCGCGCCAGGCCCGCGGTAGCGGCTCGACGGTGGGTTTGCTCACCAGCGCAGCCAGCCCCTGCTCGTTGCTGGGAAAGCGCAGGTTGTCGAGGCGGTACATGTCCAGAGCCTGCTCGAAGGTCGACAGATCGGCCATCACCTTCTGCGTCATGGCCTTGTCCTGGCTGCCCAGGATGCTGGGCGCGACCACGGCGATCAGCAGCCCCATGATGAAGATCACCACCATGATTTCCATCAGGGTGAAGCCCCGTTGAGCGAAACGATTGCGGCGCATGATGGCGCTCCTTTCTAAAGTGTCAGGCCCTGATTGAGCTGCATGATCGGCAGCAGCACGGCCATTACGATGAACAGCACGACGCCGCCCATCACCAGAATCATCAGGGGTTCGAATAGCGCCATGGCGGTGTCCACCTGGCGGGCGAAGCCGCGCTCCTGGTTGTCGGCAACACGTTCGAGCATGTCCGGCAGGGTGCCGCTGGCCTCGCCACTGGCGACCATGTTCAGCAGCAACGGCGGGAAATGGCCGCTGGCCTCCAGGGCGCGGTGCAGGCTGACGCCGCCCATCACCTCGCTGCTGACCCGCTCCAGGGCCAGGCGGATGCGCCGATTGTCGACCGTGGCAGTGGCCACCTGCAGCGCTTCGAGCAATGGCACGCCGCTGCCCACCAGGATCGCCAGGCTGCGCGACAGCCGGGCGCTCTCCAGCACCTGCAGGAGCACGCCGACCTGGGGCAGGCGCAGCAGCAGATCGTCACGGCGCAAACACCAGTGCGGCTTGCGCAACAGCAGCTTGCCGATCGCCAGTGCCAGCAGCGCCGCGCCCAGCAGCCAGGGGCCGAGCAGCACCAGCGTGTTGCTGAGGCCGATCAGCAGCGTGGTGATCCACGGCAGGCTCTGCCCGGCGTGGGCGAACTGCTCGATGAGCTTGGGCACCACGAAGGTCATCAGGCCGATCACCACGGCCAGGGAAACGCCCATCAGCACGGCGGGATAGATCAGCGCGGTGCGCGCCTTGTGCTGCTGGCGCTGCACCTGTTCGAGGTGCTCGGCCAGGCGTTCGAGCACCTGGGCCAGGCGACCGGAGCGCTCACCGGCTTCGACCAGCGCACAGTACAGCGTCGAGAACACCCCGCCCTGGCGCGCCAGGCTGCGGGCCAGGCCGACGCCTTCGGCGAGGGAGCCGCGCACCGCCACCAGCAGGTTGCGCAGGGCGGGCTGAACCAGTTGCCGCTCCAGGGTGCCCAGTGCGTCGACCAACGGAATGCCGGCAGCGGTGAGCGTCGCCAGTTGCCGGGTCAGCTCGCACAGTTGCGCGCGGCTGACCCGCTGGCGGCGTGGCTGGCGGGTTTGCGGATCATGGCGGTGCAGCTCGCGGGCGAACAGTCCGCGCTCGCGCAGCAACTGCCGGGCATGGCGATCGCTGTCCGCCTGCAGGCTGGCCTTGTGCTGTTTGCCGGCCAGGTCGACGGCCTGGTAGCGATAGGTCGGCATGCTCAGCCCTGCACCGCGCGCAGCACTTCGGCGAGGCTGGTATCGCCGCGTGCCAGGCAATCGCAGGCCATGGCCGCCAGGCTCTGCCGACGGCCTTCGAGGTAAGCCTGCATGCTCACCTCGCTGGCGCCGTTGTACAGCAATGCGATCAGCCCGTCGTCCAGCTCGATGAATTCGTACAGCCCCAGCCGGCCCTGATAACCGCTGCCCTGGCATAGCTCGCAGCCCACCGGATGAAAGCTGTGGTCGAGGCCGGCCAGCTCCGGCATCAGCTGTCGCTCGGCGACCTGCAGGGGGCGTCGCTCGGCGCAACTGCACAGGCGGCGCACCAGGCGCTGGGCGAGCACACCGCGCAGGCAGGAGGCGATCAGGAACGGCTCGATGCCCATGTCGCGCAGCCGGGTCACCGCGCCCACGGCGCTGTTGGTATGCAGCGTAGACAGCACCAGGTGCCCGGTAAGGCTGGCCTGCACGGCGATCTGCGCGGTTTCCCGATCACGGATTTCGCCAAGCATGATCACGTCCGGGTCTTGGCGCAGGATCGCCCTCAGGCCACTGGCGAAGGTCAGCCCGGCACGCGGGTTGATGGCGGTCTGGCCGATACCGGTGATGGCGTATTCCACTGGGTCTTCGACGGTGAGGATGTTGCGGCTGCCGTCGTTGAGGCTGTTGAGGCTGGCATACAGGGTGGTGGTCTTGCCCGAGCCGGTCGGCCCGGTGCTCAGCACGATGCCGTTGGGGCGGCCCAGGCAGGCGCGCAGGCCCTGCTCCACCGCAGCCGGCATGCCCAGGTTGGGCAGCGCCAGCAGGCTGGCCTGCTTGTCCAGCACACGCATCACCACCCGCTCGCCATGGATGCCTGGCAGGGTGGAAACCCGCACATCGACCTCACGGCCAGCGGCCCGCAGGGTGATACGGCCATCCTGAGGCTGGCGTTTTTCGGCGATGTCCAGCCGCGCCATGACCTTGATCCGCGACACCAGCATGGCCGACAGCGCCCGCGGCGGGCGCAACACTTCACGCAGGTGGCCGTCGATGCGCAGGCGTACCACCAGGCTCTGCTCGAAGGTCTCGATATGGATATCCGAGGCCTGCAGCTGCAGGGCCTGGGCGAACAGGCCGTTGATCAGGCGGATCACCGGTGCTTCGTCATCGCTTTCGAGCAGATCCTCGATGCGTGGCATGTCGTTCATCAGGCTGTCGAGATCGACCTGCTCGCCGATTCCCTCGATCAGCGCCGCATTGGCACCCTCGCCGGCCTGGTAGAGCTGGCCCAGGCGTTGCTCGAACTCGGCACGCGGCAAGCGAGACACGGAGCCTGGCGCACCCTCGACGCGCAGCAGCTCCTGCAACTGGTCGGTGTCGGCGTCGTCACACAGCCACAGGCTCCAGCTGCCCTCCCCGGGCACCCAGGCCAGGCCGGTCTGACGAGCCAGACGATAGGGCATCAGGGCCATTACCAGGTGCCTCGGTCGAAACGTGCGCGGCTGGCCGGAAACAATTGCTGCAGCCCGGCATCACTCTCCTGAGCGGGCAGCTTGAGCGCCGTCTCGCGCTGCAGGTTCTGGTATTTCTCGGCACTGAAACTGGCGATGCTCGGCCCGTCACGCAGAATGCGCGGGCGGATGAACACCATCAGGTTCTGCTTGACGCCACTCTTGCCGGTGGAGCGAAACAGCCGGCCGAGCCCGGGGATGTCGCCGAGCAACGGCACCTTCTGATCCCGTTCTCTGACTTCGTCGCTGATCAGCCCGCCAAGAATGATCAGGCCATTGTCCTCGACCATCACCTTGGTCTTGATCTCGCGCTTGTTGGTGATCACATCGCTGGCCGAGGCGAAGTCGGCGATCGACGACACCTCCTGGACGATGTCCAGGCGCACGCTGTTGTCGATATTGATCTGCGGTTTGATGCGCAGCTTCACGCCAACCTCGCGGCGCTCGATGGTCTGGTACGGGTTGCTGTTGTTCTGGGTCACCGAGCCGGTGACGAAGGGCACTTCCTGGCCGACCAGAATCGACGCCTCGGCGTTGTCCAGGGTCAGCAGGGTCGGGGTGGACAGCAGGTTGAGGCCACTCTCGCTCTTCAGCGCATTGAGCAGCACGGCGAAATTGAAGCCGCCACCGAAATGGCCGATGCCGGCAGTCGCGCCGTTGACCCCGGACAGCAGTTCGCCGAGGGCGGCGCTGTTTCCGCTGGCCGCCGCCCCGGCGATACCTGCGATGTTCGCGCCACCGGCGCTGAAATTGACCACCCCGGCGCCTAGTTTCTCGTCGGCGAACAGCCACTGTATACCCAGCTCCTCGGCACGGGAGTCGGAGACCTCGGCGATGATTGCCTCGACCACCACCTGGGCACGGCGGATGTCCAACTGCTCGACGATGGACCGATAGGCCGCCAGCTCGCTGTCCGGCCCCACCATCACCACCGCATTGGTGCCCTCCTCGTACTCCAGGCGCACCCCGGAATCGCTGACCGGCAAGCGGGCGACCTGGGCACCCTCCGCGCCCTCACCGGGCGCCTGGGGTACTTCCTGGCTCAGGCCACGCAGCACCTTGACCACCTCACCGGCGTTGGCATGGCGCAGGTAGATCACCTGGGTATTGGAGCTGCGCAGCTCGCCGCCCGGTCGATCCAGCTGGGTGAGCAACGCACGCACCCGCTCACGGCTGTCGGCGCTGCCGCGTACCAGCAAGGCATTGCTGCGCGGATCGGCGATCACCTGGGCGCTGTCGCCACCCTTTTCGCTGGCCAGGAGGCGAGTGATCAGCGCGCTGGTGTCGGCGGCGCTGGCATGCTGCAGGGGCATCACCTGCAGCGGCTCGTCACTGACCTGGTCGAGTTCGGCCAGCAGGCGATCGATGCGTGTCAGGTTGCTGCGCCAGTCGGTGACCACCAGCAGGTTGGCGGCGGGATACGGCGTGATGACGCCCACCCGCGGGTCGATCAGCGGCTTGATGATGCCGAGCAGCTGCTCGCTGGCCGCATTGCGCACGCTGAAAACCCGGGTGGCGATGCCGTCGCCACCGGCCTGCTGCCCGCCGCTAGGGTCCACGGGTACCGGCTCGAGACGGGCGGCCTGGTCGGGCACGATCTTCACGCTGCCGTTGGGCAGGTTGACCGCGGCGAATCCCTGGGCCCGCAACTGGGCGAGAAAGATGTCGTAGATCGCTTCGCTGTCATGGCGCTCGACCGTACGCACGGTGACCTTGCCCTTGACCCGAGGGTCGACGATGAACGTCGTGCCGGTGATCTGCGACACGCTGTCGATGAACTCGCTCAGCTCGGTGTCGACGAAATTGACTTCGTACAGCGGCGACTCGGCGACCGGCAGGTCCAGCGCCTCTTCGCCCAGCGTCCGGGCAGAACCCAACGCCAGCACGGCGGCCAGGCAGTAACGAACGATCATCTCTTATCCTTGCCGTTTGAAACCGGTCACGGCGGGCCGTGGCGGCCAGGGCAGCCGCTCGAGCCGCCCCTGGTTATCGAAAATCAGGCCCGCTTCGTCGATGTCCTGCAGCACGATGCCGGGAGCGAGACGTTGCCCGCGGGTGAAGCTGCGTACCCGCTCGCCGAAGCGCAGCACCACCACGGTGGCGCTCGGCGGCTGCGCGCGCAGCCCGCCCAGGTACTGGACCGGCAGGCGCGTCAACGGCAGTGCGTCGCCGTCGGCATTCAGTTGCCAGTGGCCGACCAGCAGGCCGGGCGGCGCGACCACGTCGGCGACGGCCGCGCGTGCCGGTCGTGGTTCACGGCTGAGCTGCAGCACGCATTGCGCCGCGAGCCACGCGGCGAGGGTCAGCCACAGGCCATTCCACATTCGCGGCGTGCTGATCAACTGACGCCTCTGGGGTGCCAGCCGGGATGGCCCTGCACGTAACGAACGGTGGGCAGATGCAGGGCAGGCAATTGCCAGCCGCCTGGCTGCTTGGCCAACCAGGCTTCCACGCGCTGCCAGAGGGGTTCGCCTGCGTTGGCGTTGACATCGGCGACCAGTGACAGGCTGCGGCACATGCCCTCGGGCGGCGTCAGCCCGGATACCCGCTTGCCGGTCGGGCTGTAGTTGACCTGCCAGGCCTGCCCCTGCCAACGCGGCAGATCCTGGCTGTTGTCGAGTAACAGGGGATCACCGAACAGCTGATCGGCGGCATTTTCCAGCACGCTTTCCAGGGGTTTTATCGGCGCTTCCACGATGGGTGCGGGGTAACCGCCAGTCAGGCTGATCAACTGATCACGGGTGATCGCCTGCCCGGCGGCTACAGGGCTGTCATAACGCAGGCCAGGCAGCAGCACCGGCATCTGGCCATCGTCGGACAGTGCCTGATGCAGCAGGCGATCCCAACTGCCGCCGCGGGTATCCCGGCGCCACAGCGCCTGCGGCGCCTTGGCCAGCGGCTGATCGAGCCAGCCGGCATGCGGCGCACGCTGGCCCTGCAGCTGCGCACGTAACTGTGCTGCCTGGCTCTGGCCTGCGGGGGAAAGCAACCGTTCGAATGCCGGGTGAAAGCGCGCGACGAACGTCCATTGCCCCGCCAGGCGCTGGCAGCCGATATGAAAGGCGCCGCTGGCCCGGCAGCCGCCGAGTACAACCGGTACGCGCCGGCCACTGCTCTGCAGCACCTCGATCGGCGCCGGCCAGAAATCCTGCCCACGGGCACACAACAGCAGATCGGCATCGCTCAGCCGTTCGGCCAGCCACAGTCCGGGCCCGGTGCCCACGTCGGCCAGGGCGATGACCAGATCGGCCTGGTCACGCGCCTCCTTGAAGGCCGGCAGCAGCGCCTGGTACCACTGTTTGAGGGAAGCCTTCTGGTCCGCGGCATAGGGGTCGGTAACGCCGACCACGGCAACGCGCACCCCGGCACGCCGGATGACGGTGAACGGCTCGGTGCCCAGCGCCTGTGCCTGCTCCTCGGCAAGGCCAGCGCCCAGCACCGGCCGTGCGAACTGCCGGTAGAGACCACTGCAGCGCTGTGGCCACAACACGCGCTCATCGCTGCTGACCCGCACATCGCTGCCCAACAGGTGGCTGCCCTGGGCGCCGCTCTCGCCCTGGGTCAGATAGGCCAGCCCGCTGCCGTTCCACCCCTGGCCATTCTCCAGGGTCAGGCAACGCTCGGCGCCGTGGCGCTGACGCAGTTCGCCGAGCATGGCGCCGAGCACGGCGTAACCACCGGTGCTGGCGCCGTCGGCCAGGCGCGCATCGAGTAGCGGATTGAGTTCGCTGCGCGCCTGGTGGGCATTGCTGCCACTGATCCAGGGCGCTCGCCCAAGGTGCGAAACAGGCCCCAGCCGCGTGGCCGGCACCACCGGCTGACCTGGCTGGCGGGCATCCAGGGTATCGGCGAAATAGAGCAATTCCAGCTCCGACTGCCCGCCCTGGCGCGACGTCGCGAAGCCCGAACAGGCGCTGAGCATCGGCGCCACGGCACCGACGCCCATCCAGCTCATCACTTCCCGTCTGCCGATGCCTGTCATCGCCCTGCGCGCCTCGCCGTTATGCGTTGTCGGAGCGGGATACTGGGCAGCTTATGTGACAGTTTAATGGCGGTTATTCGACAGCCAAGGTGCAAATCAACGAACAAAAACCCAGATAAATCAGAAGACTAGCGTCACAAACCCTTCAACGGGCATTAACACAACTGCCAAAAAATCATCACACACGGTCTCTAAAGTCCCGGTTTCCTGAAGCCGCTTCACCAGAAAAAGGACATGACCTGATGAGTCGAGATACCGGCGATAACTTGAACCGCAATAGCAGCGGCAACCTGCCCATGGCATCGGTTCTGGATGCCTATCTGAGCCGCCGCAGCGTAATGCGCGGTGGCCTGGGCGCCGCCATCGCCATGATCGCGGGCACCGGCCTCACCGGCTGTTTCGACAGCAGCTCGAGCAACGACGACCCGGCGCCAACCCCGGCCGATCCGAAACTGGCCCTGGGTTTTCAGTCCATCGCCGGCTCGCGCACCGACGCCTGTGTGGTAGCCGCCGGTTACAGCGCCTATGTGCTGGCCCCGTGGGGAACGCCGTTCAACTCCCTGGCTAACCCGTGGAAGGACGATGGCAGCAACACCTCTACCGATCAGGCGAATTCGGCCGGCATGCACCATGACGGCATGCACTTTTTCCCCATCAACGGCAGCTCCGAAGATGGCCTGCTGGCCATCAACTACGAATACATCGACGAAGACGCCCTGCATCCGAATGGCCAGACCAACGCCAGCGCTGGCAACCGACCGGCCGAAGAGGTACGCAAGGAAATCAACGCTCACGGCGCTGGCGTCATTCGCATCAGCAAGGTCAATGGGCGCTGGCAGGTGGTCGATAACGATCCCCTGAACCGTCGTTTCACCACCGCCACGGTGATGGACATTTCCGGCCCGCTGGCCGGCACCGACCACCTCAAGACCAAGTTTTCTCCAACCGGTACCCAAACCCGCGGTACCAACAACAACTGCGGTAACGGTTACACCCCGTGGGGCACCTACCTGACCTGCGAGGAGAACTGGCCGTCGATCTTCATCAACACCGCCACCCGCCCTGCCGATCAGTCCCGCATCGGCGTGGGCACCAGCAGCGGCCGCTATCGTTGGGAAACCGCTGCCGGGGACGTGTCAGAGCAGGACGACGAGTTCACTCGCTTCAACATTACCCCAAGCGGTGCCGCAGCCACCGACGACTACCGCAACGAGGCCAGTACCTATGGTTACATCGTCGAGATCGACCCATACGACGCCAGCACGCGTGCCGTGAAACGCACCGCCCTGGGACGTATCCGCCACGAAGGCTGCTGGCCGGCACTGCCGGTAGTCGGCAAGCCGGTGGTGTTCTACACCGGCGACGACTCGAACAACGAGTACCTGTACAAGTACGTATCCGACGCCCTGTGGGAGGCTGCCGATGCCAACCCAAGCGACCGCCTGGCAACCGGCGCCAAGTACATGGACAGCGGCACCCTGTACGTCGCCCGCTTCGATGCCGACGGCGCCGGCGTGTGGATTCCGCTGGTCGCCTCCACACCCACCACCGATAACAGTACCCTGGGCGCCAAGTTCACCGACCTGCCGGGCATCATCCTCAACACCCGGGGCGCTGCCGATGCCGTGGGCGCGACGCCGATGGATCGCCCGGAGTGGACCGCCGTCAACCCGCTCAATGGCGACGTCTACCTGACCCTGACCAACAACAGCGCGCGCACTCCAGCACGAGTCGACGCCGCCAACCCCCGTGGCCCGAACCGCCATGGCCACGTGATCCGCTGGCACGACAGCGACGATCAGCTCAGCTTTGCCTGGGATATCTTCGTGTTCGGCGCCAACGCCGCAGGCGCTCCGGACATCAACCGCTCCGGTCTGACCGAACTCAATCAGTTCGCCAGCCCCGACGGCATGAGCTTCGACAGTCGCGGTATTCTGTGGATCCAGACCGACAACGGCGAATCGACTTTGACCAGCTACACCAACGACCAGATGCTGGCGGTGATTCCCACCAACCTGGTCGACGCCAGCGGCCAGCAGATCCCCGTCAACGCGCAGAACCAGGTGGATCTACGCCGCTTCTTCGTCGGCCCCAACGGTTGTGAAGTGACCGGAATCGCCTTCAGCCCGGACAACAAGTCGATGTTCGTCAACATTCAGCACCCGGGTAACTGGCCGTCCACCGACGTCGCCACGGACGAAACACCGGCAGGCACCACCGTGCGCCCACGTTCCTCCACGGTGGTTATCCAGCGCAACGACGGCGGCGCAATCGGCGTCTGACCGGCCTGCGCGGCACGGGATCATCTCGTGCCGCCGCTCCTCACCTGGATGGCGCGGCCGCGACGTCCAGGCGCTCTCTTCCCGGAGCCGGTTCACGATCATCCGCCGTAGCTCCACCGGTAATGACTGCACCGTGGCGGGAGCGGACTCTCAGCGCTCCCAGAGTGGATCAGCGAACGGCCGCTTCTGCCTTGTTGCAGTCGACCCACAGGACACAAGCCCCCTGGCATGCAAAGATCGTGAGCGGGTTTCAGCTACCGCTTGCTATCAGCCCCTGCCTACAAGGCGTACGGCAAGGGTTCCCGGCTGATCACCTGCACGCGCTGCGCAGGCACCTGCGCATGCCAACGCACCACACCTTGGGCCTGTATCTGAAACTGGCTGCCGATCAGCCGACCGTCCTGCTCGAACTCGAGCTGCAGCGTGAAATCACCGCTGTTGAGCAGCAGCCCTTCACTCAAGCGCTGGAAGCTCAGATCGTCGACGGCGCCCAGGGCTTCGCGCAAGGCAGCCGCATCGCGATAACCATTGGCCGGTCGACCGGTGACGATGCGAGCCAGCAGCGCGCGCGGGAATTCGCCTTCGTAGAGCGCATCGAGCAACGGCAAGTGCTCCAGGCCCAGGGCATTGGCGTTCAGCCGCCACCCGGATGTCTGCGGCAGCGCACAGAGCTGCGGATAACGTAGCTGCCGCCCGCGCTGCGGGGTGAGCAGCAGGTTCAGCTCGCTGATGTCCACCATCGGTTGATTGGCGGCGAGCCGAGGCGGCGTCTGGCGCAGGTACTGATCGCTCTCGGCGCCGTGCAGGCGGCTTTGCCCATCGCTGTCGATCCAGTCGGCCAGGGCATGCACCAGTTGCTCGGCAGCCAGGTCGTCGCCGAGCAGATACTGCAACTGCCGCTCGGCCCGCTCCGCTTCCTGGCCGGCCAAGGTATTGACGTTGAAACAGCTGTGCAAATCGCGGATACGCAGGGTTGCGGCACCGCCGCCGAAGTCGTAGCGCAGTGGTTGCCCACGCAAGGCTTGCCAGAACAGCGGGCTCTGCCGCCAGGCAGGGTCCAGGAGCGCCTGTTCGACGAATGCCAGGCCGGCGACCTCCATGGCCCGCGCCTGGATTCGCTGCTGTTGCAGGCGCACCGAATCGACCTGCTGCCGCCCTTGTTGAACCATCCACGTCAGCCCTCCGGCGAGCATGGCCAGGGCCACCAGCACCATCAATAACGCCGCCCCGCGCTGCCGTCCGCACCCCATCGTCGCGCCCTCGAATCAGAGCTGACAGTCAACAGGCTGAATGTTGCAGAGAGGTGGCAGCCGCGGCTTTTCGTCATCCGCGCGTCACTTCAGCGTCACAAAGCCCAGGCAGATTAGCCCTTCGAATTCATGACGTTGGAGAGTTTTCATGGGTGGCATCGGTATCTGGCAACTGGTCATCGTGCTGTTGATCGTATTCCTGTTGTTTGGCAGCAAACGCCTCAAGACGCTGGGTGGCGATCTCGGTGAAACCATCCAGGGTTTCCGCAGATCCATGGCCAGCAACAGCGAGGCGGACGACTCGCCGCCCCAGGTACAACAGCAGCAGGCGCCGTTCTCGGGAACCGCCCAACAGTCCCACAGCCAAACGGATCGCCAGGCCTGATGTTCGAAATAGGTTTCACCGAGATGCTGTTGGTGGGTGTGGTGGCGTTGCTGGTTCTCGGCCCGGAGCGCCTGCCAGTGGCAGCCCGCACCCTGGGCCGCGGCCTCGG
Organism: Pseudomonas sp. PA15(2017); assembly: GCF_001945395.1. Classification (GTDB taxonomy): domain Bacteria; phylum Pseudomonadota; class Gammaproteobacteria; order Pseudomonadales; family Pseudomonadaceae; genus Aquipseudomonas. The sequence continues at coordinate 56,168 of NZ_MSXV01000037.1, read as the reverse complement.
CCAGGCAAAACGGGCGATGGGCATGCTGCGTGATCAGGTGGAGCGTGAACTGGATGCCCAGGCCGTGAGCAAGGAACTGAATGCCGCGTCATTGCGGCAGCTGGAACAGGAACTGCGCCGCGGCATCAACCTGCAGCCCGACTCGCAACCCGCCGCGGCCAAACGGGAGGGCACAGCATGAGCAACATGCCGTTGACCGCCCACCTGGGCGAACTGCGCAAGCGCCTGGTGCGCTGCCTGCTGGTGATCTTACTGGCGTTCCTGGGCCTGTTCCCGTTCGCACAGACGCTTTACACGCTGATATCCGAACCCCTGCGCCGCTACCTGCCCGAAGGCGCGAGCATGATCGCCACCAGCGTGACCTCGCCGTTTCTCGCACCCTTCAAGCTGACCCTGATGGTCGCCGTGTTCATTTCCATGCCAGTGCTGCTGCATCAGGCGTGGGGCTTCGTGGCGCCGGGGCTGTACCGCCGCGAGCGGCGCATTGCCGTGCCGCTGCTGATTTCGAGCATTCTGCTGTTCTACGCCGGCATGGCCTTCGCGTTCTTCGCGGTGTTTCCGATGATGTTCGGCTTCTTCGCCAGCGTCACGCCCGATGGCGTGGAGATGATGACCGATATAGCCCTGTACCTGGACTTCATCCTCGCCCTGTTTCTGGCCTTCGGGCTGGCCTTCGAAATTCCCGTGGCCACCTTCATCATCGTCTGGGCCGGGCTGACCGATGTCGAAACGCTGCGCCGCAGCCGGCCTTACGTGATCGTCGGCTGTTTCGTGGTCGGCATGCTGCTGACCCCACCGGACGTGTTCTCGCAAACCATGCTGGCGGTGCCGATGTGGCTACTGTTCGAAGTTGGCCTGCTGGCCTGCGGCAGCATTCAGCGCCGGCCGGAACGGGAAAGCGAGCAGGAGCTGGCCGTTACCGAGTGAGGCTCGCGGCAGGCGCCGCGAGCACGGGAGCGCGCGCGATCAGAACTGCAGATCGGACAAGCGCCACACTTCGAAGGCGGGCACTTCGTAGGGGTGGGCTTTCTTCAAGGCTTTGACCGCGTTATGGATCAGCTCGTCGGCGACGACCAGCTCGACTTTCCATTCCGGGATCGTCGCCAGCTCGCCGCTCTGGCCAATGAACGGCTTGCTGCCTTCCAGCGGGCGGAACTGGCCGCGGCCCTGGGTTTGCCAGCAGCAGTGCTCGTAGCCGGCGGCGCGCCCGGCGCCTTCGGCGAAAACGGCCACCTTCACGCTTTCCAGGTGGCTCTCCGGAACGTAGAAACACAACTTGTACATCAACTACTCCACTGCAAGTCGCTGAAAACAATGTGCTAATCATGCCACAGCATGATGGCACATTGCCCAGCAAGATTCGTGACACAAGCATCACTGCTGAAACATTCGGATTCACCTGGCGGAGCACTGTTCCCGAGCGCAAAGATGCTGTCATGAGTTGATGCATCGAAACCGGCCGGCGCCCGCATCGCTTACTTGATAGAAGTCGAAATCGCGACGCGATTCAAATGCCGGAATGAAAAACGCCAGGCAATGCCTGGCGTTTTCGATACTGCGAGAAGAGCAATCAGTCGACCCACACCCGGGCGTTGCGGAACATGCGCATCCAGCCGCCGTCTTCCTGCCACTCGTCCGGGCGCCAGGAGTTCTGCACGGCGCGGAATACCCGCTCCGGGTGCGGCATCATGATGGTCACCCGGCCGTCGCGGCTGGTCAGGCCGGTGATGCCGCGCGGCGAGCCATTCGGGTTGGCCGGGTAGGCTTCGGTGACCTTGCCGTGGTTGTCGATGAAACGCAGCGCCACGGTGCCGGACAGATCGGCTTCGAGCAGGGCTTCCTCGCTTTCGAACTCGGCATGGCCTTCACCGTGGGCGATGGCGATCGGCATGCGCGAGCCGGCCATGCCACGCAGGAAGATCGACGCCGACTCCTGCACCTGGACCATGGCCACGCGCGCTTCGAACTGCTCGGAGCGATTGCGCACGAAGTGCGGCCAGAACTCGGTACCGGGAATCAGCTCGTGCAGGTTGGAGAGCATCTGGCAACCGTTGCACACGCCAAGGGTGAAGCTGTCCTTGCGCTCGAAAAAGCCCTGGAAGGCATCGCGGGCACGGGCGTTGAACAGCGCCGACTTGGCCCAGCCTTCACCGGCACCGAGCACGTCACCGTAGGAGAAGCCGCCACAGGCAACCAGGCCCTTGAAGTCGTTCAGATCGACGCGACCAGCGAGGATATCGCTCATGTGCACGTCAACCGAGGCAAAGCCGGCGCGGTCGAAGGCCGCAGCCATTTCCACCTGCCCGTTGACGCCCTGCTCGCGCAGCACGGCAACCTGTGGGCGCACGCCTTTCTTGATGTACGGCGCAGCGATGTCGTCATTGACGTCGAAGCCCAGCTTGATCGACAGGCCCGGGTTGTCTTCTTCCAGCAGCGCGTCGAATTCCTGATCCGCGCACTCGGCGTTGTCACGCAGACGCTGGATACGATGGCTGGTTTCGGCCCACTGGCGCTGCAGCAGGCGGCGCTGGCCGCTGAATACCGGCTGGTCGTTGTAGCTGATGGCCACGTCACCGTTGTTGACCGGCTTGCCGATCACCGCAACGCAGTCTTCCAGCCCGGCGGCGCTGAACTGGGCGAGCACGTCCGGGGTGGCGTCCTGGCGAACCTGAATCACCGCACCCAGTTCTTCGTTGAACAGGAAGGCGGCCAGCTCTTCACGGCACTCGACCAGGCCGTCGAGTTGCAGGCTGAGGCCGCAATGACCAGCGAAGGCCATTTCCAGCACGCTGACCAGCAGACCACCGTCGGAACGGTCGTGGTAGGCCAGCAGGTGACCGTCGGCATTGAGGCCCTGGATCACCGCGAAGAAGGCCTTGAGGTCTTCGGCGTCGTCGACGTCCGGCGCCTGCTTGCCGAGCTGGCTGTAAACCTGGGCGAGAATCGAGGCGCCCATGCGGTTCTGGCCACGGCCCAGGTCGATGAGGATCAGGTCGGTCTCACCCTTGTCCATACGCAGCTCTGGGGTCAGGGTCTGGCGTACGTCGGCGACCGGCGCGAAACCGGTGACGATCAGCGACAGCGGCGAGGTAACGCTCTTCTGCGCGCCCTCCTCGCTCCACTTGGTCTTCATCGACATCGAGTCCTTGCCGACCGGAATGGTCAGGCCCAGCTCGGGGCACAGCTCCATGCCGACTGCCTTGACGGTGTCGTACAGGCGGGCGTCTTCGCCCGGGTGACCGGCAGCGGACATCCAGTTGGCCGACAGCTTGATGTCGGAGAGCTTGTCGATACGCGAGGCAGCGATGTTGGTCAGCGTTTCACCGATGGCCATACGCCCGGAAGCCGGGGCGTCGAGCAGCGCCAGCGGCGTGCGCTCGCCCATGGCCATGGCTTCGCCGGTATACACGTCGAAGCTGGTGGCGGTCACGGCGACGTCAGCCACCGGTACCTGCCACGGGCCGACCATCTGATCACGGGCAACCAGGCCGGTGATGGTACGGTCGCCGATGGTGATCAGAAAGCTCTTGCTGGCCACGGCCGGGTGGCGCAGAACGCGCTCGGCGGCTTCGCCGATGTCCAGGGTGCTCGGGTCGAAATCGTCGCCCAGTTCGGCCTCGCGGGTCACCGAACGGTGCATGCGCGGCGGCTTGCCGAGCAGCACTTCGAGCGGCATGTCCACCGGGGTGTTGGCGAAGTGACTGTCGGTGACGGTCAGGTGCGGCTCCTCGGTGGCCTCACCGACCACCGCGAACGGGCAACGCTCGCGCTCGCAGATGGCCTGGAAGCGCTCGAAGTCCTGCGCGCTGACGGCCAGCACGTAACGCTCCTGGGATTCGTTGCTCCAGATTTCGTGCGGGGCCATGCCCGGTTCGTCGTTGGGCACGTTGCGCAGCTCGAAGCGACCGCCGCGACCGCCGTCGTTGACCAGCTCCGGGAAGGCGTTGGAAATGCCGCCGGCGCCGACGTCATGGATGAAGGCGATCGGGTTGGCGTCGCCCAGCTGCCAGCAGCGGTCGATGACCTCCTGGCAACGGCGTTCCATTTCCGGGTTCTCGCGCTGCACCGAGGCGAAATCCAGATCGGCGGAGCTGGCACCGGTGGCCACCGACGAAGCGGCGCCACCACCCAGGCCGATCAGCATGGCCGGGCCGCCGAGCACGATCAGCTTGGCGCCGACGGTGATTTCAGCCTTCTGCACGTGGTCTTCACGGATGTTGCCCATGCCGCCAGCGAGCATGATCGGCTTGTGATAGCCGCGCACTTCGTCGCCATGGGGCGTGCTGATCGATTGTTCGAAGGTACGGAAATAGCCGGTCAGCGCCGGACGGCCGAATTCGTTATTGAACGCGGCGCCGCCCAGCGGGCCTTCGATCATGATGTCCAGCGGCGTGACGATGCGCTCAGGCTTGCCGTAGGCCTGCTCCCAGGGCTGTTCGAAACCGGGGATGTTCAGGTTGGAAACGGTGAAACCGGTCAGACCGGCTTTCGGCTTGGCGCCGCGGCCAGTGGCGCCTTCGTCGCGGATCTCGCCACCAGAGCCGGTAGACGCGCCGGAGAACGGCGAGATGGCGGTCGGGTGGTTGTGGGTTTCCACCTTCATCAGGATGTGCACCGGCTCCTGCACCGCGCCGTACTGGCGGGTTTCAGGATTGGGGAAGAAGCGCCCGGCGGTGTGGCCGACGATCACCGAGGCGTTGTCCTTGTAAGCGGACAGCACGTTCTCGCTGTGCATCTGGTAGGTGTTCTTGATCATGCCGAACAGCGACTTTTCCTGGCTTTCGCCGTCGATGTCCCAGCTGGCATTGAAGATCTTGTGACGGCAGTGCTCGGAGTTGGCCTGGGCGAACATCATCAGTTCGATGTCGTGCGGGTTGCGCTTCAAGCCCTGGAAGGCGTTGACCAGGTAATCGATCTCGTCTTCGGCCAGGGCCAGGCCCAGCTCGACGTTGGCCCTCTCCAGCGCCGGACGGCCGCCACCGAGGATGTCCACGGCGGTCAGCGGCTTGGGTTCGGCATGGCTGAACAGCCCGGCCGCGTCCTGCAGATTGCTCAGCACCAGCTGAGTCATGCGGTCATGCAGCAGCGCAGAAGCCTGCTGTACGTCGGCTTCGCTCAGTTCGCCGGCGACATAATAGGCAATGCCCCGCTCCAGGCGACGGATCTTGTCCAGGCCGCAGTTGCGGGCGATGTCGCTGGCCTTGCTCGACCACGGCGAAATGGTGCCGAAACGCGGGATGCTCAGCAGCAGGCGACCGCTGGGTTCCTGCACCGGCACGCTCGGGCGGTACTTGAGCAGACGGGCCAGTACCTGCTCTTCGTCGGCACTCAGGGCACCGTCGACGTCGGCAAAGTGGGCGAACTCGGCATACAGGCCGGTCACAGCAGGCACTTTACTGGTCAGTTGCTCGAGCAATTTACCGTGGCGAAAAGCGGAAAGGGCGGGAGCGCCGCGCAGGATCAGCATCAGGGGACAGCCTCTGGGAAGGGGTGTGCTTTGAGGGCGCATATTCTAGCCTAAAGCGACGAGCGCAGCACGCCCGCTCATGCCCTGGCCGGCCAGCGGACAAGCGCCTGTAGGCGGCGCTTTCGCACTGCAGGCCGTTGAAAAACGTAGGCGAGGCAGCCAGTGCAAGGCAAAAACAGCCGAAAAAGCGGAGTGTACGAGCTGTACATGAGCATTTTGAGGCTGTTTTTAACGCGGCAATGGCAACGTAGGTAGTTTTTCAACGGCCTGATAGCAGAGCGCACGCGCGCTGTCCAGATATGGCACGGCACGACGTTGGCGTATACTGCGCCGATGCCCTCTCCATACCTGATTGGCAAGCGCTACGCCGGCTGGTTGTCGGCGCTCGGATTACTCCTGATGCTCAGCGGCTGCGCGGAACCTCCGAGCAGCCTGGAGCGGATCAAGGAGGAAGGCGTGCTGCGCGTGATTACCCGCAACAGCCCGGCCACCTACTTCCAGGATCGCAATGGCGAAACCGGCTTCGAATACGAGCTGGTCAAACGCTTCGCCGATGACCTGGACGTCAAACTGGAAATCCAGACCGCCGACAACCTCGATGACCTTTTCATACGCCTCGGCAAGCCGGGCGGACCGGTGCTCGCCGCCGCCGGCCTGGTGGAAAGCGAAGGCCGCCAGCAAAGTGCGCGTTTCTCCGTGCCTTACCTGGAAGTCACCCCGCAGATCGTCTACCGCAACGGCCAGCGCCGCCCCAGCCGCCCCGCGGACCTGGTCGGCAAACGCATCCTGGTGCTCAAGGGCAGCAGCCATGCCGAACAGCTTGCTGCGCTGAAGATCGAAGAGCCCGAGCTGCAATATGAAGAGTCGGCGGATGTCGAGGTCGTCGACCTGCTGCGCATGGTCGACGAGGGCGAAATCGACCTGACCCTGGTCGACTCCAACGAGCTGGCCATGAACCAGGTGTACTTTCCCAATGTGCGCGTCGGCTTCGACCTGGGCGACTCGCGCAACCTGGTCTGGGCGGTCGCTCCGGGCGAGGACGACAGCCTGCTGGAACAGGTCGACGGCTTCCTGCGCCGCTCCCAGGACAACGGTAGCCTGCAGCGCCTCAAGGAGCGCTACTACGGCCACGTCGACGTTTTGGGTTACGTGGGCGCCTATACCTTTGCCCAGCACCTGCAGCAGCGCCTGCCGCGTTACGAGAAGCACTTTCGCAAGGCTGCCCAGGCCAACGGCCTGGACTGGCGCATGCTCGCCGCCGTCGGTTACCAGGAGTCGCTCTGGCAACCGGGCGCCACTTCCAAGACCGGCGTCCGCGGCCTGATGATGCTGACCCTGCGCACCGCCCAGGCGATGGGCGTGTCCGATCGCCTCAACCCGCAACAAAGTATCCAGGGCGGCGCCAAGTACCTGGTGCACGTCAAGGAACAGTTGCCGGACAGCATTCAGGAGCCGGATCGCACCTGGTTCGCCCTCGCCTCCTACAACATCGGTGGCGGCCACCTGGAAGACGCGCGCAAGCTCACCGAGGCCGAGGGCCTGGACCCCGACAAGTGGCTCGACGTGCAGAAGATCCTGCCGCGCCTGTCGCAGAAACAGTGGTACAGCAAGACCCGTTACGGCTATGCCCGCGGCGGCGAGCCGGTGCATTTCGTGCGCAACATCCGCCGCTACTACGACATCCTCACCTGGGTGACCCAACCGCAGCTGGAAGGCAGCCAGGTCGCCGAAAGCGGTCTGCACGTACCGGGCGTCGCCAAGGACCACCCGGAGCAGCAGGAAAAGGCGCCGCTCTAGACGCCTGGTCATAATCTCTAAGCCCAGATTCGTCGACCTTGACTGCGAAGCGGCGGGAGCGGCCGTTCCCCGCTCCCACAGGTAAGGCGACGATGTCCGCTTCTGCCTTGTAGTGGCCGCTTCATGCGCATACGAGACTTTCAACAGACTCGAAGAAGCGACTCAGCGGGTGACGGTCTGGTTGCCCATGGCGCAGAAGCTCTGCGCCTTCGTGTTGGCCGGCAGGGCGCGTAATTGCGCGGAGCACTGCGCCTGGCTCGCAGAGCGGCTAACGTTCAGCACCGCGTCATCGTCGATGCTGATCAGATAGGGCTGGTTGTAGCGCATCTTGTCGTACCAGCCGCTGATCTGCAGATCGCTGTAAACGCAGCGGTAGCGCATATGGCCGGTGAAGCCCTTGAACTTGTCGCGCTGGAAGATGTGGTGATACTGCTGCCAATCGCGCTCGCGCTGGCCCTTGCGCACGGCATCCAGGCAACCCTGCAACTCGGTGATTTCCGGCTCGTGGAGAAAGATGCTCTGGGCCAGATTGGAGCCGTCCAGATGTGCCGTGGCCACCAGATAAACCTGCCGCTCCGCCGCCTGGGCAGACGCGCCCAGCAGTGCCGCTGCGGCAAACATCCCTGCTTTGATCAATTGCATGATTCCCTGCCTCAGTTGGTCGGCCTGCGGTACGAGTTCTGATCTGCCTGCGGCATCGCCACGAGCGACGCAACCTGAAAGAGGGCTAGCCCCGCCGCGCCTTGAAAAACGCCTTCAGCACCTCGCCACACTCCTCGCCCAGCACCCCGCCCTCAACCAGTACACGGTGGTTGAGGAAGGCTTGGTCGAAGAACTGGCCGCGGCTTACCGCCATGCCTGCGCGGGGTTCGCTGGCGCCGAATACCACGCGCTGTATGCGCGAGTGGACGATGAGTCCCGCGCACATGGCGCAGGGCTCCAGGGTCACGTACAGGGTGCTGCCGGGCAGGCGGTAATTGGCGATGGCTTGCGCGGCGGCGCGGATGGCGACCATTTCGGCATGGGCACTGGGATCTGAGGTGGAGATCGGGCAGTTGAAGCCACGGCCGATCACCTCGCCATCCTGCACCAGCACCGCGCCGACCGGCACTTCGCCGCGGGCAGCGCCTTCGGCTGCCAACTCCAGGGCTTCGCGCATGAAGCGCTCATCGTGGCTACGGTCGATGATCAAGGGGGCTCTCACGTCAAGGCACTCAAATCAGGCGATCTCGATGGCGGCCATCAGGCCGGTTTCCATATGGTCGATGACATGGCAATGGAACATCCACACGCCAGGATTATCGGCCACGAAGGCGATGCGCGCGGTCTCGTTCTTACCAAGCAGGAAGGTGTCGGTGTAGTACGGTTCGATCTTGCGGCGGTTGGAATCCAGCACCTTGAAGATCAACCCATGCAGGTGGATCGGGTGCTGGTACTGGGCCATGTTGCGCAGCACGAAGATGTAGTGGCCATCCTTCTTGAGGCTGGCGATGGGCCGGTCGGCGCAGGTCTTGTCGTTGATATCCCAGGCCTGGCCGTTGATCTGCCAGTACTTGTAGCGGCCGGCAGCCTCGTCGGCGGGCGATGCCAGTGCCGCGGCCCACTCGAAGTTGAAGCGCAGGGTTTCGGCTTTCGCCAGATCCGGCTCGGCCACCGGGTTCGGCGGCAATGCCGGCGGCCACTCGGCGGCAGGCTCGTTGCTGGCCACCGCTTTGATGGTCGCCAGGCGCAGTGGCCCGTTGCGCAGTGACAACTCTTCGCTGCCAACAGCCGGCACCTTGAGCGCCAGGTCGATGCGCATGCCCGGGCCGAGCCAGTAATCCTTGCCCAGCGGGCGTGGCTCGACCGGGTTACCGTCCAGGGCATAGATGCGCGCCTCGCCGCTGGAGAGATTGAGGCGATAGGTGATGGTGCTGTCGACGTTGATCAGGCGCAGGCGCACCACCTGGCCGGCGGGCAGTTCCAGGGTAGGCAACGACACGCCGTTGATGGTCGACAGGCGCCCACGGGTGCCTTCCCGGGCTGCCTCGCGAGGCACGCTGAATTCAGTGAAGGCGCCCGCCTCGTCCACGTGCCAGCTCTTCAGGCACAGGGTGCGCTCGTGGCGGAAACCGGTGGGCTCGCGCTCCTCGATGATCAGCGGACCGACCAGCCCGCGGCCCAGCTGTTTGGCGCTGGACTCGTGGGGGTGGTACCAGTAGCTGCCGGCGTCCGGGGTGACGAAGCGGTAATCGAAGAACTCGCCCGGCAATACCGGCGCCTGGGACACATAGGGCACGCCGTCCATTTCCAGCGGCAGGCGGATGCCGTGCCAGTGGATGGTGGTGGGCTCGGGCAGGTGATTGATGAAACGCACGCGCAGCTCGTCGCCCTGGCGGCAGCGCAGCTCCACGCCGGGCGCCTGGCCACCGAAGGTCCAGGCCGGGGTGACATGGCCGGGCACCAGCTCGATGTCGTGGGGTGCGGCAATCAGTTCGTAGTCGTGGGTCTTGCGGTCGAAGGGGCGCCCCAGCCAATAGCGCGCGCCGCCAGCGCCGAGACCGACCACGCCCAGGCCGACCAGACCGCCCAACACCTGTCTACGGGTGAAACTCATGAAACCTGCTCCTGAAGCGGGACTGCGGTGACACTAATCAGGTCTGAACGATTGCGCCTCTGCGGGCGCTGGAGAGCTGCGCACGATACACCTTGAGCGCCAGTGCGTTAAGCCGCGACAGCACTTCCTGCCCGCACTCAAGCACGCCGATAAGCGCGGGTCGTCAGCAAATACACCGGCAGCCCCGACACCAGCACGATCAGCGCGGCATAGGGCGCGGCGCCAGCGTATTCCAGGTTGCCGGTGTGCGACCAGACCTTGGTGGCCAGGGTTTCCAGGCCGGTGGGGCCGAGAATCAGCGTCGCGGTCAGCTCTTTCATGCAGTCGAGAAACACCAGCACGAAACCAGCGCCGATGGCCGGCGAGATGATCGGCAGGGTCACCCGCAGAAAGGTCGCGATAGGCGTGTGCCCCAGTGTGCGCGCCGCCTCTTCCAACTGCGGCGAGGCCTTTTCCAGGGCGACGCGGATCGGCCCTTGGGCCATGGGCATGAACAGCAACGCATAGGCCACCAGCAGCAGGATGCTGGTCTGGTACAGCGCCGGCACGTAGCCAAGGGCGAAGAACACCAGCGACAGGGCGATCACCAAACCCGGCAAGGCGTGCAGCAGATACGGCAGGCGATCCGCCAGGGTGGCCATGCGCCCGTAGTAACGCACCACCACCAGGCACACTGGCAACGCCAGCAGGCAGCTGAGCAAGGCGCCGCCGAAGGAATAGCGCAGCGACGACCACAGCGTTGCGACGATTTCCATTACCGGGAAGCTGGCCGAGCTGCCTTCGACGATCCAGAAACCCAGCATCACCAGCGGCACGCCACAGCCAACGGCCACCAGGACCACCAGCAGCGCCTGTGCCAGGACACTCCAGTGCCCCAGGCGCACCCGGGCGGCACTGCGCGCCACGCCCTGGCCGGTACGCGCGTAGCCGCGCCCGCGCAGGCGGAACTCGCCCCACAACAGCAGCATGCACAGCCCCAGCAGCAAGGCCGACAGCATGGCTGCGTTGCTGCCGCTGAACTCCAGCTCGAACTGCTGATAGATGGCGGTGGTGAACGTCTGGTAGCGCATGATCGACGGCGCACCGAACTCCACCAGCATGTGCACCGCCACCAACAGGCTGGTGGCCATCAACACCGGGCGCAGTAAAGGCAGGGTGACGCGCCAGAACACTTCACGGCGGCTGCAACCGAGCATGCGCGCCGACTCTTCCATGGCCGGGTCCAGGTTGCGCAGCACCGCCACCACCGGCAGGTAGATCAGCGGGTACTTGGACAGGATCATCACCAGCACGGTGCCGCCCAGGCCCTCGAACAGCGGGCTGATCGACACCCAGGTAAAGCCGCTGACGAACGAGGGTATGGCGAACGGCAGGCACAGTAGCACGTTCCAGTGCCGGCGCCAGCGCAGGTCGCTGCGCTCCACCAGCCAGGCCAGTGCCAGGCCGATCACCGCGCAGCCGAGCGTCACCAGCACCATCAGTTTCAGGGTGTTGGCCAACAGGCCGAACACGAACGGCCGCCACAACAGCGCAAAGGCCTCGTGCGGGCCGACCTGCGCGGCGCGCACCACCACGAAGAACAGCGGCAGCGCCGCGACCAGCAACAGCGCCAGCACCGGCAATTGCAGCCAGATCGGCGGTGCCTTGCGACGCCGGCTGGTGATGGCCGGTGCCGGCAGCGGTAGTTCCGGATTGACCGCCTGGGGCTGCATGATCAGTTCATACCCACTTCGCGTTGCAGCTCCAGAGCGTCCTCGGCCAGGCCGATCTGCGCAGCGGTGATGGCCGGCGGCTTGAGCTGGTCATAGGGTTTGAGCAGCGGATCGGCCGGCACCTTGGGGTTGACCGGGTATTCAGCGGACTGGGTGAGCACGGCCTTCTGGCCTTCTTCGCTGATCATGAAGGCGAGAAACTGTTGCGCCTCCTTCGGGTGCTTGCTGGCCTTGACCACGGCAGCACCGGAGACGCTCGACAGGCCACCGGCATCGCCATCGGCGAAGTAGTGCAGCTTGGATTTCAGCTCGCCCTTCTCTTTCTTCAGCGCTGTCCAGTAATAACTGTTGACCAGCGCCGCGCCGACCTCACCGTTCTCCACTGCCTTCATGGCGATCACGTTGTTGGTGTAGGTGGAGCCGAAGGCCTTGAGGCCGGTCAGCCATTCTTCGGCGGCTTCACGGCCGTCGAGGCGGATGACCGCGGCAGTCTGGCCGAGGAATTCGCCACTGCTCGGCACGAAGGCGATCTTGCCGGCCCACTCGGGGCCTGCCACTTCCAGCACGCTCTTTGGCAGCTCGGTTTCGGTGACCAGATCCGGGTTGTAGGCCAGCACGCGCACGCGCGAGGTGATGCCGATCCAGTTGCCGTTGTCATCGGAGAACTTGGCGTCGATCTGCTTGAGGGTGCTGTCATCGACCTTGGCCAGCAGGCCCTGGCTGCCGAGCTTGATCAGCGGCGGCGCTTCTTCGGTGTAGACGATGTCGGCTGGCGAGCGCTCGCCTTCCTCGGCGATCTGGTTAGCGAGCTGGCCACCGCCGCCCTTGCGGATCAGCACCTTGATGCCGGTCTTCTTCTCGAAGGCAGCCGCCACGGCCTTGCCGGTAGCCTCGTGCTGGCCGTTGTACAGGGTCAGGGTGACCGGATCCGCGGCATGGGCCGGGCCACTCAGCAGCAGGCCGCAGGACAGAACGCTGGCGCCGATCATGTGCGCCAATCCGGTTACTCGATGTACCGACATAAGCCTCTTCCCCTCGAAACAAATAGTTACCATGGATTATACGGGCCAACTGCGTTTGATTCTCAGGAAAATCCACCTGAAGCATTCGCCGTGATGAAAACCCAAAGGCGCGAATGGCCTGCACCATTCACGCCCTGCGCTGACGTTTACCGGCTAATCGTCGATCGGCTCCAGCTCACGCAGCTCGCCGCCTTCCTGCTGCAAGCGCTGCAGAAAGCGCGGGCGGTCCAGCAGTTGGTAAGGGAAGTACAGGCCGGGCCGCGTCGGCTGCTCGCCGTCCAGCCCCAGCAAACGTTCAACCACCATGGTCACGCAAAGGGCCGTCAGCAGTGCCGCGCCCTTTGGATGCACGACGGCATGCCGGGTGCGCAGCGGCTGGCCTTGCGGGTCTACACCGGTCAGCTCGATGAGGATTTCCGTCGACATCGCCCCGCCCTGGCGACGGGTGGAGCTGACGTCAATGGCCATGTTGAACTGCACGTTGGCAGCACCGGTTGCCGCGGCGAGGCCGACGACATCGACGGACGAGAACCCCGCCGCCTCGATAGGCGTGCCGTCCACGGCGTGAAAGCGCGCTTTCGCCTCGTCGCCTTCGCGCCACACATAAACGCCATCACGGCGCGTCAGTGCCGCCGGCAGCATCCGGTTCAGATGCTCGAAGTCGGCGGCGACGGTCGGCCCGCCGGTATCCTGCTCATCGACCAGGGCACCGAGGCGGATCTTATCGATTCGCCCGAACGCCTCGGCGGCATGCAGGGTCGACGCTGTCGTCGCGCCCACCAGCCATTCGTAGCCGAGCACGATGGGCGCAGCGTCGGGCGTGTGCATGTAGGTGGCGATTTCCGGCGCGATCTCGAATATCCCGGACGAGATGCTCAGGTGCGGTACACCGCGTTTCTGGGCAAACCGCAGCCCGGCCAAGGCGTGGTCCATATAGAACACCACCACCGCACTGACCGGCTGCTCGCCGAGGCCCAGGTCATCGGCTGCAGGGTCGATAACCACCGCCTGCGCATTGCCGATTCGCTGGGCGGCCTGCTGGGCCTTGGCCAGATCACGACCACCGATCAGCAAGGCAATATCGGGATGCTGGGCACGCAGCGCCGCAGCCGTGTGGCTACCGATGGCTCCAGAGCCACCCATCAACAGAATAGGGTCAACAGTCATACTGTACGTCCTCCGCTTGCTGACTTAACCTACCTTTAGTAGGAATCTGCAAACGAGCCAGCTAGACGACATCTAAGGCAGAGGATTGATCACGCTAGCGCGGTGGCTATGCCAAGCCCGAACCATGCGCCGCAAGATAGTCACGCAAATGCTCGATAAAGGCGTTGATCTTACGGGTCGCGCGGCGGGTGCTGGGATAGACGGCCAAGAGCCTTGAGCCCAAGTCGCGCTGATCGAAGCGGTAGTCGCCCAGCACAACCTGCAGCAGCCCCTCGCTCAAGTAGGGCAGCATGCTCCAGTACGGACATGGCATGATCCCCTGCCCGGCCAGACAAGCCTCGAGCAGCAGTTCCAGGTTGTCGCTGTTCAGGCGCCCCCGGTGCCTGATCAGGTGGCGCTGGCCGCCCTTTTCCAGGCACCAGCCCTCCCCCAGCGCGGCATGCCGGTAGACCAGCCAGTCGAAGTCGACCAACTGCTGCGGATGCTGCGGTATTCCTGCCCGCGCGAGATAGTCCGGGCTCGCGCACAGCACCGCGCGGCTCTCGCCGATGTCTTGGGCGATCAGCCCGGGCGAGTCGCTATGGCCGAGCCTCAGCGCCAGATCGTAGCGTCCGTCCATGAGGTCGACGTACTCGTCCGACAGATCGACCTCCAGGTAGATACCTGGATTCTTTTCCATGAAAGCGGCGCAGACGGCATTGAGAAAGGGTCGCCCGAAAGACAGCGGCCCACTGATCCTAAGGGCGCCCTGCAGACTCTGCTGCAGCTGGACGATTTCTTCTTCTCCCTCGCGAATCCGTGCAATCACATCTCGGGCAAGCTCCAGATACAGCGCTCCGGCCTCGGTCAACGCCATTCTTCGCGTGGTGCGCTCGAACAGCCGCACGCCCAGTTGCGTCTCCAGCAAGCGAGTGGCTTTGGCCACGCCCGATGGAGTCATGCCCAGCTGTTCGGCCGTGCGGCTGAAGCTGCGCGACTCGGCGGAGGCGACGAACAGTTGCATGGCACCGAGCTTATCCATGATTTAGTCCAAAAATTCTTAAAAGTTGTGACCAGGCCAGTCTAAATAATCGCGACTTCGAGCACTAATCTACGCCATGCAACCTGATCAACACCAACCGTTGCATGGCCGACGGCCAAGCACGTCAGCCCTGAGGCTGGGTGGCGGATATTGAACTCAAAAGGTCAATTGCTGCGGCCTCCAACTGAGCCCGACCGGGCAACGATAGGGAAGACCGCTTTCAGGCCCTGCACAAAACAACAATAAAAACAGGAAGCAACCACTTCATGGTGCACACCGACGCCTTGTCTCTCTGACCGCGACGACCTGGAAAACCACGATTTCCTGGCGCTGCACCCGCAATCCACCGACGCGTACCGACCGCCAACGACCTGAGCGGCCCGTTCGTACGCCCGCTCCTTCCCGTAGAACTGGAGTCACCATGTCCCGCACAGCCGAACTGATCATCACCCAGGCCAACATTCACACCATGGATGCCCACTGCCCGCGGGCCGAAGCCATCGCGATCCGTGATGGCCGAATCCTGGCGGTGGGTTCCAACCGGGACATCGAAGCACTGGCGAACTCCGGCACAAGGCGCATCGATGCCCAGGGCAGGCTCCTGCTACCGGGCCTGCAAGACACCCATGTGCACTTCCAGTTGAGCAGCGCCGACATGTACCACAGTGCCGACCTGTACGAAGCGCAGACCCTCGACGAGTTGCTGTCGACCATCCGTGACTTCGCCAAGGCGAACCCGAACAAGCTGTGGGTTCGCGGCGTCGGTTTCTCCACTTCACGCTTCACCCCCGAGCAGTTGACCAAAGAAGCGCTGGACAACGTGACCGATGGCCGCCCGGCGCTGATGTTCGCCAATGATTATCACAATGGCTGGGCCAACAGCGCTGCCTTTGCCGCCGCCGGCGTGCACCCCGGCAGCCCGGAGCCGGAGAACGGCAGCTACCTGCGCCTGGCCGACGGCACGCCCAAGGGCTGGCTGATCGAAGATGCCATCTGGGCCATGGGCCGCATCGCCCCGTCGTACACCGATGACGACTTCCTTGAGGCGATGGCCCACTACAGCAAGGTCTTCAACAGCCGCGGCATCACCGGCGTGCTCGATGCGATGGTCAGCCGCAACTACATGAAGAACTACCAGGCCTCCTTCGAGCGCGCAGACCTGACGCTACGCGTGCGCGCCACCTCCAAGGTGTTCGCCCACAAGCCACTGGCCGAGCAGCTCAACGACCTCATCGACCTGCGCCGCACCTACCAGGGCGACCGCGTGTCACTGCATTCGGCAAAGTTCTTTCTCGATGGCACGCTGGAGAACGGCACGGCCGTATTGCTTCAGCCACGTAGCGACAACGGCGGCAATGCCGAGCTGATGTTTACCCAGGAGCAGATCAACGAATATTTCGCGGCCTTCGATCGCGAGCGTTTTCAACTGCATGTGCACAGCATCGCCGATGGCGCCGTGCGCGCGGCCATCGACGGGATCGAATACGCCCGCAAGCATAACGGCACATGGGATGCCCGTCACCAGTTGGCCCACCTGCAGGTCGTCGAACCGAGCGACATTCCACGGATGCGCGAACTGGGCATCCTCGGCAACTTCCAGACCCTTTGGGCGCAACCCATCCCGGACACCGACCGCATTGCCGACGCCATGCTTGGTCCAGCGCGCACGCCTTGGATCTACCCCATCGGCGAATGTATCCGCCAGGGCGTGACCTGCATGCTCAGCAGTGACTGGGGTGTGACCTCCTTCGACCCCTTCCAGATCATCCAGTGTGCGGTCACCCGACAAGACCCGACCGCCGGTGAACATGGGCCTGTGCACACCCCGCAGCACCGCATCAGCGTCGAAGACGCGATCAGTGGTTACACCATCAACGCCGCCCATGCGGCTTGGCGCGATGACTGCACGGGCAGCCTGAGCGTGGGCAAATACGCCGACCTGATCATTGTGGATCGCGACCTGTTCAGCATCTCGCCCTACGACATCGGCCAGACCCAGGTTCTGCTGACCTTGCTGGAAGGCCAGGAGGTTCACCGCCACCAGCAGTTCGGCGGCTAAGTCGAGGTCCGCGCCATCCGCACAGGCCAGCCACATCGCTCACCGGCACTCGCCGGCGGTGTGAGTTGCACAACGACAATGAAAAATCTGGAGTCCAGCATGGGCCTCTCAATCAGCACCGCTACCGAACAAGGCGCCCCCACTCTGCGCCGCACCTTGCGCATGAAGGATCTCGTCGCCTACGGCCTGGTCTACATCGCCCCGATGGCGCCGCTCACCACCTTCGGTTTCGTATGGGACGCCTCCGGCGAGCTGATCGCCCTGGCCTACCTGCTCGGCGCGCTATGCATGTATTTCACCGCGCAGAGTTACGTCGCCATGTCTGCCAAGGTTCCGTCCTCGGGCTCGGTGTATGGCTTCACCCGGCACAGCCTTGGCGAAGTCCCGGGCTTTATCGCCGGCTGGCTGATTCTGCTGGATTACCTGCTGATCTCGGCGCTGGTGTTCCTGGTCATGTCGATCGGCTTGCAGACCCTGCTGCCGAACCTCGATCGCACGTTGAGCATTCTCGGCCTGGTGGCGCTCTGTCTGGCGGTGAACTGGGCGGGCATCGCGGTGACCACCCGGATGAGCCTGGTGTCGGCGGCCATCCAGTTCGTGGTCATGATCGTGCTGATCATCCTGGCGCTGTATGCGCTTTCCGATGGCAAGGGCGCTAGCGCACTGACGGCCGCTCCGTTCTACGATGCCAGCCAGTTCGACCCGATGAAGATCTTCGCGGCCACCTCAATCTGCGTTCTGTCATTCCTGGGCTTCGATGCCATTACGACGCTCTGCGAAGAGGCCAAGAGCGATGACCGCCGGATGATCGGGCGAGCGATCTTCATCGTCCTGGGCATCTGCACCCTGGTGTTCGTCGGCGGCACCTGGGTGCTGGGCAACCTGATGCCCGGCATCACGATCGACGATCCGTCCAGTGCGATCTATCAATTGCTGACCGTGCAGATCAGCCCCTTTAGTACGCTGGCGGTGGCCTGGATCATCGCGCTGCTGACCGGCTTCACCAATGTGCTGCCCATGCAGGTCGGCGTATCGCGGGTGCTCTGCGCCATGAGCCGCGACCGCCAACTGCCCGGCATTCTGACTCGGCTTAACCCCAAGAACGGCACGCCTCAGGTCGCCTTGCTGTTCTCTACGCTCATTTCCCTGGCCGTGGCCATCGCCATACGCAACGACATCGACACCCTGGCGACCTTCGTGAATTTCGTTGCCCTTTCGGCTTTCGCCCTGTTGCACGTTTCGGTGCTAGTGCAGTTCGCCATCAAGGAGAGAAGCCGCCTCTTCGCCCATTGGATCGTGCCAATCGTGGGCATCGTCGTGGTGCTGGTAATCCTCCAGAGCATGAACCGCAGCGTACTGGAACTGGGTGCCGTCTGGCTGCTGATCGGCTTTGTGTACGGCCTGTTCCTACGTCAAAAAGGCCGAGCGGCACTGGAGGTCTGAGCGGTGAAGGCAAGAATCTGAGCAACAAGCCTTACGCCAAACTCCACCCGCATCTGCCAGCCCCGAAGCTCGCCATCGCGCGGGCTTTTGATTTATCTGTCTCTGCGTCGCATCCCAAACGCCAAACGCTGTAGACGACAGCTCTCCTGCCTGCCAATTGCTCATGCAGCGCAATGGCGCCTGCCTTACTGGCAATTTATTGCGACCAGCGCACGGAACGAAATCAAAGTGCCACTACTCATAAGATTGCAGTAATTTGAGGACCGGCCGATACGATCACACGAAAGCAGGATTCGGCCCTGCGTTGTACAGACTGGAAAGAACAATCCGTTCGGTTATTCAGCTGGTTGTATTTTCAGAGCGACGCCTGATGAAGAAAACACTGCTGGCCGTGCGAGCGTTGATGTCCGTCCCCAAGGACAACCCCGGCCTGGTCAAGGCGCAATACAGCGCGCTGGCTCGCCAATTGCCGATGATGTATTTCATCCTGCTGGTCAACACGCTGCTGCTGGCCGGCACTCACTTTGCGGTCGCGCCACGCTGGCTGGTGGTGTACTGCCCAGCGGTCATGACGTTGTTCGGCGTGATTCGTACGGTGGAATGGATCCGCACGCGCAAGCAGACGCGCAGTCCGGCACAGATGCTGACGGCGCTGAAGCGCACCAACATGCTCGCGCCATTCGTGGCCGTTGCCTTCACCGCCTGGTCGCTGGCACTGTTTCCCTACGGCGACGGCTACACCCAGGCGCATGTCGCCTTTTACATGGCGATCACCGTCATCGGCTGCATTTTCTGCATGATGCACCTGCTGCCAGCCGCCCTGGCCACCACGGCAGTGGTCAACACCGCGTTCGTGGTGTTCTTCGCGTCGACCACTATCATCACCTTCGTCGCCACCGCGATCGACGTGCTGCTGGTGTCCATCGCCATGCTGGTCATCCTCAAGGTGCAGTACGCCGACTTCACCCGGCTGGTGAACATGCAGGCGCACACGGCGAAACTCAGCGAGGAGAACCTTCACCTGGCCAATCAGGACAGCCTCACCGGGCTGGCCAATCGGCGGCAGTTCTTTTCTCGCCTCGATACGCTGTTGGCCCGCGCCCGTGAGCAGGAGACCCGGCTGGCCGTGGGGCTGATCGACCTGGATGGCTTCAAGCCGGTCAACGACCTGTATGGTCACAGCGTTGGTGACAGGCTGCTCTATCAGGTTGGCCAGCGCCTGACCGGGTTGCTCGACGACGACACACACCTGGCCCGGCTGGGCGGCGACGAATTCGCCCTGATCATCACCCAGCCCATGAGCGACGACCAGTTGCGCACCTTTGGCGAAAAAGTCTGCGCCAGCATGCGCGAGCCGTTCCTGCTCGTGGACATACCCATCCAGATCAGCGCCTCACTGGGCATCGCCACCTTCCCCGATCAGGCAGCCAGCGCCACCGAGGTGTATGAATACGCCGACTATGCCCTCTACCAGAGCAAGCGCCACCGCCCCGGCACGGTGTGCCTGTTCAGCGCCGCCCATCGCCAGCAGCTCAACCGTGAAGGGTTGACCGAACAGGCCCTGCGCCGTGCCGATCTGAACGATGAGTTTCACGTGGTGTTCCAACCCATCGTGGAGCTTGGCAGTGAACGAACCATCGCGTTCGAGGCACTGGCACGCTGGCAAAGCCCGGAGTTGGGTAACGTGTCGCCCAGCGAATTCATCCCGATTGCCGAACGCGTCGGCATGGTCAATCGCCTCACCGTGCCGCTGCTTGGCAAGGCGCTGGAAGCGGCCGCGAGCTGGCCTGCCGGGATGCGCCTGTCGTTCAACCTGTCGGCCCACGACTGCGGTTCGGAAGACGCCGCCCAGCAGATCGTCGAGCTGATCAAACGCAGCCCGTTCGACCCGGCCCGTATCGACCTGGAAATCACCGAAACCGCCGCCATCCAGGATCTGCCGCAAACCCAGCAGGCGATCCGCCGGTTTCGCGAACTGGGCTGCGGCATTTCCCTCGACGACTTCGGCACCGGCTACTCCAGCCTGAGCCAGATCCACGCGCTGTCGCTGACCAAGCTGAAGGTGGATCGCACCTTCGTCACCCACATCGACGCCGACCCGGCCAGCTTCAAGATCGTCAAATCCCTGATCGCCCTGTGCCAGGACATGCAGCTGGAATGCATCGTCGAAGGCGTGGAAACCGCCGCAGAACTCGCCGCCTTGAAAAACCTCGGCTGCGCCTGGGCCCAGGGCTACCTGTTCGCCAAACCCATGCCGGCCAGCGAAATCGGCGCCTGGCTCGAAGGCGAGCAACTGGCCAGGGCGAAGGCGGTTTGATGCGCCGGTAGGGCGAGGCGTAACCCTCGCCTCATGTCCCGAAAGCAGCAAACGCCATCCGAACTTGCCAGCCCAAAACGCCAAAAGCCCGCATTACGCGGGCTTTTGGTTTTATGACCACTGACTACCGGCCTAGACCGGACGCGGGATCACTCCCACTCGATGGTCGCTGGCGGCTTGCTCGATACGTCGTAGGTGACGCGGGAGATGCCGTCGATTTCGTTGATGATCCGGCCGCTGACGATTTCCAGCAGCTCGTAGGGCAGGTGTGCCCAGCGTGCGGTCATGAAGTCCACGGTTTCCACGGCGCGCAGGGCGACGACCCAGGCGTAGCGACGGCCGTCACCGACCACGCCCACCGAGCGTACCGGCTGGAACACCACGAAGGCCTGGCTGGTCTTGTGGTACCAGTCGGCCTTGCGCAGTTCTTCAATGAAGATGTGGTCGGCGCGGCGCAGGATGTCCGCGTATTCCTTTTTCACTTCACCGAGGATGCGCACGCCCAGGCCCGGTCCCGGGAACGGGTGGCGGTAGACCATGTCGTACGGCAGGCCCAGCTCCAGGCCGATCTTGCGCACTTCGTCCTTGAACAGTTCACGCAGTGGCTCGACCAGCTTGAGGTTCATTTCCTCCGGCAGGCCGCCGACGTTGTGGTGCGACTTGATCACGTGGGCCTTGCCGCTCTTGGCACCAGCCGACTCGATCACGTCCGGGTAGATGGTGCCCTGGGCGAGGAATTTGATGTTCGGCAGCTTGCTGGCTTCGGCGTCGAACACGTCGATGAAGGTGCGGCCGATGATCTTGCGCTTCTTCTCCGGGTCAGCTTCGCCGGCCAGATTGTCGAGAAATTGCTTTTCAGCGTCGGCGCGGATCACCTTGACACCCATGTTTTCCTTGAACATGGCCATCACCTGGTCACCTTCGTGCAGACGCAGCAGGCCGTTGTCGACGAACACGCAGGTCAGCTGGTCGCCGATGGCGCGATGCAGCAGCGCGGCGACCACCGAGCTGTCGACACCGCCGGACAGGCCCAGCAGCACGTTGGCGTCGCCGACCTGCTCACGCACCTGGGCGATGGCGTCTTCGACGATGTTGGACGGCGTCCACAGCGCTTCGCAGCCGCAGATGTCCTGCACGAAACGGGTGAGGATGCGACCGCCCTGCTTGGTGTGGGTCACTTCCGGGTGGAACTGCACGCCGTAGTAACCGCGAGTGTCGTCGAACATGCCGGCGATCGGGCAGCTCGGGGTGCTGGCCAGCACGTTGAACTGGCTCGGCAGCTGGGTGACCTTGTCGCCGTGGCTCATCCATACGTCCAGGCCCAGCACGCCGTCGGCGTCGACATGGTCTTCGATGCCGTCGAGCAGCTTGCTCTTGCCGACCACGTCGACGCGGGCATAGCCGAACTCGCGCAGGTCGGAGCCTTCGACCTTGCCGCCCAGTTGCTCGGCCATGGTCTGCATGCCGTAGCAGATGCCCAGCAGCGGTACGCCGAGGTCGAACACGGCCTGGCGCGCGCGCGGGCTGTCGGCTTCGTGAACCGACTCGGGGCCGCCGGCGAGAATGATGCCGCGCGGGGCGAAGGCACGGATGTCCTCGTCGGACATGTCCCAGGGATGCAGTTCGCAGAACACCCCGATCTCGCGCACGCGGCGAGCGATCAGCTGGGTGTACTGGGAACCGAAGTCGAGGATCAGGATACGGTGAGCGTGAATGTCGAGGGCCATGACTCTGTTCTCGTCAGTGGAAGCAGAAACAACGCGGGGCTGTCGATACAGCCCCGTTGAAAGGTGATGCTGGGAATCAACCGACCCGGTAGTTCGGGGCCTCTTTAGTAATCTGCACGTCGTGGACGTGGGATTCGGCCATGCCGGCACCGGTGATACGCACGAACTCGGGCTTGGTGCGCATCTCGTCGATGGTCGCGCAACCGGTGTAGCCCATGGAGGCACGCAGGCCGCCCATCAGCTGATGGACGATGGAGCCCATGGCGCCTTTGTAGGCCACACGGCCTTCGATACCTTCGGGAACCAGCTTCTCGGCACCAGCGGCGGAATCCTGGAAGTAACGATCCGAGGAGCCCTGAGCCTGGGACATGGCGCCCAGCGAACCCATGCCGCGGTAGGCCTTGTAGGAGCGGCCCTGGAACAGTTCGATCTCGCCTGGGGCTTCTTCGGTACCGGCCAGCATCGAGCCGATCATCACGGCGGAGGCACCAGCGACGATGGCCTTGGACAGGTCACCGGAGAAGCGGATGCCGCCGTCGGCGATCAGCGGGATGCCGCTGCCTTCCAGCGCAGCGGCGACGTTGGCCACGGCGGAGATTTGCGGCACGCCGACGCCTGCAACGATACGGGTGGTGCAGATCGAGCCCGGGCCGATGCCGACCTTGACCGCGTCAGCGCCAGCTTCGGCCAGTGCCAGGGCAGCAGCGCCGGTGGCGATGTTGCCGCCGATCACCTGGATGTCCGGGAAGTTCTGCTTGACCCAGCGCACGCGCTCGATCACGCCCTTGGAGTGACCGTGGGCGGTGTCGACGATGATCACGTCGACACCGGCATTGGCCAGCGCGGCTACGCGGTCACCGGTATCGGCGCCGGTGCCGACCGCAGCGCCGACGCGCAGACGCCCCTGGTCGTCCTTGCTGGCCAGCGGGTAGGCCTTGGCTTTTTCGATGTCCTTGACGGTCATCATGCCCTTGAGCGTGAAGGCGTCGTCGACGATCAGCACTTTCTCGATGCGGTGCTTGTGCAGCACGTCGCGAACGGCTTCCTTGGCGGCGCCTTCCTTGACGGTGACGAGGCGCTCCTTGGGCGTCATCACGTCACGCACCAGGGCATCCATTCGGGTCTCGAAGCGCACATCGCGGGAGGTGACGATACCGACCAGGTCGCCATTGCTCAGCACCGGCACACCGGAGATGTTGTTCTGGCGGGTCAGCTCGAACAGGTCGCGCACGGTGGCGTCGGCCTCGATGGTGATCGGGTCCTTGACCACGCCAGACTCGAACTTCTTGACCTTGCGCACTTCAGCGGCCTGCTGCTCGATGGTCATGTTCTTGTGGATGATGCCAATGCCGCCTTCCTGCGCCATGGCAATGGCCAGGCGGGCTTCGGTGACGGTATCCATGGCCGCGGAAAGCAGCGGGATATTCAGCTCGATGCCGCGGGTAAGGCGAGTCTTGAGGCTTACGTCCTTCGGCAGAACGTCGGAGAAACCGGGAATGAGAAGAACGTCGTCGAAGGTAAGGGCTTCTTGACTGATACGCAGCATGGCGGGGGCTCCCAGGCGGGAAAATTGGAAGCGCGCCATTATACCGAGTCGGCTGCTGTCACTCAATGTAAAGAATGGGAATGACCGTTCGGCGTTTAATCGAAACGATTGTCGCAGAGCGGGGAACCGAAGCGCATTCGTGTAGCCTGAACTATCTCAGGCTCAAGGAAGAGCTCCCCTTTTCGTTCGAAAGCAGCAACTTCGTCGAGCGGTCGACGCCTCGCTCAAGCCTCCACCACCGTCACCGGATAGCCCAACCGCTCGGCGAACTCTTCGAGAAAAGCCGCAGTGAATCGCGCCTGCGCCCAGCCATTGAAG
Source organism: Pseudomonas sp. PA15(2017) (assembly GCF_001945395.1). Taxonomy (GTDB): domain Bacteria; phylum Pseudomonadota; class Gammaproteobacteria; order Pseudomonadales; family Pseudomonadaceae; genus Aquipseudomonas. Next base: position 31,976 of record NZ_MSXV01000037.1, on the reverse strand, counting down.
ATGAAGCCCAGGTTGGAAAACCCGCAGGGCTGCAGAAACAGAAAGCCATTGATGTCGTCTTCATGCCCGCACAGCGGACAGGTGAAGTTATCGGTCTCGCCGGGCATCCATTCGTCCAGGCTCTCGAAAAGCGCTTCGCCGATTTCCTGCCGGCATTCCGGGCAACCGGCTTCCTCGAGAAAAGCCTCGGTGGGCGTATAGATGCAGCGTCGGTAAATGACTTCCAGGCCATTGACCGGCTGATCGAATGGCAACCCCTCGGCCGCCTCCACCACTCGGCTGGCTCCCGGCGCGATGGCGTAGGCCATGCCGCTACGCCCGCAGGTGGTCGGCAGCGCGGCGACAATGTCGCGCTTGGCCAGCCAACGCAGAACCTGCTGCGCCTTGCGCTCGTGACCGGGAAAACTGGAAATGCGCGGAACAATGATGCTTTGCGTGGCCATGCCGACTCTGGAGTAGCGAAAACCGCGCAGCTTAGTGGCAGCCGCCGGTCGGCTACAAGCCGGCCGGGACTGACGGCCATGCGCGCTCGGCCATCAGGGGCATGCCAGCGAGCGCGCCTGGCGCCGGCTGAAATAGCGCTCGCGCAGTTTGTCGTAGGCCAGGTTGTAGCCCAGGGTGTACGGCAGGAAGAACAGGATCAGGCCGATTTCCAGGAAAAACGCTTCGACCAGGCTGATCGACAGCCACCAAGCTCCCAGCGGCACCAGCAACATGATCAGACCGACCTCGAACAGCAGCGCGTGGCTGATCCGCGCCCACAGACCGCGCTCGAAGCCAATGTATCGCTGCGCGATGTCGAACAGGATGTTGAAGACCATATTCCAGAGCATGGCGACGGCCGAAACCATCAGGGTAAACACGCCCATATGCACCAACGACTTATCCATGACCCAGGCCAGCAGCGGTGCCGACAAAATCACGGCGATCACTTCGAACAGGATGGCATGCAATACGCGCTCCTTCATGGAGCGCCGGGCAACGTTGGACTGCTTCATTTCAGACTCGCCAGATAAGATCGATGACGCTATTCTCATCGGTAAAACTGCCATTTAAAAGTTAACTGCCATCGGCTTAACCGATATGAACCCTTCTCCAGAATCACTTCACGCTTTCGCGCAGGCGGCCGCTACCGGCTCGTTCAGCGCTGCCGCCAGGCGCCTGGGCAAAAGCCAGTCGACAATCAGCGAGGCGATTTCGCGCCTGGAGGTCGAGTTGGACGTCACGCTGTTCGAGCGCGGCGCCCGCCAGCTGACGCTTACCGATGCCGGCGCCAGCCTGCTGAGCCATGTCGAAGACGTGCTGGCTGCCTCCGATCGCCTGCTGCGCCAGGCCAGCCAACTGGCTTCGGGCCTGGAGCCCAAGCTGACGCTGGTACTCTCCGATGCCTACCAGACCAGCCAGTACCAGGCGCGCTTGGTGGAGCTCGACGAATGCTATCCGGACCTTGAGTTCGAGTGTTTCTTCGCCGAGCACGCCGACGTGCTCGATCTGGTCGGCCAGGGCCGCGCGCACCTGGGCCTGCTCGCCGCCCAGGCCACCTACCCACCCGAATTCGCCCACGCGAGCCTGGCAGACGCAGCAGACTTCGGCCTGTTCGTCGCCAAGGGCCACCCGCTCAGCCAGTTGCCGCGCGCCACCTTCCAAGACCTGATGCACTGGCGCGTAATGCGCCTGAGCAGCGTGGCGGCCCGCCACGGTGAGCTGGACGACCTGCCCGGCAGCGGTGGCCGCTGCTGGTCCGCGCCGGACTACCTGCTGCTTCTGGAAATGGCAGCCCTGGGTTTCGGCTGGGCCGCCCTGCCCCGCCAGCTGGTGCAGAACCACGGTGGCGACGGGCTACATGAACTGAAGGTCAACGGCTGGCCGAAGCAGGTGCCCGTCGATGTGGTCTGGTCACGCGCGCGACCGCTGGGCCCAGCGGCTTCGTGGCTGCTGGAGCGTCTGTTGAATGCGTGAAGGTGGCTGGCTGTTGTGAAGAGCTATACGCCAATCGATCTCGAGCGCCGCAGCTTCACAGGCCTGCGCTGCGTGTTTCTGTCGATCACCGCGCTGACACTGGGTGGATCGCTGTACGCCTTGATCGCAACGGACTTCAATCTGTGGCTGGCAGGCTTTCTGCTGCTGCCCAATGGTCTGCTGATTTACCTCGGCGTCTTCGCCAAGGACAACACCCTGCGCACCACCCACGAAACGCTGAAGGATCTCGGCCAGACCTTTGGCTGCCCCTGATGCGGGGCATCGCTGCGCGCGTTATGCTGCCCGCCCCGTCAAGGAGAAGACCATGATCACCTGTTACCTGCGCTACATCATCGACCCGTACCAGTTGGCCGAATTCGAGCACTACGCCAAATTGTGGATTCCCCTGGTGGAGAAATTCGGCGGCCAGCACCACGGCTATTTCCTGCCATCCGAAGGCGCCAACAATGTGGCCCTGGCGCTGTTCAGTTTCCCCAGCCTGACGGCCTACGAGGACTATCGCGAGCGCTCCATGCAGGATGAAGAATGCCTGGCCGCCTTCGCCTACGCCCAGCAGAACCGCTGCATCCTCAGCTACGAGCGCAGTTTTCTACGCCCGGTTGGCGTCGAAGCTCGTTAACGATCCTTGGGTTTCTGGGAGCTTGTGGCCGGTGAATCGACTGCGATAAAGCAGAACCGGCCGTTCGCCGAACCATTGTGGGAGCGCGCCATGCGCGCGAAAAATCGCGGGCATGGACTGGGCGTCCCCGCCCGCTCCCACGGATAACCGCCAATCCATAGAGTGGATCTGGGCGCTTGGCCGGTGTTTCACCTGCGCGGCCTGCCTCATCCACCGCCCTGCAATCGCGGTGGTGGACAAAGAGCGTGGCTGCTGCAAGGCAGAAGCGGCCGTTCCCCGATCCACTGTGGGAGCGCGCCATGCGCGCGAAAAATCGCGGGCATGGACTGGGCGTCCCCGCCCGCTCCCACAGATAACCGCTAATCCATAGGGTGGATCTGGGCGCTTGGCCGATGCTTCACCTGCGCGGCCTGCCTCATCCACCGCCCTGCAATCGCGGTGGTGGACAAAGAGCGTGGCTGTTACAAGGCAGAAGCGGACATCCAGCGAACTCGTGGGAGGGGCGTTAGCCCCGAGTTTTTATCAAGGCAAACAAAGAGCTCGGGGCTAAAGCCCCTCCTACAAAAGCCACGCATTCACAGGCTGCTTCCGCGACGTTATGGTCACTACATACGCAATTATCGCGAATGATCCTATACAGCACCCAAGCCCTACAGCTCGCCGGCGTAGCACACGGGCGAGCTGCTCGCGCCCTGCCGATCCAGTTCATCCTCGAGAAAATCCTGCAGCACGCGCGCATTGTTGCGCTCCTGATCACGGGCGGCGTAGAGCAGCGTCACGCTGCCTGCACCGGCACGCGCCAGCAGGCCCTGCCAGTGCTCTGGGTGGGCCGCCAGTTCGCGGCGATAGCCCTGACTGAATGCTTCGAACGCACCAACCCGATGGCCGAACGCCCGGCGCAACGCGGTGGACGGCGCCACCTCGCGCAGCCACGCATGGTGCTGCAGTCCAGCCTTGCTCACGCCCCGCGGCCACAACCGATCGACCAGTACCCGGTAGCCGTCGGTATCTTCAGCTGGCTCATAAACCCGCTTGCAGCAAATCATTGTCAGGCCTCCTTGAGATTGCCCCACGGCCTCGGTAACGTGGCCGCTCGCCAGACGGAGAGCCCCATGCACATCAGCCGTAAACTCCTAGTGTTCGCCCTGCTGCCGCTGTTCGCCAGTTGTCAGGTGTACAAGAGCAAACCTGCGGATGCGGAAAAAGCCCAGACGCGCCTGCAGGGCGAGCTGACTCGCGAAAACGGCCAGCTGTGGCTCAAGCCCTGCGAGGATCCGCGCCGCTTCGCGATTGCCGAAGGCACCACCACCATCACCCAGGATGCCAGCGAATTGCTGGGCGATGGCCACTCGGCGCTGTTCGCCGATCTGCGCGGGGTCATGGGCTCGACCCAGGTCAGCGGCGCCGATGGCGCGATGCAGGTCAGCCGCGTGTACCGGCTGCAACCCGAGGGGCACGGCTGCGACGACCCCAACTTCAAACGCACCCTGGTGCGCGCCGCAGGCCAGGAGCCGTTCTGGAGTGTGACGGTCAGTAATCAGGGCATGGTGCTCAGTGGCCCGGACCACGAGCCGCTGGCGTTGCCTTACATGGAAGAACAACTGCCAGAGGGCCGTATCAACCTGACCAGCGAAGCCAACGGCGAACGCGTGGAGCTGTGGCTCTCGCCGCAACGCTGCGTGGACAGCATGAGCGGCGCGGTGCAGCACATGAGCGCCCAACTGCGCCTCAATGGCAAGCTGATGCGCGGCTGCGCCGCGTTTGGCGGCGCACGCAACGACTGAACAATGAGCAGGGATGCGCCAAAGGCAGCGCATCCTGTTAGATGCCTACCCGCGTTTTCTGGCTTGAATTCATCTCTTTGGACTGCAGAGGGGCGGGAGAGGCCATTGGTGGAGTATTTGTGGGAGCGGGCCATGCCCGCGATTTTTCGCGCGCATGGCGCGCTCCCACAGTGGATCAGCGAGCGGCCGCTTCTGCCTTGTAGCAGACTATTGATGTCGCTTAAAAAGACCGTGAACAGATCCTTAAAGCAAAATGCCCTTGTCGCGGGCCCGCTCGTGGCAAAGCTGCAGCACCTGACGACGCTCGTCGTTTGCCATGCGGCTCCAGCGGGTGATCTCGTCGACGTTGCGCTGGCAACCGATGCAGATGTCTTCTTCGTCCAGCGCACAGACATGCACGCAGGGCGAGGCGACCGGGCGTTCGAGGGTCTGCATCAGTCGTCCTGCTCGGCCAGTTCGGCGGCGTAGCGCTTGGCGTTGTGCACGTAGTGAGCGGCACCGGCCTCGAGCATCTTTTTCTGCGGCTCGGTGAGCTCACGCACCACCTTGCCCGGCGAGCCCACCACCAGCGAGCCATCGGGAATTTCCTTGCCCTCGGCGATCAGCGCGTTGGCGCCAATGATGCAGTGCTTACCGATACGCGCACCGTTGAGCACCACGGCGTTGATGCCGACCAGGCTGTAATCGCCCACCGTGCAGCCATGCAGCATGGCGTTGTGGCCAACGGTCACGCCGGTGCCCAGGGTGAGCGGCGAGCCCGGATCGGTGTGCATCACCGCGCCGTCCTGCACGTTGCTGTTCTGGCCGATATGAATGAGTTCATTGTCACCACGCAGCACGGCGCCGAACCACACGCTGGCGCCTTCATCCAGACGCACGTTGCCAATCACCGTGGCGTTGGGGGCGATCCAGCTTTGCGGATGCTGTTCGACGCGGGCTTTGCCCAGGCGGTATTTCATGACGGAAGTCTCGCAGGCAGGTTCACTTGAGGTGAATGTAGTGCTCGGGCGGGCGGCGCATGTCGATGTCAGCGTCGTAAACCAGGTTGACCAGCTCAACCAGCATGATCGCCGTCAGCCCCCAGATCTTGTATTCGCCATAGCGATAGCTCGGCACGTACCAGCTTTGCCCGAGGTAATCGATGCGATGGGTGACTTCGCGGGGGTCGTCGCGGAAGAATACCAGCGGCACCGAGAACACTGCGGCGATCTCGCCATCGTTGGCCTGGTAATCGACGAAATCCGGTACCACGCCGACGTAAGGCGTGACCTGAATACCGTGCCGGGAAACCAAGGTGCCCAGCGGGCCGACGATCTCCACCAGCCCGGGCGGCAGGCCGATTTCCTCCTCGGCTTCGCGCAGGGCGGTTTCGATCAGATCACGGTCCTCCGGATCACGCCGGCCACCGGGAAAGGCGACTTCGCCACCGTGGGTGGACAGGCCGCTGGCGCGCAACGTGAGCACCACTTCGGGCTCGTCGCTGCGGGTGATGGGCACCAGCACCGCCGCTTCGGGAAAGCCCTCCTGGGTTTCCATGAAACGTGGGCTGTAACCACGAACGCGTTGGAGTAACTCGTCCAGCATGGGCATTCTCGGCATTCTTCTGCGCCGGATAATGGCATGAAAAAAGCTCGGAACCCACCCTTCAACACTGACGAAAAGCTCGCGAGCTAGGATCATGCGAGCCTGTTTTTAACGCAGCAGGGCCGACGCGCAGCAGCTTTTTCAACTTTTCAGGCGATAACCTGTTTTGAAAATCCACCCCACGGTCAGAATGCAGACCAGCAGAAAGCCCAGGATCATGCCCAGGCTGACCATCACGTTGACGTCCGACACGCCGTAGAAGCTCCAGCGGAACGCGCTGATCAGGTACACCACCGGGTTGAACAGGGTCACCGTCTGCCATACCGGCGGCAGCATGCTGATCGAGTAGAAACTGCCGCCGAGAAAGGTCAGCGGCGTGACGATCAGCGCCGGGACGATCTGCAGCTTTTCCCAGCCATCGGCCCACACGCCGATGATGAAGCCGAACAGGCTGAAGGTCAGCGCCGTGAGCACCAGGAAGGCCAGCATCCACAGCGGATGCAGAATCTCGAAATCGACGAACAGCCGCGCCGTGGCGAGGATGATCAAACCGAGCACGATGGACTTGGTGGCCGCCGCGCCGACGTAACCGACGAGAATCTCCAGGTAGGAAATCGGCGCCGACAGCACTTCGTAGATGGTTCCCGAATACTTGGGCATGTAGATGCCGAACGAGGCGTTGGAAATGCTCTCGGTCAGCAGCGCCAGCATGATCAGGCCGGGAATGATGAAGGCGCCGTAACTGACGCCGTGCACCTGGGTCATGCTCGAGCCGATGGCCGAGCCGAACACCACGAAGTACAGCGAGGTGGTAATCACCGGCGTGGCGATGCTCTGCAGCACGGTGCGCCAGGTGCGCGCCAGCTCGAACAGGTAGATGGCGCGGATCGCGTAGAAATTCATGCCTGCTCCTTCACCAGACTGACGAAAATATCTTCCAGCGAGCGTTCGCTCGACTGCAGGTCCTTGAAGGCGATGCCGTGCTGGGCCAGGGCCTGCAGCAGCTCGGCGATGCCGGTGTCGTCCTGCTGGCCGTCGAAGCTGTAGACCAGCTCATGGCCGTCATCACGCAGTTGCAGCTCATCGCGCTGCAGCGCTGGCGGCAACTCGGCGAGCGGCTGCTGCAGGTGTAGGGTCAGTTGCTTCTGGCCGAGCTGGCGCATGAGAGTGTCCTTGTCCTGCACCAGAATGATCTCGCCCTTGCGGATCACGCCGATGCGGTCGGCCATCTCCTCCGCCTCCTCGATGTAGTGAGTGGTGAGGATGATGGTCACCCCGCGCTCGCGCAGCTTGCGCACCATTTCCCACATGTTGCGGCGCAGTTCGACGTCGACGCCGGCGGTGGGCTCGTCGAGAAACAGGATCTCCGGCTCGTGGGACAACGCCTTGGCGATCATTACTCGGCGCTTCATGCCGCCGGACAGCTCCATGATCCGCGCGTCCTTCTTCTCCCACAGCGACAGGTCGCGCAGCAGCTGCTCAAGATAGGCGTTGTCCGGCGCCTTGCCGAACAACCCGCGGCTGAAGCGCACCGCCGCCCACACGCTCTCGAACCCTTCGTTGAACAGCTCCTGGGGCACCAGGCCGATCTTCGAGCGGGCCGCACGGTAGTCACGCAATATGTCGTGACCAGCTACCGTGACCGAACCGCTGCCCGGATTGACGATGCCGCAGATGATGCTGATCAGCGTGGTCTTGCCAGCCCCATTGGGGCCGAGCAGCGCGAAGATCTCGCCTTTGCGGATATCCAGGTCGATGGATTTGAGCGCCGGGTGGCCCGACGCATAGGTCTTGTTCAACTGCTGAATGGAAATGACCGGTTGCACGGTACGCCTCGATCCTGAAAACAGCGGGCCATTGTAAAGAAATGTTGCCCTGCGCGCTGAGCCGCCTGACGCCCCTGCCCGTGCCGGTGCAAGATCGGCTGCCGGTAATGGGCGAGAAAATACCGGTCGCCCGCCCAGGCGAGCATGCTGCGATTGTCTGAATTCGGAACACGGGCACGACAACCGAGTCCGATACACGGCACACTCACGCACTTCACCGCGAACTCTTCACATACAAGGATCATGCAATGGCTTTCAAACACCTGATTGGCGGCGCCGCTTTGCTCGCCCTGCTCGCCGGCTGCAGTTCGACCGACACAGCATCCACCCAGGCGTCGAAACCCGCCAACAGCAACGGCAAATGCAGTGCCGAAGCCGCACAGAACCTGCTCGGCCAAGTGGCCACCGCCGAAATCGTCGAACGGGCCCGCGAGCAATCCGGCGCACGCACTGCCCGCGTGCTGTCGCCCGGCGACATGGTGACCCTGGACTACGACTCCCAGCGCCTGAACATCGACATCACCGAAGCCGAAGTCATCGAGCGCATCGCCTGCGGCTGATTCGCCACGGCGCGGTTGATCTGCGGCCCAATCGGGCCACTTCCATATCACAAGGGTTTGGATCTGGCCCATGCAGATCGATGAGGAACTGACGCTCAGGAAGCTGGAAATCTTCCTGGCGTTCATGCGCAGCGGCAACCTGGCCCGTGCGGCCAGCGAGCTGAACACCAGTAACGTCAGCGTGCACCGCGCCATCCACTCGCTGGAAAACGCGCTGCGCTGCCCGCTGTTCAAGCATCAGGGGCGCAACCTGATCCCGCTGGAAAGCGCCTATGTGCTGGAAGAAAAAGCCCAGAAGCTGATCCAGGATGCCGAGGAAATGGTGCGCCTGGCCCGCGAAGCAGCGGGGTTCGGGGCCGAGCGTTTCAAACTTGGCGCACTTTATTCGCTGACGGTGAAAACCGTACCGCAACTGATCATGGGCCTCAAGCTGCGGCGCAGCGAGCTGAACATCGACCTGATCCTCGGCTCCAACGTCGACCTGATGTACAAGCTCAAGAACATGGAGCTGGACGCCATTCTCATCGCCCTGGATGACAGCGTCAGCGATCCGGACTGCGAACAGCTGCCACTGTTTTCCGATGACATCTTCCTGGCAGCGCCCAACGATTCGCCCTTCGCCGAGCACGCCGAGGTGGACCTGGCAGATCTCTGCGACGACACCTTCATCACCCTGACCCAGGGCTATGCGACCTTTCGCGATGGCACGCGGGTGTTCGAGCAGGCCGGCTTCGAGCCCAAGGTGGCGATGCAGGTGAACGACATCTTCACCCTGCTCAGCATGGTCAGTTCGGGAGTGGGCTACGCCCTGCTGCCGGGGCGCATCGCGGCGGTGTACGAGAACCGTGTCAAGTTGATTCCCTTGCAGGCCAAGTATCACCTGCAGCAGCACATCGGCGTGCTATTCCTGAAAGCCAAGGAGCGCGACCCCAATCTGCTCGCGCTGCTGGCCGAATGCCGCATGTACAGCCTGGGGCAGACGGCCTGATACGGGATGGCAGATGACGACTCGCGGTCGTCACCTGCCCCCGGTTTACATCCAGCCCGGCACCACGAACAGCAGCCACGCCAGCAGCGGACCGAACGCCACCACCAGGCCGCTGTAGATCAGGAAGCGACGGAACAGGGCTTCGCGCTCTTCCTTCGCGGCCGACGCCACCACCAGCGCGCCGTTGGTGGAGAACGGGCTGACGTCCACCACGGTCGAGGAGATCGCCAGCGCGCAGATCACCCCGGCGGCGCTGAGTTGGCCCTGCATCAGGAACGGCACCGCAAGAGGGATCGTAGCGCCCAGTACCGCCGCCGATGACGCGAAGGCAGAGACGATGCCACCGACATAGCAGACCAGCAGCGCCCCCAGGAGCGGAATGCCGATGGCACTGACGCCGTGGCCGACGAAGTCCACCGCACCGGCTTTCTGCAGCACGGCGACATAGGTCACCACGCCGCTGATCAGCAGTACCGTGGACCAGCTGATGCCATCCACCGCGCCCTTCTGCGCAGACGGCGAGATGATCGCGATGGCCACGGCGACGGTGATCGCCACCAGACCGACGTTGAGGTCATAGGCCAGTGCAGCGATACCCAGGCCCAGCAGGCCGACCAGGGTGATCAGGTGGTCGCGGTTGATGCGCACTTCGTCCAGTGCCTGCGGATCATTGGACAGGGTGCCACCACCGGCGCTGACCACCGCACCATGGCCCTCGATGGCGAACTGGCGCGACGAAGCCTGGACGCCGGCGATCAACGGCTCATCGACCACGGCACGTCCACGGCGCAGCAGTGCGATGCCACCAAAGGCAAAGAAGCAGATGAACGCCATCAGCAGGTTGAAACCAAGGCTGGTGAGAAATACGGCCATTTCTGTCACCTCCAGCCCGGCCTTCTGCACCACCTGATTGGTGATGCCGCCATACACGCTGATCGGCGAGAAGCCACCCGCCTGGGCGCCGTGAATCACCAGCAGGCCCATCATCAGCGGGTTGATCTGGTACTGCTTGGCAAAGCGCAGCGCCACCGGCCCGATGATCGCCACCGCCGCCGGGCCCAGCGCGCCGAACGCGGTGAGCACTGCCGTGACGACGAACATCACCCACGGAATGGCCACGATATGGCCGCGCACGCCCTTGACCGCCCAATGCACCAGCAGGTCGATGGTGCCGTTCTTCTGGGCGATGGCGAACAGATAGGTGATGCCGACCAGGGTCAGGAACAGATCGGCAGGAAAGCCCGCCAGGACCTCCTTGCCCCCCATCCCGACCCAGATGCCGCCGACGATGAAAGCCAATGCAAAACCGACGGCCCCCATGTTGATGGGCAGTGCCGTGGCCACGATGAACATGATCACCAGGCCGATGATCGTTGCGATTTCCGGACTCATACGCCCTCCCGATACACCTGGTTGGTTTCATCCGATGGCGACCGGCCATCCATGGGTGCTGCCTGGCCGTGCGCCGCTGCATACGTCATGGGTGCACCTTGGCGGTTGCCTTGGGGTGCGCGGCGGCCAGCAGCCGGTTGGGGCCGCAAGGGGTAAGGATGGCGCGTGGAGTTCGTCGGTGGGCGATCATCGTTGTTATCCTCGTTGACGCATCGAAGTTATTGTTTTTGTGCTTCGGCAATCGGACGTCGTTATCGGCTCCCGCTCACCTCCTGACGCAGCAGCGCCTGCAGGGTGTCCAGGCGCGCGCCCTGAAAGGCGACGACCATTGCCGGCTCGAACACCCGCCGGGCCAGGCCACTGAGCACGCTGCCCGGCGGCAGTTCGAGGTGCAAGCGCACGCCCCGCTCGAACGCCGTTTGCAGAACGCCGGCCCAGTCGACGATCCGGCACATGTTGTTGGCCAGGTCGTCACGCAGGGCCTCGGGCTCGCTCAACAGCCGCGCGGTAGTGCCGCTCAGGTAGCGAATGGCAGGGCGCCGCAGTGCGACATCGGCGAACGCCTCGCCCAGCCTTGCCGCCGGTTCGGCGAGCAGCACGCAATGCGAGGGCACGCTGACCGCCAGCGGCTTAACCGCCCCTGCCCCGGCCGCCCGGGCGCGGGCGCCCACGGCCTGCATCGCCATGTGGCTGCCGGCGATCACCAGCTGGTTTTCGGCATTGATGTTGGCCAGGAAAACGGGCGACAGCGGGCCATTCACTTCGGCCAGCAGGCACTCGATGGTATTCAGGTCGAGGCCGAGAATCGCCGTCATGCCGTAGCCCTCGGGATACGCCTGTTGCATCAGCTGGCCACGCAGGGCAACCAGCCGCAGCGCATCGGCGAAACTCAGCGCATCGGCGGCCACCGCCGCCGCATACGCGCCGATGGACAGGCCGGCGACGTAATCGGCCGACAGGCCACGGGCCTTCAACAGACGCGCTCCCGCCACCCCGGCGATCAACAGGCACAGCTGGACGGCGCGGGTGCTTTGTAACGCCTCGGCAGAATCCAGCTCCGCAAATGGCTGGCCAAGCACTGCCTCGGCTTGCGCGAGGCACGCCTCAACGATGGGGTCAGCCGGCAAGCTGTGCAGCATGCCGGGCTGCTGCGCGCCTTGGCCGGGGAAGGCCCACAAGGTGCTCATGCCGCCACCTGCTGCAGCTGCCACGGATCGCTGACCAGCAGCGGACCGCCTTGGGCCTTCAGCAGGACACGCGGCGCCTCGTCGGCCCATTCGCGCAGTGCCACGGCGCCCTGGGACGTTTCCAGTTGCAGGTCGATACGCCCCGGCGCGCCATCCAGCAGGCGGCAAAGGCTACGGGCCCACTCCCGAGACAGTGGGTGGGGGGCGCGTAGCGACAGGTCGAGATCGCTGTGCGGGTGCGCGGCTGCGATGCCGCTGGCCAGTTCGAAGCCCAGGCTGCCGGTGACGCCCCAGGCCAGGCCCTGGGCATCGAGACGCGGCGCCAGCTGGCTGAGCGCCCGCAGCGCTGGCCAATGCGCCTGCGCATGACGGTGCCAGCCCTCGGCCCTGGCGACCGCCTGGGGGCTGACCAGACGACTGATATCGGTCAGGCGCATCCAGGCCGCATACCGTTGTTCGCGCGCAGCGCCGCGTACGCCCACCGCGACCCAACCAGGCTCGGCTGGCGCACGACGCACCACCACCGGCACATGCCCGCCCAGAGCCGCGCGAGCCCAGGCCGGTGCCTCCTGCGGCAGGTGCTCGGGGCGCAGCCCCCAGAGCAGGTCATGTGGACGAGGGCCATGCATGATCGGCTCCTACCACTGCGCGCGCAGCAATTCGCGCACCCGCGAGGAGGCCGCGCGGTTGGCGGCGCCCAGGCGGTTGCGCAAATCACGGGGGCTGGCGGCGATGTCGGCCAGGGCACGGCTCAGGGCGTGCTGCACGCGGCTCAGGTCGGCCGCCGTGGGCTGCGTCACCTGCTCCACGTCGAGCACCTCGGCGAGCAGGCCGAGCGAGGCGTAGTTATCCAGGTCGTAAGCCATTGGTGGCACGCTGGCGGCCAGCGCCTCCAGCTCGTCGACGCTGCGCAGGGTGATGCGCGCGGCGGCAGCCTTGCCCATGGCATGCACCATCACCCCGGCGTCGCGCAGGGCAATCAGCCGATTGGCCTGGTAGCCGTGAGCGAGAAAGGCGCCGGACATGGCCTTGCCGACCAGCAAGCCGATCACCCCATGGCCGGCCAAGCGGGCACGGGCATAGGCGTCCACCGCGCCGGCCAGGGCCTGATGGATGCCGTAGGCTTCTTCGCGGCGGCCATAGGCCTGGCTCGGCACGTCGACGATGGCGATCAGCGCTCGCTTGTGCGCCTTTTCGCGATCCGCCTCGATGGCTTCATCGACCGCCTGGGCCAGGCCCCAGCCTTCGAGCAGGCCGACCTCGCCGTTGCGGGCACGGGGAAAGGGATTGTCGGCATCGGCGATCACCGCCAGATAGCGCACCGGCTGGCCGGCCAGCTCGCCGTCGGCTACCTGCAGCGAGGCGGGCAGCCCGGAAATCGGCTGCGCCTTGCCGGCCAAGGCGTTGAACCAGTGCAGGCCGCGTTGTTCCAGTGCAGTGGTCATGTTCATGCTCCCCGGTAGGCACTGCGCACGGCAGCGGCATCGGCCTGGATGGAAGCGTCAACGGCGCGCAGGCGCTCGAGGAACCAGGCGTGGCGGCGGCTGCGCTCCCAAGCCGGCTTGCCCTTGGCGAACAGCCCGTGCAGCTCGCTGCGGATGGCCTCGACGTCATCGGCCACATAGCCATCGACCAGGCCGCTGGCGTGGCGCTGCTCGCCACCGGTCAGGCTCCAGATGAACGGGCGGTCGCGCGAATCGTATTCGTCCAACCCGGCTTCCTGCTCGATCACTTGCGGGCCATTGAGGCCCAGGCGCGCCTCACGGGTGACCAGCAAGTAGCTGCACAGCCCGGCGGCGATGGACATGCCGCCGAAGCAGCCAACCGGGCCAGCCACCAGGCCGATAACCGGCTGGTACTGGCGCAGGTCGACGATGGCAGCCTGGATCTCGGCAATGGCGGCCAGGCCCAGGTTGGCTTCCTGCAGGCGCACGCCGCCGGTTTCCAGCAGCAGCACGGCGCGGGTCGGCGTGCCGTTACGGTTGTCCTCGGCGGCCAGTTCCAAGCTACCCGCGATCTTCGCGCCGCCCACTTCCCCGAGGCTGCCGCCCTGGAAGGCGCCTTCGATGGCGATCACCACTGCGGGTTGGCCGTCGAGCGAACCCTTGCCGACCACCACGCCGTCATCGGCTTGCGGGACGATGCCCTGCTTTGGCAGCCAGGGCGACATCAGCCGGGCGAAGGGATCGACCAGCTCACGAAAACTGCCGGCATCGAGCAGCGCGCGCGCGCGCTCACGGGCACCAAGTTCGGTAAAGCTGCGCTGCGCCAGCAGGCGCTGGATGTTCTGATCAGCCATGGTCGAGTTCCTCCAGGCCCTGTTCCAGACGCAGGCGCACCACGCCGGGCGTGGCGCCGAAATCGTGGATGGCGATGTTCAGCGCCGGCAGTTGCTGCTCGCCGAACATACGCTCGAGCAGCAGTTGCCAGCGCGGCGCGCTGCCGTTGACCGAGGTCACCACCTGGATCGCCAGGATGCCGGCCTGGCCGGGCTCGAGCATCACCTCCAGGTCGCCGGAACCGACGCAGCCCACCAGCGCGCGGCCCTGAGCCGGTTGGCCGGCGGAAAATCGAAAAGACAGGGTTTCCATTTCACAGACTCCCAAGCTGCGCCGGCAGGCCATGCTGCAGGCGGTCGAGGAACAGGGTGGCGGCGAGCAGATCGGCAGCGCCGCCAGGCGAGGCGCGCAGATGCAGCATGTCGCGCTCCAGATCACGCAGGTAGCGGCGCCCGTCGAGGCTGGCGCAGCCGCCCGCGGCGAGCACCGCCCGGGCGCCGCTCTGCATGCGGGTCAACCCGGCCATGCCGGCGCGGTAGAGCACGCAGGTGTCGGCCAGTTGAGTCATGATCGCCAGCAGCGCATCGAGGCAGGCATTCTGCTCCCCTGCCCCGGCGGCGCGGCTGCGCGCCAGTTGCGGCAGCGCCTGCTGGATCACCGCCGGAAAGCCCAGTTGCGCCTCTTCACGCGCACCGTGCACGCCATACAGACGGCAGACCTGAGCACCATGACTGTCGCCCGTCACGGGCACGGCGCGGTCATTGAGCAGGGCCAGGCGGGCGGCGCGCAGCGCAACCTGGGCGGGTGCCAGGGCACTGGTATCGAGTGCAGCCGCGGCGCTGAGCAGGCCGAGCGCCCAGATCGCACCACGATGGGTGTTGACGCCGCCGGTTACGCGCAGCATCTCCTCTTCGCCTTCGCGGCCGATACGACCGACCGCCTCACGCAGGTATACGTCGATCTCGCCGCCTTGCTGCGCCGCCTCGGCCATGGCCTTGAAGCTCGGCC
Organism: Pseudomonas sp. PA15(2017); assembly: GCF_001945395.1. Lineage (GTDB taxonomy): Bacteria > Pseudomonadota > Gammaproteobacteria > Pseudomonadales > Pseudomonadaceae > Aquipseudomonas. The sequence goes on along the minus strand of NZ_MSXV01000037.1, from coordinate 16,769 downwards.
ACAGGGCCAGCGCCGAGGCATGCATAAGCCCCAGGTGCAGGTCGGTATGGGCGCCGCTGCCACGCCGGTCGACCAGCCCCGGCTTGGGCGACAGGTCGGCCTCGTCGATCAGCGCGTCTACCGCTAAATCAGCCAGCCAGTCGCTCACTGAGAGCTTTGGCTGTAATGCATTGAGTGCATTCATCACCAGCTCCTGAACTTGGCGGGCGGGTTGTAGAGGCCACCCGACCATTCGACCAACTCGGCGATGCTCTTGGCCGCGAGCAGTTCGCGGCTGGCATCGGTGCGGCGAATGCCGAGGTCTTCGGGCAGCGCGATCAGCCCTTCGCGGCGCATGCGTGCGGTTTCTTTCGGGTCATGGCGCAGGCCGATGGCGGTGACGCCGGCGACCGCGGCGATCATCGCCTGGCGTTCTTCCAGGGAGCGCGCCTTGTACAGGTAGGCGATGCCTTCCTCGGTGAGCAGGTGGGTGACGTCGTCGCCGTAGATCATGATCGGCGCCAGGGGCATGCCGGCCTTCTTCGCCACGTCCACCGCATCCAGGCGCTCGACGAAGGTGGGCTTGCCGCCCTCCTGGAAGGTCTCGACCATCTGCACCACCAGTTTCTTGCCGCGCTCGAGCAGGGTTACCGGGCCTTCGCCGCCTGGCGTGGCCATGTCCAGCCAGGCTGGCGTGCTGTGGCGGCGGCCGCGGGGGTCATGCCCCATGTTTGGCGCGCCGCCGAAACCGGCCAGGCGGCCGCGGGTGACGGTCGAGGAATGGCCATCGCCGTCCACTTGCAACGTGGCACCGATGAACAGGTCGACCGCGTACTGCCCAGCCAGCTGGCACATCAGGCGATTGGAGCGCATCGAGCCGTCACGACCGGTGAAGAACACGTCCGGGCGCTGGGCGATGTAGTGCTCCATGCCCAGCTCGGTGCCGAAGCAGTGCACGCTTTCCACCCAGCCGCTCTCGATGGCCGGGATCAGCGTCGGGTGCGGGTTGAGCGTCCAGTTGCGGCAGATCTTGCCCTTCAGGCCAAGGAACTCGCCGTAGGTCGGCAGGATCAGCTCGATGGCGGCGGTATTGAAGCCGATGCCATGGTTGAGCGACTGCACGTTGTGTTTTTCGTAGATGCCGCGGATCGCCATCATTGCCATCAGCACGTGCACCGGCTTGATATGGCGCGGGTCGCGGGTGAACAGCGGTTCGATGTAGAACGGTTTGTCGGCCACCACCACGAAGTCGACCCAGGACGCCGGAATGTCGACCCGCGGCAGCTCGTCGACGATCTCGTTGACCTGGAAGATCACGATGCCGTCGCTGAACGCCGTGGGTTCTACCAGCGCCGGGGTGTCCTCGGTGCTCGGGCCGGTATAGATGTTGCCGTGGCGGTCGGCCTGGAAGCCGGCGACCAGGGCGACGTTGGGGATCAGATCCACCAACAGTCGCGAGTAGAGTTCGATGTAGGTGTGGATGGCGCTGACTTCCAGCAGGCCGTCTTCGAGCAGTTGGCCGATGCGCAGGCTCTGTGGGCCAGCGAAAGAAAAGTCGAGCTTGCGGGCGATACCGCGCTCGAATAGGTCGAGGTGCTCGGCGCGGCTGACGCTGGGCATGATCATGTGCAGATCGTGGAGGCGACCGGGATCGACCTGGGCCAGCGAGCGGGAGAGGAAATCCGCCTGCTTCTGGTTGTTGCCTTCGAGCACCACGCGGTCGCCGGGCGCGATCAGAGCTTCGAGGGCCGCAACGATCCTGTCGCCCGGCAGCACCACGCCCTCGACGAGATGCCGCACCTGGTCGAGCCGCCGCGCTTTCTCGGCTCGGCGCCGCGACCATTGTGGCGGTGGGGAAATAGCTGTTGTCATTGAAGACTCCACGAGTTCCGCTGTCGTGGGGGCACCTTAGAAGTCGCGGCGCAGGCCATCAATCAAGCCCGGCGGAAGATCGTTACGGTTAGGTTAACGATCCATGGCGGTTAACAGTCGCCGTGCAGACCGGGCATACTGCGCCACCGTTCTCCCCTCGCCTCGGCTCGTCATGCGCATTCACGTCACCTTCATCGATCGCGTTGGAATCACCCAGGAGGTGCTCGCCCTGCTGGGCGGTCGCAACCTCAATCTCGACGCCGTAGAGATGGTGCCGCCCAACGTCTACATCGACGCGCCGACGCTCAGCGCCGAAGTGCTCGACGAACTGCGCGATGCACTGTTCAAGGTGCGCGGCGTGCAGGCGGTGACGGTGGTCGACATACTGCCGGGGCAACGCCGGCGCCTGCAGCTCGACGCCTTGCTGGCCGACATGAGCGATCCGGTGCTGGCGGTCGATGGCGGCGGCCGCGTGCTGCTGGCCAACCCGGCGCTGATCGCCCTGTGTGGCCGTGAGCCGGAGGGCGAAGCGCTCGGCGAGCTGTTCGCCGACGCCGATCTGCACCAGGCGCTGCTCGACCAGCATTTTCGCCTGCCACTGCGTGAGGTGACACTCAACGGCCAGGCGCTGTTGCTCGATGCCACCCCCATCAGCGAAACCGCCGAAGCCGGCCAATTGGCGGGCGCCCTGCTCACCCTTTACGAGCCCAGTCGCATCGGCGCGCGCCTCGCCGCGCTGCACCACGATCATGCCGAGGGGTTCGATTCGCTGCTGGGCGACTCGCTGCCCATCCGCACCCTCAAGGCTCGCGCCCAGCGGGTAGCGACGCTCGATGCACCGTTGCTGATCCATGGCGAAACCGGCACCGGCAAGGAGCTGGTGGCACGCGCCTGCCACGCCCTGAGCCCGCGCCATGGCGCGCCGTTTCTGGCACTCAACTGCGCGGCGCTGCCGGAAAGCCTCGCCGAAAGCGAGCTGTTCGGCTACGCGCCCGGTGCCTTTACCGGCGCCCAGCGCGGCGGCAAGCCCGGGCTGCTGGAGCTGGCCAATCAGGGCACGGTGTTTCTCGACGAGATCGGCGAGATGTCACCGTACCTGCAGGCCAAGCTGCTGCGTTTTCTCAGTGACGGCACCTTTCGCCGGGTCGGTGGCGACCGCGAAGAGCGCGTCAACGTGCGCATCATCAGCGCCACGCACCGCGATCTGGAGCGCATGGTCGCCGAGGGCGAGTTTCGCGAGGATCTGTTCTACCGCCTGAACGTGTTGAACCTGCAGGTGCCGCCGTTGCGCGAACGCGGCCAGGACATCGTGCTGCTGGCTCGGCATTTCATGCAGCAGGCATGCGCGCAGATTCAACGCACCCAGTGCCGCCTGACGCCGGAAACCTATCCGGCCCTGCTTGGCAATCGCTGGCCGGGCAACGTGCGTCAGCTGCAGAACGTGATCTTTCGGGCGGCGGCGATCTGCGAAAGCAATCTGGTGCAGGTCGATGACCTGGACATCGCCGGTACGGCGGTGGCCCAGCAACAGCCGGGAGGGGAAGTGGTCAGCCTGGAGACGGCTGTATCGGCGTTCGAGAAGGAGTTGCTGGAACGGCTCTACGTCAGCCATCCCTCGACGCGCCAACTGGCGGCCCGCCTGCATACGTCACACAGCGCGATCGCCACACGCCTGCGCAAATACGGAATCAAAGCTACTCGCTGAGGCCTTTCCATGGGCGGGTGTTTCAAACCCCTCGGGGTAGAAACACCCACACCGATCAGCGCTTACTGGCTGGCGCCGCCGCCAGTGCCACCGGCACTGCCGCTACCGCCGGTGCCGCCACCCATGCCGCCGCCGGTGCCAGTACCGGTTCCCGAACCGCCGTTGGTGCCAGTGCCACCTGGCATCGGATCGGCGCCAGCGCCGGTGCCATTGCCCGTACCGGTACCCGTGCCCGGCGTGGTGGTGGTGCCGTCGGTGCCAGGTGCCGGGGTGCCCGGGGTCATCATGCCGTTATCGGTCGGCGGGGCACCCGGTGTGGTCGACTGCTGCGGCGTAGTGGTGCCCGGTGCCGGAGCACTGGAATCCGCAACGGCAGGCAGAACTGCACCGGCCAGCAGGCCGCTGAGTACGAGGGCAGGAATCTTCATCTTGTTCATTGTCGTCACCTTTCATCCAATTGGTGTGCAAGCTCATCCGTTTTCTTCAATGAAAACGAACGCTCCCTATACCCGACTGGCCAGGGTTCAACAACGTTCGAGCATCAAGATGGACGGTCGCTTTTTTGCAACATCTCGACAAATTCTCCGATCCAGGGCTCCGCATCCTGCTCGGGCGTGACACTTTCGCTGGCATCGATACGCAGCATCGGCAGCACTTCACGAACGCCCAGTTCGCCGTACAGTTCACGGGCCTGTTCACCACCCGCGCAGTAGGTATCGCCGTAGCTGGAATCGCCCAGGGCGATGACGCCACCTGGCAGGCCGCTCCAGGCCGGCAGTTGGTCGCGAATATGGTGGTACAGCGGTTGCAGGTTATCCGGCAGCTCGCCCATGCCGGTGGTCGAGGTCACTATCAGGAAGGCCTCGGGCGCGAACGCCTTGACGTCAGCCAAAGTGGCACGCGGGTTGTGCCAGGCTTCGATACCGGCGGCCTTGAGCAGCGACTCGGCATGCCGGGCCACTTCTTCAGCGGTGCCGTAAACCGAACCGGAAAGAATCGCGACTTTCATGAGAACTCCATCGATTGAGACTGAGCGCATTATGCGGCATCAGGCTCACGCCTGCCGCACCCAGCGAAGCGAGCAAGCCGCGCACCTCTGGTAGACTGGCGAAAATCGACAGGGGGCGCATGTGATGATCAATGCTAACTTGCTGCAACGGGTAGTCGAGGCCTCTAACGATGGCATCGTGGTCGCGGAACAAGAAGGCGAGGATCACATCCTCATCTATGCCAACCCGGCGTTCGAAACCCTGACCGGATACAGCAGCGAGGAAATCCTTTACCAGGACTGTCGGTTCCTGCAGGGCGAGGAGCGTGATCAGCCGGCCGCGGCGCTGATCCGCAAGGCCATTCACAGCCGCCAGCCTTGCCGCGAGGTGCTTCGTAATTACCGCAAGGACGGCAGTACCTTCTGGAACGAGCTGTCGATCACGCCGGTCTTCAACGAAGCCGACCAGCTCACCTATTTCATCGGCATCCAGAAGAATGTCAGCGAACATGTTGCCGCCCAGGAGCGGGTACAGGCCCTGGAAAGCGAGCTCAAAGCTCTGCGCGCCGAACTGGCCGAACTGAAAAAATCGCGGTAGCGGTAACGAAACATCCGACGAGTTGTCACAAGGGAGTCTCACCACCTTGCGCAGAAGTCGTAATGCAAGACTCGTCGCTGTTAACCCCCCTCGAAATGGAATTCATTCAGCAGCTTACGGAAAACGCTCCCGCCCCTGCCGAACCGGACCCGGTTCTGCAGGTCGATGCCGCGCGCCAGACCGCCGAGTTGCTGGCTCTTTGCGCCGCCAAGGAGCAACTGACCATCGAGGCACACATCGACAATCAGCGCCTGACATTCACCCCCCATCTGGTCACCGACGCCCAGAACGCCCCGCACCTTGAACTCGGCACCCCGCAGATCTTCGAGGAAGGCTCCTTTCACCGCGCTTGGCGCTTGCCGCTGGAGCCGGCACAGCCTTTGCTGCGCCGCGACGGTCAGCCAAGCAGCCTGGTGGTTCAGGAACTTTCGCTGACGGGTCTGCTGGTGGCGCAGACGGCCAAGGCCTCACCGCCGCAGCGGTTCAGCCTTGGTCTGGATATCGACGATGTCGAGCCGGTGATTCTCCAAGGCAGCCTGGTGCGCATCACCGATGACGGCCTGCTCGCCTACGAGCTGACCTTGGACGAGGACAGCAGCGAGCGCCTGCAGGCCCATCTCTACCAGGAGCACCGCAAGCTGTACCCCCACGCCCACAGCTTATAGGGCCGATCAGGTATCCAGGCGCCCTGCCAGAAATTGCCGCAAGCGGCGGCGCATCAGCCGCCCATCGCTGCCCAGACAGGCAATCGCCGAGCCTTTGAAGCTCTCTTCCAATAGGTCGGCGCCCTCGCCCACCAGCGCCACCGGGCACTCCAGGCTCAACGACAGGCGCTCGAGCGATTGCCGGGTATCGGCGGCCGGCGCCTGATTGGAAAACACCACCACGGCCACCGGCTGCATCTTGCCGCATACCTGGGGCAATTCCTCCAGCGCCTGGCCGATGCCCAGCACGTGTACCGCGGCATCGGCGGGGTTGAGCTGCAGCCCGGTCACCAGTAGCTCGAGCTCTCGACAACGGCCAGGCAGCGCCACCAGCAAGAGGCGCCGCCCCGGCTGATCGCGTAGGTTGTGCAACCGCTGCAGCACCCGGGCACGCAGATAGGTATCGAAGAACAGCCATTCGCTGCCATAGCCGGGCCGCCCATAGCGCAGCAGCAGGCGCTGCCAAAGCGGCATGATGATGTCCTGAAAGGTCACCGACAGCGGATAGCTGGAAAACACCTGGCCATACACACGATCCAGCTCGGCCTCATCGAATGCCTGCAAGGCGGCGAGCAGACGGGTCTGCCATTGCGCCCATTCGCCCGAGGTGGCCGATTCGTAGCTGGGCGCGGCTTGGGCGGTTTCACTGCGGGTCAGGATGCGCCCTACCTTGCTGACCGGCACACCGCGCTCGATCCACGCCAGCACGCTGCGCACGGTTTCCACATCGGCAGGCGAATAGAGCCGATGCCCACTGTCTGTGCGAACCGGCTGGATGAGGCCGTAACGCCGTTCCCAGGCGCGCAGCGTCACCGGGTTCACGCCTGTCAACCGCGCCACCTCGCGGATCGGGAACAGGTCCTCTTCCTTGAAAGCATTGACGTTGAAAGGTGCAGAACCAACCAGATCGGACATAGAAAAAACCGTTGCAGAGGTCAGGATTTCACAAGTCTACTCCAGCTCGGGCCGCCATTGACGTTACTTGTACAAGCCCTGTACAGGCGTTAATGACCCGGCTCGCGTGCTCCACAACGAATCCAGACTGTTCAAGCCGGCGCAAGGTTGCGGTGAATATCCGCAAGCCAAACGGCGCAGGCGGCTTCCGCCGACGAACGGCATGACACCAGCGGTCCTTGTATATGGCGGCACCTGGCCACTTTTGCCGAATCGGCATCGAATCGGGCTAGCTAATTTGCTGGAAATAGGAATAATCCTTGCTGCAATCATGACGCGGCTCACCACCCCGAACCGCGCCTATCGCCTGGCCCTACCCTGGCCATGTGCTCAGCAGGAGATACACGATGTCTACCGAACCGGTTACCCTGATGGTGGCGCGCCGCGTCGCTGGCGAGCGCTATCACGATTTCATCGCCTGGCTGCGCGAAGGCGAACAACTGGCTACCGACTTCCCCGGCTACCTGGGTTCCGGCGTACTCGCTCCGCCACCGGGCGACGACGAATTTCAGATGATCTTCCGCTTCACCGACGAGCACACCATGGCCACCTGGGAGCATTCCGCTTCTCGCCGTGCCTGGTTGGAGCGTGGCAAGGGTTTGTTCGCACAACCCCACGAGCACCGTGCCCTTGGCCTGGATGCCTGGTTCGGCGCAGGCCTGCGCCAACCGCCGCGCTGGAAACAGACCATCGCCATCTGGCTGGCCTTCTTCCCGGTGTCGCTGTGTTTCAACCTGCTGTTCGGCAACTTGCTGGCCGATGTGCCGCTGATCACTCGCGTGCTGCTCAGCACCCTGGCCCTGACGCCGTTGATGACCTACCTGTTCATCCCGCTGGTGACCCGCCTGCTCGCCCCCTGGCTGCAAGACACCCGCAGCGCACCACTTCCACGCCGGGCGAGCACGACCACCAGCAGTTGAAACGGAGGCGCCACCACCTGCGGTAATGGCGCCTGGCTTTCCCAAAGAGCACGAAGGGTTGTACAGGTTGTACGGCTGCTATAACGTTGTACAACCGGGCTAGCCGACCCTTGTCGCAGCGCCCTTCGTCCACTCTTGGCCACCCTCCCATGAGCGTCAGCAACGCCCCGATCCTGATCACCGGCGCCAGCCAGCGAGTCGGCCTGCATTGTGCCGAGCGCCTGCTCGACGACGGCCATCCGGTGATCGTGACTTTTCGCAGCGAAAAGCCTGCCCTGCAGCGCTTGCGCGAGCGCGGCGCGCTGACCCTGCAGGCCGACTTCGGCGACGAAGCCAGCATCCTGGCCTTCATCGAAAATCTGAAAAGCCGGACGGACAGCCTGCGGGCGATCGTCCATAACGCCTCGGCCTGGTTCGCCGAAGCGCCAGGCGAGGAAGCCGCTGCCTTCGCTCAGCTATTCACCGTACACATGCTGGCGCCCTACCTGATCAACCTGCACTGCGCCGAACTGCTGCAGCGCAGCGAGCAGGCGGATATCGTCCATATCAGCGATGACGTGGTGCGCAAGGGCTCCGCCAATCGGCCGGCGTACTGCGCCAGCAAGGCTGGTCTGGACAGCCTGACCCTGTCGTTCGCCGCGCGCTTCGCGCCAGCCATCAAGGTCAACGGCATCGCCCCGGCACTGCTGATGTTCAACGAAGACGACGACGCTCAATACCGCGCCAAGGCCCTGAGCAAATCCGCCCTGGGCTTCGAGCCCGGCCCCCAGGTGATTTACCAGAGCCTGCGCTACCTGCTGGATACCCCTTACATCACCGGCACCACCCTGACCGTGAACGGCGGCCGCCACCTCAAGTGAGGCGCCTCGAGGACCCTGACGATGAATCCACTACTGCCCAACCACTACCGCGAAATCCTCCTCGGCCTCGGCGAAGACCCCGAGCGTGAAGGCCTGCTCGACACCCCCAAGCGTGCAGCCAAGGCCATGCAGTACCTGTGCAACGGCTACGAGAAAAGCCTGGAAGAAGTCGTCAACGGCGCGCTGTTCAGCTCCGACAGCGACGAGATGGTGATCGTCAAGGACGTCGAACTCTACTCGCTGTGCGAGCACCACCTGCTGCCCTTCATCGGCAAGGCGCACGTGGCCTACATTCCCACCGGCAAGGTGCTCGGCCTGTCGAAGATCGCGCGCATCGTCGACATGTACGCGCGCCGCCTGCAGATCCAGGAAAACCTCACCCGGCAGATCGCCAACGCCATCGAGCAAGTCACCCAGGCCGCCGGCGTGGCCGTGGTGATCGAGGCGCAGCACATGTGCATGATGATGCGCGGTGTGGAAAAGCAGAATTCGGTGATGAGCACCTCGGTGATGCTCGGCGCCTTTCGTGAGTCCTACAATACCCGTCACGAATTCCTGCAACTGATCGGACGGAGCAAGTAAGCATGCCCAGACTCGAACCCGGCATGGCGCGCATCCGCGTCAAGGACCTGCGCCTGCGCACCTTCATCGGCATCAAGGAAGAGGAGATCAACAACAAGCAGGACGTGTTGATCAACCTGACCATTCTTTACCCGGCCGTCGATGCGGTGCGTGACAACGACATCGAGCACGCCCTCAACTACCGCACCATCACCAAGGCCATCATCGCCCATGTGGAAGGCAACCGCTTCGCCCTGCTGGAGCGGTTGACCCAGGAGATTCTCGACTTGGTGATGACCCACGAAGCGGTGCGCTACGCTGAAGTGGAGGTCGACAAGCCCCACGCCTTGCGCTTCGCCGAGTCGGTATCGATAACCCTCGCCGGGCACCGCTGAGCTATCGGCCGCCCGGTTGCCGAGCGGCCTGCCGACTTTTATCATCGCCGCCATCCTCCCGGAGAGAGCATCGCCATGAACGACCAACAACGCCTCGAACTGGAAGCTGCCGCCTATCGCCGCCTGGTTCAGCACCTGCGCGAACGCCCGGACGTGCAGAACATCGACCTGATGAACCTGGCTGGCTTCTGCCGCAACTGCCTGTCCAAGTGGTACAAGGCCGCAGCCGACGACCTGCAGATCGCCATCACCCCCGATCAGGCCCGCGAAGAGGTCTACGGCATGCCCTACGCCGAGTGGAAGGCCAAGTACCAGACCGAAGCCAGCCCGGAGCAGCAAGCTGCCTTCAATGCCAAGAACCCGAAAGGAACCGCATGAGCCATCTGAACGATTTCCGCGCACGCCTGAGCGCCGAGCATTTCGCCTTCGCCGAAACCCTGGCCTTTATCGCCGAACACTACGACTACCAGCCCAGCGCCTTTCGCAACGGTGAAGTGAGCAACGCAGCCGGCCAGAACGAAGGCTCGTGCAAGACCCTGGGCCTGGCCCTGCTCGAAGGCCTGAGCGATCAGGAAGCCCTGCTGTGCTTCGGCGAACACTACCGCAGCGTGCTGGCCACGCCTGAAGGCAGCGACCACGGCAACATCCGCGCCCTGATGAAGAGCGGCCTGGCCGGCGTCGAGTTCGATCAGCAACCGCTGACCCGCAAAGCCTGACGTTCCCCTCGCCGGCCAGACGCACGTCTGGCCGGTGCATCCTCCGCCCCAGATTCATTACGCCCACAGCTCATCGCGCCTGCGGCTGCACGCCCAGAGCGGTGAAAGGGTCGATCATGGACAGCTGGAAACAGAAATCGCCCAGCGCCGCCCCGGCGAATGCGGGGCGGCGCGGTGGACGGGGACGCAGCGTTTACAGCAGCTTGCGATCCTTGCCAGCGGCGATGCGCAGGCGCAGGGCGTTGAGCTTGATGAAGCCCGCCGCATCGGCCTGATTGTACGCGCCGCCGTCTTCTTCGAAGGTGGCGATGTTGGCGTCGAACAGCGAATCGTCGGACTTGCGGCCGACGACGACGACGTTGCCCTTGTACAGCTTCAGGCGCACCACGCCATTCACGTTGGCCTGGGAAGCGTCGATCATCTGTTGCAGCATCAGACGCTCCGGGCTCCACCAGAAACCGTTGTAGATCAGGCTGGCGTACTTCGGCATCAGCTCGTCTTTGAGGTGAGCGACTTCGCGGTCCAGGGTGATCGACTCGATGGCACGGTGGGCCTTGAGCATGATGGTGCCGCCGGGGGTTTCGTAGCAGCCGCGGGACTTCATGCCGACGAAACGGTTCTCGACGATGTCCAGACGGCCGATGCCGTTCTCGCCGCCGATTCGGTTCAACTCGGCCAGCACGGTGGCCGGGCTCAGTTCCTTGCCGTCGATGGCAACGATGTCACCGTTGCGGTAGGTCAGCTCGATGTAGGTCGGGGTATCCGGCGCCGCTTCCGGCGACTTGGTCCAACGCCACATGTCTTCTTCGTGCTCGGTCCAGGTGTCTTCCAGCACGCCGCCTTCATAGGAGATGTGCAGCAGGTTGGCATCCATGGAGTACGGCGACTTCTTCTTGCCGTGGCGCTCGATCGGGATGGCATGCTTTTCGGCATAGTCCATCAGCTTCTCGCGCGACAGCAGATCCCACTCGCGCCACGGGGCGATGACTTTCACGCCTGGCTTGAGCGCGTAGGCACCCAGTTCGAAACGCACCTGGTCGTTGCCTTTGCCGGTGGCGCCGTGGGAGATGGCGTCGGCGCCGGTCTCGTTGGCGATCTCGATCAGGCGCTTGGCGATCAGTGGGCGCGCGATGGAGGTACCGAGCAGGTATTCGCCCTCGTAGACGGTGTTGGCGCGGAACATCGGGAACACGAAATCACGCACGAACTCTTCGCGCAGGTCGTCGATGTAGATTTCCTTGACGCCCATGGCCTGGGCCTTGGCGCGGGCCGGCTCGACCTCTTCACCCTGGCCGAGATCGGCGGTGAAGGTCACCACTTCACAGTTATAGGTATCTTGCAGCCACTTGAGGATCACCGAGGTGTCCAGGCCACCGGAATAGGCCAGAACTACCTTTTTGACGTCCGCCATGCCATCCACTCCACGGGGTTGTTCGAAAGCCCGTGATTCTACTTGCCATGGGCCGCGATTTACAGGGGTGCGACAGGCGATGGCGTCGAGGCGACAGACTCAGGAAGTAGCGGCAGGCGTTGCCGGCACCGGTGGCGCTGCCGGGGTGGCCTGCTCGGTGGGCTGTAGCGGCGCATCCGGCACCTTGTCCAGCCGTACGGACACGCGACGATTCTTGTCCCGATTGGCCACGCTGTTGTTGGGCACCAGCGGATAACGCTCACCGTGGAAACGCATGATGATGCGCTCCTCGGGTACGCCCTGGGCCTTGAAATAGTCCATCACCGCCAAGGCACGGCGGCGGGACAGATCGCGATTGGTCAGGCGATTGCCACTGTTGTCGGAATGCCCGTCCAGCTCGATACGATTGACCGTGGGGTCGGCCTTCATGAAGTCGAGGATGATTTCCAGCCGGGCCTTGGCCATGGCATCGAGCTCGGTGCCACCGCCCGGAAAGCCGATAGTGGACTGGCGTACCTGGTCGAAGTTGACCGGCAGTAGCTTGGCGGTGCAATTGAGGTAATCATCGTAGGCCTTGCGAAAACGCACGGGCAGCAGCCGCACTTCCAGGCTTTCACCGCCCATCGATGTACGATGGCGCACCAGCGGGCTACGCCCTTCCAGCAGACCGGTGAGCAGGCGCCCTGCCTGCTCCTGGCTGCTGTTGAACGGTACCTCGCCATTGCGGACGCTGACCGCACCCAGGTTGATGTCGCCGCGCCCAGGTTGCCAGGGCGCCGCAGCGGCCAGCAAGGTGGCCGAGCCGCTGCCCAGCAAGCGCTCCCGAGCCTGCAGGCGAAAGGTGGCCTGTTCACCGGCGCGGCGCACGAACTCCCCGGCACCGAAATCGGTGATCGGCTGGCTGAGGCGGCATTCGAACTTGTCACCGACCACCTGCCATTCGACCTTTTCCAGGCGGGTCTGGAAGCTGATCGCCATGGCAGGCAAGCTCGCGCCAGCACTGAGGATCAATCCAATGAGAAGGAAAAGAGGCTGGCGCACAGCGAACTCCGGGAAAAACAACCACGTACCCTCTGGGTATCGGTGGCCAACGGGAAAACTTGAGTGCGCAGCCTGCCTATCTGCGGCGTGCCCCCGTCGCCCTTTTCCGGTAGCATTCCAAGCATGTTTTCGCTCCGCCTGGAAGCCTCAATGACCGACCGCATCACCCTGCTGCGTCCTGACGACTGGCACATTCACCTGCGCGACGGCGCCGTACTGCCGCACACCGTTGCCGATGTGGCCCGCACCTTTGCTCGCGCGATCATCATGCCCAATCTGGTTCCGCCGGTGCGCAACGCCGTCGAGGCAGGTGAGTATCGCCAGCGCATTCTCGCCGCACGGCCAGCCGGCAGCCAGTTCGAACCGCTGATGGTGCTCTACCTCACCGACCGCACTACCGGCGACGATATCCGCGCCGCCAAGGCCAGCGGCTACGTGTATGCGGCGAAGATGTACCCGGCGGGCGCGACGACCAACTCCGACTCCGGCGTCACCAGCCTGGACAACATCAGCGGCGCCCTGGAAGCCCTGGCGGAAACCGGCCTGCCGCTGCTGGTGCACGGCGAGGTGACCCGCTCGGAAATCGACGTGTTCGACCGTGAGAAAGCCTTCATCGACGAGCATCTGTGCCGCGTCGTCGAGCGCTTTCCGACGCTCAAGGTGGTGTTCGAGCACATCACCACCGCCGATGCCGCGCAGTTCGTCAAGGAAGCGCCGGCCACCGTCGGGGCGACCATCACCGCCCAGCACCTGCTGTACAACCGTAACCACATGCTGGTGGGCGGCATTCGCCCGCACTTCTACTGCCTGCCGATTCTCAAGCGCAACACCCATCAGCAGGCGCTGCTGGACGCGGCCACCAGCGGCAGCCCGAAATTCTTCCTGGGCACCGACTCGGCGCCCCATGCCAAACACGCCAAGGAAAACGCCTGCGGTTGTGCCGGTTGCTACACGGCCTACGCCGCCATCGAGCTGTACGCCGAAGCGTTCGAGGAGCGCGGCGCGCTGGACAAGCTGGAGGGCTTCGCCAGCCATTTCGGCCCGGATTTCTACGGCCTGCCGCGCAACACCGACACCATCACCCTGGCGCGCGAAGCCTGGGCCGCCCCGGCCAGCCTGCCGTTCGGCGAACAGACCGTGATTCCCCTGCGCGCTGGCGAAACACTGCGCTGGCGCCTGCTGGAGGCCGGCCAATGAGTGAAGAACTGTACGAAGACGATCAGGACCTGCCGACCAGCAGCGGGCCGCGCCACCCAATGGCCGCACGCTTTCGTGGCTACCTGCCGGTGGTCGTGGACGTCGAGACTGGGGGCTTCAACAGCGCTACCGACGCCCTGCTGGAGATTGCCGCCACCACCATCGGCATGGACGAAGGCGGCTTCCTGTATCCGGATCACACCCACTTCTTCCGGGTCGAACCGTTCGAGGGCGCCAACATCGAACAGGCAGCCCTGGACTTCACCGGCATCAAGCTCGACCACCCGCTGCGCATGGCAGTGACCGAAGAACATGCGCTGACCGAGATCTTCCGTGGCCTGCGCAAGTCCCTGAAGGCCAATGGCTGTAAACGCGCCATTCTGGTCGGCCACAACAGCAGCTTCGACCTCGGCTTCCTGAATGCCGCGGTGGCGCGCTGTGACCTCAAGCGCAATCCTTTCCACCCTTTCTCCAGCTTCGACACCGCCAGCCTCGCCGGCCTCGCCTACGGGCAGACCGTGCTGGCCAAGGCCTGCCAGGCCGCCGGCATCGAGTTCGACGGTCGCGAAGCCCACTCCGCCCGCTATGACACCGAGAAGACTGCCGAGCTGTTCTGCGGCATCGTCAATCGCTGGAAGGAAATGGGCGGCTGGGAAGACTTCGACGAGTGAATGCCATGAAAAAATATCAGATTTTCATCGATGGGCAGGCTGGCACTACCGGCCTGCAGATTCGCCAGCGCCTGGCCAATCACCCGCAGATCGAGGTGGTCACCATCGATCACGACAAGCGTCGCGACGTCGATGCCAAACTCGCGCTGATGCGCTCGGTCGATGTCACCGTGCTGTGCCTGCCTGACGACGCCGCGAAAGAAACCGCGGCCCAGGCCCGCGAAGTCGGCTGTCGCGTGCTGGACGCCAGCTCCGCCCACCGCACCGCCAGCGACTGGGTGTTCGGTATGGCCGAACTGGCCAAGGGTCAGCGCGAAGCGATCGCCAACGCCCGCGCCGTCAGCAACCCGGGTTGCTACGCCACCGGCGCCATTGTGCTGCTGCGCCCGCTGATCGAGGCCGGCCTGCTCGGCGCCGATCGCGAGCTGTGCATCAACGCGGTGTCCGGCTACACCGGTGGCGGTACCAAGATGGTCGAGCGTTACGAGGGCGAAGGCGCGCCGGCCTACGCCGCCTACGGCCTGGGCTTTGATCACAAGCACATCCCGGAAATCCAGCACTGGAGCGGCCTGAACGCCCGCCCGATCTTCCAGCCAGCGGTCGGCAACTTTGATCAGGGCATGCTGGTGATGATTCCGCTGCAAGGCAGCAACGGCGCCGAGCTGCACAAGGCCCTGGCCGCCTACTACCAGGGCGAGCAGTTCGTGCAGGTGCAGCCTTACAACGAGATTGCCGCGGACACCGCACCCTTCATTACGCCGCATGGCCTGAACGGCAGCAACCGCGCCGAACTGCAGGTATTCGGTGCGGGCAGCGGGCAGCAGGCGCTGCTGGTGGCCAAGCTCGATAATCTGGGCAAAGGTGCCTCGGGCGCTGCCGTGCAGAACCTGAACATCATGCTCGGCCTCGAAGAAGGGCTGTGCACGCAGATCGCCTGATCACTGCCCTCCCCCAAATAAAAAACCGGCTCCAGGCCGGTTTTTTATTGGCTGTAGATTGATCCACGGTCCAGCAAAACCACCTGCGCAGCGCTGGGCACGACCGCTCATCCAAAGTTACCGGCCAGCATCAATCGAGAGCCGTTTTATCTTTGACACGTATTCTCATTAACATTAGTATCCTTCGCCATCAGTCTCAGCCAAGCGACGGGCCAAGCCTATGTACGTCTGCCTTTGCGAAGGTGTCACCGACGGTCAGATCCGCGAAGCAATCTACGAAGGTTGCTGCAGCTACCGTGAAGTCCGTGAAACCCTGGGCGTTGCCAGCCAGTGTGGCAAATGTGCATGCCTGGCCAAGCAAGTGGTGCGCGAAACGCTGGGTGAAGTGCAACAAAGTCAGGTAGCAATGGCTTACCCGGGAAATTTTGTTGCGGCTTAAATAGCACCTTTTTGAAGAACCGGATCTCGCATCCGGTTTTTTTATGCCTGAAATTCAATGAGTTAGCGCCAAAACGCACAACTTAAACACTCTCATTTATATTTATTTTCACTTATATTTCAATAACTTACGTTTGACAGCCGTATTTCGCAAGCCCAGAATTCGCCATCGGTTACTTAATTCCAGGCAGGACGGGCTTCATCATGAAAGGCGACAAGACAGTAATTCAGCACTTGAACAAGATCCTCGGCAACGAGCTGGTCGCGATCAACCAGTACTTCCTGCATGCCCGTATGTACGAAGACTGGGGCCTGACCAAACTCGGCAAGCACGAGTACCACGAGTCCATCGACGAGATGAAGCACGCCGACAAGCTCATCAAGCGCATCCTGTTCCTGGAAGGCCTGCCGAACCTGCAGGATCTGGGCAAGATCCTGATCGGTGAGAACACCCAGGAAATGCTCGAGTGCGACCTGCGGATCGAGCACAAGGCACACATCGACCTGAAAGAGGCAATCGCCTACTGCGAGAGCGTCGGCGACTACGCCAGCCGTGAACTGCTCGAAGACATCCTCGAATCCGAGGAAGAGCATATCGACTGGCTGGAAACCCAGTTGAGCCTGATCAAGGCAGTGGGTCTGCAGAATTACCTGCAGTCGCAGATGGAAGAATAATCGTCGACTGCAACGAAAGACGGGAGCCAAGCAGACTGTGTGAAAACCTAGCAGTCCGAGGGTGAGTTGAAGACAATGCCTCTATCGGTTGATAGGGGCATTGTCGTTTATGGGTTATATCCAGGGCGAAGGTCGCGGGCAAAGCA